>NZ_JBSEHC010000004.1:0-375415 GCF_056856495.1 Candidatus Accumulibacter propinquus
ATGGGCCACCAACAGTGAGGGGCCTGATGCGCGTCCAATCGGATGGCGTCCAACGATGCAGGCATCTGGTGGAACATGCTGAGGATCTGACTACCCGTCGTTTTCCCCTTCATCGATTGCGATGGGGAGGCACGCTGAAGCGGTCTGTCGGTCGCCTGCGCTCGCCGTGGCGGCCGGCGCAGACCGCGCCGGTGAAACGCTCAGGCGGACCATCGCCTTGCCCAGTTGCTTCGCATCGAGCAAGGCGGCATCGGCACGCTCCAATACCTGCCCCAGCGATTCCGCGGCATGAAGCTCGGCGACCCCCGCAGAGAACCGCAGCGGCAGGGCGCCACCGGGCACTGACAGGGGTGATCCGGCGAGTGCCTGCTGCAGGCGTTCCAGCAGCAGGCACACATCGTCGCCGCTGCAGTTCATCAGGATCAGGGCGAACTCGTCGCCGCCCAGCCGCGCGATGGTGTCGGCGGGACGCACATGCCGGCGCAGCGTTGCGGCGAAGTGAACCAGCGCGGCGTCGCCGACCGGATGGCCGTGCCGGTCGTTGATGGCCTTGAAGCCATCCAGGTCGATCATCACGCAGCAGGCCGCCATGGCCATCGGGCCGTTGCCCGCCCACCGGTCGCAGGCGCGTCGGAATCCGCGACGGTTCAGGAGTGGCGTGAGATCGTCCTGGTGGAGCAGGTGCTGCGCCTGTTCCAGCGCCCGCTCCAGACCCGCGATGCGCTGCATGACGGCCGAGCGCCGATGTCGCCGCTGGGAATTGGAATGCATGAAGGCCTGTGCGGGGTGAGGAAGAGGGCCTCAGCGTAGTGGTCGGCGGCAGGGGCGCCCAGCAGGAACGGCTGGTTTGGCGCCACCATTTCGAGATCAGGCGCGACCCCCGCGAGCCGATGGATCGAGGAGAATGCCATTCGACTTACATTGGCTCTGCCGTCCGTGTTTGCGCATCACTTCTGGCAGCAACGCCCGGAGGCTTGAAGAGTGGGGTTCGGATGAGATTCTGAACCCATGGACATGTCCCTCGGCATGCCTCCTTCAACCGTTCAGGAGCCCTCCGTATGAAATTCACGAAAGCCGAAATCGACGCCATCATCGAAGCGTCGCCCCGTACCTTCGTTCCCTTCAACAAGCTGGTCCTCTCGCAGAACTATCAGGCGCGCGCCGGTGGCAGCACCCCGAAAATGAGCATCACCGAACTCGCGGCCTCCATCAAGGAATGCGGCGTGTTGCAGAACCTGATCGTCGTCGAGGGCGCGCGCGGCCGCTACGAGGTCTGCGCGGGTGGTCGTCGGCTCGACGCGCTGGCCCTGTTGGCGGGCAACGGCGACCTCGCCGACAACTACCCCGTGCCCGTGCTGATCGTGCCGGCCGACCGGGCGCTGATCGCCAGCCTGTCGGAGAACTGCTTTCACATCCCGATGCATCCCGCCGACGAGTACATGGCCTTCGCCAAGCTGATCGGGCAAGGCAAGTCGGTCGAGGACGTGGCTGCCGCCTTCGGCGTCACGCCGCTGGTGGTCAAGCGCCGCATGAAGCTCGCCACCGTCTCGCCCAAGCTGATGGCCCTTTTTCGCGAAGACCAGATCGGCTTGGACTGCCTGATGGTGCTGGCCGCGGTGGACGATCACCAGAAGCAGGAGCAGACATGGGCCGCGCTGCCGTCGTGGAACCGCCGTCCCGACTACCTGCGCCAACTGCTGACTCAGGGCGAGATCGAGTCCGACCGCGATGCCGTCGCCAAGTACGTGACCCTCAAGGCCTATGAGCAGGCCGGCGGTGCCCTGCGGCGCGACCTGTTCAGCGACGACGACAAGAAGGTCTACCTGCTCGATGTGCCCCTGCTGGAAAAGTTGGCGACCGACAAACTGCAAAAGCGAGCCAAGCAGATCGCGGCCGAAGGCTGGAAATGGGTCGATGTCCGGGTCCGCTATGCCTTCGACGAGTACGTCAAGTACGGCGAACTGCGCAAGACGAAGCGTCAACCGGATGCCGAGGAGGCGGCTGCCCTGGAGGATCTGGATGGTCGCATCGCGGCGCTGCACGCGCAGATGAAAACGCTGGCCGACGAAGACGGCGACGAGGACACCTTCTATCAGCTCGAAAGCGAAACCGAAGGACTGGAGGAACAACGCAAGGCGCTCGACGAAACGCTCAGCGTGTGGCCGGCCGACCTGATCGCCCAGGCCGGCTGCGTGGTCCATGTCGGCCACAACGGCGCCGTCGCGGTGAAGTACGGCCTGATCCGCCCCGAGGATCGCAGCGACATGGTCCAGGCCGCCCGACAGGCCTCTGAAAACGGTACCAACGAGCCACTGGTGTCGCTGCCGTCGCCCAAGACCCGCCCGGTGCATTCCGAGAAGCTGGTGCGTTGCCTTACCGCCCACCGGGTCGCCGCCGTCCAGGCCGAATTGCTCGACCGCCCCGACGTGGCCCTGGCCGCGATCACTGCACATCTGGCGCAGAAGACTTTCCGGGGCAATGACCTCTACTATTGCCGCTCGGAGAACGTCTTCGCCATTAGCGCGACCGACAGCCAATCCGAACTGCGATCTGCCGCCGAGGACATGGAGGCCAGTGCCGCCTGGGCGAAGCTTCAGGCCGAGCGCACCGCCTGGGCCGAGCGGCTGCCGGAGAACCTGGAGGACGTCTTCCCGTGGCTGCTCGCCCAGGAGCAGGCGACGGTGCTGCGCCTGCTGACCTTCGTCGTCGCGGTCACGGTGACAGGTATCTACGGCACCGAGCCCGAGCGGCACAGCAACGAGGCGTTGGCGCGGGCCTTGGGGCTGGACATGACTCAATGGTGGACGGCCACCGGTCCCTCGTACTTCAACCACGTTTCCAAGGCACGCATCCTCGAGGTCGTTACCGAGGCGGTCGATGCCAATGCCGCCAGCCCGCTGGCCGCGCTCAAGAAGGATGCTGTGGTGACGGGGGCGGAACAGACGCTGGCGGGAACCGGCTGGTTGCCGGCGGTGTTGCGGGTTCAGGCTCTGCCGACAGCAGGCGAGTGCTCAGAATCCTTGCCAGGCGAAGAAGCAGAACCGGCAATGGCCGAGTAAGCCTCTGCAATGCAATGCCGTTGAACCGATGCGGGAAGACACGAGGCGCAGGCGCGTCGCGCGACCCTCGCCCGCCGCGGTGGGTGTCGGCAGGAGGGCATCCAGGCTTGAGAGGTAGGTGCAGAGGGCAGACATTCCCAAGGACGAGTCCAAAGTCCAGCCAGCCTGAGCTACCTGGATTTGTGCCAAAAGAGTGCATATAATGTGCGTAAGAGCTGCAGTGCAGTAAATGCTTGCCGGAGAGACGCCATGCCAATGACCGCTGCCTATGCCCCTGCCTTGACCCACGGCTTCGAAGGCTTCCTGGATTTCCTGCGTGACCAGGAAGCCGGACCGGCCGTGCTCTCGCCGAAGCGATTCAGCGACGTGTTGAGCATCGACCTCCAGACGCTGGCCGGGCAGGCCCATGTTCACCGCAACACCTTGAGCCGGGCGCCCGCCTCGGAGAGCGTGCAGCGCTTCATGCGCGAGGCCCTGCGCGTGCTGCGTGCCGCCAACGACCTGACCGGCGATGTCGGCCGGGCCATCTTCTGGTATCGCAACGAACCCCTGCCGCCGTTCAATTACAAGACGGCCGAGCAACTGGTGTCGGAAGGGCGGGCCGAGGATGTGCTGCGCTACGTGGAGTCCCTCGAAGCGGGCGCGGCGGGATGAAGCTGATCCGGCTGGCTGGCGTCACCGCCTATCGCCTGCATGTGCCGAAGTGGGCGGTTGCGCCGACGAGCGGCGCCGGGGCGGCCAAACACGGCGGGCGAGCCAACCGGCCGGGCGTCGAGGCGCTCTATCTGGCCCTCGACACCGAAACGGCGGTGCGGGAATACCAGCAGGTGTCGAGCCTGCTCCCGCCGGGAACCCTGACCAGTTATCAGCTGACGGTCGAGCCGGTGGCGGACTTCACCGCCGGCTACGATGCCTCGGTATGGCCACCGATCTGGGAGGACTTCTACTGCGACTGGCGAGCGTTGTGGTTCAACCAGCGTATCGAGCCGCCGAGTTGGATCGTCGGGGACACGGTGATCGCGGCGGGCGGCAAAGGGATTCTCTTTCCGTCGCAGGCGAGGGTGGGCGGTACCAATCTGGTCCTGTTCGTCAATGCGCTGACGGCGACTGATTCGCTCCAGGTCTACGATCCCGGCCGGTCCTTGCCGCAAAACCAGGACTCCTGGGCAAGGTGATCGTCAGCCATCGCTTTGCACGCCGGAGAACGCTTGTCCGACGTGGCGGTGCGACCGAATCCGCCCGCGGCAGGATGCGTCGGGGGGACCGGTGGCCACCGAGCGAGCCAATGCGGACTTGGGCCAGAAACGACACGGCCATGCAGGCGCCTTGACCGAGTGAAGAAACCCATGCAGGAATCCCCTCAGCAAGCGATAGAACGCTACCTTCGCAGCGGCGAGCACGATGCGCACTTCCGGCCATGGCCGGGGGACGACTACATTGCCCAGGCCCGGTACGGCAGTGTCGCGCTGCGCCACGCACTGATCTCGACGGTACGCCATCGAACGGCGCACGCCGAACTCCCTGCAGCCCTGCCCGAACTGGATGTCGTTGCCTTCACCCGCGGCAAAGTGGGCCCCATGGTGCGGGGATTGTTCCCGGTCCACGAACAGGACTCCGTCCTCGACGTGCTCGGACGCTCGGTCGTCTTTCTCACGCCGGCCACGATCGACGCGGTGCTCGAGCAGACGCCATGGCTCAGTACCGCCTGGGACCTGGCGAACCTCTATCTCGCCGGCGTCGGCACGGAACTCCTGGCTGACGACGCGCCCAACCTTCTCGGCCTCAGCGAAGGAACGACCTGCTACCTGTCGGCCGAATACTTCGGCGCCCCGGGCCGCTTCGACGACTTCCTGGTCCATGAGGCAGCACATATCTTTCACAACTGCAAGCGTCGCACGATCGGATTGCGCGAGACCCGGCGGCGTGAGTGGCTGCTGGAAATCGAGTTCGCCAAGCGCGAGACCTTCGCTTATGCCTGCGAGACCTACAGCCGTATTCACGATTTCGGCCAGGGACTGCGGGCTCGGCAGACACTGCTCGCGGAATACGCGCAGGGGCCGATGCCGGCGGACGACAGATTGGATGTGGACGAATACCTCGACATCCTGCGCGAAGCGGTTGCCGCCAGGAACGGCTGGAAACGCATCCTGGCACGGTGCTCGCCGTCCCAGGGTGGGTAGAGCCACCTTTCTTGATCTTCCCGCAATTCCGCAGGCGCTGCTTTCTCGCGAGAAGCTGCACGGTCCTGGCAGTTCGGAAATAGCGTCCCTCTTGGCCGCGACGGCGGTTAGCAGCGGTACCCGCCATCTCGGCTCCCAACCTCGCCGATTGCGGAAGCGGCGACGAGGCGGGAGATGTCGATGGTCACTTCGTGGCCTGGCCTGTCGAGCCCCACGTTGCTGATCGGCGGAATTGTTGATCCAAGACGAGCAACGCCTCCAAGTCGTCCGGCAGCTCTATACCGATTCGCTGACACATTCCGCGAAAGGCTGCGAGCTGCCTGGCCATCGGCACGTCATGGTTCTTGGCCTGGCATTCCCGAAAGAATGCCACCAAGGCATGGGTGCGTGTTCGCTGTAAGCCATCCGCGATATCGTCGAGCACGTCGATACGCCACAAGGGACTCTCGCGCATGAACTCTGCGGTTGGCACGAATGCCGATTCGCCGGTATCTCGGTCCACATAGAAACCGCGCAGCGTGCGGCGCGATAACAACAACAGGAATTCGTCGCGCGTCGGCACGTCGATGCCGGGGCTCAGCCAGTAAGGACTGCGTCGATTGATCTCGTTCATGTTGGCTCCTTCAAAATGATCCAAAGGGCGTCAGACGTTGACCGGCTGTCGTCAGGTCGCGGGCGAATCGTCGGTATCGGCGCCGTGCACGCGGGGTGGTGGGGTGCCGGGGGCTCCACTGCGACCACCAACCGACTTTCCGCAGTAGGCATCTGCCGCTCTTGCGCGCGCATGCCCCGCCAACTGCGATACCGCCAGCCGCGCCGCCCGATCCAGTTTCGGGGAGACCGGCCCGCCCCCTCGAACCGGCGACGGTACGCCAGCGACATCTTCATAGGCATCGTTAAGAACCTCATGGCGCAGGCCATGGCCTGTCGCGCCCCGCTTGCGCAGGGTGATGCCGAATTTCTCCAGGACGTAATCCAGCCGCCGCAGATTTCGCTTCAGGTCCCGACGCGGATCACCCATGTGGGCGTCGCGACTGTCGACCACGCCTTGGGCAAACTCCAGCGCTGCCAGATGGGCCGGACTGTCCAGGGGAATCCAGCGCACCCGGCCGCCCTTGCCCTTGACCCATGCATACCGATCCGCCTGCTGCTGGTTCTCTGGCAGCCCGGTCTCGCTGAACGGCATGACATGCTGGAATGGCCGGAACTGCACCGACTCCTTGCGCCGCAGCCCCAGGGCCGACATCAGCCGCAGCGACGCACCGACACGGATGTCGAACTTGCAAACTTCGGCGATCACCGCCTCGGCATCGATGTTTTGGGCGCTCCAGCTCTTGTCGCGCTGGGCCGACTCGTGGCGCTGGTACTCCTCGAGGCTCAGGCCGTAGTGGTTCGGCTTGCGCACGAAGCCGTGCTTGCCCATCCACATCGCCAGCCCCCGCAGGAAGCTCAGGTAGGTCTGGATCGTCGCCGGTGCCAGATGCGCCTGCTGCCAGACCTGCACCATGGCGTGGATGTGCTTCTGCCCGAGGTTGCGCGGGTCCGGCACCGTCTTGAAGCCCGCCTTCTGCTTCAGGTCGCGGAAGAAGCGCTGCAGAAACTGCGCGCGTTCCTGCCGCGTCTTGTGCGAGACGGTTTTCTCCAGCGCCGTATGCTGGGTGTTGAAGAGTTGGATCAGGATCTCCAGCACCTTGAGCGGCGGCGCCGTGCCCGGCTGGTAGCGGGCGAGGATTTCCTGGGGGGTCTTGCCCGCCCAACCCTGGGGGCGAGCGGGTTGCTGCTGGCTGGAACGCCCGGGGCTGGCGGGTTCCTGCTGCCGGCGGCGAGATATACGGCGAACAGTCTTGCTGGGGATTGCGTCCGACATGGCGATGGCTCCTAAGTCTGAGGCCCGCCGCCCGAACGGCAAGCCGATGTTGGCGTGGAATCCATAGAGGCCACCGGCAGGACGGATTCCGTTGCCCGCGCCGGTCAGTGGTCAAGAACTTCGGCACCGCGCGCGACCACGGCGTCGCGGCACCTACCCAAGGGTTCGTCGGCCAGCGCGTCCGCGCTCGCCAACTCGGTCGGTCTTAAAAACGAAACGGGTTGATCCGGCCCATCCGTGCATTTCTGCAGCCATGGGGGTGGTGATGCCGGCCGGCCTCTGGGGCGTGGCTTGGGCATCGGCGGCGAGGTCTAGCCTCGCGCCATCTGGTGGATCGGTTCTGGAGTCGTAGCGCCATCCACTCGCATGGGTCCGCCCCTGACCGAAAGTCCAGGGCAGTGTCGAGCTTGTGAGCGAAGGCGCGCGGGGAGCCCAAGGGGGCAAACACGACCGCGCGCTGCGGCGAACCGCGTGCTCAAAGGATGGCGGGAACAGGGGCACGGCATCGGGTGCCGGCCGGGTGCTCTGTTGGCCGTGGCGCGCTTCAGGGAGCGCCCAGCGATGAACGCTGGCCAAGCCACGGCGACTTGCACTACGAAAAATACCTCGGGACCGCCGCCTCAAGGGCGAGGGCATCGTCGGTTCGGGACCGGCGCTTCAAGGGCAGGTAACGACTGCGACGCCTTTTGCTCCGCGATGGAGCGGGGCCAGGATGGCCCTCGGGAAATCGTAGTTGACGCCACGCGGGTAGGGCGGTCAAGTGGGCGGCGCGAAAGCGCGGCGATTCTCGGGAGATTGCGGGTGGCACTTGCTCGCCCGGGAGAGTGCGGTAAGGCGCATTTATTGTCGCAAAGCTGCGGGCAACGAGTCGGCGGGCGGGCTTGACGGGGGAAATCTCTGCCTCTGGTCCTGAGCGGGGCAACTCAGGGCGATGCTCGCGCGGGGACCGCTCCGGCGGCAACTGCCGCGCATGGGGTTGATGCCCGCCATTTGAATGAGAGCGTAGTGACACACACGCCGCTCCGCCGAGGGATGACGCTTTCAAGTGTCAGCGAAATGTCCGTGCATCGCCGGTTCGCTGACAGCGGGCCGGGCCCGATGCCGAAATCGGCCTCATTGAGTGGGGATTTCGTGTGGCGGGATCAGATCGCCCTGTCGATGCTGATCGACCTCAACCCTACTTCGGAGTCTTGCGATGGAATTGATCGTCAGAGCGGTCGATGTCGGATCCGGCAACACCAAATTCGTCACGGCCGCGGCCGGTACCGACATCCGCTGCGCCAGCTTTCCGTCCGTTGCCTATCCGTCGAGCGACGACTCACCGTCGTGGCCGGCGAGTGAGCGCAAGAAAACGGTGTGCATCCCCATCGGCCCGCTGTTCTACGAGGTCGGGCCGGACGTGAGCCTCGCCGCTGATACCTTCCGCGCCAAACAACTGCATGATGAATACACCGAGACGCCCGAGTACATGGCGTTGCTCAGGGGAGCGCTCTCCATGATGAAGGTGAGCCACATCGACCTCCTCGTGGTGGGGCTGCCGGTGGCGCTCTTCGCGGTCAAGAAAGCGGCGCTGGAGAAGGCCATGACCGGCCGGCACGGCATCGGCGGCGGCAAGGTCGTGACGGTCGGCAAGGCCATGGCCGTCGCTCAGCCGCAAGGGGCGCTGGCGCACTTCGCCTCCGAGCACCAGAAAATGGCGATCATCGGCAACGAGCAGAGCCTGATCATCGATCCGGGTTCGCGTACCTTCGACTGGCTGGTGGCCCGAGGCATGCGCCTCGTGCAGAAGCAGAGTTACTCATTCAACCGCGGTATGTCGGACGTGCTGCGCTTGTTGGCGGCCGAGATCACCAAGGATATCGGCTCGCCGTACCGGGACTACGACGCCATCGACCTGGCGCTGCGCACCGGCAAGCAGCCGATGATCTTCCAGAAACCGTACGACATGAAGCGCCTGCTGCCCCTGGCCGAGACCGTCGCCGAGCAGGCCGTGTCGACGATGAAGGAGTGGATCGAGGCACCGCACAGCCTGCAGAACATCATCCTGGTCGGCGGTGGGGCGTTCCTGTTCCGCAAGGCGGTCAAGGCAGCGTTCCCGAAGCACCGCATCCACGAGGTGAAGGAACCGATGTTCGCCAATGTGCGGGGTTTTCAGCTGGCCGGGCAGAACTACGCGCGCAGTTCAATGGCAGCCACCGGGAAGGAGCGTGCCCAAGGCGTGTCGGGAGAGATTGAATGAGCACCGATCATGTGAAGGATCCCAAGCCCATTCGTCTCGTCTTCGAACTGGCGCGGGCCGACCATCCACGTCTGTATGACGAATTGATCCAGTTTCACAAGGGTACCAAGCGGGTCAATCGCCTGCGCGTGCTGGCTTACGATGGTTTGCTGGCGCAGAGCGGTGTCTTCGCCGAGATGGGACGTGGCTCGCCTCATCTGCCTTCCGCAAGTAGCGCGCAGGAGGGCAATGGCGACATCACCAACGACCTCTTCGCGCCAGCGATCGACGCGTGAGCCGGCCATGGGCAAGCGATCGCGCCGGCCGGTGAGCGGCCGGATGGTCAGTGCTTCGGACCTGGCACAGATGGGTCGCTGCGAACGGCTGGTGGTGTTCGAGCATCTCCATGGAACCCGTCGTACGGCCGGGCAGCAGCGAGCCCGGGCACGCGGGCTGGTCGAGCATGAGCACTTCTATAGGGAAGGTTTGGCGGCTTCCGCGCAGGCCGCCCGGAAGGGGCGCTGTTTCATCGCCACCTGCGTGTTCGGCGAGGCTTGGCAGACGGAGGTCCTGCGCCGGTTCAGGGACGAGGCACTGCGACCCAGCGCTTGGGGACGCCGGGTGATCCGCCTCTACTATCGGGGGGCACCCGGCATCTGCGTCGTCCTGCGCCGGTGGCCCCCGTTGCAAGTTCCGGTGCGCATGGTCTTGGGTGCGATAGCGACGGGGCTTCGGTGGTGGTCAGGCTTGCGTGGGGGCGGCAAGTGTCGGCGCTAGCGTGGGGTGTCGGTTGCGCCGTTGCCGTCGTAGGCTTCGCGCTCGTCATGGCGCGGTGGCGATCAATTGAGACCCACGCCGCACGGGCTGAGCGGGCCTCACGACCGGCAGCGCTGCGGGATGCCGAGTTGGTCTACATGGAAAGGCTGTTCCGGGTTTCCACGCCGGTCGGACTGGTGGCGAAGCTTGACCGGGCTTACCGGATGCCCTCCGGCGTGATCGTGTTGGTGGAGTTCAAGACTCGCTGGAGCAACCAGCCCTGCCTGTCGGGCGTGATCCAGTTGTCCGCACAAAGGATGGCGGTGATGGGGCAGACGGGGCAGTCGGTGGCGTCCTACGGGTATGTGTTGGTGAAGGCGCCGGCCCCGCGGGCCTTACCGACCGCGCATCGCGTCAAATTGATAACTGACGAACAGGTGGTGGCCTTGGTCAGGAGGCGGGAAGACGTTCTCGCAGGCCGCGTTCTGCCGCGCTGGTCATACTCTCAGAAGGCGTGCCTGACATGCGCGTTCCGAGCGCAATGCGACCGGATACCTCTTTGAGAAAAATCGGGATATCGCGGACATCGCCCAATCAGTTCCTCACGTTGGCGAAGCTAAGCAATCTGCCGAAGCGGGCCCGGCTTCCACGGCCGTCCGCTTTCGCACGCCGTGATGAAGCTTGCCCAGCGTTCCAGGGCTTCCCGACGTTCTGGAATCTCTTCACGGACATCGTAGATCGCTTCCATGCCCTTCAACGTGTGATTCAGGGCCAGTTCGGAAATCTCTCGGGATATGCCCATGTTGCGCATGTGTCCCTTTGCCGTGCTACGGGTGTCGTGAGGCGTGAATTTTCGGATCTGAATGTCACCGCGCTCGAATGCACGTGAAATAGCGGCCCATAAGGTGGTTTCACCGACGTGGGTATCTCCAAGCCGCCGACGCCGACGCTCGATCCTCGCTGGTAGTACCCATGGAGATTCCCCTGCGAGATCACGCAGGTCCTTGAACCAGTTTGCGACAGTCGGCGTGAGCGGAACCAGGAAGCCCTTCCGCGTCTTCACGGAATCGTCTGGAACCCACCAGGTTGCACCATCAAAGTCGATGTGCTCCCACCGGGCTTTCGCCAGTTCGACGGACCTCACGCAGGTGGCGAGCAGAATCCGGAAGGCCAAGGCGTTTTCCACGCCGATATCGTCTATGTCGGCCAATAGGGTCCGCAACTCCTCTTCGTTCAGCATCACGCGCTTGCGAATCGGTGGGCGTTCTCCCATGAGGGCAATCAGGTCGATTCCAGCGGCGGGGTTGGAGTCAATCAAGCGCTTTCCACACGCATGGGCAAAAAGCAGCTTGCACGAAGTCAGAATTCGCTTCGAAATCGTCCAGGAACGCTTTGCCGACTCAAGCACGTGAACGATCTTGGCCGGCGTGATGTGCCGAACTTCCAGCGACCCGAGCTTGGGCAGTATGACTTTTTCCAGATCCCACTTTCGGTAATAGATGGTCCCTTCAGCGAGGCTGGGCGTCACCAGTTTCTTCTGCTTGTAGTCGTCGATCAATGCGCGGACGGTCCAGGCCATCTTGGACTGCATCTTCTCGACTTTTTTCTTGGCGGCGGGGTCCTCTCCCTTGTCGATTGATACTCTGTGTTCTCTGGCCATCTGGCGGGCTTTGGCGAGCGACAAGTCGGGGTAATTGCCAAGGGTCAGTTCCTTGCGGCGGCCGGCTCCCATCCGGTAGCGGAGTATCCATGTAGCGGTTCCCGCCTCGGACAGGGTGAAAGTCAGGCCACCCCCATCGGAACGGGCAATTGGTGCGCCTTTGTTGACCCAGTGCTTTATCTGGATGTCGTCGAGTACGTTGATCTGGGTTCCCATGATGTCCGACTCCCGGTCAGGATCAATCGAGTCCTTCTTGCCGGCTCCCGGTCACCAGGGTCTGTTGTTGTGGCGACTTTTCCCTCGCATCGATAACCTTTGTCCCACGTTCGCCGCGCCG
The DNA here is from genome assembly GCF_056856495.1 of Candidatus Accumulibacter propinquus. Taxonomy (NCBI): domain Bacteria; kingdom Pseudomonadati; phylum Pseudomonadota; class Betaproteobacteria; genus Candidatus Accumulibacter; species Candidatus Accumulibacter propinquus. Next base: position 12,078 of record NZ_JBSEHC010000004.1, read on the forward strand.
TTGCTAGCTTGGCTGATCTCGACGTGGTCGGCTGATGCATTGTGCGAAGTGGGTAGCTGCGAGTGATTCTAGCAGCGAGCTACCCATCTAGCTACCCACTTAGCTACCCGGTTTTGACGCGACGTCATGAGACAAAATGCGACGTTGTAGGATGTATGTAGCTGTTTATTAGTTGATTATGTGTTGCTCGTGGGATGTATTGAAACGTCGTTGGATGTGGATTGAACTCGCAGGTTGCGATTTTCATCGGTGATCCAACCCAACTGAAGGGTTTTCCGGAAAGTGGGCGTGTGGCCCACGCGAACTGCTGGCCGCCGTCAGAAATCCTGTACCGAAGGCCTGAATATTGCTGGCCCGGACTGACGCACAGCAAGCCACCACAGCCAAGTTCATGATTGCTTGAACAAGTATGTTATCTTACGATGGTCTGGACGAATCCGCGACGCGGAGGCAGCAAGGGCGGCACACTCTGATGACAACAAGACTTCCCCCTTGAACGAGAGGCTCTCCGCCGACGCAACGGGTGATCATCTTACGATGAGCACATCGCCGGAAGCAACGTTTGCCCGCAACTGACTGCACTTGCCACACCTGCAGTTCAAGGGGCTGCAACCGAAGACGATCGACACCATCCACCGCAACATGGCCGCCTGGCAGCCTGATTTCCGGAGTCAGCACACTTGAAAATCCTCGTGACCGGCGCCGCCGGCTTCATCGGCATGCACACGGTGCAGAGCCTGCTGCGTCGCGGCGACAGCGTCGTGGGCATCGACAATCTCAACGACTACTATGAGGTCAGCCTCAAGCACGCGCGCCTGGCGGTGCTCGCCGGGCAGGGCGATTTCCGGTTCATCGAGATGGACATCGCCGACCGCCAGGCGATGGCGACGCTGTTTGCCGACGAAGGTTTTGCGCGCGTGATCCACCTGGCGGCGCAGGCCGGGGTGCGCTACTCGCTGCTCAATCCCAATGCCTACGTCGACAGCAATCTGGTGGGCTTCGTGAATGTGCTTGAGGGCTGCCGACACAGCGGCGTGCAACACCTGGTCTACGCGTCGAGTTCGAGCGTCTATGGCGGCAACAGGCGGATGCCCTTCGCCGAACACGACAACGTCGATCACCCGGTCAGCCTGTACGCGGCGACGAAAAAAGCCAACGAGTTGATGGCGCATACCTATAGTCATCTCTACCGCTTGCCGACCACCGGCCTGCGCTTCTTCACCGTTTACGGCCCCTGGGGTCGGCCGGACATGGCGCCCTTCCTGTTTACCCGCGCGATCCTCGCCGGGCGCCCGATCGATGTTTTCAATCACGGCCAGATGCAGCGCGACTTCACCTACGTCGATGACATCGTCGAAGCGGTGCTGCGCGTCAACGATCGTGTGCCTGAGGCAGATCCCGCGTACACTGCCGAAAGTCCTGACCCGGCCACGAGCGACGCCCCGTACCGGGTATTCAACATCGGCAATCATCAGCCCGTGCCCTTGCTGAGCTTCATCGCCTGCATCGAGCAGCGGCTGGGGCGCGTAGCAGAGAAACGGATGCTGCCGATGCAGCCGGGCGACGTAGCGGCGACCTACGCCGACACGTCCGCGCTGGCGCAGTGGGTCGACTTTGCACCGAGTACGCCGCTGCCGGAAGGCATCGGGCGCTTCGTCGATTGGTATCGCCATTATTACAAGGTCTGAAAGGAAAGTACCGTCATATGAAAGTTACCGTCATCGGCACCGGCTACGTCGGACTGGTCACCGGCGCCTGTCTATCGGAAATGGGCAACCATGTGGTGTGCCTGGATGTGGATGAACGCAAGATCGAGATCCTCAACAGCGGCGGCATCCCGATCCATGAACCGGGGCTGGAGCAGATGGTGAGCCGCAACGCCGCGGCTGGACGCCTGCAGTTCACGACCGATGTGGTCGCCGCGGTGCATCACGGCACGCTGCAGTTCATCGGCGTCGGCACACCGCCCGACGAGGACGGTTCCGCCGATCTCCAGTATGTGCTGGCGGCGGCGCGCAGCATCGGACGCCACATGACCGATTACAAGGTCATCGTCGACAAGAGCACGGTGCCGGTGGGCACCGCCGACCGGGTGCGTGCCGCAGTGCACGAGGCGCTGACCGAACGCGGCCTGAGCATGGAATTTGCGGTGGTCAGCAATCCCGAATTCCTGAAGGAAGGTGCCGCGGTCGACGATTTCATGCGCCCCGACCGGATCATCGTCGGCGCCGACGATGAACGCGCGACGCTGTTGATGCGCGCGATCTATGCGCCATTTTCGCGCAACCGCGACAAGCTGCAACTGATGGATACGCGCAGTGCCGAGCTGACCAAGTATGCGGCCAACGCCATGCTGGCGACGCGCATCAGTTTCATGAACGAACTCGCTCACCTGGCTGAGCGCGTCGGGGCAGACATCGAACTGGTGCGCCACGGCATCGGCAGCGACCCGCGCATCGGCACGCACTTTCTCTACGCCGGCACCGGCTACGGTGGCTCGTGTTTCCCCAAGGATGTCAAAGCCCTGATTCGCGCCGGTCACGACACGGGTGTCAATCTCGGCGTGCTGGTGGCCGTGGAAGCCGCCAACGAGGCCCAGAAGCGGGTGTTGGTCGACAAGGTGGTCGCCCGTTTCGGGGAGGAACTGCAGGGACGCACGTTCGCACTCTGGGGACTGGCCTTCAAGCCCAACACCGACGACATGCGGGAGGCGCCGAGTCGGGTGATCGTCCACGAACTCCTGCGCCGCGGCGCGGCGATCCAGGCCTACGACCCCGTGGCCATGGACGAGGCGCGGCGGGTGTTCGGTGACCTCCCCGGTCTCAGTTTCGCCGGCAACCAGGCCGATGCCCTGCGCGACGCGGATGCCTTGCTGATTGCGACCGAATGGCGCGAGTTCAAGAGCCCGGATTTCGAGCAGATGCGCGTGCTGCTCAAGGAAGCCCTGATCTTCGATGGCCGCAACCTCTTCGACCCTGCTCTGGTACGCGGCCAGGGGATCGAGTACCACGCGATCGGACGGCCTGGAGGCGAGCAGCAGAGCCTTCCGGGCTGAGCACGACGCACGTCGGCCGCTGGCCGGGCTGGCATCGTCCAGCCCGGTGCCGGTTTATGGGGGGCACCAGCGGGGTCTCTGGCGACGACAGCGCTTCCGTAAGCACCTCGAAGTTCAGGAACACATGATGAATGACCTCTACGCCCGACCCGAACCCTCTCGGTCGGAGATCGACGCGATGCCGGGCAACCTGCTCATCGAGTTCGGGACACCCTGGTGTGGCCACTGTATCGCGGCGCAGCCCCTGCTTGCCAGCGTCCTGGCCGGCTACCCTGATCTGCGGCATATCAGGATCGAGGACGGCCCGGGGCGTGCCCTGGGCCGTTCATTTCGCGTCAAGCTGTGGCCGACGCTGGTGTTGATGGCGCACGGACAGGAAGTCGCGCGTCTGGTTCGCCCGGCGAGTTCGCAAGACATCCGCGCTGCCATCGGCAGGCTCATCTGCCCTGGCTGATCGATTCGCTGCAGTCCTGACACTGGCCAGCTTTGTCCTTCAAGGCCTCTCCTGGCTGCTCGCAGCGTCGCGAGTTACTCACCCCTTGTCGAGCCAGCCGAGCAGGGTCACGAAAAGCAGTTCAGGATCGACCGGCTTGCTGATGAAATCATTCATGCCTGCCGCCAGGCAGCGCGATCTCTCCTCGGCCAGGGCGTTGGCGGTCATGGCGATGATCGGCAGGCGTGCACGGTCGGGTATCTGCCGGATACGCTGCGTGGCCTCGATGCCATCCATTGCCGGCATCTGGATGTCCATCAACACCAGCGCGTAGTCATTGCTCCGGGCCAGTTCGACGGCCTGCACCCCATCACGAGCCAGATCGACCGAGAAACCGATCGTCTCGCCCAGCAATTCCTGCACCATGACCTGCGTCATCAGGTCGTCTTCGGCCAGCAACAGTCGGGTGCCGCGATAGGCGGTTTGCAGCCGCCGCTCCGCGTCGCTGGCGGAGGCCACCGTGCGCTCTGAAGGGACGCCGTTCCTGCTCGCCATCGGGAAACGCAGCGAGAAGGAGAAGGTACTGCCGGTGCCAGGGGTACTCACCACTTCGAGGGTGCCGCCCATCAGACGCACCAGCCGGTTACAGATCGTCAGACCGAGGCCGGTGCCGCCGAACTGCCGGGTCGTCGAGCCATCGGCCTGCTCGAAGGGGTCAAAGATTCGCCGCAGGGCCTCAGCTCCGATGCCGACTCCGGTATCCCGAACCGTGCAGCGGATATCCAGGTCCTGGTCGGTCTCGCGCGCGATCTGCACGCTCAGGGTGACGCTGCCGTGCGCGGTGAACTTGAGGGCATTGCCCGCCAGATTGAGCAGCACCTGTTGCAGGCGCAGAGGATCCCCGATCACCGCCAGCCTGGCGAGCCGCGGATCGATTTCGCGGATCCACCGCAGGCCCTTGGCCTCTGCCCGGTCGCAGAGCAGATTGTCGAGGACGGTGGCGATATTGCCGAAGGTGAACGCCGTCTGCTCAAGAGTCATACGATCGGCATCGATCTTGGAGAGGTCGAGCACGTCGTTGATCAGTTGCAGCAAGTGGTTTGCCGAACTGGTGATCTTGGCCAGCTTGTCGCGCTGACGGGGATCGGTGTTGTTGCGGGCGAGCAGGTGCGTCAGTCCAATGATCGCGTTCATCGGCGTTCGCAGCTCGTGGCTCATGTTCGCCAGGAAGGTGCTCTTGGCGCGGTTGGCGGACTCGGCCGCCTCCTTGGCGATGGACAAGGCGAGCGTACGTTCGCTGACGATCTCTTCGAGATGGTCGCGATGGCGCCGCAGCTCGGCGTTGGACGTGTCAAGTTCGGCGGATTTCTGGTGCAGCGCGGCCTCCACTTCCTGGCGGCGCGCAATCTCGTCGGAAAGCGCCCGGTTGCGTTGCTCCAGTTCGGCCTGGTGACGAGCCGAAGCGGCGTACTCAGCCTGCAATTGCACGGTGCGTTGTCGCATCCGCTGCAAGACGAATGTCGTCAACAACAGCGCCGTCGAGCAGGCGCCGAGGAAATAGAGGTAAGCTGGCGAGGCCATCTGGCCGTAGACGTCGGTTTCCGAACTGAGCGTGAGCATCGACAACGGCGCGCCGGCGATCGCCGTGCGCAGGGCAAGCAGATTGCCGAACTGATCGGCATCGGGGATATCCCGCACGGGAATCAGCCGGTTTTCCGGCAGCCGCGAAAATGCACGCGCGACGGTTCCCGACAATTCCGTCAACTGGCCGGCGGAGGGGATGCTGGTCCCCTCCTCGGTCAACAGAAACTCCTGATAGTTGTCGACAGCGTCGCCATTGCCGCGGCGACCGATGAGCAGCAGCGACAACAGACGCAGGTCGCTGACGGTCAGCACCGCGCCTTGGAAGACGCCCTTGTAGATGACCGGTGAACTGGCGACGATCAGTCCATTGCGCGCGTCCACCCGCAGGTAGGGCGCTGGCGCGGGCAGCGACGGCACCGCGTTGGCCGGCGCAGCCTTGCCTGCTGCGGCCAGGATCGATCCGTCTTCGCCAAGAAAGACGATCTGCCGGTAGATCGCCTGCTCGCGCAGCGTCTTCTGTTCGATCTGCCGTCGAAAGCGCTGCTCGATGGCATCGAGACTGGCGCCCAGGCCATATTGCAGGGACATTTCGAGTGCCCGATTGACCAGATACGCTTCCATCTCATGGCTGCCGGCCAGTTCGGCTGCCGCTTGCCGCCTCTCGCCCACAAAGTCCGCAACCGCAGCGGCGCGGCGTTCGCTGTCGGCGACCAGGCGTGCTTCGCTGGCGGCTCGCAGTTGCGTCTGCGACGAATGCAGGCTCCACAGGAGAATCGCCGTGCAGGCGGCAAGGCCGACGCCAACGATCAGCGGCCAGAGCAGTCGGAAGCGGTGATAAAGCGACATGCTCGGCAGTCAGTGGTGTTTGGAAAAGTGGCCGGGAAAGTCGCGGCGGAGCCGGGGGTAATACTTGTCCACCAGTCGGTCGAACTGCCGTTCACCCGGATCTGGCGAAGGTCGGCGTTTAAGGAGTCCAGACAGCTTCGCCCCCATGATCAGCAGACTTTTCATCGCCGTTCTCGTCTCCGGGTTTCCTGCCATACCATTTCCGGTCTGGCGATCCCAACAATACGCTGCGTGCAGCTTGATCCCGACGGCCTGCAATCAGCAGGCATCAAGGATTCTACGCCGCGGATGTCCCTTGCGCCAGACTGGATTTCTCTGGGGCACGGTGAAGCTTCTCGCCGCTCCACCTCACGCATGATATGCGTCCCGACGGTCGTGCGCGTGCGCTCGCCAGCGAGACTCCCGGTTTGTGTGGATTCGCTCACGGCAATTGTCGTGCTGCGCTGTTAGGCTACTTGCAGTTAAATCAAGGATGCCTCGATCGCGCAGGGCGGGCCTGGAAACCGTGCCGCGGGTTTGTCGGCGGCGATCGGAAGTGGCGTCCTCATCACCGGCTGGAAGGAGAAAATTTAGAGGAAAACCCTAACTTTTCCACCGGATATTCCCTATAATGATGCTGCACTGCAACAAAATCCCGCCAACGAGGTTCCATCCGGCTGGTTACAGTGCCTGGCGTCGCCAGCATCTCAGGAGCACTAGCATGAAAGCACCAAAAATATTGCCGTGGATTGCCCACAAGACCGGCATCAGCGAAGAACTTGCACTCAAGCTGTGGCGTCGCGCCGCCGGGGAAGCGCAGGTAATGACCGGTTGCTGCAACAGTTCGGCGTATTACCGTCTGGCTGTCGAGCGTTTTATCGATTTTGCCGAAGCCGAGGGTAGCCGCTGCGTGGTACGCCAGTCGGTCGGCAGCAGGAACTGTGTATCCTGGCTGTGGCGCCACCAGAACCGGATCTCGAAACTGAATCTGATCACCGCCGAAAATGTCGTGCGATTGTGGCAAACCAATTTGAGCAACCTCTTCGGCGTACAGCGGCACGCCGTCTGAAGACTCCCGCGGCGACCTCGCGCATCGACGGCACACTCAGTGGCGAACCACAACCGGCGAGGGGATCTGCAGCGACTGCGAAACCTGTTCCGCGAGTGCCGCCGCGTCGGGCCGGTTCATCAACTGGCTGAGACGGACCGCATACGCATATCCCCCGCCGGAAAGTGCCTGCGGCCTGATGCGCACGGGGTAGCCGGCGGCGCGCGCGCGGTCGTACAGAGACAGCGCCGCCGCTTCGCTATCCAGCGTCGCCAGTTCGATCGCCCATTTCCCGTCACGCATGACCGGGCTGCTGGCCCGTGCCGGCGCACTCTGCATTGCGGTCTGTTGTGTCCACCAGGACAGTTGCGCTGCCGTGACGGTTTCAATGGCAGTCGCTGCGCTTTCCTTCGCGGCTTGATAGCAGCTTGAAGCTTCGCTGATCTGCCGCGCTTCCTCATCAGGGTGGACCACCGTGATGCTGCCCTCCAGAAGACAGATGCGGTCCACTGCCGAGTCGGCTTTGCCCCACACGTCGGTGCCGCGAATGCCGGCGGTGATGGTCCCGACGCGCAGATTGACCGCACGCTGGTGATGCGACCGCGCGGAGGTGCTCGTGCTGAAGCGCACCGCACCCTGGGGGACATCGAAGGCGGCGGTAAACACGGCTTCGCGGATGCCGAGCGCGTTCAGGTCGAGGCGGGTTTCAGCCCCCAGGCGGAGCACGCTGCCATCGCCCAGGCGAATCCGCACGCGGCCATCGGGCCCGGTAAGCACGTGATCGCGATTCCGCAGCACGAGGCCCGGCTGCAGCGCCTCGCGATTACCCTGCCGCTCGACCCAGGCCGGCATCTGCAGCGCGTCGACGACTGCGTCGGCGCTCGCTGCGGCGGCTGCCTGCGCGAGTAGTAAAGCCCAGGCAAGCATACCGCCGCCCAAGAGAAGGTGCATGCGCTGCGGATACATGGCCAATCCCTAGCTACAGTGAGATCGGGCAATTGTAACATCGCACCAAGTGCGCCCGTTGCCGCAAGCCTTGTTCACTGTAAGCCGACTCGTGCAAACAATGACGATACCTTTCCGCGCCGCCCAGCCGGATCTCGAGCCCTGCGCAGCTTGTTGCCTTGCGGCCTACGCGCTCCGGGTGGTCCTGCCGCGGCGTGCTAGAATTGTCATCCCATGGAACTCCTGATCAACGGCGAGAGCCGCCAATTTCCCTCGCCGCTGACGGTCGCCGATCTGGTAATGGCGCTGAATCATGCCGGCAAGCGGATCGCTGTCGAGCGCAACGGGGAGATCGTCGCACGCGGTCGGCATGCTGAAACGATGCTGGCCGAGGGTGACCGGATCGAGATCGTCGTTGCCGTCGGTGGCGGCTGAGCCTCATTGACAAGCCGAAAAGCGAAAGACACATGCCATCTTCCCCACACCACCTGACCGTTGCCGGCAAGACCTATCGTTCCCGTCTGCTCGTCGGTACCGGCAAATACCCGGATTTCACGGCAACGCGGGCGGCAATCGACGCTTCCGGCGCAGAGATCGTCACCGTTGCCATTCGTCGCACCAACATCGGCCAGGACGCCGGTGAGCCGAACCTGCTCGACGCGTTGCCGCCGTCGCAATTCACCATCCTGCCGAACACTGCCGGCTGTTACACCGCAGCAGACGCGGTGCGGACCCTGCGTCTGGCGCGCGAACTGCTCGACGGGCACGCGCTGTGCAAGCTCGAAGTTCTGGGCGATCCGAACAACCTTTTTCCGAACATGCCGGAAACGCTCAAGGCGGCGGAAACGCTGGTCCGTGAAGGCTTCGAGGTGATGGTCTACTGCGCCGACGACCCGATCCAGGCCAGGATGCTGGAGGAGATCGGCTGCGTCGCGGTGATGCCGCTGGCTTCGCTGATCGGGTCCGGGATGGGCATCGTCAATCCCTGGAATCTGCGCCTGATCATCGATAACGCCAAGGTGCCGGTGTTGGTCGATGCCGGCGTCGGTACCGCGTCGGATGCGGCGATCGCCATGGAACTCGGGTGCGACGGCGTACTGATGAACACCGCGATTGCGCATGCCCGTTCCCCCTTGCTGATGGCCAGCGCGATGAAGAAGGCGGTCGAGGCGGGGCGCGAGGCCTTTCTCGCCGGGCGCATGCCGCGCAAGTTCTACTCCGCAGACCCCTCGTCGCCGACGACCGGCCTGATCGGTTCGTAGGCGTGGCCGGGCAGGAGACGGCGTACACGCCAGGGCGGGCGGCGCACATCCGCAGTTTCGTGCGTCGCCAGGGGCGTGTCTCGAATGCCCAGCAGCGTTATCACGAAGACATGATGGCGAAGATCGGCGTCGCGTACGTTGCGCAGTGTGTCGATTTTGCGACCCTGTTTGGGCGAGCCGCGCCGCGGATTCTGGAAATCGGCTTCGGCATGGGTGAGACCTCGGCGGCGATCGCGGCTCTCCATCCCGAGAGCGACTATCTCGGCATCGAAGTGCACACGCCCGGCGTCGGCAGCCTGTGCAAGCTGGTCGCCGAGCAGGGTTTGCACAATCTGCGCATTGTTCAACACGACGCGGTCGAAGTCGTCCGCGACATGATCACGCCCGCTTCGCTGGCCGGCGTGCACATCTTCTTTCCCGATCCCTGGCCGAAGAAGCGGCACCACAAGCGTCGCCTGTTGCAGCCGCCCTTTGTGGCGCTGCTGGCCAGCCGCCTGCAGCCGGATGGCTATATCCACTGCGCCACCGACTGGGAAGACTACGCACAACAGATGCTGGCCGTGCTTGCGGCAGAACCACGGCTGCAGAACACGGCGCCGGACTACGCGCCTCGCCCCGCGTATCGCCCCTTGACCAAGTTCGAGCAGCGTGGCCTGCGGCTGGGGCACGGGGTATGGGATCTGGTCTTTCGCAGACGCCAGGATTCACTCCAGCCGGAAGACGAAAGGCAGGATCAGTTCGCGTGAATGCGCCCAGTTAACCCTGGCCATCGCGTAAGCCGCTCTGACTGCTGCCTTGTCGAGAATCGGATGGCCGCTGCTGACGGCGATGCTGACCTCGCTGATGCTGCCGTCTTCGGCCAGCGTCAGCAGCAGGCTGCCTTCGCCTTCGATGCCGCGGGCGATGGCTTCGGGCGGATAGTACTGGTGCTGCGCCAGCTTGCGCTGTACTGCGTCGAGTTGCCGCCTGGTCGCTGCCTTGCCGGGCGCTGGCCCGGGGTGGGCCGCGGGTGGGGTAGCTGGCGGCGCCTTGACGGGAGCCTTCTCGGTGAGTAGCGTGTTTTTCAGCAGTGTCTCGTCGCGGTCAGGGTCTTGCGGGCCGTGCGACAGCCGCAGCGAAGCCGCCAGCACCGACCGCTGTGGCGGGGTGCGCGGGTGAAAGACGTACGGAAGCAGCAGGCCGGTGTGCAGGGCGAGCGAAAGCGCGAGGGCGAGGATCAGGCGAGACGGCATGGGCGTGACATTGTGAACCAAAACCGTGCACCAGGACACGGCGATGCGACTCGGCAGGCAGGGTCGGGTCTGGACGGAGGACGGAATGAGGCTATTGATGGGCAGATTTGGCGGCGTGATGTTGCTCCTGTGCTGTTTGCTGGTTGGTCCGGTGTTGGCAGACGCGCCGGCACCGGATCCGATCACCTTCGGTTATGCCGTCGAGCGAGGTGACCTGCGCACCGTCAAGCGCTGGCTCGACGACGGACTGAACCCCGAGTACCAGGCGGCACAGATCGGTACCGGGCTGATGGTCGCCGCCTGGTATGGCAACATCGAAATGATGGCGCTGTTCGTCGAACGCGGGGCCGATGTCCGGCGCAGCAACCGCAACGGCGAGCAGCCCTTGCAGCTGGCGGCCTGGGGTGGACATCTGGACGCCATCAAGTGGCTCCTGGAGCGTGGAGCGCCGCTGGAGCGTGAGGGCAAACAATGGGGCGCGCTGCACTACGCGGTGTTCAACGGGCACGAACAGGTGGTCAATGATCTGATGGCGCGGGGTGCCAACGTCAATGCGCGTTCTCCGAACGGCTCGACGCCGTTGATGCTGGCCGCGCGCGAGGGTCGCGACGGTCTGGCGCGGACCCTGCTTGAAGCGGGCGCCAACCCCAAGATGCAGAGCGACTGGGGCGATACGGCGCTGACGATGGCGATGCGCTACGACCACTTGCGGCTGGCAAAGATGATTTCGTCGCCGGAGGAATTCGCGATCGCGGTCAAGGCGCCGAAGGAGAATTTCGGCGACGCGATCCGCTCGGCGGCGGTGCCCAGCGCGATCGACGCGATCCTGAAGGAAATCCGCGCGGCCGAAGCCGAAGGCCGTCCGAGCGAGGACTTGCACAAGAAACTACTCGCCGCGGTCAATGAACTGCGACGCGGCACCTCGGGGCCGGTGGTGCAGCGCCCGATGCCGCGCCCTTATCAACCGCGATCGATGGTCATTACTGCTCGCCGTTCGCAGCCCGGTGCCGAGCGTGCGCAGTTGCTGGTCGATGGCAGTCCGGCCGGGCCGGTCGTCGCGTCACCGGTCGGCAGCGCTGCCGCAAAGACGCCGAGCCGAAACGCTGCTGCGCAAACGCGCAGCCTGGCTACCGCGCAGGCCGCGGAATTGCTGCGTCAGATTCGTCTCGCCGAGGCACAGGGACAGCCCGCCGACGGACTCCGGCAGCAGCTCTATCAGGCGGTCGAAGCGATGAAGCCGTAGCCGTATCGGCGGTTGCGCTGATTCCTGGTCACTCGCGGTCTGCGAGGAAGCGCTGCAGCAGCCGATTGAGAAAGCGGCGGCCACGATCGCTGGGCGCAATGCGCTGTCGGTCGCGATCGATCAGGCCGTCCGTCTGAGCCTGGCGCAGGATGTGCTCGATGCTGAGCAGCGGCAGCGAGGTGCGTGATTCGAACAATTGCGCGTCGAAACCCTGAATCAGGCGCAGGGCGTTGAGCATGAATTCAAAAGGAAGATCGGCGGTGGGGACGGCAAACTCTTCCTGTACCGGGGTTCCTGCGGCTGCCTGGGCAAGGTACTGCTCGGGGCCCTTCCAGCGCATCTGGCGTAGCAGGCGATCGTGCAGCGTCAGCTTGCCGTGCGCCCCCGCGCCGATCCCCAGATAATCGCCGAACTGCCAGTAGTTGAGGTTATGCTGGCATTGCCGGCCGACTTGCGCGAACGCCGAGGTTTCGTAATGCAGGTAGCCCGCGCTGGCCAGCCGCGCCTCGATGGCATCCTGCATGTCCGCGCACAGGTCAGGTGTGGGCAGTTCCGGAGGTCTGGCGGCAAAAGCGGTGTTAGGTTCGATGCCGAGTTGGTAACACGACAGGTGTGGTGGGGCGAACGAGAGCGCCGTCTGCAGGTCGTCGAGGGCTTCGGGTAGCGTCTGGCCGGGCAGTCCGTACATCAGGTCGAGGTTGAAATTGTCGAAGTGACGGGCGGCAATCTCGATTGCTCGCCGAGCCTGCTGGTCGTCGTGGATGCGCCCGAGTGCCTGGAGGTGACGCGGGTTGAAACTCTGAATACCCAACGACAGGCGATTGACACCGGCGGCTCGAAAGGCGACGAATTTTTCGGCCTCAACGGTTCCGGGATTGGCTTCCAGCGTGATCTCGGCGCTGGGCAGCACCTGCAGGCGGCTGCGCACGGCCGCCAGAAGGTCGTCCAGACCCTCGCCCGAGAGCAGGCTGGGCGTCCCGCCACCGAAAAAGACGCTGTCGATGCGGCGGCCCCAGACCAGAGGCAGTGCTGCTTCGAGGTCGGCGATCAGGGCGGCCACGTACTGGCCTTCCGGAATGGCTGCACCGCCTTCGACGGCGTTCGGGCCTGCTGCCAGCGCATGCGAGTTGAAATCGCAGTAGGGGCATTTCCGTACGCACCACGGAATGTGGACGTAGAGCGACAGCGGCGGCTGGGTCCTGAATTGCCCTGTGCTGCGTCCTGATCCTGACGGCTGTTGAGGACGCAAGGTGATGATTCGTCGGCCCTGGCTAGCAACCGGCATCAGTGTCGCGCTTGCAGGCGCTCGACGAGACGGGAGAGGGCCTGGCCACGATGCGAGCGACGATTCTTCTCCGCAGCGTCGAGTTCTGCCGCGCTCTTGTCGAGCTCGCGGATGTAGAAGAGAGGATCGTAGCCAAAGCCGTCGTCACCGCGCGCTACCGAGAGAATCTCGCCGTTCCATTCGCCCTCGGCAATGATCGGCTGTGGGTCGTCGGCGTGGCGAACGAAAACGATCACCGAAACGAAACGGGCCGTGCGCCTGTCGTTTTCACCCAGTTCGACGAGCAGCTTCTGGTTGTTGCGGGCATCGGATTTCGGCTCGCCCGCGTAGCGTGCGGATAACACGCCGGGGGCGCCGCCGAAGGCGTCGACACACAGACCCGAGTCGTCGGCGAGGGCCGGCAGGCCGCTCAGCCGCGACGCGTGCCGCGCCTTGGTCAGGGCATTCTCGACGAAGGTACAGTGCGGCTCCTCGGCCTCGGGAACGCCGAGCTGGCCCTGGGGAACAAGCTCCCAGCCCAGCGGCGCGAGAATCGCATCGAGTTCTTTCAGTTTCTTGGTGTTGTTGGAAGCGAGAACGAGTTTCATAGGGTCAGGGCCGTCTTCTGGTGGGCCAGCAGTTCACCGATGCCGGCTTCTGCCAGGTCCAGCAACTGGTTCATTTGCGTACGAGTAAAGGGTTCGCCTTCGGCGGTTCCCTGCAGTTCGACGATCCCCCGCCTGCCGGTCATTACCACATTCATGTCCGTATCGCAGTGGGCGTCTTCGGCGTAGTCGAGGTCAACCACAGCCAAGCCCTGATAGATTCCCACCGACACTGCGGCGACCTGATCGCGGACGGGGTTTGCAGGGAGCTTGCGTTTGCCGAGCAAGTGCTCGCAGGCGTCGTTGAGCGCCAGCCAGGCGCCGGTGATCGCGGCGCAGCGGGTGCCGCCGTCGGCTTGCAGGACATCGCAGTCGAGCGTGATCTGGCGTTCGCCCAATGCCTTGAGGTCGGTCACGGCACGCAGGGCGCGACCGATCAGGCGCTGGATTTCCTGGGTGCGGCCGGTCTGCTTGCCTTTGGCTGCCTCGCGCCCGGTGCGCGTGTGCGTCGAACGCGGCAGCATGCCGTATTCGGCCGTCACCCAGCCCTGTCCGCTGCCGCGCAGAAAGGCCGGAACGAATTCCTCGACGCTGGCCGTGCAGAGCACGCGTGTGTTGCCGATTTCGATCAGCACCGAGCCTTCGGCGTGGCACGTAAAACGGCGCGTCATCCGGACCTGACGCAACTGCGATGGTTCACGGTTGCTTGGACGCATGTGAATCCCTATTTGGAGTATTTCTGGATGGTCGAGCGGATTTCTTCGATCGCAAGCTCGATCTCCTGATCGGAGAGTTCGCTTTTACGCGTGGGGTGACGACCGAACTCGTCGAGTTTGGTCATCACCGTGTCGCGAGCCATGGTTTTCGTCGAGATCAGGCTGCTGGAACTGCTGCTTTCATCGAGATAGGTGTCTCCCCAGCGCACCGCGATCATCGACAGATTGTCCGCATGCGGGCCACCTCGTTCTTCCGCCTGATCAAGCAGTGCCGGAACCGCGCGCATCAGGTCGGCAGTCTTCAGCGAGCCAGCGATGCTGTCGCCGGGCAGAACGCTCCAGACGCCGTCGGTGCACAGCAGCAAGACGTCTCCCGTCTCCAGCGTCGTCTTGCGCGAATATTCGATCTGCGGCGCCTGCTGACCGCCCAGGCACCCGTAGATCTTGTTGCGGTCGGGATGACCGGTCACCTCAGCTTCACTGATCTTTCCCTGGTCGACCAACATCCGTACACGCGAGTGATCCCTGGTCTGGGCCAGGACTTTGCCATTGCGCAGGAGGTACAGGCGGGAATCACCGGCATGCGCCCAGTAAGCCACGCTGTTCTGCACGATGCAGGCGACGCAGGTGGTACGTGGTGAGTCCAGGAGATGGTGTTTGCCGGCAAAGTCGAGAATGCCACGGTGGGCGTTGAGCATGTTCTCCTGCAGAAACATGAAGGGGTCGAGTACCTTGCGCTTGAAGGCTTGCGGGAAAGCTTCGGTCAGCGTCTGCACGGCGATCTGGGCGGCGACTTCACCGTAGTAGTGACCGCCCATGCCGTCTGCGACGACCATCAGCAAGGCTTCGCGGGAATAGCAGTAGGCCAGCCGGTCTTCGTTGTTGGCGCGCTTGCCGGTCCGACTTTCCTGGTAGATGGTGAATTTCATGCGTCCCTGGTTTTCTTGAATTTGCTGACGACCTGGTCCAGCCAGGTTTCCTTTGGTTCTGGGGGGGAGGGTGTTGGCGGGACGACGGCTTCGGTCAGTGCCTTCTGCAGGGCAAAAACGCTCTGCGGCCGGTAGCGATGGTTCAGGCACAGGCACCAGTCGATCGTTTCGAGCAACTGGTCCGAGTATTGTCCTTCCCAGCGGACCATGGCGGGTACCAGCCGGTCCTTTTCGAGGCGGTTGTCGGCCGGTTGTGGCGTGTTGCCCGAAATGCAGGCATACATCGAGGCGCCGACGCTGTAGATGTCGCTCCAGGGGCCCAGCAACTCGCGCTGGTGATAGTGCTCGGGTGAGGCGAAGCCCGGGGTGTACATCGGCTTGAGCATCGGTGTGTCGCAAGCCAGCGTCTGGCGGGCCGCGCCGAAGTCGATCAGCACCGGCATGTGGTTGTTGCGCATGTAGATGTTCGACGGCTTGAGGTCGAGATGCAGCAGTCTGTGTGAATGCACTTCGCGCAGACCGTTGAGCATCTTGGTAAAGATGTTGCGAATGAAGTTTTCCGTTACCCCCGGCCTGTTTTTCTGGATCAGCTCCTGCAGGGTGCGGCCGTGTTCATACTCCATCACCATGTAAACAGTGTCGTTGGCACGGAAGAAATTCAGCACCCGAATCACATTGGGATGGGAAAGACCGGCCAGCGCCCGACCTTCCTCGAAAAAACACTTCATGCCGTAGCGAAAGGCGGGTAGATGATCTTCGGTGATGATCGGCGCGGTTTGCCCCTCGCTACGCAAGGCCAGCGTATTGGGCAGGTACTCCTTGATGGCCACACGCTGTCCATGGGCGTCGGTCGCGACGTAGACGATCGAAAACCCACCCAGCGAGAGCTGATGCTCAATGCAATATTCGTCGATCCGGAAACCGGCGGGGAGGGGGTGGTTCGCTTGTTGCGCCATCCGTGTCAGGGCTATCATTCAAGGTTTCAGGCATTGTCCGGTTTTTCGGGGTGGACTGTAAAGCCGGCAACTGATACACAATCGTTAATATGTCAGGATTTCGATGATTTACAGCATGACCGGTTATGCCGCCAGGACGCGCGCCGTCAAGGGCGGAGCCTTGCACGTCGAGTTGAAGAGCGTCAATTCGCGCTACCTCGATTGCCACTTTCGGGTGTGCGACGAATTGCGCATCGTCGAACCGCAACTGCGCGAATTGATTGGCGCGCGGCTTGGTCGAGGCAAGCTCGAATGCCGGGTCAGTTTCACACCCGCGACCGCGCAGGCGGAACAACTGAGTATAAACGCCGGCCTGCTCGAACGGCTCAGTGGCTTCGATGCGCAGATCCGGAACGTCCTGCCGCTCGCCGCTTCGCTGACGGTCAACGATGTGCTGCGCTGGCCGGGTATCTTCGGCGACGACAGCATCGATGTCGAGACTGCCGTGCCGGCATGTCTGGCGCTCGCCGGCGAATCCCTCGACGATTTCATGGCCAGCAGGGCGCGCGAGGGGGAGAAGCTCGCGGGCGTGATACTGGAGCGTGTGGCCCGCATGCGGGCGTTGGCGCGTGATGTCGAGCCGCGCATCCCGGCGGCGCAGGCGGCTTTCAACGAAAGACTGAGGCAACGCCTGCTCGACGCCGTGCAGGTGGTCGACGACGAACGCATCCGTCAGGAAGTGGCCGTATTCGCCGCGCGGATTGACGTTGCCGAAGAACTGGCGCGGTTGCTCACTCATCTCGATGAGGTCGAACGCGTCCTGCGGGCCGGGGGGGCGAGTGGCAAGCGCCTTGATTTCCTGATGCAGGAGCTCAATCGTGAAGCCAACACGCTCGGTTCCAAGTCGCTGGTCGCGGAGATTTCGCAGGCAGCCATAGAGTTCAAGCTCCTGATCGAGCAGATGCGGGAACAGGTGCAGAATCTGGAGTGAAGTTTCACGATTCAAGCCTCATTCGTATTCTCGCTGACCTGTGCCTCGTCGAGGCCGCCGAGTCGAAGCCTGTCTTTGCAGAGAGACTGGCGCAATGGCTCGATCTTTCTGACGCCATCACGCTCCATGCGGCGCACAACGCCAGCGCCGCGAGTTCGCCAGCAGTGCAGTCCGGGGTGCCATCTGTCGCCGGTATCGCCGTAGAAGAAGAATACGCTCGGGTGAAAACGGACCTGGTGGATTCGATCACGAAGAGTTGTTCGCCCAACATGGGCGAGGCACGCATAAGATGGTCCACGCCGAAGCCAGGTATGGGCATTGAAGTTACGGCCTACGAGCCGTATCGTCGATTCTATGTTGCCCATCAAGGTGCCATGGAACTGCGCGTTCGCCCATTGCGCACCCGTGTTCGACAAGCGCTTTCGAGGGCTTCGACGGCGCTTAAGCAGTTGGCAGCCCTGGATGAAGCTCTGGAGAGGATACTGTGTGTGCGTGAGCGCCAATTGCTCTCGACGGTGCCCTTGCTGCTCGAAAAACGTTTTGAGCAACTGCTCAAGGCGCATACACAGCTGCCCGTCGGCACTCCGCAGGCTGATGCCCCTGCCTTGAGGAGGCAGCCTGGGGAGGGTCTGGCGGACTTCTGCAAAGAATTGCAAGGGGTGTTGCTCGCCGAACTGGAACTACGGTTGCAGCCGACGGCAGGGCTCATTGAAGCATTGATGAACGAGGCAAACAAGCATAAATGAATAGAAGTGGTTGCGCACTGGCCTTCCTGTTGGGAGCCGCGACTGTGGGTTGGGTTGGCGTTGGGTTTGTCGGTTCGAATACGCTGGCGTTGGTCATGACGGTGATCATTGGCGCGGTCTATTTGTTCGGCGCGTTTGAAATACTCGAGTTTCGTCGCGCAACGTCAACGTTGGCCGTGGCGCTGGCGGCGATTCCCGAGCAACTGACGAACCTGGCCGATTGGCTCGACCGCCTGCACCCGTCGCTACAAAACGCCGTGCGTTTGCGCATAGAAGGTGAGCGTATCGGTCTGCCCGGCCCGGCACTGACCCCTTATCTGGTGGGACTGCTGGTGATGCTGGGGATGCTGGGCACGTTTCTGGGCATGGTCGTCACCCTCAATGGTGCCGCGTTCGCGCTGGAAGACACCACCGACCTGCCGGCAATCCGGTCTGCGCTGGCGGCACCGATCAAGGGATTGGGGCTGGCGTTTGGTACTTCGGTGGCGGGTGTTGCCGCCTCGGCAATGCTGGGCCTGATATCGGCCCTGAGCCGACGCGAAAGAATGCTGACCGCGCAACTGCTGGACACCAGAAGCGCGACCGTATTGCGCGACTTTTCGCTCTCCCAGCAGCGCCGGGAAACCTTCAGGGCACTCCAGATGCAAGCCCAGGCCTTGCCGGAACTGGTCGACAAATTGCAGGCAATGATGGAGCGGATGGAGCTTCGGGAACAGCGGTTGAATGCGCGATTGCTCGGCAATCAGGAAAGCTTTCACAGCGAGGTCAAAGTCGTTTATACCAATCTGGCAGGCTCGGTTGAAAAAACGCTGAAAGACAGCCTGATTGAAAGCGCGCATGCCGCTGGCGAGAATATCAAACCGGCGGTTGCAGCCGCGATGACGGGGATTGCTCGTGAAGCGAAGCTGATGCACGAAAGAATGATCGATTCGACGCAAATGCAACTGGACGGGCTTTCGGCGCGCTTTGGCGATATGGCCAACCGCGTTGCGGATACCGGGATGACGGTGCTGGCAAAACACCAAAGCACGAGCGAAGGTCTGGTCAGTGGCCTGGAGCGATCATTGGCCGCGTTCAACGCAACATTCGAGCAGGGCTCGGGATCCCTTCTGGCCTCTGTTGGCGAGGCGTTGTCCACATCGCTGGCGAATCAGGCATCCGGGGATCGACAGCGACTGGAGGAGTGGACGCGATCGCTGGAATCGATGACGTTGTCGCTTCAGAGCGAATGGCAACGAACCGGCGCGCAAACCCTTGCGCAGCAGCAGCGAATCTGTGCGACGCTGGACAAGACCGCGCGTGACATCACCGAACAGGCGCAGGCCAATGCCAGCAAGACCATTGACGGCACAGCACAACTCCTGAGCTGTGCCGAGGACCTGGTACGTTCCCGCATCGCTGCTGAATCGGACTGGACCACACAGCATGGCGAGCGCATGGAGCAAATGGCCAGCCTGTGGCGTACCGAACTGGGCGCCCTCCGGGATCAGGAGGCGCTGCGTGGCAACGCCGCCGTCGCACACCTGGCCGACCTGCAAGCGGCACTGACCAGTCATTTGACAACGCTGGGTGCCGCGCTGACTGATCCCATGACGCAGCTCATCGTATCGGCCTCGGAAGCCCCACGTGCCGCCGCCGAAGTGATAGGCCGATTGCGCGAGGAAATGACCAACAGCCTCGCAAGGGATAACCAACTGCTCGAAGAACGCAGTCGCATCATGGAATCACTCAATTCGCTGCTCGTTACGATCAATCATGCGTCTGCCGAGCAGCGGGAGAAGATCGATTCGCTGGTGACGTCTTCCACGGTGCTGCTCGGTAATGCCGGCAGCCAGTTTGCCGAGCAGGTCAGCGCAGAATCGGCCAGGATTTCCGACATTGCAGCGCAGCTTGCCGGCAGTGCCATCGAGGTATCGAGCCTGAGCGAAGCATTCGGTTTTGCCGTACAGTTATTCAGTGATGCCAACGAGAAACTGATCGAGAATCTGCAAGGCATTGAAGCCTCGATGGACAAATCGACCGCAAGAAGTGACGAGCAACTTGCCTATTACGTGGCGCAGGCTCGCGAAGTCATTGATCTGAGTATCCTTTCGCAGAAGGACGTCGTCGAGGCGCTGCGTCAACTTCTGGACAAGCAAGCGGCGACTGCTGCTCAGGTGAGCTAATGGATGACAGTGACGCCGGCATTGAGCAGACCGCGTCGGTATGGGCCGTCTTTGGCGATCTGATGTCGAGCTTGTTGGGCGCTTGCGTGCTGATTCTGGTTGGCGTCCTGGGCATCCAACTGGAGTTGGCGACCCATCTCGAAGCCGAAGTGCAAAAGCGGCAGATGGAAGAGCGGCGCCGCATGGCACTGGAAAAAGCCCTGGCCATTCCGCTGGCGACAGGGCGGGTCACCTTGAACAACGGGCGCATCGGTATCAGCGGCAGCGTATTGTTCTCGTTGAACTCAGCGCAACTGCAACCCGATGGTCGGCTGCTCCTGAAGAGTCTGGTAGCGCCGCTGCGCGTCTATCTTGGCGAGCGTGATGAATTGTTGATGGTCAGCGGGTTTACGGACGATGAACCGATTCAGTCAGGCAATAATCGCTTCGCCGACAATTGGGAATTATCTGCCCAACGGGCGTTGACGGTTACCCGTGCACTGATCGACGAGGGCATACCGTCATCTCTGGTTTTTGCCGCGGCTTTCGGTATGGAGCAGCCGGTGGCATCCAATGCCGACGATAGGGGACGTTCTCTGAATCGGCGAGTTGAAATGGCACCGGTACCGAAATCCGCGAATGCAAAATTGCCGGTCCATGATTGAGTCCCGTCGCAACGGACTCCCCCCGTCACCTGTGGATCAGGTCATGGATCATGGTCTGGAGATCGCTTCGTTGCGCCTGCGGGGTGCGGATCGCCTGGATCCCGTGCGCTTCCATTTCATTGAAGCGCTGGCCAGGCGAGTACGCGAGCAGCAGGGAGATGTCAGACGTATTCTCGAAGGCAAGCTGAAGGCAGCGCTGGCGGCGTATGGGGAACGCCTCGAACGGGCGCAGGACGCTGCCAGGGAGACGATCGCGCGTATGGCGGAGCAGCATCAGGATGTTGCCGACGATCTGCAGCGTCTTTTCGTCGCGGGTGATTTCAGCGGAGTCAACCGATTCGCCAACCACCTGGAGACAAATGACCGTCGTGTGTCTTTGGCGGACCTGGTACGCCATATCGCGCAGCATTCGCCGGAAGATGCCGATGGTGGTCTGGCGGAAGATATTGCACCTCGTGCCGAGCTCAAAACCATCCGCTATTTCAGAAACAACTGGTCGAAACTCAGCGTCCATAGGCATGTCAAGCAAGCCATCGAGCAAGTTCCAGATCATGCCGGTCCGCTCAATTCACATCTGCTGATGCTACGTTCGCTCGCCTTGATGCGCGATATCTCGCCAGATTATCTCAACCGGTTTGTCTCTTATATCGACACTTTGCTGTGGCTCGATCAAGCGGATAGAACAAGCAGGCCAACGGCAAAAAGAATCGCTCAGGATGAAACCGTCAAGAAAATGAAAGGCGCTCGCGCCCGATCCCGGTGACGCATTGTATTGACCAAGGAGAGAGCGACGATGCTTCTCTGGCTGAAGCACTATCGACCTGAGCTGCTGGCCGGCGACGTCTCTGCGGGCGTCATCGTTGCGCTGATGCTGCTTCCCCAGGGCATGGCTTATGCCATGCTCGCCGGCCTGCCGCCGGTGAACGGGCTGTATGCCAGTATCCTCCCAGCCATCGCCTATGCCTTGTTCGGCAGCAGCATGGTTCAATCCGTGGGGCCGATGGCCATCACCTCGCTGATGACGGGCACGGCGCTGGCAGCCCTGGCGCCACCCGGATCGGCCCTGAGTGTGGTGCTGGCCGGCCAGATGGCGCTGATTGCCGGCGTGGTGTTGTTTCTGTGCGGTATGCTCAGGCTCGGCTTTCTCGCCGGTTTCCTCAGTCGGCCGGTGATGAGCGGATTTATCACCGGGGCGTCCCTGTTGATCACCGGTGGTCAAATCGAACCGCTCCTCGGCGGCCCGCTGGCAGCCATCCATCTGCCCAGTGCGATCGTCGGCCTGAGTTCGCTGCTGGCCTTGTGGCTGGCGCAACGCTATCTGGTACGCGGGCTGGGTGCCCTGGGGCTGCCCAGGAGTGTGGCGGACATGGTTTCCAGACTGGCGCCGGTGGTGGTGTTGGTCGTGGCAACGGCTGCGGTGGGTGTGCTGGATCTGACGCGGCTCGGGGTGCAGGTGGTGGGCGAGATTCCATCGGGCATGCCCGCAATCCAACTGATGCTGTCGGCCGACCATTGGCGGTCCTTGCTGGTGCCGGCCTTGCTGGTCGCTTTCATGATCTTTCTGTCAAGTCAGTCAGCGGCGCAATCGCTGGCGCTCAAGCGCGGCGAAAGGATCCTGACCAACCACGAGTTGCTGGGGCTCGGCGCCGCCAATCTGGCCAGCGCCGTATCGGGCGGCTTTGCGGTGACGGGCAGCATTTCGCGGTCGGCGGTGAATTACTCGGCAGGCGCCAACACACCGTTGGCCAGCGTGATTTCGGCCGGCCTGATCTTGGTTGTGCTGTGGGTACCGACCACCTGGGTGTCGCTGCTGCCAATGCCGGCGCTGGCGGCGACGATCATTCTCCCGGTGCTCGGCATGATCGACCTGACGACGTTACGTGACGCCTGGCGCTACGATCGCAGCGATGCCGGCGCGCTGCTGGCCACCAGCACCGGCGTGGTGCTGCTTGGTGTCGAGGAGGGCGTGATTCTCGGTGTCGTGCTGTCGCTCGCCACGCTGATCTGGCGTTCCAGCCGGCCGCATATCGCCGTCATCGGCAGGATTCCCGGCAGCGAGCATTTCCGCAATGTCGAGCGGCATCAGGTGGACACCCTGCCCGAAGTGCTGATGCTGCGTATTGACGCCGACCTGTATTTCGGCAACGTCGGTGTCGTTTTCGACCACCTCGAGAGCCTGCTGAAGGCACGAGCGGCCGAGGGTCTGCGCACACGCCATGTGGTCCTGGTCATGTCGGCAGTGAGCCTCATCGACACTACCGGACTCTATGCCTTGATCGAGATCAACCGCAGCCTGCAGGTACAGCGGATCAAGCTGCATCTGAGCGAGGTCAAGGGGCCGGTGATGGACCGCCTGCAACAAAGCGACCTGCTCGGTCAACTCGGTGGGCAAGTGTTTCTCAGCACCGCACAAGCGTTTCGCCGCCTCGGCGAAGGCCCCGCGCAGACCCCCTGAAACGAAGCGGCCAGGGGGTCTGGAAAAGTCGTGTCTGCTGGCGCACAGATTTCCGCTCCGGACGGTCCCATCATGGCCGCAGATCAAGCTCCGGTCATGGCCAGATTGCCACCGCTGCCTTGCCTGAACGGTGATCCAAATTGGAGATGGCGTTCGCAATAGCCAGGACAGGCGTCCGGACGATCCGCAGCGCTACTGAACCAGCGAAGGTGCCGATCGAGCCGGATCGATCAGCCAAGACAAGACCATTGGGAGGACCCGGCTCGCGTCCAGGTTCCGTACCGGCAGGCAGGTCATGCTCTCCAGATCAACCCTGATCTGCTCAACCGAGCGCGATATCGACAACTAAATGTAGAACAAACAACCGCTTGGCTTGGTGTTTGGCGAGCTCTGGAGCTCCTGGTCGTGGATTTCGCCGTGGCGGTCAAGCGCCGGCGAGGGATCCACGGCCAAAACTGTGTAAGGATATGCACCTGACGGAGGCTCAAGGCCTGTCGACGGCGCCGCTGGATTTTCTGTCCTTCGCCGACTGCCGGGGCTTCAGGGAGCGGGATCCATGCCATGACACAATCCACCATTCGCCTGATTCTGAACGAGAGTTGGCAGGTGCTATCGGTCTGCGATGGCATTGTGGAATTGCTCGGTTTCCGTCCGGAGGATTTCCTGACCGGCGCGGTAACGCTCATGGAGCGCATTCATCCGCATGATCAGGACATTGCCGAGATTTGGTTTGGCTGTGCTCGGGAGGCGACGCGCGGGGCGTTGAATGTCCGCGTCCGGCAGGCGAATGGTCGCATTCGCTGTATCAAGGGCGAATACGACAAGTCTCTGACCGACTCTGGAGGGGTCGTTCTTGAGTTGCTGCTGACG
Organism: Candidatus Accumulibacter propinquus; assembly: GCF_056856495.1. Classification (NCBI taxonomy): domain Bacteria; kingdom Pseudomonadati; phylum Pseudomonadota; class Betaproteobacteria; genus Candidatus Accumulibacter; species Candidatus Accumulibacter propinquus. The sequence goes on from NZ_JBSEHC010000004.1 coordinate 36,025, forward strand.
GACGCAAAGAGCTTGCCACGCACGCTCGACGATGCGTCTGCAACGCTCAATTTCCGAGCCATGATGGAGAACTCGGATGACTACATCTACTTCAAGGATCGCAACCACGTCTTTACCGGGGCGAGCCAGACCCTGGTGGCCCTGTGTGATCCGGCCGAGCATTGGTCCGACCTGCTGGGTCAGACAGACTATGATGTCTTTCCCGAGGAGTTCGCAGACGAATATTACCGGCTGGAAAAGGAGGTCTTTGCCGGCGCACCCATAGCCAATGGCATCCAGGAAACCCGGAGCAAGGATGGCCGGCGTGGCTGGATCGACAATCGAAAGTATCCGATCACCAATGAAAAGGGTGAACTGGTCGGCCTTTACGGAATCGCTCGCGACATTACCGAGCGAGTACTGGCGGAGAGCGCGCTGCGGGAAAGCGAAGAAAGATATCGATCGCTGTATGACTCGATGACCGAAGGGGTCGCCCTGCACGAACTGATACGGGATCCCTCCGGAGTTCCCATAGACTACACAATTCTGGACGTTAACCCGGCCTTCGAGAGACACACCGGTTTGTCCAGGGCGGCGATCCTGGGGAAATCAGCAACGTCGGCCTACCAGACGCCAGTCGCCCCGTTTCTCGATATCTATTCGGTTGTCGCCACCACTCGGCAGGCAACGGCCTTTGAGCAGTACTTCGAACCCCTGCAGAAGTATTTCAGAATCACTGTTTTTTCGCCCAGACGACAGGAGTTCGTGACCGTCTTTCAGGACATCACCGAGAGCAAGCGTCTGGAACAGGGGCTGCGCGAAAGCGAGATGCGCTTTCGTTCGCTCTTCGAAAATACTCCCACGATCGCCGTGCAAGGGTATGACAGTTCCCGCCGCGTGATCTTCTGGAACCAGGCGAGCGAGCGGGTCTATGGCTTTTCGAGGGCAGAAGCCATCGGCCGCTGCCTCGAGGATCTGATCATTCCGGATGGCATGCGAGCGGAGGTGATCCGCGCTGTCGATGCCTGGGTCGTTGGTGGCCCTGCCATCCCTGCGGGCGAACTGCTGCTCCAGCGCAAGGATGGCTCGCCCGTCGCCGTGTATTCCAGTCACGCCATGCAGCGCGGCAGTGCCGGCCCGGAGATGTTTTGCCTGGATGTCGATCTGACCGAAATCAAGCGCATCGAAGGCGAACTCCGCGAAAAGGACCTGCAGTTTCGCCTGGCCATCGAAACCTCTCCGGATGGCTTCTGGACCCTGGACAGCAATGGGTATCTGCTGGATGTCAACGAAGCGTACTGCAGGCTCTCGGGATATGGCCGCGACGAGTTGCTGTCCAGCCCGGTATCGAAGCTGGATGTGAACGGCGATCACGATGCGGTCGCCAGGCATTTTCAGCGGGCGATCGCCTGTGGGTTCGCGCAGTTCGAGACCGTGCACCGTGCCAGGGATGGGCGTTGGTGGTCGGCGGAAATCGTGGCGACCTACGATGCGACGGCAGGTGGGAGGTTTTTCGTCTTCATCAAGGATATTACCGAGCGCAAGACGGTCGAGGCTGAACTCCAACGCCACCGTGCCCGACTCGAGGACCTGGTGCAGGAGCGCACGCGGGCACTGGCTCTGGCGATGGAGCAGGTCAAGAATAGCGAGCAACGCTACGAATTCGCACTGGAAGCCACCAACGACGGTATCTGGGACTGGAACCTCGGTACTCACAGCAGTTATTTCAATGCCGCCTACAGCCGGATGCTCGGGTACTCGCCCGGCGAACTCGGCGACGACAGCAAGGAGCAGTTCATCGATCTGTTGCACCCGGAGGATCGCGACCACGTTCTAGAGCAGGCGCGACACAAACTCGACCAGGCCGGCGGCTACGAAATTGAATTCCGTTTGCGATGCAAGGATGGCAGCTACAAGTGGATTCTCAGCCGCGGCAAGGTCGTCGAGCGGGATGGCGATGGGCGACCGTTGCGCGCGGTGGGCACGCATACCGACCTCACTGCCCGCAAGTCGATGGAAATGGAGTTGCGCAAGGCGAAAATCGCAGCCGAAGCGGCCAATCTGTCAAAGAGCACGTTCCTGGCGAGCATGAGCCACGAGATCCGCACGCCAATGAACGTGATCATCGGTTTGACGCATCTCCTGCAGCGCGCTGGCGCTACTCCGGAACAAGTCAAGCGCCTGAAGAATATCGAAGGCGCCAGCCGACACCTGCTGTCGATCATCAACGACATCCTTGACCTGTCCAAGATCGAAGCGGATCGGCTGCAACTCGACAGCACCGACTTTCACCTCCCCGCCATCTTCGACAATGTCGTGACGATCATTGGTGAAGCGGCGCGGAACAAGGGCCTGTCAATCGAGATCGACAGCGATGCCGTTCCTCCCTGGCTGCGCGGCGATCCGATGCGCTTGCGGCAAGCGCTGCTCAACTATGCCGGCAACGCCGTCAAGTTTACCGAGAAAGGCGTCATCGTGCTGCGGGCCAGAGTCCTGCAGCAGAGTGGCGACGACTTGCTGGTGCGTTTTGCGGTCGAGGACCAGGGCATCGGCATTGCGCCGGAGAAGGTCGGCCGGCTGTTCCGGGCGTTTGAACAGGCCGATGCCTCGACCACCCGCCAGTATGGCGGCACCGGTCTGGGGCTGGCGATCACCTTGCGTCTGGCGCATCTGATGGGCGGGGAGGTCGGTGTTGAAAGCACACCGGGGGTCGGCAGCACTTTCTAGTTTACCGCGCGTCTGCAGCACGGACACGGTACCCTGCCTGCGCTGTCGACTTCGACCGAGCAAGATGCCGAGACGCTGTTGCGTCTGAGTCACGGCGGCGCGCGGCTGCTCATGGCCGAAGACAACGCCATCAATCGCGAGGTGGCGCTGGAATTGCTGCAAGCGGTGGGGTTGGTCGTGGATACCGCCGCCGATGGTCGGGAAGCAGTGGACAAGGCGACCGCCATCGCCTACCAACTGATCCTGATGGATGTCCAGATGCCCCATATGGATGGCCTGGCGGCGGCCCGCGCAATCCGTTGTCTGCCCGGTCGGGAAGCGACACCGATCCTGGCGATGACCGCCAATGCCTTCAACGACGATCGACGTGCCTGCCAGGCGGCAGGCATGAATGATTTTGTCGCCAAACCTGTTGATCCCTTGACCCTCTACGCGACGCTGCTCAAATGGATGCCGGCGGCGTCCGATCTTCCGCCTGTCGAACCGGCAACACTGCCGGCGAAGGATCGACCGTCGGCGCCGATCGTCAAGAGAACGCCGGCCATCGACCCGGTGGCGTTGCAGTGGCGACTGGCGCGTATTCCCGGTCTGGACATCGAGCGCGGGCTGGTGCTGGTGCACGGGGATACCGCACGCTATGCCCGCATGCTGGCGCTGCTGGTGGACGGGCATGCTCGGGATGCCATGCGCCTCACCGAAGGCCTGGCGGCGAATGATCTGGAGACTGTGGAACGATTGGCGCACACGTTGAAAGGTTCCGCCGGCAATGTCGGAGCGCTGTGGGTAGCCCAGGCAGCGGCTACCCTGCAAACTGCAATCCGTTCGCAAGCCGTGCACGAGGAGGTCGACACCTGCTGCCATGCCCTGGTCGCTGAACTGGAACGCCTGATCGAAATGATCGAGGCTGCCCTGCGTGGACAATAGGAATGCTGGCGGAACTGGCCTGGCAAGAGAAGGCCCGGTCGCTGTCGATTCGGGCAGGCTTGTGAAGCGGCGGCTGGTGGCCATCGTTGCGTGGCGATCGCTGAAGACCCGAGTGACCCTGTTCACCCTGGCGATCTTCGTGATCAGTCTCTGGTCGCTGGCGTTTTACGCCAGCAGCATGTTGCGCGAAGACATGGAGCGGCAGTTGGGGGAACAGCAATTCTCGACGGTTTCGCTGCTTGCCGCTGCGATCAATGAACACCTCACTGATCGCCTGAAGGCCGTTGAGCAGGTCGCCAGCAGACTTACCCCTGCGGTCCTCGGTGACCACGCCGTGGTGCAGGTGTTCCTGGAAAACCGCCCCGTCTTTCGCAGCCTGTTCAGTGGCGGCATTTTTGTTACGCGGCGTGATGGCACGGCGATTGCAGAAGCGCCGCGGTCGACTGGGCGGGTTGGGCTCAATTTCATGGACCGGGACGCAGTGGCGGCGGCGCTGCAGGACGGCAAGTCCATGATCGGTCTGCCAGTCATGGGCAAGCAGCCGGTCGTGCCGGTATTCGGCATCGCGGCACCGATCCACGATGCACAGCGGAAGGTCATCGGCGCCGTGGTCGGCGTCATTGCCCTCGAGAGCGCCGGTTTTCTGGATCATCTGACCCAGAGCAGGTTCGGCAAGACCGGCGGCTACTTCCTGGTTGCCCGGAAGGAACGGCTGATCATCACCGCGACAAACCGCGCGCGCATCATGCAGCCGTTTTCGGCGCCCGGCATAGTGCCGGCCATTGACCGCTTCGTCGAGGGCTATGAAGGTTCGGCGGTCTACACCAATCAATTCGGCGTGGAAGTGATGAACTCGGTCAAGAGAATCGCGGTGGTGGATTGGGCCATTTCATCGTCCATTCCGACCGCAGAGGCCTTCGCGCCGATCCGTGACATGCAGCGCCGCATGCTGATGGCTACGATCATGCTCACTTTGCTGGCCGGCGTACTGACCTGGTGGATGCTCCGGCGTCAGCTTTCGCCGATGCTGGCAGCGGCGGTGACGCTGGCTCGCCTGTCGGTTTCGGAGCAGCCTCCGCAGCCCCTGCCGATCGCCAACCAGGACGAAATCGGTGAATTGATCAGCGGTCTCAATCGGCTGCTGGGCACCTTGTCGCAACGGGAGATGGCGCTGAAGGCCAGTGAAAGGAAGCTGTTCACCATTCTTGAAAGCGTCGATGCGTACATTTACCTCAAGGATACCGACGGACACTATCTGTTCGCCAACCGCCCGGTGCGCGAACTCTTCGGCGTGTCGATGGCGGAGATCGTCGGTCAGAGTGACGACAAATTTTTTGACGCCCAGAGCGCCGCGCGCTTGCGCGCCAACGATCGCCGGGTTCTGGAGCAAGGGCAGGCCATCAAGATCGAAGAGACCAACGTGAATCTGCGCGATGGGCGCACCTCGACCTACCTGAGCGTCAAGCTGTCGCTACGCGATGAGGCGGGCGCCGTCTATGCGCTCTGCGGAATTTCCACCGACATCACCGAACGCAAGTTGGCGGAGGAGGCGCTGGCCAGATCGGAAGCCAAGTACCGCATGCTATTCGATTCCACCAGCGATGCCGTGCTGATGTTGACCGAGAAAGGCTTCTGTGGGTGCAACAAGGAGTGTGCTGCATATTGCACCTCATGCGGTATGTGCGGGGAAACTTCCCTCGCGGGTGGTTGATTTGCCTGTGGTTTTGCCTTGATGTTGATGCTTGACCGGCGTGTCAGGACCAGGCGGTTCGAAGAGGTAGCCGCCCCTGTCGTCATACTTGTGGGCCTTGAGTAGGCCGGCGCGCCGCCAACGCTTGAGGCTGTCCGGACAGATGTTGAGACGCTGTGCCATTTCATGCAGGGTCAGCAAGCCACGCGCGCGCAGCCGATCGTGGCGACTGGGCAGCGCATAGTCGATCCGGATACGACGAACCATCGGGCGGTGGAAGGGCTTGCCGTCGCCGGAGATCAAGCCTTGGTCGTTGAGCCAGTCCGCGATTTCACTATCGGTGTGATCTTCGAGGAGTCGGTCAATCTCGGCGACCACGGTGCCTGGCGTCTGGCGCAGCATCCAGGCCGGCTTGGGCAGCGGGAGGTGCAGCGTGTGCGTCGCACCACCGCTGAAGCGTACTTGCGCCCTGATGTCGGCCTCTTTGAGCAAGGTGACATCCGCGATCAGCAACCGGGCCATCCGCTTGCGCTCCCGGTCAGCCGTATGGGGATCGTTCCACAGGCGTGGGAAGTCTTTCGCCAGTGCCAGGATGGCGGCGCGCTGCTGGTCATCGAGCCCGGTCTCGCTCTCGCGCTGTTTGTCGTAGTGCTCCTGGGCCACCGTCTGGTTGCGCAGCGCCTGGTTCCATTCCGCTTCCAGCGAATCGGCGACCAGACGGTTGTCGGGATCACAACGCATATAACGGCGGCGTGCCAGATCGGACTCGTAGCGCGCCCGCTCGACGGCTTGACGGCGCAAGCGATCACTGTCTTCGCTTCGGCTCTCCAGTTCTTTCTGCACCGCCAGCGCCACCCCCAGGGTGATCGGAGTCACGACCTCCACCAGCAAGCGGCCAATGGCCGCGTCGAGTTCGCCTCCGACAATCTGCTGGCAGATCGGCTGCGCATGCTCGACCCCCTCGCGCTGACAAACATAATCAGGCACGCGCCGTGTGCCGTTCACATGATAGCGAACGGACATGCGATCACCACATTTGGCGCAGAGAGCCAATCCTTGCAGCAACGCCGGGCCTTCACGCGGCGTGCCCCGATCACGCCCGGTGGCAGGTGCCTGCGCATTGTCGCGCAGGATCCGGAGGTTCTCTTCGTACTCGTCCCAAGTAATGTATCCAGCATGGGCATCACGAATCAGCGCGACCCATTCCTCGGATGGCAGCCGTTGATGGCGATGAGAACCATCGGGCTGCTTGCGCACGCGCGTCCGCCCAAAGCAAAAGGCACCGGTATAGCGCGGATGATGCAGAAGCCAGAGCGCGCGCGAGTGTTCGAGATCAGTCCACAACAGCTCGCCAGTTTGCGGTCCGCGGTAAATCCGGTGCGGGAAGCTCAGCCCTTCGGCACGAAAGGCCTTGACCGTCGCCGTTGCCGAACCGGTACGCCGGAAGGTGCGGAAGAACTGCCGCAGGCTCTCCTGAACGCGGACATCGGGATCCAGCCGTACGCGCCCGGCCGGATCGTAATCAAATCCGATCGGCAGCCGAATCTCGAGTTCGCCGCGGCGAGCCTTGTTGAGGATGCCACCGCGCAGCCGGGCCTGCAAAACGTGCAGTTCCGCCTCGCTCATCGTACCCTTCAGGCCGAGCAGCAAGCGATCATTGAAGTGCGCCGGGTCGTACACACCGTCTTCGTCGAGGATCAGCGTGTCCGCCAAAGCGCAGATCTCCAGCAGGCGGTGCCAGTCCGTCGAGTTGCGCGCCAGACGCGACACCTCCAGGCCCATGACGATCCCCGCCCGCCCCAGACCGACCTCGCTGACCAGTCGCTGGAAGCCTTCGCGATCCACCGCACTCGCCCCGGACTGGCCGAGATCGGAGTCAATGACGACGACTTGATCGAGACGCCAGCCCAGTGCCAGTGCCCGCTCGCGCAAATCGTACTGGCGCTTGGTACTCTCGCTGTTCTCGAGTACCTGGCGCAACGTCGACTGCCGCACGTAGAGATAGGCATTTCTCTTCAGGTGTCGCGCCTGTATTTTTGCGTGCTGCTCACCCATCATGGCCTACTCTCCCGTGCCGTCGCCAGCGCCATGCTGGCGACCAGATTGATCAGGTGCTGTTCCATCCCCGCCGGTAACCTCGACTCATTGCGCAGAGCGGCGGCGGCCGGACTCGGGGCCGTTTCGCTGACGCCACGCATCCAGGCCGCCATCCCTTTGAAACAGGAAGAGTGCACGCCCGGGCGAGCGGTGACGGCCGCCAGGCCTCTCGGCGGTCTCTTGCCGCAAGGACTCGTAACCCTCGGCCAAGGTCTGGCCATTGGTCATCACCGTCGGCTTCATCGGCGTTTTTTTTTGCTCCGTGCCAGCGCGCGGTCGACGGTGCGCCGATGGACGGCCAGTCCGAAGTGCTCTGCGATCCGCTCCACCAGCTCCTGTGCGTCCAGTCCTTCTTCCTGGGCACGTGCCGCCTCGATGAAGGCCATGACCTCGTCGGTGATCTTGTGCGGTCCGTGCGGCCCTCGCTTGACCGGCAACAGTCCGGCGAGACCCGCGCGTTCGAAATCTGCCTGGGCCTTGTAGAAGGTCGGCCGGGAGACGCCGAAGCTGCTGGCGGCATCGACAACGGTCTGACCTTCGGTGCGTACACGACGGAGCATCTCGTAACGCACCTGTACCAAGTCCCGCGGATCGAAGAACTCGCTGTCGAGAAAGGCGGCATCCTGAACGTCCTGCGCGTGCGGATTCACGGTTCCGCTCTCGGCGAGAGCGAGGAGTTTGGTGTCGGGCCTTCGAGGGCGGTGTCATTGTAAGCATAATTATGACACAACAAGGCCGATGCAAAGACCCGTTTTTGAGTTGGATCCGTAACGCACTGATTGGTCATGGTCTTCCCATTTCGGAAACGGAGTCATGGCATCGAGTCCTCCGGAAGTTCTCCCAGCGGGGCAGAATTCACTTAACACTGCCGGCATTATTCTCTTGACACTTTGCGCTGCCGGGAGCTTGCCCCGGCCGCCCCCTGTGCTGCGCTTTGGCGGACAATCAGCGCCACCAGGTGCAAGAGGTCGTCGACCCGGAAGTGCGAGCGGCCAGCCGACACGCTGGCGAACGGATCCGGCGCCACTGCACTGGTCCAGGCGGCTGTCAGGCGCCTCACCCGGCCGCTGTCATCGTGAAAGTAGACGCGCTCCTCGCCCCAGGCATTGCGCCGTTCGATCAGAACGAACTCGCGCCCGAAGAGGGGATGAAACGGGTGGGTGACCCGAAAAACTTGTTGCTGATCGAATGCATCATCTGCAGTTGGCTGCTCATGTGAAGGCTGGACTGGAAATGTTTGCTTGCGTGACGGAGGAGGAGTTCTGTGCCTACCACCCGGCCGACCTGTCGCCGCCGGTGCAGCCCTGCGGGACGGATTCGATGCAATTGGCCAATCAATACATCGCCAGGGCAATGGTCGAGGGGCACGTCGGTTTCGAGTGGACCCACAAGCGCGCCGACAACGGCGAGACCTTCGTCGCCGAAGTCTGGCTCAACGCGATGGTGTTCGACGGAAATACGGTACTGCAGGCCACCTGTCGCGACATCAGCAAGCGCAAGCGTATGGAAGAACAAGTGCGACAGTTCGCGTTTTTCGACGGACTGACGAATCTGCCAAACCGCCGTCTGCTCAATGACCGCCTGAGCCAGGCCATGGCTGTCAGCAAGCGCAGTGGCTGCCATGGGGCGCTGATGTTCCTTGACCTCGACAACTTCAAGCCGGTGAATGACCGCTATGGGCACGAAGCCGGCGATGCGCTGTTGATTGAGGCGGCCCTGCGACTGAAATGCTGTGTGCGCGAGACGGACACCGTGGCGCGCCTCGGCGGCGATGAGTTTGTGGTGATGCTGAGCCGGCTGCATACGGATGAAGCCGAATCAACTGCACAAGCCGATCTGGTTGCGGAAAAAATCCGTCTCACGCTGTCGGAACCCTACCTGCTGACCATCACCACCGAGGGAAACGCCACCCGCGCGGTTGAGCATCACTGCACAGTCAGCATCGGCGTGGCATTGTTTCTGGATCATGAAGGCCATCGGGACGACATCCTCAAGTGGGCGGATGCGGCCATGTATCAAGCCAAGGATGCCGGGCGAAATCAGATTCGCTTTCATGACGCGACAAGGCGAGGGGTTGCCCGCATGCGCTGATCGACAAGCGCCATCTGCGACACAGGACTTTCGAGAAACTGACGATTGCGAATCAGCACGAGCCGTTTGTCACCGCGTACCCGGCTACGGGCAACTGCCGATTCCGCCAGGTGAATGTCGGGCTCGGCCGGCAAAGCGGCATTGGTCCTGTCCAGGGGAGACCGGCCAACCGCCTGGTCAACGGCAGCAACCCCATGCGACGGACAGCTCCGAAAGCCGCGCCGCAGGCGCCGCTGATTTCCGGCCGTCGGGAAGCCGGCGTTGCCCACACCGCGTGACGAAATATCCGTCCTGCAGCCGCAGTCGCACGCTATCATGATCCGGGGTTGGCGCAGCCGGGCAGGGGTCCTGGTCTGATTGCCGCCTCCTTCGGGAGCGGCCAGCTGACGCTTCACCCACTGGTGATCGCTGGTCAGGCGGCTGCTTCTCCGGATCGGTGCTCGGATACTCGACTGATGGCCTCAGGAGCGGAAACCCGATGAACGAAGCCGACGTCACTTGCAGTTCGCTTCCTGGGCATGGCGTCTTTCGGCGGCGATCGCTGAAGACCCGGGTCACTCTGTTCACGTTGGCCATTTTCGTGATCAGCATCTGGTTGCTCGCTTTCTACGCCAGCCTGATGTTGCGCAAGGATATGGAACGTCTGCTGGGTGAGCAGCAGCTGTCGACCGTGACATATGTGGCGGCCAAGGTCGACGGCGAGTTGCAGGACCGGTTGCATGCGCTGGACCTTGTCGCCAGAGCCATTGCGTCGCCCTTGATCGACAACCCGGCTGCCTTGCAGACATTTCTCGAGCAGCACGTTGTTCTCGGCAGTCTGTTCAACGGCGGTATCATCGCTTATCGACGCGACGGCACGGTGATTGCCGATGTGCCGCTGTCTGGAGGGCGGAGTGGCGTCAATTTCATCGATCGTGATGCCGTCGTCGCCGCGCTGGACGAGGGCCGACCGGCGATCGGCAAGCCTCACCTGGCCAAGAGGAAAGGAAATCCCGAATTCGGTATGGTCGTGCCCATTCGCGATGCGCGGGGCAGGGTGATCGGTGCGCTGGGCGGGGAGATCAACCTCGGCCTCCCCAATTTTCTGGACAGGATTGGCGAAAGCCGCTACGGCAAGACGGGCTACTACCTGCTCGAAGACCCCACGCACCGGCTGGTGATCACCGGTTCCGACAAGAGCCGCATCATGCAGCCACTTCCCGCTCCTGGCGTCAGCCCGCTGATCGACCGCTACATTGCGGGCTACGAGGGTTCTGGGGTCGGGGTCAACCCAATGGGAGTGGAAGTGCTGGCTTCGGCCCGACGCATTCCTGTGGCAAACTGGCTGATCGTTTCTGCATTGCCTACCGAAGAAGCGTTCGCGCCGATTGGCGAGATGCAGCAGCGCATGCTGCTGGCAACCATCCTCCTGACCCTGCTGGCGGCTGGTCTGACCTGGTGGATGTTGAGGCGCCAGCTATCTCCGGTCATTGCCGCCATGGACCGGCTGACCGCGATGTCGAACGGCGGCCAGCCCCTGCAATACCTGCCAATCGCCAGCCAGGATGAAATCGGCCAGCTCGTCGGCGGCTTCAACCGCTTGCTGGCCACCCTGGGGCAGCGCGAAACGGCATTGCGAGAGATGGAGTGGAAGTTCCAGGCCCTTTTCGCGCAGGGTCCGATCGGCGTGGCGTACCATGAAATGCTCCATGACGCAGCGGGCAAGCCGGTTGATTATCGCTTCCTCGACGCCAATGCGGCCTACCTGGAGTTGACTGGCGTCGACCCGCGCGGCATGACCGTTAGGCAGGCCTTTCCGGGGATCGAAAACGACCCCTTTGACTGGATCGGAACCTTTGACCATGTCGCCCGGACCGGGGAACCTGTACGCTTCGAGCAGTATCTGCAGGCCAACGGGCGCTGGTACGATTGTGTGGCCTATCAGTACAGGCCGAATCAATTCGTCGTGGCGTTCCTGAACATCACCGAACGCAAACTCGCCGAGGAAGCGCTGCACCGAGCGGAGGAGGTACAGGGATTCCTGGCAAGAGCCAGTAGCGCGCCATCCGAGGAGCCGTTCTTTGCCGTCCTGGCGCGTTACATCGCCGAGCGCCTCGACATGTTCTACGTGTGCATCGATCGTCTCGAAGGCGACGGACTGAGCGCCCGGACATTGGCCATCTGGTGTGACGGACAGTTCGAGGACAACGTCACCTATACCTTGCAGGATACCCCCTGTGGTGATGTCGCCGGCAAGGAGGTTTGCTGTTTCCCTGCCAACGTCTGCAAGCTGTTCCCGCGTGACCGGGTGCTCCAGGACTTGTGCGCGGAAAGTTACATCGGCGTCACCTTGTGGAGCCATACCGGCAAGCCGATTGGACTGATTGCCGTGATCGGGCGTAGCCCGCTGGCGAACCGCCATCTGGCAGAGTCCACTCTGAAACAGGTCAGCGTACGAGCGGCAGGAGAGCTGGAACGACTGCATGTCGAGGAGGCGCTTCGCGATCACCGCGACCATCTCGAGGAATTGGTGACCTCGCGCACCACCGAACTGGCGACAGCCAAAGCCGCCGCAGAAGCCGCCAACCTGGCGAAAAGCAGTTTCCTGGCCAACATGAGCCACGAAATCCGCACGCCGATGAATGCCATCGTCGGTCTCACGCATCTGCTGCGCCGGAGCGAGCCAAGGCCCGATCAGGCCGAACGACTGGGCAAGATCGACAGTGCGGCCAATCACCTCCTGTCGGTGATCAACGACATCCTCGACATCTCCAAGATCGAGGCCGGCAAACTCGAACTGGAACAGACCAACTTCCCTCTGGGGGCGGTGATCGACAACGTTTGCTCGATGATCGGCGATCAAGCCCGTGCCAAGGGCCTGGCCGTCGAAGTCGACCCGGGCGGCGTCCCACTTAGGCTGTGCGGCGACCCGACCAGGCTGCGGCAGGCCCTGTTCAACTACACCAGCAACGCCGTCAAGTTCACCGAGCGTGGTGCCATCACTTTGCGTGCCGGCCTGCTCGAGGAGCGCGGCGAAGAGGTTCTGATGCGCTTCGAGGTGGTGGATACGGGCATTGGCATCAGCCCGGACAAGATCCCCAGCCTGTTCGCTGCCTTTGAGCAGGCCGACGCCTCGACCACCCGCAAGTATGGTGGTACCGGCCTTGGGCTGGCCATCACCCGACGACTGGTAGAAATGATGGGCGGGGAAACCGGTGTGCAAAGCGAACCGGGCGTGGGCAGCACTTTCTGGTTCACCGTCCGCCTGCAACGTGGCCACCCGAGCCGGTCTCCCAACACCGACGACAGCGTCGAGAATATCGAGACCGAGCTGCGCCGGCAGCATGGAGGTGCCCTGTTGCTCATCGCCGAAGACAACGCAATCAACCGGGAAGTCGCACTCGAACTCCTGCATGCGGTGGGGCTGGCTGCCGACAGTGCTGTCGATGGCCTTGCCGCGGTAGACATGGCACGCGCGACCGACTATCAGTTGATCCTGATGGACATGCAGATGCCCAACATGGACGGTCTGGAAGCGAGCCGCGCCATCCGCCGTTTGCCCGGGCGGGAGTCGACGCCGATTCTGGCGATGACCGCCAACGCCTTCAACGAAAATCGGCGTGCCTGCCAGCAGGCGGGCATGAATGACTTCATTGTCAAACCGGTCGATCCAGGCGCACTGTACGCGGCGCTGCTCAATTGGCTACCGGGATCTTCCCCGGTACCGCCGGCTGATCCGATGCAGAAGCCATTGCAGGATCCGATCCCGGAGCCGGGACTCGCTCCAGCCATGAACGCCGTTGCCTGGCGGAAGCGACTGGCGCACATACCGGGTCTGGACGCTGAGCGCGGTCTGGCACTGGTGCGCGGCAATCCCGCAAGGCATGCGCGGATGCTGGGCCTGTTTGTTGACGGTCACGCCGAGGATGTCTCGCGCCTCGCCGAAGGGCTGGCGTGCAATGACCTCGGCACGGTCGAACGATTGGCCCACACCCTGAAAGGTTCTGCCGGCAATGTCGGGGCGGTCGCGGTGGCCGGGGCGGCGGCCACCCTGCTGGCGGCGACACGCGCGGGTATGGTGTCAGGCGAAGTCGAAACCTGCTGTTATGCCCTGATCGCCGAGCTGGCGCGTCTGGTCGAAAGCATTCAGGGAGTCCTGGACGAATGATTGCTGCCCGGCTTCCCCGATGGCGCGCCTGCCAGTGGCAACCCTACCTGGTGGCGCTGCTGATCATTGGTGCTGCGAGTGCCCTCCGCGCCTGGGTTTTCGCCGATCTGGGGAGAGCCACGGCCTATCTGACTTATTATCCCGCGGTGGTTCTCGCAGCCCTTTATGGTGGCCTCTACGTGGGCCTGGCGACGACCGGCGCTGCGGCTTTTCTGTGCTTCTACTGGATACAGCAGGGCTACATGACCCATGTCGAAACCCTGGCGATGGGCGCGTTCTTGCTGAGTTGCACGATGATCTCCGGGATTGCCGAGGCCATGATCCGTGCCAAGGCGCGGGCGAAACTGGAAAAGGAGCGTGCCGAGGCCGCGAATCTGGCGAAGAGCGCATTTCTGGCCAGAATGAGCCATGAGCTGCGCACGCCGATGAATGCCATTCTGGGCTTTGCCGAAATCTTGCGTCGCGATGCGGGCATGTCCGGAGAGCAGCGAAAAAACCTGGAGATCATCAATCGCAGCGGCGAACACCTGCTGGCGCTGATCAACGATGTGCTGGACATGGCCAAGATCGATGCCGGCCGGATGGTCGTGGAGAACACCACCTTCAACCTGAGCGAGATGGTGCACGAGGTTGCTGACCTGTTGCGCTTGCGGGCGGAGGCCAGGAACCTGGAACTGGTGCTGGATCAGTCTTCGGATCTGCCGCGTTTTGTTCATGCCGACGTCACCAAGTTGCGCCAGGCGATCATCAACCTGGTCGGCAACGCCATCAAGTTTACCGAGCAGGGTGGCGTCACCTTGCGCTTGCGCGCGCTGCCTGGCGATTCCGCCCGTCGCCTGCGGCTGATCATCGAAGTCGAAGATAGCGGTGTCGGCATTGCTGCGGCTGATCAGCAGCGCGTGTTCGATCCCTTTACCCAGGTGGGCCATTCGACGCTCCAGAAGGGGACCGGGCTGGGCCTGGCCATCACCCGCAGGTTCGTCGATCTGATGGGGGGGCAGATCGGTGTGCAGAGTACACCAGGCAAGGGTTCGACCTTCCGCGTCGAACTCCCCGTCGATCCGGCCGATCCTCCCGCGCCTGGGTTGCCTGTCCCGGCGGGACGGATTGTCGGACTGGCGCCCGGTCAGCCCGAGTACCGCGTGCTGATCGTCGAGGATCAGGTGGAAAACTGGGAGTTGCTGCGGCAACTGCTCGAGCCGATCGGATTTCAGGTGCGCGTTGCCGAAAACGGCAGGGCCGGCATCGAAATGTTCGAGAACTGGCGACCGCAGTTCATCTGGATGGACATCCGCATGCCGGTGATGGACGGCCTGGAGGCGACACGGCGCATCCGAACGCTGGACGGTGGGCAGTCTGTCAAGATCGTCGCGATCACCGCCTCCGTCTTTGCCGAGGAGATCGACAATGTCAGGACGGCCGGCATGAACGACCTGATCCGCAAGCCCTTCCGCCGCGAGGAGATCTACGATTGCTTGCGTCGCTACCTGGGGGTGATTTTCATCCGGGAGGAAGCGTCGGTGCAGGGGGGGCCGGAAGAAGCGTCCGCAATCCTGCGACCCGAAGCCGTGGCGAGCCTGCCCGAGGCCTTGCGTGCAGACCTTCGTGAGGCGATACTCTCCCTTGAATCCGAGCGGATTGCCGCGGTCATCGAGCGTGTTGCCGTCGGGAGCCCGCAATTGGGAGGGTTGCTTTTCCGGCTTGCCGGCCAGTTCAACTACTCGGCGATCCTGCAGGCGCTGAATGCGGCAGCGACCCCGGATACCGGAATGGAGAGCGAAGCGTGAACCAAGGCACCGTCCTCGTCGTCGAGGATACGCTGGCGTCGCTGAAGTTGCTGACCGATACCCTGAGTGCGGCCGGCTATCAGGTGTTGCCGGCGAACAGCGGGGAACTGGCGCTTGCTGCGGTGGCGCTGAAGGGGCCGCAACTCATCCTGCTCGACCTGCGCATGCCGGGGATGGACGGTTTTGAAGTCTTGCGGCGGCTCAAGGCGCGGGACGAGAGCCGCGATATCCCGGTGATGATTCTCAGCGCGGTCAGCGAGAGGGAGCAGCGTATCGAGGGGCTCAAGCTCGGCGCTGTAGACTTCCTGAACAAGCCATTCGAGCAGGAAGAATTGCTGGTGCGGGTAAGTACCCAGATGAATCTGAGCCTGGCGCGTGCGCGGCTGGAAAGGCAGGCCGCCGACCTCCGGCTGGCCAATGCGCAATTGCAGCGCGAGATGCTCTTGCGTCAGGGCGTGGAGGACGCCCTGCGGCAGGCCAAGGAGGCGGCCGAGGAAGGGCTGGAGCAGGAGCGGCGCTTGTTGGCATTGGTCGTCTCCTCTTCGGAAGATGCGATCATCAGCAAGCGCCTGGACGGCATCATCACCAGTTGGAACCATGGCGCGGAAAAGCTCTTCGGCTATACGGCAGCCGAGATCCTCGGGCAACCGATCCTGACGGTGATTCCCCCGGAGCGTCACGACGAGGAAGAGAGGCTGCTTTCCGCGATCCGACGTGGCGAATCGATCAAGCACTATGAAACCACGCGGATTGCCAAGGATGGTCACGTGCTTGAAGTTTCGGTCACGTTGTCGCCGATCCGGGACCACGAAGGTCGAATCATCGGCGCCTCGAAGATCGCCCGCGACATTTCCGAGCGCCGGCGGACTGAACAGGCGCTGGCCAGGCATCGTGACGAGCTGGAAGAACGGGTGCTGTCGCGTACCGCCGAACTGGCGCAAGCCCGCGACGCCGCCGAAGCCGCGAACCGGGCCAAGAGCGCCTTCCTGGCCAACATGAGCCACGAACTGCGAACCCCGCTGAACGGCATCATGGGCATGACCGATCTGGCGCTGCGTCGCGCCACGGATCCCAAGCTGCTCGATTGGCTCCAGAAAGGCAAGGGCGCGGCACTGCATCTGCTCGCGGTGATCAACGACATCCTCGAAATCTCGCGGATCGAAGCGGGCAGAGTGGTGCTCGAAGAGCAGGACTTCAGCCTCGCGCAAGCCCTCGACGAAATGCTCGGCAGGCAGGAGACGGCAGCCCGCGAGAAAGGCTTGGTCCTGTCCTGTACGCTGGCGCCGACGCTGCCCGATCTGCTGCGCGGCGACGTCTTCCGCTTGCAGCAGATGCTGCTCAACCTGGTCGGAAACGCCATCAAGTTCTCGGAGCGCGGACAGGTCCGCGTGACTGCCGACGCGCTGGAGGAGGACAGCCACAGCGTGTTGCTGCGCGTGCAGGTCAGTGATCAGGGCATCGGCCTGAGCGCCGATGAGCAGGCACGGCTGTTCCACGCCTTCAGCCAGGGCGACGACTCGATGACCCGCAAATACGGCGGCACAGGCCTGGGACTGATCATCTGCAAGCGCCTGGCCAGGTTGATGGGTGGCGATGTCGGGGTGGCCAGCGAAGCGGGTGTCGGCAGTACCTTCTGGATCACGGCGCGTTTGCGGCGGGCCGCCGATTGCCGGCCGGCAGGCACCAAATCCGCAGCCGAACCGCCGAGCGGGACACCGGCTGCCGCAGCCGAGCCGTCACGCGCGCACTGAACAGCGGATTCAGCGACGTGCAGGAAGCGCATATCTTTCAGTGGCGGTCGCTCAAGACCAGGGTGACGATCTTCACCCTGGCGATCTTTCTGGTGAGCCTGTGGTCGCTGGCGTTCTACGCCGGCCGGATGCTCCGGCAGGACATGCAACGATTGCTGGGTGAGCAGCAGTTCTCGACGGTGACGTTTGTCGCGGCGACGCTGGAAGACGAGTTGAAGGACCGTCTGCAGGCGCTCGAACAGGGCGCCGGCAGTGTTGACGCCCGGTTGCTCGATCGGCCCGCTGCCTTGCAGCAATTTCTTGAACAGCGCCCGATCCTGCAGGTCCTGTTCAACGCCGGGGTCGTTGCGCTGACGCCCGCGGGCAGGGTGCTTGCCGCGGTCCCCGTTTCCTCGGCCACCCCTGGTGCTGATTATCTGACCAGGGAGGTGATCGCCGCGACGTTAAAGGAGGGCCGGTCGATGATCAGCGAGCCGGTCACCGGCGGGCGACTCAAGCAACCCGCTTTCGCCATGCTGGCACCGATTCGCGACCAGCATGGCCAGGTGATCGCTGTCCTGCTCGGGCGGATCAACCTCGGGAGCCCCAATTTTCTGGACCGAATCACGGCTAGCCGCTACGGCAAGAGCGGCGGCTATCTGCTCATCGATCCGCAGCGCCGCCTGATCGTCACCGCGACCGACAAGAGCCGCCGCATGGAAGTGCTTCCCGCACCCGGCATCAATCCGGTCATCGACCGTTTTATCGAGGGTTTTGAGGGGTCCGCGGTGATGGTCAATCCGCCTGGCGTCGAGGCCCTGGTTTCGGACAAGCGGGTTGCCGTGGCCGGCTGGATCATGGCCGCCACCCTGCCGACTGACGAGGCTTTTGCCCCGATCCGCGCCATGCAGCAGCACATGCTGCTGGCCACGCTCATGCTGACGCTGCTGGTGGCTGGTCTGACCTGGTGGATGTTGCGGCGCGAGTTGTCGCCGCTGCTTGCCGCCGCCAGGGCGCTGCTGACCCTGCCGGCTGAAGGCGAGCCGCCGCAGCCTTTGCCCGTCGCCCGCGATGACGAGATCGGCCAACTGATCGGCGGCTTCAACCACCTGCTGGAGACCCTGACGCAACGGGAAAGGGCGTTGAAGGAAAGCGAGGCCTTCAAGAACGTCATCCTGAACTCCGTGCCTTCGGAAATCGCAGTGCTCGATCGCAATGGGGTGATCGTGACGGTCAACGAACCCTGGACGCGTTTTGCCACGGAGCACGGCACGGTGCCCGGCGAGCCCGCGTCACGAACCGGCATTGGCGTGAACTACCTGTCGGTTTGCCAGGCAGGCATGGTTTCCCAGGCGAACGGGGGAGAATTGAACGCCCTTGAAGGCATCCGGGCCGTGCTCAACGGCAAACTGGCCAGTTTCACTCTCGAGTATCCCTGCAATACTCCGGAGCAACGCTACTGGTTCAACCTGATGGTCACTCCCCTCGGCCAGGACGGTGACGGCGCCGTGGTCTGCCATTCCAACATCACCGCGCGCAAACTGGCCGAACAGACGCTTGCCGAAAGCGAAAGGCGTTTTGCCCAATTCATGGATGCCTTGCCGGCAGCCGCGTTCATCAAGGACCAGGACGGCAACACGCTCTATGTCAATCGCTACCTGGCGGAGGTCATCGGCGCCAGCGCGTGGCTGGGGAAATCCACGCGCGAACTCTTCCCTCCCGATGTGGCGGAAAAGATGATCGCCGACGATCGGCAGGCGCTCGAAGCCGGTTTTCTGGACACCGAGGAGCCGTTGCCAGGCGCCGATGGCACCTTGCGGCTCTACCAGACCCACAAGTTCCGTATCACCCGGCAGGCCGGACCGCCCTTGCTCGGTGGCATCGCGCTGGACATCACCGAACGCAAGCAGGCCGAGGCGGCGTTGCACAAGAGCGAAGAGCGCCTCTCGCTGGTGTTGCGCGGTACGCAGGACGGTTTCTGGGACTGGGATCTTCTGCGCAACGAACGCTATTATTCGCCGCGCTGGTGGAACATGCTCGGCTACGAGGACGGCGAGCTGGCCGTCGATTCGGAATTGTGGCGACGGTTGCTGCACCCCGACGATCTGGAACGAGTCAGGCAGGTCTACGCCACGGCCCTGACCGACGGCACCGACGCCTACGAGGTCGAGTTCCGTTTGCGGCACAAGCGCGGCCACTATCTCGACATCATTGCGCGTGCGTTTGTCCTGCGCGATGAACTCGGCAGGGCAATTCGGGTTTCCGGCGCCAACCGCGACATCACCCGACGCAAGCAGATGGAAGACGCCTTGCGCGAGCAGGAAGAGTTCTTCCGCCTGATTGCCGAAAACCTCGAAGGCTTCGTTGCGGTGCTCGATGTCGAAGGACGGCGGGTCTACAACAGCCCTTCCTATACGCGCCTGCTCGGCGAGCGCAACCTTTCCGGAACCTCTTCATTCGTGGACATTCATCCCGCCGACCGGGAACGGGTCACCAGGGCGTTCCGCGACGCCGTGACCACGGGGGTCGGGCAGCATCTCGAATTTCGCTTCCTGCGCGCCGACGGCGGAATCCTGTTCATGGAATCGCGCAGCGGTGTGATCAGGGACAACACCGGAAAAACCAAATGCATCGTCGTCGTCTCGCATGACGTCACGGCGCGCAACGAAGCCGAGGGAAGAATCCACCACCTGGCCTTCTATGACGCACTCACACAACTTCCCAACCGCCTGACGCTGAAGGATCGTCTCAGCCAGTGCATGGCGGCCAGCAAGCGCAACGGCTGCTATGGCGCCCTGATGTTCCTCGATCTGGACAATTTCAAGCCGGTCAATGACACGCATGGGCATGAAGTGGGCGACTTGCTGTTGATCGAGGCGGCCGATCGGCTACGGAAATGCATCCGCGAGATCGACACCGTGGCACGCTTCGGCGGCGATGAGTTCGTGGTGTTGCTTGGCGGTCTGCATGCGGACAAGGCCGAATCGGCTGCCCAGGCGGAGAACGTCGCGGAAAAGATACGCCTCACCTTGTCGGAGCCGTATCTGCTCACCGGCATGCACGAGGGGGAGCCCGCGGAGACCATCGAGCATCACTGTACGGCAAGCATCGGTGTGGCCTTGTTTCTCAATCACGAAGGCAGCCGCGACGACATACTCAAGTGGGCGGATGCGGCGATGTATCAGGCCAAGGAGGCTGGGCGAAACCGGATTCGCTTTCATGGATCGCCTGAGCGGGTGGAGCGAGGCTGATCAGAACGGTGCGCTCAGGGTGACGTTGATCGCCGAACTGCGCGCTCCGGGCTGAGCGATCGTGGTCGATGCGCCAAGGCCAAGGCGCAGGGACTTGCCGAGTTCGGCATTGACGCCGGCCAGCAGCGTGCCGTAGCCGCCGTTCTGGTTGCTGATCGGCATGTCCATGGCGGTCGGACCGCCGACGAAGCCGGCACGGTAGCTGTGCTGGTCGTCGTCGTGTTCGTAGTCGTAAGTGAGTTGGGCGTAGGGGCGCAGGCGCGTGCCGGACCAGTCGGTCTCGGCCGCCACCTGCCAGCCCAGCCGGGAGCGCAGCGACGTGCGGGTCTGGCCGCTGAAGGTCATGGCCGTGGCGCTGTTCGACTGCTCGCTGAAGCCGTCCACCCGGACGCGCTCCCAGGCCAGCGCGGCGAGGGGGCCGTGCACGAGGTTGCCGCTGAAGAAGTTGTAGCCGATCTGCCCCTTGACGCCAAACTGGCCGCCGCGGGTGTTGCCGCGTTCGCTGCTGCTGAACGGACCGAGGACGACGTTGCGCTTGCTCTCGAAATCGAGCCAGGACCAGGTGGCCAGAGCGCTGGCGTAAAAGGCGCCGAACTTGTGCGCCGCGAAGGCCGACAATGCCCACTCGTCGTACTTCACCGTGCCCTGGTCATTGCCGAGATCGAAGGGCGCATTCCCGTAACCGAGGGTCACGCCGCCAAACAGTTGCTCGCTGAAGGCCTTTTCGTAGCCGATGACGAAACTGCCGCCGGAGCCATGCGCCGAAGGCAGGCCGTCGTGGGCGTCTTGCCTGGACGAGGCCTGGTCGCCGGTGACAAAGAAGCCCTGGCCCTGGTAGCCGAAGTTCTCGAACTGCTGCAGTCGGTCATCGATCGAGCGCCATTGCGCGCCCGATCGCCCGATCGGTACCAGCGACAGCAGACCCACGCGGCTCGCTCCTTCGAGCGAGGCATACACCCAGTCGGACACCACCCGGTGCAGACTGGAGGTCCAATGCACGGCGTCAGCGAACAGGTGTCCATCGGGGGCCGCCACGCAGGCGAGGGCGTCTGGCGGAGACCCCGGGCACACCGGGGTCGTGGTGTTGGTGAAACCGTAAGCCCCGGGGTCGGCGAAGATGGCGTTGAACAATCTGTTGCCATCGAAAAAGAGCAGGTTCCTGCCGGCCAACCCCGCCACCAGGGCCGCGTCATAGGTGGCCGTCAGGCTGGTGAGCAGAGCCGCACCGGCCGGCGGCAGGCTTCCGGCAGCGGGGGTCCGGCCGATATCGGGTACGCCGATGACAATCAGGTGACGGACGCCGGCCGACTGGAGACGGGCCACCTGCGTGGTCATCGCATTCGCCGCGGTCAGTACGGCCGCCTGGGCGACCTCGGGAGAGCCGCCGCCGCTTACCCGAGTCGCCTGGACAAAGATGTCGTTCGACCCACCCAGGAGCGCGTAGAGTGCTTTTGCATCGACGGGTCCGCGGGCCAGAAAATCGCTGACCTGGGCGCTCACCGGCGGGATGAACGGCCGCAGAAGCGGAAAGTCGTTGAGACTGCCGGGCTGCAGATCGACGCGTGCGCCACCGACCGCAAAATTGTTGCCGCCGGCGATCGGGGTGAATCCCGCCGTTGCCCCGGCCTGCCAGGCGGCATAGGCGGCGCTGACCGGCTGGCCGTAACTGGCGCCGAGGTTCTCGCTCCAGACGGTGCCGGGGTTGGTGGTGAAACGGGCGTTCGGCCCGACCAGCGCCTGGTAGGCACCCGAATCGGTCAGGCTGTCGCCGAAGATTCGGACGTTCGAATAATCGCCGGCCTGTGCTACGGCAACCACGCCAAGCAACAAGGCCGTCAGGACGGCTCCGCGTTTCGTGATCAAGCCAGGCTGCCCATGCACTTCACACTCCTTGCCAAGTTCTGCATTTTAGCAGACCGTCGCAGTCCTACTGCCCCGGGAGCGCCGATACGCCGCGTTTCTTCAGGAATTTCCCGAGTTTCTTGTCGCTGGAATGGATGTGCTGCATCAGCCAGGCGTGCAGCGACATCGCCAACTGTTGCAGGTTGATCTTGGGGTTGGCCTTGAGTTGCAGGTCATAGCTCGCCAGCGCGTCGGCCAGTTGCAGGTGCTGCGCCTGGTGCTCACCGATGTCCGGATAAGCGTGTTCGAGCATCAGTTTTTCCTCGAAGGAAAAGTGGCTGCGCACGTATTCGATCAGCGCCTTCATCACCTTTCTCGATTCGCTCTTCTTGTCGCCTGAACGCGTGCTGGCGTCAAATCGGCTGAGGATGCGGATCAGTTCCTGGTGCTGGGCATCGATCCAGGCATGCCCCGTCTCGTAGGTGAATGACCACGCCAGCAAGGGGTTGCTGGCCTCCGCGAGTTGTTTCTTGATGCGTGGCTTCGATGCGACTTCGTAAGGCGGGTTTTCTGCAAAGTCGCTCAGGGCCGCCAGCGGTAGCGGACGCGAGAAATGGTAACCCTGGATGACATCACAACCGCTGGCTTCGAGGAAGGCCATCTGTTCCGGCGTTTCCACACCCTCGGCGACGGTCATGATGTCGAGCTTGTTGGCCATCTCGATGATCGCCAGCACGATGGGCGCGTTGTTTTCTTCCCGGATGAACGACTGGTCGATCTTCAGATAATCGAAAGGCAACTGGTACAGGTAGGAAAGGGACGAGTAGCCGGTGCCGAAATCGTCCAGGGCGAGATTGACGCCGATCTTCTTCAGGGCCATGAGCGTGGCCTTGGTCGCGGCAAAGTCGTTGATGAAGGCGCTTTCCGTGATTTCCAGGGTCAGGCGGTAACCGGCCATGCCGTCAAGCGCTTCGACGACCTTCGCCACGATGTCGCTCTGGGTGAGTTGCAGCGGCGACAGGTTGACGGACATGTTGATGCCGGTGCTGCGCATGACCCGACAGGCTTCCTGCAATACCCACTCGCCGAGCTTGCAGATCAGTCCAGCCTCCTCGGCGATGGGAATGAAGCGCGCCGGACTGATGATTCCCAGTTCCGGGTGCGCCCAGCGCACCAGCGCCTCGGCGCCGTGTACGCTGCGGCTGACCAGGCAGAGCTGCGGCTGATAATGCAGCAACAGGTCAGCGGGGATGGCCTGGCGCAGTGCGTTTTCGACCATCATTTTTTCCAGTGCCTGCGCGTTGATGCGTTCCGTGAAGAACTGGAAATTGTTCCGTCCCTGATTCTTGGCATGATACATGGCGACATCGGCGTGCTTGAGCAAATCGGCGACGAACTCGCCGTCGGTCGGGTAGATGGCGATGCCTATCGAGGAAGTGGTGGTGACGGTATGGTTGTCGATCCGGCAGGGCTTGCCGATCGCGGCCAGCAACTTCTGGGCGGCGTGCGTGATGTCAGCCTCGTCGTTGAAATCCTCGAGCAGCAGCACGAACTCGTCGCCGCCCTGCCGCGAGACGGTGTCCGTGGCGCGCAGGCATTCCTGGATGCGACGCGCCACTTCCTGCAGCAGCAGGTCCCCCACCTCGTGGCCGAGGGTGTCGTTGACCACCTTGAACTTGTCGAGGTCGATGAACATCACCGCCAGCCTGGAGCGGTTCCGCTCCGCGCGCCCCAACGCCTGTCTGATCCGGTCTTCCACCAGGCTGCGGTTGGGCAACCCGGTCAGGAAGTCGTGATGCGCCATATGCTCGATTCTGGCCATCGTCCGGCTGGCTTCGGTGATGTCGTTCATCAGGCCGATGTAGTTGGTCACCGATTCGCCCGTCCGGACAACACTGATGTTGGCGTGCACCAGATACTCCTCGCCGGTCTTCTTCCGGTTCCATATGTCGCCCTGCCAGTGGCCGATCTCGTGCAGGGTTTGCCACATCTTGCGGAAGAAGCTGCGCGGATGGCGCCGGGAGGCAAACAGCCGGGGATTCCTGCCGAGCATTTCATCGGTGCGAAAGCCTGGCAGCCCTTCCAGGGCCCGGTTGGCCGAGATGATGTGGTTGTCCTGACTGGTGATCACGATGCCTTCCGAGGCGTTCTCGAAGACGCTGGCGGACAGTTTCAGTTGCTCCTCGGCCTCCTTGTGACGGGTGATGTCCTGGAGCACCTCGATCGCCCCAATGATCCTGTCGCCATCGAACAGCGGTTTTGCCTCGAAGCTCAGGTAACGTCGCTTGCCCTTGAGGTCGTCGAACCAGCCCTCTGCCTTGTAGCCATCACTGGCAAATTCCGTTTTCTCATGCTGACTGTAGAAGCGCGAAGCATCCGCCAGCAGGTTGTCCAGTACCAGGTCGGCCAGGCAGGGCCTGGGCTCATCGTAGAAGCCCTTCCAGTGATCCTGCGTGCCCAGGACATCGCCAGCGGCGATGCCGGTCAACAACTCGCACGGGCCATTCCAGGCCACCACCACATGCCGGGTGTCGACCATGAACGCGGGCAGGCTCAGGGCATTCAGTATGCTGCTAGTCATTGTCATGTTCTCTCAATGCGGGGGACACGCTGCCCGCAGCTTGCGGGTTTGCCGTGCCTTCGTCGCGGGTGATGACCGAGGCCTGTGCAGAGGATTCCTGCATCCACGACCCACCATTCTAGCCAGTGCGGGGGGAACATGGGCAGGACCAATGTCACATTCACTGGGTGGGCGCTCCCGGCCGGTGCGCATGCCTGGCGAAGAATGTGCGGCGGCGTACAGAACCCGCGGGTCGCGCAGGTGAGAATGCTTCCTGCGCGCGGAAAATCTGAAAAGGATAAAGACCTCACCTGCACCAGACGCGGCCTGTCAGCTCCGGCTTTTCCGGGGCCCGAGTGGCAAAGGTCGCCGACCTGGCCGAGCGCCACCCCGAGGAGTAGCGAATGAAAGCCATTGCGCCGAAGGTCGTATCGTCGAAGCGACCGCCCCTTGCCGAAACCAGCACCCTGCACCGGCGTGCCCGTCAGCCCGCCGGGATGAACGCGATGGTGTTCGCCGACACGGCGGACAGCGAGAATGTCATCGCGACCCTCAATGAAGCGCTGGCCACCGAGCTGGTCTGCATGCTGCGCTACAAGCGCCACCAGTTCATGGCCGCGAGCGTCGGCGCCGCACCAGTCGACGCCGCGTCAGTCGCCGCCGCGTCAGTCGCCGCCGAATTCATGGCGCATGCGCTTGACGAAATGGCGCACGCCGACCTGCTCGCCGGGCGCATCGTCGAACTCGACGGCGAGCCGAATTTTTCGCCGGACGGGCTGGCCGCACGCAGCCATGCGGAATACGTCGAGGGCGATTCGCTGGCCAGCATGATCATGGAAAACCTGATCGCCGAACGGATTGCGATCGAGAGCTATCACGAGGCCATCTTCTGCCTCGGCGACCAGGACCCGACGACGCGTCGCGTGCTGGAGGAAATACTCGCCCGCGCAGCGCAGCACGCGGAAAACCTCGTGACGCTCATCAAGGTGATCAAGGATTGCCGGGGATCGATATCCCAACTGCGCGCAGCTGTCTGTACTCCAGCGCACAGACCAGCCGCGGAGCAATCGATATCGTGCGCTGGCGCCCCGTAGCGGCGCTTTCCGGTTCAGATGGTGCGGGGCCGTGCGCCTGCCCTTCCAGCCGATATCGTCGTCCGAAGGATTTGTGCAGGCCCCACAAGAGAAGTCGGTCATGCCCGAAGAAGAACATCATTTCATGCCTGCCGGCGGATTCACCATCCGGAGGGCGACCCGCAGGATCCCCTTGACGCTGCTGCTGGTGCTGGGGGTGGCGCTGGCGTACTGGTCCTTCATCCAGGTCGTCGAAACAGCCGAGGCGCGCGAGCACGCCTATGTGGTCATGAAAAACGCCGACGACCTGCTGGCAACGGCCGCGGACCCCGTGCTGCGTGCCGAAATGAGTGGCTTCATCCAGGCCGAGCACGCGTCTCTGGTCAGCCACGAAGCGGAGTTCCAGGCGAGCTTGTGGCGTCTATTCATCCTCGTCGGCAGCGTCGGCGTGCTGGCGTTGTTGCTGGCCCTTCGGTCCGCCTGGCTGGCCTATCGACCGCAGCGGCACAGAAACTCGGCGAGCCTCGAAACGCGACAGTTGCTGGCCACCCAGGAAGCCGTCAACCGGCAACTGCAGCAGGCCAACGCGACCCTGCGCGACAGCGAGGAAAAGCTGGCGGTGACACTCAATTCGATCGGCGACGCGGTGATCGCCACCGATGGCCAGGCGCGTGTCACGCGCCTGAATCCCGTGGCCGAGAAACTCACCGGCTGGACACAGTCGGCCGCCGCCGGCCGTCCGGTGGGCGAGGTCTTTCGCGTCGTCAACAAGGAAACCCGCCTACCGGGCACCATCCCGGTGATCGAAACCCTGGCGCACGGGACGATCCAGGGCCTGGCCAACCACACCGTATTGATTGCCGCCGACGGCAGCGAACGCGATATCGCCGACAGTTGCGCCCCGATTCGCGACCGCGACGGCCGGGTGGTCGGCGCGGTGCTGGTGTTCCGCGACGTCAGCGAAGACTACGCGGCGCAGCAGGCCTTGCGCGACAGCGCCGCGCTGGTGGCCGCGATTCTCAATACCGTGGTCGACGGCATCATCACGCTGCATTCCCATGGCGGCATCGTCGAGACCGTCAACCCGGCCGCCGAGCAGATGTTCGGCTACAGCGCAGCCGACCTCATCGGGCAGGACTTCGGCATGCTGATACCCGAGCTGGCCCGAGGTCAGCAGCAGGCATCCCTGGAAGATTACCTGGCGAGCGATGCCGCGCGCGCCATCGGGCGGGGACGCGAGGTGATCGGCCGGCGCAAGGATGGCAGCCTCTTTCCGCTGGAGATTGCGGCCAGCGAAATGTGGCTGGGTGGTCAGCGTTACTTCACCGGCATCCTGCGCGACATTACCGCGCGCCAGCAGGCCGAAGCGGCCCTGCTGAAGGCCGGCGCCCTGCAGAGCGCGATTTCGAACAGCGCCAATTTCTCGAGCATCGCCACCGACGCCCGCGGCGTCATCCAGATCTTCAACGTCGGCGCCGAACGCATGCTGGGCTACACGGCCGCCGACGTGATCGACCAGATCACGCCGGCCGACATTTCCGATCCGCAGGAGCTGATCGCCCGTGCCGGGATCCTCAGCGTCGAGTTCGCGACGCCGATCGCACCGGGTTTCGAGGCCCTGGTGTTCAAGGCCTCGCGCGGCATCGGCGACGTCTACGAGCTGACCTATATCCGCAAGGACGGCAGCCGCCTGCCGGCGGAAGTGTCGGTGACCTCGCTGCGCGACCCGCAGGGCGCGACCATCGGCTACCTGCTGATCGGCACCGACAACACCGAACGCAAACGCGTCGAAGCCGAGCGCGCGCTGCTCGATCAGGTCCTGCAGGACAAGAACGCCGAACTGGAGAGCGCCCGTTGCGTGGCCGAGAGAGCCAACCTCGCGAAATCGGAGTTCCTGTCGAGCATGAGCCATGAGTTGCGCACACCGCTGAGTGCGATCCTCGGGTTTGCACAGCTCATCGAATCCGGGACTCCGCAGCCGACAATCCTGCAGAAGCGCAGCATCGACCAGATTCTCAAGGCGGGCTGGTACCTGCTGGAGTTGATCAACGAGATTCTCGACCTGGCGCTGATCGAGTCCGGCAAGCTGTCGCTGTCGGTGGAGCCGGTGTCGCTGAGCGAAGTGATGTACGAATGCGAGGCGATGGTCGAAGCGCAGGCGCTGAGGCGAGGCATCGGCGTGGCCTTTTCCAGCCTGGAGATGCCCTGTTTTGTCAACGCCGACCGGACGCGCGTCAAGCAGGTGCTGATCAACCTGCTTTCCAATGCCATCAAGTACAATCGCGTTGGCGGAACGGTCACCGTCGAGTGTACCCCGCACCTCCCGGATTCGATTCGCATCAGCGTCCGCGACACCGGTGCGGGACTGACGCCGAGCCAGTTGGCGCAGCTCTTCCAGCCCTTCAATCGTCTCGGGCAAAAGGCGAATGACGAGGAAGGCACGGGCATCGGCCTGGTGGTGTGCAAGCGGCTGGTCGAATTGATGGGGGGCGTCATCGGGGTGGAAAGCACCGTCGGCAAGGGTTGTGTGTTCTGGATCGAACTCGATCTGTCCAGCGCCGCGCAGACCGTCGCGCAGGTGCTCGAACTCGCGCCGCTGGTCCAGGCAAAGGTTGGTGGCGATGCGGCCCTGCACACCGTGCTCTACGTCGAGGACAACCCGGCAAACCTGATGCTGGTCGAGGATCTGGTGGCGCGCCGGACCGATATCCGCTTGCTGAGTGCCAGGGATGGCAAGCGCGGCATCGAGATCGCGCGCGCTTCGCTGCCGGACGTCATCCTGATGGACATCAACCTGCCGGGTATCAGCGGTGTCCGGGCGCTCAGAATCCTCGCCGAAGATCCGGCAACCGCGCATATCCCGGTGGTCGCGCTGAGCGCCAATGCCATCCCCCGCGATATCGAGAAGGGTCTGGAAGCCGGATTCTTTCGCTATCTCACCAAACCGATCAAGGTCAATGAGTTCATGGAGACGCTCGACGTGGCGCTCAGGTTCGCCCATGCGGAGTTGGCCCGCGCAGCCCGAGAGGAACAGGCATGATCATCAGCAGTGGCGAGATTCTCGACGCCAGCATTCTGATCGTCGACGATCAGCAAGCGAATGTGGCTTTGCTCGGGCAATTGCTGAGCGAGGCCGGCTACCGTCGCGTCGCGTCGACGATGGACCCGCGCGAGGTCTGCGCGCTGCACCGCAAGAACCACTACGACCTGATCCTGCTCGACCTGCAGATGCCCGGCATGGATGGATTCCAGGTGATGGAAGGCCTCAAGACCAACGCGGTCGATGCCTACCTGCCGGTGCTGGTGATTACCGCCCAGCCGGGCCACAAGCTGCGCGCCCTGCAGTCCGGCGCCAAGGATTTCATCAGCAAGCCGTTCGATCTGATCGAAGTCCGCACCCGTATCCACAACATGCTGGAAGTGCGCCTGTTGTACCGGAAACTCGAGGACTACAACAAGGTGCTCGAACAGACGGTGCTGGAGCGTACCGCCGAACTGCGCGAAAGCGAGGCGCGCTATCGCAGCCTGACCGAGCTGGCTTCGGACTGGTACTGGGAGCAGGACGAGAAGATGAACTTCACCAAGGTCTCCGGGCCGGTCCTCGAGATGCTCGGGATCAGCGTCGGGCCGCTGCTTGGCGAGACCGCCGAAGTGCCGCCCGCCGGCTGGAACGAGGCCGAACGGGCGGTGTTGCAGGCGACCATTGCCGCCCGCCAGCCCTTTCTCGATTTTCTCTTCCACCGCGTCAATGCCGATGGCACGCAACAGCAGTTCCGGGTGAGCGGCGAGCCGATGTTCAACCGCTCGTGCCGCTTCATCGGTTACCGGGGAATCGGCGTCGAAGTCACCCCTGGGAACTAGCATCCGCATCGGGAAGCCAGCCGTGTCCACCCTCCCTGGTCCGAATCAGAACCATCTGCTCGCGGCGCTGCCGACAGCCGAGTTCGAACGTCTGGCGGCGCACCTGGAACTCGTGCCGATGCCGCTCGGCGACATGCTCTACGAACCCGGCGTGCAGTTGTCCTACGCCTATTTCCCGACCACGGCGATCGTCTCGCTGCACTACGTCATGGAATCGGGGGCGTCGGCCGAATCGGCCGGGGTCGGCAACGAAGGGGTGGTCGGCGTGTCGCTGTTCATGGGCGGCAACACCACGCCGAGTTCGGCAGTAGTGCAGACCGCCGGCCACGCGTACCGACTGGGCCGCCGCCTGTTGCAGGAGGAATTCAACCGCGGCGAACTGCTGCAGCGCCTGTTGCTCCGCTACACCCAGGCGCTGATGACCGAGATGGCCCAGACCGCGGCGTGCAACCGGCACCACTCGGCCGAGCAGCAACTCTGCCGCTGGCTGCTGCTGACGCTCGACCGCCTGACGACCGAGGAACTGGTGATGACGCATGAACTGGTCGCCAGCATGCTCGGCGTGCGCCGCGAAACCATCACCGATGTCGCCGGAGAACTGCAGCGCGCTGGCTGCATCCGCTACCGGCGCGGCCACATTGCCGTGCTTGACCGGCATGGACTCGAAACGCGCGCCTGCGAGTGCTACGCCGTGGTCAGGAAGGAACTGCACCGCCTGTTGTCGGATGTGCAGTATCGCCAGGGGACGGGCTGACGCTGTCCGGCAGGCGCCCGGCATTCGCCCGCGCGGTCTGCCCGACCGCCTGTCCCTGCACGGTCGGGCGGCGCCGCGCCAGGCGCCGGCGCGCTAAATCTTGCCCAACACCAGCAGGACGATCAGGATCAGCACCACCAGTCCAAGGCCGCCGCTGGGACCATAGCCCCAGCCGCGGCTGTGCGGCCAACTCGGAATCGCGCCGATCAGCAGCAGCACCAGAACGATCAGCAGAATGGTTCCCAATGACATTTCATCTCTCCCAACAATAAGTATTCCGCGCGCCTCGTGCGAATAAGCTCGCGCAAGCCGCCAGGGCCGCCTGCCACGCTGGGCCGACGGCGGTATGCGGCCCGGCCGGATCGGGACCCTCGCAGATCCTGGCGACCGTCACCCGCCCCTCCATGCTGCTCAACAGGAGGTCAAAGATCTGTACGCCGGCGCACGCTGCGGCTGGATTCTGTCGGGCCGGTGGGAAGCCGGCGGCGAGTGTGCGCTGGCGTACGGACCCGCGGCGGCCGGGGGAGCACGCTGTACCTCAGGGAACGGACTGCGCGCACCTTCCGGCCATCAGTCAGCAAGGACGGAAATGCCGGGGCAAGCGCTACCAGGCCGCTCTCGATATTGGTAGGCCGTGCCGGTGATGCCGGCCGCTACCACCGTTTCGTTCACTCACTCGCAGCAGGAGACATGATGACCACCGAAATGACCGCCAGGCCTGGAAGCATCGAAGGCACCAAGAACAAGCTCGTGACGGACTTGCGGGGCGTCGTAGACGATGCCGACCACCTCCTCAAGGAAGTGGCCAACTCGACCGCCGCGGAGTTCGCCGCGGCGCGCTCGAGCATCGGCGCCAGGTTGACCGACGCCAGATATCGGATCGACGGTGCCCGCGCCG
This sequence comes from Candidatus Accumulibacter propinquus, assembly GCF_056856495.1. Lineage (NCBI taxonomy): Bacteria > Pseudomonadati > Pseudomonadota > Betaproteobacteria > Candidatus Accumulibacter > Candidatus Accumulibacter propinquus. The sequence goes on from NZ_JBSEHC010000004.1 coordinate 67,436, forward strand.
CGCTGACCGACAGGGCCAGGTTCGTGGCCGACGTCACACAGGAGTACGTGCAGGAAAACCCGTGGCGAGTGCTGGGAGTCACGGCGGCAGTGGCCGTGCTGGTCGGTGTCCTGATCAGCCGCCGCTGAGCCGGGAGGGCGTGGCCGGCGCAGCGATCGCCGCCGCCGGCAGCAGCCGGTCGTACTCGTTTCTGACCACGGCGTAGCACTCGCAGGCGCGTACCTCCAGGCCAGCCCGGTCGAGGACCGTGATATGCCCACGCCGGTAAGTGATCAAGCCGGCCTGCTGCAGGCTGGTGGCCGCCTGCGAGACGCCTTCGCGGCGCACCCCGAGCATGTTGGCGATCAGTTCCTGCGTCATGACCAGTTCGTTGGACGTCAGGCGGTCCAGGCTCAGCAACAACCAGCGGCAGAGTTGCTGATCCAGCGAATGATGCCGGTTGCACACCGCCGTCTGCGCCATCTGCGTCAGCAGCGCCTGCGTGTAGCGCAGCAATTGCCGTTGCATCGCGCCGGCCTGATGGAAGCTGCGTTTCAGAATGTTTCCCTGCAGCCGGTAGGCTTCGCCGGCGCTTTGCACGACGGCCCGGCTGGGCGTCGTTTCGCCGCCCATGAACAGCGAGATCCCGACAATACCCTCGTTGCCGACCACCGCGATCTCGGCCGAGGCCCCGTCCTCCATGACGTAGAGCAGCGAGACGATGGCGCTGGTCGGGAAATAGACGTGGCGCATCTGCACGCCCGACTCGTACAGGACCTCGCCGAGCGGCATCGGCACGAGTTCCAGGTGCGGCAGCAGTTGGGCGAAATCCTCAGGCGGCAGCGCGGCCAGAAGGTGGTTCCGGTGGGTGGCACTTCTGGCCGGCATGACTGATCCCCTGCCATCATCAGCCCTGTTGCGGGCCGTTCATCAAACTGGTGGCCTGCGCTGTGCAGGCGCATCCCCCAGGCACCGGATTATCTGCGCCAGCATGCGGCATTGGCAAGGCTGGCGGCGAAGATTGCCCGCGCGCCAGACGCGCGGACAGCAACGGCGGGAAACGCCGCGCGCCGAATAACACCGCGTTCTATGTGTGGTCTCGTACAGACGCCAACTGGTGATGCGTCCAGGCTGCAAGCGTCATCTGGAGTTTTCATGGAGTTGAAAGTGAACGCGTGGCCGCAGGATCATTGTCGGTGGGTGCTGGTCGTCGCCGCGAGCGGTGGCGGCACGGCTGCAGATCCGTCCGCACGCGGCAAGGAGAGCGGTTTGCCCGCCACAACGAGGTGGGTGTACCTGTGCGGCCGCGATCCGACGGGTCGTCTATTTGCGTGTTACCGGCGACCTCGTCGCGCTGGGAGCAGCCACAACGTCGCCCTGGCGGCGGCTGCGCCTGCCGCGCCGCCGCGCCGCGCCTGCCCCTGCTGCAACGGTTGGGTGTATCGCGTGCCACGCCGCTTCATCGATGGCCTCACCAACGTTGATGCGCCGGTTCACCGCTATCGCTGCCGCTCGCTGGGCTGTGGCTGGGAGGGCAACCTGCCCGCGCAGCAAGCTTCCCTGCCGCGCCTGGGCGGCAGCGACGCGCATGACTAACCCGACCGATCCGTTTGATCCCCGGTGACGGCAACAGGCGCCGGGTGCATGCCGTGCTGCGTGCGTCAGCGTACGGACACCCCCCGCGCCGGCACTTAGAGTCGAGTCTGACATCAACTTCAGGAGGGCTTCACCGATGAACGGTTATCGAAGCTTGCTTCCACCAGCCGCTCGTATCGCCGCCGCCGCGGCCGCCGTGGCCGCCTCGCTCAAGCTGGTGCGCGGCAGCCGGCAACCGGAAGCGCCGGACAAGGCGGAACTGTACGAGTGGGAAGACGAATGTGGCCGCCCGGCCGCGAGCGACCAATCGTCCATTCCGTCGTGACCACCGGGCGCGGCGACCCGCCGCCGCGCGACGCCGGCGCTTCCCCGCCAGAAAACCGGCAATCCCCCGCAATTCCCGCAATTCCCGCAATCGTCAGGAGAAAGCAATGTCCAGCATCGGCTACCACGAACCTGTAGAAGAACTGTCCACGGCAACGCGCGACATGCACCGCGCCATAGTGTCCCTGATGGAAGAGCTGGAGGCCGTCGATTGGTATAACCAGCGGGCCGAAGCCTGCGCCGACGCCGAACTGCAGGCGATCATCGAGCACAACCGCGACGAGGAAAAGGAGCACGCCGCGATGCTCCTCGAGTGGATCCGCCGCCACGACGCCAGGTTGTCGAAGGAACTCACGGAATACCTGTTCACCGAGAAGCCGATTGCCGATCAGTGAGGCGATCCCGTCACCGGTGGTCGCAGAAGTTCTGCGGCCGCCGCTGAAATGAACCGCCACTTGCCCAGCGAGCCATGATGATCAACGATGTGTCGACCCGGGTGCTGCTCGTCGAGAGCGATGCCAACGATGCCGCACTGATCCAGGCGTCGCTGGCCGCAACCGGCGAGCGTTCGTTCCGTGTGCAGTGGGTGAAGAGCCTGGCCAGCGCGCTCGCGTGCCTGGGCAACGAGCGCTTCGACGTCATCCTGCTCGACCTGACGCTACCGGACAGCCAGGGCATCGGGGCCTTCGAGCAGGTCTTCGCGGTGGCGCCGCAGGCCCTGATCGTCGTGCTCAGCCTGGCGAGCGACGAGCAGACCGCGCGCCAGGCGGTGCAACGCGGCGCCGGCGACTACCTGGTGAAGGGGCATGTCGACGGCCACTGGCTACCGCGCGCGCTGCGCTACCTGCTCGAGCGCCAGGCTACCCGTGACGAATTGCGGGGCAGCGAGGCGCGTTTCCGGGCGATGAGCGATGCTTCGCCGCTGGGCATCTTCGTCTCCGACGCGCAGGGGGGGTGCATCTACACCAACGCGGCGTATCACAAGATATCCGGGCTGAGCTTCGACGAGACGCTCGGTACCCGCTGGAGCCGCGCCATTCACCCGGACGACCGGCCGCGCGTGCTCGCCGAGTGGGGCGAAGCCGTGCGCGGCCTGGCACCGTTCCAGACCGAGTTCCGCTTCCTGCAGCCCGACCTGAGCATCGTCTGGACGCGCGTCAATAGTGGTGCGATGAGCGACGGGATGGCGCCGCACGGTCGGGTCGAGACGGTCGAGGACATCACCGAGCGCAAGACCGCCGAGTTCGTGTTGCAGGCGGCGGAAGACCGGCTGTTCGAGGAGCGGGAGCGTGCGCAGGTGACGCTCAACTCGATCGGCGACGCGGTGCTGTGTACCAATCTCGCGGGCAACGTCAGTTATCTGAATCTGGTCGCCGAGGCGATGACCGGCTGGTCGTGCGCGGAAGCCCTCGGCCGGCCGCTGGCGGAGGTGTTCCGGATCATCGACGGCCGTACGCGCGAGCCGGCGGCCAGTCCCGCCGAACGTGCGATCGGGCAGAACCGGACCGTCGGGCTGGCGGCGGATTGCCTGCTCGTCCGCCGCGACGGCTTCGAGTCGGCGATCGAGGATTCCGCCGCTCCGATCCACAACCGTGACGGCCGCGTCGCCGGCGCGGTGCTGGTCTTCCACGACGTCAGCGAATCGCGGGCAATGGCGCTGAAGATGGCGCATCTGGCGCAGCACGACTTTCTCACCGGCCTGCCGAATCGGGTGTTGCTGACCGAACGCCTGGCGCAGGCGATCGGGCTGGCGCAGCGGCGGCACAAGCAGGTGGCGCTGGTCTTTCTCGACCTGGACTATTTCAAGAACATCAACGACTCGCTGGGGCACGCCATCGGCGACCAGGTCCTGCAGTCGGCGGCCGCGCGGCTGACCGCGGCGGTACGCGCCACCGACACGGTCTGCCGGCAGGGCGGCGACGAATTCGTGATCCTGCTGGCTGAAATCGAGCAGCCGCTGGACGCGGCGCTGGTCGCCGAAAAGCTCATCGAGGCGTTCGCCGTGCCGCATCTGATCGGCAAACACGAACTGCACGTCACCCTGAGCATCGGCATCAGCGTCTACCCTGACGACGGCAGCAACGTCGACAGCGTGCTGCAGAACGCCGACACCGCGATGTACCACGCCAAGGCCTGCGGTCGCAACAACTATCAGTTTTTCCGACCGGACATGAACACGCGCGCCGTGCGTCGGCAGTTCCTCGAAAGCGGTCTGCGACGAGCCCTCAGGCAGGGCGAGTTTCGCGTGCATTACCAGCCACAGATCGATCTCGCTTCGGGGGCGATGAACGGCGCCGAGGCGCTGGTGCGCTGGCTGGATCCGGAGCTCGGCATCATCTGCCCGGAGCAGTTCGTGCCGGTCGCCGAAGAGTGCGGGCTGATTGTGCCGATCGGCCGCTGGGTGTTGCGCGAGGCCTGCCGACAGACCCGCTGCTGGCTCGATGCGGGTCTGCACGTCGTGCCGGTGGCGGTCAACATCTCGGCCGTGGAATTCAGGCAGAAGGGTTTTCTCCAGGGGGTGGCGACGATTCTCGAAGAGACCGGTCTGGAACCCCGCTATCTCGAACTGGAACTGACCGAAAGCATTCTCATGCAGGACGCCGAGTGCTCGACGTCGGTGCTCGAAGGACTCAAGGCGATGGGCGTGCAACTGGCGATCGACGACTTCGGTACCGGCTTTTCGAGCCTGAGCTATCTCAAGCGCTTCCCGATCGACACCCTGAAAATCGACCGCTCGTTCGTACGCGACATCGCCACCGACGCCGATGACGCGACCATCGTCAGTGCGGTGATCGGCATGGGGAGAAACCTCAACCAACGGGTGATTGCCGAGGGCGTCGAAACCCGCGAGCAGCTGGCTTTCCTGCGCACCCGGCAATGCCACGAGGGGCAGGGCTTCCTGTTCAGCCACCCGTTGTCGGCGGAGGACTTCGCAGGCTTTCTGGCCGGCGGCGATGTCGCCGCTATGTGCGCCAGCTAACAGAGTCTGCGCGTGTTCGCGTGCAAACTGTCGGCTGGCCTTCCAATTGCGGGCGCCGCTGAACGGGTGTTCAGTGTCGTCGATCCGCAACGACGAATCCCTGCGTTCATTCCCCAAAGGAGCAACACCATGCTTGCAGCCAGTCCCGACCTGATCAACTCGATCGAGATCAACGCCAAGGCCTTCATGACCCTGTCGAAAATCGCCTTTTCGAGTGTCGAGCGCCTTGCCACCCTGAACCTCAACGCCACGCGCGTTGCCCTGGGGGACGGTGTTCCTGCCTTCGGCTCGCTGTTGAAGATCACCGACGGCCAGCAGCCGGGCCTGCCCGGCACCGCCAACGCCACCAACAACGCGGCCGCCTACCTCAAGGGCGTGCAGGAGATCGCCGCCGAAACCCAGCGGGAAGTGACCGAGTTGCTTGGTTCCTACTTCCCCACGCAGGGGCTGGGCGCCAACCCCAGTGCCGGCTGGCTCAAGGGTTTCGAACAGTTCAAGAGCTTTGCGCAGCAGGTCACCGACATGACGACCGCCAACAGCAAGGTGGTTGGCGAAGCGACGGCGCGCATCGCCGATTCGGCGGCGTCTCTGGCGCAGAAGCGTTCCTGAACGCCGCCATCGTCGCGCTGAGCCCCGCCGGTCGGGGCTTTTTTATTGCAAACCCATGGCGTTCACTATACTAATACGATGCTACAGTCTCATCTGGCGAGGAAGAGAAAGAAGCGATGACCGACCGGGATCAACCCGCCGACGATGGCACCGACCTGTCGAGCGGAACCGGGGCGAGCGACTGCGCCGCCCTGCGCTCACGTGCGGAGGAAAGCCTGCGCCGCCAGTCCAGTCTCCGCGTGGCCAGAGCCGAAGCTGTGCTCCCCGAATCGGCGCAGCGCACGCTGCACGAACTGCGCGTGTATCAGGTCGAACTCGAAATGCAGAACGAGGAGTTGCGCAGTGCGCAGGTGGCGCTCGAGGAAGCGCGGGCGCGCAATGTCGAGCTCTACGACCTGGCGCCGGTCGGCTACTGCACCGTCAGCCGGCAGGGCCTGATCCTCGAAGCCAACCTGACCGCCGCGACCCTGCTCGACATACGGCGGACGACGCTGATCGGGCAGCCGCTGAGTCGTTACATCACCAGCGACGATGCCGAACGCTTTCATCTGCAGCGCCGGCAGATCCTCGACACCGGCGAGCCGCTGGCCGGCGAACTGCGGATGTCGACCGCCGCGGGCAAGCCGTTCTGGGCACAGCTTGCGGCGAGCGCCGCAGCGGCCGCCGATGGTACGCCGGCGCTGTATGTCGTGTTCAGCGATGTGACTGCCAGGAAACAGGCCGAGCTCGAACTTGCGCGCCATCGCGATCATCTCGAAGACCTGGTGCAGGAGCGTACCGCCGCGCTGGCGGTTGCCAGGGACCTCGCCGAAGCCGCCAGCCGCGCCAAGAGCACTTTCCTGTCGACCATGAGTCACGAACTGCGCACGCCGATGGCCGGCGTCATGGGCATGCTCGAACTCGCCGCGCGCCGGACCACCGACAGCAAGACCCGTGAATACCTTGGCAAGGCGCTGGGTGCCGCGCAAAGCCTGCTGGCGATCATCAACGACATTCTCGACCTGTCGCGCATCGAAGCCGATCGCCTGCGGCTCGACTGTCGCCGTTTTACGCTCGGCTCGCTGCTGGCGCAGTTGCGGAGCCTGGCGGAGCCGCTGGCCAACGCCAAGGGCATCGCCCTGCGGGTGCACGTCCCGGCCGCGCTGGCCGAATACGCGGTTCTCGGCGACGATCTGCGGCTCGGCCAGATTCTGCTCAACCTCACCGGCAACGCCATCAAGTTCACGCCCGCCGGGTCGGTGTCGGTGCGCGTCACGCTCAGCGAAGAGCCCGGCGACGCACTGTGCCTGCGCTGTGAAATCGTGGATACCGGCATCGGCATTGCGGCAGCCGACCAGGTTCTCGTGTTCGAACCCTTCGAGCAGGCCGACCGCTTGCTGACGCGACAGTACGGCGGCAGCGGGCTGGGCCTGGCGATCAGCCGTCGGCTGGCGCACCTGATGGACGGCGAGATCGGCCTGAGCAGCGAAGTGGGCGTCGGCAGCGTCTTCTGGTGTACGGTTCGCCTGCGCAAGGCGGCGGACGCGGCTGCGCCCGTCGCTGCTCCCGCCGCCGACGAGCGGGCGGCGAACCGCCATCGCGGCAAGCGCATCCTGCTGGTCGAGGACGACGCCGTGTCGCGCGAGATCGTGCGGGAGCTGCTGGAGCATGCCGGATTCGTCGTCGATACGGCCGAGGACGGCTGGCAGGCGGTCGCCCTGGCGACGACCAACAGCTACCACCTGGTCCTGATGGACCTCGCGATGCCGAACATGGACGGTTTCGCAGCCACACGACTCATCCGCGCCCTGCCGAATCGCGCGGACCTGCCGATCGTCGCGTTGACCGCCTATGCCTGCGACGATGACCGGGCGCGCTGCCTCGCGGCGGGAATGAACGATCACCTGGCCAAACCGGTGATCCCCGGCGCGCTCTTCGGGATGGTCTTCTCCTGGCTGGATCGCTAATGCCGGTCATGGCGCCGCAGTCGGCGTCATGCGAGGCGAAAGCGTTGTGTCGCGCCCTTCAATTGTTCGGCAACCGCTTCGAGGCGGCTCGCGGCGGCGGCCGTCTCCTTGACTGCGGCGCCGTTTTCCTCGCTCGACTGAGCGATTTGCTCGACACGGGCGGCAACGTCCGAACTGGCGATCGACTGTTCCTTGAGCGCTCTGGTGATGTCCTCGACAACGGTGACCACTTGCTGCGAATGTGCATCGATGGTGTCTATCGCGCCTCCCGCCTCGCGCGACAATTGCTCGAAGCCACCGATCTGCGTCGCGACTTCGCCCATGCCGGTGACGGCTTCGCGGCTGACTGACTAGACCTGCCCGATCATGGCGCCGATTTCCCGGGTCGAGTTGCCGGTACGTTCGGCGAGCTTGCGCACTTCGTCGGCAACGACCGCAAAACCTCGACCCTGCTCGCCGGCCCGCGCAGCCTCGATGGCCGCGTTCAGGGCCAGCAGGTTGGTTTGTTCGGCTACCTCACGAATCACCCGGATGATCGATGAGATCTGCTCGGAATACTTGCCAAGCTGCTCGATTTGCCCGGCAACCTGGTCAACCGCGGCGCTGGTCGAGCGACCGCTGTCGATCATCCGGCCGATGATGGCGCGGCCTGCGTTTCCCGAGCGCGTTGCCGAGTTGCGAAGGTCGGCCGCCTGATCGGAAATCAGCGAAATGCTGACCGACATCTGCTCGACGGAGGCGGCCATCGACGCTGCGGCATCGGCCTGGGTCCCGGAGGAAGTCGACAGCTGGCTGGTGGTTGCGGACAACTGCTGGCTCATCGCGGCGACGGTTTCCGCATTGCCCTGGATGGCAGCGATGATCTGGCACAGGCCTTTCTGCATGTCGTTGCAGGACGCCAGCACTTCGGCAAGTTCGGTGGGGCCGGCGACCTCGATCGACCGGCTGAGGTCGCCGGCGGCGACCTGCCGGGTGGCTGCCTGGACGCCGGCCAGAGGTTGCACGATCGAGCGGATGATCAGCAGGGCAACACCGAGCAGCACAAGTGCGGCGACAACGGCGATGATGCCGATCCTGCGCAGCGTCGACGAACTCGCCGCATCGAACTCCCGGTCGGCGGCTACGGCTTCCGCCGACATCGAATTCGCCACCTTGTCCAGATGGACGCGAATCTCACGGACTTCCCGGTCGGCCAGTTCGTCGATCTGGCCGATTCCCTGTTCCACCCGATTCCGGTCGTCGAGTGCAGGGAGCAACTTCTTCTCGAAGATTTCTGCGAGCCGGTCGACCGACTGGCGGGCACTGGCTACCGCCTGCTTTTCTTCCGGGGTATCTGCTTCCTGGCCCAGACGGTCGAGGTCACTGTCCGCTTGCGCGCGCAGGCGGACAAAATCGTTGCGCGACTCATCGAGGTGTCGGTTGATGATCGCGTCGGCAAAGATCTGGTAGAACTGGGCGCCCAGCCAGCCGGCTTGCTGTGCCCGGACCGCACTCTGACTTCTGGCAAACCCGGTATCCTGAAGCGTGCCGAGACGACTGATCATCAGCAGGACCACGACGATCATCAGCGCGAGGGACGCCAAAGCGAGAGAAGCGAACGCCATGAGGCGGCTTTTGACACTCATCACCACGTCCTGTATCTCCTTATCGCTACAAGGGAATTCAACCGTGGCGATTGTCCCACTGCATTTCCGCAAGCGTCAATAGCGGCGATTGCCCGGTGCGCATCGAGGAAGCGAGCCGGTCGTCCCTTTTGGGCGTAGGATGTTGTATGCCGGACGCGGGCAATGGATCGGAGAGAGAGCATGAACGCCGCAAGAACGACCAAGAATAACTCGCCGCAATCGGTGGCGCCGCCTGGCGCTACAGAGGTGACCGAGGTCAGCTTTCCGATCGTCGGCATCGGTGCCTCGGCCGGTGGTTTGTCGGCGTTCGAGGCCTTTTTCTCGGGCATGCCTGCCGACATCGACCCGGGGATGGCCTTCGTGCTGGTCCAGCATCTGGCGCCGGACCACAAGAGCATTCTCGCCGAACTGATCCGGCGCTATACCCGCATGCAGGTCTTCGAGGTCGAGGACGGCATGCCGGTCAGGGTCAATTGCGCCTACATCATCCCGCCCAATCACGACATGGCGTTTCTGAACGGTACGCTGCAATTGCTCGAACCGTCCGAGCCGCGCGGCCGCCGGCTGCCGATCGACTTCTTCTTCCGTTCGCTGGCGCAGGACCAGCATCAACTGGCGATCGGCATCGTCCTTTCGGGAACCGGCAGCGACGGCACGCTCGGCGTGCGGGCGATCAAGGGCGAGGCCGGCATGGTCATGGTCCAGAGCCCGGAATCCACCGAGTTCGACGGCATGCCGCGCAGCGCCATCGCCACCGGCCTGGTCGATTGGGAACTGCCGCCGGCGGCGATGCCCGCGCAGTTGATCGCCTACGTCGCGCACGCCTTCGGCGAGCATTCCGCGCTGATCGCCGAGCAGACACCGAGCAACGAGAACGCGCTGAAGAAGATCTTCATCCTGCTGCGCGCGCAGACCGGGCACGATCTTTCCCAGTACAAGACGAACACCATCAACCGCCGCATCGTGCGCCGCATGGCGCTGCACCAGATCGAATCGATCGAAGACTACGTCCGGTATCTGCAGAAGTCGCCACCCGAGGTGGACGCCCTGTTTCGCGACCTGTTGATCGGGGTGACCAGTTTCTTCCGCGATCCGCAGGCCTTCCAGGCGCTCGAAGAGCAGGTGATCCCGCAGATCTTCGACAACACTCCGCCGGGCAGCGTGATTCGCGTCTGGTCGACCGGCTGTTCGACGGGCGAGGAAGCGTACTCGATCGCCATCCTGCTGCAGGAGCGGATGGAGGCGCTCAAGCAGGGATGGACGCTGCAGGTCTTTGCTTCCGACATCGACCGGCACGCGATTGCCGCCGCGCGCGCCGCGGTGTACCCGGCCAGCGTCGCCGCCGACATCTCGCCGCAGCGGCTGGCGCGCTTCTTCACCGCCGAGGCCGACGGCAGCGCCTACCGCATCAACAAGAGCATCCGCGACCTGCTGGTCTTCTCCGAGCATGACCTGCTCAGAGACCCGCCCTTTTCCCGACTCGACCTGATCAGTTGCCGCAACCTCCTGATCTATCTGGGCGCGGAGTTGCAGAAGAGCATCATTCCGCTGTTCCACTACGCGCTCAACCCATCCGGCATGTTGTTCCTGGGGACCTCGGAAAGCGTCGGCGGCTACTTCAACCTCTTTTCCGTGCTCGACCGCAAAGCGAAGATCTACCAGCGACAGGAAGATTTTGCCGGCAAGCAGTATGCGGCGCTGCGGCGCTTTCTGCCGACCAGGACGGTGCTTTCCCGGAGCAGCGCGAAGGGCGACTCCCCGGTCAGGCTGCCGCTACGCGAAGTCGCCGAACAATCGCTGCTCGAACAGATCGGCGTGGCCGGGGCGCTGATCAACGGGCAGGGCGACATCTTCTATCTGCACGGTCGCACCGGCGCCTACCTCGAGCCGGCGCCGGGCGAAGCGGGCATCAACAACATCCTCCGAATGGCCCGCGAAGGGCTGCGGCTCGAGCTCGGCATGGCCCTGGCCAAAGCCGCGAGCAGCCAGCACGTGGTGCGGGTGTCCGGGCTGCACGTCAAGACCAACGGCCACTTCAGCTGGGTTCGGCTGAGCGTCGGGCCGGTGACCCGCGGCACCGGCGTGACCCCGGAGTCGCCGCTGTACCTGGTGACGCTCGAAGAATCGCCGATTCTCGATCCCGCGGCGGCAGCCCTGCCGGCCGCCGGGGCAGCGGACACCGAGGTGGACGCGGATGCGCGCATGGCCGCGCTCACCGAGGAACTGCGGGCCAAGGACGAATATCTACAGAGTACGCGCGAGGAACTGGAAACCGCCAACGAGGAACTCAAGTCGTCGAACGAGGAGATGCAGTCGGTCAACGAGGAACTGCAATCGACCAACGAGGAACTCGAAACCTCCAAGGAGGAACTGCAATCGGTGAACGAAGAACTGGCCACGGTCAACGCCGAGCTGAACACCAAGGTGCTCGACCTGTCGCGCGCCAACAACGACATGAACAACCTGCTCGCCGGTACCGGCATCGCCACGGTCTTTGTCGACCATTGCCTGCGCATCCTGCGCTTCACCCCGAGCGCGTCGCAGATCATCAACCTGATTCCCGGTGACGTCGGTCGCGCCGTCGGCCACATCGTCTCCAACCTGGTCGGTTACGACCGCCTGGTGGCCGACGTGCAGGGCGTGCTCGACACCCTCGCCCCCAAGGAGGCGCAAGTCCGCAGTACCGCCGGCCGGTGGTACACCATGAGTATCCGGCCCTATCGCACGCTCGACAACGTCATCGAGGGGGCGGTGATCACCTTTGTCGACATCACCGAAATGCGGCGGATCGAAGACGCCCTGGCGAAAGAACAACCGTCGTTGCGCCTGGCGGTGGTCGTCCGCGATGCCTTCGACGCCATTACCGTGCACGACCTGGACGGCCGCATCATCGCCTGGAATCCGGCCGCGGAACGGATCTACGGCTGGAGCGAGGCCGAGGCGCTGCTGCTGAACGTCCGCGACCGCATCCCGCCGCTGCTGCGCGACGACGCTCTGGTCACGCTGCGGGAATTTGACCGGGACAGTATTCCGGAACCCTATCACACGCAACGGCTGACCAGGAGCGGGGCGGTCCTGGAGGTGTCGGTGACCGCCACCGCGCTGCTCGATGCAAGCGGGCAGATCTATGCGATGGCGACCACCGAGCGGGTGCGCGACGCGCCGGCGCATGCCCCTGGCGAGGCGTGACATGACTCACCGCAACCGGCGCCTCGCGGATCCCCCGACCATGGCCGACTACACCAGCGCCGATTGGGCGCGGCGCCAGCAGGCCGAAGCGCGCTTCCTGGCGAAGGCGGCGCCGCCGTCGGAGCGTCGGCAAGCGCTGTCGCTGGACGACACGGGTCTGATGCTGCACGAACTGCGCGTGCATCAGATCGAGCTGGAGATGCAGAACGAGGAATTGCGACAGGCCCAACTGGCGCTGGACATCGAGCGGGCGCGCTATTTCGATCTCTATGACCTGGCACCCGTAGGCTACTGCACGCTGAGCGACGCGGGCCTGATCCGGCAAGCCAACCTGACGGCGGCGAGCCTGCTGGGCGACAGCCGGAGCAGGCTCGCCGGCCAGCCGATCAGCCGCTTCATCGCCAGGGCGGATCAGGACATCTATTACCTGCACCACAAGCGGGCTCTCGAAAACGGCGAGCCGCAGGCCTGCGAATTGCGGATGGTGAAGGCCGACGGTACGTCATTCTGGGCTCACCTGGCGTCCACCGCCGCGCCGGAGGTCGATGGTGGGGTTCTCCGCCTGGTGCTCAGCGACATCAGCGAGCGCAAGCACGCCGAAGCCGAGCGGGCCAGGTTCGAGCAGGTGCTGCAGGAACAGAACGCCGAACTGGAGCGCGCCAGGCGGGTGGCGGAAAAAGCCAACCGGGCAAAATCCGAGTTCCTGTCGAACATGAGCCATGATCTGCGCACACCGCTCACCGCGATCCTGGGTTTTGCCCAACTGATGGAATCCGGCTCGCCGCCGCCGACGCCGTCGCAGGCGCGCAGCATCGCCCAGATCCTCAAGGCGGGCTGGTACCTGCTGGGGCTGATCAACGAAGTGCTCGATCTCTCGCTGATCGAGTCCGGCAGGCTGCTGCTGGCGATGGAATCGGTATCGCTACCCGAACTGATGGCCGAATGCCAGGGTCTGGTCGAACCGCAGGCGATCGAGCACGGCGTCAGCGTGTCCTTCCCCCGCTTCGACCGGCCGTGCCTGGTCCAGGCCGACCGCAGGCGACTGCTGCAGGTGCTCACCAACCTGCTGAGCAACGCCATCAAGTACAACCACGCCGACGGCACGGTGGCCGTGACCTGCCGTCCGCGCCTCCCGGAGATCTGGCGCATCAGCGTCCGCGACAGCGGCCCGGGCCTGTCGCCGACGCAACTGGCGCAGCTTTTTGAGCCGTTCAATCGTCTCGGACAGGAGGTGGGTGGCGAGGAGGGCACCGGCATTGGCCTGGTCGTCTGCAAGCGATTGGTCGAACTGATGCACGGTGTCATCGGCGTCGACAGCCGCGTCGGCGGAGGCAGCACCTTCTGGATCGAACTGCCTGTGGCGGCGGCAGCGCAGGCGGCGGCCGCAGCCGCAGCGACCAGCGTCCCCCAGTGCCCGCCTGATGAAGGGTCATCGCCGCGTACGCTGCTCTATGTCGAGGACAATCCGGCCAATCTGATGCTCGTCGAGGAGATCGTCGCGCGCCGTTCCGATCTTCGTCTGCTGAGCGCGCGCGATGGCCGGGGCGGCGTCGACACGGCCCGCGCCTGCCGGCCCGAGGTCATCGTGATGGACATCAGCCTGCCGGACATCAGCGGTATCGAAGCGTTGAAAATGCTCGCCGGCGATCCGGCAACGGCGCACATCCCGGTGATCGCACTGAGTGCCAACGCCATGCCGTGCGACATCGAGAACGGTTTGCGGGCGGGCTTCTTCCGCTACCTCACGAAGCCGATCCGGATCGACGAATTCAGCGCTGCGCTGGAGTTCGCGCTGGAATTTGCCCGTTGCACGCACCCGGATGGGTGCAGCAGTCGCGACGGGGAACTGGGCCACCGGTGAGCCAGGGCGAGCAGGATCCGGCAGAAGGCGCCGCGGCCGCGGAACCGGCGACCAACGAAACTGCGGGCAGCGCGCCGACGCTGCGGCAGCGCGCCGAAGCACGCCTGCATGGACTCGGTGTCGAGGCGGCGGACGGACTCGAAGACTGGCTGCCGGCCGTGGGTCGGCAGGCCCTGCACGAACTGCGCGTACACCAGATCGAGCTCGAGATGCAGAACGAGGAACTGCGGCAGGCGCAGCTGGCCCTCGACGCCTTGCGGGCGCGCTACTTCGAACTCTACGAACTGGCGCCGGCGGGCTATTGCAGCGTCAGCGCAGAGGGCCTGATCGTCGAGGCCAACCTCGGCGCCGCGACGCTGCTCGGCGTCACCCGCGGACGCTTGATCGGACAGCCGTTCAGCCGCTTCATGGCGCAGGACGACGCGGACAGCTTTTATCTGCGGCGCAGGGAGATCCTGGCGACCGCTCAGCCGCAGACCTTCGAACTGCGCCTGCGCAGACCGGAGGGCCAGTGTCTCTGGGTACATGTTTCGGCCACCGCCGCGTCTGAAGAGCAGGGCGGCGCGTTCCTCTACCTGGTGCTGGTCGATATCAGCGAACGCAAACTGGCCGAAGAAGTCGGGCGCGAGCAGCAGGAGTCCTTCCGCCTGATCGCCGAGAACCTCGACGGTTTCGTCGCCGTTCTCGACCGCGAAGGGCGGCGGGTGTACAACAGTCCGTCCTATACCCGCCTGGTCGGCGAACGCGATATTCGCGGCAGTTCATCGTTCGAGGAAGTCCATCCGGACGACCGCGCGCGCGTCATCAAAGCCTTTCGCGAGACCGTCGCCAGCGGTGTCGGCCAGCCTCTCGAATATCGCTTTCTGCGCGCCGACGGGGGCGTCTGCCTGCTGGAGTCACGCAGCGGCGTGATCCGGGACGCCGCAGGCCGCTGCAAACAGGTGGTCGTCGTCGCGCAGGACATCACCGAGCGGCGGCTGGCCGAGGCCAGAATCCACCATCTGGCCTTTCATGACCCCTTGACGCAACTGGCCAACCGCCTGACGCTGATGGACCGCCTGCAGCAGGGCATGGCGGCCAGCAAGCGCAGTGGCTGTCATGGCGCGCTGCTGTTCCTGGACCTGGACAATTTCAAGCCGGTGAACGACCGGCACGGCCATGCGGCGGGGGATCTGTTGCTGATCGAGGCGGCGACCCGGTTGAGCGGCTGCGTGCGCGCGGTGGATACCGTCGCGCGCTTCGGTGGCGACGAGTTCGTGGTGCTGCTGAGCGACCTGCCGGCGGCGGCCACCGAAGCCTGCGCGCAGGCCCGGCAGGTGGCCGAGAAAATCCGCCACGCCCTGGCACAACCCTATCGCCTGACGATCCGGCAGGCGGGCCAGGCCGACACCGGGATCGAGCACCAGTGCACCGCCAGCATCGGCGTGGCGCTGTTCATGGACCATGCGGCGAGTGCCGACGACCTGCTCAAGTGGGCCGATGCGGCGATGTACCAGGCCAAGGAGGCCGGGCGCAATCGGATCGCTTTCCATGCCGCCTTGCGCCCCGGCCGCAACTCGCGGCAGGTCAGCGGGCGTCGCCGGGTGAACGGCGAGTTCGACCCGCCGGACAACCGCTGGTGGCGGGAGCAGGCCACCAGCACGGTCGTCGACGCCCTGTATGCTCGCTATCCGAGTCTGGCGCGACGCTTCGGGCCGGGTGGCCGGCAGGCCTGCGCCGCGGACATCCAGGGTCACCTCGACGCTCTCGATGCGTCGGTGGTGACCGGACAGCCAGGCCTGTTCGCCGAGTACGCCGTGTGGTTGAAGGACGTCCTGGCGAGTCGCGGCGCGCCGGGAAGTTATCTGGCCGAATCCTTCGAACTGCTCGCCGGATTCCTCGGCGAGCATCTGCCGGCGGAAGACGGCGAACGCGTTTGCCCGCTGCTGCGCGCCACCAGCGACGCGCTGCGGCAAAAGGGACTGCCGGCCCGGTCGCTCGACGCCCGCGTATCGCCCCTGGCGGATGCCTCCCGCTACCGGAAGGCGGCGCTGGGCGGTCGCCAGAAGCTGGCGCAGAAACTGATGCGCGAGCTTCTGCAGGAAGGCCTGACGCTGACCGAAGCTTCGGTGCGCCTGATCCAGCCGGCCATGGTCGAGGTCGGCGAGCTGTGGCAGGGGAACCGCATCAGTGTCGCGCAGGAACACCTGGCGACGGCGATCAGCGAAAACGTCATCGCGCGCGCCTACCTGCAGGCGACTTTCGCCGCGCCGGTCGGGCGCACGGTACTCCTCGCCGGCGTCACCGGCAACCTGCACACCCTTGGCCTGCGGATGGTTTCCGACGCTTTCGAGACGATCGGCTGGGACGTGCTGTACCTCGGGGGGGATGTGCCGATCATCGACCTGATCCGGCAGATCGACGCCAGCCCCGTCGACGTGCTCGGCCTGTCGCTGTCGCTGCCCGCCCATCTGGTGGTCGCCCGCGAGACCGCCCAGCGCCTGCGGGCCGAACTCGGTAACCGCTGCCCGACAATCCTGATGGGTGGCCTCGCGACGCACTTCGGCGAGCGCATCTGGCGGTCGCTGGCGGCCGACGGCTGGGCCGCCGATGCCCTGCAGATCGTCGAGCAGGGCGGGTCGTGAAGCGGCGGCGCGGGCGCGCGTAAGGCGATTTCCACGAGAGAAGATCCCCAGAGTTCTATGACTTTGCGTATTGCCAAAGCAACTCCTCCCCCTTCAAGGGGGAGGTTGGGAGGGGGATGGGGAAAAGAGCCGTCCTTTCCATGCATGATCACCCCATCCCCACCCCAGCCCTTCCAATCGCAAACGTCGCTGTCGCGACCTTCCCCTTGAAGGGGAGGGAGTGCGCCCATGGTCGATATGCGCATTGCTGGAAACCGCCTAAAGTCGCCGACCGGCTTGGGGTGGCCGGCGCAGGTTTGCGAGTCTCTGTGCGGCACCGTACAGATGCTCCCGGTGGTTCTGCCTACAGTGTTGCTTTACCTCAGGAGAACCGACCATGAACCCCATCGCCAAGTATCTTTCCGCAACCTTTCTCGCCGTGACGCTGCTCACCTCGGTTGCGTGCTCATCGACACCGAAGCAGGAGGGAACCGGCGAGTATGTCGACGACAGCGTCATCACCACCAAGGTCAAGGCGGCCGTGTTCAATGAGCCGATGCTCAAGTCCGCCGAAATCAACGTTGAAACCTTCAAGGGCGTGGTGCAACTGAGCGGTTTCGTGAGCTCGCAATCGGCGGCGAACAAGGCGGTCGAAGTCGTGCGCAGCGTCGGTGGCGTGAAATCCGTGAAGAACGACATGCGGATCAAGTGAGCGCCGGCTGATTGCCGCTGCCAGCGGGCGACGCGTTCGCCGGCAGCGGCGCAGCGGTGATTCGTTCGTCACCGGCGCGCAGACCCTGGGGGAGGAAACGTGTGGCAAACCCGGCCAACCACCCGCAGCGTCTTGCGCTCTACCGCGAACTGCACGCCCGCCTGCCGGCAACACTCAAACGTCTGAAGGGCCTGCTGCTCGCGTCGCTGAGCGCGTGGATCGATCACCGCGCAGCGAGCAAGGGCGCCGCGCTGGCCTTTTATACCCTGTTCTCGATGACGCCGATCCTGGTGCTGGCGATCGCGGTCGCCGGTTATTTCTTTGGTACCGAGGCGGCCCAGGGCGAGATCGTCGGCCAGGTCCAGGGCCTGACCGGACCGAACGGTGCGCAGGCGATTCAGGCCTTGCTGGCCGCCGCCCGCGATCCCGCTTCCGGCTTGCTCGCGACGCTGCTCGCCGGCGGCCTCCTGGTACTCGGGGCGACCAGCGTGTTTGCCGAGCTGAAGGGCAGCCTGGACGAGATCTGGGGTGTCACCAGGAGCACGCGGTCGGCTTTCATGGTGCTCCTGCGAACCCGCCTGGTGTCCTTTGGCCTGGTGCTTGGCCTGGCGTTCCTGCTGCTCGTCTCGCTGGTCGTCAGTGCCGCGCTGGCGATGCTCGAACGCTATGCGGGCGGCGCGTGGGGCAGTTCGGGCGTGTTTTTGTCCACCATCGCCCTGCTTATTTCTTACGCCATCATCGCCTGCATGTTTGCCGTGATCTACAAGACCCTGCCGGATGCGCTGCTGTCCTGGCGCGATGTCTGGATCGGCGCCGCGTTTACGGCCGGCCTGTTCGTCTTTGGAAAGTTTGCGATCGGCCTGTATCTGGGCAACAGCGGCGTGGCTTCGAGCTTCGGTGCCGCCGGATCGCTGATTGCCCTGCTGCTCTGGGTGTATTACTCGGCACAGATCTTCTTTCTGGGTGCCGAATTTACCCGCCAGTACGCCCTCGGGTTCGGCAGCCTGCGGGCCAGGCAGCCCTGCGACGAGGAGCGGGGTTGCCGCGATGCCTCCCGCGAAGTCGATTGAGAGCTCGCCAATCCTGGAAGGGAACCTGAATTGAACGTCGGCAGCAAGCTCAGCGAATATCTGCATCGGTTGGCGACACATCGCGATGACGGCGGCTGGCCACGTCCTGCGGACGACGGCGAGGCACCGTTGCGATCGGAGTTGTTCAGCGCCGATCAGATGGAGCAGCACGGCAGGATTCTCGCCGCGGCACACGCGCTTGCCGAGAGCTGCGCCGCGGATCAGTTGCTGGCGCGCCTGGCGGCCAACGAAAGCGCCCTGGTCGGGGTGTGCAGGCGGCTGACCGCGGCGGTCACCGAGAACCGCCGCATCACCCCGGCCGCGGAATGGCTGCTCGATAATTTCTACCTCATCGAAGAGCAGATCAGCACTGCCAAGCGGCACCTGCCCAAGGGCTACAGCCGGGAGCTGCCGCGCCTGGCGCGCGGGCCGTCGGCCGGTTGTCCGCGGGTCTATGATATTGCCCTGGAAATCATCGCGCACGGCGACGGGCGTGTGGATACCGATAGCCTCGGTCGCTTCGTCGCCTCCTACCAGACCGTCACCGCGCTCAAGCTTGGCGAGTTGTGGGCCATTCCGATCATGCTGCGGTTGGCGCTGATCGAAAATCTCCGGCGCGTCGGGGTGCGCATCGCGACGGGTTGGGACGAACGAAATCTGGCCGATTCCTGGGCAGACCGGATGACCGAGATTGCCGAGCAGGATCCGAAAAGCCTGATCCTGGTGATCGCCGACATGGCGCGTTCCAGTCCGCCGATGGTCGGCGCCTTCGTCGCCGAGCTGGCGCGGCGCCTGCAGGGGCGGGGCCCGGCTCTGGCCTTGCCGCTGACCTGGATCGAGCAGCGCCTCTCCGAATCGGGCCTGACGATCGAACAACTGGTGCAGTCCGAGAATCAGCGCCAGGCCGCCGATCAGGTCTCGATCAGCAACAGCATCGGCAGCCTGCGGGTGCTTGGGGCGATGGACTGGCGGGACTTTGTCGAGACCACCAGCGTCGTCGAGCGTACCTTGCGCGAGGATCCGGCCGGCGTCTATGAGCGGATGGATTTTGCCACCCGCGATCGCTATCGCCACGCCACCGAGGCGATCGCCAGGAAGAGCCACCTGGCCGAGGGTGAGGTCGCCCGTCGGGCGGTCGAGCTGGCGCGTGCCGCTGCCGGCGATGCTGCCGACGGTTGTAGCGAACGCGCGCGGCATGTCGGCTTCTACCTGATCGACCAGGGCTTGCCGGATCTGGAGCGGGCGGCCGCAGTCCGCCATTCCGGCGCCGCCGCGCTGTGTCGATCAGCTGGTCGCTTCCCCCTCCCGCTGTATCTGGGCGGCATCGTGCTGCTCAGCGCAATCTGCAGCGCCGGCCTGCTCGCCCAGGCCCTGGCTTTCGGCATGCCGGCCTGGTGGCTGCCGCCGCTCGGCCTGCTGGCGTTGCTGGCGGTGAGCCACCTGGCCGTGGCGCTGGTCAACTGGCTGGCGACGCTGCTGGTGACGCCGCATGCGCTGCCGCGGATGGACTTCTCGCTGGGGATACCGGCCAGCGCGCGTACGCTGGTGGTGGTGCCGACGCTGCTCGGCAGCGCCGGGAACGCCGAAGAGCTGATCGAGGCGCTGGAGGTCCGCTTCCTGGCGAATCGCGACGAGCGCCTGCATTTCGGTCTATTGACCGATTTTCGCGACGCCCGGCAGGAATCGCTGGCCGCCGACGGACCCCTGCTGGAACTGGTCAGGCGCCGCATCGACGAGCTCAACGAGAAGTACGGCGACGGCCGGGGCGGCGACATCTTCTTCCTTTTCCATCGCCCGCGGCTATGGAATCCGCACGACCGCGTCTGGATGGCTTACGAGCGCAAGCGCGGCAAGCTGGCAGCGTTGAACGCGCTGTTGCGTACGGGTACCCAGGACGGTTTCTCGCTCGTCGTCGGTGACCCTGCGGTGCTGGCCGACGTCCGGTACGTGATCACTCTGGACACCGATACGCAATTGCCGCGCGACGCGGCGCGGCAATTCGTCGGCACCATGGCGCACCCGCTCAACCGTCCCTTCTACGACCCGGTGAAGCGGCGGGTCACCGCCGGCTACGGCATTCTGCAGCCGCGCGTGGCGGTCAGTCTGCCGGGGACGAACCGCTCGCGCTATGCGCGACTGTATGGCGGCGAGCCGGGCATCGACCCGTACACGCGGGTAGCCTCGGATGTCTATCAGGACGTGTTCGGCGAAGGCTCGTTCATCGGCAAGGGGATCTACGACGTCGATGCCTTCGAGCAGGCGCTTGGCGCGCGCTTTCCGGAGAATCGCATCCTCAGTCACGATCTTCTCGAGGGATGCTACGCCCGCGCCGGGTTGCTGAGCGACGTGCAGTTGTATGAGGATTACCCGGCGCATTACAGCGCCGACGTGAGTCGCCGCCATCGCTGGATTCGCGGCGACTGGCAGCTCGCCGGATGGTTGCTGCGGCGTGTGCCCGGACGACGCGCGGGTGAGGACGGCGGGGCGGGTCCCTGCCGGCAGGCCAATCCGCTGTCGCAACTGTCGCAATGGAAACTGATCGACAATCTGCGCCGCAGTCTCGTCCCCGCGGCGCTCACCCTGCTGTTGCTGCTGGGCTGGACACGGCTGGCGTCGGCCTGGTCATGGACCCTGTCGGTGGTCGGGATCGTGCTGCTGGCCCCCTGCCTGGCGGTGATCCTCGAACTGTTTCGCAAGCCGGGCGAGGTGCTGCTGCGGCAGCACCTGGCGGCAGTGGCGGGCTCGGCGACACGGCACCTCCGGCAGGTCGTCTTCGAGTTCGCGTGTCTCCCGTACGAGGCGTTCTACAGTCTGGATGCGATCGTGCGTACGCACTGGCGGATGCTGGTCACGCATCGGCGCCTGCTCGAATGGAATCCTTCGATCGATGCCGAACGCGCTGCCGCCAGGCAGGGCCGCAGCGAATTCGCCGCCGCCTTGCGGGCGATGTGGGTAGCGCCCACCCTGGCTTCGGCAGCGGCGTTGCATCTGGCCCTGTCGACGCCGGCGATGCTGCTGGTGGCGGCTCCGGTCCTGCTCCTGTGGTTCGCCTCACCGCTGTTCGCCTGGTGGATCAGCCGCCCGCTGGCGCGCCGCGAGGCGGTCCTGAGCGGCGCGCAGATCCTGTTCCTGCGCGCGCTGTCGCGTCGTACCTGGGCATTCTTCGACACCTTCGTCGGCCCGGAAGACCATTGGCTGCCGCCGGACAACTATCAGAAGTATCGCGTCGCCGCGGTCGCTCATCGGACCTCGCCGACCAACATCGGCATGGCGCTGCTGGCGAATCTTTCGGCCTACGACTTCGGCTATCTGTCGACCGGCCAACTGGTCGAGCGCACGGCCAATACCCTGCGCACCCTGCACACGCTGCAGCGACATCGCGGCCACTTCTACAACTGGTACGACACACTGACGCTGCAGCCGCTGCCTCCCTTGTACATCTCGACGGTGGACAGCGGCAACCTGGCCGGCCACCTGTTGACCCTGCGTGCGGGTCTGCTGGCGCTGGCCGACGACCGGATACTGATGACGCGGCTGTTCGACGGTCTCGGCGACACCCTCAGGATTCTGACGATGGCGGCGGAGGCAGGCGCGACGGCGCCGATGGCGGCGTTCCGGGAGGAACTGGAGACGGCGTCGGCGGCCCCTCCGGCGACGCTGACGGCTGCCCGGTCACAGCTTGCGAGGCTGGCCAGCGCTG
Organism: Candidatus Accumulibacter propinquus; assembly: GCF_056856495.1. Classification (NCBI taxonomy): domain Bacteria; kingdom Pseudomonadati; phylum Pseudomonadota; class Betaproteobacteria; genus Candidatus Accumulibacter; species Candidatus Accumulibacter propinquus. The sequence goes on from NZ_JBSEHC010000004.1 coordinate 89,630, forward strand.
CCGACGCGATCGCCTCCCGGATTGCGGCCAGCCTGGCGGACCTGCCGGTGACTGCGCCGGCGGACGAAACACTGGGCTGGGCACAGGCGCTGGCCGGGCAATGTCAGGCCGCCGTCGAGGAACTGAACGTGCTGGTGCCGTGGCTGGCGCTGCTGCCGCCGCCGCCCGCACTGGCAGCGCAGTTGGCCCAGGTCGTCGAGCTCACCGCCCTCGATGCCGTCCCGACCCTGCGCGAGCTGGCGCGTCTGGATGCCGCGCTGCTGCCTTGCCTCGCCGCGCTGTTCGATAATCAGACGACGCCCAGCCACCGCGACTGGCTCAGCGCGCTGCAACGGCAGGTCGCCGCCGCCAGCGCGCATGCCGGCGAACGTCTGGCGAGCATTGACCGTCTGGCGCGCGAATCCGGAGATTTCGCGTGCCTGGAATATGACTTTCTGTTCGACAGCACGCGGCATCTGCTGAGCATCGGTTACAACGTCACCGAGCAGCGAGCGGACGCGAGTTTCTACGACCTGCTGGCTTCGGAGGCGCGCCTGGCGTGCTTCGTCGCCATCGCGCAGGGGCAGGTGCCGCAGGAGAGCTGGTTCGCCCTGGGGCGTCTGCTGACCAGTACCAGCGGCGAGCCGGTGCTGCTGTCCTGGAGCGGTTCGATGTTCGAGTACCTGATGCCGCTGCTGGTGATGCCGACCTACGACAACACGCTGCTCGACCAGACCTGCAAGGCGGCGGTCGCCAGGCAGATCGAGTATGGCGGCCATCGCGGCGTGCCCTGGGGTATCTCGGAGTCGGGCTACAACACGGTCGACGTGCATCTGAACTACCAGTATCGCGCCTTCGGGGTGCCCGGACTGGGACTCAAGCGCGGGCTGGCGCAGGATCTGGTCATCGCCCCCTATGCCTCGGTGCTGGCGCTGATGGTGGCTCCCGAGCAGGCCTGCCATAATTTGCAGCGACTCGCAGCCGAGGGCTTCATCGGCAACTTCGGTTTCTTCGAAGCCATCGATTACACGCCGGCCCGCCAGCGACGTGGGCAAGCGCGCGTGCTGGTGCGCTCCTACATGGCGCATCACCAGGGCATGAGCCTGCTGGCGCTGGCCTACCTGCTGCTGGATCGCCCGATGCAGCGGCGGTTCGAGTCGGACCGGCTGTTCCAGGCGGTCATGCTGCTGCTCCAGGAGCGGATCCCGAAAGCCAGCGAGCTGTTTTCGCACACCGCCAACCTCTCCGATGCGCGCGCGCTGTCGATCGCCGCGGCGGTGCCGATTCGCGTCTTCAGCAGTCCGGATACGCCGACACCCGAAGTGCAGTTGCTGTCGAACGGCCGCTACCACGTGATGGTCAGCAACGCCGGCGGTGGCTACAGTCGCTGGAAGGACCTCGCCGTGACGCGCTGGCGCGAAGACGGGACCTGCGATCACTGGGGGAGCTTCTGTTACGTCCGCGAGCTGGCGGGCGGGGTGAGTGGCGAGTGCTGGTCGACCGGCCATCAACCGACGCGCAAACGGCCCGAGACGTACGAAGCGATCTTCTCCGAGGGGCGCGCCGAGTTTCGCCGCCGCGATGCCGTTCGCAGCGGTTCCGGGGCGATCGAAACGTATACCGAGATCGTCGTCTCGCCGGAGGATGACATCGAAGTCCGCCGGGTCCGGGTGACCAATCGATCGCGGCAACGCCGGGAAATCGAGGTCACCAGTTACGCTGAAGTGGTGCTCGCACCGCCGGCGGCGGACGCGCTGCATCCCGCCTTCAGCAACCTCTTCGTGCATACCGAGATCCTGCGCGAGCGGCGCGCGATCCTGTGCACGCGTCGGCCGCGCTCGCGCGACGAACAGTCCCCGTGGATGCTGCACCTCGTCGCCGTGCACGGTGTCGAGCCCGGCGAGGCGAGTTACGAAACCGATCGCCTGCGTTTTCTCGGTCGCACGCGCAGCACCGCCGCGCCGCTGGCCATGCGCGAGTGCGCGCCGCTGGCGGGCAGCGAGGGGTCGGTGCTCGACCCGATCGTCGCCATTCGCCATCTGGTGGCGCTCGATCCGGAGCAGGTGGTGACCATCGATATCGTCTCGGGCGTCGCCGAGACGCGCGACCTGGCGGTCAGCCTGGTTGAAAAATACCAGGATCGGCATCTCGCCGACCGTGTCTTCGATCTCGCCTGGACGCACAGCCAGGTGGTCCTGCAGCAACTCAACGCCACCGAAGCCGAGTCGCAACTGTACGTGCGGCTGGCCAGCCCGGTGATCTACGCCAATGCCTCGCTGCGCGCCAGCGCCGACGTCCTGATCAAGAATCGTCGGGGGCAGTCCGGGCTGTGGGGTTACGCCATCTCCGGCGATCTGCCGATCGTGCTGCTGCAGATTGCCGACGGCGCCAACATCGATCTCGTTCGCCAACTGGTCCAGGCGCATGCCTACTGGCGGCTGAAAGGACTGGCGGTGGACCTGGTGATCTGGAACGAGGATCATGCCGGCTACCGGCAGCAACTGCAGGACCAGATCATGGGATTGATCGCCTCGGGCATTGGGGCGAGTCTGATCGATCGGCCGGGCGGAATCTTCGTGCGCCAGGCGGAACAGATCTCCAGCGAGGACCACATCCTGTTCCAGTCGGTCGCCCGGGCGGTGATCACCGACAGCCGGGGAACGCTGGCCGAGCAACTCGACCAGCGCAGTCCAATGGAACCACGACCGCCGCTGTTGCGGCCAAGACGAACGCATCGCCCCGAGCTTGCCGCCGCTGCGCCGCCGCGTCCGGAACTGATCCTGGGCAATGGCCTGGGAGGATTCACCCCGGATGGTCGCGAGTACGTCACCACGCTCACGCCGGAGCAGGTGACGCCGGCGCCGTGGGTCAACGTCCTGGCGAATCCGCATTTCGGCAGCGTCATTTCGGAAAGCGGCGTCGCCTATACCTGGAGCGAGAACGCGCACGAATTCCGTCTGACCCCGTGGCACAACGACCCGGTGACCGATTCGGGTGGCGAAGCGCTCTACCTGCGCGACGAAATGAGCGGTCAGTTCTGGTCGCCGACCCCACTGCCCGTGCGCGCCGCGGCGCCCTGCGTGATCCGGCACGGGTTTGGCTACAGCGTGTTCTCGATCTGCTCGGACGGTATCTGCTCGGAACTGTGGGTGTACGTGGCCATCGACGCGGCGGTCAAGTTCTCGGTGCTGAAAGTACGCAATGCATCGGGCCGGCCGCGCCGACTCTCGGCCACAGGCTATGTCGAATGGGTGTTGGGCGATCTGCGCGCCAAATCGGCGATGCATGTCAGTACCGAAATCGACCCCAGAAGCGGCACGCTCTACGCGCGCAACCCGTACAGCCCCGAGTTCGCCGATCGGGTGGCCTTCTTCGACGTCGATGAGCCGCTGCGCAAGCTCAGCGGCGACCGCGCGGAATTCATCGGGCGCAACGGCTCGCTGCGCGATCCAGCCGCACTGCATCGCTGGGGCCTTTCCGGCAAGGTGGGGGCTGGACTGGATCCCTGCGGCGCGATTCAGGTCGCATTCGACCTGGCCGACGGGCAGGAGCGGGAAATCGTTTTCCGCCTCGGTGTCGGACGCAACGCCTACGAAGCCAACAAGCTGATGCGGCGCTTCCGCGGCGGGCTGGCGGCACACGGCGCGCTCGAAGCCGTCCGGCAGTACTGGCAGCACACGCTCGGAGCCGTGCAGGTGAGCACCCCCGATCCAGCGGTCGATGTGCTGGCCAATGGCTGGCTGGTCTACCAGACGCTGGCCTGCCGTCTCTGGGCGCGCAGCGGCTACTACCAGTCGGGCGGCGCCTTCGGGTTCCGCGACCAGTTGCAGGACGTGATGGCGCTGATCCACGCCGAGCCCGGGCTGGTGCGGGAGCATCTGCTGCTGTGCGCCAGCCGGCAGTTCCTGGAGGGCGACGTCCAGCACTGGTGGCATCCCCCGTCGGGACGGGGGGTGCGCACGCACTGTTCGGACGACTATCTCTGGCTGCCGCTGGCCATTTGCCGCTACGTCGGCGCCAGCGGCGATACCGGCGTGCTCGATGAGCCCGTGCCTTTCCTGGAAGGGCGCCCGGTCAATCCGGAGGATGATTCCTACTATGATCTTCCCGGCCGGTCGACCACGGTAGCCAGCCTCTACGAGCACGGTGTGTGCGCGATCCGGCACAGCCTGCGCTTTGGCAGACATGGTTTGCCGTTGATGGGTTCCGGCGACTGGAACGACGGCATGAATCTGGTCGGGATGCAGGGCCAGGGCGAGAGCGTCTGGCTGGGCTTTTTCCTGTGCGAAGTGCTCTGCCAGTTCGCCAGGCTCGCCGACGCCTATGGCGACCTGGTCTTCGCCGAACTCTGCCGGGACGAGGGGCATCTTCTGCGCCGGAACATCGAGCAGCATGCCTGGGATGGTGGCTGGTACCGTCGCGCCTGGTTCGACGATGGCACGGCGCTCGGTTCGGCAGTCAATGAGGAATGCCAGATCGACTCGATCTCGCAGAGCTGGTCAGTGCTGTCCGGAGCAGCCGCAGGGACGGGCGACCGCGCGCGTTCGCGGCAGGCGATGCAGGCGGTCGACGAGCGGCTGGTGCGTCGCGAGTACGCGCTCGTCCAGCTTCTCGACCCGCCCTTCGACAAGTCGAACGTCGATCCCGGCTACATCCGGGGCTACGTGCCGGGGGTACGGGAGAACGGCGGGCAGTACACCCACGGAGCAGTCTGGGCGGCGATGGCCTTTGCCGAACTCGGCGAGGGCGAGCGCGCCTGGGAGTTGCTGACCATGATCAACCCGGTGAGTCACTCCCTCTCAGCGGCGGGGGCTGCGACCTACAAGGTCGAGCCCTACGTCGTCGCCGCCGACGTCTATGCGCTCAGCCCGCACATCGGCCGTGGCGGATGGAGCTGGTACACCGGCTCGGCGGGCTGGATGTACCGGCTGATCGTCGAATCGCTGCTCGGGCTGCGGCGCAACGGCGAGCAATTGCGTCTTGCTCCCTGTCTGCCCAGGGATTGGCCAGGGTTCAGTATCCGCTATCGCTATCGCGAGACGACCTACCACATCACGGTGACGCAAACGCGCGCCGACGCGGCCCTGCAGAGCGGCGTGACCCGCGTGACGGTGGATGGCGTCGAACACGACGATCAGGCGATCGCCTTGCTCGATGATCATCGCGAGCACCGGGTCGAGGTCAGCGTACGCGCGCAATGAGCGCCGGCCAAGGCGCTCACGACGCCCTCAGGAACGCTGCCGGCGCGCGCGGCAGAGGGCACCCAGGCCGCCGGCGAACAGTACCCAGACGGGCGGCTCGGGTACAGCCGCGGTCGGTCCAAGGGAGACGCTGGAGAGGATCCCCGATCCATCGACGTGCAGCGGATCGCTGAAATCCCAGTTCATGAGCTCCACGAAGCGTGCGCCGACGCCCTCGATGGCGAGTTCATAGCTCAGAGTCATCGATCCTCCCGCCGGAATGTCGCCGATGTCGAAGGTCTGGAAGGAAAGCGGGATGCGCACCCTGCCGGGTCCAAGCAGGCTTGCGCCAAGCGATTCCCCGGTGGTGTGGAACTCGGTGCCGGTGGCTGTTTCGGCAAGCCCGATGGTCGCTTCCCAGGTGTTGGAAGATAAGATGTGGCCAAGGCTGTCGAGGATACGGGCCTGCAGTTCAAGAGAAAAATCAAGCGTCGATCCGTTTCCGGCAATCATCCACAGGCTGCCGCCGTCGACCACGAAACGGGACTGGGCGTGGCGTGCCGAGGCAAACGGATTGACGAACTCGTCGCTGTAGATACTGACCAGCGAAGTCAGTTTGCCGAGGCCATGCAGGTAGGCCTGCACGCCAAGATCGCCAAAGGTGCCGACACTGCCGACGGCGCTGCCGAACCCCCCGGCGATATTGGCGTGTATCGTGTGCAGGGCGGACTCCGGCGGGACGCTGACCGTGTCGGCAGCGTGCGTGGTGGCCCCAGCCGGGCCGCTGTAGTCAAGCTGGACGCGTTGCTGGACGTATGCCGAGGCATTGCCCGCCAGCAGGAATGCGCCGCTGAACATGACGAGCAAGCGGGCAGGGGTGATGCTGTGCATGGGGTTCTCCTTTGATGGGGGGGCTGTCGAAAAGTCATGGCGGGCAGTTCGTGCGGAGGGTCAGCACGCCGTGCCGCGACAGTCTAGGAGAACGGGAAGGATGATTCCTGGCGCTCGGTGCACAGCCGCAGGGCGCTCAGCGCACGCCATCGGGTCGTTCCCGAAAACGACCTTGCCCGATTCGCATCGCCGGACAAGTCCTGCGCCGGCGCCTGCCTGGCGCGGAACGCTTTACCCAGTTATGCCGCGCGTGGCGTGGCTGAGATAGAGGAGTCGGATCATGTGGCGTTCCCTCGGCAGCAAGGCAGGGCAGGGTGGCTATCGCTCAAGGCACGAGCGGCGTCAGCCGGGCCGGCTGAAGTCATTCCCGATCCAGGCGTTGGCGCTGGCCGTGTTGAGTCTGAAGCCCGCATCGACGCGTACTTCGGCCAGTTTGACGCCGTCGCTGTCCTGCGCGCCCAACAGGGCATGCGGGTCGTCTTCATCGGCGACGATGTCGAGCGTGATGCTGATCGGTCCGGACGGCGTGGCCAGCGTGAGTTTCTTGTGGTGCTGCGCATACCACTGTTGCTCGTGGCGGCGCAGGACCTCGGCAGCAGTCTTGACCAGGGTGTTGAACGCCGGCGCGTCAAGCGGCTTGGGATTCTTCTTGTCGCGTCCCATCGTCCATGGGCCGACCAGCGCCGGCTCGGATTCGCCGTCCTTGATCATCTCGACGGCCCAGCCGTCATCGTCCGGGTTCTTGATGACGCGCGCGGTCCAGCCCTTGTGGATCCACAGGCGCGGTTCGTTGACCACGGTGTGCGGATCGCTGTCGACGTTCTGGTTGCTCGTTTCCGATGTCATGCCGAATTCTACCCCCGTGTCCAGGCGCTGCGTTGCGACAATCGAGGCGCGTGGATGGCGGTCAAGAACGGCGCACGCCTAGGGTTCACGTGCCTGGCAGATTTCCGGGTGCCCGCCGCAGCAATTGTCGGTGAGGAAACCCACCAGGGCGTCGATTCTGTCCATCGCCGCATGACAGCGCACGAAACGCCCTTCCTGAGCCGTGCGGATCAGGCCGGCGTGCGTCAGGGTCTTCAGGTGGAACGACAGGGTCGGTGCCGGCAGTTCGAGCTGTTCGGCAATCAGACCGACGGTCAGGCCCGCAGGGGTGTTGTTTACCAGCAATCGGAAGATGGCGAGGCGGCTGTCCTGCGCCAGAGCAGCCAGGGCAGTGACGGCGTCGGTGTTGGTCATCGTTCCAACGATACCGAAATATTGCCGATCTGGCAAAGCGTTTGAATCAAACCTGACGATGCTCGCTCCCTTTCAATGGCGCCTGATCCGGAAGTGAGTCCGGGCGCGCGCGGGAGGAGTGCGGCTGAAAAGCGGCAAGGGCATCGCCGTGGCGATGCCCTTGCCGCGTGTTGCGTAGAGTTGCCTAGAAGCCGGCGCCCTTGATCGACTTCAGGCCCTTGTAGACGGCCTTGCTGCCGAGTTGCTCCTCGATGCGCAGCAACTGGTTGTACTTGCAGATGCGATCGGTGCGCGAGAGCGAACCGGTCTTGATCTGCCCGGCACCCGTGCCGACGGCCAGGTCGGCGATGAAGGAGTCTTCGGTCTCGCCCGAGCGATGCGACGAGATGACGCCGTAGCCTGCCTTCTGTGCCATCTTGATGGCGTCGAGAGTTTCGGTGACGGTGCCGATCTGGTTGACCTTGATCAGGATCGCGTTGGCCGCCTGCATGTCGATGCCCTGCTTGAGGCGAGCCGGGTTGGTGACGAAGAAGTCGTCACCAACGATCTGTACCTTGTCGCCGAGTGCCTTGGTCAGCTTGACGTAGCCTTCCCAGTCGCTCTGGTCGAGGCCGTCCTCGATCGACACGATGGGGTATTTGCCGCACCATTCGGTGTACTTGGCGATCATGTCGTCGTCGGTGAACAGTTTGTCCGGATTTGACTTCCAGAACTTGTAGCCTGCGCGGCCGCCTTCGTCAAACAGTTCGGACGATGCGCAGTCGAGGGCGATGCTGATCTGCTTGCCGGGCTTGTAGCCGGCGGCCGTAATGGCCTGCATGATCACTTCGAGGGATTCGTCGTTGGTCAGGTTGGGTGCAAAGCCGCCTTCGTCGCCGACGGCGGTCACATGCCCGCCTTTCTTCAGAATGCCTTTCAGCGCGTGGAAGACTTCGGTGATCCAGCGCAGGCCTTCGGAGAAGGAGGGCGCACCGACCGGCATGATCATGAATTCCTGGAAGTCGATCAGGTTGTCGGCGTGCTTGCCCCCGTTGATGATATTGGCCATCGGTGTCGGCAAGGCGAAATCACGGTTCTTGTGGATCTTGCCGATGTACTTCCAGAGCGGCAACTTGCTGACGTTGGCGCCGGCCAGGGTGATCGCCATCGATGCGCCGAGAATGGCATTGGCGCCCAGGTTCGACTTGTTGGGCGTGCCATCGAGGGCGATCATCGCCTCGTCCAGTTCGCGCTGGTTGAGCGGATTCCTGCCTTTCAGCAGTTTGGCGATCTTGCCGTTCACGGCTTCAACCGCTTTCAGAACGCCCTTGCCGAGGTAAACTTTCTTGTTGCCGTCGCGTAGCTCGCAGGCTTCGAATTCACCGGTCGACGCACCAGACGGTACGGCGGCACGGGCCAGGAAGCCATTGTCGAGCGTAATGTCGACTTCGACGGTCGGGTTGCCGCGTGAGTCGAGGATTTGCCTGCCGACAACCTTGGTGATCTTGACAAATTCAGGGGTTTCCACAGGCGCAACAGGCGCAGCTTCCGCTTGTTCCGCTTGTTCGACTACTGCGCCCTCCTGGGCTTTTTCTGCTTTCTTGACTTTTTTGGCTTTTGCCATGGTGGAACTCCATAGGAGTGGTTCGGGGAAAAGTTCGGGGAAAAGTTCGGGGGAAATTGCGTGCGAAATACCTCTCCCTGATCATACCGAAATCAGATCACAAGGCGCAATGCTTGGCGACAAGGAAATCCCTGGAAGCTGCCGGCTTGGCGGTCAATGTGCAGTTTGCCGGCGCGCGCTGCGTGACCACGGGGCGATTCAGACGTTCGACAAGTTCAAGGCGCTTCCAGGAAAAGGCGCGGCATCGCGGGAGCGCCTGGCTCAGGATCGGAAGCCGGGATCAAGGCGATCGAGCTTGCGCAGCAGGGCAGGCCAGGCCAGGCCGCCGCCCGCCCCCTTGGTCACCTGTTGCCATTGCGTCGCGGCCCCTTCGACGATGTGCGGCCCGACATGAATGAGTTCGCCGCCGGCCTGCGCACGTACCTGAATCATGCAGGTGGTTTCGAAGAAGTACATCGACACGAATGCGTCGGCGATCGAGTCGCCGACGGTGAGCAGACCGTGATTGCGCAGCATCAGGAAGCGTTTGTCCCCGAGGTCACGTACCAGCCGCGGCTTCTCGTCGTCGTTGAGTGCCACTCCCTCGTAGTCGTGATAGGCGAGCGACGACAGCACGAAGATCGAGTGTTGCGAGATCGGCAAGACGCCGCCCGCCTGTGCCGAGACGGCGACGCCATTGACGCTGTGCAGATGCAGGACGCACCCGGCATCCGCGCGCGCTGCGTGGATGGCACTGTGGATCGTGAACCCGGCGGGATTGATCGGGCTGGGACTGTCCATGACCTTGTTGCCTTCAAGATCCACCTTGACCAGGTGCGAGGCGGTGATCTCGTCGAACATCATCCCGTAGGGATTGATCAGGAAGTGATGTTCCGATCCGGGAACGCGCGCCGAAATGTGCGTAAAGATCAGGTCATCCCAGCCGAAGAGTGCCACCAGCCGGTAACAGGCGGCGAGATTGACACGCTGTTCCCACTCGGCCTTGCTGACACCGGCTCGAATGGCAGAAGTGAAATCGGAATCACTCATCGCGGATCTCCTTTCGCTAGTGGCAGGTTTCGACCATGACCTTCGGCGGACTTCCGGAGATCATATGGCGTCGACTCACCGAAGTGGTTGAGGTTCCAAGCGTGTTGCCGGGTCAGTCGCGCCCGCTAGACCACGAGCGCAGCGCGCGTGTCCGGACTTCGGCGAACGCCTTGGTGCTGCTGGCGTCGCATGCACAGGAACTTGCCGGGAGCGAGCCAAACCCGGGCAGGGCTGCCGACTGGGCTGATCTTTCCGCCAGCTTCGGCAAAGGGTTTATCCTATGCCGGTGGTTGCGACGGCGTTGGGCCGGCTGAATGGCGCCACCAGACTTTCAGGCGATTTGACGGTCTTCGCCATGGCCCGAATAGGGAGGCGATGGTCATTTTCCACCTGCCCTGACACGTTTGCCGTCGCCTGGAGATTCGCCAGTCGCCAACGCCACCTGTACATTGACAGAATACTCAAGGCCAGGATTCGCCACTTGCCACGCCGGCATCCGATAAACTCATGCACAAGCTCCTTGTCATCGCCACCCTGCTGCTCGCCGTCCCGGCTTCCGCCACGGTGCCCCGGATCGTGGCGCCGCAGGAGGTGCGCGAACTGCTGAGTGATTACCTGGAACTCGGCGAGGTCACCGACGCTCCGGCGCGGGCGGCTTTCGAGCGCCGGATGCAGCGTGAGGTCGCCAGGCTGCTGGCTACCGAGGGGTACTTCTCGCCCGTTGTCGTGCTTCACCAGCGCGGCGAGGAACTGCTGCTGGAGGTCGATCCCGGGGCACGCTCGCGGATCGGCAGCGTGCATATCGAGATCACGGGTCCGCTCGATCCGGAGCGTCGCCAGGCGCTGACAAGTGCCTGGAAACTCAAAGCCGGGCAGCCCTTCCGGCAAGCCGATTGGGATGAGGCCAAGCAATCGTTTCTTGCCGACCTGCTGGCGGTGGACTACGCCGCCGCGCACCTGCAGGAGACCCTCGCCGAAGTCGATCCTGAAGTCCGGCGCGTCGACCTGCGGGTCGTCGCCGTGAGCGGGCCGCGCTACCGCTTCGGCGAAGTACGCATCAGCGGCCTGCAGCGCTATTCTCCGGAACTCGTCGAACGCTTCAACCGCAGCGTCAAGCCGGGCGAGGACTATCGCGAGGAACGGTTGCTGGCCTTGCAGGCCGCCTTGCAGAGTACGCCGTACTTTTCTTCGGTAAACGTCTCTCTGGAACGCAGCGAGGCCGCTGACCTGCCGTCGAGTGTAGAGGATGAGCGGGTGACCGCGCCGGTGCGCGTGCTGCTGCGCGAGCGCGCGCCGTATCAGGTGTCGTTGGGTGCCGGTTACAGCACCAATACTGGCGCGCGAGTCGAAGCAGAATACCGCAGCAGTGATCTCTTCGGCCGCGCCTGGGAACTGCAGACCGGCCTGCGCTTCGAGCAGGTTCGTCAGACGGCTTATGCCGACGTTTTTTTTCCTCCGGACGCGGCGCAAGGCCGCGACGGTGTCGGTACCGCGGTCGAACATTCCGATATCGAGCGCCTGGAGATCAGGCGCTTTGCGGTCGGTGCGACACGTGTGCAGCGGCGTGGCAGCATCGAGGAGCGCCTGGGGCTGAACTGGCAGGAGGAAGAGCGGTCCCCGCAGGGGGCGCCGTCGAGCACGGCGCGTGCGCTGACCGCGCAGGTCGGCTGGACCTGGCGGCGGGCCAGGGATCTGCTGGATCCGGCCGAAGGCGTGTCGCTGCAGTTGCAGTTGGGAGGCGGCAGCAAGCAACTGCTCTCCGACCAGAACTTTCTGCGCACCTACCTGCGCTACAGTCAGGGAATCCCGCTCAGCGCCAGCGACGCGCTGCTTTTTCGTGGTGAACTGGGGGCGACCCTGGCGCCTTCGTCGCAGGGCATTCCGCAGGATTTCCTTTTTCGCGCCGGCGGCAGCAACTCGGTGCGTGGCTACGCGTACCAGAGCCTCGGGGTCAAGGAAGGCGCGGCAATCGTCGGCGGCCGTTACCTGGCGACGATGAGTGCCGAATACACGCACTGGGTCAATGCCACCTGGGGTGCGGCGGCATTTGTCGACGCCGGTAACGCCGTCGATGATCGTCAGGCGCTGGATCTTGCCGTGGGCTACGGCCTGGGCGCACGCTGGAAAAGCCCGGCCGGGCCGCTGGGTATCGACCTCGCTTACGGCCAGCGCGAGGGCAAGGTGCGGCTGGATTTTTCCCTGGCGATCCCCTTTTGAACGACCTCAGCGAGGAGATCCGGCGATGAGCGAGGAGACGACTGCGCCCGCGAACCCAGCTTCGCCGCCGCTTCCCCGGCGCTGGCGATGGCTGGCGCCCCTGGGCTGCGTGCTGGCCCTGTGCGGTGGCGTCACGTGGTTGCTGGCCAGCGAGGGTGGCTTGCGCGTGGTGTGTCGGGTCATCGAACGGCTTGCTGCCGAGCAACTCAGGATCGAGGTACCGGCCGGCGCCCTGAATGGTGCCTTTTCGCTGCAGGCGGTGCATTGGCGCAGTGCGACGCTGGATCTGCAGTTGCAGGAAGTGCGGCTGATCTGGCGGCCGGTCGATTTGTTGCACGGTCGACTGGCCATCAGCAGCGTCAGCGTCGAGCGCCTGCGCGTTTCGCATGTCGCCAACAGCGAGCCGTTGCAACTGCCCGACAACCTGCGCCTGGGGTTCGGCGTGGCGATCGATCAACTCGTCGTCGCCCGCATCGAAGTCGGCGAGCATGCCTTCCCGGACGGCAAGGCGACAGCGATTGCCGAGTCGGTCGAGGGACAACTGGCGAGTGACGGCTCGCTGCATCGGCTGTCCGGCTTGCGCGCGCGTGTCGCCGGCCTGGGCGTTGTCGGCGAGGCTTCCCTGGCGGCCACGCGGCCGTTCGCGCTGACGGCGAAAGCCGGCGTCGAGGGCGAAGCGGCGGGACGCGCGCTGGTTTTCGATGCCGCCGCCGAAGGCCGGCTGGAGGAATTCACGGTGATCGGCAACGCCAGGCCGCGCAAGCCGGGCACGGGTGAAGCCTTTGGCGGCCAACTGCGGGCGCGGATGACGCCGTTCTCGTCACAGCCGGTCGGGGAGGCGCTGGTCACACTTTCGGCGATCGACCCGGCGGCCTGGATCGAAGGCGCTCCGCAGGCCATCTTCGATGTGCAGGTCGAGCTGCAGCCGCGGGGTGGTTCGCCGACCGGCCTGGGTGGGCGGTTGACGATGCTCAATCGGCGTCCCGGGCCCCTCGACCGACACGGCCTGCCGCTCGAATCGCTGCGGGCCGGCCTGAGTCTGGGCGACGACGAGTTGCGCCTGGCTGATCTCGATGTGCGTCTGTTGGGCGGCGGACGCCTGCAAGGCAGCGGTATCCTGCGCGATGCCGAACTGGCGTTGCATCTGGCGGTGAGGTCGCTCGACGCGAGTGCGCTGCATGGCAGCCTGCGTCGCACGCTGCTTGCCGGCCCGCTGCGCGCCACGATCGGGTTGAACCGGCAGGTACTGGAAACCGAGTTGCGCGACCCGCAGTTCACGATCCAGGGCCGGCTGGCGATCGACCCGGCCACGGTGCTCGTCGAGAAGTTGCGCCTGGTCGCCGGCGACGCGCAGCTGGTCGCCAGTGGCCAGGTGGCGCAGGCGGGGAGCGGGAAGTTCGCCTTGCGGGGAGCGCTGCAGAATTTTGACCCCAGTCGTTTTGCGAAGCTGCCGCCGGCGCGCCTCAATGCCGACTTCGACGCGCAGGGGAGCAGCCGGCCGCAGCTTGCTCTGGGCCTGCGTTTTGGCCTGCGCAACAGCCACCTAGGTACGGAAGCCCTGTCCGGCAGCGGTGAAATCGATCTTGCCGGGCAGCGCCTGCGCAAGGCCGACGTCGCACTGATTGCGGGCAACAATCGCCTGACGGCCAAGGGTGCCTTTGGCGCCGTCGGCGATCGGCTGACCGTGTCGATTAGCGCACCGAAGCTCGATCCACTCGGGATAGCGGGCGACATCAATGGTCAACTCGTTCTCGGTGGCAGTGCCAGCGCGCCTGAACTGAGCGCGGATCTGAAGTCGACGCGCCTGGCGTTTGCCGGCGTCGGGCAGATTCGCGGACTCAATCTCGTCGCGCAACTCGGTGACGGCAATCAGGGGGTGGTGTCGGGCAAGCTGCATCTGGCCGGTGCCGATCTGGCATCTGGAAGCACGGTCCTGCGCGAACTGGATCTCGACGCCGATGGCGTACGCAGCCGGCACCGTTTGCGTGGCCAGGTTGGCCTGTCGGGCAAACGCGAGCTGCAGTTGCTGCTGGAGGGCGGTCTGGCCGCGCCGGCTGCCGGCCTCAACTGGTCAGGGACGCTCCGGGAGTTCACGCTGTCCTCGGGCATCGACCGGAGTCAGCCCTTCCTGCGTCTGGCTGCGGCGGCGCCGCTGCAGGTCGGGACGGCGGCCTTGAATGCCGGCCCGGCCGACTTCCTCGGCGCCGGCTGGTCCCTGCACCTGGAGCGCGTGCGTTACCAGCAGCAGCGCTGGCAGAGCGTTGGCAGCCTGCACGCCTTGCCGGTGGTCGATACCCTCCGCGAATTCCCGGAATGGTTCGAGTCGTTTTCCGGCGCGGTGAAAGGCAATGGCGATTCGCTGCGTCTCAACGGCGAGTGGGATATCGGCAGTGCCCCGGCCATCGCTACCTTGCCGCAGCGGAGTCTCGCGACGGGCCGCCTGCGTCTGTGGCGTGCGAGCGGCGATCTCTCGATCGGCGCGTTGCCTTTGGGCCTGGAAGAGGGCACCTTCAACCTGCTGGCCGCGGATGGACGCCTCGCCGGCCAGTTCAAGTTGCGCGGCAAACGGCTCGGCGAACTGGCCGGCGAGCTTGACGCCGCCAGCTCTGCCGCTGCCGTGCTCGACCGAGCGGCTCCCTGGCATGGCCAGATCCGGGTGAGTGCCCCGGATCTGGCCTGGGCCGGCCCGCTGCTCGGCGAGGGTTGGCAACTCGGCGGGCGTCTGGCCGGTGCGATGCGGATCGAAGGGACCCCGGCCCAGCCACGCCTCAGTGGGGAATGGCGTGGCGACGATCTGGCGCTGCGTGTCCTGGACCAGGCGATGCGTCTCGAAAAAGGAAAGCTGCTCGTTGAATTGAGTGGTGAAGCCGACGGTGACGTTCGCCTGGTCCTGAAGCAGTTGACCTTCGACAGTGTGCTGCAGCCGTTGCCGCGCGCGCTGTTGCTTGACCCAGGCATCGATGCCGGCACCCTGACCGGCAAACCGGGGCGGGTCGAGGCGACCGGCGAACTGCGTGCCGGACATTCGGAGGGCGTGCTGACCTTGCGCGCTGAACGTCTGGGCGTGATGCAACGGCCGGATCAGTGGGTTCTGGTTTCCGGTGATGCGCAGTTCAAGCTGGGTGAGCGGGTGCTCGATGTGTTGGGGCGCTTCCGGCTGGACGCGGGGTACTGGGAACTGGCCAGAAGCGGTACGCCGCAGCTCTCGGAGGACGTGCTGATCAAGCGCCAGAGCACCGCACCGGCGAAGGTTCCGGCGCCGGTGCGGCTGTTGTCGCTTGACCTCGACGCGGAACTCGGCCGCCATTTCCACTTTCGCGGGGCAGGCGTCGAGAGTCGTCTGGTGGGGGCGGTGAACATTCGCTCCGCAGGCAGCGGATTGCCGCGGGCGACCGGTACGATCCGTACGCAGGATGGTCGTTTCGATGCCTATGGCCAGAAGCTCGAAATCGAGCGCGGCATTCTCAACTTCCAGGGGCTGATCGACAATCCCGGCCTCAATATCCGTGCCGTGCGCGGCAACCTGCCGGTCGAGGCTGGCGTCGAGGTTACCGGCACCGCCCGGCGGCCGGTCGTACGGCTGGTTTCCGACCCCGAAGTGCCGGACGCCGAGAAGCTGTCCTGGCTGGTGCTCGGGCACGCGCCGGATCAGCAGCGCGGGCAGGATTCCGCGGTGCTGCTGGCCGCCGCGCAGACGATCCTCGGCGGGCAGGACGGTGGGCCCCTGAAGGCAGTGCAGCGTGGCCTGGGTATCGACGAGTTCGGCATCAGCAGTGGCCGGCTCGATGGATCCGGCCAGCGACAGACCAGTCGCATCGCCAGTACCACCGGTTTCGGCCCCAGTGACACGACGACCGGCCAGATCGTCAGCGTTGGCAAGCGGCTGTCGTCGAACATGCTGATCAGCTACGATCAGTCGCTGACCACGGCCGGGAGCGTCGTCAAGCTGACCGTCAACCTCAGCCGTAATCTCTCTCTGGTGGGTCGCGCCGGCTCGGATACCGGGCTCGACCTGCTCTGGAATTACCGCTTCGGGCGCTAGCCCGGCGCTCCATCGGATGGCCGCGGTAGCACGCCGGAAAGGGTTGGCAGGGGGTTGGGCGGTGCCGCGGCGGGTTACCTTGGGGTGGCGGCTTCGCCGTTTCGACCGGCACCGGCTGCCGCTCGCCGCAGCCGGTCGGCGACGGCCGCCCAGGCTGGCGTGGCCGGAATTTCCTCGACCAGGATCAGATCCGTGGCGGCGCGGTCGAGGTCGCGAAGCGCCGCATAGAGCGTGCGCGCGTAGCCGCGGGGATCGCTCGGCAAGCGGCGCACGGCCAGTGCCGCGCCGTCGTCCGGAAGTTCGCTGTGACAGAGAACGGCACAGCGTCGCCGGCTGCAGCGCAGGCGCTCGATGGATTCGGCAAGTCGCTCCGGGGTCACCAGCAGCAATGGCGTCGTCGGCGCATAGTGGGCCGCCAGCGAGCCGGAGACGCGCGGCGTGCCGTCGTCGCCCTGGTGACCGACGATCTCCGGCAATACGCCGATGACCATCCGGATCTGTTCGGGGGTGACGCGGCCGGGGCGCAGCAGACGCGGCGGCAGGCCTGCGGCGGGTGTCAGGTCGAGAATCGTCGACTCGATGCCCACCGGGCAGCGCCCGCCATCGAGGATCAAGCCGACGGCGTCGCCGAGTTCGTCGTGCACATGCGCGGCTTCGGTCGGGCTGATCCGGCCGAAGCGATTCGCCGATGGGGCGGCGATGCCGGACATGCCGTCGACCCCGCCACCGGCCCGTGCATAGGCTCGCAGCAAGGCCAGTGCCAGCGGGTGTGCGGGAACGCGCAGTCCGACGCTGTCCTGCCCGCCGGTGATGGCCGACGATACGGCCGGCGCGCGTTTGAGAATCAGGGTCAGCGGGCCGGGCCAGAATGCCTCGGCCAGTTCCCAGGCCACTGCCGGGATCTCGCGAGCCCAGCGGTCGAGATAGCCATCAGCCGGCAGATGCACGATCAGCGGATGATCGGCGGGCCGCCCCTTGGCGGCGAAGATTCGGCCGACGGCTGTCGGGTTGGCCGCGTCAGCCCCGAGGCCATAGACTGTCTCGGTCGGAAAGGCGACCAGTTCGCCGGCTTGCAGCAGCGCGACGGCGCGATCGATCTCGTGGACATCAGACGGCATCGACGATTCCGATCATGGCGCGCGCCGCCATCGCCAGTTCGCGGGCCTGTTCCGGATCGTCATCGAGCACCGTGAAGTGCCCCATCTTGCGGCCCGGCCGGGCGTGATGCTTGCCGTAGAGATGCAGCTTGAGCGTCGGAAAGGCGTACAGCCTGGACCAGTCCGGCTCGCGGTAGCGCTGCCCGGCGGGGCCGGTTTCGTACCACAGGTCGCCGAGCAGGTTGACCATCGCCGCGGCCGAATGCGCGCCGGCTTCGCCGAGCGGCAGGCCGCACAAGGCCCGGACCTGCTGTTCGTACTGGCTGGTGACGCAGGCGTCGAGGGTGTAATGGCCGCTGTTGTGCGGGCGTGGCGCCATTTCGTTGATCATCAATTGGCCGTGCACGACGAAGAACTCGACGGCCAGCGTGCCGACGTAGTCGAGGCGCTCGGCGATCGTTCCGGCGAGTCCGGCGGCCCTGGCGCGCAGTGCGTCGGCCGCACGCGCCGGGACCACCGAGACGTCGAGAATGCCCCTGCGGTGACTGTTCTCGGCAACCGGGAAGGTGCTGATGACGCCCGCCTCGTCGCGTGCCAGCACCACCGAAATCTCGCATTCGAGGTCAAGCTTCTGTTCGAGAACGCAGCTCTCGCCCTTGAAGTGCTGGAAAGCGGCAAGCGCTTCGTCACGGTTGCCCACCACCGCCTGGCCCTTGCCGTCGTAGCCAAAGCGGGCGACCTTCAGGATGCCGGGGAAAAGCCCGGGCCCGGCCTGGCGCAGGTCCTGCTCGTCGTGCGCGACGGTGAAGGCGGCATGCGGCAGGGCGTTGTCGCGCAGGAAGGTCTTTTCGGCGATGCGATTCTGGCAGACGCTGACCGCCGCCGCCGACGGGCGCACGACAACGAACTTGTCGAGATAGTCGAGCGTGCCGGCGGGGACGTTCTCGAACTCGGTGCTGATCGCCGCGCAGCCCTGCGCCAGTTCGTCCAGCGCCGCATAATCGTCATAGGCGGCCAGCAAATGGCGGTCGGCGATCAGGGCTGCCGGGCTGTGCGGATCCGGGTCCAGTACCCAGACCGCGTAACCCATTTCGTGCGCAGCGGCGACGAAGAAGCGGCCCAGCTGGCCGCCGCCGAGCATGCCGAGAGTTGCCGGCGGAAGAATCATCTGGCCGACCCGCGAGTGTCGCGTCGGCGACTCCTCCAGGCCGCTCACACCTCCGGCAGCTTCATGGCCATCACCTTTTCGGCCTGTGCCCGACGGAAGTCGCCGAGGCGCTGCGCCAGTTCCGGATCGCCGGTGGCCAGCATGGCGACAGCAAACAGGGCGGCGTTCGCGGCGCCGGCTTCACCGATGGCGAAAGTGGCGACCGGGATCCCTTTCGGCATCTGCACGATCGACAGCAGCGAATCCTGACCGGACAGCGCCTTCGATTGCACCGGCACGCCGAGCACCGGCAGCGTGGTCTTGGCGGCCAGCATTCCCGGCAGATGTGCGGCGCCGCCGGCGCCGGCGATGATCGCTTTCAGGCCGCGCTCGCCAGCCGCTGCGGCGTACTCGAAAAGCAGATCCGGCGTGCGATGCGCCGATACGACGCGCGCTTCGAACGGTATCCCGAACTCCTTGAGCATCACCGCGGCCGCCTGCATCGTCGGCCAGTCGGAGTCGGAACCCATGACCACGCCAACCAGCGGATCACCTTGCGACATCAGCGGGCCTCTCTTTCGGCGGCTTCGAGCGTGTTGGCGAGCAGCATGGTGATGGTCATCGGGCCGACACCGCCGGGAACCGGCGTGATTGCCGAGGCGATTTCGCTGACCGGCCCGAAATCGACGTCGCCACACAGTTTTCCGTCCGGCAGCCGGTTGATGCCGACGTCGATGACGACCGCGCCCGGTTTGACCATGTCGGCGGTGACGAACCGCGCCTTGCCGAGCGCTGCCACCAGGACGTCGGCACGCCGCGTGTGGAAGGCCAGGTCGCGCGTCTGCGAGTGGCAGACCGTCACCGTCGCGCTGGCCTGCATCAGCAGCATCGCCATCGGTTTGCCGACGATGTTCGAGCGTCCGAGGACGACGGCTTCCTTGCCTTTCAAATCGATTCCGGCGTCGGCAAGGAACTGCATGATCCCGTAAGGGGTGCACGGAATGAAGCGCGGGTGGCCCTGCATCAGCGCCCCGACGTTCTCGGCGTGAAAACCGTCGACGTCCTTCTCGGGGGAAATGGCCTTGAGCACCGCGTCGACGTCGAAGTGCTTCGGCAGCGGCAACTGCACCAGAATGCCGTGGATGCGTGGATCGGCATTGAGCTCGGCGATTTTCGCGAGTACCACGCGCGCTTCGACATCCGGCGCGTAGGTCAGCTTCTCGGAGTGGAAACCGGCCTGCACACAGGCATTGACCTTGTTGCGCACATAGACCTGCGAAGCGGCGTCTTCGCCGACCAGGATCACCGCCAGTCCGGGGCGGTTGCCGCGCGTCGCCAGCGCGTCGGCGCGCTTCTTGAAGTCGGCGCGCAGCGTCTGCGCCAGCGCGTTGCCGTCGAGGATTCTTGCCGTCATTTTGCGTTTCCCTGGGGTGGCCGGAAGCGGAAGGGTGCCATGCCCAGGTTCGGTGCACCGTCCGAATCGCGCATGGATCGATCAAGGGCGCGATTCTAGCGCAAATCGGCGCGTCCCGGCGGCGGCCCTCGCCGCGGGTCTGGCGACCACCCGCCGCCGGCTCCTGATGCGAGCGCCGAGTGGATTACGGCAGGACCAGCGGCCCCCGGTCCCTGCCAGACGCGTTAGCGAAGCCCCAGGAACGACAGGAGTGCGATGACGATGACGACTGCGCCGACCAGATAGACGATATTGTTCATGAGATTTCCCCTTTCGTGGGGTTAAGGGAGTGAAGGGATCGCGTGCTGTGTCCGCAGCGACTCACGACACACGAGCTTTTGTTGTACTCTACAGAGTTCGCACGCTCGGTGCGCCAGCGCGCATTGCGGGCGCCAGTCCCGAGTGTGGAAGAGCATCAGGACCCCCGCTGCCGGAAGCGGACTCCACATCGGGTCGGCGTTTCCACCAAGACGCTTCCCCCGGCGGTTACCCAGGAGAGGCTTCAGCCCGGCGTCATCGTGAATCCACCTTGTCGAAACCAGGACATCACGTAGCGCCCGTCACCAAGGACTGCCATGTCGAATTTGTCGAAACCCGGCGCCGCGGTGCCGGCGGGAACGGGCTTCTGGGTCGCCGTAAAGAAGGCCGCCGGCCGGCTGCAGGACTGGTTCGTGATCCAGACGGTGGCCGTCAAGCTGACGGTGCTGGTCATGACCATTCTGATCCCGGTGACCAGCATCTATTCGTTCTCTCTCGTTCAGAAGCAGGCTGCCCTGGCAGAGCAGGTCAGGAGCATGGCCGTTGCCGGGAACGCGGGCGACGGGGTGTGGAAACTCAAGGACAACCTGCCGGTGGTCCTTGGCAGCGGCTCGTTGCTGAGCTTCCTGGCCGCGAACACGGCCGACAGCGTCACGGTGATCTACAAGCCACTGATGTGGAATGTCTCCGAGCGCATCGTTCTGGTCGAAGCACAGGGCACGCAGCATGCGTATTACCCCAGTGACATGGAGACCAAGATCTTCGCCGACAAGGCGGTCAGCGCGCCTTGGGGCAGCAAACTGCTCTTCATTCCACGTAGCGAGCTCAGCGCCGGCAGCCTCGAATTGCTCGATCGTCTGGATGAGCGCTTCGCTGGTGCCCGCCCGCAGTCCGAGAAGGATGGCTGGAAGGCCGGCGTCAGCGGCGTGCTGTCGGCCACGCTCGCGCTCGGCCTGCTGGCTTTCCTTTTCGTCCAGTTCAAGGGCCAGTTCAAGTCGCTCAAGTTCATCGAGCCGGCGCAGGTCCAAGGCTCCATCGACGACCTGGTGGGCATGGACGATATCAAGGCCGAGGTGGCACAGATCAAGGATCAGTATCAGCGCCGAGCGGAGTATGCCGAGTACGGCATCATCAAGCCCTTCAATGTGATGTTCAGTGGTCCGGCCGGGTCCGGCAAGACCAAGCTGGCAAGCTATCTGGCGAAGGAACTGCGGCTGCCGATCCTGTTCCATTCGGCAGCCAACCTGGAAACGGGCTTCGTCGCCGGCGGCTCAAATACGCTCAGTCGCATTCTGGCCATGGCCAAGCGGCGCAGGCGCTGCATCGTCTTCCTGGACGAGGCGCAGGATCTGTTCATGAAACGGGGGGGTCGCCGCAAGTTCGACGACGACACGGCGAACACCCTCTTGTCGGTGCTGGATGGCGTGCGCAGCCGGAGCGAGGCCGAGATCATCTGGATCGTGGCCAGCAACTTCAACAGCGAAACCTTGCCGATGGACGAGGCCATGCTGCGCCGCTTCCAGATGAAGGTGGACTTTCGCCTGCCCAACCGCGAGGAGCGGCTGGCGATCATCGGCCACTACCTGAACCAGCGCGCCAACAAGGTTCTGCCCGACCTGGATCTGCACGATGTCGTCGAAGTGACCGAGGGTCGCAGTCCGGCCGACCTGGAGACCATTGTCAGCCAGGCTGGCATCACCGCCGTGCAGGCCGGCGAGATGATCGGCGCCGAGACGCTGATGCAGGCGGCCGAGCGCGTGCTGGTGGGTAACGTCAACACCCATACTACCGAGGAGCGCGAACGTGACCGCCGTATCATCGCTGTGCACGAATGGGGCCACTTTCTGGTTGACCTCGATCGCGAACGCCATCTGGCCAATGGCGACTGGGAGCAGATCCTGGCCGATATGAAGACCATCAAGATTTCCCTGAAGGCCAATCCACGAACCAATGCATTAGGCTACGTTTTTCACAAGCAGGCGGCCAACCTGCTCAAGACCAGAGGCGACATCGAGCACGAGGTGCGTGTGCTGCTGGGCGGTATGGCCAACGAGGAATTGTTTTTTGGCGAGGAAGGTACCACCAACGGGGCGCACAACGACATTACCCGCGTCACCCAGATGTTGTACCACGCGGTGGGCGAAATGGGCATGTACCGCAAGACCCGCCTCAACTTCGGTGCACTGGACCCTGACCGCGACCGCGGACGCCGCGAAGTGGACGAGGAGACGCGCGGCATCATGGAAGCCCAGAGCGAGCGCCTGTACGGTGAAACCAAGGCCGTGCTTGCCCAGAGCAAGGCGCTGACCGAATATCTGGTCGGCAAACTGCTGGATGCCGGCGAGATGAGCCTGCACGAGGCGCTCCTGGAGATCCGTCGCTTCGAGGCAGCCTGATGCCGTTTCGCTTGAGTAACGGGCTCTGGGTACGGGCGGATTCAGTCTCCGACGACAGCTACGTCTGCCAGTCGTCGAATTTTGCCGTTGCCAGGACAGTTGTCGTGCGTATCACGCCGCTTCGGCGGCGGTCTTAGCGGCCTCCTGGGCCGCCATCCGACCGGCGGCGAAGGCTTGCCGGTTGAGTTCGACGATTTCCGCCTTCTTGCGCGCAAAACGCTTGAGGATGCAGTTTTCGAGGACTTCGGCGGGGAAGGGCAGGTGGTCGGCGATCGCCCCGAGCATCACCGTATTGCCCAGCCGGAGGTCGCCGAGTTCGCTGGCAATCGCCGACGCATCGAACGAGAACACACGCGTCCCGGCGGCGCGCATCGCGGCAACCGGATCGTCGGGATAATCGTAGAGACCCAGTTCGACGACCGGTGGCACGAGGCGGCCGGTATTCATCAAGACCAGCCCGTCGGGACGCAGCATGTGCCGCCAGCGCATCGCTTCGGCGGCCTCGAAACCGAGCAGTACATCGGCGGAACCCGGCGTGATCTGCGGCGATAGTACTTTCGTGCCAAAGCGCAGGTGCGACGAGACGACGCCACCGCGCTGCGCCATGCCGGCGACCTCGGTCTTCTTGACGTCATGGCCGAGCGCGATCGCCGCCTCGGCGAGGATCTCGGTGGCGGTCATTACCCCCTGGCCACCGGTGCCGACGACGAGAATGTTGGTGGTGTCGAACTTGTTTGTCTCAGGCATCGCTACGGAACCTTTCCCTGCTTGTTACGGGGTCTGCGCAAGCGCTGCACTTTTCCGGACCACCTTGATGGGCATCGCCAGCGTGTCGACAGGCACGATCGCGTCGGGCGCGCAGGGTTTCAGGCACAGACCGCAGCCGGTACAGGCGGTGCTCTCGATGCGCACGAAAGCCAGGTCAACTTCCTTGCCGCTCGCCTTCTTCACTCGGTCGCGGCGCGTCACGTGGATCGCCGGGCAGCCGACATCGATGCAGTTGCCGCAGCCGGTGCACTTGCTCTCGACCACCGTGAACGGCTTGAGCGCGTGGTAGTCCTTGATCAGCACACACGGCTGGCTGGTGATGATCACCGACGGCTCCGGGATCCTGGTCTCGTCGCGCAGCGTGCGCAACAGTACCGGCAACTCGTAGGCGTTGACCACGTGCACCCGTTCCTCGCGCACGCCGAGCGCCTTGACCAGCCTGGCAAAATCAATGCGCGGCGCATCGCTGCCGTGGATGTCGCGGCCGCTGCCGGGATTGTCCTGGCCGCCGGTCATGCCGACGGCACGGTTGTCGAGCAGCAGGACGGTGACGTTGCCACGGTTGTAGACAATGTCGAGCAGGCCCTGCATGCCCATGTGCAGGAAGGTCGAATCGCCGATCACGGCGACGATCTTCCTGTCTTTCTCTGCGTCGCTGCGCCCCTTGTCAAGGCCCAGCGCCATGCCCATCGAAGCGCCCATCGAGATGCAGGCGTCGAGGGCGTTCCATGGTTGGCCGAAGCCCAGCGTGTAGCAGCCGATGTCACCCGAGATGGTGACGTTGCGCAACTGCGACAGCGTGTAATACACCCCCAGATGCGGACAGGCGACGCACATCGTCGGTGGGCGCGGAAAGACCGGCATCGGCGCCGTTCCTGCGAGTTCGGGTAGCGCCTCGCCAAGCAGACGGGCGACCGCCGGTTTGAGGACCTGCGGCGACAACTCGCCGGATAGCGGCAGGATGTCCTTGCCGCTGACGTGCATGCCCTGCGCTTTCAGTTCGGTCTCGATCAGTGGCTCGACCTCTTCGACGACGACCAGGCGATCGCACTGGCTGGCGAACCGGCGCAGGCTGTCGAAGGGCAGCGGAAAGGAAAAACCGAGCTTGAACACCGGCGCGTTCGGGAAGCTCTCGCGAACGTGCATGTACGCCGGCCCGGAGGCGACGAAGCCGACCCGGCGATCGCTGCCCGGCTCGACGATGTTGAGTTCGGAAATCTCGGCTTCGGCGCGCAGACGGCGTTCGCGGTCGAACATCAGCGGCAGGCGTCGACCGGCGGCGCTCGGCACCATCACCCAGCGGCCGACATCCTTGGTGAAACCGGCAACCGGGCGCTCGCTGCGCTCGCCAACGCTGACCAGGCCCTTGACGTGACAGATCCGCGTCGTCAGGCGCAGGATCACCGGCGTCTCGAAGCGCTCCGAAAGGGCAAAAGCGGCGAGCGTGAAGTCGTGTGCCTCCTGCGAATCGGCCGGTTCGAGCACGGGCACATGCGCGAAACGACCCCAAAATCTCGAATCCTGCTCGTTCTGCGACGACGACAGGCCGACGTCATCGGCGATGGCGATCACCAGACCGCCGGCGACGCCGGTCAGGGTCATGGTCATCAGGGCATCGGAAGCGACGTTCATGCCCACGTGCTTCATCGCGCAGAAACTGCGCGACCCGGCCATCGCGGCGCCGAAGGCGACTTCGAGCGAAACCTTCTCGTTGACCGACCATTCGGCGTAGATTTCGCGATAACCCGCCACGCATTCCAGCATCTCGGTTGCCGGGGTGCCGGGATAGGCCGCCGCCACCCGTACGCCGGCCTCCCATACGGCACGCGCCACCGCCTCGTTGCCGGACATCAGAAGCCGGCTGGGCGCTGTCGTGGGCGGGGCGGACATCACTGCTGCTGCCGTCATGGCATCTCCTCGGGCGAAAAGGCGTTTCTCGGACAAAGGCGAGACACTAGCGTGACCAGCGCGCGCCAGTGTTGACACAGATCAAACTCCATACCGGATGACCCGGCTGGTAGCCACCCGGCGCAGCTTACACCAAAGCCGGTCTGCGTATGCCTCGAATCAGCCGCGGGGCGGGGGCTTCGCGGCGCCTTAGCCGGCGCCCAGGGCCAAAGCCACTCGGTAGGTGACGAACGAAGCGGCATAGGCGAGTGCGAAAAGGTAGCCCGCCATCAGCAGGGGCATCGTCCAGCCACCGGTCTCGCGTTTGACCGTTGCCAGCGTCGATAGGCATTGTGGCGCGAAGACATACCAGGCCAACAGCGATAGCGCGGTGGCCAGACTCCAGTTTGCAGCGATCAGCGGCGCCAGCGCCTGCGCGGTGTCCTCGCCTGCCGTCGCGAGCGCGTATACCGTGCCCAGGGCGCTGACCGCGACTTCGCGCGCTGCCAGGCCAGGGACCAGTGCGATGCTGATCTGCCAGTTGAAGCCGATCGGTTCGAACACCACCGCCAGCGCCTGTCCCAGCATGCCCGCCAGGCTGTACTCGATCGCCGGTCCGGTGGCGCCTTCCGGTGGTGCGGGAAAGCTTGCCAGAAGCCACAGCAGGATCGTGAGAATGAGGATGATGCCGCCAACCCGCTTGAGGAAGATCGCCACCCGTTGCCAGACGCCGAGGCCGACGTTGAGCGGCGTCGGCCAGTGATAATTGGGCAGTTCCATCATCAGCGGACGGACCTCGCGTCCCGCCGCGGTGAAGCGCTTCAGCCCCCAGGCGACAGCCAGGGCGCCGACGATGCCGGCAAGGTACAAAGACAGCAACACCAGCCCCTGCAGTTCCAGCATCCCATAAACTTCACGCTGCGGCACGAATGCGCCGATCAGCAGCGCGTATACCGGTAGCCTTGCCGAACAGGTCATCAGCGGTGCGATCATGATGGTGACCAGGCGATCACGCGGGTTGGCGATGGTGCGCGCGGCCATGATGCCGGGGATGGCACAGGCAAAGCTCGACAGCAAGGGGATGAACGAGCGGCCGCTGAGCCCCACGCCGCCCATCAGGCGGTCGAGCAGGAACGCTGCGCGCGGCAGATAGCCGGACTCTTCGAGCAGGAGAATGAAGAAATAGAGAATCACGATCTGCGGCAGGAACACCAGGACCCCGCCGGCACCGGCGATCACGCCGTCCACGATCAAGCTCCTGATCCACGTGTCCGGCAAGGCCGCACCGATCGCCTGGCCCAGCCCGGAGGTGGCTGCCTTGATCAGGTTCATCGGTGTTTCGGCCCAGGCGAAGACCAACTGGAACACCAGGAACAGGATTGACGCCAGTAGCAGCGGCCCGATGATCGGATGCAGGACGACCCGGTCGATGCGGTCGCTCGGCGTGTGCGGCACGATCTCGTCCAGACCCAGATTCTGCAGGATCTGGCGCACCGCGACATGGTCGGACTGGTTGCTGTGGGGATCGCCGATGGGGGCCGCATGGCCCGGGATGGGCGTGTCCGCCGTGGCGCGGCGCCAGGTCTGCTGATCGTCGAACAGCGCCAGCAGGGGTTCCGCGCCCGTGTGCCTGATCGCGACGGTGCTCACCACCGGCATGCCCAGTTCGGCGGACAGCCTTTCCGGTACGATCCTGAGTCCGCGTTTCTCGGCCAGGTCGGTCATGTTGAGGGCGACCACGCAGGGCAGGCCGAGACGCTTCACGGCCAGTGCCAGTCGCAGATTGCGCCGCAGATTGGTGGCGTCAACGACACAGACCACGAGGTCCGGGCGCTTTTCGCCGGCGGCACGGCCGAACAGGACGTCACAGGTCACCCGCTCGTCAGGCGAACGCGGATACAGGCTGTAGGCTCCCGGCAGATCGAGGACACGCAGCGTCCTGCCGGCGGGGGTCGTGAGCCGCCCTTCCTTGCGTTCCACCGTAACCCCGGCGTAGTTGGCGACCTTCTGCCGACTACCGGTGAGCAGGTTGAAGAGGGCGGTCTTGCCGCAGTTTGGGTTGCCCACCAAAGCGAGCAGGGGCCCGCTCGGGTGGAAGTGAATGACGGCCTCGTTCATGCCACGATCTCCTGGGTGTCCGTCTGGTCTACCGGGGTGACTCCGATGCAGGCCGCCTCGGCTCTTCGCAAGGCGAAGGTGGACTGGGCGACGCGCACCACCAGCGGGTCGCCGCCAGGTAGGCCGCGGGCCATCAGCATCACCCGTTCGCCGACGATGAAACCGATTTCCTCCAGCCAGCGTGCCCATTCCGGCGCGGCAGTTGGGGGCTGAACGTACTGCACGGCAAGCGCCTCACCGATCGATGCCAAATCGAGCGTCCGGACGGAACATGCCTTGCTGGTGTCTGTCACATCAGTCAACTCAATCTCCTGAAGGGGTTTGCTCGCAAAGGCGCTTCGCAATCCGTAAGCCGCGGGCAATGCCGCGATGTGTCAGGGCTTCCGGGCAGCGACAGCCCAACTGCCGATCAGCTTTTGTTGCGAACGATTCTTATTGTACACAAGAAATCCTGCGACTGGCAAAGAGTCTCGTGCATGAATTGGTTGCCGGATATTGCACGATATAAAATTAGATTTTACAATGCGAGATAAGCTTGCTTGCTGCACTGCGGTACCGCGTAGGGCAGCAACGTATTACCCTCGTTGCTGGCGCAAAAACTGCGCGCAGCACAACTTTTCATTTCACGATTCTGCAGATCAGGAGACAAATTCATGGCAGCTCTGCCCGAAAACGCGCTGTCGGCCAGCATCAGCGATGCGGACCCCCAAGAAACCCAGGAATGGCAGGACGCGCTTAGCGGCGTGATCGACCAGGAAGGTCCCGATCGTGCCCACTTTCTGATCGAAGGCCTGATTGCACAGGCGCGCCAGGAGGGGATCGACATCCCCTACAGCGCCACTACCGAATACGTCAACACCATTCCAGTCGAGCGGCAACCGAAATATCCCGGCAACGCGGACATGGAAATCAGGATTCACAACTACATCCGCTGGAACGCCATGGCGATGGTCGTGCGCGCCAACAAGAACAGCAACGTCGGCGGCCATATCGCCTCCTTCGCCTCGGCGGCGGCCCTTTACGATGTCGGCTTTTCCTGGTTCTGGCATGCCCCCTCGGAACAGCATGGCGGCGACCTGATCTTTTTCCAGGGGCACTCGGTCCCCGGGGTCTATGCGCGTGCTCACCTGCTCGGGCGCCTGACCGACGAGCAGATGGACTGCTTCCGCCAGGAAGTCGACGGCAAGGGCATCTCGTCCTACCCGCACCCCTGGCTGATGCCGGATTTCTGGCAGTTTCCGACGGTATCGATGGGTCTCGGCCCGCTGCAGGCCATCTATAGCGCCCGCTTCATGAAATACCTCGACAGCCGGGGTTTCATTGAAGCCAGGGACCGCAAGGTCTGGGCCTTCCTTGGTGACGGCGAGACGGACGAGGTCGAATCCCTGGGTGCCATCGGCATGGCGGCGCGCGAGAGGCTCGATAATCTGATCTTCGTGATCAACTGCAATCTGCAGCGCCTTGACGGCCCGGTGCGTGGCAACGGCAAGATCATTCAGGAGCTCGAAGGCACTTTTCGCGGTGCTGGCTGGAACGTCATCAAGCTGATCTGGGGAACCAACTGGGACACGCTTTTCCTGCGCGACAAGAAAGGCATCCTCAAGCAGCGGATGATGGCTGCCCTCGACGGCGAATACCAGACCTTCAAGGCCAAGGACGGGGCCTACGTGCGCGAGCACTTCTTCAACACGCCGGAACTCAAGGCGCTCGTCGCCGACTGGACCGACGACCAGGTCTGGGCGCTGAACCGTGGCGGCCACGACATCTTCAAGATTTTCAGCGCCTACAAGAGCGCGGTCGAGCATCAAGGCCAGCCGACCCTGATCCTGGCCAAGACCATCAAGGGCTTCGGCATGGGCCAGGCAGGCGAAGCGATGAACATCTCGCATCAGCAAAAGAAACTCGATTACGAAGCGATCAAGCGTTTTCGTGACCGTTTCAACCTGCCGGTGCGCGACGATCAGGTCGAGGAACTGCCCTACCTCAAGTTCGCCGAAGGCTCGCCCGAACTCACCTACATGCGCCAGCGGCGAATGGACCTCGGCGGTTACCTGCCGAAGCGTCGACGTACCGCGCCGGCGCTGGAGGTGCCGGCACTGGCTGCCTTCGATGCGCTGCTCAAGGCCTCGGGCGAGGGGCGCGAGGTGTCCACGACCATGGCCATCGTCCGTTTCCTCAACATCCTACTCAAGGACAAGAAGGTCGGCCGGCACGTCGTCCCGATCGTTCCCGATGAATCACGCACCTTCGGGATGGAGGGTCTGTTCCGCCAGATCGGCATCTGGAATCAGGAAGGCCAGAAATACGTTCCGGAAGACCACGACCAGTTGATGTTCTACAAGGAGTCGAAAGACGGCCAGGTCCTCCAGGAAGGGATCAACGAGGCCGGTGCGATGAGCGACTGGATCGCCGCCGCGACGGCATATTCGGTGCATGGCGTGCAGATGATCCCGTTCTACATCTGTTACTCGATGTTCGGCCTGCAACGCACGATGGACCTTTGCTGGGCGGCCGCCGATCAGCGCTCGCGTGGCTTCCTGATCGGCGGCACCGCCGGCCGGACGACACTAAACGGCGAAGGCCTGCAGCACGAAGACGGCCATTCGCTGGTGCTCTCCAGCCTGATTCCGAACTGCCTGAGCTACGATCCGACCTTCTCCTTCGAAATCGCCGTGATCATGCAGGAAGGCATGCGCCGGATGTATCAGGAACAGGAGGACATCTTCTATTACGTCACCGTGATGAACGAGAACTACGAGCATCCGGAAATGCCGGTCGACGCTGCGGCCGACATCCTCAAGGGGATGTACCTGTTGCGCCGCGGCCATTCGTCGGACACCAATCCGGCTGCGCCGCGCGTACAGTTGCTCGGTTCCGGGACGATCTTCCGTGAAGTGATCGCCGCTGCCGAGTTGCTCAAGAACGACTGGGGCATCGATGCCGACCTATGGGGTTGCCCGAGCTTCACCGAACTGGCGCGCAACGGCAACGACGTCCAGCGCTGGAACATGCTCAACCCGATCGCCAAGCCGAAGCTGTCGCACGTTGAAAGCTGCCTCGGCGACACGCGCGGCCCGATCGTCGCGGCGACCGACTACGTGCGCATGTACGCCGAGCAGATCCGTCCATTCCTCAACCGTCGCTACGTGACGCTGGGCACCGACGGCTTTGGTCGCTCGGACACGCGCGCGAAGTTGCGCCATTTCTTCGAGGTCGATCGCCGCTGGGTCACCGTGGCCGCCCTGAAGGCTCTCGCCGACGACGGCACGATCGAGCGCGGCAAGGTCGCCGAGGCGATCGCCCGTTACGGCATCGACGTGAACAAACCTAACCCGACGACGGTTTAAGGGAGCCCTCTGATGAGTCAATTGATCGAAGTAACAGTCCCCGACATTGGTGATTACACCGACGTGCCGGTGATCGACATCTGCGTCATCGTCGGCGACGTGGTCAAGGTCGATGATGCGCTGGTGACCCTGGAATCTGACAAGGCGACGATGGATGTGCCGTCTTCGGCAGCCGGGGTGGTCAGGGAAATCCGCGTCGCACTCGGCGAAAGGATTTCCGCAGGCGCCGTCGTCGTCGTCCTCGAAGCATCCGAGCAGGCTGCCGCGACGCCGGTCGCCGCCGCCCCCCTTGCCGCCCCAGTTGCGGCGCCAGCGCCGGCTGTTGCCGCGGCAGTTCCGGTGGCAGTCCCTGCTGGTGGAGCGGTCGAGGTCAAGGTGCCCGACATTGGTGACTATCACGATGTTCCGGTGATCGACGTGTGTGTCAAGGTTGGCGATACGGTCAAGGTCGATGACGCGTTGGTCACGCTCGAATCCGACAAGGCAACGATGGATGTGCCCTCGTCGGTGGCCGGGGTGGTCCGCGAGATCAGGGTCAAGCTTGGCGACAAGGTCTCCGAGGGCGCAGTAGTCGTCGTCGTTGACAGCGGTGGTGGCTCTGCTGTCGTTGCCGCTGTTCCCGCTGCCGCCGCGCCGGTCGCGCCGGTCGCGGCGGAACCGGTGGTCGCCAGTGTTCCGGTGCCGGCGGTGCCAGCTGCGACGCCGGGTGTTGGCCTGGCCCCCGGCGCCCGGACGCATGCCAGCCCGTCGGTGCGCCTGCTGGCCCGCGAACTCGGCGTCGATCTCAACAAGGTCACGGCCAGCGGACCAAAAGGCCGCATCCTCAAGGAAGACGTCACGGCTTACGTCAAGGGTGTCATGACCGCCGTCCCGGCGGTCGCCGTGGCTGCCGCACCCTCGCTCGGCGGCGGTCTCGACCTGCTGCCCTGGCCGAAGGTCGACTTCGCCAAATTCGGCGCCGTCGAAATCAAGCCTCTGGCGCGGATCAAGAAGATCTCCGCGCAGAACCTGGCGCGTAACTGGGTGATGATTCCCGCGGTCACCTATCACGAAGACGCCGACATTACCGACCTGGAAGCCTTCCGCGTGGCGATGAACAAGGAGAACGAGAAGTCGGGACTCAAGATCACCATGCTGGCTTTCCTGATCAAGGCCTGCACGGTGGCCCTGAAGAAGTTCCCCGAGTTCAACAGTTCGCTGGATGGCGACAACCTGGTGCTCAAGCAGTATTACCATGTCGCCTTCGCGGCCGACACGCCAAATGGCCTGGTGGTGCCGGTGATCAAGAACGCCGACCAGAAATCGGTGGCCCAACTGGCCATCGAAAGTGGTGATCTGGCCAGGAAGGCGCGCGACGGCAAGCTTTCGCCGGCCGAGATGTCCGGGGCCTGCTTCACCATTTCCAGCGTCGGCGGCATCGGCGGCACGCACTTCTCGCCGATCGTCAATGCGCCCGAGGTGGCCATCCTCGGGGTCAGCAAGTCGGTCATGAAGCCGGTCTGGAACGGCGCAGCCTTCGCGCCGCGCCTGATCCTGCCGATGTCGCTATCCGCCGACCACCGCGTCATCGACGGCGCACTGGCAACCCGCTTCAACGTCTTTGTCGCGCAACTCCTCGCCGACATGCGGCGCGTGCTGCTCTGATCGGGAGAAGAAAATCATGAGCCAGATCATTGAAGCAAAAGTGCCCGACATCGGCGACTATCACGATGTCCCGGTCATCGACGTGTGTGTCCAGGCCGGCGACACGGTCAGGATCGATGACGCCCTGATCACCCTCGAATCCGACAAGGCGACGATGGACGTCCCGAGCAGCGTCGCCGGCGTGGTCAAGGAGGTGAAGGTCAAACTCGGCGACAAACTCTCCGAGGGCGCGGTGGTTGCCCTGATCGAGAGCGGTGGGACTGCCGAGGCAACCGCCACGCCAGTAGCTGCCGGCGCGCCGCCGGCAAGCGCCGCCCCGGCGTCGCAGGCAGCGGCGCCGATCACCGGCAGTGCCGACCTCGAATGCGAGATGCTGGTTCTCGGCGCCGGACCGGGGGGCTACTCGGCGGCTTTCCGCAGTGCCGACCTGGGGATGCAGACGGTGCTCGTCGAGCGTTACGCGACGCTCGGTGGCGTCTGCCTGAACGTCGGCTGCATCCCCTCGAAAGCGCTGCTGCACATCGCCGGCGTAATGGAAGAAGCGCAGCACATGGGCGATTGCGGCGTCAGCTTCGCTGCCCCGAGCATCGATCTCGACAAGCTGCGTGCCCACAAGGACAAGGTCGTCGGCAAACTGACCGGCGGTCTTGCCGGGATGGCCAAGGGGCGCAAGGTCCAGGTCGTGCAGGGCGTCGGCCAGTTCCTGGACCCGAACCATCTCGAAGTCGCGCTGGCGGACGGTGGCAGGAAAGTCATCAGGTTCGGGAAAGCGATCATCGCTGCCGGTTCGCAACCGATCGCGCTACCGTTCATGCCCGACGACCCGCGCGTCGTCGACTCGACCGGTGCCCTCGAACTGCGGCAGATCCCGCCGCGCATGCTGGTCGTCGGTGGCGGCATCATCGGCCTCGAAATGGCCAGCGTCTATTCGGCGCTCGGTTCGCGCATCACCGTCGTCGAACTCGGGGCGGTACTGATGCCCGGGGCCGACCGCGATCTGGTGAAGGTCTGGGAAAAGAAGAACGCCCATCGTTTCGACCGCATCCTGCTCAACACCGGCGTCGTCGCCGCTGCGGCCAGTGCCGATGGCATCGAAGTCACCTACAGCAGCGACGAAAAAGAGCGCTTCGATCTCGTGCTGGTGGCCGTCGGTCGCTCGCCCAACGGTCGCAAGCTCGCTGCCGAGAAGGCCGGCGTCGCGGTCAATCAGCGCGGCTTCATTCCGGTCGATACGCAGTTGCGCACCAACGTTCCGCACATTTTTGCGATCGGCGACATCGTCGGGCAACCGATGCTCGCGCACAAAGGGGTGCACGAAGCGCACGTCGCCGCCGAAGCCGCGCACGGCGGCAAGCGCTGCTTCGACGCCCTGCAGATCCCGTCGGTCGCCTACACCGACCCGGAAATCGCCTGGGCCGGCAAGACCGAAGAGCAATGCCGGGCCGAGGGGATCACCTACGGCAAGAGCGTCTTCCCCTGGGCGGCTTCGGGGAGAGCCCTGGCCAATGGCCGTGAGGAGGGCTTCACCAAGCTGATCTTCGATGAAACGACGCATCGCATCATCGGCGGCAGCATCGTCGGTACCGACGCCGGCGATCTGATCGGCGAAGTCTGCCTGGCGATCGAAATGGGCTGCGACGCCACCGACATCGGCCACACCATCCACCCGCACCCGACGCTGGGCGAGTCGGTGGGGATGGCGGCGGAAGTCTATGAGGGCGTGTGTACCGATCTGCCGGCGGTCAAGAAGAGGTAGGCAACGACGCCGTTGGCCGCAAGCGACGCCGCCGCACGTGCAGTTCGGTGGCGTTTTTTTGCGGCGTAGCTTGCTCTGCATCGCTTCTTCTCGAAGATTAGCACGAGGTCGGTGGGTCGTCGGGTTGCCATTTGAGGCTCCCGACGATATCGACGAACACAACGCCGAGGTCGCCAGACTCTTTCAGCGGAGGACTTGTCTGGAACCACTTGCTTCCATTATCAACAGTAAAATCCAGCCACACTGTTCGAAGCTGACTCGGTTGTTGAGGGGTTTGGGGTCAAAGGCATTGCGTCGCTCGGGCCGATTGATGACAATGCGGGCGTTGCCCCCGGCCTCGCCAGCGATTTTGTAGCCGGCGTACCCGGAAAAGCGTGGCTGCCGGGAGCGAGCGGAGCGGATCACGGGGGTGGGTTTGTACGCTGACGGGTAACGGCCAGTAATCCCGTTGCTGACGATGGCGGTGTGACGATGGCCATGATCAGGGAGCCGCACGGCTGCCGGGGGCGATCACTTTCGAACGGGAGGGTGACATGCATCGCAGGGTACTCGCTGGTGACCGACTGGTAGCGGCTTTCCTGATTGGCTGCGTGCTGTTCAATTATCCGCTGCTTTCCCTGTTCGATCGGCACACGCAGATCTTCGGCATTCCGCTGGTCTTCGCCTATGTCTTTTTCGCCTGGGCGACCGTGATCGCGGTGATGGCGTGGGCCGTCGAACGTCGTTTCAAATAGGCTGCCCTGACGATGCTTGAAGCGCCAGTCGTCATCGCCGTCTCGCTGTGCTATCTCGGCTTGCTGTTTGCCGTAGCCTGGTGGGGTGACAAGCGCGCCGACCAGGGCAAGTCGATCATTGCCAGCCCGACCATCTACGCCCTGTCGATGGCCGTTTACTGCACGACCTGGACCTTTTATGGCAGTGTCGGGCGCGCCGCGGTATCGGGAATCGGTTTTCTGCCGGTCTACCTGGGTCCAACGCTGGTCATGGCACTGGGCTGGTTCCTGCTGCTCAAGATGATTCGCATCGTCAAGGCCAACCGCATTACGTCGATTGCCGATTTCATCTCCTCGCGTTACGGCAAGAGCCATCTCCTCGGTGGCCTGGTCACCATCATTGCCGTCGTCGGCATCATTCCGTACATCGCCCTGCAACTCAAGGCGGTCTCCAGCAGCGTCAGCCTGTTGCTCAGCTACCCGGACATCGTGATGCCGGACCGCAGTGCGACGATGTCGGTGGCGGCCGACATGAGCTTCTACATCGCCCTGATCCTGGCGGCGTTCACGATTGTCTTCGGAACCCGGCACCTCGATGCCACCGAACGCCATGAAGGCATGGTGGCGGCGATTGCGCTGGAATCCGGAGTCAAACTGGTGGCCTTCCTGGCCGTCGGCGGGTTCGTTACCTACGGCCTTTACGATGGGTTCGGCGACATCTTCGAGCACATCACCACAAACCCCGAGCTGCGCCATCTGGCGACCGCGATTCCGTCGGGCGCCGGCTATACCGGCTGGTTCTCGCTGATCGTGCTTTCCGGCATGGCGGTTCTCTTCCTGCCGCGCCAGTTTCAGGTCGCGGTGGTTGAAAATGTCAACGAGGCGCACTTGAAGCGTGCCGCCTGGCTGTTTCCACTGTATTTGCTGCTGATCAATATCTTCGTGCTGCCGATCGCGCTTGGCGGGCTGCTGCATTTTGCCGGGCAGGGGGTCGACGCCGATACCTTCGTCCTGACCCTGCCGATGTCGCAGCGCCAGGAGGGGCTGGCGCTGTTGGTGTTCATCGGTGGCCTGTCGGCGGCGACCGGCATGGTGATCGTCGAAACCATTGCCCTGTCGACGATGGTCTGCAACGATCTGGTGATGCCCTTGCTGCTGCGCCACAAGCGAATGGCGATCGAGGAATCGAAGGATCTCTCGGGGGTGCTGCTCAGTATCCGGCGCGGCTCGATCGTGCTGATCCTGCTGCTGGGCTACCTCTACTTTCGGCTCGCCGGCGAAGCGTACGCCCTGGTGGCCATCGGGTTGATCAGTTTCTCGGCGGTGGCCCAGTTTGCCCCGGCGATGATCGGCGGCATGTACTGGCGCGGCGGAACGCGCGGCGGGGCCCTGGCTGGCCTGGCGGCGGGCTTCATGGTCTGGGCCTATACCTTGCTGCTGCCGTCGTTTGCCAAGTCGGGCTGGCTTCCGGACGAGTTCCTGACGCAGGGCCTGTTCGGAATCGAGCTGTTGCGACCCCAGCAACTGTTTGGTCTCGGCGGCTTCGACGAAATCTCCCACTGCCTGTTCTGGAGTTTCTTGGCCAATATCGGCGCGTATGTCGGGGTCTCGCTGCTGCGGCCGCCAATGGTCGCCGAGGCGACCCAGGCGACGGTTTTCGTAGACGCGCTGAAGAATAACGGACCGGTAGGGGCCGCCTTGTGGCGCGGACGCGCGAAAGTCAGCGACCTGCAGGAACTGGTCGGGCGCTTCCTCGGCCCGACACGGGCGCAAACGCTGTTCGTGGCCTATGCGCGCAGGCGAGGTCATGCCGACGGCGTGATGCTCGAAGCCGACGCGCAGTTGGTGCAGTTCGCCGAATCGCTGCTGGCTGGCGCCATCGGCAGTGCGTCGGCGCGTGTCATGGTGGCTTCGGTGGCCAAGGAGGAGCCGCTGAGTATCGAAGAGGTCATGCACATTCTCGACGAAGCATCGCAGTTGCGCACCTACAGCCGCGAACTGGAGCGCAAATCGCGCGAGTTGACGGCAGCCACGCTGGAGTTGCAGGAAGCCAACGAGCGCTTGCAGGAACTTGATCGCGTCAAGGACGACATCATGTCCTCGGTGACGCACGAGCTGCGTACGCCGCTGACATCGATCCGCGCCTTTTCGGAATTGCTGCGCGACGATCCCAGGATGCACCTGGCGGATCGCGAGCGTTTTCTCGGGCTGATCGTCAGCGAGGCCGAGCGACTGACGCGATTGATCAATCAGACCCTCGATCTGGCGAAGATCGAATCGGGACGCGCCGACTGGAATGGCTGCGAGCTCGACCTCAAGGAGGTCATCGAGCAGTCGATTGCCGCGACCAGTCAACTGTTTCGTGAGAAAGGAGCGGACGTGGAACTCGATCTGCCCGATAATCCGCCGTTGATTCTTGCAGATCGCGATCGACTGATTCAGGTGATGTTGAATCTGCTTTCGAACGCGGTAAAGTTCCTGGCGCCAGGAAGCGGTCGTGTTCGTGTCGCGCTGCAGCGGCTGGCGGATGGACTCGAAGTCAGTGTGGCCGACAATGGGCCCGGCATTCGTGCGGAAGATCAGCAACTGATTTTCGAGAAGTTTCGCCAGGTCGGCGATACGATGACCGCCAAGCCTGCGGGTACCGGTCTCGGGCTGCCGATCAGTCGGCGTATCGTCGAACACTTTGGCGGCAAGCTGTGGGTGGAAAGCGTCCCGGGGGAGGGGGCGACCTTCCGCTTCACCTTGCCATTCGCGCCGGTACGGGAGACGGCAGTCGCCGTGGCCGAGGGCGCGTAGATGAATTGCCGCGGAAACTGAGTCAGTGACTCATCCGGTTGCCGGGGTTGGGGAGGGGTCACGACGCGCATGCTCCGTGCACTGCTGGAGTTGCGACTGTTGGGCGTAGTTCATTCACGATCGGAGTGTTGATGAGCAAAAAAATACTGATTGCCGACGACGAGCAGAATATTGTCATCTCGATCGAATTTCTTCTGCGTCGCGAGGGCTTTGCGGTGCTGGTTGCCGGAGACGGAGAAGAGGCTCTGGCGAAGGTGCGTGCCGAACGACCGGATCTCGTTCTCCTCGACGTCATGATGCCGAGGATGAACGGCTTCGATGTCTGTCAGGCCTTGCGTGCCGATCCCGACTTGAGTGGCACGCGCATCCTGATGCTGACGGCCAAGGGGCGCGACACGGAAGTGAGCAAGGGGCTCGGGCTTGGCGCCGATGGCTACATGACCAAGCCTTTCTCCACCAAGGAACTGCTCGCCGAAGTGCGCAAGCTCCTCGGAATGTAGCCGATGAAACCCAACCGACGGCTATTGCTTGCCGTTGCCGCTGCCTGCCTGTTCGTGCTGGTGGTGGTGGTCGGGACAGCGGCCCTGATGCTGGCCAGTGAAGCCGACGCCAGCGGCGGCGGCAGGACTCCCGAAGAGAGAATCGTCGCTCTCGTCGTGCTGACCCTGGCGGCGTGTGCCGTGAGTTGCTGGGTGATCTACAGCCTGTACGGGCTCTACGTCAGTGCCCCATTGCGGATGGCGGAAGAACTGGCGGCCACGGCTGCGCATCGTGGTCTCCGGTTGTTGGGCGAGTATGGCGCAGAGGAACTGCGAGTCCTGGTTCAGGCCGCCAATCAAGTGCTGGCGGTACGCGACGCACTGGAAGTGGATGTCGCCGAGCGCATACGCCAGGCGCGTGCTTCCCTCGAGGAAGAGCGCAGCCGCCTGGCGGCGTTGATGGCTGACCTCAGCCAGAGTGTCGTGGTCTGCAACCTCGATGGCCGGGTACTCCTTTATAACCAGCGGGCCAGGCAGGAACTTTCGAGCGGTACGGATGGCGGGAATGCCGAATTGCTGGGTCTTGGACGTTCGATTTACACGGTTTTTGACCGGGCACTGATCGAGCATGCGCTCGAACGCCTGCAGCAAGCCAGTCGCGAGGGAACGGAGGCGGCGGATAGCCGGAGGCTGCTCGGATCGGCGCAGTTCGTTACGGCGACGCGCGCGGGTCGCCTGTTGCGCGCGCACATGTCGCCGGTGCTTGGTGCCGAGGGTCCGCACCATGCCCGCGTTGGCGCTGTTTCGATCACCGGATTCGTGCTCGTGCTCGAAGACGTCACCAGTACCAACGAGCGGCACGCGCGCCGCGATGCGCTGATTCAGTCGCTGATCGAAGGTGGTCGCGGACCCCTGGGCAGCATCCGCGCCGCAGGCGAAATGCTCTCCGACTTTTCCGACATGCCTGGCCAGCAACGCGACCGTTTTCTGGGCGTCATCCGCGACGAGGCGCGGGCATTGTCGGCACAGTTCGAGAACGCGGCGGCGGCCTTCTCGAACGATTTGCGCGAGCGCTGGTTGCTGGAAGAGATTCTGGGTGCCGAGCTCGTCGCCGTTGCCGCCCGGCGAATCGGCGAGCGGCGTGCCAGCGAACGTCGCGCGCTGGCGGTGAAGAGCGAGAACATCGATGAGGACCTGTGGCTGCGGGTGGACAGCTTCGGACTTCTGCAAGCCTTGCGCTATCTGGCCCTGCGCTTGCAGGACGAGTACGAGGTGCGCGAGGTGCGGCTGTCGCTGACGCGCAGCGGGTCTTTGGCGCAGCTCGATCTGTCATGGCTGGGCACGTTCATGAACAACGAGACGGCGATGAGCTGGTTGCAGGATCCGATGACTAGCGGAGGCGAAATATCTCCGCTGAGCGTCGTCGATGTGATTGAGCGCTGTAACGGCGACATCTGGTTTCAGCGCGAGCGGGTGTCACATCGCGCTTTCTTTCGGACGATGTTGCCGGCCGCCGAGGCGCCGAAGGATCTGCCGCATGCGATCATGGCGGCACCGGAGGGCGAACGTCCCGAGTTCTATGATTTCGATATCTTCCTGTGGTCGGCCGCGAGCCACGAACTCGACGACCGGCCTCTTGTGGAACTGTCCTACACCGTATTCGATACCGAAACGACCGGCCTGTTGCCGTCCGAAGGCGACGAAATCATCCAGATCGGCGCGACACGCATCGTCAATCGTCGACTGCTGCGCCATGAGTGTCTCGATCAACTCGTAGACCCGCGCCGTCCACTTTCGCCGCAGTCAATCGCCATCCACGGCATCACCCCGGATCTGCTGGTCGGGCAGCCGCAGATCGAGATTGTCCTGCCGAAGTTCCATGCCTTTTGCGCAGACACGGTTCTGGTCGGGCACAACGCCGCTTTCGACATGCGCTTCCTGCAACTGAAGGAGGAACAGACCGGGGTGCGTTTCGAGCAACCAGTGCTCGACACCTTCCTGCTTTCGGCCGTAATCCACCCCAACCAGACCAGCCATCGCCTGGAAGCGATCGCCGAACGTCTCGGGGTGTCGGTGTTCGGGCGCCACACGGCGCTTGGCGATGCGATGGTGACTGGCGAAGTGTTCCTGAAGATGCTGCCCCTGCTCGCCGAGATGGGCATCACGACCTTGCGGCAGGCACGTGAAGCCAGTCAGCGGACCTTCCATGCCCGACTCAAATACTGAGTCGGCAACGCGGGCGGCAGCGTTCTCGCCGTATGTCGCGCTGCGCAGTCTGGTGCGCGGGCGAGCGCTCACGGTCGGTCCAGCGGTCAGCGTGCGCGAGGCGCTGCTGCTGCTCGACCGCATGCGGGCAGACGCCGTGGTGGTGCTCGATGAGAGCACCCGGGTACCGCTGGGCATCATGACCCTGCCGGACGTGGTGCGCCGCATTGCCATCGAGGGCGGCGATCTGCAGGCACCGATCGCCGCGGTGATGACCAGTGGCCTGATTACCGTGCCGGCTGACGGCACCGTTCATCAGGCCAGCGTGGTGATGGTCAGGCGCGGCGTGCGCCATCTGGTCCTCACTGAAGCCGACGGCAGTTACTTCGATCTCATCTCGCAGAGCGATCTGTATACGCTGCCGGGCGCGCAGAGCACAGACCTGGTGCAGGCGATCCTGGCGGCACGCGATCTGCGTACGCTGGTTGGCCTGGCGAGCGAAGTCCGTCGCTTTGTTGTCCGCTTGGTCGCCGAGCGAGTGAATGCCGAAGCGCTCTGCCATCGTCTTTCGTCGCTCAACGATTTGCTGACGCTGCAGGTCATCGAACTGGTTGCCGGCCAGTTCGATCTCCCTTACGTACCCTGGTGCTGGCTGGTGTTTGGCTCGGAAGGCAGGCTTGAGCAGACGCTGGCCACCGACCAGGACAACGGGCTGATCTTTGCCGCCGAATCGGATGCACAGGCGAGCAGCCTGCGCACGGCGTTCCTGCCCTTTGCCCGGGCAGTCAATGAGGCGCTCGATGCTTGTGGTTTCCCGCTGTGCAAAGGCAACATCATGGCCAGCAACCCGCAGTGGTGTCTATCCACCAGTGAGTGGCGGAGCGCCTTTTCCGGCTGGCTGGAATCACCACAACCCGAGGCGCTCCTCAATTCGAGCATCTTTTTCGACTTTCGCGCGCTTTATGGGCAGGAGTCGCTGGCCAATGAATTGCGTGCCTGGTTGCTGGCCAGAGCGTCCTCGTATCCGATCTTCCTGCGCGCGATGGTCGAGAACACGCTCAACTGGGAGTCGCCGCTCAACTGGTGGAATGGCTTCCGCTATGATCGGGACAAGGCGTTTCCACATACCATCGATCTCAAGAAGCACGGCTCGCGACCCTTCGTAGACGCTGCACGCATCCACGCCCTGGCAAGCCGGATACCGGATACCAATACGGTCGAGCGGCTACGCGTCAGCGGCGAGAAGATGGGGATGGCAGCGGAGGAGTTGGCGGCGCTGATCGACGCCTTTCATCACATTCAGCGTCTCCGGCTTGAGCACCAGATGCGCAGCGGCGCCGGATCCGACTGTAACCGAATTGATCCCGACGATCTGCACGAACTGGACCGCCTGATCCTGAAGGAATCGTTAAAGCAGGTCCAGAATTTGCAGCGGCGACTGGCGCGTGCGCATGCGCCGGCTTAGGCGGCGTTTCCGTCAGTTCCAGTAGCCTTGCAGAGGGGCTTGTCGCCGGTCCTTCAGGATGTTGCGCGCGTGCGAAAGTTCTCGGGTATGGCCGCCGCCTTGCGTGCCCCGTAATCGTAGAAAACGATGCCGGTCTTGCCGCGTGCGACCTCGCGTTGACTCGATTTCTCACGCATGCACCAGAGCAGGTCGCAGCCCTTGCTGCCGAAATCCCGGGCCGTCATCTGGGCGACCATCACCTCGCCGTGAAACGCTTCCGACTTGTACTGCAGCGCGGCGTCCGCAATGACGATGCCCAGTCCTTCGACATCCAGTTCGGTATACCCGAGCGACTGGAAGAAACGCGCGCGCGCCTCGG
Organism: Candidatus Accumulibacter propinquus; assembly: GCF_056856495.1. Taxonomy (NCBI): domain Bacteria; kingdom Pseudomonadati; phylum Pseudomonadota; class Betaproteobacteria; genus Candidatus Accumulibacter; species Candidatus Accumulibacter propinquus. Next base: position 131,700 of record NZ_JBSEHC010000004.1, read on the forward strand.
AAACCACGGCCAACAGCGCTGCGTTGTCGAGGTGACCGGCGTAATTCATGTGGCTCAGATAGAGCGTGATTTCGGTGGAAAAGGCAAAGTTCTCGGGCAGATCGATCTGGATTCTGGGCATGGTCTAGCCTGTATCGGAGGATTGCAGAGGAAATGTTGCTCGCGTATGGGGTTCCGGAAGGCAGAACCAGCGACGCTGCTCGATTGTCCTCTCTTTTGATGCAAGCGGCGGCGGGCCGATCCGTTGGGGGCTGCCCTGGACGACTCGTATCGGCGTTTTCAGTGGTTCGCGGTGGGCGACATCAGCAGAGCATGCAGGAACCTGTCGGTCCACTTTGCCAGCCAGGCCAGCGCCTTGCGGAGGCTGACGGCTGTGACTTCGCCGGCGGCGATGCTGCGCTGGTAACGCGCGCGTTCAACGATCATCATGATTTCTTCGCGTTTGAGGTCGGTATTCATTTGCTTCTTCCTTGGGTTGTTCTCGGTCCCCGAGAGTGCATCGTTACTTTATTTCCTGGAGGACGTGCGGGCAAATGATCAATTGTCAGCCGATGCGTGAGAATATCTCATCCATATGACTTACCGCCTGCCCCCTCTCAACGCTCTGCGTGCCTTCGAAGCGGCGGCTCGCCACCTCAGTTTCAAGGACGCCGGCGAGGAGCTTTCCGTGACGCCCACAGCCATCAGTCACCAGATCCGGGGCCTTGAGGAGTATCTGGGCTTTTACCTTTTCCGCCGACTGACGCGGGCGCTGGAACTGACGCGCGAGGGCCGGGCGATGCTGCCGAAAGTGCGCGAGGGTCTGGAGTGCTTTGCCGCGGCGATCGAGAACACGCGACAGCACGATGCCGGTGGGCGCCTGCTGGTGACCTCGCCGCCAGCGTTCGCCAACCGCTGGTTGATCCGCCACCTGCCTGCTTTCACCGCTGCTCATCCGGAGATACAACTGCACATGGCGGCGTCGCTGGACACCATCGATGCGCGCGATGTTTCCGGCGTATCGGGACTGGAGGGGATCGACGTTCGTGACGACGAAGCCGAGGTATTCATCCGATTCGGCCACGGTCAGTACGACGGTTGCCGCGTCGATCGTCTGTTCGCTCCAGCCTATGCCGTGGTATGCAGTCCGCGGCTACTGTTGGGGATGCGACCGCTCAACGAACCCGGCGACCTGCGCCGACACAACCTTCTGCATGACGAATCGATCATGGAGTTGCTGGATCGCCCGACCTGGGCCGAATGGCTGCAGGTGGCCGGGGTCAGCGGCATCAATCCGGATACCGGTACGCATTTCAGCGATCCTGGGCTGGTCCTTTCGGCAGCAATCGACGGTGTGGGGGTGGCGATCGCCTCGAAGCCGCTGATCGAAGCCGAGGTCACGGCTGGACGACTGGTGGTGCCTTTCGACATCGTCATCCGCCGCACACAGGCCTACTACCTGGTAGCGCCGGAAGCCATTGCCGATCGGCCGATCGTCAACACCTTCCGGCGGTGGTTGCGCAGCGAGGCGGCGACCGTGGCCGAGGAATGACCCGGTGCCGGTCGCCCTTCTGCCGCGTGAACCGATGCGCGCCGGGCCAGCGCTGCAGTGCGTTGCGGCCGGCGTGATGCCTGTTCGGTCGGGGGCCGCGGAGCGGCCTCGCATCGCCCTCCCTGTCCGTGGATGAGGGTCGTCAGGCAGCGGAGGCCATCATCGGCGATGCATCAGCCGCCGCCGGTTTCGCTTCCGGCTTGGCTGCCACCCTGGCTGCCGGCTTGCTCGATGGTTTGCTCAATGACTTGGCGATCGGTTTGGCCTTGCCTCCGGTCAAGCTACGCACCTCGGCACTCAGTTGAATCACACGCATGGTGAGCAGTTCGACATCGCGCTTGCTGGCCACGACAAGGAAATCCAGTGGCCGAATGAGGCGTTCCTTGACCAGTTCCTCTCCGCGCTGGAATTTGCCGCTGGCGCTGCTCAGCAACTCGGCCGATTTCTCCGCGATCTGCTGGCGCGCCTTTGGTTCGAAGGCCTTGCCCTGTTGTACCAGGGTTTCAAGGGTCCGCGCGCCGCTTTTGCAGGCCAGCGAATAGGCGCCAAGGCCAAAAAGCCAGAATTTGCGTGCAGATTCCAACGGTTTCGTCAGCAACTGCTCGTTGCCAACCCGATCGACCAACGCTGTGAGTGTCTTGCTCATTTGTTTCTCCTTTATCCGACTGGATCTGAAAGGTCTTGCGGCTGCTTGAGCAGCCACCGAAAGCAAGTCTATCGACAAGCTCTAGAGGACACACACTAAAAGCCTGAGTGTTTTCCTCTAGAACGTCGCTCGTGCGATGCGGTATCCTTACGACACTGTGGCAGCAGAGCCTGCGATCGTCGGCAGCTGGAGTGGTGGACGACTGCGCCGCGCGTGCCGCACGCCCCGACGGGGTGCAAGGCAGTTCCCGGCGTGGGCGTGCAGGCGTCCGTTGGCAGCACAACACACGCAGGACGAAAGGAACGCGGATGCACAAACTCTCCTTGCTGGATGTCGCTTTCTTCATCGCCGAGTCGGAAGCGAGCCCGAAGCATGTGGGTGGCCTGATGATCTGCAAGCGCCCGCCCAGATCGAAGCCCGGTTTCGCGGCCGATCTGTACCGGGAGTTTCTCACCTTCACCGACGTTCAGGCGCCTTTCAACCGCTTGATCCACTTTTCGCTGACGGCCATGCCCACCTGGCGGGACTGCGAGTCGGTTGACCTGCAGAAGCACGTGTTCTATCACAAGCTGCCGCGTGGCAAGAACGGCCGGCCGGAACTGTACCGTTTGGTAGCGGACCTGCATCAGCCGATGCTCGATCGGTCGAGGCCGCTGTGGGAGATGCATGTCATCGACGGACTCAGCGAAGGGCGTTTTGCGGTATACGTCAAGACGCATCATGCCAGCGCCGACGGCGTGACCATGATGCGCTGGGCCGTCGATTCGCTGTCCCCGCGGGCCGACGATCTGGAACTGAAACCGATCTGGTCGATCAGGCATGCGCTTGGCCACCGCAGCGAGAAGCGGCTCAACGAGAAAATGGCGCAGTCGCTGCTGGCCAACCTGGCTGGGGCCGGCAAGCGTGTGCTGGGGATTGGGCGGCTCTCGGCGATGCTGTTGCTGGAAAGCATCAAACTCACCAAGAATGCCATTTCGCTGCCATTCGTGGCCGATGGCAATACGCCCTTGACCGGACAGGTCACGGCCGGTCGCCAGTTTGCGACGGCCAGCGTGAGCATGGACCGGGTCAACCTGATCCGTACCAGGACCCGGTCGACGCTGAACCATGTCGCGCTGACGTGCCTGGACGGCGCCTTGCGCCGCTACCTGCGCGATGAGGGCGTCGACCTGCAGCGGCCGATCACGATTCAGATGCCGGTCAACCTGCGCAAGGAGGGCGACCAGGGTGCCGGCAACAAGATCGGGATCATCCAGGTCGAACTTTCGCCGCCGACCGATGATCCCTATGTCCGCCTGCGCAACATCGGCTTCTCGCTGCGCAATGTGCGCACTATGATCGACAGTGTCGCTCCCGAGGCGATCGAGTCCTACACGCTGATTACCGGTGTGGTCGGACAACTCGCGGAAATGCTGAAGCTCAGCAATCACCTGCCGCCGACGGGCAACACGCTGGTCTCGAACGTGCCGGGTCCGCGTGAATACCTCTATATCAAGGGCGCCCGCCTTGAGGAACTGCATCCAATCAGTACCCTGCCGGCCGGCAACCTGCTCAACATCACTTTGTTCAGCTACGCCGGGCAACTGTTCTTCGGTTTGATTGCGACTGACGAACTGCCGAATCTCGAGCGTCTGAGCGCCTACGTGGCTGAAGCGTTTACCGAACTCGAGCAGTCCGTCCTCGACGCACACCAACCCCATACCACTGGTCGGGTACCCCGTGAAACATGAGCAAAAAAAGACCGGGCATTGCACCCGGTCTAATGCTCGGATTTCTTTTTTTCGCAGGGTTCGAGGCGACCCTGCTTGAACTTCCACTACGTCGTTGGCACCCGTTCCACCGGTGCCAACCCGAGCAGGACACCCGCGACGAGGTGCCGTTTGTTACCTACCAGAAGAAAATGCCCATTTCCAAGCGTTGCATTGTGAAGCGATGGGCGAACGATACCTTGGGCCGACGCGCTCGTCCGTGCGTAATGTCACGGTCACGGTCAATGCGATGGATCGCGGCGCCGTCGGCTTTCCCAGGCGTGGACCACGGCGAAAAGGAAGGGCAACAGCGATTAACATGCCGGCCGTTGGCTGCCCAGGCACGAACCAACGGGCTGTCCCCGCCGATTGACGAGAACCGGGATGTCTGACCTTTTTGCCGAGAGGCCTGCGGACGCACCCCTTGCCGAGCGGCTGCGGCCGAGAAGTTTGGCCGAAGTGATCGGGCAGGAACATCTGCTCGGTCCGGGAAAGCCGCTGGCGATGGCATTCGCCTCGGGGCAGTTGCACAGCATGATCCTGTGGGGGCCGCCGGGGGTGGGCAAGACAACCCTGGCGCGCCTGATGGCGGATGCCTTTGCTGCCGATTTCATTGCCCTCTCTGCGGTATTCTCCGGTGTCAAGGACATCCGTGAGGCCGTGGCACGCGCCGAAATGACGCGCGCTCACCATGGCCGACGAACGATTCTCTTCGTCGATGAAGTGCATCGTTTCAACAAGGCCCAGCAGGACGCTTTTTTGCCTTATGTCGAGGCCGGGCTGCTGACTTTTGTCGGTGCGACGACAGAAAACCCGTCGTTCGAGGTCAATTCGGCGCTGCTCTCGCGGGCTTCGGTGTACGTGCTGCACCCGCTCTCGGCGGTTGAAATGGCGCGCCTCTTCGAACGGGTTTGCGGGCAGATACTGCCGGACCTGAACTTCGACGACGATGCGCGTGCGCGCCTGATTGGCCTTGCCGACGGCGACGCCCGGCGGCTGCTCAACCTCATCGAACAGATCGGTACGGCCACTGCGACTGCGCAGGTGCGCAGCGTCGACGGGGCTTTCATTGAGCGATCCCTGGCGCAGAGCCTGCGTCGCTTCGACAAGGGCGGCGATGCCTTCCACGACCAGATTTCGGCCTTGCACAAGGCGGTTCGCGGATCCTCGCCGGATGCCGCGTTGTACTGGTTCTGCCGCATGCTCGACGGTGGTGCCGATCCACGTTATCTGGCGCGTCGCATCGTGCGCATGGCCTGGGAAGACATCGGCCTTGCCGACCCGCGTGCAGCACGGATCGCACTCGACGCGGCCGAAACCTTCGAACGTCTCGGCTCTCCCGAAGGCGAACTGGCACTTGCCGATGCGGTGGTGTACATGGCCATGGCCGCCAAGTCGAACGCGGCCTACCTCGCGTATAATGCCGCGCGCAGCTTCGTCAGTGGAGATGGGTCGCGGCCCGTGCCGGTCCATCTGCGTAACGCGCCGACACGGTTGATGAAAAACCTGGGTTACGGGGCAAACTACCGCTACGCCCACGACGAGGCCGATGCCTATGCGGCCGGCGAGAACTATTTTCCGGAAGGCATGCCGGCGATCGAGTGGTATCGGCCGGTCGCGCGTGGCCTCGAAATCCGCATTGGCGAGAAGCTGGCGCAGTTGCGTGAGCTCGATCGTCAGGCAAGGGACAAGAAGGACTAGGCGGCAGCTTGGCGGGGCGCCGCGAATTCGCCAAACTGAGGACCAGGCATGCTCGACATACAACTGCTGCGCAACAACCTTGATGCGATTGCCGAAAGACTGGCAACGCGCGGCTTCACGCTTGACCGATCGACCTTCCAGCAGCTCGAAAACGAGCGCAAGTTCTTGCAGACGCGCACGCAGGAGTTGCAGGCCGGGCGCAACAGCCTCTCCAGACAAGTCGGCATGCTCAAGGGCCGCGGCGAAGATGCCGCGGCCGTCATGGAGCAGGTGGCGGCGATCAAGAACGAGCTCGAAGCCAATGCGGTTCGCCTGGTTGAGTTGCTCAAGGAACTCGATGCGTTTCTGGCGGTGCTTCCAAATCTGCCGCAAGTCAGCGTTCCGGTGGGCCGATCGGACGTCGACAACGTCGAGGTGAAACGCTGGGGCGCGCCGCGCAGCTTTGGCTTCGCGGTGAAGGATCACGTTGACCTCGGCGAGGCCTTGGGCCAGCTTGATTTCGCTACTGCCGCGAAGATCGCCGGCACGCGTTTTTCGCTGATGAAGGGGCAGCTTGCCCGTTTGCATCGCGTGCTCGCGCAGTTCATGCTCGATACGCATACCGCGCGGCATGGCTACACCGAAGTCTATGCGCCCTATCTGGTCAACGCGGCCAGCCTACTGGGTACCGGGCAGTTGCCGAAGTTCGAGGAGGACTTGTTCAAGGTCCTGCGCGCCGACGCCGATCCGTTGTACCTGATTCCCACGGCCGAGGTTCCGGTCACCAACATCGTGCGCGACGCCATTCTCACGGCGGCGGAGTTGCCGCTGAAGTTCGTCTGTCACACCCCGTGTTTTCGCTCGGAAGCGGGATCATACGGTCGAGACACGCGCGGCATGATCCGCCAGCACCAGTTCGACAAGGTAGAGCTGGTGCAGATCGTGGCCGCCGGGGATTCGCTGGCGGCGCACGAAGAACTCACCGGACATGCCGAAGCCATTCTCGAAATGCTCGATCTGCCTTATCGGCGCGTGGCGTTATGTACCGGCGACATCGGCTTCTCATCAGCCAAGACCTATGACCTCGAGGTCTGGCTGCCGGCACAGAAAGCTTACCGCGAGATCTCCTCATGCTCCAACTTCGAGGCATTTCAGGCCAGGCGCATGCAGGCGCGTTACCGCAACGAGCGCAACAAAACCGAACTGGTGCATACCCTCAATGGTTCCGGACTTGCCGTCGGGCGCACCCTGGTGGCGGTGATGGAAAATTTCCAGAACACCGACGGCAGCATCAGTGTTCCACCTGTACTGCGTCCTTATTTGAATGGCACGGATCGTATCAGCATTGACTGAGCAAGGCGTGAGCTGCTCCTTGTCCATTGTTGGCCGCGGTGGGGAGTGATGCGGTGTCGTCAGAGGGGGGCTTTTCGCAAGGAAAATGTTGCCACCGTGCATGCTCCCGCCAGGTTGTGCTAATATTCGCGCCCGACGGAGAGGTGGCAGAGTGGCCGAATGTACCTGACTCGAAATCAGGCGTAGGTGTGAGCCTACCGCGGGTTCGAATCCCGCCCTCTCCGCCAGGACACCGGCTGCAAACGCTCTGCAGCTAAAACGAACACCCCGCTTAACGCCTTGTTTTGCGGGGTTTTTCGTTTCTACCTCCTGACTTCGCAAATTTGGTACGGATTTTTCAAGTGATTGTATTTGCTTGACAAAATATGGGTGGTGGGCGGATTTTGTGATGGCGTATGCTTTGGTTTTGTGGGGTACGCCATCGCGAAATGAGGCTCATCTGGTACGCCTTTGTAATGGGATAATGGCCCCATCACGAGAACAATAAATGGCGAATGATGGCGCAGAAACAGACGGTTACCGTTGAGCAACTCGAATCCCATCTCTGGGAGTCTGCCAACATCCTGCGCGGCCCGGTGGACGCGGCCGACTTCAAGACCTACATCTTCCCGCTGCTGTTCTTCAAGCGCATCTGCGACGTCTGGGATGACGAGTACCAGTTGCTCGTCGACGAGACCGGCGATGAGCAACTGGCCTGGTTCCCTGAGTCGCACCGGTTCCAGATCCCGGAGGGCTGCCATTGGAACGACGTGCGTACCAAGGCCACGAACGTCGGCGCTGCGATTCAGCGCGCCATGCGCGAGATCGAGAAGGCCAACCCCGACACGCTGTACGGCGTGTTCGGCGACGCACAGTGGTCCAACAAGGAGCGCCTGTCCGACGCGCTGCTCAAGGACCTGATCGAGCATTTTTCCAAGCTGCCGCTGAGCAACCACGACGTCACGTCCGATCTGCTAGGCGATGCCTACGAGTACCTGATCAAGAAGTTCGCGGACGCCACCAACAAGAAGGCCGGCGAGTTCTACACGCCGCGCAGCGTGGTGCGGTTGATGATCGACATGCTCGACCCGAAGGAGGCCGAGACCATCTACGACCCCGCCTGCGGCACCGGCGGCATGCTGCTGGCCGCCGTGCAGCACGTCAAGGAACAGCACGGCGACGTGAAGCGCCTCTGGGGAAAGCTGTATGGCCAGGAGAAGAACCTGACCACCTCGTCCATCGCCCGCATGAACCTTTTCCTGCACGGCATCGAGGACTTTCAGGTTGTGCGTGGCGACACGCTGCGCAACCCGGCCTTTTTCGACGGCGACCGGCTCGCCAGCTTTGACTGCGTGATCGCCAATCCGCCGTTCTCGCTGGAGAAGTGGGGCGAAGACCTGTGGCTGAACGACCCCTTCGGCCGCAACTTTGCCGGCCTGCCGCCTTCGTCCAGCGGGGACTTTGCCTGGGTGCAGCACATGGTCAAATCTATGGCGGAAGTCACCGCGCGAATGGCCGTGGTGTTGCCCCAGGGCGCGCTGTTCCGCAAAGGCGCCGAGGGCAACATCCGGCAAAAGCTGCTGGAGATGGATCTGATCGAGGCAGTGATCGGGCTGGCACCCAACCTGTTCTATGGCACCGGGCTTGCCGCGTGCATTCTGGTGCTACGCAAGCGCAAGCCTGCTGCACGCAGAAGGAGAGTGCTGATTGCCGACGCCTCGCGACTGTTCCGGCGTGGCCGTGCGCAGAACTATCTGGAGCCTGAGCACGCGCTGGCGATTGAGCGCTGGTTCGAGAAGTTCGAGGATGTGCAGGATGCCGTTCGTGTCGTCAGCCTCGACGAGATCAAGGCCGAGGACTGGACGCTGAACATCTCGCGCTATGTGCTGCCCCCGTTGCAGGAAGACATCCCGCCGCTCTCCGAAGCCATTGCGGCCTTCAAGGCGGCGCTGACCCGCTGTCGCGAGGCCGAAGACCGCCTTGCGAGCGTGATGGAAGAAGGCGGGTGGCTGAAATGAGCAGGATCACCCAACAAGAGCTTGAATCGTACCTCTGGAGTGCTGCCGTCCTGCTGCGCGGGCTGATCGATGCCGGCGACTACAAGCAGTTCATCTTCCCGCTGCTCTTCTTCAAGCGCGTCTCCGACATCTGGGACGAGGAATATCAGGTCGCCCTCGCCGATGCCGCTGGCGATCTCTCCTTCGCCAAGTTCGCCGAGAATCACCGCTTCCAGATTCCCGAAGGGGCGCACTGGAACGATGTCAGGCAGAAACCCAAGAATGTCGGGCTGGCCATTCAGACCGCACTGCGCCAACTGGAAGCTGCCAATCCGGATCTCCTGGCCGGCATCTTCGGCGATTCGCCCTGGACCAACCGTGAGCGCCTGCCCGACGAGACCCTCAAGAACCTCCTCGAGCATTTCTCGACCCAGATACTGTCGGTGGCCAACGTGCCCGAGGACGAACTCGGCAACGCCTACGAATTCCTGATCAAGAAGTTTGCTGACGACTCCGGCCACACCGCCGCTGAGTTTTACACCAACCGCACCGTCGTCCATCTGATGACGCAACTCCACGCCCCGCAGGCTGGCGAGTCGATCTATGACCCCACATGCGGCACCGGCGGCATGCTCATCTCGGCACTGGTCGAAGTGAAGCGCAGCGGCGGCGAATACCGCACGCTCAGGCTTTACGGGCAGGAGCGCAACCTCATTACTTCCGGCATCGCGCGGATGAACCTGTTCCTGCACGGTGTCGAAGACTTCCAGATCATCCGCGGTGACACGCTGGCCGACCCGAGGCACATCGAGGGTGACCGGCTCCGCAAGTTCGATGTGGTTCTCGCCAATCCACCGTACTCGATCAAGCAGTGGGATCGCGCGGCGTGGGAGCAGGACAAGTGGGGCCGGAACTTCCTCGGCACGCCACCACAGGGGCGGGCCGATTACGCCTTTCAGCAGCACATCCTGGCCAGCCTGAGCGGCCAGGGTCGTTGCGCCGTCCTCTGGCCGCACGGCGTGCTGTTTCGCAACGAAGAGCAAGGTATGCGCACCAAGATGGTCGAACAGGATTGGGTCGAGGCAGTGATCCTAAATTCCTCTGTTAACCCGCGGCAAGTGCGAGACTTGGGGGAGCCACAGGCGTAGGAGGAGATGCTTTCGGTCTAGCGTTGATGATTTTGTCGACGACGTAGCGGACAAGCGCCGGCCAGCGGCCAGCTTTTGGCAACTGAGGCGCACTTGCCAGAACATGGTCAAGACCCTTGCGGACATTGACGATCATCGCCTTGATTTGGTCCCCCGCCGCATGGGAGAGCGTGAGCAGCAAGCGAGACTGGCCGGCGTGCTCGGTCAGGCGGCCCACCCCGGCGAGCAACATCGGGCGACTGGTGATCGCTTCCAGGCGTGTCTTCGGATGCGCCAGGCGAACATACCAACTCCACCAGTTGTAGATCAGCGCCACCGCTCGCGCCGAGAGGTTGCAGCGCTCCAGGTCCTGCGTGGTGTAGCCGCCCCAGCCCCATTGATTTTTCAGTTCGTCGAAGCCATTTTCACAATCGGCCCGATCCCGATACAACTGGCCCATGGCTTCTGTCGAGTAGTCCGCGTTCGTGACCAGGACGGCGTATTCCCAGAGTTTGGCCCTCTCCGAATGGTCGAGGAACTGCAACTCGGGCTGGGTGCTCTCGTTGCTCGCTTCGGCGACCAGGCTGGACTTGACGCGTCGCCGTAGCACCACAACACGCCGCGCGCGAGTCCAGCCCGCCAATTGGAGTTCGGCTTCCACCGCGTCAAAACCCTGGCCGACACCCTGCCAGTCGCTGCGCCGCCAGAGCCGCTCGATCAGGCGCTTGACCCCAGCCGTTTGCTTGAGCTTGAAGAGATAGCGCTGCCCTATCTCTTCCATCTCGGCCATCATGCCTTCATTGCCGAAGGCGATGTCGCCGCGCACCAGGACGGGACGTTCCTCAACAGCGAGTCGTTCGAGCAGCAGGCGTAGCCGGGGCCGGCTATATTTCCCGGCAATGGCTTTGCCGCCTTGCTCTTCCACATCAAGCACCAAACGCAGATTGCCGATCCAGTAGGTGTGCAGTGTATGACTGGGCCGTCCCGGTTTCGTGGGGTTGTATCCGACCTCGGCGCCCGCCTGGTGGCCGTAGAGCAATTTGATGGTCGTGTCGACGTCGAGAATCCAGGGCGTACGGAGCGCTTCGCGGCTGCTCTCCGAAAGCGCCGTGTCCATCCATGCCGTACTCTTTGCCAGTTGCGCCGCCCGGGCAGCACGCGCTTCGCCGCGGCACGGCTTGGCTTGGTTCGGCGCCAGATGCGCCAGGGCGCGGCGCAGACTTTCATCGCTGATGATCTTGTTCATGCCGAGAATCTGCGGCGCGACCTCGTCGCCGCGTAGCCCGGTCACATGCGCATACCGCCGCTGGCCATCCAGTATCGACAACATCCAGGTGCCGAGAACGTCGACCGACTCGGGTGCGTTGGAGCTGGTGTAGGCCATCGGACACCCCCCCAGCCAACGGGTGAATAGGCCCGAGACTTCGAGGAATTCGGCAAAGAACGGCAACTGCCCCAGGGCCGTGGCACTTCCCCCTTCGTCCCAGCGAACGTGGAATCGCCCACCAAGCGTCGCCACACGCATCTCCAGCGCCGTCTGCTCGATCTCTTGCAAGGCACCATCCACCGCCTTGACCAGCTCTTTTCGCTCGAAATCCAACTCACCCATTGGGTGACCCTCCCGATTCGCCGGAAACCCTCACCAGCACTCAGTTTGCAGCAATTCTTGCTCTTTCAACTGAGGAAAATAGGGTGATTGGTCTTGGCTCGAACCTGTTCTACAACTCGCCAATGGAAGCCTGTGTCGTCGTCTGCAACCGGCGTAAACCTGCGGCGCGCAAAGGCAAGGTGTTGTTCATCGACGCCCTGCATGCGGTGACGCGGGAACGAGCGCAGAGCTTCCTGAAGGCCGAGCATCAGCAACGCATCCTGCAAGCGTACCAAACCTTTGCCGATGTGGCGGGCTTTGCAAGGGTGGTGAGCGTGGCGGAAATCATCGCCAACGCCGGCAATCTCTCGATTCCGCTGTACGTGAAGAAAGTGTCGGTAAGCGGCGAGTGCGAAGGGCAGTCGGTGAGTTTGCCAGCGACCTGGGAGAAGTGGCAAAGCGAACCGCGCCGTTCCACCATGGCTCGCGCCTCACGTCGAACGTTAAATATCTGCTTTTCTGACTGACATTTCTTGCCGTAACGCTCCGTTGAACCCCACCCCGTTCTAAACCGACCCGCCAGTCATCCCCACCCCAGCCGCCCCCAGGCGGCTTTTTTGTGCCCCTCGAACCCGCCTCGCGCGGGTACGTCACTCCAGGTGGCGAGGTCGGCTGATCGGTGTCTGGCAGGCGCATTTCGACTACTCGCAGGATATTGCCGCCGAAGGCATCCAGCCGACGCCGATCTCGGCAGGCAAGTACAAGGTCGAGGGCAATCCGTATGCGCCGCTCGACGAGGAAGCGCAGGGCTTCATGTAGTCTCGCGTGGATGACCCTACGCCAGCTTCACCAAGACGGTGGCGCGTGGGTTCGATGAGGTGGTCAGGAAGATGCGGCACGACGCCAAGGCCAGCGCCCGATCGAAGGCAAGCCGTCTCGCCTATGCGCAACGGGCAATCGAGATTCTGCAATAATAGGGGGCTGCGATTGAAGTCTGTTTGGTTGGATGGCTGAGTAGTGCGCGCGAACATGCAGGTCTTTAGTGGTTCATTTTTCGTCAATTTCGGAGGGACGATGTACGCTGATCTAAGATACTTGGTTGCCTGCGTCTCCATAATGGCTACCCTTGCCTATGCTGAGAACCCAAGCAAAATTGATGCGCCTGACATCAAGGTGGGCGATCGATGGGTGTACAACGAAATCGATTTGTACAAAAAGGAAAAAACCGGAACGATGACGCTGCAGGTGGTATCCAAGAGCCGGGACGAGGTTCGTGCTACGGTGACCACCGCTTCTGGAACCCGGGAAGACGTCTTTGACGGTGAATGGAACTCACGCATCCGTGACGGAAGAACCTATACGCCGTTCTATCCCTCCTACGCTTTCCCACTGGAGGTTGGCAAGACCTGGACAGCGAAGGTGACGTATCCGAACAGAACTCGCGACGGCGAAAATCGAGTTGAGACGACGGGTATTGTCGTCGGTTGGGAATCGATCACCGTCCCAGCGGGGACATTCAACGCACTAAAGATTCGGCATGATGGCCGCTGGCAAAACGTCCGCACGTTAAAAACGAACAGCGGGATTAGTACTACCACCATCTGGTACGTTCCAGAGGTACGACGTTACGTGAAGTACGAGTACGACGATGGGTATAACAAGGAAGGTAACGAACTCGCAGAGTACAAGCTGAACTGACCTGAAACAACCCTTCGGGCATCCCCACCCCAAGCCGCCTCCGGGCGGTTTTTTTGTGCCCCTCGAACCCGCCTCGCGCGGGTTTTTGTTTTTGGAGAATCACATGAGTAAGCAACTGCGCGAGCTTCAGGCTCGCAAGACCACCCTGGTCAAGGAAGCCCGCAGCTTGACCGACCGCGCCGCTTCGGAGAACCGCGACCTCACCGACGAAGAAGTGAGCGCCTTCGACGCCCTGCGCGTTCGTATCGACGCCGCCTCGGCGGCCATCGACCGCGAAGCCGCCCTGATCGCCGACGAAGCCCGCATCGGCATCCAGAGTGCCATCGGCCCGATCGTCACCGACCACCGCGAAGCCGATCCCCGGCGCGGCTTTGGTTCCCTCGGCGAATTCATGCAGGCCGTTTATCAGGCCGACAAGCCCGGCCAGTCGATCGACGCCCGCTTGCTCGTCGGCGGCATCAGCGCCGCAGCCCCCAGCAACTTCAGCAACGAAGCCTCGGGCCAGGACGGCGGCTTTCTCGTGCCGCCGCAGTTCTCGCAGGACATCTTCAAGCTGTCGCTCGGTGAGGACTCGCTCCTGCCGCTCACCGACAACGTCGAGATCAGCGGCAACAGCATGGCGTTTCCGAAGGACGAGACCACGCCCTGGGGTACGAACGGCATCCGCGCCTACTGGCAGGGCGAAGCCGCCACGGCCCTCCCCACCAAGCCGGTGCTCGGCCTCGCCACCCTGCGCCTGAAGAAACTGATGGCGCTGGTCCCCACCACCGACGAACTGCTCGACGACGCCAACGCGCTGACGAGCTACCTGCCGGAGAAGGTGGCGCTGTCGATTCGCTGGAAAGCCAACGAGTCGATTCTCTTCGGCGCCGGCAACGGCATCCCGGTCGGCTGCATGAACGGTGGTGCGATCGTCACGGTCGCCAAGGAATCCGGCCAGGCGACGCAGACGCTGGTGGCGCAGAACCTCGCCAAGATGATCGCGCGCCTGCCGCCCGGGTCCTTCACCCACGCGGTGTGGATCGTGAACAACGACGTCCTGCCGGCGCTCTTCACCCTGACGCTCGGCAACTACCCGATCTATCTGCCGGTCGGGCAGTCGGTCGGCGGCATCCAGGGCTCGCCCTACGGCACGCTCCTGGGCCGCCCGGTGTCCGCGCCGACGTGAATCTGGTTCAAATTCGCCGGCTTGAAAGTGGAGCGCTGACGGGGACGTGAAGGGGGTGGCTGGCGCAAGGCGAAAGCCGCCGGCGACGGGGAGTCGGCGGCGGCGGAAGTTGAGGTGGAGAGGAGATCAGGCGTCGGTCTGATCGCGCATGCGGTAGCTGCGCCCGTCGATGACGACCGATTCGGCGTGGTGGAGCAAGCGGTCGAGCAAGGCCGAGGTCAAGGTGCTGTCGTTGTTGAAGATCTCGGGCCACTGCTTGAAGGCACGATTCGTCGTAATGACCGTCGAGCCTCGTTCGTAGCGCTGGCTGATCACTTGGAACAAGCCGTCGGCGCCGAACTTGTCGATCGGCAAATACCCCAACTCGTCGACCACCAGGAGCGAAGGTTTCATCAAGCGCGCCATTTCACGCTTGATCCCGCCGGTGGCCTGCGCCGCCGCCAGGGCATTGACGATATCGACGGCGCTGGTGAAGAGCGCCATCCGGCCTTGCAGGCAAGCCGCATACGCCAGGGCGACCGCAAGGTGGGTCTTGCCGACGCCGACGCCGCCCAGAAGAATCACGTTGCCGTGCTGAGGCAAGAACTCCAGGCGGAACAAATGCTGCACCTGTGCCCGGTTGATCTTCTTCGGCCAACTCCAATCGAAGCCATCGAGCGTCTTGATCCCCGGCAGGCGCGCCGCCTTTACCCGGCGAGCGACCAGCGCCTCATCGCGGCGCGCCACCTCGCCGACGACCAATTGCTCCAGGAAGCGGCCATGCGGCCACGACTCGCGGGCCGCCTCGGCCATCAGGGTTTGGTGATGTTGCGCGAAATACGGCAACTGCAGACGCCCCAGATGTTTCGCCAGCAAGGCATCAGTCATGGCCATCGGAACCTCCGTCGTCGTGACCGCGAGCGAAATCCGAATAGGCCGACAAGTCGGCCGGCGGCAACTCCAACTCGAGCACATCCTGACGGCGCATCAGCACAAGCGGACTGGCCTCCGGCAACTGTCGGGAGCGCGCCTCGATCAGATGCGCCACGTACTCGCTGCTGAACGCCTCGAACGCGAGGGCATCGGTCAGCGCCCGCACCACCGCGTCGTCGCCGTAGATCTCGGCCAGTGCCACGATCTTGCGCACATGCACGAGCGCATGGCCGCGTCGCTCCAGCAGGCCCGCGTGATAGCGCACCGCCAGCGGCGTCAGGGCAAAGAAACGCCGCAGCACCTGCGCATCGCGGGCATGGCGGCGCTGCGCCACCAGGACTTTCGGATGATCGGGATCCTCGATGTCGCGGTGTCGCTCGAAGGAGCGGGCATGGCGCGCGATCAAGTCCTCGCCGTGGTAAATGCACACGCGATCCGGATAGGCCTTGACGGTGACCTGGGCGCCGGCAAAGCGCGCCGGCACCGAATAGCGGTTGGCCTCGAAGTTCACCCGGAACTGGCGGGTGGCGCGCAGCGTCAGCACCCGGCCGACATCGAACGGACGGGGATTGACCGCGTGCAGATGCGCTCGCTCATCGGCCCACAGATCGGTCGGCCGGCGATGCGTTTCCCGATGCACCCGGACATTGGCGACCGATTCCAGCCAGACCTGCGCCGCCTGACCCAGTGCGGCAAAGTCCGGCAACTCCAGACCGGACAGGAAGTTGCCCTTGACATAGCCGACACCGCGTTCGACGCGCCCCTTCTCGTTGCCCTTCGCCACCGCGCAAGCCACCGGCTCGAAGCCGTAGTGGCGGGCGAAATCGAGATAGCGCGGATTGAACTGCGCCGCTTCGCCGCGCCTGTGCTGGAGCACCGCGCAGCGCAGATTGTCGACCATCACCTTCCTTGGCACGCCGAGCGCATGGAAGCCATTGACATGCGCCGCGAGGAATTGCTCCATCGTCTGCGACAGCGTGAATTCGACGTACATCTTCCGGCTGTACGCCAGCACCATGACGAAGAAGGACAGGCGCCGCCGGGTATCGCCGACGGCGATCGTCCCGAATTCGCCCCAGTCGACCTGGGCGGCCTCGCCCGGAGCAAAGGCGAGCGTCAGAAAGGCTTCCCGCGGACGCGGGCGGATGGCCCGTACATAATCCTTGACGATGCTGATGCCGCCGCCGTAACCGTTGTCGCACAGCCGCTGAAAGACTTGCTGCGCCGACAGCGGATGGGCGTCGAGCCAGCCGACGATGCGGCCCTTGAAGGGATCGAGCTTGCTCGATCGGCGGACCGCTTGCCGCGGCGCGTAGGGGCGTCCGATCCAGTGGCGTACGGTCTTGACGTCGAGGCCCAGCGAAACCGCGAGTTGGGCGGCAGTCAGGTGTTTCGCAACGCCATCGCCAATGGCGGCCCAGGTCGCGTAGTCGATCATGGACGCCCTCCAAGAATGGCATGCAGACGCTCGATGCGGGCGGCAACGGGCACCGACTCGGGCAGGCTGAGCACTTGGGTGAGCGGCGGGTCGTAGGCGATCAGGTCGAGGGCGATGAGCTCCCGGCGGGCCTGGGCCAGCCGTCGCAGGTCCAGCTTCAGGCGCCGGGACAGGCTCGCGTCGCTGTAATAGCTCAAGCCATGGGCATCGGCGGCGGTGACGAGAAACAGATACAGCGCCCAGGCACAGACGTCAGCCTTCTCGATGGTGTGCTCCCGCACCAGGCGGTGGTCGAGCCAGCTGAAATGCTCGGGCACTTGGCGCAGGCGTTCCGGGTTCAAGACCCGCTTGGTCGTACTCATGGTTTCCTCCTCGGATGTCGAGCCCGAGTTGTAGCAAGCGCGACAGGGCCGAGGCGATGTCCTCTTGTAACGCACTGCCCCAGATGTGGGCAATTAGCCCCACGAGAACAATGGGTTGCGCATTCAAGAGATCTTGTAACGGTGCCGCCGGAGCGTTACAAGATGTCTGCGCCGGCAGTGCGGGCGGCGTCGGTTCTGACGCTGGCGGTGGGGTGATTGCGGCAGCGGCCGCCGTGATCCAGTCGTCTTGTACCGGCTCCGGCGGCAACCGCGTTCGTCGGCTGTACCCGGGATGGGCTGCCCGCCACGCCTTGACCCGGGCCACCGATTCCGGTCCCCGGTGGTAGTCCCGGTTCTCCGGCTTGGCCAGCCAGTTCGCTTGGCTGGCCCGCTTGCTGGTTGCCTTGCACGCCACCGCCGTGCAGTAACGCTGGTGTCGCGCGTTGCGCGCGTCAGCCGTGAATGGCTCGCCGCAGTTCAGGCACGTCCGCTTCTCCGTCTTCCCCATCTCGTGTCTCTCGCCAAGTCGCAACCCCGGCTAATACACGATCCCGGAAGAACACCGAAGAACACCCAAACAGCGAAGAAGACCCCAGATGCGAAACCGACCAACCCGGAAGAAAATCCAGTTTCATGTCGTCAGGTTTGAACCGGTTTCAGATTGGCCGCGACACACAAAGCCGGCGCGTCCCTCGGGACCGGGGGCTTTGCGCACGCCAATCGCGTTGCACACCGGACGGGTCTTGGTGAAGTTCCTGCGCTGGGCCTGATAGCCGGCGCTCTTGCGTAGGTTGTACAGATGCGAGACGGACAGCGTGGCCAGGCGCTCATAGCGGGGATCGCCATAGTCCCGGTAAGCCCGTTGCAGAAGGTGCGCAATGGCCGGCCCGCAGACGTCTTCATGAGCCTGGTCCATCTCGACGAGCAACGCCACATCGAGGGCGGTGTATTTGCGCGCAAAGGGCGCAGCAGGGGCACGGTAGCGTTTGGCCAAGGGGACCGCAGCCAGGCGGTTACGCTGCCACCGGGTGACCAGACGCGTGACCTGCGCCCGACTGTAGCCACTGGTGTGCTGCAGGTACCTCAGCAGTACACCACGCTCGCGCTTCTTGCGACCGGGGTAGTCAAAGCGGGTGAGCACGCGACTGATGTGCTCATACCGCTCGCTATCGCCGCCTGCCGCCGAAAACTCTATCGAGGTGCTGGCGCTGAGAAACGCCTCGATCTGCTCGATCGTCGTCAGCCGTGCTTCGTTCATGTGGATCACCATCCTTGCGATGATCAACCCACACCTCATTTCCCCCCCAATTTCTATTCTTCAGGCTCATCCCTGGTTGGAAAGACGCCCCTCGTTCAGGCTCATACCACGTTGGACAAGGCTCGCTCTGGCGGAGTCGGAGCTGATCGGGCTACACTTCGGCCTGGGCGCCTGGATTCGGAACAACCTGGGGCTGTGGAAGGGGAACGACGTGCTGATGCAGGCCATCAGGGAGCGTGACCAGGCGATTCACCCTGACGATGTGTCGATGGTGATCATCGCGGCGGTCTGGGAGAGGCTGCGGGAAATGGTGCCGAAGGTGCATTGAGATGTGTGGCTCCTTACGGACATCAAGAGACGCAGCGGCAGCAAAAAATCGCCCGGTGCGAACGGCGGCTAGCTGATCCGGAATCCCCCCACTTGGCACAGCTATCTCTTGGCCCAGCCCTTGGCCCTTGCTGCCGTTCAACGTGTTCAGCTATCAGTCCCTTTCGTTCAGCCAGAGGTAGGATGCCTGCCACTCAGGACCAGATTACGGCGAACGAGGCGGCAATGAAGGCTTCACCCTCATGGCGATTGCTCAGTGGGCCAGCGATAACCTTGCACCGGGCTCCACGGTGCTATCTGACAGCCTCGCCTGCTTTAGTACCGTCACTGAGCTGGCTGTGCGCGTCAACCCACTGTCGTGGCCGGGCGAAAGCCCAAGGATCTGACTGAGCTCACCTGGATAAACACATTCCTTGGCAATCTCATGACCAGTCTTTCCGGCTGCTACCACGAGTTTGCTTTCCGGAAGTTGACGACTCGATATCTCGTGATTTTTCCTACCGCTTCAATCGTCGGTTCGACCTCACTAGCCCGAACCAGCGGCTGTTGGTGGCCACATCCCACTTAGCCTGAATATTGCATGAATTTTCTTATCGGCTCTGTTCCTCGCGCCACTGCGATTTTTTGATTTTTAGGCGAGGGCTGCCCTTCCCCCACTGGCGGGGTGAAGCGTGAGAATGAGTGGATGGCCGGGGTGGGTGGCAGCGTCTCGTGCGCCAGACGTTCCGGGTCATGGAGAGGCGGACATCGCGGACCTCCGGTTAGACGAATAGAGTCGCTGACAGACCAAGGCCAGAAGCGCCTTGACCGGGCAATTACTGGGCAGATGCAGCAACACGCGGTCTTTGTACTGCTTGACTCGGGTGGCGATCTTGAACAGGGTGAGCATGATGGTCGTGGGTTCGGCGGTAGCCAGCCTCGTGCCTTGCAACGCCAGGCAGCGCAATTGCTGGTGTAAGACATAGGCCGCGGCCGCCAGCAACAGGCGTGCGGAGTTAGCGAGGAAAGACGACGCCGAGGTCCGGTCGGATTTCAGATCGTCCTTCACTTGCTTGATCAAATTCTCTGCCTGACCACGGGCACAGTAGTCCTGTTGGTAGAGCGTGCGGGACGAGGGGCCGCGCAAGGTGGTGACCACGAAGCGCTGATTGTCTTTGGCCGGCGATTGGCCACTACTCCCCAGGATTTCGGCCTTGAGCACCACCCGGAAGGCTTGCGGCCAAGACCCGGCCGCATACTCAAAGTCACCGAAAAACCGCACCGCGTCCACCGGAGGCCCCAGGCCTTGAGCGGCCAGCGACTGATGCAGGGCGAGGTGGCCACGCGCGTTCTTCATCAAACCCTCGGCTTGGCGCAACAGGACGGCATTGCCGCCCAGTCCGAAGAGGAAATCAGCATTCCCATCGGCCAGGATCAACAGCATCAGTTCGGGATTGGAGAAATGACCGTCGCCCCGCAGCAGGACATGGGTGTTTGGCCAGTGGCGGCGTAACAAGCGCAGCACCCGCTTCATGATCATCGCGTTCTCGGCGCCAGTCGGGCGTCTGCCGGGGCGTAGGACGGCGGTCACCAAGGCGCCGGAATGGGCCTCGAACACCAGCAAGGGCAAATAGCAATGGCTGTGGTAATGATGGTTGTAGCAGGAAAGCTCCTGTTGGCCATAAGTGGCATCATCGGTGTGGTCGAGATCCAGCGTGATCGTGAGGGGGGCCTCCGAGTAACCGGCGATGAACTGCTCGACCAAGGCGTGCGCCATCCGGTAGATATCGCTGCGCCGTAGCGCCCCTTCCAGACGGGACAAGGTGGCGCCGCAGGCCAAGGGGTTGTCGGTATCCAGAGGCGCACGCCCCGTGATCAGCTTGAACAGTGGATCATGCCGTAGGGTGTTCGCGTCATTGCCGTCTTCATAACCCGAGGCGATCTGAAAAACCCGCTGCATCAGCAAAGCGCGGAGCGAGTGGGTGATGTAACGCGCGTCACGGGCATCCACAATGGCCCCGGTCAGGCGATCAATCAGGCCAATGCGGCGATCAACGGCGCCCAGCATCAAGGTGCCCAGATCTGAGGACATCTCTCCGCCGGTGAAGTCGGCGCGAACCGTCAAGCCCGCAACAGGCAGAAATTGGAGGGGTTTCGGGCGGAATCGGAAGGGTTCCGGGGGAAAATCAACAGCAGGGCGAGTGTCGAGAGCGATTTTTTACGGACTGTTTGAGAGAAAACAAGCACTCTATCATACGGTTATCGCATTTATCGCCCTGTCTATGCACAATCCAGGGTAGCTCCCTAGCCTCAACGCGCGATTCGGGCGGCTGACCTTCGTCGCTAATCAGGACGAACAAAGAGAGGCAAAACCTATTGCTAAATTGTAAATTTTGTCACATAATGACATAAATATACATTAAGCGAGGAAAAATTATGCTTCTTAACTTCTGTTTTCAAAATTTCTTTTCTTTCAATGAAGGCGCAAATATTTCGTTTCAAGTAACCGATGGTTGTCCTGAGGAAATATCCCAAAGAAATGGCGTAGTAGAAATTATTGGAATTAAAGGTGCTAATGGTTCTGGCAAAACAAACATCCTTAGAGCATTTTCTTTTTTATCCGATTTCTGTGTTCACTCCTTCACTAAGGAAACTGAAAAAGCTCTTGGAGTTAAGTCATTTCTGGGCAGCAAGAAACCTGCCGAATTTCTCATTGAGTTTGTATTTAACGGAGTCAATTATAGTTATCAACTTCGCGTAGATAATAATAGGGTCCACAATGAATCACTGCACCGTCGCCTCAAGAGGAAAACACGTCTATTCGAGCGACAAGATGACGAGGTTATTTTTGCAACTGATGAGTTTTCAGCCCTAAAGTCAATAAAGCTTCGATCTAACGCCTCGATAATTGCGATTGCCCATCATCACGAAATTGAATTAACCGAAGGTGTTTATGAATACCTTCGGCACTGGGTTAGTAACGTTACATTCCGAGGTCTTATCGAAAGCGGTCCCAGCATATATGGTGTCGCAAAAGCGTTAAATGACGACAAAGAATCTTTGAATTTTATAAAAAGCTTTATCGCTGACTGTGACAGTGGTATCTCAGACATTGTCATCCAAGATGTTGTCAAAGAGGATGGGGACAGGGTCTATGTCCCTGCCTTCATTCATGAGCACAACGGAAAAAGGCACAAGGTTTCTCACATCACTGAATCAAGTGGCACGAAAACTCTTTTCAAGTATCTCTTGCTTTACAAGATGGTTATTGAAAATGGCGGCCTATTGATTCTTGACGAGTTTGATATCAACTTGCATCCGCACATTCTTCCGAAACTTTTAAATCTCTTTAGTGACCACACCTTCAATACTAAAGGCGCGCAATTGATTTTCTCAACGCATAACAGTGAAGTCCTTGACTGGCTGGGGAGATATAGGTGCTATCTGGTCAACAAGGAGAACAATGAAAGCTATGCTTACCGCTTAGATGAAATTCCCGGCGATGTCTTAAGAAACGACCGACCCATAACCCCGATTTACAACCGGGGTGACATCGGAGGAGTTCCAAAGGTATGACTTTCACGAACTCAAGGCAAAAGGCATTTCTTGAAAACTTTCCAGACGTATGCTTTGACTCCGAAAATTGCAATCACGCATCCCGTTCGAAATTAAACTTCTCATACTTCGACTGCTCACAAAATGCTAGCCAAGACTTCTGTTCTTGGAGTCATGAGCAATTACATAAATTGCTCCGAAAATTTGTGGAGTATGGAAAGCAGCCGCTCGCATACTGGATGACTCAATGAGTCGGGAAAGGAGGTCGAAAGATACTTGAAGTGTATGATGGATTCCCTAAGCGCCTAGCAAAAAGTCATTCGATAATGAGAGCCGAAACCGTCCAGAATTTTGTCGACGTCAGCCTCAAGCCCGGCAGAGTTCCGTGCTTTGAAGGCCATCCACTCGTACTTCATTTTGTGCCAGAGCTTCTCGATGCGGTTCAGTTCCGGACTGTAGGGTGGCAGGAAGTAAAGCGTGAGGCCCTTCTCTTTCAGCAGGGCCAACAGGGGCTGGATTTCCTTCGCTTTGTGGATGGAAGCATTGTCCAGAATCACCGTCAGGGGTCTGCCGACGCTTTCCAGGAGGAGACCGAGGAAGCCGCCAAAAAGAGCTGCGGTCGTTGTCTCCCAGAACTTGGCCGTGAACAATTCACCCGTCGAGATCAACGCGGCCATCACATTCAGACGCTTTCCCCGCGCGGCCGTGATGAGGTGCACCTCTCCTGTCTCGGTCCAGGCGCTCCGATTGGGCTGGGTCTGCACAAAGCCGGCTTCATCCATATACGATAAAGTGAGTTCGCCAAGCTTTGTTTTTTCAAGCAATTCATCTATTTCTACCTGGGCTGCTCGAAATTTCGCCTCATCCCGTTTTTTTTAGACTGTGCCGGGTCCTTTTCCAGACATAGTTCTTCTCTTTCAAGGCCGCCTGAACCACTCCCACCGAAACCTGTACGCCATGTTCCTCTGACAGGCGGTCCCTCAACTGGGGGGCCGTACAGGCCTCAGCCGTCGCCCAGGCGCAGAGTACCTGCTGATACGTTTCCGATAGTTTGCGAGGGGCACCACTGCGCGGCAGGTCGCGCAGCCCGATGAACCCCCTGGCCAGCCAGGCATCCCTGTGGTTGGCTACGGTTTCCTTGTGGAGCTTCTGCTGTTTCGCCACTCCGTCAAGGGACCCTCCTTCAGCCAGGAGAAGTACGGTCCGGGCTCGCCGGCGTTCGCGCCAGTCACTGCCTCGCTCCTCTACCTGCGTCAGTTGCTGGCGCTCTTGTGCTGTGAGGGTGAACTTTTTGGCTCTGCGGGACATGGCGAGGCATTCCGGAGGTTGGAGCGGACAGTATGCAGGCATACTGGCTTAACTCGAAAAATTTATCTGGAAGCGCTTAAGCGCTCTGATTTTCAACACCCCAGACACATCCCAAAAAATGTTCGATGGGCGCGCTTTCGCGTCGAAGACGACATGCGAGTTATAGGGTTTATAATCCCCACAGAACTCGCGGGAAAAACATCAAGCAGCAGTATGAAGTACGTATATTGTGTAAACACGTTCTATGTTGTTTTCCTGGATGATAAGCATTGTTTTTATAAGACGTAATGACCACAATATCAAATAAGCATTTCAGAAAAATCTGCTTTTCCAATCTTTACGTATAACGTTATTAGTCAGTGCTTCCCAGCCTGAATGGTCGACAATTTCTCAATGTGTACGCATAGCTTATCGGCCATCGGCGGTATAGCCATTTAATGGCTGAAGTGCGACGCACTAGATCATCGGCAGCTTTGGCGGACAAAGAGTCACTCTCTTGAAATCCGTGGGTTGCAGCTTCCTGTTCAGCAAGCTGTCAGAAAACTTGCATCTGTCATCAGGCTGTTATGGGTCGGTTGCGACAATTTATCGAGACCCGCCCAACCGGACCGCTCACCAATGACTCAGCGCCTCCGCCTCGCCGTCACCGACCCGGTCATCCTGATGTTCTCCCGGCGCCAGGTCGAAACCGGGGACCTCGCTGAGTCGTTGTCGCTCTGGGCGGCCGGCCGCGGCTGACGAGATGATCGCCTACAAGGTGTGCCGGGCGGTCAATTCGTCTCGGGGTGAGTCGGCGACGTTTGTGGAGGCGGTGTGAGGAGCGCTTGCGACCGGGGAAGGACGGTGAAGGAGTGCACATGATGTCCGTGCCAACACGTTAGGGCGGCGACGGCTTGACCCGAATTGCGGGACGCCTACAATGCCACGAGTCCCGTCGTCGAGGCGCTTCGGTCCCACGAGATTCATCTGTTGCGGACACGCCAGCAGTTGCCCCCGTCGCTTTCGGCGCGGCCGATAAGCGCTGTTCGTTTTCCGCCTCTTCTGCGCTCACCCGGGGCTTGCTGCGCAACCACCATATGGAGAATACAATGTCCGAATCGCTCATAGTCGCAATGGTCATTCTCATCGGAGTGTTCGTCGTCATGATCGTCACGATTGTGCGGTCCGGGCATGAGGCAGCAATCCAGATGTGGGGAGTAATGGGCGCTCTCACCGGTGTTGCCTTCGGTGCGATAACTACTTACTACTTCACGGACCAAGTTCACAAGCGCGAAGTCGCAGCGATTAGAGCTGACGCCACGCTCAAGCAACTTGCTCTTGATAGCGCGGCGACCAAGGCCTCCGATGCCCAATCATTACTTTCACCCTTCGTTTCTGCTTTCAGTGGGAAGGCACAAACTAGCACAACCTTGCCGGCCAGTTTCAAGTACGCTGCGGCGCTCCCAGAGGCAGACCGAGATGACATCGCGGTGCGATTCCAGAAGGTCATGGATCTGCTTTTACAGGTCATAGCACTTGAAGCACAGCTACCTAACTCAGCTACAAACGCCCCGGAAAAGAAGTGATCTATGACCCGACGGCTAACAAATAGGGATAGATCGTGCGAACCCACGAGCTGAACCCAGCACCCAACCGATTCTGCGGCACAAGCGGCGCCGGCCGGCTGCCTCACACCTCGCCGAACCTGCTGGGGAACTGCGTAATCGAGAGCATCGAGGGTGATCGGTGACGGTGGCGAGCGAGGGAGACACGATGGACCAACCGACAGATCAACGAACGCCGGGCGAGAAACGCGCCTCGCTTCTGATATGGCTTGCCGTGGCGGGGGCGGCGGTTACCGCCATCCTGGTGGCGCGGTACCTGGAGGGGGCGGGGTGAGGAGTGGCGGTGCCAGTCCAAGCCTCCCCTCTTTGCCGGCAATGTTGGAACTGTTTCCCCCCGATTCCGTCTGATTTACAGCGGTTTTTGTAGTTTGGCGACCCACACGCGGGTGCCGTGTTGCAGAAGTCGGCGCCAGCGCTAAACTCTCGGTGCCTCGACGTTCGGATTCACCGACTGGATGGTGGGTTGTTGTGACTTCAAGAATCGCCAAGTCGGTGGGATAACCTTGTTGTCGAGGTGGACGCGACATCACTTTTCGATCGGCGTGACGGTCGGCTTAGAAGGAGGATGAAAGTCATGAGGAATATGGCTCGCTGCGTCGGCCTTGCTGTCGGCGCTTTGATGTTTGTGTCGGTCGCGGCCCCTGTCTACGCTGGTGGGGCTAATTCGTCGGGCCCATACGACCCTTACCCTGACAATGTTGGCGCCCCGTCGGGCAACGGCAATGGGAGCGGCAACGCGTACGGAAAGCCAGCCGCCGGCACGGTTGGCAATGCTGATGCGAAAAACCCGCCTGGTCAGCTTCCTGGTCCATGGGATTCGAACAACGGGTACGAATGCGATGGCAACAGCGGCATTGCCGAGGGCAACCCGGCGCACAGCGTCTGCGACGAGTTGAAGTAGCATCACTTTTCTTGGACACCCTTTCGTCACGCAAGTTGATGACGTGAGGGTGTCCGGTGCGGTCCCGTCACGGCGCCGTACCGTCGCAGGTGGGCGGAGTGACGCCGGCTCATCGCAGAAGCGGCGGTCGGTGGAACGTTTGGCGCCAGGCGCAGCTGGTCAAGACCTCTCTGGACGGTTGATGTGCGGTGGTACGGTCTGGCGGCTGCGGAGATGACCTCTGTCGGGAGAGGGGAAGAATCGCTGACCGCTGAAGGCCGGCGTAGAGCGGTCGTCATCCTCCCTCAAAGGCAGATATAGGCGTACACGGGATATCCTGGGCCGCACCACCTTCCTGGACAGACATTCACACGCACCCTGCCGCTGGCGCACCTCATATCCGGTGCGGTCAGTGCAGGATTCGGCCCCCAGCAACCACAGACCTGCATACCATAACCCGGAGGAAACCCGGTTGGCTGCGGCGTGAACCCTGGCTGCGGACTGCTGCCATGCATCTGCGCCCAAATCACGTTCGTTATGTTGTTTGCCTTCGCGTCGGCGGCACGCTCGAAGTCGTGAATGTCATGCACGTTGACTCGCCCAGTTCTTGCGATGTCAACGCCAACCTTCAGAATGTATTCAGCTAAGAAGGTTCGCTTGCCCCGCTTTTGGCATTGCCCGAGGTGCTCCAACTCGTGAAGCGTATGGTGAAGTTCCGCCTTGTCCTGCCACAAGTTTCCATGACCATTAAAAAACACGCGATCACAGAAGGCCAAGGATACCCCAGTACCTGTGTCGATATCATCGGCATAAGTGACAGAGCGAAGATCAAAATCGTAGTACCGTTGAGCCAAGGCAATGAATTCTGGAGAGAAAGGCCGCGTTCGACCTTCGGACTGACGATACAGGCCATCAATATATGCTTGGGCGGGGAGCGCAAGCGGTGCAGAGACTATTTCATTGGCGCACCGCGAAACATTTCTCATACACTCCTCGATTGCGGCGGGAGTCTTGCCCAGTTCGCGCGCGAGATTGCCAACAAATCTGTTGGTTTCGCGCTTGGTGTTCTCACCTACCTGCCCTATGGTGCCGCCAATCTTTGGCAAGCAAACACAGGCCCCAAGTACGCACTGTTCGTACTGGTCGTCCGGACACGCATAGGCGATTTGCCAGCACGCTAGTGTGACGAGAACATGGGCAAACCCTCTCAGAGCGGCATGAAGCATTTGGCTGGTTCCTTTCTTCAGATGTGTGGTAGTGCTGTGCGGTGGCCCTACAATTCTAGCTGACTGAGCGGCGCAAGAAATCACATCTATCTGCCGGGCAGAGAACATGGCGTACAGTCGGTAGTGCATTCGCGGCGAGTAATGCTCATTTGGCTCAAGCGCTTGTGAGTCAGACTCTTGAGCATTGTGGACTAGACGGCGGAGGTTCTTCGTCAACCTTGCGGATACCCGCCCGTGCCGCAGCCGTAGCGGGTGCCCCCACTCAAATCGATACTCGATTCGCTCGACTCCCCATTTTGCCGGCGAGCCGATCGGCGCAAGCATGCACCACCTCAACCAGGAGCTTCCCGTCGATCAGGAATCCCGGATCCCGGATCAGCTCGGGCAGCTCTTCCATCTTCAGGAAGAACCGTTCCGGGTCGATCGGTGTCACCCGCTCGCGACCCTCGTGGTCGAAGGTGATCAGCCAGCGGCGGTTGAGGAGAGACGGGGCAGGGAGCGTGGCGGTGGCGGCTTCGTAGCGGCCGGTCTTGCGGATGGCGGGCAGGACTTCTGACGTGACCCACTTCTTGAAGCGCTTGGCTTCGGGCTTGCGGCAGCCAAGGACGAGCGAGTAAAGGCCGGACTCGTTGATGATGGCCATTTCCTGCTCCCCGGATGGGGTGTGCACTGAACGCACACCCTTTTCGTCATCGTCTAGGCGGCGGGTCTGCGTGCGATGTATCCCAAGAGCGTCGCAGACATCAACACCGACGAACCAAGGCTGGTCATCGATCAGAAGGGTACGGACAGAGTGAGAATCGAAGGAGAAAACAGCAGGCGCGGGCGCGCTGGTGGTGAGTGTGCTCATGGCGGTGCTCCAAGCAAGCGGTGGCGGTTGCCCGCCTACCCGACGCCAATCGGGGTGGGCGAGCACGTGCAGGTTGGCGTACCGGGCTTGGACCGGCGAGGGTTTCCCCTCCCTGCACGGCTCGCCCATAGGGCTTGCCATGCGACGGACGAAAAAATACCGCACTGGTGGCGGCTGTCCGCCAAGCTCAGAGACGCCAATCTCGCATCGCTGATCTGCAGCGACGAGCAAATCTTGTTCCGTTGCTGACGACATGTCAAGGGGTGTATCTTCTGGCTTATACCCGTCAACCAACAAGAAGAAAGCTCAAGATGATCCAGGATTCTCCGCGTTCGAAGTTCTCTGCCCTCGTTGCGTTTGTTTTGGCGGCTACATTGCCCTTCGCGGCTATTGGACAGACGTACAAGTGCAAGACACCGACAGGAGGAACCACTTTCTCTGACGTCCCCTGCCCAGCGGGGATGCGCCAAGAGCAGGTCGCACCAAGGGATGCGCCGGCGTACTCGGCGCCACAGGACAGCAACGCTCGAATGCTGACCGCCAAGGTGGCCGAGGCCCTTGGGTCCGGAGATTTCGGCAGGGCCAAGGGTTTGGCGGTCACTACAGAGCATTGGCAGATGATCTCCAATGCCGAGAACGGTTTGCGTCAACCTACCACGGGCAGAACGGATGCCGATCTGCGAGCCGAGTCGAAGAATAGCCGAGAATGCAAGGAGGCGCAGCGAAGCTACGACGTTGAGGCCAGTTCGATCCGCAAGGATGGTGCGCAGATCAATGCCGCCAAGCGCATGATGTACTCGGCGTGCGGGATGAACGAGCCAACGGTTATCGAAAACAAGACGGTGATCAACGATAGACCCGCGGCGAGGCGCACGACGTTCTGCACCCCGACCGGGGGCGGAAATATGGTCTGCAATTAGCCGTTTCTCAGTAACCAACCCTGAATTCAAATGGATTAAGACCATTCCATAATGCATAAAATCATTTCCGCAACCCCACGACAAACCAACGCAAATACTGGGTTGCGGCGGTGCAAAATATTCATGGTTGCGGAAATGAATCTGGCGCAACCCATTGAAATTAAAAGAACTTGCCAGAGACTCGAAATCAGGCGTAGGTGTGAGCCTACCGCGGGTTCGAATCCCGCCCTCTCCGCCAGTACACCGGCTGCAAACGCTCTGCAGCCAAAACGAACACCCCGCTCAACGCCTTGTTTTGCGGGGTTTTTCGTTTATACCTCCTGCTTCGCCTACCCAACAAATGTCATATCAGACGCATTTTGGCGTCTTACGGGGCGTTTATCTCGAAACCTCCTGACTTCGGAAATTTGGTACGGATTTTTCAAGCTGTTGTTTAGATGTACGTTTTTAGGGCTGCGGGCGTGTTTCGTGTTGGCTTATGCTTTGGTTCCGTGAGGTACGCCATCGCGAAATGTCTGGTGGGTGATCGGTAATCGACGGGCTATTCCCGCCGTGCAAGGTCACGATGTAAGATGACCGTTCCTGCTCCCACCGTTGCGGGCATTCGCTCTTCTACACGAAGGCTAAATCGTTGTTCATCCGGGTCGGGGGCCATTCAGGGGCCTGGCGCCAAGTTCAAGATTGACGCCGCTTGCAGGGGGTGCATATACTCTCCGTGGCGCCACGCGACTTGTTGTGCCTGGCGAGATTCTGCACACAGGGAAGATCTGTCGGGCGGACGCAGCAAGGGTCGACTCACCTTCCGGGCTGAGTCCGTTCTACCGAATGATGACGAGTTGCACGCAGGAAGGGGGCCAAAATGAAACGCGCACTTCCCGATCTGACGATCACTCCGCCGGTAGAGGGCGAGAAAGTGACCATTGTCTTTCATGCAGACGGGAGGCAATACGATCTTCCCGTTCTTGGAGGTACCCACGGTCCCAAGGTCATTGACGTCCGGCCGCTCTACGCAGAGACGGGCTACTTCACCTACGACCCGGGGTTCATGTCGACCGCGAGCTGCGATTCGGCGATCACCTTCATCGACGGCGAACGCGGCATCCTTCTGCATCGCGGATACCCCATCGAAGAACTTGCGGCCCATGCCGACTTCCTCGAAGTCTGTTATCTCCTCCTCTACGGGAAGCTACCTACGCAATCAGAACTCAAGCAATTCGACGATCTGATTGGCCACCACACCATGGTCCACGAGCAGTTCAAGCGGTTATTCGAGGGCTTCCGCCGGGATGCACACCCGATGGCAGTGATGGTGGGCACCGTCGGAGCGCTGAGCGCTTTCTATCATGACAAGATCGACATCACGGATCCCGAAGCCCGGATGGTGGCAACGCACCGCCTCATCGCCAAGATGCCGACCATCTGCGCAATGGCGTTCAAGTACTCGCTCGGGCAACCCTTCCTGTACCCTCGCAACGGGTTGGGATACGCCTCAAATTTCCTCCGGATGGCTTTTGGCATACCCGCACAGGAATATGTGGTGAGCCCTGTGCTGGCACGCGCCATCAACCGTTTTCTGGTGCTGCACGCCGATCACGAGCAGAACGCCTCCACGGCGACGGTGCGCATTGCCGGCTCGAGTCATGCCAATCCTTATGCATGCGTCGCCGCCGGAATCACGGCACTTTGGGGGCCGGACCACGGTGGCGCAAACGAGGCGGTGGTGAACATGCTCGAGGAGATCGGGAGCAAGGACCGTATCCCCATCTACATCAAGCGTGCCAAGGACAAGAGCGATCCTTTCCGGCTTACCGGCTTCGGTCACCGGGTTTACAAGAATTACGACCCACGTGCGGCGATCCTGCGCGAATCCTGCTACGAGGTACTCGCGGAACTGGGCAAGAATGAAGAACCGTTGTTCGCGCTGGCCCTCGAACTTGAGCGCATTGCCCTTGATGACGATTACTTCGTCCAGCGCAAGCTGTTTCCCAACGTCGACTTCTACTCGGGCATCATGCTGCGGGCCATTGGTTTCCCCAAAGCGATGTTTCCGTCTCTCTTCGCGCTTGGCCGCACGATCGGCTGGATCGCTCAATGGAAAGAGATGATCGAGGCGCCGGATCAACATATCGCTCGGCCAAGACAGCGTTACACCGGTCATCCGATTCGGCCCTATTTACCCCTCGCGGAGCGCTGATACTCAGGCACGCAGTGGTACTGGGTTGCGGCCTGGCCCGGCCGGCTTGCCCGGCCCCAAACCAACTCCTGACGTGCACTTTATCGCAGGCTCATGCCTGGGCTCGCCGTGGGTGTCAATGACCGCACCAGCCAAGTCCTGCGGATGGGTTCAGTCTATCGACATTCGCCAGCAGCGCTCCCTAAAGTCTGCCGCCCCAGGGACCATTTCTCTCGAAACCTCCGGACTTCGCAAATTTGGTACGTATTTTTTCAAGCGGTTGTTTTTGCTTGACTATTTGACGGTCTTTGGCGGGTTTTGTGTTGGCGTATGCTTTGGTTTCTTGACGTACGCCAACGCGAAAAGAGGCTCATCTGGTGCGCTCTTGTAATGGGATAATGCGGCATTATGGAGCAGCCACCCCAACCTCCTGGGGGCCGTCCCGGCGCCGACGCTTTTTCCGGCAAGCGCATCCTGTGAGCCCGGCCACGGATACACTGGTGCACACGACATACCCCCCGTGAGCCCCTGCGATGAGTCTCCATTTCCTGCTGAAAGCCGAAGCCCGGACGCGGTCCCTGGTGGAAGTCCTGGGCATGAGCGACGATGATGCCTTTTCCCTGTTCCGGCGCGTGCGCTGGGGCGATGGGGACGAAGTGATCTGCCCGCACTGCGGGCTGGTGCACCGGCACTACTTCCGGCCGGCGCGCCAGATTTGGCGCTGTGTAGGCTGCCAGGAGGATTTCTCCGTCACGTCCGGAACGATTTTCGCCTTCCACAAGCACCATGTGCTGGCATTCCCCCGGCCGGAAGAAGCGGTTCCGCGTCCGGTGCTCCTTGGCGCGGAGCGTCCGCAGGTCGATTTCCGGGGAAAACAGCTTGAGGGTCGCGTCCAGATGGGCCAGATCAGTTGCCAGTCGCCCCATTTCCTTCCTGTGCTGCTCGATAAGCCCGTCCATCTCGGCACGCTTGGTTACCAGGGCCGTCACCACGTGGCTCTCTGCCATGAAAAATGCTCCTGTTCGTCGAAAACAAGTGCATTTTGGCTGAGCCGACGGCTAGGCGCTGGGGGTGGTTGCTACATAATGCCGGGAATTGCTGTTAGTGGATGCTCTGACGCGGGCGCAACGAATCTACACTGAGGGTGGCGGTATCGGTCTGTTCGTTGATGTCATCGATCAGCAGGCAGCGACCTGCTACCAGCGCTTCGGTTTCGTGGCATCACCGGATAACCCACGGTTGCTCTTCCTGTCGGCAAGGGGGATGGTGTGAGTTGGTGAGTGATGGACGGCGATCCGCCGTAACAGAACAAGAAAGGGTGCCGATCACCCTCACTGGCTTCCGGTTTGGCGCGAGATTCAACAGGCGGGCTGCCTGCCGACTGGCAACCGGCAATTTTCGAACAACATGGAGTGGGCAATGAAGAATCTGGTTCTGGCGCTTTTGTTGGCGATGCAGGCCGTGGTGCTTGCGCATGCCGAGCCTTCTGCACCTCGCGCTACGGGGATCGGGATCAAGGATTACCCCTGGCAGGCGCTGGCGGGCGAAAAGAACGAAGCGCTGGAGCGCAAGGGCAGCAGAAAGCGCGGTGCGGTCCTCTACGCGCTGTGTCGCAGTTGCCACCTGCCGTCGGGGGGTGGCCGTTCGGACGGCAGCATCCCTCAGATCGCGGGCCAGCACAGCAGCGTGCTGATCAAGCAGATGGCCGACATCCGCGCCGGTTTGCGGGACAATCCAACGATGTACCCGTTTGCGGCGGCACTGACCGATCCGCAGGATCTGGCCGATCTCGCCGCCTATCTCGAAGGGCTGTGCATCCCTCTCGAGCATGGCCAGTACGAGGCTCAAGACGCCGTCAAGCAAGTGGCGAACGGCAGAGAGCTTTACAAAAAGGAGTGCAGGGCATGCCACGGGCCCAGCGGTGAAGGCTCCAGGCACAAGCGCTATCCGGTGATCGCAGGGCAGCACTATGCATACCTGCTGCACCAGATGACCCAGATCCGCGACGGCCAGCGCCGCAACGCCGATCCCGAAATGGTCAGGATCATCAGCAAGTACAACGACGATCAACTGCTCGCGATTTCGGCTTACCAGTCGAGCCTGGTGATGCCTGGTAAAACGTGCAAGGCCAAGGCGCCGGCCATGCGGCAGTAGGCACGCGGTTTTCGGTGCGTCGACGCTCGATCAGAGACCTGCTTCCGGTGGTGAAGCGCGGGTCGATCACCTTGAGGCAACCCTGTCGCGCATCTTTCAGCAGTTGATCGCCCCGCAGACAGAACCGGCAGCGATGGCGACGATAACCTTGGTCACTGCGCCCCCCTTTGTCGAGAAGGCCAGGGCTGGCGCTCAGGATTTCAGCGAAGACATGTCGATCACAAAGCGATACTTCACGTCACTCTTCAGCATGCGCTGGTAGGCGGCATCGATGTCCTGAATCTTGATGACCTCGACATCCGAGATGATGCCGTGCTGTCCACAGAAGTCGAGCAGTTCCTGGGTCTCGGCAATGCCGCCGATGACTGAACCGGCCACCGACTTGCGGCCGAGGATCAGCGGGATG
This sequence comes from Candidatus Accumulibacter propinquus, assembly GCF_056856495.1. Lineage (NCBI taxonomy): Bacteria > Pseudomonadati > Pseudomonadota > Betaproteobacteria > Candidatus Accumulibacter > Candidatus Accumulibacter propinquus. The sequence goes on from NZ_JBSEHC010000004.1 coordinate 165,567, forward strand.
GTGCTCAGGAATGGCTCCAGGCCACCCACGTATCCGACGAGTACCAGCGTTCCGTTGAGTTTCAGTGTGGGCAGATAGGGATTGACATCATGTACGTAAGGCACCGTGTCGATAACCAGATCGAAGCGTCCTTTGACGGCTGCCATCTGTGCTTCATCGGTGGAGAGCACGATATGGTCGGCCCCCAGCCGGCGTGCGTCCTGCTCCTTGCCTGGCGAACGGGTGAATAACGTGACCTCGGCGCCAAGGGCTCTGGCCAGTTTCAGTCCCATGTGACCCAGACCGCCCAGGCCGGTAATCGCCACCTTGCTGCCCTTGCCGACCTGCCAATGCCGCAGCGGCGACCACATGGTGATTCCGGCGCACAGCAGCGGCGCAGCACCAGCCAGGTCCAAACCATCCGGAACCTTGACGACGAACTTCTCGGAGGCCACGATCTTCTCCGAGTAGCCGCCGTAGGTGGGTCGCTGGTCGTGGCGGTCGTGCGAGGCGTACGTCAGGGTATGGCCGGCTTCGCAGTATTGTTCCAGCCCTTGCTTGCAGGGGTCGCACTGCCGGCAGGAATCGACCATGCACCCGATGCCGACATGATCGCCCGGCTTGAAGCGGGTGACATCGGTGCCGGTGCTGATTACGCGCCCAATGATTTCATGGCCGGGAACCAGGGGATAGAAACTCCAGCCCCAATCATCGCGCACCATGTGCAGGTCGGAGTGGCATACCCCGCAGTTCACTATCTCGACCATAACGTCATCAGGACGTGGATCACGGCGCTCGAACCGGAAGGGAGCCAGGGTATCCTTTGCTGATTGTGCGGCATAGCCCAGTACGTTCATCGTCATCTCGTTTCTCCAGCTCTGATTGGCAAATAGTCGGGCGCTTCTTGCTTGGTTGCCTGTCGTTGTGGCTTGCCCCGCCCAGATGCCTTCAATGTAGTGTTTCTGGATGCATTTGAAAAGCAGGTAGAATTTGCATGAGCTTGAAGCACTTCCGGATAGATCATCGTCTGTCGGACTGGACTTGCAGCAGATGCAGCGGCCGGTTCACCTTCCTTGCCGGACTGGCTGGCTGGACATGTACCGTTTGGGATCGCCAGAGATGCTTATGGACGTATCGACACCCATGCAGAGGTTGGCGCTGGCAACCCGGCTGGTGTTTCTGATATTCATGAGTTGCCTATTCGCCGGCCTTCTGCTCACGCCAACAACAGGCAGAGCGGCCGATTCCGCGCGAATTGCCCTGAGCACCGCCGAGCGCGCCTGGCTGACGGCCCATCCGGACCTTACGTTTTGCTATACCGATGCCTTCCCGCCTGGCCTCTATCTGGACAAGAACCAGCAGCCCGTGGGCTATGTTCCCGACCTCTACAGGCTGCTCAGCGAACGTCTCGGCACCTCGATCAGGATACGGGTTGTCCCGTGGCACAAGGCGATCGCCGATGCCAAGGCGCAGCGTTGCACGGGCCTGGCGATGGTCAGAAAGCTCGCTGTCTGGCGGGAGGATTTTCTTCTCAGCGACAAGGTGGGGTCCAACTACCTGTTCCTCTACGCGCGCAGCGACCAGGCCGCACCGGCGCGGCAGTTGAGCGAGTTGCACGGCAAGAAGGTCGCCTACCTCAAGGGCGAAGCGATGTCGCAGGATTTGCTGCGCCAGCATCCCGGGATTTCAGGGTTGCCCCACGAACGGATCGAGGGCGCGATTGCGGCTCTGATGAGTGGCCAGGTGGAGGCCATCATCGGTTCAATGGGTGTTGAACTTGAGCGTCGGAAAAACAGCAATCTCGGCTACAAACTCACCGCCCAGATCATCGAAAGCAAGGCCGATACGGTGATTGCGGTACGCAAGGATTGGCCGGAACTGGTCGCTCTCCTGAACAAGGCACTCGGCGACCTGAGCGAAGCGCAGCAACTGGCCTTGTCCCGCCGCTGGTACGGCGACTTCACGATGGATGCGACGGCCAGGATCGGTCTGAGCGATGCCGAAAAGTCCTGGCTGGCGCAGGGGCAAACGGTCAGGGTACGCATCAGCGACTGGCCACCCTACATGTTCACAAAGCCGGTGCCTTCGGGCATCGCCATCGATTATCTCGATCTCATCGCCAGGCATTTGGGCTTCCGGGTCGAGTACGTTTCAGACACCAGCAGTTGGACGGAAGCTGTGGAGGACGTGCGGGGCAAACGCCAGCACTATGACCTGCTACTGACGATGAGTCGCACGCCACGACGGGAACAGGAATTTGCGTTGACCGGCGATTACCTTACCTCGCCGTGGGTCGTCTTCGCCCGCAAAGGCAGCCCTTTCATCAGCGGTCCCGAAGGGCTTGCCGGAAAGACCGTGGCGGTGGAGAAGGGCTACGCGATCGCCGAAAGACTCCAGTCGGATTTCCCGGCGATCCGAATGCTCGAGGTCAACCGTTCGGCGGACGCCCTGCAAGCCGTCGCCACCGGTCAGGCGGACGCCTACGTGGGCAATCTGACCGTTGGCAGCTACCTGGTCAGGGAGCAGCAGCTCGACAACCTGATGGTGGTCGCCCCGACGCCATTCGGAAACCATTCCAACGCCATGGCCGTGCGTGGCGACTGGCCTGAACTGGCGGCGCTGATCGACAAGGGATTCGCCGCCCTGAGCGCGGAAGAGCGAAACGTCATTGCCCAGAAATGGGGGAGCGTGGAGTTTGAGCCACGCGTCAATTACACGCTGATCCTGTGGGTCGTCGTGATCGGCGGTCTGATCCTTATGGTCGTGCTCTATTGGAACTGGACGCTGCGCATCGAGCGCACCAGGACGCAGCGTTTTCTGGAAGAATCGATCCATGCCAAGCGTGTTGCCGAAGCGGCAACCGATGCAGCCGAAGTTGCCAGGAATGTTGCCGTGGCCGCCAATCGTGCCAAGAGCACCTTCCTCGCCAACATGAGCCACGAGATCCGAACCCCAATGAATGGCATTCTGGGTATGGTGCACCTCCTGCGACGTGATGGCCTAACCCGGAAGCAACTGGAACGTCTCGACAAGATTGCCACGTCGACCCAGCATCTCCTGTCCGTGATCAACAACATTCTCGACATTTCAAAGATCGAGGCCGGCAAGCTGGACCTGGAGGAAGCGCCGTTAACCGTCGACAGCCTGCTAAGCAATGTCAGTTCGATTCTCGACGAAAGCGTCAGGGCCAGGAACATCCGCCTGACGGTCAGTAGCGATCCATTACCATCGCACTTGATGGGCGACGCGACGCGATTGCAGCAGGCATTGCTGAACTACGCGAGCAACGCCGTCAAGTTTACGGACACGGGTACCGTAACGCTGCACATCGGCAAGCAGGAGGAGACCGCGGAAGCGGTAGTGGTGCGCTTCGAGGTCAAGGATACCGGCATTGGCATTGCGCCCGAAGCATTGCCCCGACTCTTCAGCGCCTTCGAGCAGGCCGACAATTCGACGACCAGGAAGTATGGTGGTACCGGCCTTGGGCTGGCCATCACGCGGCGGCTGGCCGAATTGATGGGCGGTGAGGCGGGCGTCGAGAGTACGCCGGGGAGCGGCAGCACCTTTTGGTTTACGGCGAGGCTGCGCAAGGGGACTGGGGTAATTGCCGCCCGACCGGCACCGGGCGAAGACGCCGAGGCGCTCGTCCAGAAGCGCTTCGCTGGATGTCGTACCCTGGTCGTCGATGACGAGTTCTTGAACAGGGAAATCGCCAGGACATTGCTGGAGGATATCGGTCTCCTGGTTGATACCGCCGAGGATGGCGAGAAGGCGGTGGTCATGGCCAGGCAAACGGTCTATGCGGCGATTTTCATGGATGTGCAGATGCCGAATGCAAACGGGTTGACAGCGACTCGGCAGATACGTGAAATACCCGCACACCGGCAGACACCCATCATCGCCATGACCGCGAATGCCTTTGCCGAGGACAAGGCCCGCTGCCTGGACGCCGGAATGAATGACGTCCTGCTCAAGCCCTTTGAACCCACTCTGCTCTTTGAAATCCTGTTGAAATGGCTGACGTCATCCCTGATCCAGGACGCGTCTGGGCGTAAGAATTGCTGATCCACAGGAGGGTCAATGCGCTTCATCCACTGCGCTGACATCCATCTCGACAGTCCGCTGCGCGGTCTCGAACTTTATGACGGGGCTCCGGCGGAGGCGATGCGGGACGCCACGCGCAGGGCTTTCGCCAATATCGTCGATCTTGCCGTCGAGCACGCGGTGGCCTTCGTCATCATCGCCGGTGACGTCTTCGATGGCGACTGGCCTGACTTCAATACCGGATTGTTCTTCGCCGCACAACTGCGGCGACTGGCTGAAGCGGACATCCGGGTCTTCCTGATCTACGGCAACCATGACGCGCTCAGCAAGTTGACCAAATCGGTGCCCTTGCCGGAAACGGTCAGCGTATTTCCCGCCAGTCACCCGACCACCGTCGTCGATGAGCGACTCGGTATCGCCATCCACGGTCAGAGCTTCGCGACCGAGGCAGTGACGGCGGACCTCGCGGCGGGGTACCCGCCGCCACGCGGCGGATTATTGAATGTGGGCGTGCTGCATACCGCGCTCGCGGGGCGCGTCGGGCACCAGCCCTACGCGCCGACGACCATCGATCGACTGAACTGCAAGGGTTACGACTATTGGGCACTCGGTCATGTCCATACGCGGGAAATTGTTCAGCAGCTTCCGTGGATCGTCTTTCCAGGAAACACCCAGGGAAGGCACGCCCGCGAAACCGGTCCCAAGGGCTGCATGCTGGTCGACGCCGAACCGGCGTTCGGCATTCGCGCGGTCGAGTTCGTGGCCACCGACGTCGCGCGCTGGCAACACCTTAACATCGACATCGCGGCTTTCACGACCGAGGACGACCTGCACGCGGCCGTGCAATCCGCCGTGCGGGTCGCGCAAACGGTAGCGGAGGACCGGATCCTTGCCCTGCGCCTGACGCTTGGCGGTCGGGGCTCCTTGCATGGCCGGCTCGTAGCCGGTCGGGAGTCGCTGCGGGCACAACTTGCCGCCTCGGTCGGCGAAGCGTCGGCGGGCATGGCCTGGCTGGAGAAAGTGCGTCTCAAGGTCAGTGCGCCGCTCGATCTCGCCCGGCTCGCAAGGCGTGACGATCCCATTGGCTTGCTGATTCGATCACTCGACGCGCTGGCGGCCGATCCCGATGCGCTGCAGAGTCTGGCCGACGGCGTGTTGGCCGATCTAGGCCAGAAGCTGCCAGCCGAACTGCGCGGATGCCACGGCGACTGGGCGCTGGATTCCAGGGAGGCGCTGTCCGACGCTCTCGCCAGCGCCAGAGAACGCCTGCTGGCTGCAACTTCCGCAGAGGACGGCGCGTGAAGATCGACCAGCTCGACCTCAAGGCGTACGGCCACTTCACCGGTCAACGCCTCGATTTCCGCGGCAGTGCCAGGCTGCATATCATTTGCGGGCCAAACGAGGCCGGCAAGACCACGCTTTGGCGGGCGATCAACGGTGCTCTCTTCGGAGTTCCCGAGCAGACCCGAGACGGCCACCGGCATGGCAAACCAAAGCTGCGGGTGGGGGTGGTCCTCACGTCTTCCGCTGGTGAACAACTGGCCGTCATGCGCCGCAAGGGGCGCGTCAACACCCTGCTCAGCTACAATCCGACGAGTGGCGACGAGTTGTCGGAGGCCGTTCCGGAGGAGCGCCTGCGCGAATGGCTGGGTGGCCTCAGCCAGGGGCTCTTTCTGGCGATGTTCAGCCTCGATCACGAAGCCCTGGTGCGCGGTGGCGAAGCGCTGGCGCAAGGCAAGGGGGATGCCGGCGAAAGCCTCTTCGAGGCTGGCGCCGGCCTCGGTTCGATCCGTACACTGCGGGCAAGGCTCGACCGCGAGGCCGAAACCTTGTTCAAGCCGCGCGCGTCCACCTCGGTCATCTACCGCACGCTGTCGCAATACGAAGCGTCTCGCAAGCAGGCGAAGGACGCTGCCGTGCGTCCGGCCGAGTGGAGTTCCAGAAAGGCTGCACTGGCGACGGCGGAAAGCGAATACGCAGCGGCCAGGGCCGAGCAGGCGCGCCTGCTCAAGGATGCTCGCCGACTGGAGCGGCTGGCGGCGATTCTTCCGGATGTGGCCGCCCTCGAACTGGCGCAGCAGCGCCTGGCTGAACGGGCCGATGTGCCTATGCTTCCACCTTCTGCTCCTGCCGAGCGGGTGGCGGCGGTCACCAAGCAGAACGCCGGCGTTGAGGCCGAGCGGATGGCTTCGCAACGTTGGCGGCAGCACCAGGCTGAACTCGAGGCGATCGAGATCAACGACGCCGTGCTGGCCGATGCGGAATCCGTCGAGGCGCTCCAGCACGCGACCGGCACCTACCGTGAGGCGAGCATGCAGCTCGCCAAGGCAGCATTCGGCATCGAAAGGGCGCGCGGCGAGTTTGCTGCCATCGTCAGGCAGATCGCCGGTGAACAATGGCCAGAACAGCCGTTGCAATGGCTTCCGGATCCGACCGGTGTGGCGCGGATTCGGGCCTTGATCACTGCCGGCGCGATGCTCAAGGCGACTCACCGGGCATGCCTCAAGACTTTCGGCGAGAAGCAGTTCGAGCTGCAGCAGCTCGACGCGGAAATCCTCGGCCTTGGGAGCGAAGCCTGCTCGGGGGATCTGGGGGCCTTTCTCGACTCGATCGCCGATCATGGCGATCCCGAAGCTGGGGCGCAACAACTCGAAGACGAAGCGACGGCGGCAGAAGTGCAGCTCAACAGCGAAGCCGGAGTCCTGAAAATGGCTTCCGCCGAGGCGGTGGCGAGAACCACGATCCCGCTCGAAGCGGAAGTCCAGTTGCTCAAGTCGGAGGACGAAGAGCTGCGTCGTCGGACGCGCTCGATTCGGGAGGCGATGGAAAAGATCGAGAACGATCTTGCCGCCTTGCGCGGCGAAATCAAGGGCCTGGAGATCCGTGGCGAGGTGCCGACCAAGACCGCACTGGCGCTTGAGCGCGAGAAGCGGGACCTGCTTTGGCTGGGTATTCGCCGCCACTTCATGCCATTAGCGGGTGAATCGCTGGCAGCGGAGCCGCCGCCGTCGAGCGAACCCTACGAACACGCCGTGACTCGTGCCGACACTACCGCCGACGGCCTCTTTGCCGATGCCGAGCGCGTGACCCGCTACGCTGAATTTCGTGTCCGCGAAACCCAGATGCAGAGCGCACTCGATCTGGAAAAAGGCCGGGCGGCGTCGGTTGGCAAGGACCGGGAGGATCTCGAACGGCGCTGGGGCGAACTGATCGGTGTGCATGGCTGGCCTCCTCTGAAACTCAGCGAAGGGGCGCCATGGATCGCCAGGCGCGAGGCCTTTCTGCAACGCCGCAATGCCTGGCAGGCCACGCGGCAGGAGGCAGAGCAAAGGCGCCGGCGTGCGCGTGAGATCCGTAGCCGACTCAGCGAAATTTATGGCCTGATGAAGCGGCCGGTCCCGGCACCCGGCGAGCGGCTTTCGGAAACGCTGGCGCGCGCCCGTGCCATCGCCAGGCACCATGCCGACCATCTGACCCAGCGACAACTCAAGACGACCGCCAGGGCAAAGGCGGCTGCCGCGGTCCAGCATGCCGGGGCCGCAGAAATTGCCAGCCGCAGGCAACTGGACGAGTGGAAGAAGCAATGGGGCGAAGCCATGCTGGCGATTCGACTGACCAGCGAGGCCAGCGAGGAAGAAGCGGACGCTCGACTCGAACAGCTTTCTGCGCTGGCCCTGGCGCGTGCCGCGCTGGATCAGGCAGAGAACGAGCAGCGCAACGCCGGCATCCAGATTGACGACTATGAAACCCGACTCACCAGGACCTGGCTGCGCGTCCGTCATCAGCCGATTCCCGAAGACGGACGAACCCACGACGTCCTGGCCGGCGAGTTGTACCGCGAACTGGGGGCGGCTCGTTTGCAGCAGGACAGGAAAAACACGCTCACGCAACAGCTCGCCGATGCCCAGCAGGCCGTGGCCGCAGCTCGCCAGTCTGCGCAGGACGCCGCCGCGATCATCGACAGGCTCCTGCAGCAGGCAGACTGCCGGACGCTCGAAGATCTCGAACTGGTCGAGGGCGAGAGCGCCCTGCGCGCCGCCCTGGTGACTGAAGTGCGGGAAATCGAAGCCCGGCTGGTGAAGTCAGCGGGTTTGCCGCTGGCAGAAGCGCTCAGGCAGGCGGTTGGCCAGGAACCGGATGCGATTGCCGAGGCCCTCGACCACAACATGCGGGAACAGGAACGAAGTGCCGCAACGGTACAGCTCCGCCACGAAGTGTACCTGGCCGCCAGGCAGGCGTTCGAGAAGATGGACGGTTCCGCCGTGGCTGCCGATGCGCAACAGAAAGCCGCGCAGTACGCCGCCCGGATCAGTGAACTCGGGGCCGATTATGCCGCGACGCGGATCGCTTCGGCGGTGATTGCTCAGGTCATCGACGCCTACCAGAAACGGAACCAGGGGCCGCTCGTCGAGCAGGCGTCGCGGCGATTTGCGGTGATCACCGCCGGCCGTTATCGTGGCGTGGTCGTCGATTACGACGACGAGCGGCAGATCCTCAAAGCCGTTCGCGCCGATGGCGAGCGTCTGACGATGGAGCAACTGAGCACCGGTCGCCGCGATCAGCTCTTTCTCGCCTTGCGCCTGGCCGCCATCGAAGGGCACCTCGAAAACGGCGAGCCCTTGCCGGTGATCGTCGATGACATCCTGATCCAGTTCGACGACGAGGCCGCGGCGGCGACCTTCCAGGTGCTGGCCGATCTCTCCCGGCATACGCAGGTGCTGTTCCTGACGCACCACGAGCACTTGCTCGATGTGGCGCGGGCGGCCATCGGTGACGACGCGTATCGGGTACAGCGCCTGTCGCCGTGATCCGGCGGACAAATGCCGTGAGGCGTTTGGCCGGCGCGTTTGATGGATTCAGACTGAACGGCATCGATTCGAACGCAAGCGGCTGCGTCGCTTATAGTGCACGGGTTTGCCGGGCGGCGGCATGTGGGGGGTACAAGGAGGATTGCATGCGTACAGGACAGGTGCTGTTGTTTTCGCTGTGGGTAAGTTGCGCGGCCTGGGCGGCGCCACCGGAGGCGGCGCCGGAGGTGCCGCAAACGCTCGAAGCCGCCGGAGAGCAGCGGACGCGGGCGGCGTCGATGCGCGCCGAGGCGGAGCGCCGTCATCAGGCTGATCAGGACCGTTGCTACACGAAGTTGCTGGTCAACGATTGTCTGGTTGCGGCCAAGAAGCGTTATACGGCGTCCATCGTCGAGGCGCGCAGGCTCGATCAGCCGGCTCGCGACTTCGAGCGGCAGGCGAAGCGGCAGGAAGTCGAAGCCAAGGAGAGCAAACGCGCCGTCGATCAACAGCAACGCGAGGCCGATCAGCAGGAGAACGCCGAGCGCCACCGCACCGAGGAAGCTGCGAAGGCCAGCGCGCGCGAAAAGAAACTCGCCGACAAGGCGAGAAAGGCTGAAGAGGGGCAGAAGAAAGCGGCCGCCGACCAGGCCAGGCGGCAGGCGAAACTGCAGAAGCGTGCCCAGCAGGATGCCGAGCGCGAGGCCAGGAAGGCTGCCCGCGAGGGCGGCAAGCCGGCTCCCGCCAACTGACCGTGCGTTTCAGGCGATGCCCTGGCTGGCCAGGTACTCTTCGTAATTGCCCGGGTAGTTGACCACCTTGCCATCGAGGCGCACTTCGAGGACACGCGTGGCCAGCGACGAGACGAACTCGCGGTCGTGCGAAACGAAGACCAGCGTCCCCTTGAACTTTTCGAGCGCGGTGTTGAGTGACTCGATCGATTCCATGTCCAGGTGGTTGGTGGGCTCGTCCATGACCAGCACGTTCGGCTTCATCAGCATCAGCTTGCCGAAGATCATGCGGCCCTGCTCGCCGCCAGAGATCACCTTGACCGCCTTGCGCACCTCGTTGCCGGAGAACAGAAGGCGTCCGAGGGTGCCGCGGATCAGTGTCGCGAGGTCCTCGCCATCGCTAGCGCTGCTGCGCGCGTAGCCGGCGATCCAGTCGGTGAGGTTGGTATCGCTGCTGAAATCCTTGGCGTGATCCTGTGCATAATATCCGGGGCGTGCCTTCTCCGCCCATTTGATGCTGCCGCGCTGGGGTTGCAGTTCGCCCATCAGCAGCTTCAACAGGGTCGTCTTGCCGACACCGTTTTCGCCGATGATCGCCAGGCGATCGCCACCATTGAGTGACAGGGTGAACCTGCTGAAGATCTTGCGGGAGCTGCCCGGATAAGCGAAGTCGAGGTTTTCGATCTCGACCGCCTGGCGATGCAGTTTCTCCTTTTCGTCGAACTCGAAACGGATCCAGGGATACTGGCGTGACGACGGCTTGACGTCCTCCGGCTTCAGCTTTTCGATCAGCTTCTGGCGGGAAGTGGCCTGCTTGGCCTTCGACGCGTTGGCCGAAAAACGGCGAACGAAGTTCTGCAGCTCGGCGATCCGTTCCTTGGCTTTGGCGTTGGCGTTCTGCTGCCGCTCGCGGGCCATCGTCGAGGCTTCCATGAAATCGTCGTAGTTGCCCGGATAGATGGCGATCTTGCCGTAATCCAGGTCGGCCATGTGCGTGCACACCTGGTTGAGGAAGTGGCGATCGTGCGAAATGATGACCATCGTGCTGTTGCGCTCGTTGATCGCGTTTTCCAGCCAGCGGATGGTGGCGATGTCGAGGTTGTTGGTCGGTTCGTCGAGCAGCAGGATCTCGGGGTCGGCAAAGAGCGCCTGGATGAGGAGTACGCGCAGCTTCCAGCCCGGCGCGACGTCACTCATCGGGCCAAAGTGCTGCTCGGCGGGAATGCCCACGCCGAGCAGCAGTTCCCCGGCGCGTGCCTCGGCGGTATAGCCGCCGTATTCGGCATAGCGGGCTTCCAGATCGGCAGCGTGCAGGTAATCTTCCTCGGTCGCTTCCGGGTTGGCGTAGATCGCGTCCTTCTCCAGCATGCAGGCCCACATCTCCTCATGGCCCATCATCACCACGTCGATCACCCGCTGCTGTTCGAAAGCGAACTGGTCCTGGCGGAGGTAGGCCATGCGTTCGTGCACGTCCTTGGCGACGTTGCCGGCCGTGGGTTCGAGTTCGCCGGCGAGGATCTTCATGAAGGTCGACTTGCCGGCGCCGTTGGCGCCGATCAGTCCGTAGCGATAGCCTTCGCCAAATTTGACCGAAACGTTTTCAAAGAGGGGTTTGACCCCGAACTGCATGGTGATGTTGTTGGCGACGAGCACGAAGAAACCTCGGTAAAATCATCAGGTTGCAAAAGGGCGCTATTGTACATCAGGGACCGGCGATGTGCCTGCCGGCGGCCCTCGTTCTACTCCCGGGGGGCGTGCGCAGGCGGGGCGCTGGTCTGCGAGACGAAGGCAAAGGCTCCGGGCTCGGCAAACCATTGCAGATTGATGCCGTCGACGATGACGGTTACCGGTATCTCATGGGTCGTTCCGGCATACGACACACTCGCCAGTGCAGCGAACTGCCTGTCGCCACCGCCGGTCACGCGCACGCGCACCACCTCGATGCCGCTGCCCTGGAACTCCGGGTTGCTGCGGAAATACTGTTGCATCGAAGCCCTGGCCAGGTCCCCGACCTTCTCCGGGCCAGGGAAGCATGCGGCGAGTGCGCAGGCGACAATCAGCATCGCGGCTCTGAGCAAGATGGTATTGCCGTGCATGGCGTGTTCTCCCTTCTGGTGGTGGCGGCGGGATTGCGGTTCTCGGATCGGCACGCCGCCGATGCCGATCAGTCAGCATCGCCAATGGCAATGCGGCGGTGCACCTCGGCGGGCTGCAGATAGGCGCGACGGCTTGCCAGTCTATCCGCCGCCAATGCCGCGCGACCGGGATGCCCGTCCTCAGCGATTGTCGAACGCCAGCCTGATGCCGAAAGCAAGCAGGGCAGCGCCCGCCGCGCGCGTGGCCAGCCGGCGTACCCAGGGCAGGCGTGACAGCTTGCTTGCCACGGCGTTGCCGACCAGTACCAGCGCGGCCTGATAGAGGAAACTGAGGAGGGTCACGTGCGCCATCATTACCCCGAGCGTCAGCGATGAAGCGTCCGCGCGGAGAAAGAGCGGAAAGAAGGCGACGAAGAAGAGTACGACCTTGGGGTTGGTGAGGCTGACCGCGAAGGCCTGACGAAAATAGACCCAGCCACTTTTTCGGGCTTCCGGCGCACCACTGACATCGGCGATGGGCTTGCGCAGCAATTGCAGACCCATCCAGCCCAGATAGGCCGCGCCAAACCATTGCAGCCCCTGAAACAGGGCAGGCACTGAATGCATCACCGCAGCCAGGCCGAGCACCGCTGCCACCATATAGACCATGTCACCCAGCAGGGTCCCCATGACAGCGCCCAGTCCCGCGGCGACGCCGTTGCGCGCCGTGGCGTTGAGAATCGCCAGCGTGCCCGGGCCGGGGATCAGTTGGAAAACGAAAATCGCGCCGACAAAGCTCGCGTAGTTCTGGATGTCAAACATCGGTCGATCCTTGGTCGCTGCGGCTCCCGGCGTCGGACGCGGTATCCAGCAAGGCATCGAGTTCCTCCCACAGGGGGTCACAAAGCCCTTCACGATAGGCGGCCCGCCTGAAGGCGGCGTGCTCGCTGCGGTACACCCCCCAAAGTCCGCAGCGCTGGTCGACGACGCAGCTTCGGACGTTGGCCAGGCGATCGGCGGCCTTGACCACCAGTGCCAGTTCCCCGGGGCCGGCAACCGTTGCCAGCCGGGCATAGGTGCCGGCCTTGCGCTCGGCCCGGTTGGCCCCCGGTGCGTCGGTCAGCAGACTGACGCATTCACCTACCAGGTGCCCAAAGCGCTTGCGCACCTCGTCTTCGGTGACCGCGGTGTCCTCGACAACATCATGCAGGTAGCCGACGATCTGTGCCTCGACGCCGTAGGGCGTCAACAGTCCGACGACCGCATCGAGATGAAAGACATACGGCTTGGCACCATACATCTGGCTGCCGTGTGCAGTCACAGCGAAGGAGCGGGCATCATCGAGCATGTCTATGGCGTTTCACTGGGGTGTCGTGCGCGCTGCTGGTCGGCGGCGTGCGACGGCAAGGGCACCGCTGTCGTCGGGGCATGGGCCAGGGCTGTCTGCGGCGGCGACGAAGCCGGCAGCACGGTGGCCAGCAGTGCCCGCAGTCCTTCCCACTGCTGCCGCCAGAAGCCACTCTGCGCGGCGGATTCGGCCAGCGGTCCGTGGCTCAGGCCGGAAGGCGGCATCGCCTGCCCGCGATACTGGGTGCCGAAGAGTTGATCCCAGATCGGAAACAGGATCGCGAAATTGCAGCCGAAGCGGTACTGTCGGCCTTCGGGAAGCTCGATCGCATGGTGCCAGCGATGGTAGCGCGGGCTGACCAGCAGCAGCTCGCCAAGGCGTCCGAACGACAGCCGGGCATTGACGTGCGACAGGTTTTCGACGGTTTTCACGGCGATCAGCAGGACGATGAAATGGCCCGGCGGGACGCCGATCAGGAGCGCAATGACGGCGAACCAGAAGCCGCCGATGAGGTCGTCGAGCAGATGGTTGCGGCTGTCGGTCCACAGGGTCATCTGGCGTTGGCTGTGGTGGATCGCGTGCAGCGCCCACCACCAGCGGAGCGTGTGAGAGAAGCGGTGGCGCCAGTATTCGGCGAAGTCCAGGAGGATCAGATAGATCAGGAAGCTGAGCAGGGGGCGTGCTTCCAGCGCCGGAAACAGGTCTTCCAGTTGCCGGGGGATGATGTCGTGAAAACGCAGCCAGCCATCCACCGACACGAAGAGCGGGGCCAGCAGGGCGAACACGAGGAGCGGGATGATGCCCAGCCGGTCGAGCAACGAATACAGCACGTCGACGCGCACTGCCTTGCGGTCGGGCCAGACTTCGATCGGGCGCAGCGCCTCCAGCGGCCGCAACAGCAGGTAGGCGGCAGTGATCTGCAGCACCCCGCAGAGGAAGAATTCAACGCCGTCGAAGGCCATTTCCAGATAGCTTCCCAGCCCAAGGGTCAGCAGCACGGGCTCCAGCAGGTGCGCCAGCAGCCAGTCCTGCAGAGCGACGAAGGCTTCCAGTAAGGCGTTGCTCATGGCTGTGGCCGACGGGTGGAAAAACAGAAGCCCTTGCTCTTGAGGCCGCTGATCAAGGGGTCGAGCATCGGCGCAAAGGGATCCTTGCGCGACCAGATCCCGAGGTGGGCCATGACGATGTCGCCATCCTTCAGGCGGTCGAGCGCGCGCTGCACGAGTAATGCGTTCGGGTAGCTGTCGGAAGGCAACTCGTCACCGAGGAAGCCGGCCGGTGCCCAGCCGACATGCTGGTAGCCACAGGCACGCGCCGCTGCGAGCGTGTTCGGGGTGGTGCGCCCACCCGGCGCGCGCCAGAGGGGGGCGAGTCGATGCCCGGTGAGTTCCTGGAAGCGGCTGTCCGGACGCTTCAATTCCTCGCACACGGCAGCTGCGTCCAGGGTTTCGCTGCGGCCATCCGGCAGCCGGTAGCGGACCCGCTCGCCGCTGTCGCTGCGAAAGCTCCCGTGCCGCCAGGTGTGGCTGCCGAAGGCGTGCCCTTCGGCGACGCGCGCGCGCCAGTACGGCGCCCAACCGGCGTCGAGCGCATGGTCACCACGGGTCGACTCTTCCTGCGCCAGGAAGAAGGTCGCCTTGACGCCGTGCCTGGCGAGCGTATCGGCAATCAGTTCGGCGTGCCGCATGTTGCCGGTGTCAAAGGTCAGGTACAGGGTGCCCGCCTGGCAAGCCGCCGTGGCGTGTGCCGCGGGCGTGGTCAGCAACAGCATGCCGCTGCCCAGCAACATCAGGATTCGGGCCAGGAGGCTAGAGCGCATGGTTTTTCCGGCCACCCCTGCTGACGTGGCTCATGCCGCGTGTTCATCCGTTGGCCAGGGCCGGCCATGCCTTGAGGCGTTCATCGCAGACCCGCGTGGTTGAGAAAGAACACGCCATGCGGCGAACTGCCGACCGGGATCGACATCTTGAGCTTCTTGCTGACCAGATCAATGACCTGTACCTTGCGGGCGAAGCGTGCCGTCGCCCAGAGTTCCTTGCCGTCGGCGCGAACCATCATGTCGTCCGGTCCACCGGGGACATCGTATTTTTCCACGACGGTCATGGTCTGCGTATCGAGCAGCGAAATACTGCCATCGACCGAGCGATTCGAAACGAAGAAATGGCGCCCGTCGCCCTTCGGCTGAAGGTTGTGGGCGGCGGTGGCGGTCGGCACCTTTCTGACGCTCTTCTGGGCACGCCAGTCAATGACCTCGACGACGCCTTCGCCCATGCAGGCGACCAGCAGATAGCGATTGTCCGGCGACATCACGATTCCCGCCGGGGTGGCGGCGACCGGCATGACCCAGACGATCTTTTGCGTCCCGAGGCTGATCGCCATGACTTCGTTCGAGTCCTGCAGGGTCACGAAGACAAACTGGCTGCCGTCGTCGAAGGCCATGTGCGAGGGGGTTTTCGGTGCCGGCAGGCGGGCAACCAGGCGGAAGTCCGTCGGGTCATAGAGATCGACCCGGTCCAGGCGCAGCGATGTGGCGACGAACCATTTCCGGTTCGGCGAGTAGCCCAGCTGATAAGGATCGGAAATGTTACGGATACGTTTCTGTTCCTGACCGGTGGTCGGGTCGAAGAACACCAGCTGGTTGGAGGCGGCACAGGCAATGACCACGGATTTCTCGTCGGGGGTCGGCATCAGGTGGTGCGGTTCCTTGCACACCGTCGCCTTGCCGGTGACCTGGTAGGTCTCGGTATCGATCAGGCTGATCGTGCCGTCTGCCGAGTTCAGGGCAATCGCC
The DNA here is from genome assembly GCF_056856495.1 of Candidatus Accumulibacter propinquus. Classification (NCBI taxonomy): domain Bacteria; kingdom Pseudomonadati; phylum Pseudomonadota; class Betaproteobacteria; genus Candidatus Accumulibacter; species Candidatus Accumulibacter propinquus. The sequence continues at coordinate 181,322 of NZ_JBSEHC010000004.1, forward strand.
AGCAGCGCGTGTGCCGCGGTGGTCGAGCACAGCAGCAGGATCATCAGCAGCCATCCGGCAGGCCGGCGGACGATGTGGGCGAAGAAGAGGGCGATCATCGCGGGCAAGCTCAGGCCTTTTTCTGGATCAGTTCAATCTTGTATCCGTCGGGATCCTCGACGAAGGCGATCACCGTCGTGCCGTGCTGCATCGGCCCGGCTTCGCGCACCACCTTGCCGCCACGCGCCTTGATCTGCGCGCAAGCCGCGTAGGCGTCGGCGACTTCGATCGCCACATGCCCGAAGGCGTTGCCCAGCTCGTAGGCCGGCGTGTCCCAGTTGTGTGTCAGTTCAAGGACCGCGCCTTCGGCTTCCGGGCCGAAGCCGACAAAGGCCAGGGTGAAGCGGCCGGCCGGGTAATCCTGGCGACGCAGGGCGCGCATGCCGAGTACCTCGGTGTAGAAGGCCAGCGAGCGATCAAGATCGCCAACACGCAACATGGTATGCAGAATCCGCATCCGTTTTCCTTACCAGTGAGGGCAATGGGTCGCGCCAAGCTGCAGGGCTTTGCGCGCGTTCGGGTAATCGGGGTACACCTGCGCGACGATCGACCAGAAGCGCGCACTGTGGTTCATTTCGCGCAGGTGCGCCAGTTCGTGCACCGCGACGTAGTCGATCACCGGCAGCGGGAAGTGGATCAGCCGCCAGTTCAGGCGAATGCCGCTGCGCAGGCTGCAGCTTCCCCAGCGGGTGCGCGCGGATGATAACGACAGGCGCGGCAGGGCGACGCCGAGCCGGGAAGCGTAATGGCCCAGGCGCTCGACGAACAGCGTGCTGGCCCGCTCGCGCAACGCTCTCTCGAGCAGCAGCGGTGCTTCCGCGGGTGAGCGCAGACACAGGGTGAGTGCGCGTTCGGGGGTTTGCGGGTTCCAGACGCAGCGCCTGGCGCCGATGGCCAGGCGAACGGTGATCGGGCTGCCGAGCAGCGGTATCTGCACGCCATCGACGATACGTAGCGGTTCCGGATGGGGGCGAACCTGCCATTCGTCGAGTTTGCTTCGGATCCACTCGCGGTGCTGCAGGATCGATGCCTCGACTTCGCGTAGCGAGGCGCCGTTGGGGGCGCCGACCCGCAGGCCGCGGTGGTCGATCGAGAGCCCGATGCTGCGGCGCCTGGCCCGGCGCAGCAGGTAGTTGACGGTGTGCTCGCCAAGGGCGATGGTCCGTGGCGTTTCGCCGCACGCCGGCTGCACGCACGCGCGCGGCAATTCAGGCGGCGACAGCATCGGCAACAGCCGGGTAGCGGTGCGGCGAGATGCGCTGCATCTCGGCCTCGATCCAGGCGGCGGCCAGGGCATTGATCTTCACCGCAGTCTTGCCCGCGGGATCGATCGGCGGGCCGATGCTGACGGTGATCAGCCCTGCCGAGATGTCCAGGAGGCCCTTTCCCCAGACTTCCCCGGCGTTGTGCGCCACCGGCACCACTCTGGCACCACTGCGGACGGCGAGGTGCGCGCCGCCCGGCTTGTAGCGACACGTTTGTCCGGGCGCGACACGGGTGCCTTCCGGGAAAATCACCACCCAATAGCCTGCGGACAGCCGCTCGCGCCCCTGATCGAAGACCTGCTTGAGGGCATCCTTGGCCGCCGCGCGGTCGATCGAAATCATCTTCATCGCCGCCAGCCCCCAGCCGAAGAACGGTACCCGCAGCAATTCCTTCTTCAGCACAAACACGAGGGGCGGGAAGATCTCCTGCAGCCCGACCGTTTCCCAGGCCGACTGGTGTTTGGCCAGCACCACCGACGGCTCGTCGGGGATGTTCTCGCGGCCGAGGACGCGGTAGCGGATACCCAGCACGAACTGGCAGAGGGCCATGAAGCCACAGCGCCAGACGGCGATGATCCGGTAGCGCGTGGGCATCGGAAACAACACGGCCAGGGAAACGGCCACGCCGAACGGTATGGTCAGCAGGCTGACCAGCAGGAGAAAAAGCGCTGCACGCAGAGCGGCCATCACAGGCTCAGGATATGGTCGGCCGCGGCGGCGAGGTCGGGGAAGATCAGGGTGCCCTCCGGAAGACCGCCTTCGTCCTTGGTTTGCGTCCCCTTGCCGGTCAGCACCAGCAGCGGCGTGGCGCCGACCGCAGCGGCGGCCTGCAGATCGCGCAGGGAATCGCCGACGGCCGGTGTGCCTGGCAGGTCGATGTTGAAGCACTTGGCGATGCGCTCGAACATGCCGCTTTTCGGTTTCCGACAAAGACAGTCGGATTCGACCGTGTGCGGACAATAGAAGATCGCGTCGATGCGTCCACCGACTCCGAGGACCGTCCGATGCATTTTTTCGTGGATGCCATTCAGCGTATCCATGTCGAACAGGCCGCGACCAAGCCCCGACTGGTTGGTCGCGACCACCACGTGGTAGCCCGCCTGGTTGAGCCTGGCGATGGCCTCGAGGCTTCCCGGGATGGGTCGCCATTCGGCAGGCGACCGGATGAACTGCTTCGAGTCGTAGTTGATGACGCCGTCGCGGTCGAGAATGACGAGCTTCATACGGCCAGCCTGGAGATGTCGGCGACCGCGTTGAACTGGTCGAACAGCGCTTTCAGGAGCCCCAGCCGGTTGCCCCGGAGCAACGGCTCCTGGACATTGACCATCACCTCGTCGAAAAAGCGGTCAACCTCGGCACGTACCGAGGCCAGCACCTTGAGTGCGTCGGCGTAATCCTCGTTGGCGACGTGCGACCTGACCACTGGCGCGATCAGCAGCACACGCTGGAACAGGGCTTTCTCGGCGTCTTCCTCGAGCAGGGCGACGTCCGGCTCGGGAAGCACCGACTCGGCCTTCCTGAGGATGTTGCCGATCCGCTTGTTCGCCGCCGCCAGCGCCAGCGATTCGGGGAGCGCCAGGAACTCGCGCACCGCCGCCAACCTGGCCGGAACCAGGTCGATACGCGTCGGCCGTTGCGTGAGCACGGCCTCGATGACGTCGACCGCATGGCCGCTGTCCTTGAGCATGCCGCGCAGGCGCTCGAGCATGAACCCCAGCAGCGGTTCATCGAGCCCTTCGAGCTGGATGCCCTGCTGCCGCAGCGCCGCCTTGGCGTCGCCGATCAGATCGCCGAGGTCGAGCGGCAGCGGCGTCTCCATCAGGATGCGCAGGACGCCGAGCGCCGAACGGCGCAGGCCGAAGGGATCCTTGTCGCCGGTCGGCAGTTGCCCGATGCCGAAGAAGCCGACCAGGGCGTCGAGTTTGTCGGCCAGCGCCGCCGCACACGCGATGTTGCCTGCCGGCAGGGTGTCGCCTGCAAAGCGCGGTCGATAGTGTTGTTCGATGGCGTCGGCGACCACCGGCAAGCCCCCTTCGTGCAGCAGGTAGTAGCGGCCCATGATGCCCTGCAGTTCGGGGAACTCGCCGACCATGTCGGTCAGCAGGTCGATCTTGGCAAACAGGGCCGCGCGCTCGGCGAGGTTGGCGTCGGCTCCGAGCTTCTCGGCGATGCTGCGCGCGATCCGGCCCATTCGCTGCGCGCGGTCGCCCAGCGATCCGAGCTTGTGGTGGTAGACCACTGCACCGAGGCGAACGACGCGCGTGGCAAAGCCGTTCTTGCGGTCCTGGTTGTAGAAGAAGCGCGCGTCCGAGAGGCGTGGACGCACGACGCGCTCGTTGCCGGCAATGATATGGCGCGGGTCGTCGACCTGCATGTTGGAAACGATCAGGAACTTGTTGAGCAGTTTTCCGGCGCTGTCGAGCAGCGGAAAATACTTCTGGTTCTGCTGCATCGTCAGGATCAGGCATTCCTGCGGCACTTCCAGATATTCGGGCTCGAACTCGCCGACATAGACCGCCGGCCATTCGACCAGCGCCGTCACCTCGTCGAGCAGGCCATCAGCCGGATTGATGCGGGCCGAGAGTTTTTCGGCGGCAGCCGCGAGTTGTGCGGCAATCGACGCGCGTCGCTCGGGGAAGGCGGCGATCACCTTGCCCGCCAGCAGCCGCGGTGCATAGTCGGCAGGGCTGTCGATGGTGATCTCGCCCGTCGCAAGGAAACGGTGGCCGAGTGTCGTCCGGCCACTCCGCAGGCCCAGCACCTCGCCGGGGACGACGCGCGTACCATGCAGCAGGATCAGGCCATGCACCGGGCGAACGAACTGATGTTCCGAATCTCCCCAGCGCATGACTTTCGCGATCGGCAGCTTGCGCAGGGCGTGCGCAACGATCTCGGCCAGGTGCTTGTCGAGTTCCTCGCCCGGCTGCTCGCGGCGCGCGACAAAGTACTCGCTCTTGCCGTCGGTGATCTTCTGCAGTTGCGCAAAGCTGACGCCCGCCGCGCGCATGAAGCCTTCGAGGGCCCTGGTCGGTTGGCCGGCGGCGTCGAGGGCGCTGGCCACCGACGGGCCCTTCTTTTCCAGCATGCGGTCGGGCTGGCGCCCGGCAACCCCGGTGATGGTCAGCGCCAGACGGCGCGGTGTGGCGTAGGGTGTGCAGACGCTGTCCGCGGCAGCAAACTGCTGCGTCGTCAGGGCGGAGAAAACCGCCTCGGCAAAAGCTTCGGACAGCACCTTGAGTGATTTTGGCGGCAGTTCCTCGGTGCGCAACTCGATCAGGAGCGTATCGTTCATCTCAATGCCCCTCGCCGCCGACACTGGCCTTGCACATCGGGAAGCCGAGTGCCTGGCGGGAATCGTGGTAGGCCTGCGCCACCTCGCGTGCCAGGGCGCGTACGCGGCCAATGTAGGCCGCCCGTTCGGTGACCGAGATGGCGCCGCGCGCATCCAGCAGGTTGAAGGTATGCGAGCACTTCATCACCATTTCATAGCCCGGCAGGGCCAGGCCGGCAGCGATCAGGCGTCGTGCTTCCGATTCGTGTTCGCCGAAATGACGGAACAGCAGGTCCACATTGGAATGCTCGAAGTTGTACTTCGACTGCTCGACTTCGTTCTGGTGATAGACGTCGCCGTAGGTCACCCGGTAGCCTGGTCCTTCGGCCCAGACCAGGTCGAAGACGTTTTCGACTCCCTGCAGGTACATCGCCAACCTTTCGATGCCGTAGGTGATCTCGCCGAGCACCGGTTTGCAGGACAGCGAACCGACTTCCTGGAAATAGGTGAACTGCGTCACCTCCATGCCGTCCAGCCACACTTCCCAGCCCAACCCCCAGGCGCCCAGTGTGGGACTTTCCCAGTCGTCCTCGACAAAGCGGATGTCGTGCTGGCTGGTATCGATGCCGAGCGCGCGCAACGAATCGAGATAGAGTTCCTGGATGTTCTCCGGCGACGGCTTCAGCACCACCTGATACTGGTAGTAATGCTGCAGGCGGTTCGGGTTTTCGCCGTAGCGGCCGTCCTTTGGCCGCCGCGACGGCTGCACGTAGGCCGCGTTCCACGGTTCGGGGCCGATCGCGCGCAGGAAGGTCGCGGTATGGAAGGTACCGGCACCGACTTCGATGTCGTAAGGCTGCAGCAGCGCACAGCCCTGTTGGTCCCAGAACTCCTGGAGACGCAGAATGACTTCCTGAAACGTAGGCATGGGAGAGCTTCGTGCAGAACCAAAAGCCGGGATTTTACTTTGTTTCTCGGCCGACAAGAACCTGCTTCCGCCGGCTCCCGGCAAGCCGGCGTGTCAGGCCGTTGCCGATCCCGTTCTGCGGCGACCCGACACGGCAATCCACAACAAGGCGAGACCGATGACCGGCCAGTTCCCCCCGCGTACGAACGGAGTGGCTCCCGAATGGCCGCGTACTTCGCCGACCAGTGCGCCGCGCGTGAAAGCGGGCAGTGCCGAGAGTACGCGACCGTCGACGTCGACGATTGCGGTCATGCCGGTGTTGGTGGCGCGCAGCAGCATGCGCCCGGTTTCGAGGGCGCGCATCTGGGCAATCTGCAGGTGTTGCGCCGGTGCCAGCGAGTCTCCGAACCAGGCGACGTTGGACATGTTCACCAGCAGCGTCGCGGCCGGCAACGCGCCGATGATCTCGCTGCCAAAGGCGTCTTCGTAGCAGATGTTCACCCGCACGCGTTGGCCGGCAAGGCGCAGCGGCGCCTGCGTGGTTGAGCCGGCGGTGAAGTCGGACATCGGGATGTTGGCCATCGCCATGAACCAGGCAAAACCCGGCGGAACGAACTCACCGAAGGGCACCAGATGCACCTTGTCGTAGCGCTGCCGGCCTGACGCCCCCAGGTTCACCGCCGCATTGTAGTAGTGCCTGCCTTCGGCCACCGGGATGCCGAGCAGCAGTTCGCCTTGCTGGCGCAGCGCGAGTTGCTGCAGGGCGTCGAGATAGTCCGCGGGAATCTGGTCGAGGAAAGCGGGCAGGGCGGTTTCGGGCAGAACCGTGAGCCGCGCCGGGTTCTCCAGTGCCAGCCGGTAGTAGCTGTGCAGGGAATCGGCGAAACGCTCGGGCCGCCATTTCATTTCCTGCGCCACGTTGCCCTGCAGCAAGGCCACCGACAGCGGCTCACCTTCCTCCTGCGTCCAGCGGACCTCGCGCAGCAGTTCGCCGGCTGCCAGGATCGCGGCAGCGGCGACCAGCGGCAGAGCCGGACACCAGCGCAGCCAGCCGCGTGCCGGGCAGTCGGTGGTAGACAGCCAGCGCCTGACGATCTCGAAGATCAGCGCGCCGAGCAGCGCCGAAGCCAGCGACGCGCCATGGATGCCGAGCAGCGGCACATAGCCGGCGAGCGGACTCGGTGGCGTTTGCGAGTAGCCGGCAGACAGCCACGGAAAACCGGTGAACACCCAGGCGCGCAAGCCCTCGGTCAGCACCCACAGGGCGGCGAAGAGCAGGGCGCGAGGCCAGTAGCCGGGCGCGGCAAGGCGAACGAAGAGCGCGCCGGCCAACGCCGGGTAAATCGCCAGCACGCCGCAGAACAGCAACGTCGCCAGGCCCGCCAGCGCTGCCGGCATGCCGCCAAAGACGCTGAGGCTGACATAGACCCAGGAGACGCCGGTCAGGAACTGGCCAAGGCCATAGGCGGCGGCGATCAGCGCACCGTGGCGGACCTGTCCTTGGCCGCCGATTACCGCGCAGAGCAGGCCGAAGAGGCCGCCGAGGCTCAGCCAGTTGGCGGGAAACCAGCCGACCGGCGCAAAAGCGACGACACCCGCAGCACCGAGCAGGCTGGCGCCGAGGCAGCGCCAGCCCAGGCTCCTATTCAGAATCGTCAGCCGCCGGCGAACGCGAGACGACCAGCGTATAGATGCGCCGACTGTCGGCGCGCAACACCTGGAAATTCACGTCGTCAATGGCGATCGTTTCATTGAACTGCGGTACCCGCCCAAGATGGTTCAGGATCAGTCCGCCGACGGTATTGCATTTCTCGTCGCTGAAGCGGGTGTCGAAAGCAACATTGAAGTCCGCCACGGTGGTATGCGCCTTGACCCGGTACGCCCCGTTCTGATCGAGCTGAATATTGTCGTCCGCCTCGTCGAAGTCGTATTCGTCCGAGATATCGCCGACGATCTGTTCGAGCACGTCTTCGATGGTGATCAGGCCGGCAATGCCGGCGTATTCGTCAATGACGATCGCCATGTGATTGCGCGAGACGCGGAACTCGCGCAGCAGGACGTCGAGACGCTTGTATTCAGGGATGAACACCGCCGGCCGCAGCCAGTCGCGCAGGCTGAAACCGTCGGCGTGCGGTACGCGCAGCAGGTCCTTGGTCAACAGGATGCCGATGACGTTGTCGCGGCTGCCGTTGATCACCGGAAAGCGCGAGTGCAGGGTCGTGTTGACCTGGTTGATGACCTGCTGCAGCGAATCCTGGACATCGACGACCTCCATCATCGGCCGCGGCACCATGACTTCCCGGACGCTCATTTCCGAAGCCGCGAGCGCGCCCTCGATGATGCCCAGGGCATCGGCATTGAGCAACTGGCGCTGGTGCGCGGCGTGCAGGAGTTGCATGAGTTGTTCGCGATCCTCGGGTTCATGCACCAGCAGCGAGGAGAGACGTTCAAAGAATCCGGGTTTGTGAGCGGGGTTGCTGTCCATAGGGGCCTTCTGGCGTGCGGGTCGCGTCAGCGACCGACGTATCGGTTCTCTCCTGGATGCCGGAGAAGACTTGTGGTGGTGAGGTGAGGGTCACGACTCGTCGCGGTAGGGGTCCGCGTAGCCCAGGGCAGCGAGTATGCGCCGTTCATGGCCTTCCATTTCGGCAGCCTGTTCGTCGCTCGCTTCATGGTCGTAGCCCTGCAGGTGCAGCAGGCCATGGACGACCAGATGCGCGCAATGCGCTGCCAGCGACTTGCCCTGCTCGTTTGCCTCGCGAACGAGGACCGGCGCGCACAACACCAGGTCGCCGCAGACACTGGGTTCGATCTGGTAGGGGAAGGACAGGATGTTGGTCGCGTAGTCCTTGTCACGGTACCCGCTGTTGAGTCGCCGCCCTTCCTCGGCGTCGACAAAGCGCACGCTGATCTGCCCGCCCGGTCTGCCGGTCGCCTTCAGCGTGCGACGTACCCAGGTCCGGACCTGCTTCCTGCCGGGTAGCGTCGCCCTTTGACAGGCGTACTGCACGCCGAGATCCAGGCGCTTATTCTTTGGCATGCTTTCTTGCCACGTTTGCCGCGGCTTCGCGGGCCTCGAGCGCTGCGGTATGCGCTTCGTAAGCGGAGACGATGCGCGCCACCAGGGGATGGCGTACCACGTCTTCCTTGAGGAACTCGGTGAAAGCGATGCCGCGAACCTCCTTGAGGATCTGGCGGGCTTCGATCAGGCCGCTCTTCTGGCCGCGTTGCAGGTCGATCTGGGTGACATCGCCGGTGACTACCGCCTTGGCGCCGATGCCGATGCGCGTCAGGAACATCTTCATCTGCTCGGGCGTCGTGTTCTGCGCTTCGTCGAGGATGATGAAGGCGTGGTTCAGGGTGCGGCCGCGCATGTAGGCCAGCGGGGCAATCTCGATCGCGCCGCGTTCGAAGAGCTTGCCGACGCGCTCGAAGCCCATCAGATCGTAAAGCGCATCGTACAGCGGTCGCAGGTACGGATCGACCTTCTGCGCCAGATCCCCCGGCAGGAAGCCGAGGCGCTCGCCGGCCTCGACGGCTGGACGGGTCAACACGATGCGCTGCACCAGTTCGCGTTCGAAGGCGTCGACCGCGGAAGCGACCGCCAGGTAAGTCTTGCCGGTACCGGCGGGACCGGTACCAAAGGTGATGTCGTGTTCCTGGATGCTTTTCAGGTATTCGATCTGCCGCGGCGTGCGCCCGTGCAATTCGCTCTTGCGGGTCATCAGTGCCGGCGAAACGCCGCCGCCCGAGCTGATGTTGCGCACCGGCCGGTTGAGCAGTTCGATCAGGCCGAGCTGGATTTCGTCGACCGACAAGGTGTCCTTGGCCTGCGCGTAGAACTGCTGCAGGGCCTCGGAGGCGCGCGCGGTCTGCGCGGTCTCGCCGCGCAACGTAAAGCGCTCGCCACGGCGGGCGATCGAGACGTCGAGTGCCGTCTCGATCTGGCGCAGATTCTCGTCGAGCACGCCGCAGAGGTTGGCGAGCTGCTTGTTGTTGACCGGCGACAGCAGCAGTTCGGTGCTCGGCCGCTTGGCGGTGACCGTCCTGGCGGTCATGCCGGTCGGCTCACGATTTCACCGCGCAGCGAGTGCGGCATCGCCGAGGTGATGCGCACATCCAGGAAGCGATCGAGGAACACCGTGTTGTCGGTGGCATGTCCGGCAAAATTGACGACGCGGTTGTTGTCGGTGCGCCCGGCCAGTTCATTGCGGTCCTTCTTCGACAGGCCCTCGACGAGCACGCGCTGGACGCTGCCGACCATTGCCGCGGAAACGGCCTGCGCCAGTTCGTCGATGCGCTTCTGCAGACGCAACAGGCGTTCGAGCTTGACCGGCTGCGGCGTATCGTCGGCGAGATCCGCCGCCGGGGTGCCCGGACGCGCGCTGTAGAGGAAAGAGAACGAGGCATCGAAGCCGACCTCGTCGATCAGTTTCATGGTTTTCTCGAAATCTTCGGCCGTCTCCCCCGGAAAGCCGACGATGAAGTCCGAGGATAACGACAGGTCGGGGCGTGCCGCCCGCAGCTTGCGTACCAGGCTCTTGTATTCGAGCGCCGTATAGCCGCGTTTCATCGCCGCGAGGACACGATCCGATCCCGACTGGACCGGAAGATGCAGGTGCGATACCAGCTTCGGCACCCTGGCGTAGACCTCGATCAGCCGCGACGAGACCTCGCGCGGGTGCGAGGTCGTGTAGCGGATGCGTTCGATGCCGGGAATCTCGGCGATGTATTCGATCAGCAGCGCGAGATCGGCTGCTTCCTCACCGGCAGGTGCCTGGCCGCTGCCGCTCATCGCGCCCCGGTAGGCATTGACGTTCTGGCCGAGCAGCGTGACCTCCCTGACCCCCTGCGCCGCCAGGCCCGCCACTTCGGTCAGGACGTCGTCGAAGGGACGCGAAACCTCTTCACCGCGGGTGTAGGGCACGATGCAGAACGAACAGAACTTGCTGCAGCCCTCCATGATCGAGACGAAGGCCGCAATGCCCTCGACCCGGGCGGGTGGCAGATGGTCGAACTTCTCGATCTCGGGGAAGGAAATGTCGACCTGCGACTTGCCCAGCCGGTGCCGTTCGGCGATCAACTGCGGCAGGCGATGCAGGGTCTGCGGGCCAAAGACGACGTCTACATACGGCGCCCGCGCGACGATCGCCGCACCCTCCTGACTTGCCACGCAACCGCCGACGCCGATGACCAGGTCGGGATTGGCCAGCTTCAGCAGGCGTACCCGGCCGAGGTCGTGGAAAACGCGTTCCTGCGCTTTCTCGCGTACCGAGCAGGTGTTGAAGAGGATGATGTCCGCGTCGTCGGGAGTGTCGGTCTTGACGATTTCTTCGGAGGCAGCGAGCACGTCGGCCATCTTGTCCGAATCGTACTCGTTCATCTGACACCCGAAGGTGCGGATGAACAGTTTTTTGGCCATCTTTTACCTGATTTTGTTAGCGTGGGCGCGACACCGAGGCTTCGCCCGGCGTCAGCATCCAGACGCGGTAAATCGCGCCGGAAGCGTCGGTGATGTAAACGACCTCGACTGGGTTCTGGATCTGCATCGGCATCACGATCAGGTTCTGCCGGCTGCGGATCTGCGCTGTCGGGGCCAGGGGCAACTCGCGTCCGCTGATCGTCACGAAGCCGTCACCCGTCGGTGGCTGCATGACGCCCTGCCTGGCCTCGTCGGGTAGCGAGCGGCTCAGTGCCTGTCCTTCGTATGCCATCTGCGGGTCGGGCGCCGGCGCCAGGGCAGCCTCGGCGATGGCGCTGAGGATGCTGTACAGCAGGGCGGAAGGGATGTCCATCGCCGCATTATAGACAAGGCGGCACCCCGATGGCAGTCCATCGTGCGCCAGGTACCGGTTCTTCGACCGGTCGGTGTTGCTCCCTTGCAGTACAATCATGCTTTTGCTGCCGTACAACCTTTGAGAAAGGACGTCGCCGTGCTGGAATCCTATCGTGCCCATGTTGCCGAGCGCGCTGCGCTTGGTATTCCGCCGCTGCCGCTGACCGCGAAGCAGACCGAGGAACTGATCGGACTGCTGAAGAACCCGCCCGCGGGTGAAGAGGCAAATCTCGTCGAGCTGATCACCTACCGTGTGCCGGCCGGGGTGGACGACGCGGCCAAGGTCAAGGCCGAGTTCCTGGCCCGAGTGGCCAAGGGCGAAGAGTCCTGCCCCCTGCTCTCGAAGGAAAAGGCGACCGAACTGCTGGGGACGATGCTCGGCGGTTACAACGTCAAGCCGCTGATCGACCTGCTCGCCGGTCCGACCGGTACGATTGCTGCCGAAGCGCTCAAGAAGACCCTGCTGGTGTTCGATTTCTTCCACGACGTCAAGGAACTGGCCGACAAGGACAACGCCAACGCCAGGGCGGTCATGCAGAGCTGGGCGGATGCGGAGTGGTTCACCTCGCGTCCGCCGGTGCCCGCCTCGCAGAAGCTGACCGTTTTCAAGGTCACCGGCGAAACCAACACCGACGACCTGTCGCCGGCGCCCGACGCCTGGTCGCGCCCGGACATCCCGCTGCACGCGCTGGCCATGCTCAAGAACCCGCGTCCGGGGATCGACCCCGACAAGCCGGGCGAGCGCGGCCCGATCAAGCAGCTTGAGGAACTCGCGAAGAAGGGCAACCTGATCGCCTACGTCGGTGACGTCGTCGGCACGGGTTCCTCGCGCAAGTCGGCGACCAACTCGGTGTTGTGGTTCACCGGCGAGGACATTCCCTACGTGCCGAACAAGCGCTTTGGTGGCGTCTGCCTCGGCTCGAAGATCGCCCCGATCTTCTTCAACACCATGGAAGACGCCGGCGCGCTGCCGATCGAACTCGACTGCGGCCAGATGGACATGGGCGACGAGATCGAACTGCAGATCGACGCCGCCACCTCGAAGGTCATCGCGCTGAAGAACGGCGCGGTGATCGCCGAATCGCAACTGAAGACGCCGGTGATCCTCGACGAAGTGCGTGCCGGTGGCCGCATCCCGCTGATCGTCGGCCGCGGCCTCACCACGCGTGCCCGTGAAGCGCTCGGTCTGCCGGTGTCGACGCTGTTCTGTCTGCCGCAGAATCCGGCCGATCCGGGCAAGGGTTACTCGCTGGCGCAGAAGATGGTCGGCCGTGCCTGCGGTCTGCCGGAAGGCAAGGGCGTCCTGCCCGGGACCTACTGCGAACCGCGGATGACCACCGTCGGCTCGCAGGACACCACCGGCCCGATGACCCGCGACGAACTCAAGGATCTGGCCTGCCTCGGCTTCTCGGCGGACATGGTGATGCAGTCGTTCTGCCATACCGCCGCCTACCCGAAGCTGGTTGACGTCCGGATGCACCGCGAGCTGCCGTCGTTCATCAGCACCCGCGGTGGCGTCGCGCTGCGACCCGGCGACGGCGTCATCCACTCCTGGCTCAACCGCCTGCTGCTGCCCGACACCGTCGGCACCGGCGGCGATTCGCACACGCGTTTCCCGATCGGCATCTCGTTCCCGGCCGGTTCGGGCCTGGTCGCCTTTGCCGCGGCCACCGGCGTGATGCCGCTGGACATGCCGGAATCGGTACTGGTGCGCTTCAAGGGTTCGCTCGCCGAAGCCGGCAAGCGCGGAGTGACGCTGCGCGACCTGGTCAACGCGATCCCCTTCTACGCGATCAAGGCCGGCCTGCTGACCGTCGAGAAGAAGGGCAAGAAAAACATCTTCTCGGGCCGCATCCTCGAAATCGAAGGGCTACCGGATCTCAAGGTCGAACAGGCCTTCGAACTCTCCGACGCCGCTGCCGAGCGTTCGGCCGCCGCCTGTGCGGTGGCGCTGAACAAGGAGCCGATCATCGAGTACATGCGCTCGAACATCACGCTGATGAAGTGGATGATCGCCAACGGCTACTCCGACGCCCGCACCCTCGGCCGCCGCATCAAGGCCATGCAGGCCTGGATCGCCAAACCGGAACTGCTGCAGGGTGACGCCGACGCGCAGTACGCCGCGGTGATCGAGATCGACCTCGCCGAGGTCACCGAGCCGCTGGTCGCCTGCCCGAACGACCCCGACGACGTCAAACTGCTCTCCGCCGTCTCCGGCACGAAGATCGACGAAGTCTTCATCGGCTCGTGCATGACCAACATCGGTCACTTCCGCGCCGCCGGCAAGGTCCTCGAAGGCAAGACCGACATTCCGACGCGCCTGTGGATCGCGCCGCCGACCAAGATGGACGCGATGATCCTCAACGAGGAAGGTTATTACGCGATCCTCGGCAAGTCCGGCGCGCGCATGGAAATGCCCGGCTGCTCGCTGTGCATGGGCAACCAGGCGCAGATCCGCAAGGGCAGCACGGCGATGTCGACCTCGACGCGCAACTTCCCGAACCGTCTCGGCATCGACACCAACGTCTATCTCGGCTCGGCCGAACTCGCCGCCGTCTGCGCGCTGATGGGCCGGATCCCGACGCCGGCCGAGTATCTGGAGCAGGTGCAGGCGGTCAACGCCAAGGCCGCGGAGGTGTACCGCTACATGAACTTCGATCAGATCAGGGAGTTCAGTGACGTGGCGGATACGGTGACGGTGTAAACCATCCTCCACTAGTAGCAAGTTCCTGGCCCCCGTCGATGCAGTTCACCTGTGCGGCGGGGGCTGTGTACTTTGGGCCAGTGGTGCGAAACCGTCGCGCAGGGTATCGAGCGCGCGCCCGAGGCCTTCATCGGCCTGCTCAAGGGCGCCAACCTCGGCAAGCAGCTTGTGCGTTTGATCTGAGAGGTGTGGAGGTCCGCTCAGGGGGTTCCGAGAAACAGGTAGAGATTGGAATAACCGCCGGTCGAACCCGAGCTGGAGTAGCCGTATCCAAGGTAGACCGGCCCCAGGGGCGTCTCGCCACCGAGATAAATGGCGGTGGAGTTGATCCAGCCTTTCAGGTTGGTTTCCGTGTAGGGAGTGCCGATCTTCGCCCCCTCGACCGCCAGACCCATGCGCATGTCGCCACGCAGACCGAGCGGCAGGCGGCCAATGATGCGTTCGGCACGGGCATTGACGTAGCTCATGTCATCGCCCTTGAGCTGACCGACAGCAAACGCAGTCATGTTCAGCATGCCCCCGAGGCTTCCTACATCATAGAATGGCAGGCGGCCGACAGGCGAGCCCTGATACGAAACCCGGCTGCTCAGTACCCAGTCGCCAAAGCTCCGGTAGGCGCTGGCATAACCGTCGACCTTGCTGTAGTGTTCAGTCGGGGCGTCGAAATACTTGACTGAAGAATTCCAGCCGCTGGTTGGAAAATAGAGCCGATCGGTCTGGTCCAGGTCGAAGCGGGCAACCCAGCCGCCATACCGCTTCGATTGTTCGGGGAACACCGGCAAGCCGGTATCCAGCTTGGGATTCCACCAGTTTTCCTCCCAACCCGCACGCGCCTGGCCGAGAGCGCCGAGGTTGATTCCGGCGCCGAAACGGGCGCTGCCCTGCAGGATTCGGTATTCAGCGAGTTTGTTGTCGTTCTGATAAACGCTGCTGATTTTGCTGACGTACTTCAGGTTGGTTTCGAGAAAGTAGCGTTGGCGCGCATCAACCGGCTGGTAATAGTCCACGGAGACTCCATTGGTCGAGCCGATCTCTCCAATGGCCAGGAGTTCGGCACCCAGCGAGTTGATCCAGGTCTTCTGGTAGCCAAGACGCAGACTGTAACTGGAGTCGCTCTTGAAATTGCTGTCGAGGTTGATGCCGTAGCGAATGTAATCGGGTCCCCAGCTTTTTTCGAGGGGCATCACGCGCAGAATGTTGCGGTCGCGCAGCGTGTCGAGCATGGCGTAATCGACGTTCTGATAGTAGCCATCGCCGTACACTCGCAGCAGGTCGGGGTTGATCACGGACGGGTTGACCGGGTCGCCCGGCTTGACCTGGATGTGCTGTTCAACCATGGCTGGGTTCACCAGTCTGAGTCCGGCGATCTGGATTTCATGGATCTTCGGCGTTTCGCGCCGTGCCACCTGGATGTTCTCGGTCCAGGCGGCGTAGGCGGCTTCGCTGACGGCCAGGAGGCGCAGGCGATCGGCGACCGATTCAGCAGCCTGCACGCCACGATCCGCAGTTTCGGAAGTGCGCTTGAAGTCACCGGCGCTGATCCCATCGAGATCAGGCTTGATATAAATGTCAGTCGCCTTCAGGGTGGCCAGTGAACGGGTCACATTCTGCTCGGTGAGGATATTCACCATCTGCACCGAAATGCTCAGCAGGCCGCTGATGTCTTCGGCCTTGAGCAGCGGCGAGCCGACATTGACGGCAATCACGACATCGGCCTGACAGCGGGAGCGCGCCTCGCCGATCGGCACGTTATCGACGAGGCCGCCGTCTACCAGTTTTTCGCCGTTGATCTCGACCGGCGACATCAGGCCGGGAACCGACATGCTGGCGCGCATGGCGGTGGTCAGGCTGCCGCTGCGAAAGACCACCCGCTGGCCCTGAACGATATCGGTGGCGATGATCGACAGCGGCAACGGCAGCCGGTCGATCTCCCGTTCTCCCAGATAGTCGCCGACCAGTTGGTTGAAAAACAACTTGATCTTCTGGCCGGTGACGACGCCGGTTTGGTACTTCAGACCATCCGGGCCGACGCCGGTTTCCGACGCCGGCAGGAAGCGCCTGTCCAAGACCTTCTTGCGGAAATTCTGCTGCGAGAAGGACGGGTCATCGTGGAACAGGTCGTCCCAGTCGGCTTTCGCCAGCTCTTCCCGCATGACTGCCGGCGAGAGTCCGGCCGCGTAGGCGCCGGCAACCAGTCCGCCCATGCTGGTGCCGGCCACGCAGTCAACCGGCACGCGCAGCCTTTCGAGCACTTCGAGCACGCCGATATGCGCCGCGCCGCGCGCGCCGCCGCCACCGAGGACCAGTCCGACACGCGGCCGGGCCGGAAGATCTGCGGCGTTGGCCACTGCGCCCAGCGCAAGCAGGACGACCAGCAGCAGGTGCCGGGCAATCACGGTGGTCATGAGGCTACTCCATTCAGGCTGGCGAGCCGTTCAGACTCCGGGTGCCAGCGCGGGAGTCTGGCTTGTTGCCGCGGAGGGAAGCGAGCTGAGAATGGTCAAGGCGGCCTGCACATGTTCTGCTGCATCCCGACCCAGGCTGGTCAGATAACCCCCGTCGGCCTGCGTGAGCAGCCCTTTGGCGTGCAGCCGTCGAGTGGCCGCGATGACTGCCGGATCGGCGGTCTTGTGGATCTTGATCCCGTGCTGGGTACTGGCCAGATCGAAGCGAACCAGCGTATTGAGTTCATCGACCAGATCGGGCGTAAAGGGCATGGCAACTCCTTGTTGATCCAAACGGGTGGCGATCTTGCAGCGAAGGCCGCCACAACGATGCACGACTTTCCCCACCCCGGATGGCGGAGAGGGGGGCTGTGCCAATCCATCCCGACGGACATCAGTAGATCTCCGGGAGCAGCCGGGGCGGCCAGGATGCCATTCTAACGCGAGCTGAAGTCGATGCCCCTACGAACTGCACGAGAGCATCGAACAGCCCGCCCGGTGTCGCGCCCAGTCGGGCCTCTTGGCACTGAATGCCTCGCACCCGGCCTGCTCGTCGTATGGACGGCGCATAACCTCGAGCAAGTGGTGGATCATCTGCGTATCGCCCTGCTCGGCGTGGTCGATGGCCTGTTGCGCGAGGTAGTTGCGCAGCACGTAGCGAGGGTTGGCGGCGTTCATCCGGGCGATACGTGTCGCCGCCGCTTCGCCGTCCTGTCGCAGCCGGGCGGCGTAGCGTGCCAGCCAGCGTGTCAGACCGATGGAATAGCGCTGGCGGAGATCGTCGCGGTAGCAGGCACCAAGCACGACATCGAGATGCGGCTGCTCGATGTCCAGCCTGGCCAGACTGCGGAAGAACTCGGTCATGTCGATCTCCGCCTGACGCATCAGTTCGAACAGGTCTTCGAGCAGTTCGGCATCGTCGTGACGCCAGGCGCGAAGACCGAGCTTGCCGGCAAATGCCGCGCAGAATTCGGCAGCGTAGATCTCGTCGTAGCGTTCGAGACCAGCGGCCAGCTCGTCCGTTCGAGGCACCAGTCTGGCCAGGGCGTCTGCAAGACGTTCGAGATTCCAGCGTGCAATAGCGGGTTGCCGGGCAAAGCAGTAGCGGCGACTCGAGGCATCGGTGGTATTCGGTGTCCAGCCCGGATCGAAATTGTCGACCCAGCCGTAGGGACCGTAGTCGATGGTCAGACCAAGAATCGACATGTTGTCGGTATTCATCACGCCGTGCACGAAGCCGACGCGCATCCAGTGCACCATCAGGCGCGCCGTGCGCTCGCAGATTTCGCTGAACCAGAGTCCCAGGCCGCCTTGCTCTGGGTCGCTGTGCAGGGTCGGGAAGTCGCGTGCAATCGTGAAGTCGACCAGGCGCTGCAACAAGCGGTGCTCGCCGCGGGCAGCCAGCAGTTCGAAATGGCCGAAGCGGGTGAAAGAAGGCGCAACCCGGCAGACCACCGCCCCCGGTTCGGCCACTGGATGGCCGTCATAGAACATGTCGCGGACGACCGATTCGCCGGTGCCGACCAGGCTCAGCGCGCGTGTTGTCGGCACCCCGAGGTGATGCATGGCCTCACTGCACAGGAACTCGCGGATCGACGAGCGCAACACGGCGCGTCCGTCTGCTCGACGCGAGTACGGCGTCGGACCGGCACCCTTGAGCTGTAGTTCAAAGCGCTGTTGACGGCGGTTGATGACTTCGCCGAGCAGGATCGCCCGCCCATCGCCGAGCTGCCCGGCCCATTGCCCGAACTGGTGGCCACCGTAGCAGCTGGCGTAGGTGACCATCCCTGGCAGCAAGGCATTGCCGGCCAATGCGGCGACCATTTCCGGCGTCTGCATGGCCGCCTCGTCGAGATCGAGCGCTGCCGCCACTTCGCGCGAGTAGGCGAGAAGACGGGGCGCGGCGACTGGTGTCGGATCAACCGGCGACCAGCAGGCGCCGAAGACCTGCCGAGGTTCGTTGCGTCGCTCGGGATCACCCGGCAACTCGCGCAGGAAGCGATTATCGAACTGCAGCACGAGCGGCCCGGTTACCGTGGGCTGAGGAGCGCTGGCGGTGGGTGGAGGCTGGCGAAACGGCATGAGACGCCCGGCGTGGTCGGCAACAGGGCATCGGCAGTCAGCCCTTGCGGACCAGGTCGACGATCTGTGCCGCATCCAGTGATCGGGCTTTGGCCTGCATCTCGGGTAAATAGCGGTTCTGCATGCCCTTGGCCTCACCGAGCAGATGGTCGAACGACTCGCGCAGCATCTGTGTCGAGAAATTTCGGCCACCCGCGTAGTAGCGCCTGGCGACATGGCCGAGCGCATAGGTACTGGCGAAACTCATGCCTGAACTCACCGCCTGCTTGCCAATGCCTCCCAGCAGGCCGCCGCCGATCTTGCCCAGCAGGCCGCCGAGCAGTTTCCGTCCGGCCTGCTCAAGATACTGGGAGGTCAACCCGACACCGAGGGTGGCAAGAAAATCCTTGATATGCCCGCGGTCGAGGTCGAAACCATAGGATTGGCCAATGCGATAGACCAGTTTCATCTGCAGCGGGATGATGGCCATCGTTGACAGGGATTCCGGCAGCAGTTCGAGGGCGCCGTTGAGGATCGCCGCATTGAGAATGGCGCTGTCGAGCTCGGCCTCGCTGCGCGTCGACGCGTAGCCTGCCGCGGGCGGCTTCGCCGTACCGGCGGTGTTATCGCCGCGCGACGCTGCGGCCACAGGCATTGCCGCGATCTCTTCCACGCGCTGTGTATAGGCCGCCGCTTGCTGCACGTCGAGCGCCAGTGCGCTGCGCAGTTCGGCGAGAAAGGCCTGTTCGGCAGCCGACTGTACGCCGTCGGCGTCGCAGACGCAGACCGCCATTTCGAAAGCGAGCTGCCTGGCTTCGGAGGTTTTCAGCGCGGCCACAGCTGAAGCCATCGACACTCGCTTGAGCAGCACGGCCTGATACAGCGGCGCGAGATTGATCGAGCCCTCGCCCGCCAGGGCATCGGCGATGCGTTTGAGTTCGGCTCGTTCGGCCTCGTCCTTGTGGCCGTCGGCAAAGGCAGCCATCAGGCTGAGGACGAGAATGGCTTCCTGTTCCTGCTGGTTCATTCCGGGTGTCTCCTGTGAAGTGGCGCTGGGACTCGGCGACTCTCGGGAAGTTCCTCGCCACTACCAAGGCGCGCGACCCAGACTCGTCATTACGGTAGGCAGCATAGCGCAGAGTGAGGGTCCGCGCGACAATCGTCAAGGGGTCAACACGTCGGCAGGCTGACGGTTACTTCCAGCCCGCCGCCCGCGGCATCTGCCAGCACCACGTCACCGCCACAACCCGCGGCGATGCGCCGCACGATGGCCAGCCCGAGCCCGCAACTGCCGTCGGTCGCTCGCGCCGGATCAAGTTGGGCGAAGGGCTTCAAGCGCGCGTCCGCGGTCGGCGCGTGCGATACCCGGGCCATGGTCACGCACGCTGCAGCAGTCACTGCGCCGTCAGCGGGCGATGCTCAGATACCACCTCCACCGGCGGAACGCCGTGCTGCAGGGCATTGTCGATCAGGTTGTCGAGCAGGCGCTGGAGGTTTCCAGCGCTGATCGCCACCTGGCAGTCGGCGGCGACCCCGCCGACGGTCAACTCGATGGGTCGCCCGAGTTCGCGCTGCCGGGCAATCTCTTCGTACAGAATCGCTGCGATAGGGATCGACGCCTTGACCATTGCGAACTCTTCGCTACGCAGGAAAGCCAGGCATTGGCCGACGATGCGCTCCATGTCGTCAACGTCACGCACCAGTCCGGCGCGGTCGGCATCGCTTTCGAGCAGCGCCAGGCGCAGACGCAAACGGGTCAGGGGGGCTCGCAGATCGTGCGTCAGCCCGGCGAGCATCTCGCGTCGCTCGGCCGCCGCGCTGGCCAACTGCCCAAGCATCGTGTTGTGGCGTTCGGCCAGTCGCCGCACCTCGCGTGGACCTTCAGGCGTCGCCGTGCGCGCCAGCCCGTCGCCGGTCGCCGCGACGGCTTCGCTCGAGGCGTGCCAGCGGACCCACGATGCCGCGCACGAACAGGCCGGCGATCAGCAGCACGGCCGCCAGCATCGCCGGCGAGGCCCAGCCACAGGTCCGAGGGCAGTGCCTGGGGTTCGAAGCGCGGCGGTGGCAACACCAGCCACCACCGCTCGCTGCCGGCCATGAAGCCGATCCACAGGCCGCTGCGCTGCTCCGGACCGCCGTGCCGGAGCAGCACCGGTTCGGCCGAGGCGCTCGGCAAGTTCGTTGGCAAGGCGGTGGGCAAAGGGAAACTGTGGCTGATGCCGTGGCACGCTGTTGCCGTCCGGCGCGCACCTGCAGACCCTGCTCGCCGGCGTCGGCGGCGCTCGAGGATATGCCTGGCTTCGTCGTCCAGTCCCGGCAGGACGATCTGCAACAGGTGCACCTGGCCGGCGAGCAGTTGCACGGTCTGATTGAGGTGCGAGTTGCGGCGAAAGTGCCCGATCAGGGAAAAAGTGGCGACCTCGGTGACGGCAATCACCGCGATCACCAGCAGCACGGTGCGGCTGGCCAGGGATGAGGGCAGGAGTCTCATCGTCATGCCGGGCAGTCACCTGCCGCGTCCGGGACAAAGACATAGCCGATCCCCCACACCGTCTGCAGATAACGCGGGTGTGCCGTGATCCGCCTCGATCAGGCGGCGCAGGCGGTGGATCTGGACGTCGATGGCGCGGTCGAAGGCTTCAGTGGTCTCGCCGCGCGTCAATTCGAGCAGCCGCTCGCGCTTCATCGGCCGATTGGCGTTGGCGACCAAGGCGTTCAGCAAGGCGAATTCGCCGCTGGTCAGCCCCACCACCTGACCGTTCCTTTCGACAACTGGCGCGCTAGCCGCGGTCGAAAAGCCAGTTGCCGAAACGGGTTACGCCCCCCGCGGGATCCGGCGCGGCCGGCGGGCGTGCGCCGCGGCGCAGCACGGCCTCGATGCGGGCGACCAGTTCGCGGGGGTCGAAAGGCTTGCCGACGTAGTCGTCGGCACCGGTCTCCAGGCCAATCACCCGGTCGACGGTTTCGTCGCGTGCGGTCAGCATGATGATCGGTCGCGTCTCGCCGCGCGCGCGCAGGCGGCGGCAGGCGGCGAGACCGTCTTCGCCGGGAAGCATCAGGTCGAGCACCAGCAGTTGTGGCTGGTAGCGTTCGAGAAAGGCATCGAGCTGGCGGGTATCGGGCAACAGCAGCGTGTCGAAGCCATGCCGGCCGAGATAGGTGGCGAGCAACTGGCGCAGCTCGGGATCGTCGTCAACAAGCAGGATTTTCTTCATGGCCTTGGTCGATCGGGTAACGGTCATCATTCTATGTCGTCGGCAGCGCCTGCCTGGCGGGCGGAAACAATTTGCAATCGCGGAACCGGTCTGGCGAAATCTTTTGCAATCGGGCCAGCGGCAGAATGAGTGCATCGCGAGAGAGCAAGCTCTGGTCGCGATCGATCAACCTCAACCAAGGAGTCCTGGCATGAAAACGAATTTCTCTCCCCGTATTCTCGTTGCGGCACTGGTGCTGGCGCTTGGCGCCGGCGGCACGGCGCTGGCGATGAGTCCCGAACACTGCGGCGCCGCTGGTGGCAGAATGGAACAGCGCATGGGGTATCACCTGCAGGAGATGTCACGCCTGCATGGGGACCTCAAGCTCGATGCCAGGCAGGAAGCGCTCTGGCAGGACGCGGAACAGTTCAGCCGGTCAAGTATGCGCGATCGCGGCGATCAGATGCGCAAGCAGCGTGCAGAAGTCCTGGCCAGCGTCAGCCAGCCGGGAGCAGACTTGCGCGCGGTGGTGAAGCAGATGGACGAACTCAAGGATGCCGGCCGCCAGCAGCATGCCGCCAGTCGCGACCGCTGGCTGGCGGTGTACGACAGCCTCGACGCGCCGCAGAAGGAGAAGGCGCGACTGTTCATCAAGGGCAAACTCGAACATATGCCGCAGGGCGGCCGATTCGGTCGCGACGCACCTGCCCGCAACTGAGCGGCGGAAGGTCCCGACAGTTCCTGCCCATTCGGAAACGCCCACCGGAAGATAGCCCATCAGCGACCGATGGCGGCGCGCACCGGTGACCGCCCACCGGTTTGCTTGTGGGCGGCGGTGCGCGCCGCTAGACTTCACTTTCGGCAGCAGGCCGCACCTTGCACCTGGCCGCAGCCAGCAAAGTCCCGGCGCCATTCGTTACGCACTGGCGTCGAGTGGCGAGTGACGACTGACTGGTGACCATCGACAGCGGGGGAGGGCAGGCGGATGTGGTTTATCGGGGCCGTAGTGGGGGCGCTTCTCGCCTCGGAAATCCATTCCGCGCTGTGGATCGTCGGAGCCTTGCTGGGGGCAATGCTCGGCTGGGGCCTGGGCCGTCGCGCACGGCAGGAAGCCGACGATCGCTTCCGGGCCATCGACCAACGCCTGCGTCGGCTTGAAGCTGCGCTGGAAGATCTGCAGCCGGTTTCGCCCTTGCCGGGGCGCGTGCCGGAGCAGGACTACCCGGCGGTGCCCGTACCGCACGTCGCGGCAGTGGCGGCCAGTCAGGCGCCGGGGGCTGTTCCCGAAGGGGATCACCTGCCCTCCGGCGTGCTGCCAGTGACGATACCGAAAGCACACGAACGACCACGGACGGAACCCGCCGGGGAAGTCGCCAAGCCCGTCGCGGCGCGGCCTGCAACGCCGCCGCAGCGGCCGTCGCCGATCCGGGAGTGGCTGGTCAACGGCAACATGGTCGCTCGTGCCGGCATCGTGATCCTCTTCTTCGGGGTTGCTTTCCTGCTGAAGTATAGCTACGCGCACATCCAGGTTCCGATCGAACTGCGGCTGGCGGCGGTAGCGCTGGGTGCGGGCGTGTTGCTGGGCATTGGCTGGCGACTGCGGCGCCGCCGCGAAGCCTACGCCCTCGCACTGCAGGGCGGTGGCGTCGGTCTCCTCTACCTCACCATCTTCGGGGCGTTGCGGCTGTTCGGGTTGCTGCAGCCCGCACCGGCGTTCGCCCTGCTGCTGGCGGTGGTGGCGCTCTCGGCGGTGCTGGCGGTGCTGCAGGATTCGCTGGCTCTGGCGGTGCTCGGGGCCGCCGGCGGTTTCCTGGCGCCGATCCTCGCTTCGAGCGGAGCGGGCAGTCATGTGGCCTTGTTCGGCTACTACGCGTTGCTCAATGCCGGCATCCTGGCGATTGCCTGGTTCAAAGCCTGGCGGGTGCTCAACGTGCTCGGCTTTGCATTCACTTTCGGCATTGCGACGGTGTGGGGAGGGCTCAACTACCGACCCGAGGTGTATGCGACGACGCAGCCGTTTCTGGTCCTGTTCTTCCTGATGTACGTGGCCATCGCGGTCCTCTTCTCCCGCCGCGCGGCCGGGACCGTCGAGCGCCACCTGGATACCACACTGGTCTTCGGCGTGCCGCTGGTCGCCTTCGGTCTGCAGGTGGGGCTGGTGCAGGAAATCGCGTACGGCTCGGCGTACAGCGCGCTCGCGCTCGGCGCCTTTTACCTGCTGCTCGCCCGCAGCATGTGGGCGCGCCGGGGCCAGGACCGGCGTCTGCTGGTGGAAGCCTTTCTTGCACTCGGCACGGTGTTCGCGACGCTGGCCATCCCGCTCGCCTTTGACGGTCGCTGGACGTCGGCAGCGTGGGCTCTCGAGGGCGCGGCGATGGTCTGGGTCGGTGTGCGGCAGCAACGCCTGCCGGTGCGATTGTTCGGCATCCTGTTGCAGTTGCTTGCCGGAGTCTTCTTTATGGCCGACCTGGGGGCGCCTGCCGGCGACTGGCCGGTGGTAAACAGCGTGTGCCTGGGCGCGCTGCTGTTGGCGGTCGCGGGCCTGTTCTGCGCGTGGCTGTTGCAGCGGCCTGGGCAGGCGCTGCACCCGGTGGAGCGCTGGCTGGCGTATCTGCTGTTGGGCTGGGGGGTGATCTGGTGGGGGCTTGGCGGCCTGCACGAGATCGATCGGCGCGTGCGTTACCTCCTGCAGGGCAACGTCGCCCTGGCCTTCTTCACCGCTTCCTGTCTTTCTTTCGGCTGGCTTGCGCGACGCCTGGCCTGGCCCATGGCACGGTATCCGGCGCTGGCCTTGTTGCCGTTGATGGTGCTGGTCGCGATGGCCAGTGCCGACCATGACGCGCATCCCTTCGCCCACAGTGGCTACCTGGTCTGGCCGCTGGCCTTTGCCGGACAGCTTTTCCTGCTGCGCCGGCACGAAGCACCCGCCAGCCGCTACCTGGAGTGGCAGCACGCGGTCGGCCTGTGGCTGTTCGCGGCGCTTGGAGCCTGGGAAGCAAGTTGGGCGATCGATTCCTGGGTCGCCGGAAGAGCGGCCTGGCCGCTGATCGCCTGGGCACTGTTCCCGGCAGCGCTGCTGACCCTGCTGGCGCTCCGTGGCGAGCGCCTGCGCTGGCCGGTGGCGGCGCACCTCGCCAGTTATCTGGTCGGTGGTGCAACGCCGCTGGCCATTTTCCTGGCGTTCTGGTTCCTCCTCGCCAACCTGGTCTCTGACGGCAATCCCTGGCCGCTACCCTACCTGCCGTTGCTGAATCCGCTGGATCTGGCGCAGGCCGGGGCCGTGCTGGCGGTCGCCACCTGGTTTCTCGAAGTCCGTCGTCGCGGCCTGCCGCCGCTCGCCGCGGTGCCGCTGTCGCTGGCCTGGAGCATCGCCGCCGCTGCTGCCTTCGTCTGGGCCAACGCCGCCTTGCTACGCACGCTGCACCACTGGGCCGGCGTGCCTATGCATCTGACGCTGATGCTTCGCTCGGACCTGGTGCAGGCGGCGCTGTCACTGTTCTGGACGCTGCTCGCCCTCGGCGCGATGGTCGCCGGGACCCGGCGTGCATCACGTCCGCTATGGCTGCTTGGCGCCGGGCTGATGGCAGTGGTGGTCGGCAAACTGTTCCTGGTGGACCTGTCGAACATCGGCACCGTCGAACGCATCGTGTCCTTTCTTGGGGTCGGCGTGTTGATGCTGGTGATCGGCTACCTGGCGCCGGTGCCGCCGAAGGAAGGAGAGCGGGCGTGAGAAGATGCGTTCGCGCCTGGCTGCTGTGCCTGTGGGCCGTTGCTGCGCTTGCCGAGGGCCCCGCCGATTTTGCTTTTGGCATCCCGATCGAAACCCGTGGCCCGCAGGCGCTGTTTCAGCTTGAGTTGCCACAGACGGTGTACGAGGGCGTGCTGCGCGCCGACCTCGCCGACCTGCGGGTGTTCAACGCCGCCGGCGAACCCGTGCCGCACGCATTTCTGCCCCGCGCCACCGCCACGCACGAGAAACGACAGTCTCTGCGGCTGCCGTACTTTGCGCTCCGCGGCGACGCCGTCGCCGGCGTCGAGGGCCTCGAAGTGCGCATCGAGCGCGGCGCCGGGCGCGCCGTGGTGACGATGAACGGTCGCCAGCAGGTGCCGGCGCGGGCCGACACGTTGCTTGGTTACCTGGTCGATGCCAGCTCGCTGCAGCAGCCGCTGCGCGGCTTGGGCCTGGAACTGCCCTCCGGCCTCGACGACGTGGTGATGCGCGTGCGCGTCGAGGCGAGTGATGACCTCGCACGCTGGACGACACTGGTGGCGGACGCGCCGGTGCTGCGACTGCAGGCGGGTGGGCAGCAGCTGGAACAACTGCGACTGGAGTTTCCGCCGCGCCAGGCCAGGTACCTGCGGCTGTCGTGGCCGGGGTCGCCGCGCCCGCTGCCATTGGCAGGCCTGATCGGCGAACCGGGCGACGTGCTGGTCGAGGCGCCGCGGCTGTGGAAACAGGTGGCCGCGATGGCTCCGCCGGATAAACCGGGGGAATACGTCTTTGACCTCGGCGGCCAGTTTCCGGCGGACCGTCTGCGGCTGCTCCTGCCGCAGCCCAATACCGTGGCCGCGGTCGAAATCCTCTCCCGCCCACGGACCAACGCCGCATGGCAGCGCGTCCTGCTGACCACGGCGTATCGCCTGGGGCAGGGCAGCCAGAAGACGGTCAATCCGGATCTCGCGGTGGCGACGGTGAGCGATCGCCACTGGCTGCTGCGCGTCGATCAGCGCGGCGGTGGGCTCGGTGTGGGCATGCCCCAACTGGCCGTGGGCTGGGTGCCGCAGCGGTTGGTTTTCGCTGCTCGCGGCGACGCGCCGTTTCTGCTCGCCTATGGAAGCAGTCGCGCAGCTCTCGCCGCCTACCCGATCGCGACTTTGTTGCCGGGCTACCGAAGTGACGATACGGAGCAGCCGGGTAATTTTCCGCTTGGCAGCGCCAGCACCGGTCGCGTCCAGACCCTGGCGGGCGAGAGCGCTAGCCGCGAAGCGATCGACTGGAAGCGATGGACGCTGTGGGCCAGCCTGGTGCTTGGCGTCGCACTGCTGGCATGGATGGCCTGGCGGCTTGCCCGACAACTCGCCGCGGCGCGGCCTCCCGACGCGGGGTCGGATGACACCTGAGACGCGCCGGTACCCGCGCGAGGTTCAGGCGCAGACCTGCTCGCTCAGTGGGGCCTGCAGCTGCAAGCCATTGCGCAGTTCCAGGCCGTGCTGGCCGGCGCACGACCGCTGGAGTTGCAGGCGCCCATCGACATGCGAGGCGAGGAGGGCGAAGTCGAAGCGATCAGGCTGCGCGCAGAGATCGAGATCACCCGCAGGCAGATTGGGGTTGTTGCCGGCCTGAAAGCGGCGACCGAAATCCGAGTTGCGCACCCGTGCGGCATACTTTTCGGGATCGGGATCCTGGCCGCGCAGCAGCGCCTCCAGATAATCCGCGCAGGCCACGTCCTCGTCGCCGTCGCGATCGACCCATTCGCCGGTGATCACGAAGCACACTTCCTCCGGTTGCAACGCCAGCAGCGCCTTCGCCGTGGCCCGGCCGAGGACCAGGCTGCCCGCGAACAGCGCCCGCGCACGCCGAAAGCGGGTCAGCCCGCGCACTCCGGCAGCAGTCGTCTGAATCAGCGGCCGACCGACCAGGTTGGCGTTCTGCACGGCCGATGGCGAGTTACCGAAATCGAAACCGGGTATCGGGTCACCGCCCCCGACGGCGCCGGTGGTCGCCGCATCCGGCACGCGCCGCAGCAGGCGGAACGCTCCAGCGATCGTTTCTACCGGGTAGATGGTGCTGGCGCCGGCGGCGAAAGCGTAGGCTGCGGTCGTAAATGAACGCAGCACATCGATCACTACCACGGCATCCACGGGCTCGTGTGCCGGATCCAGGCGGTTCAGGAAAAGGCGGCGGGTGCGCATGGTGTGGGCTAAGTCCTTGTGTAATTGGTGAATCGATTCAGGCAGGCGAGTATCACCGATCTCTGCCGCCTGGTCAAACGGCTTGCAAGGGCATGGGTCCCAAGTCGCCAGCTCATCCTTGCGGACGCGGTTCAGGCAGCGCCGGGGTAGCCGATCTGGCGCCACGCTTCATAAACGCTTACCGCGACAGCATTGGACAGGTTGATGCTGCGATTGCCGGGGACCATCGGCAGACGCAGGCGCTGCTCGGGAGCAAACTCGGCGAGGATTGCCGGTGGCAGCCCGCCGGTTTCGCAACCGAAGACCAGCACGTCGCCGGCCTGGAAAGCGGCCTCGGCCGGCCAGCGCCGCCCTTTGGTGGTCAGTGCAAAACGTCGTCCATGTGTCGACAGTTCAGCCAGCGCCGCGCAGCAGCGTGCCCAGTCGGCATGAACCCGCACCGGCGTGAGCTCGGCATAGTCCATGCCCGCACGGCGAAGGCGGGACTCGCTGAGTTCGAAGCCGAGCGGTTCGACGAGGTGCAGCCGCGCTCCGGTATTGGCGCACAGCCGAATGACGTTGCCGGTATTGGGCGGAATTTCCGGATGTACCAGAACGACCTCGAACACTTGTCAGCCTAATAAAGGGGTTACGATCAGAGTACTGGCGCATTATCGTCGATGGCCGCAGAAATGCCGAGGACGCCGTCAGGCGTCCTCGTCTTGCGGTGTGGAGCCCAGGCTTGCGCGATGTCGCCCGGCAGGCCTGGGCTCCAGCCTATGCGGCTCGGCTTTCGCTTCCCGCGGCGGCGCGGCTTTCCAGACGATTGATGCCGTTCACCAACGACCTGATCGACGCGGTGACGATGTTCTCGTCGATTCCGACACCGTAGGATTCGCCGCCGCTGCCCGGGCGCAGCAGTTCGAGGAAGGCGCAAGCGCTGGCGTCGCTGCCTTTGCCGCGCGCCGCCAGCGAGCGCTCTTCATAGCTGCGCACCTGCACGGCAACGCCGAGATGGCGCAGTGCGTGCACCGCCGCGTCGATTGGACCATTGCCTTCGCCGGCCAGCAAATGCACCCGGCCATCGATCTCGACACTGAGGCGGATGCCCTGAGCGCTGCCATGTTCGAAGAGATGGTGCTCGACATAGCGCACTGGCTGGTCGTTGTCGAGATAGGTCCGCGCAAACAACTGCCAGATTTCCGCAGCGCTCATTTCGCCGCCATGGTTGTCGGTGTGTGCCTGCACCACGCGCGAGAACTCGACCTGCAGGCGGCGCGGCAGGACGACGCCGTATTCGGACTCAAGCAGATAGGCAATTCCGCCTTTGCCCGACTGGCTGTTGACGCGAATCACCGAATCGTAGCTGCGGCCGACGTCGGCCGGATCGATCGGCAGGTAGGGAACTTGCCAGAGGCCGTCCGGCGGTTGCACGGCAAAGCCTTTCTTGATCGCATCCTGATGCGAGCCCGAGAAAGCGGTGAATACGAGGTCGCCGACATAGGGATGGCGCGGATGTACCGGCAGCCGGTTGCAGTACTCGACGCTGCGCGCCACAGCGTTGATGTCCGAGAAATCGAGGCCCGGCGCGACGCCCTGGGTGTAGAGATTGAGCGCGAGCGTCACCAGATCCACATTGCCGGTGCGCTCACCGTTGCCGAACAGGCAGCCCTCGACGCGTTCGGCGCCGGCCATCATCGCCAGTTCGGCGGCGGCGACCGCCGTGCCCCGGTCGTTGTGCGGGTGCACGCTGAGGATGACGCTGTCGCGGCGCGCGAGATGGCGGTGCATCCACTCGATCTGGTCCGCGTAGACGTTGGGCGTCGTCACCTCGACCGTCGTCGGCAGGTTGAGGATGACCTGCCGGTTCGGTGTCGCGCCCCAGGCGGCGGTCACTGCATCGCAAACCTCAAGGGCGAAGTCGAGCTCGGTGGCGGTAAAGGTTTCCGGGCTGTATTCGAGTACCCACTCCGTTTCCGGACGCTCGGCCACCAACTGCCGCAGCAGACTAACCGCCGCAACGGCCATGTCCACCACCTCGGCCTTGCTCATCCCGAAGACGGTGTCTCGAAAAGGCTTCGACGTGGCGTTGTAGACATGCACGATGGCCCGGCGTGCACCCTGGAGGGCGTCGATGGTCCGGCGGATCAGGTGCTCACGAGCCTGCGTCAGCACTTCGATGGTGACGTCGTCGGGGACGTGGTCGCCCTCGATGAGCAGGCGGACGAAGTCGAAGTCGGTTTGCGAGGCGGACGGGAAGGCGACCTCGATCTCCTTGAAACCGATCTCGCAGAGCGTTTGGAACATGCGCATCTTGCGCTCGGCGTTCATGGGTTCGAAAAGCGCCTGGTTGCCGTCGCGCAGATCGGTGCTCATCCAGATCGGTGGCGCGGTGAGCGTGCGACCCGGCCATTGCCGATCGGCGAGTTGGACCGCCGGGAAGGGCGTGTATTTGAGGGAGGGATTGTTCAACATGATCGCAGGCTCCTGAGGGTTGGGTAGCAGTGGATGACTGGCCCCATGCTACGCACAATGGCCCCGCAGGTGCTTGCGATTTTTAGCCTAATAATGTCCCTGAACGGCAGATTATTGTGAAGAAATGCTTAATGAGTTGGATGTCTGCCGGATTGATGAATTTTTGGGCAATATCAGACAGTGCCGGCAAACACCTTGCAGAAACGCAACTCTTCGGGGTAGGGGAAGAAATCCTCGAAATGCCCGGCGCGGATCTTGTCCTGCGTGTGCTTCCAGAAATTTACGCTGAGCAGCGCGCGATGGTACTTGAGGAAGGCCGAGCGCACCTTTGGGGAACCGAGCAGGAAACTGGCAAACTCCTCCGGGAAAACGTCGTGCCTGCCGACCGAGTACCATGGTTCTCCGGACATTTCCATTTCCGGGTACGGCGCTTCGGGGATGACCCGGAAGTTGGTGTCGGTCATGTATTCGATCTCGTCGTAATCGTAGAACACGACGCGGTTGTATCGGGTCACGCCGAAGTTTTTCCAGAGCATGTCGCCGGGGAAGATGTTGGCGCTTGCCAGTTCCTTGATGGCGTTGCCGTACTCGAGTACGGCATGGTCGATCTGTTCGGGTGTCGCCGTGTCGAGATAGATGTTGAGTGGCGTCAGGCGGCGTTCGA
Source organism: Candidatus Accumulibacter propinquus (assembly GCF_056856495.1). Taxonomy (NCBI): domain Bacteria; kingdom Pseudomonadati; phylum Pseudomonadota; class Betaproteobacteria; genus Candidatus Accumulibacter; species Candidatus Accumulibacter propinquus. The sequence goes on from NZ_JBSEHC010000004.1 coordinate 212,074, forward strand.
TGTAGAGGTGCTTGATCACCAGGTCTTCACCTTCTTCTTCCAGAAGGGAAGGAGCCAGGTTGCGCAAGGCGGCGAGGAGATCGGCCGAAAAGCGCTTCCTGGGGAGCGCGACATGCGAAAACTCGAGCGTGTCGGCCATGCGTCCGACACGGTCGACCTGTTTCACCAGCAGGTACTTGCGTTTGACCGTTGCCCGGTCCATCTCCTTTGAAGCCCCGAAGACGTCCTTGATGAGTTTGAACACATAGGGGTACGACGGCAGCGTGAACACCAGCATGACCAGGCCGGCGATGCCCGGCGCAATGATGAACTGGTCTTCGGAGTGGCGCAGGTGTTGTTTCAGATCCCGGAAGAACAGCGTTTTGCCCTGTTTGCCGAGACCCAGCATGGTGTAGATCTCGGAAGGCGGTTTGTTCAGCATGATGCTGCGCAGAAAGTGCACATAGCCCGAAGGGACTTCCATATCGACCATGAAATACGCTCGCGACAGCGAGAACAGCACGCTGATCAGCCATCGATCGAGCAGGATCGTATCCAGGACCAGTTTGTTTTCCGGCGTGTGCAGGACGGCGATGGCGAATGGACACTCGAAGTGGCCGTTGATCGCCTTGCCGAAGATGTAGGCGCCCTTGTTGCGATAGAAGCCCGAGTGCAGAACCTGTATCTGCGCGTTGGCTTCCGCTTCTGGCCACTTGCCAAGCCGCAACTCGGCGGTGCACATGATGTAGTCGACATCGCGGTCGAGATCTTCGAAGGGCCGTTGCCAGTCGAAGTCGACGATGATCTGTTTGATCGTGTTGCGCAGACCATGCTGTGCCGGATAGTAACTCCGGTAGGTCGGCGGGTACGACTGGATGTACTCCGTCGACACTGCCGAGCGGGCAAAGATGTAGTTATTGTTGAAGTAGGTTCGGTGAAGGATTTTCGAGCACACCGAGTTGAAGAAAGTTTCCGCGAGTTCCGGTTGCTGATGGTTGATCAGATGCCCGATATAGAACAGCTTGAGCTGTTGCCAGGTGGCATCGTCGAGCGTCGCGGCACCGAAGTTGGCGCACAGCAACTCGGCGGTCTCCCTGACGCGGTCGTCGTAGGAACGGATGCGCTCGCGCACCGCGTCATGAACGCCCTTCCAGTCGGCAGCCTCGAAGAGCGCCTTGGCTTGCTGACCGTAGCGACGGATCAGCCGGTAGTGCCGGTTGAAACCGTCGATCATCGCTTCGGCAATGCGTTGAGCGAGCGCGTTTTCTACGCTGAAGATGTCCATGCGGCAGGGTTCCGTGGTGTGGCGTCGGAGGATTGTAGCATCGGCGCTGTTGCGTCGCATCACGCGGCGGCATGGCGCCGCAGGTCGGACGGCAACCGGGTTGACGGTCCGGAATATGCTGGCAGAGCACCCGAATTTGCGACATAATCACGAATGGTGCCGCAGGCGAGTCTGCTTCAGACAGATCCCTCGTGCCCATGTACGCAGCATCGTCCGATCTGCAGCTTCCGAGCCCCCGCAGCGAACTGCAAAGCGCCGGCGCCGGCACCAGAATCGGGTACCACCACACCACATTACACGGAGTTGGCATGAGCGCAAGTCTGATCAAAGTTCCCCAAGGCGGCCAGAAAATCATTCCAGGGCAAGCGGTCCCGGATAACCCGATCATCCCGTTCATCGAAGGCGACGGCATCGGCATCGACATTACGCCGGTGATGATCAAGGTCGTCGACGCAGCCGTTGCCAAGGCTTACGGAGGTGCCAAGCAGATTCACTGGATGGAAGTGTATGCCGGTGAAAAGTCCACCCAGATGTACGGTTCCGACGTGTGGTTGTCGGCCGAGACGCTCGATACGCTCAAGGAATACTCGGTGTCGATCAAGGGACCGATGACGACTCCGGTCGGTGGCGGCATCCGTTCGCTGAATGTGGCGCTGCGCCAGGAACTCGACCTTTATCAGTGCGTCCGCCCGATCCAGTACTTCCGTGGCGTTCCCTCGCCGCTGAAGGATCCCTCGAAGACCAATATGGTGATCTTCCGCGAGAATACCGAGGACATCTACGCCGGCATCGAATGGGAAGCCGGTTCCGAGGGCTGCAACAAGGTCGTCAAGTTTCTGCAGGAAGAGATGGGCGTCAAGAAGATTCGTTTCCCGGCAACCTCCGGCATCGGCATCAAGCCGATTTCCAAGGATGGTACCGAGCGCCTGGTACGTGCCGCCATCAAGTACGCGATCGCCAACAAGCGCCGCTCGGTGACTATTGTGCACAAGGGCAACATCATGAAATTCACCGAAGGCGCCTTCCGTGACTGGTCGTATGCGCTGGCCAAGAACGAATTCGGTGGGGTCGAGATCGACGGTGGTCCGTGGCTCAAACTGCCGAACGGCATCATCATCAAGGACTCGATCGCCGACGCCTTCCTGCAGCAGATCCTGCTGCGTCCGGCCGAATACGATGTGATCTGTACGACCAACCTCAACGGCGATTACATCTCCGATGCGCTGGCGGCGCAGGTCGGCGGTATTGGTATTGCCCCTGGCGCGAACATTTCCGACCAGTATGCCTGCTTCGAAGCCACGCACGGCACGGCGCCGAAGTATGCCGGGCTGGACAAGGTGAACCCCGGTTCGCTGATCCTCTCCGCCGAAATGATGCTGCGTCATCTGGGTTGGATCGAAGCCGCCGACCTGATCGTCACGGCAATGGAAGCGGCGATTGGCGACAAGGTGGTTACCTACGACTTCGCGCGCCTGATGGAAGGGGCGACCGAGGTGTCGTGCTCTGCTTTCGGCGACGCGATGATTGCCCGCATGTAGGCAAGGGCCACACCTGCCACACTGACAAGGCCCCCGCAAGGGGGCTTTGTGCTTTTTCCTCGGCGCGCGCGTCAGCGGTGCATCGGGTGCCACAGCAGGACGGATCTCCATTCCCATGACGACATTGAGCAAACCCCTGGCCGGATTGACGGTCATCGAACTCGGCAGCCTGATTGCCGGCCCTTTTGCCGCCCGCATTCTGGCGGAATTCGGCGCCGAGGTGATCAAGATCGAATCTCCCGACGGCGGCGACCCCCTGCGCAAATGGCGCAAGCTCTACGAAGGCACGTCGCTGTGGTGGTACGTACAGGCGCGCAACAAGAAATCGGTGACGGTGAATCTCAAGCATCCGGCCGGGCGCGAGATCGTCCATAAGCTCGTCAGCGGAGCCGACATCGTGGTCGAGAACTTTCGCCCCGGCGTGCTCGAGAAGCTTGGGCTGGGTTGGGAGACGCTGTCGGCGATCAACCCCGCTCTGGTCATGTTGCGTCTTTCCGGTTTCGGCCAGACCGGCCCGATGGCGCAGCAACCGGGTTTCGGCGCCATCGGCGAGTCGATGGGTGGCTTGCGCTATGTCACCGGTTTCCCGGATCGGCCACCGGTCAAGACCGGTATCTCGATCGGCGATTCGATCGCCGCGCTGTGGGGAGTGATTGGCACGCTGCTGGCCTTGCGTCACAAGGAACAGGCGGGTGGCCGGGGGCAGGTGGTCGATGTCGCCCTGTACGAGGCGGTCTTCGCGATGATGGAGTCGCTGATCCCGGAATTCGACGTTTTCGGCTTCGTGCGCGAGCGTACCGGCAACATCATGCCCGGTATCACTCCCTCCAATACGCACACCACCAGCGACGGCAAGCATGTCGCGATCGGCGGCAATGGCGACGCCATCTTCAGACGGCTGATGCTGGCCATCGGCCGCGAAGATCTGGCCGACGACGCGCAACTTGCCGACAACGCGGGGCGCGACACACGTCGCGATGAACTGTACGCCGCCATCGACGCCTGGACCGCTGTACATGCCGAAGGCGAGGTGCTGCGCATCCTGACTGCTGCCGACGTCCCGGTTTCGCGAGTGTTCTCTGCCGCCGACATGTTTGCCGATCCGCAGTATCTGGCCAGGCAGATGATCGAATCGGCCAAGCTGCCCGACGGCAAGGCGTTCAGGATCCCGGGAATCGTGCCGAAGCTGTCGGTCACTCCGGGCAGCACCGAATGGCTGGGCCCCGGACTCGGCGAACACACCGACGAAACCCTGCGGCGACTCGGCTATTCGGCGGCCGAGATCGCTGGTCTGCACGCTGCGGGAACAGTCTGAGAGTGGGCACATCAAACCCCGCAGGCCGTTGCGGTCCGCCTCTCGGTGCTGGGCCGCTGGCTACGCGGCCGCGGTACCGACACTGCTCCTGAGCTTTGCGGGTAGAATCAACACGTCTTCGAGAGGAACATTACCATGCGCTTTTCCGGTTCCGAGAGTTACGTTGCTACCGGCGATCTGACTCTGGCGGTCAACGCCGCGATCACCCTGCAACGCCCACTGTTGATCAAGGGTGAGCCGGGTACCGGCAAGACCATGCTGGCCGAGGAGGTCGCCGCTGCGCTTGGGCTGCCGCTGTTCGAGTGGCACATCAAGTCGACGACCAAGGCGCAGCAGGGGCTCTATGAATACGACGCCGTTTCGCGCCTGCGCGATTCGCAGCTTGGCGAGGCACGGGTTGCCGACATCGGCAGTTACATCGTCAAGGGTGTCCTCTGGCAGGCCTTCGAATGTGAAACGCCTTCGGTGGTGCTGATCGACGAAATCGACAAGGCCGACATCGAATTTCCCAACGATCTGCTGCGCGAACTCGATCGCATGGAGTTCTTCGTCTACGAAACCCGCCAGAAGGTTCGTGCCCGCCATCGGCCGGTGCTGTTCATCACCTCGAACAACGAGAAGGAACTGCCCGACGCCTTCCTGCGGCGCTGTTTTTTCCACTACATCAAGTTTCCCGACAAGGAGACGATGACCCGCATCGTCGATGTGCATTTCCCAGGCCTGAAGCCGACGTTGCTGCGCGAGGCGCTGGAGGTGTTCTTCCAACTGCGCGAAATTCCCGGCCTGAAGAAGAAGCCCTCGACGTCGGAGTTGCTCGACTGGCTCAAGCTGCTGCTTGCCGAGGACATTCCACCGGAAGCACTGCGCAGCAAGGACCAGAAGACGGCCATCCCGCCGTTGCACGGCGCCTTGTTGAAGAACGAGCAGGACGTTCATCTCTTCGAGCGCCTGATCTTCATGGCCCGCCACAACCGCTGACCGGCTGGGCAAGGCCGACGATGCTCATCGACTTCTTCCTGCATCTCAAGGCGAGCCGGCTGCCGGTATCGATCAAGGAGTTTCTCACCCTGCTCGAAGCACTGCAGAAGCACGTCATCGAACATAGTCTCGACGATTTCTACGTTCTGGCGCGCGCCATCCTGGTCAAGGACGAGACGCACTTCGACAAGTTCGACCGCGCGTTCGGCGAGTACTTCAAGGGGGTCGAGGCGCTGCCGGGTATGGAGGTGCTGATTCCGGAAGAATGGCTGCGGCAGGCAGTGAAGAAGCATCTCACCGACGCTGAACGGGAGAAGCTGGAAAAACTTGGCTGGGACCAGCTGATGGAGACTTTCCGGCAGCGCCTCGCCGAACAGAAGGAGCGTCACTCCGGCGGCAACAAGTGGATCGGTAGTGGCGGCAGTTCGCCGTTCGGTCATGGCGGGACGCACCCCGAGGGTATCCGCGTCGGTGGGCGGAGCGAAAACCGGTCGGCGGTCAAGGTCTGGGAGAAACGTGAATTCCGCAACCTGGACGACAGCGTCGAGCTGGGCACGCGCAACATCAAGGTCGCCCTGCGTCGCCTGCGCCGCTTTGCCCGTGAAGGGGCCGCCGAGGAACTCGATCTCGAAGGCACCATCGCCGGTACCGCCCGCAACGCCGGCTGGCTCGATCTGCAACTGCGGCCGGAGCGTCACAATGCCGTCAAGGTGCTGCTTTTCCTCGATATCGGCGGTTCGATGGACGATCACATCCGCGTCTGCGAGGAACTCTTCTCGGCCTGCCGCAGTGAATTCAAGCACCTCGAACACTATTACTTCCACAACTGTGTCTACGACTATCTGTGGCAGGATAACCGTCGTCGCCACAGCGAGCGCATTCCCACGCCGGAGGTGCTGCACAAGTACGGCAATGACTACAAGCTGATCCTTGTCGGCGACGCGTCGATGAGTCCCTACGAACTGGTGCAGCCGAACGGCAGTATCGAGTTCAACAACGCCGAACCCGGCGCGACCTGGTTGCGCCGTCTTGCCGAAACCTGGCCGCACACCATCTGGCTGAACCCGGAGTCGGAACATTCATGGCCCTACCGACAATCGACTTCGTTGATCCACAACCTGCTCGGCGGGCGCATGTTTCCGCTGACCCTCGACGGACTCGAGCGGGGAATGCGGTTGTTGAGCAAGTAGCGGGACTCCTCTGAAGGCAGGCAGCAGATTGCGTCCCTGCGCCGGGATCTGCCGCCATCGCGGGTGCTTCGGTAGTACACTCCGCACCTTTATGGAGCCCTACGCCAGATTCTGCTCTGGCGCTTCTGTGTTTGGCCGGCCTCGACGACGTGGTGTATTGCCGCCGCCGGGTGATGAAGTTGCAGCGATGCAAGGGACTCCGACACCATCGGCTGTGCATGGCCATGCGGCCGAGCCGGCCTGCTGGAGATATCAGCGTAATGAGTTACACCGCAGAATCGATCGCTGTCCTCAAGGGGCTGGAACCGGTACGCCATCGTCCGGGGATGTACACGCGTACCGATTGTCCCTTGCACATCATCCAGGAGGCCATCGACAATGCTGCCGATGAGGCCCTGGGCGGATATTGCAAGCGTATCGCGGTGACGCTCCACCGGGATCATTCGGTCACCGTTCAGGATGACGGGCGGGGCATTCCCGTGGAGATGCATCCGATCGAGAAGGTCCCGACCCTGGAGGTGGTGTTCACCCGACTGCACGCCGGCGGCAAGTTCAACAAGGATGATGGTGCTTCGGCGTACCGCTTTTCTGGTGGCTTGCACGGTGTCGGTGTCTCGGTGACCAATGCCTTGTCGACAAGGCTGGAGGTCGAGGTGGTTCGCGACGGCGCGCGGCATCAGATGGCTTTTGCCGGCGGTGCGGTCGTAGAACCGCTGCGCCGTGTCGGCGATGCGCCGAAAAAGGCGACCGGCACGCGTTTGCGCGCGTGGCCGGACCCGACCTTCTTCGATTCGCCGACGATTCCGCTGCCGCAGCTCGAACGTCTGTTGCGCAGCAAGGCGCTGCTGCTGCCCGGTCTGCAGGTTTCGCTGACCGTCGAGGACGGCGCGAGCAGCGAATGGTGCTTCGCCAAGGGCATGGTGCAGTATCTGAGCGAACAACTCGACGCGGAAATGGTTGCGCCGGTGTTCAGCAGCGAAAAGTACGTGGCGAAAGGCGACGAGACTTTTCCGTTTGGCTCGGGTGCGGCCTGGGCGATCTGCTGGACCGCCGAGGGTGCGCTGGCACGCGAATCGTACGTCAACCTGATCCCGACGACGGCCGGTGGCACGCACGAAGCCGGCCTGCGGCAAGCGACACTCGATGCCATCCGCAGCTTCGCCGAGCACCACGCCCTGTTGCCCAAGGGGGTGAAGCTGGCGGCTGAAGACGTTTTTGCGCGCGCCAGCTTCGTTCTCGCGGTGCGTATGCTCGATCCCTCCTTCCAGGGTCAGACCAAGGAGCGCTTGAACTCGCGTGACGCGGTCGCACTGGTCGTCCGCATGCTGCGCGACTCGCTGGAGTTGTGGCTCAACGAGCACCCCGAGGCGGCGAAGCGGATCACCGAACTGGCCATCCGCGCAGCGCAGGCGCGTACGCGGGCAGGTCAGAAGGTCGAGAAGCGCAAGCAGTCCGGGGTGGCGATCCTGCCGGGCAAGCTCTCCGATTGCCAGAGCGAGGACACCAGCCGCAACGAAATCTTCCTGGTCGAGGGCGACTCCGCCGGTGGTTCGGCGAAGTCGGGGCGCGACAAGGAATTGCAGGCGATCCTGCCGCTGCGCGGCAAGGTGCTGAATACCTGGGAGGTCGAAGCCGGCAGCCTGTTCGCCAACCGCGAAGTGCATGACATTGCGGTGGCGCTGGGTATCGATCCACACCAGGCGAGCGCCCCCGACGTGGTGCTGGCGAACCTGCGCTACGGCAAGGTGGTGATCATGACCGATGCCGACGTCGACGGCTCGCACATCCGCGTCCTGCTATGCACTCTTTTCTACCGGCATTTCCCGAAGTTGATCGCCAGCGGCCATCTCTACTTCGCGCAGCCACCGCTGTATCGTCTTGATGTTCCCGGCCAGGGCAAGACCCGTCCACCCCGCAAGATCTATGCGCTTGACAGCGCCGAACTCGAAGCGACCATCGATCGCCTGCGACTCGAAGGGGTCAAGCCGGAGGCCGTCTCGATTTCGCGATTCAAGGGTCTCGGCGAAATGAATCCCGAGCAGCTTTGGGAAACGACGATGTCGCCGGATACCCGCCGCCTGATGCGCATCCGCATGCCCGGCGTCGAGACGGCGCGCCCGGTGATGAACATGTTGATGGGCAAGAACGAGTCCGCCGGCCGGCGGGCGTGGATGGAAGAAAACGGCGCCCTGGTCGGCGCGGAGACTTGAAGGTGAGCCGCAAGTGAGGAAAGATTCGACCCCCGACCTGTTTGCCGACCTGCCGGCCGATGGCCAGTCGCCACCGGCCCCCCCAGCGCCTCCAGCGCCGCCGGCCGTGGAAGACGATGACAGCATTCTGCTGCACGACTCGGCGGCACGCGACTACCTGGAATACGCCATAGCGGTGGTCAAGGGTCGGGCGCTGCCGGATGTCAAGGACGGGCTGAAACCGGTGCAGCGTCGGGTTCTGTTCGCGATGCGTGAACTGGGGCTGTCGGCGACCGCCAAGCCGGTGAAGTCGGCGCGCGTCGTCGGTGACGTGATCGGCAAGTACCACCCACACGGCGACACTTCGGCCTATGACGCGATGGTGCGGGTGGCGCAGCCGTTCATGCTGCGCTATCCGCTGGTCGATGGGCAGGGGAATTTCGGCTCGCGTGACGGCGACAACGCGGCGGCGATGCGCTACACGGAAGCGCGCCTGACACCGATCGCCGAACTGTTGCTCGGCGAACTGGGTGAAGGCACCGTCGATTTTCAGCCGAATTACGACGGTTCCTTCGAGGAGCCGGCCTTCCTGCCGGCGCGGCTGCCGTTCCTGTTGCTCAACGGCGCTTCGGGTATTGCCGTGGGCATGGCCACCGAAATGCCCTCGCATAACCTGCGCGAGGTTGCCGCTGCGGCGATTCACATGATCGAGCATCCGCAATCCGGCGTCGGCGAGTTGATGCAGCATGTTCCGGGGCCGGATTATCCGGGGGGAGGGCAGATCATCTCTGCGCCCGGCGATATCGCCGCCGCGTATGGCAGTGGCCGCGGTAGCCTGCGCGTGCGTGCGCGCTACGAGATCGAGGAGATGGCGCGCGGTGCCTGGCAGGTGGTGTTCAAGGAGTTGCCGCCTGGCGTTTCGTCTGCCAGGGTGCTGTCCGAAATCGGCGCGTTGCTCAACCCGCAGCCCAAGGCCGGCAAGAAGACGATCGAGCAGCCGGCGGCGCAGCTCAAGGCGCTGATGGCCTCGCAGCTCGATCGGGCGCGCGACGAGTCGGGCAAGGACGACGATGTGCGTCTGGTCTTCGAACCGAGCAGTTCGCGCATCGATCGCAATGAGTTTGTGGCGCTGCTGCTGGCCCATACCAGCCTCGAAACCTCGGCGCCGATCAATCTGGTCGCGGTCGGCATCGACGGCCGGCCTTGCCAGAAATCGTTGGCCGAGTTGATCGGCGAGTGGTGCGTTTTCCGCATCCGGACCGTACACCGGCGTACCGAATACCGCCTGCAGAAGGCCGATGACCGCATCCACATTCTGGAAGGCCGGCACATCGTCTTCCTGAACATCGACGAAGTGATCCGCATCATCCGCGAATCGGATGACCCGAAAGCGGCGTTGATTGCGCGCTTCTCGCTGTCTGATCGGCAGGCGGAAGACATTCTCGAAATCCGCCTGCGTCAACTGGCCCGGCTCGAAGGGATCAGAATCGAGCAGGAACTGGCGAAACTGCGCGGCGAGCGTGAAGGACTGATCAAGCTCCTGGGTAGCGACGCGCTGCTGCGCCGGCAGGTGATCCGCGAAATCAGAGCCGATGCCGAGAAGCACGGCGACGCGCGCCGTACGATCATCAAGCCGGCGGCAATCGCGTCGCGCTCGGAGGTTGCAGCCGTCGCCGACGAGCCGGTCACGGTGATCATTTCAGAGAAGGGCTGGGCGCGTGTCAGGCAGGGGCACGGCCTGGACCTCTCGGGTGTTGTCTTCAAGGATGGTGACCGCGCCGGTTCGGCGCAGGAGTGTCGGTCCGTCGATTCGCTGGTCATCCTCTCGACTGAAGGCCGGGCGTTTACCGTGGCGGTCGCCAGCCTGCCGGACGGTCGCGGCATGGGTGCGCCGCTGTCATCGTTCGTCGACCTCGGCGCCGGGAAGATTGCGCACGTGCTGACCGGCTTGCCGGAGGAGCAACTGCTGGTTGCCAAGACCTCCGGTTACGGCTTCGTCTGTACCTACGCCGACCTGCTTTCGCGTCAGAAGGCGGGCAAGGCCTTTCTGAGCGTCGAGGACGGCGCGACCATCCTGCCGCCGGTGAGGCTTGCGGGCAAGGATCATCTGGCGGCATTATCGGAGGATGGTCGCCTGTTGATCTTTCCCCTGGAACAGATGAAACGCCTGTCGGCCGGCAAGGGGGTGCAGCTCATCGCGCTGCGCGAAGGTGAGTCGCTGCGCGCGGCGGTGGCTACCCTGGGGGCGCGGGTGACGATCAAGGGCACGGTCCGCAACCGGATCAAGACGCTGCTGTCCGAAGAGCGGCATTGCGGTTTGCGCGCCCGCCGTGGCTCACCGGTTGGACAACTCGGCAACGTGATGCTGGAAGCCTGTCCCGAGCCCTGATCTTTGGCAGGCTGTGCCGGGGCGTGGCGGTTCGCCATCAGGTGCTGCAAAGGAGAAAGAATTGGTGAAGATCAAGACGAACACGAGTGGGTACAGACAGGCCGGCGTGTGCGGGGTGCTGGCCCTGTGCAGCACGCTGGTGCTGGCAGAGCAGGTCGGATGTGTGACCACCGAGTGGAAGCTGGTGGGGGCCAATCACCGCGTCTGCGTCGAAAGTTTCCCCGACCCCAAAATACCGGGCATTACCTGCCATGTCAGTCAGGCCAGGACCGGTGGCGTCAGCGGCTCGTTCGGGCTGGCGCAGGACCCGTCGCAATTTTCGCTGGCCTGCAGGCAGACCGGACCGATCACACTGCCAGCGAAGCTCCCCAAGGAGGCGACGGTGTTTGCCGAAGACACTTCGATTCTGTTCAAGGAGACGCGTGTTGTCCGGATGTGGGACGAAGCCCACAAGACGCTGGTCTATCTCGCGATCAGCCGCAAGCTGGTCAATGGTGCGCCGGCAAACAGCATTTCGACGGTACCGGTAATGCCCTGGGGGGCGCCTTGATGTGCCGAAGACCAACGACTACCGTCCCGATCCGGAAGGTCCTGATGGTTCGGGAGGGCCTCCGATGAGCGGCCCAAGCTGGCCGCAGTTCTCCCCTCAACGCAATCGTACGGCTGCCCGGCCATGGCACTGAGCGAGGTACGACGACCCGATTGCGACGTCAGTCGACTCGGGCAGGTGTTTACGCCGCCGTTGATCGTCGACGCGATGCTGGCCCTGGTTCGTAACTGCGGGCGGGTGCTTGAGCCGGCCTGTGGTGACGGCGCCTTCCTGCAGCATTTTCCGTTTGCGCTGGGCATCGAGATCGACGCACGCCACGCACCCGCCGGGGCGCGGGTGATGGACTTCTTTGAACTGCCGGAGCGCGAGACGTTTGCCACCATCATCGGCAATCCGCCGTATGTGCGCTATCAGGATATCCAGCCCGAGACGCGCCAGCATGTCCGGCGCAGCGTCCTCGACGGGCGCGCGAACCTCTATCTGTACTTCATCGAGAAGTGTCTGCGGCATCTGGCGCCGGGGGGTGAACTGGTGTTCATCACGCCGCGAGATTTCGTCAAAGCCACTTCGGCGGTACCGCTCAATCGGTTGCTGCACGCTGCGGGAACGATCACCGATTTCGTCGATCTCGGGGATTCACGGCTATTCGACGGGGCGGCGCCGAACTGCGCGATCTGGCGTTTCGAACGCGACAACTTCTCGCGTCTGACGCGCCATGCGCAGCAGGGCGTGGCCGACGGTCTGGCAGGTCTGGCCCGGCTGCAATGGGTGGAACGGCATTTTGTCGAGAGTGGCGGGCACCTGCTATTCACGCGCGGCGACTATGCCCTGCAGCTCGCCGATATCGCCTTCGTCAAGGTGGGGGCAGTCTCTGGTGCTGACGATCTCTATGCCAGCGAGGATTACGGTAACCGCAGCTTCGTCTGCTCGGCGACTGTGGCCTCCGGTAACACACGGCGCATGCTCTGGTGTGCGCCGGGCGAACCGCCGCCAGCGATGCTGCTGCCGCACCAGGAGCGTCTGATCGCGCGTCGTATCCGGCCATTCGACGACTCCAACTGGTGGCACTGGGGGCGTGGCTACCATCAGACGGATCAGCCGCGCGTGTATGTCAACAACAAGACGCGCCGGTCGCGGCCCTTCTTCGTGCACCCCTGCACACATTACGACGGGTCGGTGCTGGCGATTTTTGCCCATGACCCGACGGTCGATGTGCAGGCACTGGCTGCCGCGCTGAATTCGGTCGATTGGTCCGACCTCGGCTTCGTCTGTGACGGCCGATACCTGTTTACACAACGTAGCCTCGAGCAGACACCGCTTCCCGAGTCGTTCCGTGCCTTCCTGCCCGGCGGCGGTGTAAGATCGCAGCCGGCGGATGCGTCCCTCTTGCCGCCGCTGCAAGTTTTGCCACCGAGCATTTCCCGGCCCCGGCCGGTGCCGAAGGGAAGGAGAAAAGCCCATGGTTCCACGCCTCACGACGGCCTTTAGCGGTCCGCTGCTGGAGATCGAACGTTGTGTCCTCGATGCCATGCCGGAAATCGAGCGCTGGTTGCGCGGTCAATGGCAGGAACATACGCCGCCCTTTTACGGTTCCGTCGATCTGCGCAATGCCGGTTTCAAGCTGGCGCCGGTGGACATGAATCTCTTTCCCGGGGGATTCAACAATCTTGACGCCACGTTCCTGCCGCTGTGCGTCCAGGCGGTGGTGACGGCCGTCGACCGCATCTGCCCCGACGCCAGGAGGTTGCTGCTGATTCCCGAAAACCATACGCGAAACGTCTTTTATTTGCAGAATGTGGCCCAGATCGCGGCAATCCTGCGCTTGACCGGTCTTGAGGTGCGCCTGGGCTCGCTGCTGCCGGAAATCGACAAGCCGACCCCGCTGACCTTGCCCGATGGTACGACACTGCTTCTCGAACCGGTGCTGCGCAATCGCCGGCGGATTGGCCTGCAGGACTTCGATCCCTGCGCGATCCTGCTCAACAACGATCTTTCGGCGGGTATTCCCACCATACTGCAGCATCTCGACGAACAGTTCGTGTTGCCGCCGCTGCACGCGGGTTGGGCGGTGCGCCGCAAATCCAACCACTTCGCTGCTTACGACGAGGTCGCGGGTGACTTTGCCAGGCTCGTCGGCATCGACCCGTGGCGGATCAATCCCTATTTTTCGGTCTGTGACAGTGTCAACTTCCATGAGCGGCAGGGTGAGGAGTGCCTGGCGGCCAATGTCGATGCCGTTCTCGGCCTGATCCGCGAGAAATACCAGGAATACGCGATCGACGAGACGCCCTACGTGGTGGTCAAGGCCGACGCCGGTACCTATGGCATGGGAGTGATGACGGTCAAGGATGCGTCCCAGGTGACCGGCCTCAATCGCCGACAGCGCAACAAGATGTCGGTGATCAAGGAAGGTCTGGCGGTTTCGCAGGTGATCATCCAGGAAGGTGTTCATAGCTACGAGCGGGTGGGCAGCGGCAAGGAAGAGGGGGTCGCCGAACCCGTCGTCTACATGATCGACCGCTTTGTCGTCGGCGGCTTCTATCGCGTGCACAGCGGGCGCGGCAAGGACGAAAACCTCAACGCGCCGGGCATGCACTTCGAGCCGCTGGCTTTCGAGACCAGTTGCTCGTTACCGGACCAGTGCCAAAATCCCGACGCCGCACCCAACCGCTTCTACGCCTATGGGGTCGTGGCCCGCCTGGCACAACTGGCCGCGTCACTCGAACTCGAACGCACGGCACCTGTAGAGGAGGAACTGGCATGCGCATAGCATTTGTCGTCGACCCGCTGCCGTCACTGCGGGCGTACAAGGACACCAGCATCGCTCTGATGCGGGCCGCGCAGGCTTCCGGGCACGCGGTGTGGACGATACAGCAGGAGGCAATTCACTGGTCGCCGCTGCACGGCGTCTGCGCCGAAGCGGTGCATCTGGAAATGCTGGCCGACGACAAGGACTGGTTCGTCGAGGTCGATCGCCATGTCGTGCGCCTGCGGGATTTTCGGGCCGTGCTGATGCGCAAGGACCCGCCCTTCGACGTGGAGTACGTGACCACCACCTGGCTGCTGGAACGTGCCGAAGCCGAAGGCGCGCGCGTCTTCAATCGACCGCGCGCCTTGCGTGACCATTCCGAAAAGCTGTCGGTCGCCGAATTCGCGCAATTTTCGGTGCCGACACTGGTAGCCCGTGACCCTCTTCTGATCCATGCGTTCGTCGACCTCGAACGCGATACTGTGCTCAAGCCGCTCGACGGCATGGGCGGTAGCGAGGTCTTCCGCGTGTCCCACGACGACCCGAACCGCAACGTGATCGTTGAAACGCTGACCCGCCACGGCACGCGTACGATCATGGCCCAACGCTACATTCCCGAGATCGTCGATGGCGACAAACGGATCCTGATCGTCGGCGGGGAGGTCGTACCCTATTGTCTGGCTCGCATTCCCAAGGCCGGGGAGACGCGCGGCAACCTGGCTGCCGGTGGCACCGGCGTGGCCCGCGAACTGTCCGCTCGTGACCGCGAGATCGCCAGCACGCTGGCGCCGGTGCTGGCCGCACGCGGTTTGCTGCTGGTCGGTCTGGATCTGATCGGCGACTGGCTGACGGAAATCAACGTCACCAGCCCGACATGCATGGTCGAGATTGCCGAACAGACCGGTTTCGACGCCGCCGAGATGCTCATCGCCGCGCTGGAGCGTCAGTGCGCGGCGCGCGCCTAGTCCTTCTGCTTGTTGTGTTCGGCTGCCTTGTCGCTTGCGGCAAGGCGCCGCTGCATCATCAGGAAGCCTTTGTTTTCGGAACCCGCGTCGAGGTGTTGATTGCCGGGCTGGACGAAGCGCAGGCGCGTCCGGCTGCGGCGGCCGTGCTGCGCGAGTTCGATCGCCTGCATCGCAGCTATCACGCCTGGAAGCCTTCCGAATTGAGCGCCCTGAACGCGGCCATCGCTGCCGGCAAGCGACAGGCGATAACGCCTGAAATGGCCGCGCTGATCGTCGAAGCACAGCGCCTGACGCGGCTCGGCGAACAACTCTTCGACCCCGGGATCGGGCGTCTGGTCAGCCTCTGGGGCTTTCAGTCCGACGAACTGCCAGCCGTCCTGCCAGACGCCGGCGCGCTGGCTGCCTGGCGAGCGGCCAGGCCGAGCATCCTCGATTTGCGCATTGACGACCATTACGCCAGCAGCCGGCAACATCAACTGGCGCTCGATTTCGGCGGCTATCTCAAGGGTGTCGCGCTCGACCGCGCGGCGAGCATCCTCAGGGCGCAGGGTGTGCATGACGCGTTGATCAACATCGGCGGCAACGTCATGGCCCTGGGCAGCAAGAACGGGCAAAGCTGGCGAGTCGGCATCCAGCATCCGCGCCAGCCCGGTCCGCTGGCGACGCTGGAACTCCAGGACGGCGAGGCGATCGGTACCTCGGGGGACTACCAGCGCTACTTTGAAGTCGATGGCCGGCGCTATTGCCATCTGCTCGACCCGCGTAGCGGCCAGCCGGTGACGCACACGCAGGCACTAAGCGTGTTGATCACCCCGCGGGCGAACACGGGGGCGCTTTCAGACGTTGCTTCGAAACCGTTGTTCATCGCCGGCGACGACTGGCCGCGCCTGGCGCGTGCAATGGCCGTCGAGCATGTGCTGCGGGTCGATGCCGAAGGTCATCTGCAGGTCAGCAGTGCCATGCAGCGTCGACTCGTTTATGTCGGTGGTACGCCGAAAGCGCTCCAGATCATGCCGTGAAGCGTTCGTCGATGCTGCCGAGCGGTGCGGAATCGCATAGAATGACGGCCTGTCGCAAGGGATGAAGGCAATGATCGGTATTCTCCTGATAACGCACGGTTCGTATGGCGAAGCCCTGATCCAGAACGTGTGTCATGTGCTCAACAGGCGTCCGGCGCTGATCGCCCAATTCGGGGTCGCCGCTCAGGACGACCCGCTCGACATCCTGCCGTTGGCGCGCCTGTTGCTCAAGGAGGTCGACGGCGGTGAAGGGGTGCTTGTGATGACCGATGTGTTTGGCGCGACGCCGGGCAACCTGGCGCTCAAGCTGCTCGAACCGGGTCATGTCGAAGGCGTTGCCGGCCTCAGTCTGCCAATGTTGTTGCGCGCCCTGACCTATCGCGAGAGAGGGATGGAAACGATGCTGCAGAAGGCGATCAGTGGTGCACACGATGGCATAACCAAGCTGCCGCCGCCTGCCTGAGATCATAATACGGGAGTTCCGGATGGTTCGCGCTGAAACTGCAATCCTCAACAAGCTGGGCCTGCACGCTCGTGCTTCGGCCAAACTGACGCAACTTGCCAGCCACTTCGCCAGCGACGTCTGGATGGAGAAGGGGTCCCGCCGAATCAATGCGAAAAGCATCATGGGGGTGATGATGCTGGCTGCAGGCAAAGGCTCGACGGTGATCGTCGAAACCGATGGCGCCGACGAGCAGGCGGCCAGCGAAGCAATCCTCGAACTGATCGCCGGCCGCTTCGGCGAGGCGGAGTGAGTCCATCATGAGCTTTACGCTGCATGGCCTGGCGGTCTCCGGGGGTATCGCGATCGGTCAGGCGCATTTGATGTCGCACGCCACGCTCGAGGTGTCGCACCTGTTCATCGCCCCACGTCTGGTGGACAAGGAGGTGGCCCGTTTCGAGGCCGCGCTGGTGCGCGTCCGCGAAGAGTTCGCGAACCTGAAGGGGCGCATGCAGCATGCGTCGGCCGAGTTCGGCGCGTTCATCGATCTGCATTCGATGATTCTCGCCGATCCGGAATTGGCGGAGGCGCCCAAGCAGTTGATTCGCGAGCGTCGTTGCAATGCCGAATGGGCGCTGGTGCAGCAGATGGAAGTCCTGGTAGACCAGTTCGAACGTTTTGACGACCAGTACCTGCGTGAGCGCAGCTACGACGTGCGGCAGGTCGTCGAGCGGGTGATCAAGGAACTTGTTGGACAGCCGGGCCGGATGGCGCTCAGAACGGGCAAGGGGACCAAGGAAGAGAACCTGATCGTCGTCGCCCACGACCTGTCGCCGGCCGATGTCATTGCCTACAAGGAGCATCATTTCGCTGCCTTCGTCACTGATGTCGGCGGCTCGACCTCGCACACTGCCATTCTTGCGCGCAGCCTGCGCATTCCGGCGGTACTCGGCCTGCACAACGCCAGGCAACTGATTCACGACAACGAGGTTCTGATCGTCGATGGCACGCGTGGTGTGCTGATCGTCAACCCGGATCCGCGCGTGCTCGACGAATTCCGGCTCAGGAAAAGTCAGATCGAGCTCGAACGCTCGAAGCTCCGGCGCCTCAAGACGGCTCGGTCGACGACACTCGACGGGGTCGATATCGACCTGCACGCCAACATCGAGTTGCCTGGTGACGTTGCGGCAGCCCTCGATGGCGGTGCCGAAGGGATTGGCCTGTTTCGCACCGAGTTCCTTTTTCTCGATCGTGGCGACATGCCGACCGAGGACGAGCAGTTCGAGGCCTACCGCAAGGTCGTCAGGGGCATGGCTGGACGGCCGGTGACGATTCGCACCTTCGATCTCGGGTCGGACAAGGACCTGCACCGGGAAAAGGCCCAAGGCGAGCGCATGCAGAGCAACCCGGCGCTCGGTCTGCGTGCCATCCGGCTGTCGCTGGCCGAGCCGAAGATGTTTCAGACACAGTTGCGAGCCATCCTGCGCGCATCGAAGTACGGCAAGATCAAGCTGCTGATTCCGATGCTCTCGCAGGCCCACGAGATCGACCAGACGCTGGCGGCAATCGAGCGCGCCAAGTCAGGCCTTCGCGGCGAGCATATTGCCTTCGATGAGGCGATTACCATCGGCGCGATGATCGAGATCCCGGCGGCTGCGCTGGCTGTTGGCCTGTTCCTGCGGCGCATGCATTTTCTGTCGATCGGGACCAACGACCTGATTCAATATACTCTGGCGATCGATCGCAGCGATGAACAGGTCGCGCCGCTGTACGATCCGCTGCATCCGGCGGTGTTGATGCTGCTCGCGCACACCATCGCCAGCGCCGAAAAGGTCGACATCCCGGTTTCGATCTGCGGCGAACTGGCCGGAGATCCGGCGCTGACACGCCTCTTGTTGGGGATGGGGCTACGCCAGTTCTCGATGCATCCGGCCCAGATCCTGTCGGTCAAGCAGAAGATCATGCAGAGCAACTGCTCGGAGCTGGCGCCGATTGTGCGCCGCCTGTTGCGCCACGAGGAGCCGGCAAAGATTCGCGAGCAACTGGAGAAACTCAACAACCTCGCCTGATTGACTTTTCCTCCGGCTGCGGGTAACTTTCGCCGCCTTGGCGCCGATTTGAACGATCAGCTTGCGGGCGCCTTACAAATACGGCTAAAGCGCGGCAAGCCCGGTCCGCTTTGGCAGCCGACCGGGTTTTTTCTGCCCTTGGTACCGATACGATCACGATGTCACAAGAGAATTCTGTCGGATTTGTCACGTCGCAGCGAGCGTACTTCAACGAACCGCTGAAGTTGAAGAGCGGTGCCGAGTTGCCCCGCTTCGAACTGGTATTCGAAACCTACGGCACGCTCAACAGCGAACGTTCCAACGCCGTGCTGGTTTGTCATGCGCTTTCCGGTAGTCACCACGTGGCTGGCCGTTATGCAGACGACCCGGAGAACGTCGGCTGGTGGAATAACCTTGTCGGCCCGGGAAAGGCGCTCGACACCCGGAAGTTCTTCGTGGTCGGCGTCAACAACCTGGGTGGGTGCTATGGCTCGACGGGGCCACTATCGATCAATCCGGAAACCGGCAAACGTTACGGTGCCGTCTTTCCGCTGGTGACGGTCGAGGACTGGGTGGCAGCACAGGCCCGGCTGGCCGATTATCTGGGCATCCGGACATGGGCCGCGGTCATCGGCGGCAGCCTCGGTGGCATGCAGGCGCTCGAATGGTCTCTGCAATTCCCGGATCGCATCCGCCACGCCATGGTCATCGCCTCGGCACCGAAGCTCTCGGCCCAGAACATTGCCTTCAACGAAGTGGCCAGGCAGGCGATCATCTCCGACCCTGATTTCCACGGCGGTGACTACGCGGAGCACGGCGTCGTTCCGACCAGGGGTTTGCGGCTGGCGCGCATGATCGGCCACATCACCTACCTGTCGGACACGCAGATGGCCGAGAAATTTGGTCGGCAGTTACGGCATGGCGAACACAAGTTCAGTTACGAGGTGGATTTCGAGATCGAGTCCTACCTGCGCTATCAGGGCGACAAATTCGCCGCTTTTTTCGATGCCAATACCTATCTGATGACCACCAAGGCGCTCGACTATTTCGATCCCGCCTACGACTTCGACGGCAATCTGGCGGCGGCTCTGGCGCGTGCCAGGGCCAGCTTTTTTGTTGCCGGCTTTTCGACCGACTGGCGTTTCGCGCCGGCGCGTTCGCGCGAGATTGTCTTCGCCCTGCTGCACAACCGCTTGCATGTCGTTTACGCCGAGATCGACTGCAGTGCCGGGCACGACTCGTTTTTGCTGGACGATGCACATTACCATGACCTGCTGCGCGCCTACCTGGAGAACATCGCCACATGACCGAGCACGACAGGAGAGTCAGGGCCGAGCAGCGCGAACGCTTCGACTTTGCGGTGATTGCCAACTGGATCCCGCCTGGCGAGCGTGTCCTCGATCTCGGCTGCGGCGACGGCAGGTTGTTGCGCTACCTGAGCGAAACCCGTGACGTCACGGGCTACGGTGTCGAAATCGACCGCGAAAGCGTTCTGGGGTGCATCCGCAACGGCGTTGACGTGATTCAGATGGACATCGAGTGTGGCCTTTCGGGATTTGAGGACGCTTCCTTCGAACACGTGATCATCTCGCAGGCGCTGCAGACGATGCACACCACCGAGCGCATCCTGGGCGAAATGCTGCGCGTCGCGGCCGAGGCGGTCGTCAGCTTTCCCAATTTTGCCTACCGTACCAATCGGGCGGCGATTGCCGCTGGACACATGCCGGTATCCGAGGACCTGCCGTATGACTGGTTCGATACGCCGAACGTGCGCTTCTTCACCATCGTCGACTTCGAGAATCTTTGTGCTCGGCTCGGTATCGAAATACGCGAGCGACTGGCCTTCGACGAGGCCGGGCGTGCGGTTTCCGAGGATCCCAATCTCAACGGCAGTCTTGCCTTTTATCGCCTCGGACGAAGAACCTGATGCCGGGCTGGCTGCGCCTGCTGCTGACCCGGCAGATGTTGATCTGTGTATTCACCGGTTTCAGCTCGGGCCTGCCGCTGTACCTGTTGCTCAATCTGCTGCCCGCATGGCTGCGCAGCGAGGGCGTCAATCTCAAGACCATCGGCTTCTTCGCATTGATCCAGTTTCCGTACACCTGGAAGTTCCTCTGGTCGCCGTTGCTCGACCGCTATCGGCTGCCACTGGGGCGCCGCCGTGGCTGGATGCTGCTCTCGCAACTGGGGCTGTTGTTCACCATCGGTCTGCTCGGAGGCTTCTCGCCGGGCAGCGATCTGGTGCCGGTGATCTGGCTGTCGGTTGTCCTGGCTTTTCTGTCGGCAACCCAGGATGTTGCCCTGGATGCGTTTCGCCGCGAGATCCTGAGCGATCAGGAACTCGGCCTCGGCAACTCGGTGCACGTCAACGCCTATCGGATTGCCGGTCTGGTGCCGGGATCACTGTCGCTGATTCTCGCCGACCTGCTGCCCTGGTCGCAGGTGTTCTGGATTACCGCAGCTTTCATGCTGCCGGGTATGGTGATGGTGCTGGTCGTCCGCGAACCGGCCGTGCTGGGGGTGCCAAAGACCCTGCGGCAAGCGGTCGTCGAGCCATTTCACGAGTTCATTGGCCGTCAGGGCTGGCGCGGCGCCATGCTCGTGCTCGGTTTCATCTTTCTCTACAAGCTCGGCGATTCGCTGGCGACAGCCCTGGCGACTCCCTTTTATCTGGATCTCGGCTACAGCAAGACCGATATCGGTGTGATTGCCAAACATGCCGGACTATGGCCGGCCGTCTTCGGGGGCCTGCTCGGTGGCCTGTGGATGGTCCGCCTGGGCATCAACCGCGCGCTGTGGCTGTTCGGTATCGTCCAGATGGTGACCATTCTGGGCTTTGCCTGGCTGGCGTGGCACGGCGTGCAGTCGCCCGTCGATGCCGCTGATCGGGTTGCGCTGGCGGCGGTGATCGCCGCCGAGTGTCTGGGCGTCGGCCTGGGCACCGCCGCTTTCGTCGCCTTCATCGCGCGCGCCACCAATCCTGCATTCACGGCGACGCAGTTCGCGCTGTTCACCAGCCTCGCCGCCGTTCCCCGGACCTTCATCAACGCCACGGCGGGCGCGCTGGTGGAGTCGATGGGATGGATCAGTTTCTTCCTGTTGTGCTTTGTGCTCGCCGCGCCGGGCATGCTGCTGCTGCTGAAGGTTGCGCCATGGAACGAGATTCGCTCATCGCCGCAAGGCTGATCGACGCGGCCCGGCAGTTGTCGGCAAGCCTGGCGTCACTGCATTTCTCGGCTCCGGTCAGCCACATCTACAACCCGCTGACCTATGCCTGGGGTGCGCACGAGCTGTACTTGCGCCGTTATGGCGCTGGCCCCAGGCGCGTGGTCTTTCTGGGCATGAATCCGGGTCCTTTCGGGATGGTGCAATGCGGCGTTCCTTTCGGCGAAGTGACGGTAGTGCGCGACTGGTTGGGAATCGCATCCGGCGTGCAAAAACCGGAACTCGAGAATCCCGCCAGACCCATTGAAGGCTTTGCCTGCCGGCGTTCGGAAGTCAGCGGAAAACGCCTGTGGGGCTTGTTTCGGGAGCGCTTTGGTTCACCCGACGTGTTTTTCAGGGAACACTTCGTGGCCAACTATTGCCCGCTGGCCTTCTTCGACCACGCACGCAATCTGACCCCAGACAAACTTGCCGCAGCGGAGGCGGTACCATTGCGCGCGGTTTGCGACGCCCACCTGCAAGCGCTGGTCAGCGCCTTGCAGCCCGAGTGGGTGATTGGCGTCGGTGCCTTTGCGGCAGCACGTGCAGCCGAGGTGCTGGCCGGGAGCAGCGTCAGGACCGGGCGCGTGCTGCATCCCAGCCCGGCAAGTCCGCTGGCCAATCGGGGCTGCTGGGCGGTGGCGGCGACGGAGCAGCTTCAGGCGCTCGGCGTCTGGCGGTGAGTTCCTTGCCGTGCAGGTAGTGCACCAGATGATCGCATCAGGGCGATGTGCTCGGACCTGCTGCGTTTGTCCGTTATGGGCGGTCGGGGACCAGACCGAGGTCTGCCATTTGCCTGTGCAGCAGGCGCCAGGTGCGCCACACGAAAAGACCGCGTGTTGTCCAGCGCCAGACCCGCCGAGGATGCAGCACGACCAGCACGGCGACGGCGGCAGTGACCACATGCGGGTGTTGGCGGACGTAGAGGCAACCGCTGCGCACCGTGGCGACGACTCGGTCGGTGGCGTGCAAGGTGTCGCCAATGGGCTGCAGTTGCTGGCCAAGCAGTTGCCGCTGGCTGCTGATCCGTTCGATCAGCCTGCCGCGCTCGATGGCCAGATCAATCAGCTCTTGATTCACTTGCGGGCAGTGTCGTGCAACCGACGAAGGTCTTCTTCCAACTCGGCAATGCTGGTGCTGAAAAGGTTTTCGGGCGCTTCGGTCAACCGTTTCAGGGCCAGGTACGCGAGGCCGGCGATAACAAAGAAGAGGCAGGAAAATGATCCCAGGAGGACCACCCGGTTGTCCCAGAACAGGACCAGCAGCAAGGCGATGGCCAGGAGTGTGCCGACCAGTAGACAGAACGCCACGGTCTGCGACACGAGCAGCAGGTGGACCGCGCGCAGCTTCTCCGCCTTGATCTCGTTGCCGAGGAGTTCAAGGCGAGTTCGCCCACTGGCCAGCAGGGTGGCGGCGCTGTTTCTGGCGGCCGCCAACAGACCGCCGCCACCACCGCCGGTAGTTTCGCTCATGTCCTGGAGGTGTCGTTCAGCGGCGGCCGATGATCACGCCGAGCAGCAGACCGATGCCGGCGGCAACGCCGACCGCCCGCCATGGATTCTCGTGGACATAGTCGTCGGTGGCGCGGGCTGCGGCTTTGGTACGGTCGACCAGTGCGGCTTCGGCATCGGCCAGGCGCAGTTTGGCGTCGCGCAGCCGCTCACCGAAGCGCTCGCGCAGATCACCCATCTTGTCGTTGGCCACGCCGGCGGTGGCGCGCAGGATTTCCTCTGCGTCTGCGACGACGACCTTCATGTCGGAGACGAGTTTTTGCTTGTTGGCGGTGGAAAGTTCGGTTACTTCGGACATGATGAACCTCGCAGTGGAAGGTGATTTCAGGAAGAGCCTGGATGTCGCAGCCGTAACGCCTGCAACTAGGTTATCAGGTTATACAAATCGCGCGCCGAGAGCAATGCCAACCGCCACAAGCGGCCGCGTTCATTGCGGGGTGCGCTGACCGGAGGTTGAGTTTGACCCTGGTGGGTCCTTTGCCCGCTGCTCCGGGCAGGACGCGGGTTTCCAGCCGTTAGCCGGTGGCGCCTGCAAGGCTGCGCACCAGATCTGCGGCGAATCCCGACAGGTCCTCGCGCCTGCGCACGCACACCTGCAGGTCGCGCTGTGCCCAGGTCTCGTCCAGGGTTACCACGGTGGGTGGTTCGCGCAATCCTCCCTGTGGAACGGCGCTGCGCGGGACCAGGCCGATGCCGATGCCGGCTCCGACCATACGGCAGACGGCCTCGAAGCTCCTGACCTGGATGCGCACGTTGACGTGGCGACCGAGGGTGGCAGCGGCATTCATCGTGAAGGTGTGGATAGCCGATCCCGCGTGCAGCATCACGAAGGGGTAGTCAAGCACCTCGGCCAGGCGGGCACTGGTCTGTGTCGCCAGCGGGTGCGTGCCGGGGGTGATCAGCACCAGGCGGTCGGCGCGGTAAGGGAGCATTTCCACCTCGGCCCCTTCGACGCGTTCGGCAACCACGCCGACTTCGACCTCGCCGCGTGCCACGGCCATGACAATCTCGGGACTGGTGTGCTCGGCCAGCGTGACGCTGACCTGCGGGTACCGGCGCAGGAATTCGGCCAGGTCGTCAGGCAGGAAGCTGTGCGTGGCGTGCGTATTGGCCCACAAGGTCACGTGCCCACGCACGCCTTTCGCGTAGGGTGCGAGGTCGGCGTGCATTTGCTCGAGTTGGGCAAAGACCTGTCGCGCATGTCGCAGCAGCGCCTCGCCGGCGCGGGTCAGGGAAACGCCACGTGCCTGTCGAAGAAGCAGTGGTGTACCGATACCCGCTTCAAGCAGGCGCATGCGATGGCTGGCCGAGGAAGGCGCGAGGTGCACCCGTCCCGCGCCGCGGCTCAGGTTCTGTGCCTCGGCGATGGCCACGAAGAGACGCAGGTCGGTGAGGTCGTAATTCATACCATTCGTTTCTGACGAACACAGGCTTGTCAATATAGCAATTGTTTGGCGGCTTGGAGAGCGGCATCATTCGTTTTTTACTAATTCTGGCTGAGCCATGCCCTGGAAAGACTGGTCCGCCGAACGCCTCGGCGTCGCCCTCGCCGTGCTTGCAGCACTTGGTTTCTCGTTCAAGGCGATCTTCGTCAAGCTGGCATACGGGGCTGCCCCGGTCGATGCGGTCACGCTGTTGTCGCTGCGCATGGTGTTTGCGCTGCCGGCCTTTCTCTGGGTCGGCTTCGTCGCAAGCCGCTCGGCGCCGCCGTTGACGCGCCACGACTGGGGTATGCTGGTGGCACTGGGTCTGCTCGGCTACTACGGTGCGAGCATCCTCGACTTCATCGGCTTGCAGTACATTTCGGCCGGCCTTGAGCGTCTGATCCTGTTCACCTACCCCACGCTGACCGTGCTGATCGGTGTGTTGTTCATGGGCAAGTCGCTGACCCGGCGCGAGATCGGTTCCCTGGTGCTTTCGTACGCCGGTATCGGCCTGGCCTTTGCGCACGACCTGCAGGTGGCGGGCGAGATGGCGGCGGTACTGGTCGGCGTGGCTTTCGTTTTCGGGTCTTCGCTGTCCTACGCTTTCTATCTTTCCGGCAGCGCGCCGGCCATTCAGCGGCTCGGCGCAGCCCGCTTCACGGCGCTGGCGATGCTGGTGTCGACGCTGGCAACGCAGTTGCATTTTGTTGCGACGCAGCCGCTCTCGGCGCTGATCCAGCCGTTGCCGATATACGCCTATGGCGCTGCGATGGCCCTTTTTTCGACGGTCCTGCCGGTATTCATGCAGTCGGCGGCGATTCGTCGCATCGGCTCGGCGAAGGCCGTGCTGATCGGCACGCTGGGTCCGATACTGACCATCTTCTTCGGCTGGTGGTTGCTTGCAGAGCCGCTGTCGGCGGCGCAACTGGGCGGTGCCGCTCTGGTATTGGCCGGAGTGCTGCTGGTCAGCCGGAGGTAGATTGCGGTGGTGCGTCGCCGGTTGGTGGCGCGGTGCTCTTGACGGACGCAGGATCGCACACTCTGCGCAAAGCCGTAGGCGACCGGACGGGGTCACGATGTCCCCCGCCGGTCGGTGCCCGGTATGCCTCAGTAGATGTCGTTCTGGGTGTTGTAGACGTTGAATTTTCCGGTCGGCGTAATCACGCGTGGGTCCTTGATGACCGCCTTGAGCTTGCGCGTCTTGTCGTCGACGACGACGATCGCCGACTCCTCGCTGCCTGCACTCCAGACGGAGAACCAGACCTCATCGCCATCGCGGTTGTACTCGGGTTGTACGACGCGTTTGGAACCCGGCTTGACACCGGCCCATTCTCCGATCGGCAGGAGAGTGAAGCCTTTGTCAAGATTGTTGATGTCGAACACCGCGACCGACTGCGAAATTGCCGGATCAGGATTCAGCGGTGCGTCGACCCACAGGTTTCTCGACTTCGGATGGGTCTTCAGGAACAGCGATCCGCCACCAGAGCCCTTGAGGGTTTGCACCACTTTCCACGCGGACTGGCTGTGTTTCACCGGATCGGTACCGATCAGCGACACGCTGTCGTCACCGAGGTGGCTGGTTGCCCAGACCGGTCCGAACTTCGGATGCACGAAGTTTGCACCGCGCCCGGGGTGCGGCGTCTTGCCGACGGCCACCACCGCTGCCAGTTTGCCCTCCTTGGTGTCGATCACGGCAATCTTGTCCGATGCGTTGGCCGCATCCATGAAGTAGCGACCGGTGGACTCGAAGCCGCCATCGTGCAGGAAGCGAGGCGTCTTGATCATCTTCACCTTGAGGTTTTCGAGATCGCTGTAGTCGACCATATGCACCATGCCGGTTTCCTTGGCGTTGACCAGGAACTCGGGGTGATAGTGCGACGCGACGATTGCCGCTACCCGCGGCTCGGGGTGGTACTCGTTGGTGTCCGAGGTCATGCCGCGTGTGCCGATGACCTTGAGCGGCTTGAGCGTATCGCCGTCCATCAGCGTGTATTGTGGCGGCCAGTAACTGCCGGCAATCGCGTAGCGGTCCTCGTAGCCCTTGTACTTCGAGGTTTCGACCGACCGCGCTTCCAGGCCGACCCTGATTTCCGCAACTGGTGCCGGTTTCTCCATCCACAGATCAATCAGGACGATCTTGGCATCACGGCCAATCACATAAAGGTAACGACCGGACTTCGATATGCGCGAAATGTGGACGGCGTAGCCGGTATCGATGACGTCGATGATCTTCTTGCTGCTGCCGTCGATCAGCGCGATCTTTCCGGCGTCGCGGAGCGTCACCGAGAACAAATTGGCCAGGTCGAGGTTGTTCATTTTCTTCGTCGGGCGCTGCGACGGCGGAACGATCAGCTTCCAGGTCGCGTTCATTTCCTTCAGGCCGTACTCCGGCGGGGTCGGCGGTTCGTGCTGGATATAGCGCGTCATGATGTCCACTTCCTTCTCGCTGAGCGTGCCGGAAGTCCCCCAGTTTGGCATGCCCTGTGGTGAACCATAGAAGATGAAGGTCCGCAGATAGTCGGACCCGCGCTCCAGGGTGATGTCCGTCGTCAGCGCCTTGCCGGTCGCGCCCTTGCGCAATACGCCGTGGCACCCCGCACAACGCTCGAAGTAGATCTTCTTGCCGACCTCGAAATCGGCCTTGGTCATTGGCGGTGATTTCGGGTTCAGCGTATGTACCATTTCGACGCTCCCGACTGGCGACGAACCACCAATCTGCATCGGCCCCTCTTCGAGCGCTTTCTTCTTGCCGGGTTGTGCATCCTCCGCATGCAGGCTACCGATTGCCAGCGCCATCATGGCAATTGCGACGGCGTGCTTTTTCGAAATCATCTGCTTCATTCGTGCCTCCAATTTTTCAGTCAATCGGAATTTTGGCAGCAGGGGCAAGATCCGCGCGACGAGGATGTTGTTGTGGTAACCAGAGACGCAGGCTTCCGGAGCGCCAAGGTCCACATCAAAGCATTGTTTTCTTTACGATGCATTGATTCAGGTCAACTAACCGATTACCCAATGGTGGTAAATCCCACGGCTCTACCAGGGGGGACTGGAAAAGTTTGACATTTCAGAGGGGCCATCAGGGACCTTCAAGCCGTGCGTCGCCAAGCCCACGAGAGACCTGCCAGTCTGCTGCCACCATTACCCAGCCGAGTCCACCGGCCTGCCGGTGGAGTTGCGATCAGTGGGCCTTCGGGCTGAAAAACTTGACGAGTTGGGAGATTCCCCAGACCATCAAGGTTGGCAAGGCGGCAATGATCGCAGCGCTTATCGCGAGCCTGGAGAAGGTGCCGGCCGTCAGTGCCGGGACTCGCTGAGCGATGGTGGCGAAGGCCACCACGAAGGCGGTGGCGAAGACGAAGCCCAGGGTTTTCATGGTCATGTTTTGCGGGTCAGGAAGGGGTTGGAAGGCGAGTACTCAAAGGTGGGCGGTGCGTGCTCGGTTTGCGAAGCGTGTCGATGAGGCGTCAGAGCACACTACGTTTTGGTGCTCGGCGGTGCCTTGGGTCCGTTCATGAAACTGCACCAATTATGTGTTGTGGGTTTCGCGACACCAGGAACTATTTCTCGGCTCTTGACGAGTTGTGACATCGCTTGCGCCAATATTGCGGGCGTGCCCGCGGCCGGCTTTGGCGGCAGCGAGTTCTCGCATACAATCGCCGTGCCCGTCAGTCCGGTGCTGGCACGGAAGAAGTTTCCGGCCCCGCGTCCGCTGGTGGGTGGGCGCCTCGTTGCTGGGGCGGCCGAGCCAGCGCAATGACCGCTGGATGGAAGGCGGCGGCGGAGGTTTGTGAATGGCGTGCGTTGTGCCGCTTTCCCGCCTGCCGCGCATGCTGTTGTTGACCCATTGGAATGCGTGAGGCAGTTGTGGATTCACAAGTGGTGACGGATTCTTCAGGAGCGCCTGCAGTACCGGTGCTTGTTTCAGGAACACCGACCCGGCTGGCTCGCGCCTGGCTGTGGCTGGGGGTGTTGGCGCTGATCGGCTCGGGTTTGCTCGCCGTGCTGCTGGTGCTGTCACGCACACCGGGCATTCAGGATGTCTTTCCGCTCAAGGATCTGTTCCGGGCGGCGCTGGTGGTGCATGTCGATCTTTCGGTGGCCGTCTGGTTCATGGCCTTTGCCGCCGTGATCTGGTGTGCGCTAGGCTCTGCCGGACTGGCCTGGCTGGGCTGGGGTGGCTTTGGGCTGGCGGCGCTGGGGACGGCGCTGATGAGTGTCTCGCCGTTCTTTCCGGACGCCGATCCGGTGCTCAACAACTACATTCCGGTACTCAAACAGACGCTGTTTTTTGTCTCGATCTGGACCTTTGGTGCCGGCTTGAGTCTTACGGTGCTGCGGGCGCTGCTGACCACCTGGCCACAACGCTTTCTGGCCGAGCCGCTGCGGCTGGGCGCTTTTCTGGGTGCTGTCGCGGCCTTCCTGTCGTTGGGCGCTTTCGTCTGGTCGTGGGCGATGGTTCCCTGGATCGAGGGGGTGATCTATTACGAGGTCGTGTTCTGGGGCGGCGGGCACACGCTGCAGTTTCAGCATGCACTGCTGATGGTCGTCGCCTGGTTGTGGATCGCGACACGGCTTGGTAGCCCGTCGGTTGCGTCGGCGCGCGCGGTGTCGGTTCTGTTTCTGGTGGCTGCCCTGCCGCTGCTGCTGGTGCCGGCCATCTATCTGCTGGTGCCAGCCGGTTCGCTGCCGCACATGGAGCTTTTCGCCAAGTTGATGCTCTGGGGCCATCCGTACATGGGGCCGCTGATTCTGCTCGGTGCGGTTTCACTGTGGGCTTTGCGCGGCCGGCCGGCGGACCCCGCCAAATCCGCCCTGCTGGCCTCCTTCACGCTGTTTGCGTTGGGTGGTGTGCTGGGTTATTTGATCCAGGGGGTCAACGTGGTCATCCCAGCCCATTACCATGGTTCGACGGTCGGCGTAACGCTGGCTTTCATGGGTCTCGCCTATGTACTGCTGCCGACCCTGGGATTCGGCCGTGCCGAGGGCCGGATGGCGATCTGGCAACCGTACGTCTATGGCGCAGGTCAGTTGATCCATGTCCTGGGGCTGGCGTGGTCCGGTGGCTACGGTGTGCAGCGCAAGGTTGCCGGCGCCGAGCAGATGCTGACGACGCTGCCGCAGAAGGTCGGTATGGGCATGATGGGCCTCGGTGGTCTGATCGCGGTCATCGGCGGACTGATGTTCGTTCTGGTCTGCCTGCAGGCGATGTCGCGGCGCGGCGCGCGATGAAGCATGCATGGAGTCTGGCACTGGCGGCTGGTATGGCGACGCTGGCGACCATCGGCTGGCTGGGTTATCGTTTGCTCGATCAGAACCGTTCGCCGGCCGGTATTCCTCCCGGCCTGGTCGCGTCGCAGGAGCTACCGCCGGAGCAGGCGCAGGCCGCGGCCGACGCGATCATGGCGCTGACGCTGCCTGATCTCGATGGGCGTCCGCAGGCGATGGCACAGTGGCGAGGCAAGGTTCTGGTCGTCAATTACTGGGCCAGCTGGTGCGCCCCCTGCGTCGAGGAAATGCCCGCTTTTTCGCGCCTGCAGAGCCGCTACGCTGCGCAGGGTGTGCAGTTTGTCGGCATCGGTATCGATGAACTGAAAAACATGCGGACTTTCGTCAAGGCAAATGCAGTGGCGTATCCCTTGCTGGTTGGGGACGCTGCGGGCACTCAGACCCCGGCCCTGCAGGTCAAGGGTCTGCCCTACACGGTGGTGATCGGCCGCAATGGGCAACTCGCACATAGTCGCCTGGGTCGCCTGGACGAAGCCAGGCTTGAGCCGATCCTGCAACGGCTGAGCTTGCGGTGACATAGGTGATAGATGGATGGCTGCGCAAGGTACGCGTCGAGGTTTGTGAACAGCTTGCCTGATCCGCTCCTTGAGCGGGTCAGGCGGAGAGCGTCGGAGTTGAGAATCGCCTGGACGCCCGGCGCTGTTCACTGAGGCGAATTGCGATGAATTGTCGATAAAATAGCAGTTGCTGATATTTCGACAATGAACGACAATCCCGGCATGGACACCTTTGACGACATCGAGGTCAGTCGCCCAGCCCTGGCGGAGAGTTATCTCGGCCTGCTCGCGGCGCAGCCCGGTCGCCCGCTGGCGCTGTTCGCACCGCGGCGGGTCGGCAAGACTTACTTCCTTGACCATGACCTTGCCCCGGCGGCGAAGCGAGTGGGCCTGGTACCGGTCTATGCCGACGTCTGGTTGCACAAGGCGGCGCCGCTGGTAGCGATCAACCATGCACTCGAAGAAGCCATCGATGATCTGACGGTACCATCGGGGCCCTTGGGGCGGCTGGCGAAGACACCGGTCACGAAACTGGGGGTGCTTGGCACCAGTCTGGAGATCGGCAGCCCTCCGGAACGGCGGCCGCTCCCGAACGAGCCGGAATTGCGCCTGGACGCACTGGCCGCCCGTTTGGCCGAGAAGTCGGGCCAGCAAGTGCTGTTGATGCTCGACGAGATCCAGTCGCTTGGCGACTTGCTGAACGGAGAAGCCGCCATCGCGACCTTGCGCGCTGTGCTGCAGAAACGCAAGCGACAGCTCATGGCGGTGTTCACCGGTTCCTCGCAGGATGCTCTTGCCGCGATGATGACGGCAGTGGGTGGACCAATGTACCAGTTTGCGCAAATCATCGACTTTCCGGTACTCGGTGTCGAGTATCTGGAACGTCTGGCCGATCACTTCGAGCGAGTCCATCGTGGGACGAAGCTTTCCGTCCCTGATCTGCAGCGCGTGTTCGGACAGATCGGCTGCAAGCCGGCGCTGATGAAAGACCTGGTCAAGGCCATGTCGGCCGAGGGTAGCGCCGATGTTGACCTGGGACTGAAGCGGTTCATGCAGGATGACCGACAGCTTGCCGGATGGCGAGCCCTGCTGCTCTCGCTCCAGCCCTTCGAGCGTGCGGTGCTGGTGATGATCGCCCAGGGCTATCCGCCCCTGGGGCGGGAGACTCTGGCGCGATTGCGAGAGGTTCAGGGATTCAGCGCGACGGTGGCCAAGGTGCGCGTCTCACTCGACAAGCTCAAGAAAGCGGGAGTTCTCGCCAGGCCGCTGGTCGGCGGCTACACCATCGAGGATCGCTTGCTTGCCCAGTACCTCGCCGACCTCGAACTCAAGAAGGTCGTGTGAAGCACCGGTGACAGCGGGCTATCGGCGAGTGTCGCGGTGCTCGGGGCAAGCGCCGTCAATCGAGCATTTGCCCAACCGGACGTGCCGCCAGGGGCCGGAGTCTGGTTAGCCGTCGGCGGCACCCGCTGCGGGTGCCGATCGTGTGCCCCTTGTGCCTGTTGCACTCCGGATTGCGCGCCTACCCCTGCCGCGGTTGGAAAGCCATGGACCGTGCCGAGACGCTGAAGGCATCCGAGAAGCATGCGCCGTCCTCGGCGCCGTGTTGCTTGAGGAAGGGGAAGATCGCCTCGACCATCCGCACCGAACCGCAGGCGTAGATCTCGTGCTGCTTGAGTTCCGGGAAGTCTTCCAGAATCGCTTCATGAACCAGGCCTGTGCGCCCCGTCCAGTCGTCCTCGGGCACCGGATCGGAGAGTACCGGAATGAAGTGGAAGTTCGCGTGTTCGCGTGCCCACAGCGCGGGCAGGTCGGGAAGGTAGAGGTCCTTGAGGCTGCGCACACCCCAGTAGAGATGGATTTGGCGTTTCAAGCCGCGCTGGAAGGCGTCCTCGACCATGCTCTTGACCGGGGCGAAGCCGGTGGCGCCGGCGACGAAGACGATCGGTCTCTCGGATTCGCGCAGGGTGAAGTCGCCGATCGGCCCCTCGAAGCGAATCTGGTCGCCTTCCTGCATCCTTTCGAAAACGTGTGTCGTGAAACGGCCACCGGGCATCAGACGGATCTGCAGTTCGACGAATTCCGCCTGTTGTGGCGGGTTGGCGAACGAGAACGCTCGCCGCTGGCCGTCCTCGAGAATGATGTTGATGTATTGCCCGGCCTTGAAGGCGATCCGCTCTCCTTCCGGCAGCTTGAGGAGCACCTGCATGACGTCGTGCGTGAGCTTCTGCATCTTCACCACGCAGGCCTGGTACTCCTGAAAATTCTTTGGCGCCGTGCTGGCCTGGTACTCGATTTCGACATCTTCGAGTGCCGTGGCGCAGCACAGCAGAACCTTGCCCTGCGCCAGTTCTGCGGCCGACAGCGCGCTCGGCTGATAGAGGCCGGGGTCGACCCTGCCCTGCAGGACGGTGCACTTGCATACCCCACAGCCGCCGTTGCGGCATTCGTAGGGAAGATCGATGTCCTGCCGCAGACCGGCGTCGAGCAGCGTTTCGCCAAAACGTGCGCTGACCGCCTGGTGATCCGGGTGGAAGGTGATCGAGGTTCGTGCCAGCGCAGAACCCCGCCGTTTCGGTGGTAGCCAGGGAGTCAGGAAGAGGACGGCAGTGAGGCCCAGTACCCAGTACCAGAGGTGCAATGGGTTGACGACATAGACCAGCGCCAGGACCGGCAACTCGAACCAGTCGAAGTCGATGTTGCTCGGCACGACCGACATGTCGGCCTCGCCACCCTGGCTGAGGATCGGCTTGACCAGGGCGAGCGCGAGAAACATCAGGGTGACCGCGATGGCGATCGGACGCGGCGGGTTGATGTGCGCGCGCGGTACGCGCTGCACATGCACCCACATGATGAAGGCGACGATCAGCGGCGCACCGAGGTGGATGAAGGCGAGCAGCGTAAAGAGGCGGCTGTTGACGCTTTCGAGGTACAGGAAGTTGCGAATCAGCGTGCCGTTGAACATCGGCAGGACATCGAACCACTCGGCGGCGGCGATGACCACGAACTGTGCCAGTTTGTCCCAGACGAGCATGAAACCGTTGACGCCGGCGATGTAGATCAGCCACAGCAGGGCGACGCCGGTCAGCCAGGAGAACGAGCGAAAGCCACGGTAGCGGTCATAGGCGAAGTGCCGAAGCATGTGCAGCAGCATGGTCAGGATCATGCCGTCGGTCGCGTAGCGGTGAATGCTGCGCAGGATGCCACCTGCCCACCACTGCTCGTGCGTGATTCGCTCCACCGATTCGAAAGCGTCATGCACCCCGGTATCGGCGAAGATGTAGAGATAAAAGCCGGAGCCCACCAGCAACCAGAATTGCCAGAAGCTGATTGTCCCCAGGTGATAGAAAGGGTTCATCTTGTCGCCGAAGGCGACGTTGAAAAGATTCTCGATGCGCATGAACAGCCAGCGCAGGATTTGTTGCAGGACTTTGACCATGGTCGATGCCGGTTCAGGAGATGGGTGCGGCGTGCGGGGCTGCTGGCAAGGAGTGGTGCTGCCGGCAGCGTGCAGCTTGGTTGGCAGGATTGGCGATCATTTGAAGAACAGGCCACCGCGGTCGGGGTTGAAGTCGATCACCATGACCTGGCCCGGCGCAAGCTTGATCTGCGCTTCCTTGACGAAGTTGAAGCCAGGTTTGATCAGGTTGTCGTTCATCCTGACCGCGAGCTGGTAGGTGCCGGCCTTTAGCTCGAAGCGTTTGTATACGGTCGACACGCCATCCTTGTAGAGCCCGGTGGGGTGCATGGTCGTGCGGAAGGCGGCCTGGCCGTCGAGATCGACCTCCAGCCTGATGTCCGAGCGCTCGCGCGGGCAGTCCATCGGAGCACGCATGTTTGGCGGTAGCTTGGCGAGTTCCTCCGGCGTGCGCTTGCGGCATTCGCGATCGCCGAGGTGGCTGATCGACAGCTTGATCAGAGCGATGTCGTCGGCAACCTGCCGGTACTTGGGCGAGGTCGCAAAGTAGCCAATGAAAGCGGCGAAAGCGCCGTAGAGGATCACCTGACCGACGATGGCGACGGGATTAAGCATGACGTGAGGCTTTCCTGTGATAGGGTGGAAGTCTGTCGCTGGCATCCGCCTTGTTTTCGAGCCGGCTTCTGAAACTGGCCAGACTGTCGGCGAGTGCGCTGCGATCGTGCACCGTGGTGGCCACCAGGAGTACGCGTGAGGCCGGTACCGTTCGACGGAGATGGGGCTCGCGCCGGCCTTGCAGGCGATCCCCGGTCCACCGCTCGCCGAGGCGGAAATCGCAACCGCCGCTCCGGCAGGAGGTCAGGAGAACCCCGTCGGCACCACCGCGCAGCGCGTATTCGACGAACGCCGGCGGCAACATGCCAGTGCACAGCAGGGGAATCACCGCCGTGTCGGTGGCGCCCAGGAGGCCTGCGTCGGCACCGCGCGCGCAACTGAAGACGACGATTCGCGTGCGGCCAGCGAGGCGCGCCAGGGCTTGTTCGAGCTGTTCGCGCAGCGCGTTGACCGGCTGCTGCGGCATGTCGATGCCCGTGACCAGCATTTCCTGTCTTCGGAACGGCGTCGACGACGGGCAGGACCCGGCGCAGATTCCGCAACTCGCGCAGAGATCAGGATCGACAACGGCGAGCTTCAGACCAGGCCGTTGCGGGTGCGCCTGCATGGCGATCGCGGCATAGGGGCAGTCGGCAAGGCAACGGTCGCAACCGGTGCAATTGGCTGCATCGACGACGGCTGCTGGCTGCGGCCGCGGGTGCGGCAGCACCGGCAGGGCGAAGAGCAGGGCGGTCAGGCCGAAGAGCAGCGCCCAGACGATCGCCGGCGAAGTGAGGTCGGTCAGCGGGTGGACGAACAGGATGAACCAGTCCATGCCGAGTTCCCCGGGCGTCGTGGCCAGGTTGGCCGGCGGGTTGCTCAGCGCCGGGGCGAATAGCGAGAGCGCGATCAGCACGGCCAGCGTGGCCAGCATGACCCGCCGGGAAGGCAGGTAGTCGACATGGCCGATGCGATGGACGTGCGCCCAGAGGCCGAGAATCAGCAGCAGCGGCACGCCAAGGTGGATGAACACCAGCATGGTGAAGAAGCGGTCGCTGAGCGAGTCCGGAGTCAGGAAGTTGCGCGCCGATGGTTCGCTGAATATCGGCAGCCAGTCGAGTAACTCGGTCGTCGCGATGGCCGACAACTGCGCGAGCTGGTCCCAGACGATCCAGTAACCGCCGATGCCCGCAATGTAGGCCAGCCAGAGCAGTGGCACGCCGGTCACCCACGAATACAGGCGGAACCCGAAATACCGACCGTAGCACCATTCGCGCAGCAGGTGCAGCAACATCACCAGCATGAAGCCGTCGGACGCATAACGGTGCAGGCTGCGCAGGATGCCACCGAAATACCGCTGCTGGAGAGCGAGATCGCCAATCGAGCGGTACACGGCGTCGATGCCGGTGTCGAGCACGGTGTACAGATAGAGCCCGCTGCCGACGACGATCCACAGGAGATATAGTCCCATCGCGCCGAGGTGACGCAACGGATTGTCCTCGCCACGGAAGAAGGCATCAAGAACCTCTTCGCAGCCCAGGAAGACGCGCTTTACGCCTGTACGCAATGCCGCATGCAATCTCAAGTCGCTGGATTCCCAAGCCGGTACCGGCCACAATAATTAGCTGTTGATGATATTGATGGCGTGGCTGTAGGGAATTGACGCGTGTCAATTCTGGAAAAAGCAGTCCGCGCAGCCGCTGAGGCAGTTTTCAGGCCTTCGCGGCTGGCGATGCCTTCCTGACGTTCCTTCCTTGCATGCGACCTTGTGGCCAGAGTGGGCCCCGGATCAGGCCGGTGAGCGAC
This sequence comes from Candidatus Accumulibacter propinquus, assembly GCF_056856495.1. Taxonomy (NCBI): domain Bacteria; kingdom Pseudomonadati; phylum Pseudomonadota; class Betaproteobacteria; genus Candidatus Accumulibacter; species Candidatus Accumulibacter propinquus. The sequence continues at coordinate 248,450 of NZ_JBSEHC010000004.1, forward strand.
TCGCCAAGCCCGCGCTCGGGTGCTTGCCTCAGGTCCCCTGCAGTGTGCAAGGGTCATACTCCGGGGATCGTCTGCGGTCGGCGCAACTACGGCGTTCGACATCACCCGGAGCCGCCGCGAAGCCGTGCAGGATGGCATTCCAACTGCGCCGTTCGTCGTGACGGCGGTCGTCGTAGTGTGCGTAGCGGCATCGACAGCTTGATGAATCGCAGACATTCATCGGCAGCAGGGGTGCCGCATAGGGCAGAAAGCGCCGGCCCTCGATCAGCCGGGCTCCCGCGCAGGCTTCGTCGTGGGGCTTGATCGAGACACAGTGATACGGCTGAAGCGGGTGCGCACGTTCCGCGCCAGGTACCGGGGATGGCACGCGACGCGTGCGTTTCCACCACAGCCAGAGAGATGCGCCGACGAAAGCAAAAGGAAACAGTATCCAGATAGACATGGCATGGTCCTCCTGACGATTGCCTGGTTGGTGATGCATTGGACTCGTGTTTGACCCGTGTACGTCCGCTAATTCCCGATGGATGCGCCGTGACGATCGTCAGGAGTCAGCCTGGAACGGTGCGTCGATCATCGCGAGTTTCTCTCTGAGAGTGATCTGGCGTGCGCAGACCCTGTGCGCGGGTATTCGCGGCAATGCCCTGATTCGGTGCAAATTCTCGGGCGCGGACCGGCTTGCCGGGTAGTGGAAAAACTCCCGGAATTTCCGGGAATGTTTCCCGGATTTCTCCAGGGCGGGCGATCAATGACGGATCGCGACGGCGATCCCGGCGCAAAATCCGCTGACGGTCAATCGGGAATGATTCCCCGAGGGAACTATCGGTCATCAGCCGACGGCGGCGACCTTGCCGCATAGCCGGTGTTGACCGCGGAGCGATCAGCCCGAAGCGGCCCATTCGACGGGGGATGTCAATTTTTTCTCGCCTGGTCGGTTGCCAGGCCGCGGGAAGCGGCCCGTACGTGTAGGATAGCGTTAGCCGGCAACCGGCCAACACCTGCCGTTGGGGTCTCCGATGCGGACGTTGGTTCAAGCCTGGCAACGGTCGATGGGCCGAGATGCGGCGCTGACCGGTTCCATACAAAATGGAGAATATGATGACTAAATGGATTGCGTTTGCTTTGTTGAGCCTTGCGTTTGCTGTTCCGCCGGCTGGCGCGGTTGTCTATTGCAAGGCCGTGGGCGTACCCAAAGGCTGTGTCGCACGCCCGGTAGCGTCACCCGGCGTCGGCGCTCCTGGTGTGGGCGTGGTCGACCCCGGCATCAACCAGCCCGGTGCTGCCGGGAATGTCGGCGCCGGGGCGGTGGGTGGACCGGCCAACCGCGGTGGCCCAGTGGACCGCGTTGGCCGCCGCTGATTTCTCGTCTACCTGGCGCCGCCAGAGTCGGGAGGCTCCAGCAGCACGGCCCGTTCGATCTCCCCGGGTGCGATGGTCGGGCGGCAGCAAGGCGTCATTAGGCGCCAGGCCGTTATTCCCAGTCCCCGCCCAAACCGACGCACACCAATGACCCCGCGCCTGCGACCCGGAGTCTCCGAACGTGTCATCGTATCGAACTCCGGATACGTGACCCGTATATCCGGTGGGGTGGGAGGGAGGCGTCGCGAGGCTTCTTCCGATCCCGATTCGGCAATGTAGGACGGCGCGTGCTCTTGTATTACCTTGACCTTGCCGGCGTGGCCGTGTTTGCCGCGAGCGGTGTACTTGCGGCGCGAGATCGGCATCTGGACCTCCTCGGGGTGATCGTGGTCGCGGCGATTACAGCCATCGGAGGAGGTACGCTTCGCGATCTCCTGCTGGACCGCCACCCGATATTCTGGGTCATCGATGCCTGGTACCTCGTCGTGATCATCGCATCCGCCCTGTTGACGGTCGTGTATGTACGGATATGGCCACCGCCGAACGCCACACTCCTCGTGGCCGACGCGTTGGGACTGGCGCTTTTCGCGCTTTCCGGGGCCCAGTTGGCCGAAGCGGCGCAGTGCCCAGCGCTCATCGTGGTGCTGATGGGCACGATGACGGGTGTTACCGGAGGGGTCTTGAGGGACGTCATCACGGCGCAGGTACCGCTTATCCTGCGGCGGGAGATCTATGCGACGGCCGCCATCGTGGGCGTCGCCGTGTACCAGACGTTGCACGCGCTCGGGACGCCACGTGCAGCGGCGTTTTGGGCCGGAATGATCGTGGTCGTGGCGATGCGCTTGCTTGCCATCCGATGGGGCCTGCACCTACCCGTGTTCCGCAAATTCTAGCGTCAAAGGTCAGATGCGAGAGGGGTGTCGAGCAGTTGCACGGAGTCGACGCGCGCAAGCGCGCCGCTCACACTTGCCCTTTCTTGGCCAAACCGATGCTGCCGCGACCCAGGAATCCGCGCCGCGGGAGACGGCCTGCGGCGACGTCCTGGAAAACTTGCCCAAGATCGATGCGACCGGACGGCAGTCTGGTGATGGCACCAGACGATCGGGAGACCCGGGCGGGATCGAGACCCTACCACCGCTGCCGATTTCCTGCTGACCTTTTCGGTGGCGCACGCGCAAGTCCAGTTGAAGGAGGGCTGCAGCGAGCGATCAACGCCTACCTCCATCGCCTGGGGCAGCACATGGGCGGGTATCAGTCTTGACGTGGTGACTGCAGGCAAAGTGTGTGTCAGTTTTGAAGTGCCGTTGACCACCGGGAATCGACAGCATCAGTGACCCGAGGTCGGCTTCTGCGGACAGTCGCAAACAACGTCGGTGGTGCGTCAATGGCTGCTTTGCGGGTGTCTGGGTTCAAGGGATACTATCGGCCATGAGCGGCAGTAGCGGACCCGAAAAACGAGCTGCCCGAACGACTGGAAACTGATCAGAGATCGGCCGCTCGGCCCTGCAGTAGGTCGGCCCGTTCATCGGCCAATGCCGACCTTGGGTATCTCTCCAGACTCGGGCGGCAATGTGCCGGTTACCTGCCGTTCAGCCGAAAATTGCGTTGAAGGGCCGCTTGCCAATCAGGTGAACTCACACTACCGACCCGTAGCCGCCTGATGACGATTTCATGATCAATGGCGGCTTACTGATCCGCAAGCTGCCGGTCACGGGAATCTGGGCCAGCAGGCCGGATTTTATGAAAGATTACTTCTTGTTTTTGTTAGGACTAGTGTCGTAATCCTTCACGAAGGCCATGAAAGCCGAATATACACGCTCGATTGGTTGAGATTTCTCAGCTGCTTGCGAGGATGAGAATATGGAGTAGTACTTTTCAAACCGTGCCCTATCCACCTCAAATTCCATCTGCCAGCTCTCAGCATAAAATCTATCTCTATCGCGTCCTGCGGGGCTAGCAGTATGGGTCCGCTTAATAATATCTGAAAAGCAATATGAGTTAACACCACTTATTAATGCCTCCAACGCCTCTGCAATGTCCTGCAGATGTGTAATGTTGAGATTAAGTGGTTTTTCAAGCAGTACTCGGAATTTTCCTATTCCAAGCCGAAATGCTTGCTGACTTCCCAGCTTACCGAAGCGATGAATGCCACAATGCCTTATCTGGCAAATGTCTTCAAAATTATCGAAGAGCAATTGTAGCTGATGAGGAACGCTCTCTTTATTCATCTGAGTAACACTGCAAAGACCTTTTAATTCCCCCGCTACTGCTTTGGCCGATGCCAAAGAGATGCCTTCAAGCAGCGCCTCTGGAAGCAGGTCCGGCTCATGGTGAACCGCAGCGCCGTAACTGACCATACGGCTAGACGCGTTGGCTTGGCACACTTCATCAGTTAGAATTAACCTGCGTAGCAGAGACCGCAGAGCATCCCTCGGCGGCAGATACCATGCCGAGGTAAACTAGAGAACCCAGCATTGACGTATAGTCACCGCGTCCCTGTGCTTGCAAATAAAGCTTGTTGATGCTGTACAAATTCTCCAAAAATTCGTCGATTGGAGAATGTGCTGGAGCCGCATGCGCGCTATCGAACCACAATGCAGTATCCAATCTGGCAATTGCCGGAGCGGCTGATGGGGTTAGAGTCCCCAGAAGTTCTTCTTCGTCCTTTGTCATGGGAGCTCAGGAAAGGTATTCTTCAAGGAAGGCTTCTACTGCGTCAATGACCGTTTTTGCACGTTTTTTACCAATCCGGGGTATTGTCCTTAGCGCAGTTCCTCGGTCTTGGAGTGCCAAAAATTCTCCTACTGTTTTGGGCACCGAACCAGATTGACTCAGTTTTTCTCGCTGCCAATCGGTAAGACCCGGCACATCCGAGAGCAGGGATTGCATGATTCGATCATATGACGATTCGTCGGTGAGCTTTGCGCCACAAGAGAAGCAATACTTCGCACCTTCAACTCGCTTAGTTTGGCAGTTTAGGCAATTGGGCAAGTCAAGCCCAAGCCCTTCGAAAGTCGCAGTTAGCAGCAGTGTTGAGATGGAGCGGCGTACCGGATGTTTTTCATCTGGACGCTGTAGCATCTCAATCGATAATTTTGGCGAAAAACCTCCTTTGCGCGAAAACGCACGTCGATTTTGCAGTGCTGCTAAATGTGGAACATAGCGAATGTAGTCGCGATCACCGTGGGATACGGTGGGATATTTGTAGACCAATCCAACCTCTTCAAGCAACCTCAACATACGTTCCACGTAGGGCTTGCCGTTGACGCCTGCGGTTGCTAAGCCAATGTGTATCTGCCGAGTACTTGCCTCAGCGAGCGCTTGACTCGCCTCTGCTACATCAACGACCATTTTATTAAAACACTCAGCACCAGCAGTAATGATAGTTGCCAATTGTGGTTTTTTCTCTCGAAGGCTCCAGTACTCCTTCATCTTGTCAGAGCAAAAATCCTCGATCACGCGATTCAATAAACTCTGTGGTGTCTCAGATGGCGAAGACTTGTTTATCTTGAGATAGCTTCTGACAAGTGACATGAACGAACGTGGCACCCCAAATGCCGCGTAGGCTAGTAACATACGGATTTCTTCAGGCAGTTCTACAACGTCAGGAAAACGTTTATTACCAATATTTTGCATAAATGCTTGGTAATTCCCATCCGTGACCGCCTTCCAGACAAAGACAGATTCTGCATCGTGGGCCACATGGAAATTTGGGCCATACTCAGTCGTTCCCGGGTATACGGATGCCTTTGGTGCAATACGAGCGGACTTCAGCGCCCGATAGATGTCGAAAAAATTCGAAAGGTATTCTGGCGTCAAAGTCAGAGCCGCATCATCGAGAAATAGCACAGATCGACGCCTGCCCAATGATTGCGTTGCGCGGACCAATAAAACTTTAACTCTATCAATATTCAACCGAGCAGCGATAGCATTTTCTGCCTCGTCGAGTGGGCGCGACTGCTCCAAGGTTCCAATCAAATCTCGCATTACATTTACGTCAAATTCTAGCAACGTGTCCAAATCGATTGGAACGCTTTGGGACAAAGCGAATTCGCTTACTGCTTCGTGCAAGCCAACAAAGACGTTGGACAGTACCCACGTATAGAACATTGCAATAGCATCTGGACGCTTACGCAACAATGGCTCAAGTCGGTAATACCTGTTCAGGTTTATGTAGATAGCGAACGGATAGTCCGGATTGTCTCTACACTGTGAGAAGGCAAAACGCATCAAGTGGGTCTTACCGCAGCCCCGTGGTCCCACGAGCAGTTTCGCTCCTGTTCCAGTGAGTGCTTCTACCCAGCCTTCGGAATCGCTGGTCAAAACGGTGTTGTGTTTGAATTCTTCGAGTTCAAGGTGGTCGGCACGTTCCTCGTAGAACTGAACAACCTCTTGCTCTTCAGCTAGGGATAAAATCGTGTCCACATTTAATTCTCGCTCGCTCATGGGCAATCTAACGGAAAATTTAATAGGTCACTCTTGCTGATATGGCGAGCAGCAACGCCATAGGCATGCATCTCAAGCCATCGCTCTCCGGCCTCAGATGCAAGGCAACGTAACACCTGTTCGCGATACTCTGGAAGAATTCGTAATCGATAAAGACAATCGCTAAACATAACATGCCCTTTCGAAATGCCTATGACTTTACCTGCAGCATTGCGCCCGACACGAGCCAGAATCATGTCTCCCGGTTCGGCAATGGTTGTGCTCAGCGAACCATTGCTTGGCTTATAAAAGCGCCGGCTGAAGTCGGTCCATTTACCGTGCATTTCAGTGGTGATGTCGGTGGTGTGTAATACGAACGACTCTGCTGACCGAACCTCTGCGCTATTTAGGGTGCCGCGTCTCAGATCAATGACGACGTCACCTAGCTTTGTTAGGCCATCGCTCCCGGTCATTTCGGATGCATGGTAAGCATAGTCCAGTCGGCGTATCGCTCGGTCTCTATGTACATCAATAGTGTGTGTTAGGCCACCTTTGGACGGTAGACATGACAGGTGAACAAAATCGGACGTCGGAAGGCGCTTGCTGAGAATAAGTATGTGTGCCAGTGCATCAGTTCCCGCGAAAGATCCGCGTGGTAAGCGGATAGCGTGCAAGATTTGATACTTTTCAAGCAGCGAAGCCCTAAATCGCAGGTATTTGTCAGCGCAAACCAGAGAGTCGGGGACGATGATGCCAACGCTGCCGCCGTCGGCAATCAATCGCAGGTTTTGAGCCAAAAACAGCACCGCAGCATCTGTTGAGGTAATGGCAGGAAGTGAACCACTAAAACCCGCGTCTTCTATAATCTCACTGTATTCTTTGCGCCATTCGTTAACCAAAAATGGTGGGTTGCAAACAGCTACTCCGGGAAGAGCGCAATTGTAACGAGTTAGTACAGACCGAAGCCCTGCACCTAATGCGTCTTGGGGAAAATGGTGATGATGCCCTTTGAATCCGCCGCATTTTAATCGGTGAGTCAGTACGCTCAGTGCTTCGACATCGACATCTACCGTAATGAGCGCTGCATCCGACCATTTCGAGGAAGCTGCAATGGTTAATGCGCCTTCACCCGCCCCTAAGTCGAGCACCGCACCCGGTTGCTCGGCGGGCAAATGCTCCACCAGAAAGCGGCTGATCAAACTCTGTGTGTAGTATCGGCCGAGGTAATCCGTCAACTTTGCATGTTGGTAAGTGCGCATTTGTTGTTCTCTCTTAGGCGCCAGAGCAAGCACCAACCCTGCGATTTGGTATCTAGATCCCAGCTACTGCTCACTCAAATTTTAACATTGGAATGCTGCCCCGAATTGGCAGAATACACCTGCTCACCCCGGTTAGATCAGCGCTCGGAAAGACCTTCTGTCACCAAATCCGCTTTTCGGGGAAGTCGCGCTTCAAATAGCCGCCACGGCCGAGAACTGGACCGACAGCGAGCAGAGTGGAGCGGCGGGTTCCGGATCAGCTAGCCGTCGTTCGGTCCGGGCGATTTTTCGCTGCCGCTACGTCTCTTGATGGCCGAAAGCACGAATTCGACATGATGCCAGAAAGCGGCCGCACGGGTAATGTGCTTGTGCAGCCGCAAGGTGCTGGTTAGATCTCAGTCTGCTCCGAAATCTCCAGCGCATCGTCAACCTCAATGCCGAGGTAGCGAACTGTACTTTCTAGCTTGGAATGACCAAGTAACAACTGGACAACCCGCAGGTTCTTCGTGCGCTTGTAGATCAGCGTTGCCTTGGTTCTCCGCATGGAATGCGTCCCGTAGGCCGATGAGTCCAGGCCAGCAGATTCGGCCCAATGATGCACGATACGCGCATATTGGCGTGTCGAAACGTGGGGCGACTTCGCCACTCTGCTTGGGAACAGGAACTGATCGCCTCGCAGATGCGATTTTTCCAGCCAGGCAGACACCGCCGCCCTTGTAGGCTCCGTTAGCTCGAACTGCACCGGCCGTTGCGTCTTTCTCTGAATCACCATGGTCCGTGGGAGAACCTGGTTCCCATGCGTAACGTCGCGAACGCGTAGGCCGACAAGATCGCAGCCTCGTAGCTTGCTGTCGATGGCCAGATTGAACATGGCGAGGTCGCGAACCGCATGTGCATTCTGGAGGTAGATACGGATGGCCCAGATGTCCTTCGGCTTGAGGGGTGGCTTATGGCCGACGAGCTTTCCCTTGTTCCAGGCTCCGCGCTTGTTGATGGTTTCCATGACTGACTCCTTGTTTGTTGATCGGAGTCATATTGTTCGGTCTGTGCGGGAATGGCTGCTGTGGGGTAGGATGCTGTATGCGGGCTATCGGCCAGTTGGAGTCATTCGACCGCTGAAGCTGTCGGGCCGCTCCAGACTGTCAACGGACGGTCAGATTTCCGTAGACACCGGCAAGTCCGTGCCCTTTGGCGACTGATGACATTTAGAATGTCGGTCGGCCGGTTGCGCCATCAAACAGACATTCGAAATGCGGAGGCGGACGCGGATTGGGCCTAGCACAAAGGAGTAAGCCGCCCGCCGTGCGCTGAGGGCCAACTTTCCAAGCAGGAAGTCCGTATTGCGCTTGATACGAGCGATCATCGCTGGCGAGCGTTCCGTTACGCTCGCCAGCAGCTTCATTAGACCGATACCGATATTTTGAATTGCTGGTCTTTTCCGGAAGTCTCGTCCCCGGCGCTGTAAGCCTGCAACAATTTCATGATCTGCATCATTACTCGGGTATCGAGATCGTTACTGGATGCAGACGAAGCGTCGCTGGCTGATGATGGTGAAGAACCCGAAGCGGCGGTCTTCTGTTGGTAGTTCATTGCCTCCTGAAAACTGACCTTGCCGTCGCCATCGGTGTCGGCCTTGTCAAAGTTGTTGACGAGATCCTTGATCGAACTGGAAGCCGAGCTGTTGGATGAACCGATTGCATCGGCCACGCTGCTCAGTTGATCTTTACTCAGCCCGCCGCCTTGCCCGCCTGGCGGCATACCGCCCATGCCGCCAGGTGGCATCCCTCCCATACCGCCCGATGGCATTCCACCCATGCCGCCACTCATGCGACTGCTCATGAACTGATTGTCGAGTTCTTCGGCAACCTTCTTCAAGGCGTCGGTGAATTCCGATTTGGTGACCTTGCCGTCACTGTTCGTATCGATTTTCGTGAACAACTCGTCAACGCTGGACGACTGGTCCGACGAAGACGAAATCTTGTCGAAGGCGGATTGCAGGTCGGACTTCTCGACATAGCCTTGCCCTCTGGTGTCGAGCTTGGCGAACAGATTCTCCGCCATCTTCGCCGGATCGGGGCGGTGCATGCCCTGCATCATCATTCCATTGCTACCACTGATTCCTCCGATGCTACTCATGATGGTTTCCTTTCTGGTGAATGAATCAGCGTGCCGTTCTTGGCACGTGGGTTTGCCGATGCAATTTAACAGCCTGCGATGCTTGAAATGAACTGGGGTTGGGGTAAATCCCGGTAAAACCGGGTAAAGAAAACTGCTGATTCGCGGGCAATTCCACTGACCACCTCGGCGCGCTTCGCCGGTAACGGAACTTGCTGCCACCGCGCGGCAAAACGTGTGGCAAATATCCGGCATGTAAATCCGGGTTAATGCTGTTTTGAAATCGCGACTTGGGACGAACGATCTGGCTATGACAGCCCCTGCTGCGGCAATATTTGCCTTCACTTCGCCTCCAGCTTCGCCAGCGAGACGTGCTCGACGATCACGGTTTGACGCTGCATCCTCTGGCGGCAAAGCTGCGAGTCATCGCTTCATCAGGGGGGGCGTTGTGAATTCTGCCGGGGCCACCTATTCCACCCGGCTGTCAAAATTCATCACGCGCCACTTTGACAAAGTCGCCGCTGCGTCCTGCTTCGTTGGTCCACAGGGCGGTTGCCGGATCGTCAGCTACGCAGCAGCGCCGGCTGCTATTGCGCCAACAATCCGCCGGCGACAACGGGAGACCGGTTCGCACCTAGTCTCCCGGCGTACACCGCCGCAATTCATGGCCGTTTGAAAACAGCTCGCGGATCGGATGCTTTGCCGGCGGCGTCGAATTGCGTGCGTTGTTCTGGAGTCATCAGCTCACGCACGCTAGCATCGCGTTTCACATGCATCAGCATTAACTGGGCGACGGCCTGTCCGTGGCGATCGGCGAGTGCACGCGCCCGCTCAAGGTCAAGCGGCTGCGTGGTGGCAAGACCTCGCATCTCCTCCATCGTCTTGAACACCCGCTTCATCACTTCCCGCTCGGCCGGTATCTCGGCGTGCAACAGTGCGAACACTTTGTCCCGCTGTGCTTCAGTCAACTCCACGCCGCGCATCGGATCGAGCATCACCATCGGCAGCATGCCGGGCGGCATGCCACCCGGAAGAAAGGGGGCTGCGCCGGCCATCATGGGCGGCGGCAGGCCGATGCCCGGCGCGTCGGGTGTCGGGCCATGCGCTGCCACCACGAGCGGCACGGCGACGATCGCGAGCCCCAGTGCCCAGCGTTCCAGCATTTGCTTGTGTTTCAACTTCATGTCGTTTCTCCTTGGTGAGTTGAACTGCCCGATTGGCAGCTCTGTGTGACGACCGTATTTTCTGAGCTGGCGACGTAAAGGGCCGTTAATCAGGCAGTAAAAACCGGTAAAGAGATCCTTCGGCATGGAGCATGCGGCCTATGATTGCGATCATCGGTTTTCACGGATTGGAAAATGAAGCACCGGATACTGCTGGTTGATGACGACGTCGAACTCGTCGAGTTGCTGCGCGATTATCTGGAGCGCGAAGGGTTTGCCGTCACGGCCGCGCACGACGGCATCGCCGGGGCGGCCTTGGCGCTTTCGGGCGAACACGAGCTCGTCGTGCTCGACGTGATGATGCCGGGCATCGACGGTATCGCTACCCTGGGCTTGATCCGCGCCGGCAGCAGCCTGCCGGTGATCATGCTGACGGCGCGCGGCGATGATCTCGACCGCATTGCAGGGCTTGAGCTGGGGGCAGACGATTATGTGCCGAAGCCCTGCTCGCCACGCGAGCTGGCCGCACGAATCCGTGCCATTCTCAAGCGCTCAAGTGGGCAGGTGGCGGCGATGCCTAGCGTGATCGTCAGCGGTTCCCTCACTGTCTGGTCAGCACAGCGTCGCGCCGAACGCGACGGCAAGGCTCTCGAACTTACCAGCACGGAATTTAACCTGGTAGAAGTACTCGCCCGCAACGCCGGGCGACCGGTCAGCAAGGCCGAGCTGTCGGAAGAGGCGCTGGGCCGTGCCCTGACGCGCTTTGACCGCAGCATCGATGTGCACATGAGCAGCATCCGGCAGAAGCTAGGCAATCTGGCCGACGGGCGATCGTGCATCCAGACGGTTATCCGCAAAGGCTATCAACTGGTTGTCGAATAATGGGACGTCTTTTCTGGAAATTCTTCTTCATTTTCTGGTTGGCCCAGTTCGTCACCGCGGCGGGCGTCGGAACGGCGATCTGGATACTCCGGCCGCAGCACTTTCCTGGCCCCGGACTGGTCGTTCCCGGCCCGCCACCGCCGGAGTTTTCCGGCATGGAGGGTCACCCGCCACCCCATCGCGGGCCGCCCATGGAACCGGGGATGTCGCTGCCCTTGCTGCCGATCGCGGCCGGAAGTCTGGTCAGCCTGCTCTTTGCCGGCTTGCTGGCCTGGTATTTCGCCCGCCCGATCCGCCTCTTGCGCGGCGCTTTTGCCGCGGTTGCCAGTGGCGAAATTGACACGCGGGTGGGCCCGGCGATGGGGGGGCGAAACGACGAACTCGCCGATCTCGGCAAGAATTTCGATGACATGGCTGGCCGGCTGGGTGATCTGCTGCTCGCCCAGCGGAACTTGCTGCACGATGTCTCGCACGAACTCCGTTCGCCGATGGCTCGACTGCAGGCGGCAGCAGAGCTGATCCGGCAGCAGCCTGAACGCGGTGCGGAACTTGCCGAACGCATCGTGCGCGACACCGAAAGAATGGATCGGCTGATTGGCGAATTGCTGACTTTGGCCAGGCTCGATTCGGGCATCCAGGATGCTATTCCTGAAAGCGTCGATCTGCGTGAAGTCATTGCCGACATTGCCGAAAACGCGCGCATTGAGGCTGACGAAAGGGGCTGCACGATCGACCTTGCCCTGATCGGCGAACCACGGGTACCGGGCGATTGTGAACTGCTCCATCGCGCCATCGAAAATCTCGTGCGCAACGCCGTGCTTCATTCGCCGCAAGGCGGGCCGGTGTCAATCGGCGCCTCAGTAGCCGACGGAATATGCAGGATCACCGTCGCCGATCGCGGCCCCGGCGTGCCTGAAGCCCATGCTCAGGCGATCTTCGATCCGTTTTTCCGCAGCAGTATCGCGACATCGTCCTCCGGCTATGGCCTTGGCTTGGCGATCACGCGGCGGATCGCCGAGAAACACGGCGGCCGGGCATTTGCGACGAATCGACCGGAAGGCGGGCTATTGTTGACGATAGAGTTGCCCATCGGCAAGGCGCCATTTTAGGCAACGTAAGATCAGCCAGGTACTCAGCTTCTCAGACCACGAGACGGTAACTTTCTCGGCGAAAAGTCTGCTCGGCATCGATTACCCGACGTTCGACCCCCGGGACCTTCGCTACTTCGGACGTCCGTTGATGGCCGTCAGCCCGCATACAGCATCCTACCCCACAGCAGCCATTCCCGCACAGACCGAACAATATGACTCCGATCAACAAACAAGGAGTCAGTCATGGAAACCATCAACAAGCGCGGAGCCTGGAACAAGGGAAAGCTCGTCGGCCATAAGCCACTCCTCAAGCCGAAGGACATCTGGGCCATCCGTATCTACCTCCAGAATGCACATGCGGTTCGCGACCTCGCCATGTTCAATCTGGCCATCGACAGCAAGATCTTGTCAGCCTACGCGTTCGCGACGTCACGCATGGGAACCAGGTTCTCCCACGGACCATGGTGATTCAGAGAAAGACGCAACGGCCGGTGCAGTTCGAGCTAACGGAGCCTAAAAGGGCGGCGGTGTCAGCCTGGCTGGAAAAATCGCATCTGCGAGGCGATCAGTTTCTGTTCCCGAGCAGAGTGGCGAAGTCGCCCCACGTTTCGACACACCAATATGCGCGTATCGTGCATCATTGGGCCGAATCTGCTGGCCTGAACTCATCGGCCTACGGGACGCATTCCATGCGGAGAACCAAGGCAACGCTGATCTACAAGCGCACGAAGAACCTGCGGGCTGTCCAGTTGTTACTTGGTCATTCCAAGCTAGAAAGTACAGTTCGCTACCTCGGCATTGAGGTTGACGATGCGCTGGAGATTTCGGAGCAGACTGAGATCTAACCAGCACCTTGCGGCTGCACAAGCACATCACCCGTGCGGCCGCTTTCTGGCATCATGTCGAATTCGTGCTATCGGCCACAACCTGCCGGTCATCCGTTCCCAGACGTTGCCATTCGAGAGGCAGCTCCACCCCAGAACCTGACGGAGTGCCTACGCAAGCACGTCGGCCTGAACAGCCATGGACCCAGATCCTGTTTGCGAACGGGTTTGCTCGGCCAAACTGCCCTTAGACAGGCTAGGGAAGCAGGGATGATTTACTCGGCGGGGCACTGTTTGCCGCCAAGATTCCCCCGCGAACCGAAGCGCGGCGGTGTCGCCAGCCGGGGCTGGCCTCGCACGGGCAAATGACAAGTAACACAAGGGGATAAACCATGAAATGCCACAACACCATTGTCGTCGCGCTGGCGACCGCTTTCGCTGCCGCTGCGGTAAGCGCCCAGGAAGCACCGACCTTCGGTTACCCGGTCGGCTTCTCGGTCGGCAAGATGGACACTTCGGTCAGCCCGCGCAAGGATTTTACGCGCTACGCGGCCGGAAAATGGTATGACGCCATGGAAATTCCCGCTGACCAGAAGGGGGTTTCCGGACTCTCCCTGATGTCCAAGCGCACTGACGTATTGCTGGGTCAGCTTGTCGAGGAGGCCACGCGAAAGGCGGCGTCGGCGCCGAAGGGCAGCCCGACCCAGCAGGTTGGCGATCTCTACGCCGCCGGCATGGACGAAGCAAGGCTCAAGGCGCTTGGCAACGCCCCACTGCAACCGGTATTCCAGCGCATTCGCGCGATCAGCGACAAGCAGCAACTGCCCTCCGAGATCGCCCGTCTCCAACTTGCCACCAACGACACAATTATGCTGGGTGGTGCAGTGACACCCGGCATCCGCGACAAAAGCAAGTACATCTTCGTCGTTTCCGACAGTTCGCTGCTGCTCAGCAATTTCGAGGATTACTACAAGCCGGAGGCGGCAAGGTATCGCGAGGCCTATCTGAAGAACGTGACCGATACCCTCGTCCTTGCCGGCTTCAACATCAGCGAGTCCAGGGCCTTCGCCGACAAGGCGCTGGCCATCGAGACACGGATCGCCAAGGTCCGCCAGCCCCTGCTCGATCAGAACGAACCCGATAAGCGTTATCTCCTGATGCGCTACGAAGAACTGAAAGCGCTGACTCCGGCTTTTGACTGGGATGCCTACTTCGCGACCATCGGGCTGACGCCGCCGACCGAGGTGACCGCCGTCGAGACGAAGGCGATGGCCGAGCGCAGCGCCATCCTGTCCGAGTTGTCGCTCGATGATCTGAAGATGTTGCTGATGTGGGAGTACCTGCGACGGGTCACCGGGGGGCTCTCTCCCGATTTCAATGAACCCAAGTTGGCCTTGTCGCGGACCTATTTCGGCGACAGCTTCGCTCTGCCGACGCGGTCGAAACAGGTCTTGGATACCATTGCCGGCACGATCGGTCACTCGATGGCACGACTCTTCGTCGAGAAGAACTTCAGCGCCGAATCGAAACGGGCCGTAGAGGACATGGTCGGTCGGGTCCATGCGGAGTTCCGTTCTCGGCTCGCGAAAAACACCTGGCTGACCAAGGCGACCCGCCAGCAGGCCCTTTACAAGCTCGACAAGGTGAAGATTTCGGTCGGCTATCCGGAGAAATGGATCGATTATTCCGCCGTCGACATTCGTCCCGGTGAATACTTCGGCGATCTGGAGCGCATCTCCGAATTTCTCGCTCAGCGCAACCTGGCGCGCTGGGGTGGCCCCGTTGCCGAGGACGAGTTCGCCAATCCGTCGGAGACACTACCGACGCTCATTAATGCCGGCTACGACCCGCTGCGCAATGCCATCGAGATTCCCGCCGCCTTCCTGCAGCCGCCGATCTACGATCCGAAGGGCGATCCGGCGACCAATTTCTGCGCCATAGGTGCCGTGATCGGACATGAAATAACCCATGGTTTCGATTCGGGGGGCCGCCACTACGACGAAATCGGCCGCGCCCGCAATTGGTGGGTCAAGATGGACGAGGTCAAGTTCAACAAGGAGACGCAAAAACTGGTTCGCCAATCGAGTAACTATCAGGTACTGCCCGGCCTCCAAGCCAACGGCGAACTGACGGTTACGGAGAATCTCGCGGATGTCGGCGGTATCGCCTTCGCCTATGGTGCGCTGACCAAGTACCTGAAGGCGCACCCCGAGGAAGACTCGTCGATCGACGGGCTAAGTCAGGCGCAGCGCTGTTTCATCGCCTGGGGCCAAGTATGGTCGGACAAGATACGAGAGGGTTTCCTGCGCCAGATCACGGCGACCAATCCACACGCGGCCGGTCAGTATCGCGCTTACGCAGCAGCGCAGCACGAGCCGGGGTTCTACGCGGCTTTCGGCATTCGCCCTGGTGACCCGATGTGGCTGGCGCCGAAGGATCGGGCCCGAATTTGGTAGGGCACGCCAATCGGCATAATCGAGCCGGAAATTGAGCAAAGCTGGCAGGAATGGGTCCGTTTATCGCGTGATCTGTCAACTCAGACAGGCGGCTGACTGCGTGGTCGACATGCTGTCTTCCCATACTCACGGCATGTGAATGCACAATTTTGGAATCTCTCGTTCGACGATTCTCCGCTGAGTTGCCGGTAACCGACGCCATTCTGTTTGAGCCGAAAAGACAGCCGAACGTCTGATTGGCCAAGGTGCTGACCGTGAGTGGGCGCCTCGAGCGACAGTTCCACTCGGATAGCGGCCGTTGAACCTCCGACGGCGCGACCGGCCGCTGAGGGTCGTCGACTGCGGTCCGCCTACCCCGAATTGATCTGACCGCCGGTTCGGCGTCCTCTGGGCTGCGGCGCACGGCTGACCGTCGGCATGGCTGCGCTACGTGTCGCCCAGGCGGCGGCGATCGTCGCGAGGGCTGTCCTGATCGTCTTCGCGGCCCGCGTTGACATGCACCGAGCGCTTCTCCGACAAGCCTGCTGCGGGAAGACGGCTTGCGCAGGTCATTGAGTTGCCTCGCCACAACGCGGGGCGT
The DNA here is from genome assembly GCF_056856495.1 of Candidatus Accumulibacter propinquus. Taxonomy (NCBI): domain Bacteria; kingdom Pseudomonadati; phylum Pseudomonadota; class Betaproteobacteria; genus Candidatus Accumulibacter; species Candidatus Accumulibacter propinquus. The sequence goes on from NZ_JBSEHC010000004.1 coordinate 264,601, forward strand.
CCTGGAAAGCTCAAATGATGCCGCCGTGCTCCAGGCGTGCGTCTGTCACCGGGTTGCCGTCGGGTCTTGCCCGGCCTGAAGCCATGCCGTTCAGGGGGCCTTCGTTTCGCTCCGGCGCCGGTTCTTCCAGAAATTGACCGACAGATAGATCATGAAGACGACGAAGGTTAGGAAGCCGGCGAACTGGAAGTAAAGCGAGTAGTTGGTCCGGTAACGGCCGGTGAGTGGGTCGTAGACCGAGCAGAGGATCCGCACACGCGCCATGATCTCCTGCAGCGTACCGACCTCCGGCGGGATGGCCGAGCCGGTGATCAGGCGCTTGAGCGGTTCGGCGAGATCCGCGGCGGTGAACTTCTCGCCATAGACCTGGCGGACGATCCTGCCCTCGGCGTCGACCAGGGTGACCTGGTTGATGTGGTCGAAGCCAGCGGGGGTCGCGATGTAGCTGAAGCCGAAATTGCTGGTCAATTCTCCGACGATGGCCGGGGCAGGGCTCAGGAACTCCCAGTTGGACAGGTGAATGCCGTATTGCCGGGCGAAGTCGCTGAGCGCCGCCGGTGAGTCGAAGGGCTGATTGAAGCCGATGCTGATGACGTTGAAGCGGTCGGCGCCCATGACGCTGACGGTATTGTCGACTGCTTTCTGCAGGTTGCGGGTGATCGTCGGACAGACCTGGAAGCAGGCGGTATAGATGAAGGTGACCAGCAGCGGCTTGCCCCGGTAGCGCGACAGTTCGACCGGTCGCCCCTGGCGATCAAGCAGGACGAAGTCGCCGACCGGCTTGCCGATGGCGCTTTGCGACAACGCGAAGGCAGCCTTCTCGTCGAGCGTGGTCAGTGTCAGCGTGCCGTTGACACCCTGTGGACGAGCGGTGAGCCTGGGCTTGTCGGCCGCCGCGTCGTCGGCGAGTGGGGTGTTCGCGGCCAACAGGAAGAGTGTGACGACGAACGTGCGTGCGAAACGCTGCAGAGTCACCGCGAGGTGTCCATCAATTACCAGAACCGTAGCTGGGTATCCACGATGGCCCCCAGCAGCACCAGTGTCAATTGCATCAGCGAGGCATGAAAGCAGACCATTGCCGATTTGCGGTTGGGTTCGCGCGTCAGCCGCCAGGCCTTCTGGATGAACAGGAAGCCGCCGCTGGCGGCGCCGGCGAAGTAGATCGCGCCGAGGCCGAAAGCCAGCGGCAGCAAGGAGGCGGCAACCAGGATCAGGGTGCTGAACAGGATCGTGTCGGCTGCGCGTTGGTCGCCGACGACGACCGGCAGCATCGGTACGCCGGCGGCGGTGTAGTCGTCGCGGTAAGCGATCGCCAGGCTCCAGAAATGCGGTGGTGTCCACAGGAAAAGGACCAGCGCGAGAGCCAGCGGCACCGCGCGCAATTGCGGATCGGCTGCGGTCGCCCCGGCGAGGACCGCCCAACTACCGGCCAGCCCCCCGAAGACGATGTTCAGCCAGGTGCGGCGTTTCAGCCAGACGGTGTACACGATGGCGTAGAAAAAGGCGCCGAGGAAAACGAACAGCGCTGACCAGGCATTGAGTGCGATCCACGCGGCGCCCACCGACAGTGCCATCAGGGCGGCAATCACCAGCAGCCAGATGGGACCATGGCGGATTTCGCCGGTGACGAAGGGGCGCTTGCTGGTGCGCGACATCAGGTGGTCGCTGTCGTGTTCGTAATACTGGTTGAAGGCGCCGGCGCTGGCCGACGAGACCAGCACCGACAGCGTCAGCACGAGCAGTTGCAGCAGGCTAAGGCTGGGGCCAGCACTGACGGCGAGTCCGGCGAGTGCGGTAAAGGTGATGACGATGCCGATACGCAGCTTGAAAACGCCCAGAATGGCACGGATAGGGAAGCCGGGGGTGCTGTTCGATGGGAGTGTGCTGGGCATTGGCGTCGATAGCGTGGCGATCAGGTGGTTGAAGGCGGGTGGGTGCAGAGTTGTTTGCGTCGGCACTGTGCTCCAGGCGGCGGGATTCAGGCAGGCCCCCACGCCAGTGGCGTGGGGGCGATTGCCGAATCAGCTCAGCAACCAGACTTCGGACAGGTACTTCCAGTTAACAAAGTAGTAGAGGACGAAGGACACCAGCAGCAGCAGCGCCAGCACCACCGTGCCGGGGACCCCGACGTGGTCGCTGCCGTGGGCGACAGCCGAAGCCGCCTGGGTGTTGGCAGGGATCGGCGTCGGCCGGTCCGCCACCTTGCCGCCGTCGAGTTTCCTGCCAAACAGCAGCGACCCGACAACCAGCAGGATCCACAACCCGCCGCCGATCACGGCGATGACGCCGAAGATGCCGGTCAGGCCCATCATCAGGTAGGCCGCGCCCGGCCATTCATACTGGAACGGCGCGCCGGAGAAGGCCATGTCCCAGTGCCGGCGGGAAACGCCCAGCGTGCCGGCGCCCATCATCACCAGTCCGAGCACCGACATGCTGATGCCGAACAGGTAAGGCTGGATCTGGCACAACTTGGGCAGGATCATTTCACGCCGGAAGAGCACCGGCACCAGCAGGTAGGTGATCGACATGAAGGCCAGCGTCGTGCCGGTCACCACCGTGGTGTGGAAATGGCCCGGAACGTAGAAGGTGTTGTGCATCAGCATGTTGATCTGCTCGGTGCCGAGCACGACTCCCGAGATGCCGCCGAGGAAACCGAAGCTGACCAGCGAAATGAACATGCCCGAGAACACCGGGTTGCCCCAGGGTGCCTTGCGCAGCCATTCAAACAGGCCGTTGGTGTAGCCCTTGCGTCGCTGTGCCGCCTCGATCGCGCCGGGGACCGTGAAGCCGTGGATCATCGAGGCCATCACCGCGAAATACATGAAATAGGAGGTGTTGAGAACCTTCCATTCTGCACTCATGCCGGGGTCGGAGAGCAGGTGATGCGCGCTGGCGAGTTGCAGGAACAGGATGTAGAGCAGGAAAGCGAAGCGCGAGACCTTTTCCGACAGGGGTTTGGCACCGAAGATTACCGCCGCCGTCAGGTACCAGACCGAGACATGCGCGGCGACGTTGATCTGCTGCGAGGAGTGCCCCAATCCCCACCACACCATGCGGTACAACTGCGCATCGATTTCCTTGATCAGGCCGACCGACCACAGGAAGGTCGGGATGAGGATGCCGGCGCCGGCGAGGATGGTGAACGTGGCGATGATCGCTGCGGTCAGCGCGCCGAATGTCACCAGCGGCAGGGAGCCCTGGTAGGTCCTGTCCTTTTTGGCGACCACCAGGGTACCGAAGAAGACGGCGACGCCGAGCAGTGCGCCGACGGCCACCAGGATGATTCCCAGGTAGAAGTGCGGCGCGGCCTGCATCGGGACGTACGAGGTGAACATCACGCTCGATTCGCCCTGGAAAATGGCGATGTTGGTCGTGATGCCGCCAATCACCATCAGCCAGAAGCCGAGCCACGCAATCTTCGGTGTTGCCAGTCGGCAGCGGAGCAGCGTCGATGAGGCAAAGTAGAGTACGGCCATTTCGAAGAACAGGATCCACAGGATCAGCATGTCGATGCCGTGGGCGGTAAGAATCAGGTAGAACTGGTCGGCCGGCAGCAGTTTGATCGCCGGCCAGCGGGTGAGGATGACCAGCAGCGCGGTAATGCCGCCGACCAGCAGCCAGAGTACGCCGGCAACGGCGTTCCAGCGCATCAGCTTTTCGGCCTGGTCCTCGAATTGCAGTCCGGAGACGGGACAGGTACGGTAGGTGGTTGCCATCAATTTACTCCCCCTCTTATTTCACGTAGATACGGCCGAGCATCGAGTGGTGGCCGATGCCGCAGTACTCGTTGCAGACGATGGCGTAAGTGCCTTCCTTGGTCGGCGTCATCTTGACGACATGTTCATAGCCGGGGATCACCTGGATGTTGATGTTTACCGGTTGCAGCGAGAAGCCATGGTTGTAGTCCATGGAAGACAGATGAATCCTGTAGGTCTGACCTTTTTCGAGTTCGAGGATCGGGTACCAGGCCCACAGGCGGGCAATCAGGTAGCCGTCACCGCCGGCCGGTACCTTGACCACCGGGATCTGCTGCTCGGTTTCGGTGCGCACGGTGTTCTCGGCGATGAACTTCTCGGCCTTGGCGGCGAACATCTCCGGGCTGGTCTTGTAGGCCTCGTTGGACAGGTTCTGCTTACCGTAGATATGCCAATAGATCATCATCACGAACATGATCATCCCCCAGACGAAGGCGATCCCGATCCACGCCCATTCGACCTTGTCGATGGGTTGCTTCCACCAGAGCCGATCGGACGGCGGCAGAATTGCACTCATAGTTGACTCTCCCTGATGTGAACGGATGGACCTATCTGGCGACCGGCGTATTCATGATGTCGATGATGCCCCACAGGATATAGAGCAGCCCAGGTGAGGCTACGCCGAGAAACAGCAGCAGGAAGTGGTTGTCCAGCAGCTTTTGCATGAACGGAAGGTCGTCATCGTTGTGGTCGGCCATGTTTTTGTATCCTCCATCACTGATTGGCGCGCGCGGCGCATGCCGGGTTGCAGATAAGTCGAATTCCTTGGGCTTTTGGGGCACAATTGGCCACAGAATACCTGCAGGCAGGTGTTCATTGATTTGATTCACGTCAAGAACGGGAGACCATGCGGGCACCGGCAAAGCCTGCTGGCATCTGTGTCGCAGCGCCAGACCTGCGGCTGAATGTCGCAGCCGGCGCGGCCCTCAAGGAGCGCGACAAAGGGCATATAATTCGCGCCTTTTCCCCTTTTTCCGTTCCCCGGTGACATGTCATGGATAAAGTCGCTCGCCGACAAGTCGCGCTTTGGCTGCTGCTTTGCAGTGCCATGGTCTTTGCCATTCTGGTTGTCGGTGGTGTCACGCGGCTGACGCACTCGGGTCTGTCGATCGTCGAGTGGCAACCGATCGTCGGCGTCATCCCGCCGTTGAACCAGCAGGAATGGGAGGATACGTTCGAAAAATACAAGCTGACGCCGGAATACCAGCAGGTGAACCATCGGATGGCACTTGCCGAGTTCAAGGGCATCTTCTACTGGGAGTACTGGCATCGCGTGCTGGGACGCCTGGTCGGCGTCGTGTTTCTCCTGCCCTTTCTCTATTTCTGGCTGCGACGCAAACTCGCCCCTGCGCTGGTACCGAAGTTGCTGGGCATCTTCGTGCTGGGCGGTCTGCAGGGGGCAATGGGCTGGTACATGGTCAAGAGCGGACTGGTCGACGATCCTCGTGTCAGCCACTACCGCCTGACCGCGCATCTGTCGCTGGCATTCCTGATCTTTGTCGCGATGTTCTGGCTGGCGCTGGGCTTGCTTTCCGAGCGCGTGCGTACCACCCATGATGTGCAGTTGCGGCAGTTGCAGCGCGTCGCTTTCTGGCTGGCGTTACTCGTGGGCTACATGGTGGTCAGTGGCGGCCTGGTTGCCGGGATACGCGCCGGCAAGGCCTACAATACCTTTCCGCTGATGCACGGGCATGTGCTGCCGCCGGAGAGCTTCATCATCGATCCGTGGTATCTCAATTTCTTCAACAACATGGCCCTGGTCCAGTTTGACCATCGCCTGGGAGCGTGGCTGTTGGCCTTCCTCGTGCCCTGGCTCTGGTGGAAGCTCAGCCGCGCAGTCGTCTCCCGTAGGGTGCGGCTGGCGGCAACATTGTTGCTGATCGTGCTCCTCGCGCAGATCGGACTCGGGATTGCGACACTGCTGCTGGCGGTTCCCGTGGGTCTGGGTGCCGCGCATCAGGGTGGCGCCATGGTCGTCCTGGGTGTGCTGTTGTGGTTGAATCACGAACTACGCGCGGTGCCCTCGTCCGGCGGCGCCACCTGATGGCCAGCCTGGGTCTGCGCCTGCGGAAAGTGCGCGCGCTGGCACTGCTGTTGACGGCGCTTTCGCTGCTGGTGGTGTTGCTCAGTGCCTACCTTCGTCTCGACGGTGCCGGCCTCGGTTGTGCCGATTGGCCCGCCTGCTATGGGGCGTTGCTGAGTGGTGAACCGCAGGAACAGCATTTCGGCGTCGCGCGGCTGCTGCATCGCGCCGCCGCGTCGTTGTCGCTGCTGCTGGCCTGCACGCTGGTCTGGCAGTGTCGGCGGCGACCCATGATCGAGTCGGCGGCCGCTCCGGCGACGCTGCTGCTGTTGTTGATGCTGGCGCTCTCGGCGCTTGGAATCTGGAGTTCAGATCCCAGGCTGATGCCGGTCGGTTTCCTGAACATCCTGGGTGGCCTCGGTCTGGTCAGCTTCTCGTGGCGGGTGGTGCTGGCCAGTCGCCCCGGATCTGCGCTCGACCAACCGGACGAGCCGAGGCTCTTGCTGCGCGTCGGGGCCGTTGTCCTTACCAGTACTTTGGTCCTGGGGGCGCTGCTCGGTTCAGGCTACGCCGCGCCGTCCTGCCCATCGTTTCCGGACTGTGCCGGCCGGTGGTGGCCGACAGCGGCCGGCTGGACGGCACTCCAGCCATTGTCGATCCTGACTTCGGTGCCGCAAGCCGGCGATCCCGGTGGCGTCACCCTGAATTTGCTGCACCGCTACAGCGCAATGTGCACGCTGATCTTGCTGGGCACCGCGGCGGTACGGGCGATGCGCGATGAACAACGACGCCGGGCAGCGATGCTGGTGCTCGTCCTGCTCATAACCGAAGTCGCGCTGGGTACCTTGACCGTCATCAGTGGCTTCAGCCTTGGGCTGGCGATCAGCCACGGAGTGTGTGCTGCGGCACTGCTGGCGGCAGTGGCGACGCTGCTCCGAAGAAGTCTGTCGCCAGCAGTAAATGTGTGCGCCAGCAGTGTCTGAAGCCGCAAAGCGGTGCCTTGCCGCAACTACACCGAGAACGACGAACCGCAGCCGCAAGTCGATGAGGCGTTGGGATTCTTGATAACGAACTGCGAACCCTCAAGCCCTTCGGTGTAGTCGATTTCAGCACCAACGAGGTACTGGTAGCTCATCGGGTCGACCAGCAGGGTGACGCCGTTTTTCTGCAGCGCCGTGTCATCATCATTGGCGACCTCGTCAAAGGTGAAGCCATACTGAAAACCCGAGCAGCCACCACCGGTGACAAATACGCGCAGTTTCAGGTCCGGGTTGCCTTCCTCTTCGATCAACTCCTTCACCTTGCCAGCCGCGCTGTCGGTGAAGACGAAGGGCATCGGCATTTCGGTTGCTACATTCATTACGCTATCCTCCTGATACTGAATCTGGGTGAGTAGCCTGCTCAAGCCAGGCGCGGTGACACACGGTTGGTTAGGGTTCTACAAATGGCGCCTGCCTGATCGATCAGGCGCTTTGCGGCAAGCATGTTGCGTTGCGATCCATCGCTCCCCCTGTGCAACGCCCGGGGTTTGCGTTGAGGCCACAGCGAACACGCGCATTCGACACGGACAGTGCTGAGGAGTTCCAGAGCTTTCCCGAACGCTGGCGCAGCAATCATTGGGTCGAGCGCTAGGGTAGCACTGCCAGTTGCCACAGGCCCTCTGTTTCCGGCAATCCGAACATGATGTTCATGTTCTGCACAGCCTGTCCGGCAGCGCCTTTGACGAGGTTGTCGATGACCGACAGGACAACCACAATATTTCCCTGCTGAGGCCGGTGAACGGCGATACGGCAGACATTTGCGGCGCGTACCGAGCGGGTGTCCGGATGCGAATTCGAAGGCATGACATCGACAAACGGCTCGGCTTTGTAGCGGCTTTCGAATACCTCCTGGAAATCCGCTTCGGTCTTGATGCGCGCGTACAAGGTGGCATGAATGCCACGGATCAACGGCGTCAGGTGTGGTACGAAGGTCAGGCCGACCGGGTTGCCGGCCATGGTCGACAAGCCCTGTCGAATCTCGGGCAGATGTCTATGGCCGGCGACGGCGTAGGCCTTGAAATTATCCGCGGTTTCTGAAAAGAGGGCAGCGATTTCGGCCTTGCGTCCAGCACCGGATACGCCCGACTTGGCGTCCGCCACGAGATGATCGACTTCCACCAGGCCGGCTTCGAGCAGAGGCATGAAGCCCAATTGCACAGCCGTTGGGTAACAGCCGGGGTTGGCCACCAGTTGAGCGTTGCGAATGGCCGCGCGATGATGTTCTGGGAGGCCATAGACGGCTTTTCCAACCCACTCCGGGCTGGCATGCTGCATCCCGTACCACTGGCCCCACTCGCCCACATCCCTGATGCGGAAGTCGGCCGCCAGATCGATGACGCGCACGCCAGCGTCCAGCAGCGCCGGTGCCTGTTGCATCGCCACGCCATTTGGCGTGGCGAAGAAGACCACGTCACAAGCTTTCAGATTGGCGCTGGCCGGATCCTGAAACTTGAGGCTCAGTCGCCCGCGCAAGCTGGGGAACATGCTGGAGACGGCAGTGCCCGCGTCCCCCCTGGAGGTGATGGCTACGATTTCTGCCTCAGGATGTTGCGCCAGAAGGCGCAATAATTCTACGCCCGTGTAGCCGGTACCTCCAACAATGCCAACCTTGATCATGCGAGCCTCCCTGATAGTGGCCAATGATAGACTCCCACTCCCGAAAACACAAAAGCCGCCCAAAGGCGGCTTTCCCTGCAGTGCAGGACTCGCTTAACGTTTGGAGAACTGCTTGCGACGGCGAGCCTTGTGGAAGCCGACCTTCTTGCGTTCCACCTCGCGAGCGTCACGCGTAACGAATCCGGCTTTCGATAGTGCCGGCTTGAGCGACAGGTCATAGGCGATCAGTGCCCGAGTGATACCATGCCGTACCGCTCCAGCCTGTCCGGATTCACCGCCGCCTGCGACATTGACCAGAATATCGAAGCCTGCCATTTGCTCAATCAGTTGCAGTGGCTGCCGAACGATCATGCGGCCCGTGACTCGCGAGAAAAACTCATCGACTGGCTTGCCGTTCACGACGAACTTGCCGCTGCCGCGCTTCATGAAAACCCGCGCCACGGCGCATTTCCGCCGCCCGGTGCCATAGAAGTAATTTTCAGCCATTGTGACCCCTTAGAGTTCCAGAACCTTCGGCTGCTGGGCAGCGTGCGGATGGGTTGCACCGGCGTAACATTTCATTTTCTTGAGCATGGCGTAACCGAGCGGTCCCTTGGGGAGCATGCCCTTTACCGCTTGCTCAAGGACGCGTCCCGGGAAACGCTGCTGCATCTTGGTGAAGCTGGTTTCGTAAATGCCGCCCGGATACCCCGAGTGGCGATAGTATTTCTTGTCCTCAGCTTTGTTGCCAGTGACGCGCAACTTTTCGACATTGGTTACGACGATGTAGTCGCCGGTATCCACGTGCGGAGTGAATTCGGGCTTGTGCTTACCACGCAGGCGGCGCGCAATTTCGGTTGCAAGGCGACCGAGCACCTTGTCCGTGGCATCAACCAGAAGCCATTCGCGCTGCACTTCGTGCGATTTGGCAGAGAAAGTCTTCATCAAAAACGCCGTCCTTTTTTGCCTGATAACGGAAAGCCCAGCATCTTATTGCAAGTTCGCAAGACCTGTCAATCGCTGTTTTGCTGATTTGACAGACTGCACCGGCTTCTGCGTGTCGGGAGAAACGCGGATCAAGCGACCAGGGCCCGCGTTGCATGCCATGCCGGTGAGCTGCTCAAGTGCCTTGCGCAGCCCAATTCTGCGCAACAGGCGGTGTTGCCGGGCGACAGCGTGGTTCAAAGCTGCGCGCCGCGATTGCAAAAAAAAGCGCGGCTCGTTGGAGCCGCGCTAAATCCACACCAAAGGAGGAGGGTGGAGGAGACAAGGGAATCTGGCCGGAAAGGCCTGAAGCAAAGTCGTTACGTTGAAGAGATTATGGATCTTCCCAGGCTGAGGGTCAAGTATTTTTTGTGCATTGCGCCATATTTTTTTTGCGCCGGTGAACGTCAAGCGACGTCTGCCCTATAAATAAATAATGTTCAACAAGTTGCATACATAAAATGATATGCCTTGCATGATACGTAATCAAAATTGACGATATCCATGGCGGTTTTCTGACTTTTTATGTTGCGCCGCAGCATTTGTGACGTTGGCGTATCAAGCGGTACTTGGCGCTACAATCACGGTTTGGGGCGAAGGCTGGGCGGTCGCTTGTCGTGGCCCCTGTCGGGGCCGTGAGGGGAGCGTTCAGTCAAGTACCGCGGGCTGGCGGCGCTGCCGGCCAACGCAGGTTTGGCTGATATATAAGTCCGACGTCCCCTCACAACGGTCTTTGGAAAAGGAGTAGCACATGGAATGCAAGGTGAGGTGGACCGGGGACGGGGCGTCGTTCATTGCTGAAACGGAGAGCAATCACGCGGTAGTGATGGATGGCGCGCCAGAGGCCGGTGGGCGCAATCTGGCGCCTCGACCGATGGAACTGCTACTTGCCGGGACCGGCGGGTGTACCGCCTTCGACGTTGTCCTGATTCTGAAGAAGGGGCGTCATGCAGTGACCGGATGCGAAGTCAGCCTGCAGGCCGAGCGTGCCGACGTCGAACCGAGAGTGTTTACCCGCATTCATTTCCACTTTCGCGTTACCGGCAGGCAACTCAAGCCGGAAGGGGTGGCGCGTGCCATCGAACTCTCAAAGGACAAGTACTGCTCGGCGTCGATCATGCTTGGCAAGACCGCCGAGATCACCCACGACTTCGAGATCGTCGAAGCCTGACCCACCCAGCACCGGCCAGCGCTGGCACCTCGACGGTCAGAGGTAATACGCGGTATGCGTCATGGTCTGCGATGCCAGCCGCATGGCCTTGATTGCGGATGCGGGCAATTGGCGCGCGCCAAGACGTATGGCCGTTTCGGCGTGCGCGATTTCGTCGAGGCGCATCTGCTCCACGATCGCCCGCGACCGGTTGTCCTGGCTCGGCAGTTCCTTGAGGTGATGGTCGAGGTGCGCCTCAACCTGCCTTTCGGTTTCGGCGAGAAACCCGAGGCTCCAGGGATCGCCGAGTTTGCCGGCGGCAATTCCGATGCCGAGCGCACCGAGGTACCAGACGGGATTCAACAGGCTGGTGCGCCCGCCGAGTTCGGAGAGGCGGTGCTCGATCCAGGCCAGGTGTTCGGTTTCCTCATTGGCGGCCTTCTCCAGCGCCTGTCGTACCTGCGGATCACGGCAGGTCAGGGCCTGCCCCTGGTAGAGGGCCTGCGCGCAGACCTCGCCAACGTGATTGATCCGCATCAGGGCCCCGGCATGCGCCCGTTCATGATCGGAAAATGACGCCTCCGGCTCGTCGCTTCCGGGTCTCTGGCGAAGGCTCGCGGCGGGTGCGAAAAGCGTACGCAGGGCCTTGTCGAACTCGATGAGGAAGCGGTCGGTAAGCATGTGTTGCTTTCTTGGTGCTGCGCTATCGGAGCCACTGGACAGGGTCCTAGCGCTGCATGGTCGATGAATGTCCGCCGTAACGGAGAGCACGCCGAGCGTCATCGGCATCGCGAAGCGTCACCCCAACGGGGCAGAAATACTCGCTAAAGAGCGCTGCATGGTGGCGATTGAGCGAGTTCTCGATGATCCGCGTCCACTGGTCGTTGCGTGCTTTCGACCAAGTGCCGTCCGGGCGGCCAAATGCATAAAGCCGACGCTCCCCGGTGGAGCAGTTCATGCCCTCGTAACTCACATTGCGCGCGCCGGAGGGGCTGACAATCACCAGCGTAAAGCGCAGCACGCCGTTGCCGCTCACATTGAACGACTCTCCGTCGATCATGAACTGGTTGTCGGTTGTCGCACTGACGACAAACGGGATCAGGTTTTCCGCCTGTGGAGACGCCGGGAATTTCACCTCGATCTCCTCGGCGGGCTTCTCGTCCGCTTCGCGGAGGGCTGCCGCCGCCGTACCTGCAGCATAAACCACCATCAACAAGGGCCAAAGGCAGCGTGCCAGTGTCGGCAACGGCAAGCACCACCGGGGTGCCGTGCGGAACGACAGCGAATTCGGAGGTCGAATCATTCCTTGCCTGCGATATCAGGAATTGCGGAGAACTGCTCGTGAGCTGGTGGGCTGCGCCCGCGACGCTGATCGGCATTGAGAAAACGGGCCAACTCATTTAAGGCTTGCTCGTACACCCGCCGCTTGAACTCGATGACCGCGTCAAGCGATACCCAGTAGTTGTTCCAGCGCCAGGCGTCAAACTCAGGATGGTCGCAGGCGCGCAACGAGACGTCGCAGTCGCGTCCGACAAGCCGCAGCAGAAACCAGATCTGCTTCTGCCCTCGGTAGCTGCCACGCCATTCGCGCCTTACCCAGTGCGTTGGCACGTCGTAACGCAACCAGTCTTTCGTTCGGCCGAGAACGAATACGTGCTCGGGTAGCAGACCGATTTCTTCATGTAACTCCCGGTACATCGCCTGCTCGGGCGTTTCGCCCCGCTTGATGCCACCCTGTGGAAACTGCCATGAATGCTCTCGGATTCGCTTGCCCCAGAAGACCTCGTTCCTGGCGTTACAAAGAATGATGCCGACGTTCGGGCGATAGCCTTCACGGTCAAGCATTATTTAGAACCTGCAAATTGATTGATTGGACGCATTTTTCCACATTTCAACAGCCTTGGAAAGCAAACCGTGACCGAGGGGCGGGTGGTTTTTCGCTCCTCTTGCCGGAGCCGTTCCCCTGCGGCTGCATCCGCTGCGCCGACGAGGGTTGGTTCGGTGTGCTATTGGGGGTCGCAGTTTGACCCTCTGTCTAGTAAGATTGTGCCTTCGCCGTCCGTCAGTTCATTCCCATGCGCACCTCCAGGTTTTTCATTTCCACTCTCAAAGAAGCACCGTCTGAGGCTGAGGTGGTCAGTCACCAGCTCATGCTCCGCGCCGGGATGATCAAACGGCTGGCTGGCGGAATCTACACCTGGATGCCGATCGGGCTGCGGGTGCTGCGCAAGGTCGAGCAGATCGTCCGCGAGGAGATGAATCGGGCCGGGGCCATCGAATTGTCGATGCCGGCCGTACAGCCGGCGGAACTATGGCAGGAGTCCGGGCGCTGGGAAAAGTATGGTCCCGAGTTGTTGCGGTGCAAGGATCGGCATCAGCGCGATTTCGTGATCGGTCCGACGCACGAGGAAGTGATTACCGATGTCGTGCGCCGGGAGGTCAGGAGCTACCGTCAGTTGCCGCTGCACTTTTACCAGGTGCAGGTGAAGTTCCGCGACGAGATCCGACCCCGTTTCGGTATCATGCGCGGCCGCGAATTCCTGATGAAGGACGGCTACTCGTTTCACAGCAGCTTCGAAGACCTGCAACGCGAATACCGCAACATGTTCGACACGTATACGCGTATCTTCAATCGTCTCGGGCTGAAATTCCGTGCCGTCGCCGCCGATACCGGTTCGATTGGCGGAACGGGATCGCATGAGTTCCATGTGCTGGCGGATTCCGGCGAGGATGCCCTGGCCTATTGCCCCGACTCCGGCTTTGCGGCCAACGTCGAACTCGCGGAGGCGCTGGCCCCATCAACAGGACGCGCGGACGCGAGCACCGTCATGCAGAAGGTGGCCACACCCGGACGGGTCAAGTGCGAGGATGTCGCCGAACTCCTCGACATCGAACTGACCCGGATGGTGAAGGCGATCGCCATCGTGTCAAGTTCCCCCTCAGGCACCCTTGACCGGTTTGCTTTGATCCTGCTGCGCGGCGACCACAACCTCAACGAGCTCAAGGCACAGAAGACCCTCGGCGAGTTCCGCTTCGCGCGCGACGACGAAATCGTCGCGGCGCTTGGTTGCCCGCCCGGCTATATCGGTCCGGTCGGAGTTGCCGATGTGCCGGTTTTCGCCGACCGCAGCGTGGTGGTGATGAGCGACTTCGTGTGTGGTGCCAATGCGGTGGGTTTTCATCTGACTGGCGTGAACTTCGGTCGTGACCTGATGGAGCCGACGCTGGTCAGCGATTTGCGGAATGTCGTCGCCGGTGATCGTTCTCCCGATGGCCGCGGCACGCTCGAACTCTGCCGTGGCATCGAGGTAGGCCATATCTTTCAACTGCGCAGCAAATACGCCGAAGCACTCAAATGCAGTTTTCTCGACGAAGCCGGGCAGAGCCGCCTGATGGAAATGGGGTGTTATGGTATTGGTGTCACTCGTATCGTCGGGGCAGCCATCGAGCAAGGCCACGATGGACGGGGAATCATTTTCCCGGCGGCGATTGCGCCGTTCGAGGTGTGCATCGTTCCCATGGCTTATGCCAAGAGCGAAGCGGTGAGGGCGGCCGCCGACGCCCTTTACGCCGATCTGGCGCGTTCCGGGATCGACGTTCTGCTCGATGATCGAAACGAACGTCCGGGCGTCGCGTTCGCCGAAATGGAACTGATCGGTATCCCGCACCGGGTGGTCGTCGGCGAGCGCGGCCTCGCGGAGGGAAAACTCGAGTACAAGGGCCGGGTCGACCGCGAGTTGCAAATGGTGCCGACCGCAGAGATCGTCCAGTTTCTGAAGGCTCGCCTGTGCGCAGCCTGATCGCGCTTTGCGCTTTTCTGCTACCTCTGGTTGCGCACGCCGGTGCCCAGAAGTACGAGCCCCTCTCGGCAAGTGTGCAGGCGGCGCTGTCGCGATCAGTTTCGGATCGGGCGCCACCGCGGAGTTCCTTTCAGGATTCGATGGACGCGATCGACTGGTTGGCGGAGATGTCGCGCCGCCTGGAAAAGCGCATACCCGACCGCGAAGCACGCTTTGAATTCCTGCGTTCGGTGCACTACGAGGCGACGCGCGCGGGTCTCGATCCGCAGTTGGTGCTCGGCTTGATCCAGGTCGAGAGCGGCTTCAAGAAGTACGCCGTGTCAACGGCGGGCGCACGCGGGTTCATGCAGGTCATGCCCTTCTGGATCAAGGTCGTCGGCTTGAGCGACGACAACCTTTTCCACTTGCGTACCAACCTGCGCTACGGGTGTACGATTCTTCGCCACTACCTCGACATCGAACGGGGTGATCTCTTCCGTGCGCTGGGTCGCTACAACGGCAGCCTTGGCCAGGCCGAATACCCCAACATCGTGCGCATGGCGTGGCAGAACCAGTGGTCGTATTCGAAGAGCAAGCTGGCGCTGCGCTGACCCTGTATTGAATGCCGGGACTCAGCGCATGCCCGGCAACATGCCTTTGATGCCACGCATAAGCTGCGCGATGCCGCCGCGGGAAAACTGCTTCATCATCTTTTGCGTCTGCTCGAACTGCTTGAGCAGCCGATTCACTTCCTGCACCTGAACCCCGGCACCCAGGGCGATGCGTCGCTTGCGTGCGGCCTTGAGCAGTTCCGGTCGCGTGCGCTCGGTCGGGGTCATCGAGTTGATGATCCCTTCGATGCGTGCGACCGCCTTCTCCTCGCCGCCTGCGGGCAACTGGCCTGCGGCCTGCGAGAACTGTGCGGGCAGTTTGTCGATCATCGACGACAGGCCGCCCATCTTGCGCATCTGGCCGATCTGGTCCTTGAAGTCATTGAGATCGAAGCCCTTGCCTGACTTGAGCTTCCTGGCGAACTCGACGGCCTTTTCTTCGTCGATGCCTTTCTGCGCATCCTCGATCAGCGACAGCACGTCGCCCATGCCGAGGATTCGCGAAGCCATGCGCTCCGGGTGGAAGGCTTCGAGGCCGGTCAGTTTTTCGCCTATCCCCGCGTACTTGATCGGTCGGCCAGTGACGTGACGAACCGACAGGGCGGCACCGCCGCGCGCGTCACCATCAAGCTTGGTCAGCACGATCCCGGTCAGGGGCAGGGCCTCGCTGAAGGCGCGGGCGGTATTGATCGCATCCTGACCCAGCATCGCATCAACGACGAACAAAGTCTCGATCGGCCTGATCGCCGCGTGTATGTCGGCGATTTCCTTCATCATCGCGGTATCGATGGCCAGGCGGCCAGCGGTGTCCACCAGCAGGACATCGTGGTAGTGTCGTCTGGCCCAATCGACCGCACTGCGCGCGATATCGACCGGTTTCTCGGTGGTTGTGGAAGGAAAGAAATCGGCCCCCGCCTGCGCGGCGACGGTTTTCAACTGCTCGATGGCCGCCGGGCGGTAGACGTCGCAGGACACCACCAGGACCTTTTTCCGCTGCGTCTCACGCAACATCTTGGCGAGCTTGCCGACGGTGGTGGTCTTGCCCGAACCCTGCAGGCCGGCCATCAGGACGACTGCCGGCGGTTGTGTCGCCAGATTCAGTCCGCTGTGGGCGTCGCCCATCAATCTGGTGAGTTCACGGTGAACGACACCGACCAGAGCCTGTCCCGGGCTCAGCGATCCGATCACCTCTTCGCCGATGGCTTTTTCCTTGACGGCGGCGATCAGTTCCTTGATTGCCGGCAAGGCTACGT
Organism: Candidatus Accumulibacter propinquus; assembly: GCF_056856495.1. NCBI lineage: Bacteria > Pseudomonadati > Pseudomonadota > Betaproteobacteria > Candidatus Accumulibacter > Candidatus Accumulibacter propinquus. The sequence continues at coordinate 280,792 of NZ_JBSEHC010000004.1, forward strand.
CCGCCTCCAGCAGGGCCAGGCGAACCTCGCGCAGGGCATCGGCGATGTTGGCTTCGGTCAGGCGTGCTTCACCGCGCAGTGTCTTCATGACGCGGGCAAGGCGTTGGGTCAGGTTGTCGAGCATTTGGATTCCGGCTTGGTGTAAACTCAAAAAATGCCAGACATTCTACTGCACCTTCTGCCGCACGTCGTTTCATCGCTGCTTTACGGTGTGCTGGGCATGCATTTCTGGCATACGCGCTGGCGCGAAACCGACCGCCCTCTGGTCACGCTGCCGATGCAGCCGTGGGAGCGGGCGGCCATCCTTGCGGCCCTGGTGGTGCAGGGAATAGGGCTTTACCAGGGGCTGTTCAGTGCTGGTGGCATGCGTTTTTCCTTCAGTTTTGCACTGTCGCTGATGCTCTGGCTGGCGGTACTGATCTACTGGCTGGAGAGTTTCCATGCCCGCATGGACGGCTTGCAGCCGATGGTCCTGCCGCTTGCCGCAATCAGCGCACTGGCGCCGGCACTGTTTCCCCAGTTGCGCGTCGTCGCCAACGCCGGTGCCTGGGGTTTCCAGCTCCATTTCCTGACGGCCATGCTTGCCTACAGCCTGTTTACCCTATCTGCGCTGCACGCGGTGTTCATGGGTTTCGCCGAACGCAAGCTGCATCAGCGGGCGGTCACCAAGAGTCTCACCAGCCTGCCGCCGATCCTGACCATGGAGGCCCTGCTGTTTCGCATGATCCTGGTCGCCTTCTGTCTGCTGACGGTGGCACTGCTCAGTGGCGTCATGTTCGCCGAAGCGATATTCGGCAGAGCCATGGCTGTGGACCACAAGACCTTGTTCGCCTTCGCCTCGTGGGGAATCTTTGCCGCCCTGCTGCTGGGGCGTCGCGTCTACGGCTGGCGTGGCCGCATCGCGCTGCGCTGGACTCTGACTGGATTCATGGTGCTGCTGCTGGCGTACATCGGCAGCCGGTTTGTTGCCGAGGTCCTGCTGGGTCGCCTCTGATCCGCGTGCGCCGGCGGGCGTTCTGTAGCGACTTGTCGATCGGCAGGCCGTTGACACGATTTTGCAGCGAATCGATACTCTCGCTCGTGGTAACGGGCGAAAGGTCCAGCCACAGACCCCAACTGGAGAAGAAAAGGAGATACAACATGGCAATCACGATCTCGGCAACAAAAGCTGGTCCGTGCTCCGGCAAACCGGCCGTTGAAATCGCCTACGATGCGGGCAGCACTCTGGATCAGATTCTCGAGGCTCAAAAACTCGTTTTCAGTGACAAAAAGCTGGCCAAGGCGATCGGGTTCAAGTTCTGCGGAGGGTGCTACTCAGGCCTGGACCTGAACATCAAGCAGAAATTCGAACAGGTCGTCCAGCAGGGCTGATGTGTGTATTCAGAACAGAAGCTCGGCATCGGCCTGTTGTTCAACCCGGCGCTGCCGCAGTTTCTCGAAACCCGACCGGAGTCGTTTGACTATCTGGAGGTGATCCCCGATCGGGAATGGGCGGACCGCGGCGTGCATGGCTCGCCGCGGTTCCTGCTCCTCGAACAGTCGCTCGAATTTCTCGAGCGCAGCCGCGAACGGAAGCCCATGCTTTGTCATTCGATCGGCCTGTCGATTGGCAGTGCGGCAATTTTCGATAGCGGCCATGTCGAACAGATTCGCTGGTTGCACCAGAAGCTGGACTTCGCGTGGCACAGCGACCATCTTTCGTTCTCCCGCTTGCCGCAGGACCTGGCCGCGGCAGGCAACGGCCCCGAAATGCACGCCGCCATCTCGCTGCCGGTACCTTACGATCAACAGGTTTTGCAACTCATCGCCGAGCGCGTCAGGTATATCCGCGCCGTGATCGACTGCCAGTTCCTGCTCGAGAACAACGTCTACTACGCCGCAATACCGGAAGAGGAGATGAGCGAAGCCGAGTTCCTCAACCGCCTGTGCCAGGTTTCCGGCTGCGGGATCCTGCTCGATCTGCACAACCTCTACGTCAATTCGCGGAATCACGGGATTTCCATGGAGGCTTTTCTGCGCGACATCGATCTGCGTCACGTCGTGGAAATTCACGTCGCAGGTGGCGACGAGTTGCTCGGCTTCTACACCGATTCGCACGCGGGACCCGTTGCCGAGCCGGTTTGGGAACTGCTGGACGAGACGCTCCGGGCGGCCCCCTGGATCCGCGCCGTGACCTTCGAGTTCCATGAGTCTTCGTATCCCTTGCTCAAGACCGAAGGCATTGCCGCGCAATTGGCGCGCGCACGCCGGATCTGGGAACGGCATTGCTGAGCTGAACATGGCCCTCGACGCCTTTCAGGACATCTTCTGCCGGATGATCGCCTCGTCGGACTACCGTGCACGCTTGATCGACAACCCCGAAGCCGAGTTCGATCAACACGACCTCGATGCACGCGAGAAGCGTCGTCTGACGGCGATGGCGTCGCATCCCGGCATGCGGATCAACACGGCGATTCATCGCGCCAATCGCTTGACGCCGCTGGACCAGACTCTGCCATTGACCTGCTTTCTGCTTGGTTCACGACTGGGGGCCTTATTGGACCGCTACTGGCACTGCAATCCCACCGAAAACCTGCAACTGCCCGCCGAGTGCGCGCGTTTCGCGGACTTCATCGTCGGCGAACTGCATAGTGGACGACTGGTCGACCCTTTCGTCGGCGAAGTTCTGGCCTTCGAAAGGGCGTGCACCGAACTTCGTTTCTTCAGCGCCGAGGAACTCGCGTCGAGAACAGAGACGCAGCCGCGACTGCCAGCCAAAGTGCGTGTCCTGCATTTCCAACATGATCCGGAACCATTGCTCGAAGCCTTGAGTGAACTGAAACCGCCGCCGGAGAACCTTGCCGAAGGCGATTTCCATCTCGCGGTCGACGCGCGTTCCGACGAGGCGGTATTCCGGCTGCTCGATCCCGTCGCGGCGGCCGCCTTGCTGGGCTCCCGAAATGCGTTATAACGGAAGGCTCCGCCTGTTGCGGCGCGAAGCCCGGGCGCTGGATCTGGGCTGCGGCTGGGCTGCTTTGGCGGATGGCTTGAACCATGCACGACCGCTGCTGTCAGCAGGCGAGTGGATGTCGGCGAGACTGTGCCGGGTCGGCATCCACGCCGCGCGCCGTCGTTTGGCGGCCTGCGGGTCGGCAACGATGTTGAGCGGTGGCTGGCTCGATATTCGCAGCCAGTATTTCACGATGCATTTCCCACAACAAACCAAGGAGCATGAGCATGGACAAGCCAGGTAACCCGGTTGGATGGTTCGAGATCTACGTTTCCGACATGGCTCGCGCGAAAACCTTCTACACCGCGGTCTTCGGCCGCGAGTTGACCTCGCTTCCCGAAATCGGTGAAGGTGGCGAAATGTACGCCTTTCCCTGGGTCGAGGGCGCGGCCGGTGCAGCCGGTGCGCTCGTCAAGCACCCGATGGCTTGCTCCGGGAAGGGCGGGACGATGGTGTATTTCTCCTGCGACGATGTCAGCAACGAAGCGAATCGGGCGGTCGAGGCCGGTGGCAGGATCATGCAGCCGAAGATGGCGATCGGGCAATACGGCCATATTGCACTGGTAGAAGACACCGAGGGCAACCTGATCGGCCTGCATTCCATGCAGTAGTCGCCGTCCCCGGACGCCTGACAGGGCCGGATGGCGAGCTGACTGCTTGGCCGTGGTCGTAGTGGGCCGCTACCCAACCACGGTCTGGCGCGTGCGCCGCGGCTGGGGATCAGGCTTCTGATGGTCCGAAAACCGGTTCGCAGCGAACCTCGGTCCTGACCGAATTGGCGATGAAGCACTCCGTGTGCGCCAGGTGATGGAGCTGCAGCACTTCCTCGCGGGTCGGCAGACGAACCCCCGAGAAGCCGACTTCAGGCCTGAGCGTGACGACACTCATCGCCATCCTGCCCTCGGCATTTCTTGCCATGCTGCCGGTCGGGCGGTCGGCATAGCGATCGACGCAGAAGCCTTGGCGGGCAGCAATCGCAAGAAACCACAACAGGTGACAACTGGCCAGCGAGGCAATGAAAGCCTCTTCCGGATCGACCGCGGCCGGATCGGACCAGGGGAGCGGCACGACATGTGGCGACGACGATGCGGCGACCTCGGCGCCGCCGTCAAAGCGCAGCAAGTGCCTGCGGCTGTAACGGTTATCGAGAAAGTCCTGCCCGTTGCGAACCCAGACGAGGTCGGCGGAATATTCAGCCATGGTCAATCTCCGAAAAGGCTTGGTTGATCGGGTATTGCGATCGACAGCATACCCGGCAGTGAGGCCCGAGTCATGGGCTGCGGAAGCGCGCAGCGCGGTCGCCTGACCGGCAAAGCCTTCCACACGCACGGTCTCTGACCTTGACGATTGACCGCGGCTGCCCCTACCAACATACTGCTGCCGATTCGCGCCATGGACTTCTCCCGAGCATGCCCCGTCGCCATTTGCCGATTCCCCTGATGCCCAACCGTGGGTTGCTGGTTGCCACGATCCTGCTGCTCTCTCAGCCCGTGTACGCCGAGACGCTGCGCTGTCAGGTGACCTACGGCGGGGAAACCAGGGAACTGGAAGCGCATCCGGTGAGTTCACCGTATTCGGTGCCGGTACAGGCCGTCGGCTCGTACTTCCTGTTCCGCATGGTTTTTCAGAAGGAACCTGCGGATCTGGCCGCGATCAGGCTCTACGTTTTCGCCGACCGGAGTACCGGGCCGGTGCCGATCCAGCAGGCCACACATCCTTATCCGCCACCGTCGCACGCTGGCGCAACCTACGGCTTCACCGGTCTCAATCGAGTCTATGAGCCGATCCGCGATGGTGAACTGCAGTACTGGTGCGCGTTGTCTTCCGCCAGGGGGCTGCGCCAATGAACCGGGTAGCCGTTTTGCGCTTGTTGCTCAGCGTCGTCGGCATGCTCGGCATGCTTGTGGCGGCCTCCGCCTGCGCCACCGGACCGGCCGCCGTCCACCTGGTTTTTGTCGGGGACATCATGCTCGACGACGGGCCGGGTCGCCTGATCAGTCGCGGCGGTGATCCCCTGGCTCCCTTTGCCGCGCAGTTGCAGAATGCCGACTATCGCATCGGCAACCTGGAATGTCCGATCGCTACCGTGGGGCAGCCCCTTGACAACAAGATTTTCAGCTTTCGCGCCGATCCAGCCGTGCTGCGCGTTCTGCGTGGGCGATTCGATGCGCTCGCGGTAGCCAACAACCACTCCGGCGACTACGGTCAGGCGGCGTTTCTGGGAACTCTGGAGCATCTCGCCGGCCAGGGCATTGCCGCCATCGGCGGGGGGCGCCAGCTTGCCGAGGCGCATCGTCCGCTGTGGATCGAACGTCGCGGCGTGCGCATCGCGGTCCTGGCCTACAACGAATTCAAGCCGCGCTCGTTCGAAGCGGGTGCAGACTGGCCGGGAATCGCCTGGAGCGAGGACAGCGAGGTGATCTCCGACATCCGTGCCGCGCGCGTCGCCGGTGCCGACGTGGTCATCCCCTTCATGCACTGGGGCTGGGAGCGTGAACGCCGAGCCAGCGAACGCCAGCGGCAACTGGCCCACCTGATGATCGACGCCGGGGCCGACCTGGTCGTCGGCGGGCATCCGCACGTGACGCAGGACGTCGAGTATTACCAGGGCAAGCTGATTGTCTACAGTCTCGGCAACTTCGTCTTTGACGGTTTTGATCTCCCGGCTGCCCGAACCGGCTGGCTGCTGCGTCTGACCCTCGACAAGAGCGGCCTCGTGGCCTGGGATATCCTCGCCGCGCAGATCGACGAGGAGGGGACGCCACACCCCCAGCAAGGCACCGCGACACCCTGTGGCCGCGCCGGGGACAGCCTGGTCAGGGAGTGTGTCGGGCCCTGAGGTCTGGCGCGACCGCCGCAAGACTTGCTGTCCCTGCCGTTCGCACGCTTCCCCAAGGCCTCGGATCATGCCCGTGCGGGAGGGCCTCGGCACGGGATGGCTGGTGTTCAAGGGGGTGCAGGCATTGCCATGGCCTGCGGCATCCGTGCACAATGCGTGCATGACCATCGCCACCATCATCCACGCCGGTTTGCGCCACTCGGACCGGTCGACTGTCGCACTGGTATTGATGGGCGGTGGCGCGCGCACGGCCTATCAGGTCGGTGTGCTGCGTACCGTAGCTTCGCTGCTGCAGGAACAGCCCGGTGGATCCCGGCGATTTCCGTTCCGGGTTCTGGTCGGTACCTCGGCCGGAGCGATCAACGCCGCTTTTCTTGCCGCGCGTGCGATGCACGGTTTGCAGGCCTTCGAAGAACTGGAGGAGTTCTGGAGCCGCCTGCGCTCGACCGACGTCTACCGGCTCAACATCCCGTCCTGGGTGCGTTTCAACCGTTGGGTGGCGGCCCTCAGCCTGTCGCGCCATGTGCGCACGCATGGGGCGATCCTCGACAACATGCCCTTGGCGGGGATGCTGCGCCAGGGCATTCCGGCGGCGGGCATCGAAGCGGCACTGCGATCGAGAACCCTCGACGCACTGGCGGTCAGCGCGTCCAGTTATACCAGCGGTGTTCACTGGACCTTCTGCCAGACCGCGAATCGCGACGCCTTTCAGGCCTGGGCGCGTCCCGGGCGCCGCGGCGAATTCCAGCAGATGACGGTCGAGCACTTGATGGCTTCCAGCGCGATCCCGTTCCTGTTCCCGTCGACTGCGTTGCGCGTCGATGGGCGGCAGGAATTCTTCGGCGATGGCTCGATGCGTCAGATCGCGCCGTTGTCGCCGGCGATGCACCTGGGCGCAAAGAAAATCCTGGTGATCGGTGTCGGGCAGCCGGAAAGACCGGGAATGGTCGCCGCTGCGCTGCCCGCGGACAGCCGTGGCCCGACGCTCGGGAGCATGGCCGGACACGTCATGGCCAGCGTATTTCACGATACCCTGCAGGCCGACGTGGAGCAGACCAAGCGGGTAACCGAGACCATCAACCAGCTCGCGAATGCGGCGTCGGCGATGCGTTACCAGGCGGTCGATGTCCTGGCGATTGCGCCAACGGACTCGCTCGACGCGCTGGCGCAGCAATACACCAATGACTTGCCGCCGGCAGTCCGCCAGGCCCTGGCCGCACTGGGCATGCTCAAGGGCAGTGGCGGCGCGCTGGCCAGTTACCTGTTGTTCGAGCCGGCCTTCGTGCGCTCGTTGATTGCGATGGGTGCAAGCGACGCCGTGGCCCGCAAGGAAGAACTGCTGGCCCTGCTCCTGGATGAATGAGCCGCGGCGCACCGGCGGTTTGCATTGAGCCGGTACGGACTGCTGGCTGAGCGCTGCTTACTTCCGTAACAGCCTCAGTCCGTTGCCGACCACCAGCAGGCTTGCTCCCATGTCGGCGAATACCGCCATCCACAGCGTCGCGTGACCGGCCAAAGCCAGCGCGAAGAATACGATCTTTATCCCCAGAGCCAGCGCGATGTTCTGTTTCAGGATCGATCCCACGCGCCGGCTGAGGCGGATGAAATCGGCGATCTTGCGCGGATCGTCATCCATGATCGCCACATCGGCGATTTCCAGCGCCGTGGCGGTGCCGGCGGCGCCCATCGCGAAGCCGATGTCGGCGCGCGCCAACGCCGGTGCATCGTTCACGCCATCGCCGACCATTCCCACCGTACCGTGACGGTCTTTAAGCTCGGCGACGGCGGCCTGTTTGTCTTCCGGCATCAGGTTGCCGCGGGCGTCCTGGATACCCAGTTGATCGGCGATGGCGCGTGCGGTCGCCGGGTTGTCGCCGGTCAGCATCACCGGCTCGACGTGCAGCGCCCTGAGGGCGGTCACGGCGGCAAGGCTCTCCGGCCGCAGCGTGTCGGCGACGGCAAAAACGGCCACCGGTCCGGTGGGTGCGCAGAGGATCACGGTGGTCTTGCCGGCGTTTTCCAGGATCGCCAGGCGTGCCTCGAGTTCCGGCGAGCAGACGCCCAGTTCCTCGACCAGGCGATGATTCCCCAGATGCCACACTTGACCCGCGATGCGGCCCTTGACGCCATGGCCATGGAGGACCGCGAATTCCTCGACCGGCAGCATCGTCGCGTCGGGTTGCTGCCTTCGCCATCCCGCTACCAGCGCCTGCGCCACCGGGTGGGTGCTGTGCTCATCGAGGCTGGCGGCGACCAACAAAGCCTCGGCGAGCGGCAGGTCGCCAAACGGCGCGGCATCAGTCAGGGCGGGCTTGCCCTGGGTCAGCGTGCCGGTCTTGTCGAGCGCGACGGCCTTCAACAGGCGGCCGCCTTCGAGGTGAGCCCCGCCCTTGATCAGGATGCCGTGCCTGGCCGCCGCCGCCAGGCCGCTGACGACGGTGATCGGGGTGGATACCACCAGCGCACAGGGGCAGGCGATGACCAGCAGGACCAGCGCCTGGTAAAGCCATTCCCCCCAGGTGCCAGCGAACAGCACCGGGCCGAGCACGGCCAGGAGAACGGCCAGGGCGACCACGGCCGGGGTGTAGACCTGGGCGAAACGATCGACGAAGCGCTGGGTTGGCGCGCGCTGGGCTTGTGCTTCCTGGATGGCGGCAGCGATGCGCGCCAGGGTGCTGTCACCGGCGACAGCCGTTACGGTCGCCTCCAACACCCCGTCGGTGACGATGCTGCCGGCGTAGAGGACGTCGCCGACCTGTTTGTCCACCGGCAGGCTCTCGCCGGTGATCGGCGCCTGATCGAGGGCGGCGCGGCCGGACTCGACGCGCGCATCGAGCGGTACCCGTGCGCCGGTCCGGATGCGGATGCGGCTGCCGATGGCTACCCTGGCCACCGCTTGTTCCTGCCAGCCATCCGCGACCCTGACCTCGGCGGTGTCCGGTGCCAGTGCCGTCAGCGATCTGATCGCCCGTCGTGCCCGTTCCAGCGACAGCGCTTCGATGGCCTCGGCGACCGCAAACAGAAACACCACCATCGCGGCTTCGGGCCACTTGCCGATGCTGACCGCACCGACGACGGCCAGCGACATCAGGAAGTAGATATTCAGTGTCAGGTTCCTGAGGGCGATCCAGCCTTTCTTGAGTATCGGCAGGCCGGCGCTCAGGATCGACATTACAGCCAGGGCGACAACCAGCCAGGAGCTTTCTTCGCCGCCTGTCCAGGTGCTGACTTCGGCAGCGACCGCTGCCAGGCCGCTGAGGGTCAACAGGATTTTCAGCCTGGTGCTCAACACCGGCGGCACCGGTGCCACCGGCGTACCCGCTTCCAGCAGGCGGGGAGCCATGTCCAGGGCCTGCAGCGCGATGGCGATCGGTTGCGCATCGGCCAAGCGGTGGTGGACCGTCAGCTCCCGATCGAGCAGTCTGAAGTCAAGCCGAACGATCCCCGGCATCGTCTCCAGGCGATTGCGGATCAGCCTTTCCTCGGTGGGGCAGTCCATCTTGTCGATACGGTAGCGCACCTGGCTGGTGCCTGTGGGCGGCGGGTCGTGCCTGGCCGGGGTGCTCCCGCTGGCCTCGCCGGGTGAGCAGCAGGCATCGGCGTGCGCGTGCGCGTGCGCATGCGCATGCGCGTGGTGGCCGTGGTGGTGATCGTCTGCGGCGCTGCTTGCTGGAGACGGCCGGTGCCGATGTTCATGCCCTGACGTGCAGCACGCGTCCTTCTCCTGTACGTGCAGATGAAACACGCGTTTGCGCTGGTTGTGCGGATTCATGGTGGCATATCTCCGGGAACGGTGCCATCATTGAACAGTCTTTAGTTGGTACAGGGTCAAGAACTTTCTGGAGCAGGGAGCAATGAGGATCGGCGAACTGGCACAACGCAGCGACTGCGACGTGGAAACGGTGCGCTTCTACGAGCGTGAAGGACTGCTCGACCTGCCTGCGCGCGAGGCCAACGGCTACCGCCTCTACAACGAAGCGCACCTGGTACAGCTCAAGTTCGTTCGTCACTGCCGCTCGCTCGGGATGGGGCTGCCGGACGTGCGCATCCTGCGCAGCTTCCAGGCCAACCCGGATCTGGCCTGTGAAGAAATCAACCAGTTGATCGACAGCCAGATCGAGCGCATCCACCAGCAGCTGGATTCACTTCACCTGCTCGAACGGCAATTGCACAAACTGCGTGACACTTGCCACGCCAATCGGAAAGCCGGTCAGTGTGGCATCATGCGCAATCTGGCGCGGGCGGCCGAGGGCGGGAATTGCTCGTGCCATCCGCCCGCGGGGACGAACTGAGCAGGAGCAAGGCATGAGTACGCACGCTTCCCATCCGGAAATCATCAAGCGTCTGAAACGGGCCGAAGGCCACCTCAAGAGCATCATCGCCATGCTCGAGGACAGCCGCAATTGCCTGGAGATCGCCCAGCAACTGCAGGCCGTCGAGAGCGCGGTGGGCAACGCCAAGAAAACACTGGTGCACGACCATATCGATCATTGCCTCGAACAAGCGGTGCGCAACGGTTCCCGGGACGCGGACGAGACCATCCGCGAGTTCAAGGCGATCACCAAATACCTGTGATGGACCTGCCGAGGGGCAGGCCCAGGTTGCGGCAGCGGTTGATGGGCGGCCTCAAGGCTTCGCTGCCGGCGTCGTCAGCGTTTCTATCCACGGTTCCAGGCGTTGGCCGACGGTCAATTGCACCTCGTAACGCGGCGTGCTCGCGTCGGGCAGCGGCTGCGGCGCGTTGCGCAGCGGTTCGAGTAGCGGACGCAGCGCGAAGGGCACGTTGATGTGGTCGATGGCGACCCCGCTGATATAGCCGCCGAGCTGGTATTGCCGGTCGTGGCGGCGTAGCGTCGGCCGGATGGTGCCGCGCAGGATCAGGTAGCGGCTGCGGTCCGGGTAGCGGGAACGCAGCGTTGCCGCATCGAGGCCAGCGTCGATCGCGAAGAGCCGGCTGTAGTGGTTTTCCTCGATCGCGACGCGTTCCTGGCCGGCTCTGGCCTGCTTGGCGAACGCCTCGCTGCCGGGATTGGCCGCCGCCGCTGCCGCCTGGCGGGCAGCACCGGCGCGTGCACGCTCCACGGACTGTCGCCACGCCGGGCCGGCGTTCTCGAAAACCACCAGGACCTGCCGCGGCAACTGCCGGGCCAGGCGTTCGCGTGCTTCCTGGGTGGCGTTCCCGGCGCTGGTTTCGAATCCGAGGGTGGCGAGGTGGGCGGCATCCAGCCAGGTCGGCTGTACGCCGTAGTTCGAGGAACCGTAGTCGGAACCTTCTTCGTCCGCATCGAGCACGCGCCAAGTCAGCGTCAGCGCCAGGCCGCTGTTTTCCGCCTGGCGATAGCTGCGGTAGGGCAGGGACAGTTCGCGCTCGCTGAGCATGAGGCGACTCTCGGGTTCGCCTGACCGGTTGATGAAGACGCCGGACAGGGCGACGGCGTTGGTGAGCAGGATCAGTGCCGCCCCGGCTGCCAGGGTGCGTCCGCGGGTCCAGGCGATCATGCGCTGCTGCCCCGGTCGGCGCGACCCACTGCGCCGCGCAAGCGCTTGAGGAGCAGCAGAATCAGCACCGCGGTGAGGCCCAGTACCAGGAAGAACAGATACTTGGGCATCACCTCCCACCACCAGTCATAGAACTTGGTGTACAGGAAGAGGACGAAAAAGGTGATGCCGGTGTTGACCGTTTCGGGCCATTCGCGGCGCGTACCGATCCAGATGGCGACGGCGCTGCCGGCAAAGCCGGCGACCTGATAGCCGCCCTCGATCAGCTTCGGATCCAGGTCGAGGTAACTGATCTGGCCCCAGTGGCCGAGGATCAGCATCGGGACCAGCGCGGTCAGCAGGCCGAAGACCCGGTAGATGGCCTCGAAGCCGGGATAGTGGCGATGCACCGCAAGTCGCGGCATGGCGAGCAGCAGGGCCGCGACGACGAAGAAATTCTCCGGCCGTTCGCCGGCGTGCAGCCAGTAGACCCCGCTCCAGGTCCCGACGCGTGCCGCAACGAAGGCGATCACGCAGGCAATGCCGGCCGCCAGCAAGAGCCGCAGGTCGCAAGCGTAGGCGAGCAGGAAGGCCATTGCCGCCCAGGGCAACAATGCCTTGTCCGACGGTGTGATGTTGAAGATCTGGCCGATCATCGAGACGTTGAGCACGAAGCAGGCAAAGGCCACCAGCGCGGCCAGTCTGGTGAAGTACCCGGTGGCGTCGCGACCCTGTATCCAGACCGTCAGGCCGAGGCTGCCGAGCGCGCTGGTGATCAGGATGGCCACCTGCGCCGCTTCCGAAAAACGCCCCCAGAACTGGTAGAAGAGGAAGAATACGCTCGCTGCCAGCGCCATGGCGCCAAGGAACGAGGCGATGCGCATGCCGAGCGAGAGTTGCTTGGCGCGGCTGTCGCGATCGATGTCGTAGGCGTGCGCATAGTTTGCCAGCAACGACGCGTGGTGGGTGGCAAGCGCCTGCCGCTGCGATTCTTCGAGGGCGAGCACACCTTCCGCTTCCAGGCGCGCCAGTTCGGTCAGGAAGACGCGGATTTCGTCGGCCCGTTGCTGCGCCTGGCGGCGCGCCGGAATATCGTTGGCGGTGTTGCGCATGGTCGTCGGCGATTATGCCCGGTTTGCGCCGATTCGACCACGTTTCGCCCGCACGCGAGCGCTCCGGAACCGGCTCGCCGTTGCCGACCGGCCGCGGGCGGCGTTGGCCGTGGTCGACGCGGGAGGGCCGGCAAGAGCCGGCAGGATCTGCAGCCCTCTTTCCGCGACGCTGACGGCACCTTATACTGCAGCATGCCGGGGGGCTTGACGGCGTCGCAGGGCGGGGCGCGAGACGCTCGGGCAAGCGTCCCTTTCTCTGACACCGCTACTTCCGGGAGTCGCCATGAAACCACTTTTCGCCGATGCCACCCCTGCCCACAAGACCCCTTCGGTCAATGCTCCCGCAGTCGAGGGGGGGGCTGCCGCCGTTGCGCTCGCCGGCCAGGCGTTGGTCGCCGTTCAGGCGCGACCAACGCTGCCCCTTGCGCCGAGCCTGAACGCGCCGACACCGAAGGTGACGGTCAGCGAAACCGACCTCACAACTCTCGGCGACAAGTCCACCAGGCGGGTCGCCGCCATCTCGGAGCAACTGCTCGGGATGGTGCGCGGCAGCGGCAGCGACCAGTTCGGCGTCGCTCTCACCCAGTTGCTCAGCACTGCCCAGCAGCTCGATCCGAAGCTGCTCTTCGACAAGTCACTGATCGGCAAGCTCAAGGGATTTTTCGTGTCCGCCAAGGAACAGGTGAAATCCCAGTTCCGTTCGGTCTCTGGTCAGCTCGACGCGCTCGTCGGCGAACTCGAACGGTCGGCGCGCACCTACGAGCAGCGGATTCGTGAACTCGAAGACATGTACCTTGCCAACGGCGACGAGTACAACGCCCTCGGCGAAGCCGTGCGCAAGGGCCAGGAGCTGCTGGCTGCGCTGAACGATGAGATTGCCCACACGCCGGCAGCGACCGATCCCATGGCCGCGCAGGCGATCGGGGACCGGCGCCAGCTCGCCGTGCGGCTCGAAAAGCGCATCGACGACCTGAAGCGGGCGCAGATGATCGCCATGCAGACGGCTCCGGAGATCCGGCTGCTGCAGAACAACTCGCGGATGCTGATCGGGAAGTTCCAGGACATCGTCGCCGTCACCATTCCCGCCTGGAAAAAGCAGTTCTCGCTGCACATCCTGATGGAGGAACAGGCGAAATCAGCGGAGTTGGTGACGGCTATCGACGATGCGACCAACGCCGCGCTACGCAAGAACGCGGATCTCCTGCGGCAGAACACCACCGCCATCACGCGAGCCAACCAGAGGGCGCTGGTCGAGATGGAAACGCTTGAACACGTCCAGAAGCAGTTGCTCGGTGCTTTCGAGGACATGCAGAAGATCAACGACGAGGCCGCGGCGGCGCGTGCCCAGACCGATACCAAGCTCGCTTTGCTGCGCGACGAGTTGATCGACCGTTTTCAGAAGAACGCCTAGAAAGGAGTCGCCATGGCACTGATCGACCTCAAGAAGAAGACCCGCATCGTCCTTGACAAGCGCGCCCTGCCGCAACCACCACACTGTCGGGTCGGGTTGTGCATCGACATCTCCGGTTCGATGCACAACGAATATCAGGACGGGCTGGTGCAGGAAACCGTGGACCGCCTGCTGGCCATCGCCGGCACTTTCGACGATAACGGCGAGATGGAGGTGTGGACCTTCAACCAGGGCTATTCGACACCGCCGGTGGCCAGAGCCGCCGATTTCGGGAGTTATGTCAAGAAGGAGATCCTCGACAACCCGAAGGTGGACAAGTGGGGGGGGACCAACTACGCGCCGGTGATGAATGCGGTCCTCGACACTTATTTCCGTGGCGCGTCGGTCGTGACCTCGGGCGGCCTGTTCGGGCTGTTCAAGAAGACCGAGCAGCAGGCGCCGAAAGACACGCACATTCCGGCGTTGTGCCTGTTCATCACAGATGGCGACAACAGCGATGCCGCCGAAGCCGAGAGGATTCTCCGCCAGGCCCAGAAGTATCAGATTTACTGGCAGCTCATCGGCATCGGCAACGACACCGACTTCCGTTTCATCAAGAAGATGGCCGACGATCTCCCGAATGCCGGTTTCTGCCACCTCCCGAACCTGCGGGTCAGCGACGACGCGATCTACGAGGCGCTGCTGACCACCGAACTTTGCGACTGGCTGCGCAAGTTCTGATTTGCCGACTGCGGCTACCGCGACACACAAGGTAGCCAGTGATTGTTTACACCATTTTTTCGAGCAAGGGACTACGCCATGGCGATCAATCTCAAGAAGGGGCAGGGGATCAACCTGACCAAAGCCGCCCCAAGACTGCGCATCATCCGCGTCGGCATCGGCTGGGACATTACCAGAGTGGTCGCGCCCTGCGACCTCGACGTCAGTGCCTTTGTCCTCAAGACCGTCGGTGGCAACCCGGTCTGCCTGTCCGACGAGCACTTCGTCTTCTTCAACAACCTGCAGAGTCCCGAGGGCTTCGTGACCCACACCGGCGACAATCGCACCGGTGCCGGCGAGGGGGATGACGAGACTCTGAAGGTCGATCTCGGTGCCGCGCCGCTCGATGCCGTAGAGGTCTCGTTCATCGTCACGATGCACGAAGCGGCGGCGCGTCGTCAGCACTTCGGCATGGTTCAGAACGCCTATCTGAAGGTCTACAACGACGAAACCGGTGAGTTGCTTGCCGACTATGACCTCGACGAGGAATTCGCCGGCCAGACCGCAGTGCAGATCGGTTCCCTGTTCCGCACCGACAACGAATGGCAGTTCCAGGCCGTGGGCGCCGGCTACCAGCGCGAGTTGTTCGACTTCGTGCGGGGTTATGGCCTCGACGCCTGAGTTACAACCCCGGCCACTTTTCGAGGATGCCGCGGCGGCACGCGCGCGTCCTCCTGCCGCCGATACGCAGCCGCATACCGAGCCCGCTGGAGCCTCCCGAACGATTGATCCTGCGCCGCAGCATCGGGTGCGGCCGCTGGATCTGCCAGCGGCGCCGCCCCGGCCGCCGGTGGTGGCACGCATTCACCCGCTGTCGCTGCCCGCCAGCGCCAGCGAGCCGCCTGCAACACCGCCGCCGGTGCAGCCTTTGGTGCTGCCGGTGGCGCCAGCGCCACCGACCGACCGATATGCGCCGGCGTCGCTGCTCTTCGACGAGGGTCAGGGGTCGGCCATCGAACGACTCCGGCGCAGTGCGGTGGAAGCGTTTCCGACGATTGCCGCGCCTCGGCTCGCAGCGCTGGACGAGGCGATTCGCGAACTGCTGCCGATCGAGGTCACGAATCTCGCCGCCTGGGGCAATACGCTGCTACGGCGCACCGAGTCCCTGAGCGGCGAACTGCAGCGACTGACGGCCGCCGTGGCGAGTTGGCAGGCCGGCGAGCTGATAGAGAAGTGCCATCTGTCCATGAACGCCTCCGGAGTGTGGAAGATCTTCCGAAGGAACTCGCCGGCCTCGCTGAAACCGGCCCTCGAACTGATGCTCTCGCAGGCGCCGCAGACGCTCGCCGCCCTTGACGAACTGGCCCGGCGCCTGGTCCCGTGCCGTGAGGCTTTTGCCGCTTCGCTGCTGCTGCTCAAGGTTGCGCCGCAGGTGCTGTCGTTCCGGGATATCGAAGCCGAGGCCCTGGCGCGCCGCGGCCACTTGCTGAGCCTCTCGGCCCAACACTTCGAACTGCTCGAACCGCAGCTCGATCAGTTGCGTCGTCAGGTGCTCACCTGGCAAGGCGAGATCGAGCAACTCGCCCGCGTCAGTATTCCGCTGTGGGAACTCGCCAATCGCAAGGCGCCCGGCTGATCCGGCCATGGCGACCGCCTTGCCGGGTTGCGCTAGACCTGGAAGCGCGCCAGTAGTTGCTGCGTATTGCGCGCGTTGCGAGAGAGTCCGGACAGCGTGTTCCTGGCCTGCTGAATGGCGTCGTCTTCCGCCTGCACACGGTTGTTGATTCGATTGCTGGCCTCGGCCATCGCGTTGGTCGCCGCGCGCTGCTCGCGCGTCGATAGCGCGATGCCACTGACTCGCGCCACGGCCTCGTGCATCCGCTGCTGCATTTCCTGGATGCGGGTTGCCGCGACCTGCGACAGCTCGACGCTGCGGCGGACGGCGCTGACCGACGAGCGGACGGTGGCCCCGGCCAGAGCGGTTTCGCTGCGTACGGCGGCGATCATTTCGGCGATCTCGATGGTCGCTTTTGCCGTACTCTCGGCGAGCTTGCGCACCTCATCGGCGACGACCGCGAAGCCGCGGCCCTGTTCGCCGGCGCGCGCGGCTTCGATCGCCGCGTTCAGTGCCAGCAGATTGGTCTGATCGGCAATACCCTTGATGACGTTGACGATGCCGCTGATTTCCTGCGAACGATTGTCGAGACTGGCCATCACTTCTGCCAGCTTCTCGACGTCGCTGACTGATTGCTCGGCGTCGATGGCGATCGAACCGACGTCGCGCGCGCCCGCTTCCGAGAGATCGCCAGTTTGACGGATCAGCTTGTCGGCCTCGTCCGCATTGTCCGCGATGCGCGACACCGCCGCGGTGATTTCCTCGATCGACGCGGCGTTGGCCGTCGAACTGTCGGACACCTGTATCGCCTGCCGCGCCAGCAGAGCCATCCCGCCGTCGAGGGCGTTCACGCCGTCCGCGAGGCGGGCGGCCTCTTCCTTGAGCGATCCGAACATGGCTTGCAACTGCTCCAGAAACTTGTTGAACGCGGCGGCGGTTGCGCCGATTTCGTCGCTTCCCGACACCTGCAGGCGAGCCGACAGATCGCCGCCGCCGAGCGAGATGTCGATCATCTTGTCGCGCACCTGATGCAGGCGTTTCAACAGCCGCCCGAGCACCGTGCTGGCCACCAGCGCGGCGATGCCGCCCACCGCCAGCAGCACCACCAGCAGGGTGATCAGCAAGGGTTGCAGCGGCGCCAGCACCACTGACTTGGCCAGGGAAATGCCGAGTACCCAGTCGCTGCCCTTGATCGGCGAGAGATACAGGTAGCGGTTGCCGTCCGGTTGCGGCACTTCAAACATCCTGCCTTCGGCGGTGGCCTTCTCGATGCGGTCGCGCGTCAGTTCGGGGAGGCGTTCGCTGATCGGCTTCAACACCGCCTCCTGAAGCGGGTGTGCCAGAACGGTTCCATCCTTGTGCAGCAGGAACGCAAAGCCGTCGCCACCCAGACGGACACCCAGGATCTCCTTGACGATGCGGTCGATCTTGATGTCTGCCGCAGCCACCCCGACGGTTTTTCCGTCCTTGACCATCACCGACGCAAAAGAGATCACCAGCAGTTTCGAGGCCGCGTCTTCGTACGGCTTGGTGACAATGACGCTGGCTTCGCCAGCGGCGAGCGCGTCGTGATACCAGGGGCGAGTTGTCGGGTCATAACCGGGAGGCAGCGACTGCGCTTCGGAGAAAACCGTTCGCTTGTCGGGATAGCCGGCATAGACCAGGTCGAAACCGCCACCCTGGGCCAGCAGTCTGAACTGATGCTCGGCGTCCGCGGCCGCGATTGCCGTTTTCGCGGCGCGGATCATTTGCGATTTGGCGCCGATCCAGTCGGCGATGGCGAAGGCGTAGCCGGTTGCGGCACTGCGCGTCTCGGCAGCCACGGACTCGAGCAACTGGCCGCGCAGTTGCTGGTAAAAGAGCGCTCCCTGGAGAAGGACCGACGTGGCGATCAGGCCGACGACGAAGGCCACGAGTTTTCCTTGCAGGCTGCGCATCCGCGAGCTCCAACAGTCATGGTGGTGAACGAGGCTGCCGCAAAGCGCCGGCAGTCCGCGCCCAGGCGGCAGTCGCGCGGGCCCGTCATCATCGCATACGCGGAAAGGCAGAGCAAAAGCCGCGTGGCTCCAGTGTGTTGCCGGATCTTGCTCGTCAGTCTCGGCTTGTTGTCGTTTTTCGCTCGCCGCCGGTCGGGAAAAACATCGCGCGAGGCCCGGCGCTCAGGCGAAAACGTTGACCTTCGAGCCGCTCGGCGCCTTCGCGGCCGCCGCGCTGCCGGCATAAGCGGCCAGCATGGGCGCGAGTTCCGGGGTGGTGGATGCGGGTGTTCCGTTGCCGGCTACGCCACCGGCGCCGCCGGCCTGGATCGCCTGTTCCATGCTGGCCTGCATCGCCATGCGCGTGGCCAGCGCGGCGACCTGCCGGTCCTGCGCCGACGGGTCCGCCGGCGCCAGCGCGGCGGACTTGACGCGTTCAGCCTTGCTGCGCGTCTCCTCCGGGGTGCGACCCGGAGAACTGTCGATCGAGACCTCACCACCGATGGCATAACGCTGACCGTCCGGGCCGGTTTCGTAGCTGAAGCTGGCGCCGCTCCGAACCAGGCTGCCGCCGGCGGCGACGTGGGCCATTTCGTGGGCGCGTACTTCACGGTCGCGCTGCTGCAGGTCGCGGACCTTCTGCTGGTCGGCCTCGGATAACTGGCTGCCGGTTTGCTGCGCGCGCGCAGCACCGCCGCCGACTTTTGCCGCCGCGTCACCTGTGGCTTGCGCGGCTTCAGGGCGGGCCTGGAATGAGGGAGTGAATGCGCTGGTCGGCGACAGTTGGTCAATCATTTCAGGATGACTGCGCTCGGGTCAGAACCTCCTTCGGCGAGAACAAACAGGCGCCGCCGACGCGGCGCTCGAAAAAAGCAGCCGCTCAGGCCGAAGCGCGCAGCGGCGAGGGTTTGGCCTGCGCGACACCGCTGCCGGCGTTGTCGCTGAACAACTGCAGCGCCTGGCGGACCTGTGCCGACTGGGCGCTGGCGGCGTTGCTGCTGCTGGTGTCCGTCGCGGTATCAGAGCCGGCATCGGCGGCGGCGGGAGGACGCGGCGGCGGGGGCGGGGTCGGCGTGGTGTTATTGTCCTGCGCCGCCGAGGCCCCCTCGCGGGCAGCGACCTCGCGCGCCGCGGAACTGATCTGCACCGTGACACTGGGCGGCGCCTCGGCCTGGCGTTCGGGCGCGCCGGCCGGCTTCGGTGTTTCGACGCGGTTCTGGGGGGAAGTCAGTTCAGCCGGAGTACTGACCCGCGCTGAGGACAAGGCGTTGACGGCTTCCATCATGGTGATCTCCTGGCCGGACACTGCAGGGGTGTCCGGAAAACTCCGAGTCCGACTGGTCATCAGCGATGCTGGTCCGGATTCCCTGCAAGGGGTCTATTTTCCCGCCGGAACCTTGACTATACGCTTCGGAAGCCGAATGCGCGCGCCGACATCATCCCGACCGTGACATATGTCGCTATTCATCGCTCACGCTGGTGTAGCGAGCGTATGCTGTTCACCGAGCCGCGAGAAGCCTGTCCTGAACTTGCGGCACTCCTGTTGCCGGGTCATATCGATGAATCGTCGCTTTTTCATTGCCTTGTTGATCACCCTGGGCACTTTCCGCCCGCTCGACGCGGCTGCCGGCCCCGACTGCTCGCGGCCATTCACGCTGGCACTGCACGAGCATGGACTGCTCTATTCCTCCGACACGGACAGCGGGATCGACAAGGACGTCGCCGACGAGCTGATTCGCCGTAGCGGTTGCAAGGTCACCACCAGCCTGCTCGCCCGTGCCCGGATCTGGCAACTGATTGAATCCGGCGCCCTCGATTTCACCCTCTCCGGGATCAGCAACGCCGAGCGCGACAAATTTGCCGGATTCGCCTGGTACTTCAGCAACAAGTACTACCTGTTGGTACGCAAGGATGCCGGCGTGCGCAATCAGGCCGATTTCGAGCAGAACGACAAGTTGCAGCTCGGTGTGATCCGTGGCTTCCGTTACAGCCCGTCCGCCAATCGGCTGGTGGACAAGTTGCACGCCGCCAGTCGCGTCAGCCAGGCGGGGGGCCTCGCGCCGTTGTACCAGACCCTGCTGCTGGGACACATCCACGGCATGATCATCGAGCCTTTCGACTACCCGACACTCGAAGAAAAGCGGATTCGCGACGTCACCAGCATCATCGAGTTCAGCGACGCGTCGGTTCCGCACGGTCTGGTCATGTCGAAGACGTCGCTGCCGCCGGCCGAGCAGGAGAAGTGGCGCGCGCTGATCAATGGCATGCGCAGCGATGGCAGCATGCGTCGCATTTTCGAAAAATACTTCAAGGTCGACCTGGCGGCCGCGATGGTCGACTTCTAGTCGCCGCCATGACCACCGCAAGCGTCTCGCCGCCGGCATCGCGTCTGCTTTTTCTGCCCTGGCTGATCCTGTTCGCCATGCTCGGAGCGACCTGGTTCGTCTGGGATCACGAACGCCAGAATGCCCGCAAGGAACTGCATACGCAGTTCGACTTCGCGCTGCGCGACACCGTCAGCCGCATTGAACAGCGCGTCGCCGCCTACGAGCAATTGCTGCGCGGTGTGCAGGGCCTGTTCGCCACCACCGGCCTGCGGAATCGCCAAGCCATTCACGACTACGTCGAACCCCTCCGGGGTGATCCCAACCTCTCGGGCATGCAGGTCATCGGGGTGATCGAACGGGTACCGTCGGCCAGGAAAGCCGCGCATGTTCGCGCCATCCGCCGGCTCGGTCCTGCCGACTACAGCATTCATCCGGAAGGGGAGCGCGAGATTTACGCTCCGGTCATCCAGCGCGAGTCGTACAGCGGACGTCACCAGGCTCCCCTGGGTCTCGATACCTGGGCCAACCCGGTGCGCCGGCTGGCGATGGAGACGGCGCGCGATTCCGGCCTCGCGGCGATTACCGGCAAGGTGCAATTGGCCATCGACAACGGTGTCGAAGGCAACCCCGGCTTCATCATGTATCTGCCGGTCTTTGCCCAGGGGCAGCCGCGAGACAGCGTCACGCAGCGTCGTGACAGCCTGATTGGCTGGGTCTATGCCTCGTTCCACATGCGCGACTTCATGGCCAGCCTGTATGGCCGGCAAGCCGAGGGCCTCGCCTTCGCCATTTACGACGGCGCCGTCCCCAGTGATGCCGCACTCATGTACCGGAACCGGGAGGCGGCCGGTGGCGCGTTGAGTGCCAAAGAGTACATGGTCGTTGCCAGTCACACCTGGACGCTCACCCTGGTCACGCAGGAGGAATTCGAAAACCGCTTCGGCCGGGACATCTCGCTGATCATTGCCGTGGCGGGTGTCAGCCTGAGCCTGTCGATGGCGTTGCTGGCGTGGTCGATGATCAGCGGACGCGCGCGTGCCTTGCTGCTGGCCGCCAAGATCACCGAGGAATTGCGGCACATGGCCCAGCATGATTCGCTGACCGGCCTGCCCAACCGAGCGTTGTTCAGTGACCGCGTCCAGAACAAACTGGCCCATGCCAGACGCCAAGACCGCCGCTTCGCACTGATCTTCCTCGACCTCGACAAGTTCAAACCGATCAACGACAAGTATGGCCATTCCGTCGGCGACCTGCTGTTGCGACAGGTGGCAAGACGTCTGCAGGATTCGATTCGGGCCTCCGATACGGTCGGCCGCCTGGGCGGCGACGAGTTCGTCCTGCTGATCGGCGATCTGACTGGAGCGGCGGACGCGCTGGCGCTGGCTGAAAAGATTCGTCAGGAAGTGCGGCGACCGTACACCATCAATGGACACCAGCTGACGATTTCATGCAGCCTCGGGGTTGCCATCTATCCCGACGATGGCACCGATGAACTGGCCCTGACCAAGCGCGCCGACGAGGCCATGTATCGTGCCAAGGATAGTGGCCGCGACAGCGTGCAGTTGGCCAACTGAACCCGCTGCCTGCGGCCAGCGCCGGCCGGCATCGCCAAGCCGCCGACAGCGCCGGCGCGAAGGCCGGACACTACGCGCCGCGGCGCAGCCGGCGATGCACATGCGCCAGTATCGCGGCGTGGATCGCGACCGCAATGCCGGCCCCGAGCGCGTGCCATGCAACGGTGCCGCCGCCAGCCAGCTGGACCGCGCGCAGCGTATAGATCCCGAGAGGCACGAACATCGCCAGGGCCGTCGCCAGACCGGGGTTGTAGCAGCGGAAGATGAACGCGTGCACCAGGTGCACAAAGGCATTGACCAGGACCAGGTACACCGCGATCAGCGACAGTCCGATATGGACTTCCGAAGACAGGTACAGCGAGACGGCGACGACCCCCCACACCCCGGGGACGTTGGTGACAAACACCGCTTCGCGGGAGAGGACCTCCTGGCCCTTGCCGATCGTTTGATTGAAAAACCGCCGGAAGCGGTCGTCATCGTGCTCCTCGTACTGGTGGAGCATGTAGAACGGCAGGTGCAGAAAGGTGGCCGTCAGCGCTGTCGACCACGCGGCGGTGAGCAAGGGCGCGAGGAGCAGCAACAGCACGCCGGCCAGGACGCCGCCATATACCCAATGGTCAATGATGCGCTTGAACATCGCGGCGATTCAGCGCCAGCCGCGACGGCCAACGACCGCCGCCGGCGGGCGCGCGTGCGCACCTGCAAGGTGTGCGCCGTGCTTTGGTGCGACCTGCCCATACGGCAACGCCCGCGGTGATGACCGGCATGAATTCAGCATCGGCAGATGATAACCACTGCGGGTGGCCGAGGGCAAGGCCGCGCATGCTTCTCCCGGCAGCGGAAAATGATTCAGAGCGTGGGTTCAGAGCGTGGCACCGAACAGGGAACCGACGCCGGCGGTGATCGCCATCGCCAGCGCGCCCCAGAAAGTCACCCGCCAGGCGCCGAGCAGGGCGCTGGCGCCACCGGCGCGGGCGGCGGCAGCGCCCAGCAGCGCCAGAAACAGCAGCGAACTGCCCGCGATCCAGTGAATCAGGACGTCCATCGGCGCCAGCGTGGTCACCACCAGCGGCAGCGCCGCGCCGACCGCGAAGCTCGCGGCCGATGCCAACGCGGCCTGCACCGGTCGCGCGCTGAGCGTCACCGAGATGCCGAGTTCGTCGCGGGCGTGCGCGCCGAGGGCGTCGTGCGCCATCAACTGTTCGGCGACCTGGCGCGCCAGGCTTGGATCCAGCCCGCGCTGCACATAGATGCCGCTCAGCTCGCGCTGTTCCGCGGCGGGGTCGCGTTCGAGTTCGCTGCGCTCGCGCGCCAGATCGGCCTGCTCGGTATCGGCCTGCGAATGCACCGACACATACTCGCCGGCGGCCATCGACATCGCCCCGGCCACCAGCCCGGCGACGCCGGTGAGCAGGAGGCTGCCCTGGCTGGCACTCGCCGCCGCGACGCCAACCAGCAGGCTGGCGGTCGAGACGATGCCGTCGTTGGCGCCGAGCACCGCCGCGCGCAGCCAGCCGATGCGCTCGGTCCGGTGACGTTCAGCGTGGCCGCGGGTTTTAGCCAAGGGGTGGCACGTGGTGGGCGGAGAAGGGGCTCAATCGTGGCCCGGCAGCATCCGCCGCAGCGTGTTGTCGCGCACAAAGTAATGGTGGAACAGCGACGCCGCGGCATGCAGGGCGATCAGGAAGTAGCCCAGCGTGCCACCGGTTTCATGGATCTCCTTGATCGTTTCGGCCAGACTCTTGCTCTCGCCGAGCAGTGCCGGCAGGTGCAGGCCGAAGAACGGGATCGGCTTGCCGGCCGCGCTGAGCAGCAGCCATCCGACCAGCGGCAGGCCGATCATCAGCGCGTACAACGCGAGGTGCATCAGCCGCGCGGCGAGCTTTTGCCACCCCGGCGGATCCGGCACGATCGGCGGAACAGTTGACCGCAGGTGTACCAGCACGCGCAGCAAGGCGAGGGCCAGCACGGACAAGCCGAGCATGAAATGCCAGGTCTTCAGCGCCTCGCGCGGATCACTGCCTTTCGGGAAGTAGCCGCGCAACTCGATGCAGGCGTAAACTGCCACGAACAGCAGCAACATCACCCAATGCAGCCCGATCGACAGCGATCCATAACGTTGCGTGCCATTGCGCCCGTTCATTTGCTTGCTCCGCGGAAGTGAAAACCGAATGCTAATGAAAAACGCCGCTGCCGCGGTCATTTTTCGACAAGCCCAGGCCACCATGGTGGCTACTGCGCGGCATCGCTTCCGTGCGCCACCGCGCTTACGCTCGCCCCGGAATTCCGTGGCGTCTGGTGCGCTCGCGTACCGACGGCATCCCCCGCAGCAGCGACCATCAAGAGACACCAGGAGAAGACGATGCCCGACCGAATCTGGCTGAACCATTACCCGGCCGGCGTTCCCGCCGACATCGACGCCGACCGCTACCCGTCGATTCCGGGACTGCTCGACGAAATCGTCCGCAAGTATGGCGGCCGGCCGGCCTTCCACAATCTCGGCCGCACGCTGAGCTACGCCGAGCTCGACAAGCTGTCGCGCGACTTCGCCGCCTTCCTGCAGGGCTTGCCCGGGATGGCCAAGGGCGAGCGCGTGGCGATCATGTCGCCGAACCTGCTGCAATACCCGGTGGCGCTGTTCGGCATCCTGCGGGCGGGCATGATCGTGGTCAACGTCAATCCGCTGTACACCCCGAAGGAACTCGAACACCAGTTGCAGGACTCCGGCGCCAGGGCCATCGTCGTCGTCGAGAACTTCGCGGCGACGCTGCAGCAGGTGTGGAAGAAGACCGCGCTGCAGCATCTGATCACGACGCAAGTCGGCGATCTGTTGCCGATCCCGAAGCGCTGGATCGTCAACTTCGTGGTCAAGACGGTGAAGAAGATGGTCCCCGCCTGGCGACTCGACGGCGCCCTGACGTTCCCTGAGGCGCTCGCCCGCGGCGCTGCGGCGCGTTTCACGCCGGTCGCCATCGCTGCCTCCGATCTCGCCTTCCTGCAATACACCGGCGGCACCACCGGCGTCTCCAAGGGCGCGATGCTCAGCCACCGCAACCTGCTCGCCAACCTCGAACAGACCGGCATATGGATCTCCGGCAGCTTCGAGGCCGGGCGCGAGATCGTCATCGCGCCGCTGCCGATGTACCACATCTTCTGCCTGACCTCGACACTGTCGTTCATGACCTGGGGCAGTCTCAGCGTGCTGATCAGCAACCCGCGCGACCTGCCGGCGCTGGTCGCGGAACTCGGGCGCTGGAAATGGAGCGTCCTGAGCGGAGTGAACACCCTGTTCAACGGCCTGCTGCACACGCCGGGATTCGACGCGCTCGACTTCTCGTCGCTGAAGGTGGTGATCGGTGGCGGCGCGGCGGTGCAAAGAGCGGTCGCCGAGAAGTGGAAGCAGGTCACCGGGTGCTACATCACCGAAGCCTACGGTCTCACCGAAGCCTCGCCGGGGGTCAGCGCGTCGCCACTGGATACGCCGTGGAACGGCATGATCGGCCTGCCGTTTCCGTCCACCGAGGTGACCCTGCGCAACGAAGACTTCGCGGCCCTGCCGCCGTGGACCGGCGATGACGACGTCGAAAAGCACACCGGCGAGATTTGCGTGCGCGGCCCGCAGGTGATGCTCGGCTACTGGGGCAAGCCTGCGGAGACAGCGGCGGTGATGCGCGACGGCTGGCTGACCACCGGCGACATCGGGCACATGAATCAGGACGGCTTCATCACCATCACCGACCGCAAGAAGGACATGATCCTGGTCTCCGGTTTCAACGTCTATCCGAGCGAAATCGAAGGCGTGCTGGCGTCGCACCCGGGTGTTCTCGAATGCGGCGCCATCGGTGTGCCCGACGCGCGTACCGGCGAGGCGGTGAAGGTGGTGATCGTCAGGAAGGATCCGCAACTAAGCAGCGAGGAGGTAATCCGGCACTGCAAGGCGCAGCTTGCCGCCTACAAGACGCCGCGCCAGATCGAGTTCCGCGACGCCCTGCCGAAATCGCCGATCGGCAAGATCCTGCGTCGCGAACTGCGCAGCCCGCCGCAGCCGTAGCGCCCGTCGCCGGCCATTTTTCCTCGTCACCGGAGATCCTGCCATGAGTGCATCCAGCGCATCCCCGCCACCGCCGTCATCGCCGGGCCGCCTCGCCGCCCGCCCCGGAACCGGCCAGCCGACCGGCTGGCTGAAGTGGCTGCCGGGCCTGCAGAGCCTGCGGCAGTACCAGATCGCCTGGCTGCGCCACGACGTCGCCGCCGGCCTGGTGCTGGCCACCATGCTGGTGCCGGTCGGCATCGCCTACGCCGTGGCCTCGGGCGTGCCCGGCATCTACGGCCTGTACGCGACGATCATTCCGCTGCTCGCCTACGCGCTGTTCGGACCAAGCCGGATCATGGTCCTCGGGCCGGATTCCTCGCTGGCCGCCGTGATCCTCGCGGTCATCCTGCCGCTGTCCGGCGGCGACCCGCTGCGCGCCGTCGCGCTGGCCGGGATGATGGCCGTGGTCTCGGGCACGCTGTGCATCCTCGCCGGCGTCGCGCGTCTCGGCTTCGTCACCGAACTGCTCTCCAAGCCGATCCGTTACGGCTACATGAACGGCATCGCGCTGACCGTGCTGATCAGTCAGTTGCCGAAACTCTTCGGTTTTTCGGTGGCTGGCGACGAGCCGCTGCGCAAGCTCTGGGAATTCGCGCAGGCGCTGCTCGCCGGCAAGACCAACGTCGTCGCGCTGCTCGTCGGCGGCGCGACCCTGGCGCTGATCCTGCTGCTCAAGCGCAGCAAGCGCCTGCCGGGGGTCCTGATCGCCGTGATCGGGGCGACCGTCCTGGTGGCGACGCTCGGCCTCGACGCCTACGGGGTGTCGGTCCTCGGCGCGCTGCCGCAGGGCCTGCCAGCCTTCGCCATCCCGTGGATCACGCCCGCCGATATCGTGCCGGTGCTGATGGGCGGTTTCGCCGTGGCCATCGTTTCCTTCGCCGACACCAGTGTGCTCTCGCGGACCTACGCCGAAAAGACGGCAACCCCGGTGGACCCCAACCAGGAAATGGTCGGCCTCGGCGCGGCCAACCTGGCGGCCGGATTCTTCCAGGGCTTCCCGATCAGCAGCAGTTCGTCGCGGACCCCGGTCGCCGAAGCCGCCGGCGCCAGGACGCAACTGACCAGCGTCGTCGGCGCCGTTGCCGTCGCGCTGCTGCTGTTGCTGGCGCCGAACCTGCTGCAATACCTGCCGAACACCGCGCTGGCCGCGGTGGTCATCGCCGCCGCACTGGGCCTGTTCGAGTTTGCCGACCTGCGGCGCATCTACCGCATCCAGCGCTGGGAGTTCTGGCTGTCGATCGGCTGCTGCATCGGCGTGGTGGTGCTCGGCGCCATTCCCGGCATCGGCCTGGCGATCGTGCTGGCGGTGATCGAATTCCTCTGGGACGGCTGGCGCCCGGACTCGGCGGTGCTCGGCCGCGTCAAGGGCATCAACGGCTACCACGACATTTCGCGTTACCCCGACGCCCGCCTGATCCCGGGCCTGGTCCTGTTCCGCTGGGCGGCGCCGCTGTTCTTCGCCAATGCCGAGTGGTTCTACGAGCGCGCCCTCGACGCCGTCGCCGCCTCGCCGACGCCGGTGCGCTGGCTGGTGATCACCGCCGAACCGGTGACCAGCGTCGACGTCACCGCCGCCGACCTCGTCGCCAAGCTCGACGAAACGCTGCAGGCGGCGGGCATCGAACTGTGCTTCGCCGAGATGAAGGATCCGGTCCAGGACAAGCTCAAGCGCTTCGGACTCTTCTCCCACCTCGGCGCCGAGGTTTTCTTCCCGACCATCGGCGAAGCGGTGAACACCTACCTGCGGACCTATCCCGAGGTCGCTGAGACCTGGAAGAACCGCGATAACGCAGCCTGAGCGGCGCGGCGTCCGGTGGGCAGGTGGGCGGGCAGGTGGGCGGGCAGGTGGGCGGGCAGGTGGCGTGCCTCAGGCAGGCCACTGGCTCGATTGCGGAATTGCCCAGTTCCGGTTGGTCGCGACCCTCCCGTCACAACGTGAACTCCGAAGCTGCGGTGGCTTCCCTGATGGTCGATTGCGATTCCTGACTTCCTGGACGATTGGGCGCCGCTGTCGTTCGTGGCGTCGTTCGGCTTCGCAGCGGGAAATTGCTCCAGCAAACGCCGCATGAACTTCCAGGACCTTGATCCAGCGCCGTACGGCCAGTCTGCCTCTACATCGGCGTTCATTGTACGGATCCGCGACGGCATGCCAGGCGATTGACTTTGGGTCGGCTCACCGTACAATCCTCACGAGCACTGCTCTCGCGGCGATTCAGTCCAACAAGGTTTATCTGCCGCGCATCGCCTGCGCTTGAACTAGGCGCATTCTGCTCGGCTGATAAACGCTACTTGAACTCAGGAGGTTCAATGCCAAAACGCTCAGACTTAGAACCGCTGATTCGCCAAGAATGGCTAAATCGCCCTATTGAAGATCGAACTGAAAACAATGTTCTAGCGTTCTATGGGGATCTTCAGCAGCGCCGTCCAGACTTACTTTCTTTCAGAGCTTCCGGCGACAAATACCAAGTATTGAAGTCCGTCCTTCGCAATTTGGTTGAGCGATAACGTATCGCAACAGTCGGTACCAATTTCAAATGGGGTACAAAATGGATTTTCGAGAAGGAATTCCAGGCGCATTTTGCTCAGTCGATGCCAAGTTCGCAATCCATCCTTTCGATGGAGAGAGGGTCATCGATCAACTCAAAGAGTGCTATCAGAGTAGCGTACCGAAGAAAGAACTGTTGCTATCGAGGATTTCTTGCGTAAGCACGGGACTGGTTGCGATCACAAAGAGGAGTAACTCAGCGGAATTAATTGCAAGTTCTCTGGTTGGCTTGAGTGACGCAGAGTTCAACCTTTTGTTCCAATGGCCAGCCGGTATTCTGCGCATGCCGGTTACCCGTCGCCTACGACGCCGGGCCATCCCTTTCATTTATTAGGCCTCGTTAATTCCGTCATGCGAACTTTCATAACCCTCTTCGTCGCAATCGTTTCTATGGCAGCCCACGCGGCTGGGTTTCCAGATCTCATTTGTCGTGAGTCCATGACCCGATTCGTTGACCCCAAAACACTCGAAACCACGGAATTTCCTAGCTCGACCGTCTACCGTACAAAGGACGGGAACTTGTATATTTCTAATCTCGATCGGTCTGAATATTTATATAACTCAATCAGAGAGATAGAGCCCGCCAGATATATATCAGGCCACAAGACTATTCATCTCGTGAACAGTCGCTCTGGAAAGGTCAACGCGCAAATAACTCACTCTTACACAGATGAGGTTCGCGTTTCCATTGCCACTTGTGCATCAAAATAATAATTATATCTGTCGAGGCTTATATAATAAGCAACCGCACTTCAAGTCAAGCGGAGTGAAGAGAATCATCCCAGGATTATCCGCTTTCCCTGGTGTTGAAGATGTTCAGGAGCTTGTGCCTGCAGGCGACGCTGGCCACCTTCTTGGGCTTGCCGGTGGCGACGAAGTGGTCGTGCTCTGCTTGCTGGCGACATTGAAGCTGATGGCTGCCAGCGCTGCAATGTAGAGGTCTCTGCGGTCCTGACCGCACCCGCCGCCATTAGCACGCTTGCCGCGCATCAGACCGGAATCGCGATCGAAGGGCGCCAAACCGATCAGGGCAGAGATTCACCAGCGCGACAGTCTCCCCCGTTCCGGCACTTCGGCGACCAAAGTAGTGACGGTGGTCGGGCCGGTACCGCGCACGCAGGCCAGGCGCTTTCCGAGGTCGGCGTGATGGGCTGCGTGGGCGTGGCTACATCGGCTTCGACCTCGTCGAGTGGGTCGCAAAACCATGGTCGTGCGCGACCACGATCCGAGCCGTTGAGTGTCCGGCATGGGCACGGTCCTTGGGTGAAAGTCCTCCCGTAAGTTGGCCACGGCAAACGAAATGTAGCGCAGTTGCACCAGGGTGACTGCGTGTGGCGAGAAAGCGTGGAGCGAACCGCGAGCCGATGGACAGTAACCAGATACGAGCCGCAGACGAGCAGGGCGAGCGGGCAACGTTCAGCGGAGCTCTCGTGGTCAAGGCTAGTGCGGCGTAAATCTGGCGGTGGAGTTGACACGCCTGCCGGATTTCTCCTTTAATTCCCCTGCTTGCGCGCTGTTTCCCGATCCCTTTGATTCAGAAAGGAGAAAGTCCATGTCCAGCAATCGCATCAACACCCATTTCACCGCCGAACAACGCGAGGAGGCGAAGGCCACCCTGGCTGCTCTGGCCGCCAGTCTGCCTTTCCTGATCGACCTCAGCCCGGAAGAGCGCGCGGCGATGCCGCGTTTTGGCGACAAGAGCCGCGGCTTCATCAGCAAGGCGCTCGACATCGCCGAAAACAACCCGGATATCCTTCCGCGCAGCTTCAGTCTCGACGAATTCCGCGCCGACGTCGAGATCATCGAAAACCTCTACGCCATCCGCAACGGCATCGACACGCTGCTCGGCAGGGTGAACGACACCTGGTTCGCCGCCGGCAGCGAAGCCTACGCCGCCGCCCTGCTGATCTACCAGTACGCCAAGATCCACAACGTCGCCTCCGGTGCGCTCGAAGGCAGCCTCGACGACCTCGGCCGTCGCTTCGCCCGCAAGGTGAACAAGAGCGCGCCCGCCGCCTGACCGACTGGCCGCAGCGCGCCCGTCGGCGCCCCGGCGTGCCTCACGAAGCCAACGGCGCGGCAAACGCGCTGCGACGTTCGTTGCTGGAGCATCGCTCCTCCCGCAACGAAGAACGACGCTTCCACAACGAGAGACGATGCTCCTGCAACAAGGAGCGATGCTCCCATAACGGGGAACGTTCCTCGTTCGGGCAAGACCGGCCTTGCCCGAACGAACATCGATCGATCGAACAACAAAGAACGATCCTTCGCCAACGAAGAACGATGCTTCCGCAACGAGGAACGTTCTTCGTTTCGGCAAGACCTGGCCTTGCCGAAACGAACATTGATCGATCAAGCAACGAAGAGCGATGCCTCCGCAGTGAAGAACGATGCTTCCGCAGCGAGGAACGATCGTCGTTGACGAGGCATCGGCGGTGCCGAAACGAGGGATTCAGGTCGTTTCGTGTGGATCGGTCAACAGACCGGCGAGTCGAGCGGCGGGCAAATCCATGCACGTCTCGGGCAGGCCGATTCTGCCGGGCACGTTGTGCCGGTTCGCCGTGTCCATCCCGGCACGCTTGCTCACCAAGGCCGCCACCACATGCCTCTCCGCCTTGAAACATGCTCCTGTTTGTCGAAAACAAGTGCATTGTTGCCGAATCGACAGTCGGCCGCAGGGGGTGGCTAATCCAGCATGCCACTCAATCCCGATGGCCGTGCAGTTGTTGCTGCCCCTTGACCAGGTGCTGCAGTATGCCCAGCAACGCAGCGCTGGTCAGGCCGAGCATCAGGATGCCGTTGAGTGCCTCGAGTGGACCAAGGAATTTCCGTTCGCTGCTCATCACGATGTCGCCGTAGCCCAGCGAGGTGAAATTGACCGCCGAGTGGTAGACCGCTTCGTAGAACTCGCGGAACTCGCCCAGCCAGAAGAACAGCGTGCCCCAGAGGGCGATCTGCAGGAAATTGCCGAGCATCATGATCACCATCGCCAGCAGCAGCGTTCTGATGCCGGGGAATAGTCCATTGCCCCCGGGCTCGCCTGCCTGGCGCAGCGCGTAGCGGAAGCTCCAGAACGAGAAGCTGACCTGCACGATCAGACAACCCATCATGGTCAATAAACCGATCGCCAGGTTGATCAGGATCATGCCGTTCTCCTTCTTCAGCCGTTGTGGAAGAGCAGGGCCTTGCTTCTCGAGGAGCGCCAGCGTTCGAGCAGCCAGACCGTGGCCCAGGCATAGCAGGCGACGCCGACGAACAGGCCGACCCGGACGGCGGATGCCCCCAGCACGCCCGTGCCGCCGGCGCTGTCCTCGATCGCCGGGCCGAGCAGGATCAGCATGGTCATCAACGCATTGTTCCAGAACACCGGCGGGAAGGCCGTGCGTCTGACCCGGAAGAGTCGCGCGCCGGCCCACAGGGCGGCCGCCATCATCCACAGCAGCAGCATCCAAAGGCAGGGCCAGAGCGACAGGCCGCACCAGACGACCAGGGCCATCGCCGCCCCCATCAGGGTCGATCCCACCAGTTCCCGACCAGCCGAGCGGGTGTCGGTGGAACCCGCCTGCTGCCCAAGAGCGGCGGTCTTGATGATCGCCGCGAGGTAGAACGAGGGGTCGGTCAGCGCCAGGACGAACACCGGCATCACCACGATCATGCCACGCAGCGCAATCCAGCCCGCCGTCTCGCGGCTGGGTGGCGGCGCCCTGGCGGCCTTCGCGGCCGCACCCGGTGCGTCAGGAAAAAAGGTGTGCGACAGGCTGCCGACCAGGCCGCCGACGGCGATCCCGACGGCGATGGTCACGCTGATGACCGTCACCAGCGCCTGCTCGGCCACCCCGGCGACCGGGATCAGCGTGAAAACCACGACCAGGAGCATGGTCAGCGGGTTGCCGGTACGGATGCCGAAGAAGAACAGCGCGTACAGGATCGCGCCGGTCAGCACCACCGCGGCCAGCGCGTAGTTTTCCAGCAATGGGACCATCAACACTCCCGTCACCAGCAGGCCGGCGAGCAGCAGGGCCAGGGCCGCCGCCTTGACCGGCGGGATCGGCGGACCCGGCTTGCACAGTACGATCATGGCCATCAGGCAGACCACGTGCGGCATCTGCAGCGCGAAGCCGTAGGCGACGAGCACGGCCAGGCCGAGGCCGACCGCCAGCCGCAGCACCGCCTTGTCCGCCGGGGTGATCATCGGTCGCTCAATAGAGGTACGAGAGCAGGCTCATCAGCCGGATGTAGCCCGCGCCGAGCAGGTTCATCAGGAAGTTGTCGCCGGTGAACACCATCACCTCGGCCTGGCCACCGGGGCGGGCCCTGCCCAGCCGGCCCGCTTCGGCAGCGTCGAATTCGATCGCCACCGGGAAGCGCTGTGCCTGGCGCAGCCAGTCGCGGCTGTTCTGGATCGTCGGCAGCGTTCCGGCCGGCGCCTGCTGGCCGGAACTGACGCCACCGCCGACACTGCGCACACGGCCTTTGAGTACCTCGCCGGGCAGCACGTCGAGAATGATCGCCACCTCGTCGCCCGGATCGATGTTGCCGAGGTTGTTCTCGGTCAGGTCGGCGTTGATCCACAGGTCGTGGTTGGCGATCAGCGTCATCGCCGCCGCGCCCGCCTGGGCGAAATGGCCGACATCGGTGCGCAGGTCGGTGACGACGCCACGCCCGGGGGCGACCACCTTCGTGCGCGCCAGGTCGAGCTCGGCCTTCTCGATCGCCGAGCCCGCGCTGCGCAGTTGCGCGTTGTTGTCGCCGCTCTCGCCGGCCGCCTCCTGCGCCTTGCGCAGGTCGGCCTCGGCGGCCTTTTCCTGGCTGCGCGCCTGGATCCGGGTGGCCTGCGCGACCTCCAGCCGGCGCACCGAGATGGCGCCGGGGTCCTCCGCATAGAGCGATTCCTGCCGCGTCGCATCCTTGTCGGCCTTGACATGGTTGGCCTGCGCCGCCTGCAGCGAGGCGCGCGCGGCCTCCACCGTCGCCGCCGAAGCATTCACCGATCGCTGCACCGACTCGTAGTCCGAGCGGCTGCGCTGCAAGGCGATCCGGTACTGGCTCGGGTCGATGTTGAACAGCGGCTGCCCCGCCGCAACCGCGTCGTTGTTCCTGACGTGCACCGCCAGCACCTTGCCCGACACTTCGGCCGCCACCGGCACGACGAAGGCCTGGACTCTCGCCTGCGAGCTGTGCGGGGTCAGGCGGTCGGCGGCGAAATACCAGACCAGACTGACGGCGATCAGCGTCAGCACGAGGGTCGCGCCAATCCGCGTGCCCTTGCCCGGCTGCGCCGAAGACGGCTCCGCTGTCGCCCCGGCTGCTCCTTCGTCGTGCCCTGCGGTATCCTCACTCATGGCTCTTCGGTCCCCCCGGTCTGATCAGTTGTGGGCCCGTGTCGGGCGCCGGCAGTGGTTCCTGCAGCAGCTCCCGCCAGTCGCCGCGCTCGCCCATGGTTTCGCGGGTCGCGTCATCGAGCAGCGGGCGGCCCCGCCCCGCCAGCCAGCCGCCGCCCATCGCCTTGTACAAGGCGACCAGACTCTGCGCCACGCTGCCCTGGTTGTTCACCAGACGCTCCTGCTGGCTGAACAGCGTTCGCTGCGAATCGAGCACCCGCTCGAAGTTGGCCAGGCCTTCACGGTACTGGAGGTTGGCAATCGCCAGCGAGCGCTGCGCGGCCTTGACCGCTTCCTCGAGGATGGGGATCTGTTCGCGGTTCGTGGCAAACCCCACCGCCGCGTCATCGACCTCGCGCGCGGCCTGCAACACCGTCCCCTGATACTGCTCGTAGGCTTGCTGGAAGCGGGCGTCCTGCACCAGCACCTGGCCGGTCAGCCGGCCGTGATCGAAGACGTTCCAGACCAGGCTGGGGCCGAGGCCCCAGGCGAAGATCCGCGGCGATCCGGAGAGCGAGGTAGCCGACAGCCCGAGCGAGCCGAGCAGGGCGATCGATGGATAGAGATCGGCCACACTGACCCCGATCAGCGCCGACTGGGCCGCCAGTTGCAACTCGGCCGAGCGTACGTCGGGACGGCGGCGCAGCAGATCGGCCGGCAGGTCGACGATGATTCCGAGTTCGGCTTGCGGGATGGTGTTCCTGCCGCTCGCCATTTCGGGCAGCGGTCCGGGCGGCCGGGCGAGCAGCACGCTCAGCGCATTCCGGGTCTGACGCAGGCTGCCCTCAAGCTGCGGAATCGTCGACAGCGTACCGAGGTACTGCGCCCTGGCCTGCTGCACGTCGAGTTCAGAGTCGTTGCCATGTTTGAACAGCCGCTCGGTAATTTCCAGGCTGCGTTTCTGCAGCGCAACGTTTTCATGGGCGATCTTCAGCCGTAGTTCGATGGTGCGGATGGCGCAGTAGAAATTGGCGACCTGTGCGGCCATCAGCACCTGCAGATCGTCGTACTGCGCGATGCTGGCGAAGTAGCCGGCATCGGCGGCCTCGATACTGCGCCGGAACTTGCCCCAGAAATCGATTTCCCAGCCGAC
Organism: Candidatus Accumulibacter propinquus; assembly: GCF_056856495.1. Classification (NCBI taxonomy): domain Bacteria; kingdom Pseudomonadati; phylum Pseudomonadota; class Betaproteobacteria; genus Candidatus Accumulibacter; species Candidatus Accumulibacter propinquus. Next base: position 315,924 of record NZ_JBSEHC010000004.1, read on the forward strand.
CGCAAGGCCGGCGTTGTACGCGGTCAGGCTGCTGTCGGGCCCGGTCGAACGTTCCTCGCCGGTGCGCAGAACCTTGCCGGTGAGCTGCTGTTGCTGTGGATAGAGCAGGCTGCCGGCAATCATCAGTTGCGCACGTGCTTCCAGGATACGCATCCCGGCGGTGCGCACGTTGGGATTCACGCGCTGGGCCTCGGCGATCAGTTGGTCGAGCACCGGATCGTTGAAGTTGCGCCACCACTCCTCGGTCTGCGCTCGCGCCTTGCCACGTTGTTCGGCGTTCAGCGACACCAGCGAACCGCCCGACCAGCCAGGCAGCCAGGAAACTTCAGGACGCTTGAAGTCGGGCCCGACCGCGGCGCAGCCACCGAGCAGCAGCGCCGCGGCGACGATGGAGAGCGGCAGGCCGGACGCCCCGGCAGGGCGTTTCCTCACCGGTTCAGAGCGTCATGGAAACCGAGTGGCTTGCGGTCGGTTGCCGCGCGCGCTCCGGGTTGTCATCGACCCAGCGCATGAAGATCTGGTAGCCCACCGCGAGTATCGCGGCGCCGACGAACATGCCGAGGATGCCGTCGGTCGCCATGCCGCCGAGCGCGCCGAGCAGGATCACCGGCATCGGCGCATCTACGCCGCGGCCGAGCATCAACGGTTTCAGCACGTTATCTACGGAGCCGGCGATCAGGATCAAGACGCTATAGGCAATGGCCGGCGTCGTCGCGTAATCGCCACTCGTCCACATCCAGCCGATGACGGGCAGCGTGACGATGGCGGCAGGCACCTGCGCGACGCCGAGCATGAGGGTGACCAGTGCCAGCGCGCCGGCGAACGGGACGTTCGCGATGATCAGCGAGATGCCGATCAGCAGCGCCTGGATGCAGGCGATGCCGATGACCCCCGAGGCCACGGCGCGCACCGTCGAGGTTGTGAGCTGGGTAAACTCGGCACCGCGGGCGATGCCGGCGACGCGTTCGAAGATCGCCTGCATGGCGGGTGCGCCCGCTTCAGCGTAGGCCATCATGATGCCGGCGATGATGAAAGAAAACAGGAATTTGAGCAGGCCGCCGCCCAGGCTGGCAACGATGCTCAACGCCTTGCTCGACAGTTCGCTGACCTTGGGCTGCATGCTCCTGACGAATGCCGGCAGGTCGTTGTGCGCCTGCGACCAGGTGGCATGTACCTTCTTGCCGACGATCGGCAGTGCAGCGATGCTTGCCGGCGGTGCAGGGAGACTGAGCGTGTTGTCATTGACCCCGTTGATCAACTCATGAACCGAATCGCCGAACGAACTGCTCAGCATCACTGTCGGCGTGACGATCAGGCCGAGGCCGAGCACGACGATCAGCATCGCCGCGCGCCCCTGCCTGCCGCCGACCCGCTTCGCGAGCTTCTGCTGCAGCGGATAGAGGGTGACCGCGAGGATCAGCGCCCACAGCATCATCGTCAGGAACGGCGCGAAGAAGTGGAAGCACAACCACACGAGGGCAAACACGAGGCCGGCGCGGATCAAGGTATCCAGCAGTCGCCGAGACAGGCGCTCTTCAAGTGCGTGATCAATCTCTTGTGGTGTATTCATTGGCGGGCTCCTGCTTGCAGAAAATGTCGGCGTAATCGGGAAAAGTTCGGAATCTAGCATAAACGGGGCGCTGGCAATGTTCACGCCCGGGAACTGTTGCGTTTTCGCCAATGCGGCTCGGGCGGCAAGGCGCAACCGTTTGACCGCGTGCATCGGCAGTTGGCAGGCCGGGATCTTGATGACCTTGGCCGCCTCGACGGCATCCGCTTCGCAGCATCGCCGGCTCCGTCTCCCCATCAGTTGGAATCCCCCGTTTTTCTCGAAGGACGGTGTTGTAAAGTAACGGGCTTCTGCCGCTGTGCCTCACCACCCCAGGAAGCCCGTTCATGGCCATCAAGAAATCCGACCTCTACTCGTCCCTCTGGGCTTCGTGCGATGAGCTGCGCGGCGGCATGGATGCCAGCCGGAATGGACGGGGGAACGATTGCTGTCCAAGCACCCTTCCGCCCCATTCAATCCGGACATCGCCAACGCCTTTTTCCGCAGCGGCCAGATAGAGGCCTGGGGGCGCGGGATCGAGCGCATGCTGCAAACCTGCCTGGAGGCGGGCCGGCCCTCGCCAGGGTTGCAAGTGGAGTCGATCGGAGTGTGGGTGACGTTCCCGTTTGCACCCGTGCAGGTCACGACGCCACGGAAGCCGGTAGAAATGCCGGTAGAAATGCCGGTAGAAATGCCGGTAGAAACGCGGGTAAAAACACCGGAGAAAATTCTTGCAGCGCTGAAAGCAAGGTCGGATTTGACCCTGGCAGGGCTGGCGTCATCCATCGGCAAGTCATTGAGTGCCGTTGAGCGGGCCACGGCAAGACTGGTGAGAGAAGAGAAACTGCGTTTTGTCGGCCCGAAAAAGGGCGGGCACTGGGAGGTGCTTGAATGAAAGCTCACGGACTCGTCGATGCCTGAATCGCGCTCCAAACGCAGTACGCAGAACCGCGGCATGCTGCAGGAATTGCTCACCGGGAGAATTTGCCTATCATGAATAACCTCAACCCTGGTCGAAAGGAAGCCGCCATGTCTCTATCCGAGCAAAGCATGCAATTTCTGGAAGAACACATTTCCGAACTTGCCCAGTCCGCGGTGACACAGGCTTACTGGCAGGCGCTGGCCGCGGGCAACAGCGTCCTGCAAAGCGACAACGGCGCGATCTATGAGGTATTCCCTGACGGTACGCGCACCCTGGTCAAAACGGTCACCCCACCCACCGCTGTGACGCCGGGTGAAACGCGGGCGCTGCGTTGAGTGCGCACATCCCTCGCCTGCGCATGTTTGCCGGTCCCAATGGGTCGGGAAAAGCACGAGCAAAGCGGAAGTGGGGCGGCTGCAGCCACCGGAGCGGGACCATTCGCCTGAACACCGATCTGGTCAGGAAACCCGGAGGCCTGCTGGAGTACGTCGTCGTACACGAAATGCTGCCTCTCCTTGAGCCGACGCACGGCGAGCGCTTCGTGGCGCTGCTGGAGCAGCACTACCCGAGTTGGCGCGAGGCGCGGGCGGTGTTGAATGAGTTGCCGCTGGCGGCGGAAAGGTGGACGGTGGAATAGCAGGTGCCTAGCCAACTAAGTCGCAAGAGATTTTGAAATTCATACTATGCTGAACCCCAACTCATGCTCATCAACCTGATCAACAACATCGCATTCCTGGTTGCCCTGGTGGCAGCGGGGCAGATTGTCATCAGGAGATTTCACAACCATGCGTTGAACCGCCAGGTCCTGCTCGGGCTCCTGTTTGGCGGGGTGACCCTTCTCGGCATGCTCAATCCGGTGAATTTTGCGCCGGGAATTATTTTCGATGGCCGTTCGATCGTGCTATCGGTCGCCGGTGTCGTCGGCGGCGGAATCACGGCGGCGATTGCGGCCGGCATGGCCGCTTTCTATCGCTATCAACTGGGAGGCAGCGGGGCAAAGGTCGGGGTTCTGGTCGTGGTGGTGTCCGCTTTGCTGGGCGTACTTGCAAGGCAGTGGTGCCAGCGAGGTGATGCCCTCCCGCTTCCATTGAAATATCTGTCGTTGGGCGTGCTGGTGCAACTGGCGCAGATGGTTGCGTTTACCCAGATTCCCAATCACGCGGGCTACATCTTTATCGAGCAGGCGTGGTGGGTACTGCTGCTGTTTTATCCACTCGCCACCATGCTGCTGTGCCTGATCTTTCGTGATCAGGAACTGCGACTGAAGGAGCAGGAGGCCTTGCAAGCCGCTCAGGAGTCCGCCATTCGGGAGCGGACCATGCTGCGCTCAGTGATCGACACCTTGCCTCACCTGATCTGGCTGAAAGACCCTGAAGGTGTTTATCTGGCCTGCAATCAGCGATTCGAGCAATTCTTTGGCGCCAGCGAACGGGAAGTTGTCGGCAAGACCGACTACGACTTCGTCGACCAGGCACTTGCCGATTTCTTTCGGGCCAATGATCGCGCCGCCATGGAAAAGAATGGCCCGTCGATCAATGAAGAAGAAATCGCCTTTGCTTGCGATGGCCATCGCGAATTGCTGGAAACCACCAAGAAGCCAATGCGTACTGCGGCTGGTGACCTGATCGGCGTTCTGGGAATCGCGCACGACATTTCGGAAATACGCAGCAAGGAACAAGCGCTACGCGAAAGCGAAGGCAGGTTTCGCCGGCTCGTGGAAAGCTCTCCCGACATCCTCTACACCTATTCCACGCAGCATGGCGGACAGTATTACTCGCCACAGGTTGAATACATCTTCGGTCGCTCCCGGGAAGAAATGTATGCAGCCCCTCGATGCTGGGTCGAGTCGATCCATCCGGATGACCAATCACTCGTGGCGAAGGCCGTCGATGGCTTGCGGCAGGGCATCAATTACAAGATCGAGTACCGCATCAGGGACGTCCAGGGGAACTGGCATTGGCTGTTCGATCGTTCGATCGGCTGCATGGCCAACGGCGACGAATTGATCATTGAGGGACTCGCCATTGACATCACTGAGCGCAAACGGATAGAGGTTGCCCTGCGCGACAGTGAAATGCGATATCGCATCCTTGCCGAACGGTCACCCCTGGCCATTCAGGTCTTCTCACCCGATGGAACGACCCTGCGCGTCAATTCCGCCTGGGAGCAATTGTGGCAAGCCTCGTTCTCGGACCTGAAGCATTACAACGTACTGGAAGATCAGCAACTGGAGGCGCTGGGTATTCTTCCCCTGTTGAGGAGAGTATTCGGAGGTGAAACCATCGAGTTTCCCGATCACCTGTACGACAAGGGGATTGTGCGGCCGGAGTTCAATGGCCAGGCATGCAAGTTCTGGCTGCGCGCTTATGCCTACCCGCTGACGAATGAAGAGGGGCAAGTTCTCGAGATCGTCGTGATTCAGGAAGATATCAGCGCCAGGAAAGCGGCAGAAGCGGATATTCTTGAATATCAGGCACACCTGCAACACGCTGTGGAGACGCGTACGAAAGAGCTTTCCGTTGCCAAGGAAGTCGCCGAAACCGCGAGCATCGCCAAGAGTGCTTTCCTGGCCAACATGAGCCACGAGATTCGGACACCGCTTAACGCCATCACCGGCATGGCCTACATTCTCCGTCGTTCTGGCCTCACGACTCAGCAAATCGACAATCTCGACAAGATCGAAGCCGCCGGCAACCACCTGCTCGAGATCATCAACGCCGTTCTCGACCTCTCCAAGATCGAAGCCGGCAAATTCACTCTGGAAGCTGTTCCGGTCCACGTCGGTACCTTGCTGGAAAATATCGTCTTCATGATTCCCCAGAAGGCCAGGGAGAAGAACATCGTCTTCCATACGGAAACCGTCGCGATTCCCCACCATCTGCTAGGCGACCCCACACGACTCCAGCAAGCCCTGCTCAACTATGTCGCCAATGCCCTCAAGTTCACCGAGCGAGGCCATATCACCCTCCGAGTAAAGGAAGAGGCACAGAGTGAGGAGACCATCACCCTCCGCTTTGAAGTTGAAGATACCGGTATTGGCATCGCCCCTGAGGCACTTCCGAAACTCTTCGGGGCATTCGAACAGGCCGACAGCACGACCACTCGCCAGTACGGCGGTACCGGACTTGGCCTGGCGATTACCAGGAAGATTGCTGAGCTCATGGGTGGCACGGCCGGGGTGAATAGCATCGAAGGCCAAGGCAGTACCTTCTGGTTTACTGCCATCCTGCGCAAGGTCGAATCTGGTGCCGGAGAATTCGCCAAGGTCGAGGTTGGGGAGGCCGAGCGGACGATCCAGCGGAACCATGTCGGCAAGCGCATCCTGCTGGCGGAAGACGAACCGATCAATCGGGACATTGCCCAGATATTGCTGGACGATGTGGGGCTTTCCATCGATCTTGCCGAGGATGGCCGGGTTGCCGTCGGGAAGGCCAGTGCCGGCCACTACGACCTGATCCTGATGGACATGCAGATGCCGCAAATGGACGGACTGGAGGCTACCCGTCAGATCCGGCAACTGGCTGGCTACTCGGAAATCCCGATCCTGGCGATGACGGCGAATGCCTTCGCCGAGGACAAGGCACGCTGTTTCGACGCAGGAATGAACGACTTCATCAGCAAGCCGGTGACGCCGGATGTTCTTTACGGGACCCTGTTGAAGTGGTTTGAAAATCGACAGGGCTAGGCTGCAGGTGTGTTGGCCGTAACTGTCATTCGGTTTGTGACGGCTCGATAGCCCGCCCGGTGTTGAGATAACACTACCTCTCGGGTAAGCAATTGCGACGGCAGCGGTGACCCGCCTGGCGGTTCAGAAGCCGCTTTCCTGGATGAGCAGGGAGAAGGTTCTGATCAGGAAACTGTAAGCCAGGCTCTGGCCCTTGCCGGTCATCGCGACGCTGCCGCGGACCTCGCGCCAGTTCTGAGGTGGTTCGTGGAGGAGAATGCTCACCCGGTAGAGGGATTCGACGGGTTGCAACTCGTGACCACCGCTGACGGTCGCGATGGCTCCGCCCTGACGCGTGGTGAGCATGGCATGCGGCAGACGCTGGCTGCGTGCCTTGTCGATCTCGACGATCTCTCCGATCAGGGCCGTGTTCTGGTGTTCGGGGAAAAAGCGACAGTTCGCCCCGACCTCAAGACGTTCGATCTCGGCCTGGCCAACGTAGGTGTCCACCACCCACGTCGCCGGATCGATCAGAATGCCGATCGGCTTTTGTGTTCCCGCCCAACTGCCCGTACCGGCCAGCGGGTCGACATCGAGCCAGTGGCCGCCAAACTCGGCGCGGATACGCAGACGGTCGAGTTCCTCATTCACCGACTGGCCCCGGGCAACTTGTTCACCGAGGCGCTCGCGGGTGGTGTTGCGCTGCGCGAGGCCGCCCTCGACAGCTTCGATGCCGCTCAGACGGGCGCCCAGCGCGGCGATGTTGCCGCGCGTCTGGTGCTCCTGATCGTGCAGATCCGGGCTGTCGAGTCGAACCAGTTCCTCGCCGGCGCGGACCGCACCGGCGTCGCGAACGAAAGCGACCTGTGCCGGGAAGGGCGCGAAGACGCGTTGCTGTCGCAAGGGATGGAGCAGGCCCGGGCCGTGGACGTCACGGCGCCACGGGAAGACGACGAGTATGACAAGCACGAGGAAGGCTGCCTGCCAGAGGCGCTGTCGGGGACGCGGCGTTTCCAACCAGCGAACGCGCCACACGCGCGCCTCTGACCACACCGGTCGGGCGATGAACCAGGTAATCTCGACGACCAGGAGCAGGATGCCGAGCAGCTTGAAAAAAAAGAAATAGACCAGCAGGGCGATGGCGAGAAATATCGCCAGCCGGTACACCCAGGTGGCCAGGGCGAAGCCAACCAGGGCACGGCGCTGCCAGGGCGGGAAATACTCCGGGTCGGGTTCGTTCCAGCCGAAGAGGGTGCGCCGCAGGGCGGCGCGGGCGAGTGCGCCGGAACGTTCGTGAAGGTTCGGCAGGTCGAGCAGGTCGGAGAGGATGAAATACCCGTCGAAGCGCATGAACGGGCTGGCGTTGAGCGCCAGGGAGAGGGTCCAACTGGTGGTTGCGAGATAGAAGGCCGCGCTGCGTAACGGTCCTGGCTCGGCCAGGCTCCAGAGCAGCGTGGCCAGGCCCGCCAGAGCCAGTTCGGCGGTGATGCCGGCGGCGGCCACGGCGAGGCGCTGGCTGCGCTTGCGCAGTTTCCACGACTCGCCGGTATCGGTGTAGAGCATTGGCCAGAGCACGACGAAAGCGATCCCCATGTGCGCCACACGGACGCCGAAGCGCGTCGCAACCAGCGCATGGGCGAGTTCGTGGAGTGCCTTGGCGCAGGTCAGGGCGAGCAGGAAGGCGAGCAGTCCTGGTGCGGAGACCGACTCGACCAGGGTGCTGACAAACAACTCCCAGTGGCGCGCAACCAGCAGCAGCCCGGTGACGATCGCCGCCAGCGTGGCCCACGCCGCCCACGGTCGAAACAGTGGCGCGAGCGTTCTGGCCAGGCGTTGCAGGGCGAACTGCGGGCGAATCAACGGGATGCGGAAGAACAGGTAGTGGTGCAGCCACCACTGCCAGCGTCGCCAGGAGCCGGGCTGACGGGCCTGACTCAGCAATTGTGCGAGCCGGTCGCCATCGGGACGGAGCAGGGAGTGTTGCGCGAGAAAGTGCTCGAAGGCCTTAAGCTGGCCGGTGTCCGGCTGCAGCGGCGTGTCGTGCGCGATCGCCGCGGCCACTTGCGGTAATGGCGCGCCCCAGCGCAACAGGCATTCGAACTCCAGCCAACCGATGCGGTAGAAGCGGTTGACCACCGGATCCTCGATCACCCAGGCGGGTGAACCGTCGGCCTCGGCAGCAGCTTCGTGCAGCCGCAGATCTTCGCGCAGTGCGCTGGGTGTTTCGCTTCGCATGCCCTCGTTCAGACGCCCAGGCGCTCGCGCAGCGCCGCGAGCGGGCGACGGATCAGGTGGTAGCCGAGTACCACCCAGCCGCCCGAGACCTTGGCCGTGCCGCGCAGCCCGATGCGGACGTCGCTCGGCGGGCTGCTGAAGCGTCCTCGCAGCCGGTAGCTGGGGATTCCTTCGTCGGAAAGAGTGGCTTGGTAGCTGGTCTGGAAGATCTCCCCGGCGAGTGGCGACAGGGGTTGCGTGGTCAGGAAGAGTTTGACCGGTGCCCCCTCCTCGAGGGCGATGGCATCGGCTACTGGCAGGTGCACCAAGACCCCGAGGTGAGCCGGATCGGCGATCTGCATGATGCGCTCGCCGGTGACCACCGGTTTGCCGATCCAGTCATTGATGTCGCCGAAGACGGCAACGCCGTCGCGCACCGCGAGAACGTCGATACGCGCCAACTGGTTGGTGATCGCCGCCAACTCGGCGCGCTTTTCCTGTGCGCGCCCGTTGAGCAAGGTGATCTCGCTCTTGCTCTGGGCATTGTCGAAGGCCTTTTGTGTGGCCGAGAGCAACTCGGCATCGGCCACCAGGACCGAACGCTGGGCAACTTCCAGGCGGCTGGCGAGGGTCGTGTCATCGAGCGAGAATAGCGCCTGGCCGGTGACAACCGCCTGGTTGGGACGGACATGGAAGGTCTTGATGACGCCTTCGAGCGGTGAGGCGACGGTGATGGCGTCCAGCGAAATCACCTCCGCTGGACCCAGCGCGGTCTGGCGCACCGGCAGCAGACAGAGAACTGCTGCGGCGATCAGGCCAATGCGCTTCTGCCGACGGCTGATGTTCGGTCGCCAGCGCCGGTCGTTGCGGGTCAGCAGATCCCAGTGGTGCGCGTAACTGGCGAACAGGCGCAGCAGATGCGGAACGAGCGCTGCCGCGGGCGGTTCGTCGACAAGAAAGCAGAGATGGCCGAGAGGCGACCCGGACTGCCGGTACAACGGCACATGCCAGAGCACGGCCGACCACCACTCCTGCCAGCCGTCACGCAGATCATCGCGTTCGGCAGGGAGCGCGTCGGCAGTCAGCCAGCGCATGGCGCCTTGGCCACTGACTTCTGAGGACAAAGTGCCTTGCAGCCAGGTGGCCATTCTCCGGAGCCACACGAGATACGGCGAATCTTCAGTCGGTCGGGCGAGACCGGAAACCGCAGCCAGCTCCCATGCCTGTCGTGGCTGGGCGAAAACCAGCGCCTGGCGGAAATGCAGCAGCGGGTAGACGTCATTGGCGATGACCACCATCAATTCCGACGCCGTTGCGACCGCACGGGCTCGTTCTTCGAGCGCAGCGATCGCGCCGTAGAGGGCAACGTCGTTGGTCATTGTCTGGTGTGACTCAGGGTGTCCCGGGGAAACGGGCGACACCACTCATTCCCGGCAGGAGTTCGGCCGGCGTGCCCTGCAGGCGACCCTCGATTTCGACAGTCTGCGACACCGCGTCGACACGCGAATTGATCGCCGTCACCTTGGCCGGGTAGGTTTTTCCGGTTTCCAGGACGGCAACCTCGAACGGGCTGCCCTCCCTGATCTGGCGCAGGTAGGTCGAGGGAATGTTGAGGCGCAGTTTGAGCGGTCCGTTACTCACCAAATCCATCAGTGGAGCACCGGCGCTGACCCCCTGGTAAGGCTTGACGTACAGTTTGGCAACGCGGCCGCTGAAGGGGGCCGAAACGATGCAGTAGGCGGTCTGCGAGCGGGCCAGCGCGACCGCACCGCGTGCCTTGTCGGCGGTGGCCCTGGCGAGCTTGAGTTCCATGTCGCCAGCGGCATCCATCTCCTTGAGCTTGCGTTTGGTGTCAAGTGTTTCCACGGCCGCGGCAAGCTCGGCATCGGCCATCTTGCGGCGGGCGTCGGCCTCTGCGCAGTCCATCTGCAGGACAGGCCGCCCCTTGCTGACGTGAGAGCCCAGCGTGGCGGCAATGGTTTCGATGCGTCCGGGCATCTGGGCAACCAATGTCGTTTCGAGTTCAGGGGTCAGAACAATGCGGATGGCGTCAGGGTCGGTGCTTGCCGCGCGCGCGGGAGTTGCCCTGGTTGTGGCGGTCGTTGCCGGCGGTATGTTGGCGGTCTGTGCCTGAGTCGTGCCGACGGCCAGCGTGATCAGCAGGAGGAGCAGCGATTTATCCACTCTTGGCACTTTCCTTGAGGTCGAAGGCCGGGCCGGTCAGTACGTTTTTCTCCCATTGCCTGAGGGTGGCGTCGATGGCTGCCGCCAGCGCCTTGATGTCGTGGCTTTCAATTGCTTCGGGCATGACGTCGAGACCGACGGAGTTGTAGACACGCCCCCAGGCGGCTTGAGCATTCGAGTAGGTGGCGTGGTGCTGGTAACGCGAAAGGAGCGCCCGTGCCTCGGCCCGGATCACTTCGAGGTCGGAGTCGAAGGTGGTTCTGGCAGCCGCCTGAGCGTAGCGCAAAAGCTCTTCGTCGACGCGCAGGCTCTCTTCGGCGACATTGAACTCGGCACGTGACAGGGCGTAACGCTGAACGCCGACGCGTACCTGGGTCAGTACCGCCATCGACAGGGCCATGCGGCGCATGTCGTCGGTCTTGTTCTGGCTTTCCTGTGCGCGCTCGAGTGCCGGCAACTGGGCGAGCTTCATGATGTTCCACGAAACCCGCAGTCCGGTATCGATCCAGGCCTGATTGTAGAGATAGATGTTCGAATCATGCACGCCGCTGATATCGAAGGAGACATTCGGCCAGACGAGCAACTTGGCTGCCTTGATGTCGTTTTCGGTGACGCGCTTGCGATACCACTCTTCCATGATCTCGGGTCGTTGCCGCAGGGCCAGCGATTCCAGGGCGGTGACATTGCCCGGCGGCAGTGGCAAGGGTTCGATTTTCGTATCGTCGGCAAGGACGATATTGACGCCGGGGGGAACCGACATCAGTGCCGCCAACTCGGCCTTGGCGAGCTCCAGATCCTGGCGCCGCAAGGAGAGCAGGTTGACTGCGTCGAGCAGCGCACGCTGGTAGGCAAGCACCTGGGCGCGCGGCATCAGGCCCTCGCGCTCGACCCTGCGTGCCGTCTGCAGAGCTGTGCGAACGCGTCCAAGCAGACCGTCCACCTGATGCAGCAGCCGTTGTGCTCCGAGCGCCCGCCAGTACGAGTTGCGCACATCCTGGAGGACGTTCTGAACCACTTTGCGACGCCGTTCGTCGGCCATCAGCACCTGGTCGGCCTTCTGCTGCGCGCGATAGTAGGAAACGCCGAAGTCGAGCAGGTTCCAGGAGAGCGAGAGATTGGCCAGCGTCTGGTGGCGCTGCTGCGAAGTCGAGGGACTGAGCGTTTGCTCACCGGTCTCGATGCTCACCGAAGTACCGCCGGAATCGTTGTTGCGAGAGATGTAACCGGCGCCGGCAACCAGACGGGGCAGCATCTCGTACTTCGAGACATCGTAGAGGTTTTTGCTCAGCGAGTTCTCCATCAACTTCAGGCGATAGTCCAGGTTGTACTTGAGCGCGCGCGCGGCAGCTTCCTGGAAAGTGATCGGAGAGGTAATGGGCTCCTGGTCGGCGTACATCGCCTTCTCGTCCTGTACAACGCGCTCCTCGATTTCGTGGCGTGTGAAAGCGGTCGGGTCGATGGTGCCGCAACTGGCGGTGAGCAGCGAGGCCGCCAGCAAGGTGGCGATCCGGGTCAAGCGGTGAGGGTTCATCAGGGCTCCGAATGAAGTGGCAGGGTCGGGTTGCAAACTCAGGTGCTGGACTTGTGCAGGTGTTGCAGGGAACGAATGTCTGCGAGAGGACGCAGCCGGGCGCTGGCGTCGCGCAGTTGTTCCGAGAAAGCGCGGGTCGCCACCGTCCGGCCGATAACCCCGGCGGCAACTGGTGATGCGACGGTCAAAGCGATGGCTGGGGCTGCCTGTTCGCGGATGGCTGCGATACGCTCGTCACCGCTGCTCCGCCGGTCGCGTTGCTCGCGCTCCTCGCGCTCCTCGCGGATTTCCTCGATCGTCTGGCCAAGTGGCGGAGCCTGGAACAGCGAGAAACTGGGCAGGCGCTCGTCGCTGCTGAGCTTGACCACACCCTGGCGGCCACTGACCCGCAAGTCGAGAAAGTGCGCGTCGGCCTGGCTCTGACGCACCGAACTCTGGACGAAGACTGCCGGGACGAAACCCAGTTCCCGGGTTTCTGAAGTCAGTCGGGTCTCGTAGGGGCTGACGGCAGCGATGTCGGTCCCGTTGCCTTCCGGATCGTTGAAGGCTCGTTCAAGTTGCGACGCCTCGACGGCACTGGTGACAAAGGCCGCGGGCTGGAACGGAATCGGTTGGCGCATGGAGTCATTCACGCGGGTTCCTGGCTGGAAGGCCAACGGACCGAGCCTGATCCCGGCAAGCAGCGACTCGGGTTGGTTGAAGTCGGGTGGCAGACCCGTCAATTCGGCTGCCGTGACCGTGATGGTTATCGTCGCGGTGGAGACATCGCCATCGGCATCGGTCAGGGTGTAGGTGAAGCTGTCGGGGCCGTGGTAGTCGGCGTCCGGGGTGTAGGTGAAGCTGCCGTCGGCGTTGACCACGACGGTGCCGTGGCTGGGTCCGGTGGCGAGCGCCCAGGTGTTGCCGCCATCCCCCGAGGGGGTGTCGTTGGGGGCCAGGGTCTGTCCGGTCAGCGCGCTGTCTTCGTCGGTGAGGAAGGTGTCGTCGACGGCGACCGGCAGGTCGTCGATGGGGTTGACGGTCAGGAGGGCGGTGGCGGTGGAGACATCGCCATCGGCATCGGTCAGGGTGTAGGTGAAGCTGTCGGGGCCGTGGTAGTCGGCGTCCGGGGTGTAGGTGAAGCTGCCGTCGGCGTTGACCACGACGCTGCCGTGGCTGGGTCCGGTGGCGAGTGCCCAGGTGTTGCCGCCATCCCCCGAGGGGGTGTCGTTGGGGGCCAGGGTCTGTCCGGTCAGCGCGCTGTCTTCGTCGGTGAGGAAGGTGTCGTCGACGGCGACCGGCAGGTCGTCGATGGGGTTGACGGTCAGGAGGGCGGTGGCGGTGGAGACATCGCCATCGGCATCGGTCAGGGTGTAGGTGAAGCTGTCGGGGCCGTGGTAGTCGGCGTCCGGGGTGTAGGTGAAGCTGCCGTCGGCGTTGACCACGACGGTGCCGTGGCTGGGTCCGGTGGCGAGCGCCCAGGTGTTGCCGCCATCCCCCGAGGGGGTGTCGTTGGGGGCCAGGGTCTGTCCGGTCAGCGCGCTGTCTTCGTCGGTGAGGAAGGTGTCGTCGACGGCGACCGGCAGGTCGTCGATGGGGTTGACGGTCAGGAGGGCGGTGGCGGTGGAGACATCGCCATCGGCATCGGTCAGGGTGTAGGTGAAGCTGTCGGGGCCGTGGTAGTCGGCGTCCGGGGTGTAGGTGAAGCTGCCGTCGGCGTTGACCACGACGCTGCCGTGGCTGGGTCCGGTGGCGAGTGCCCAGGTGTTGCCGCCATCCCCCGAGGGGGTGTCGTTGGGGGCCAGGGTCTGTCCGGTCAGCGCGCTGTCTTCGTCGGTGAGGAAGGTGTCGTCGACGGCGACCGGCAGGTCGTCGATGGGGTTGACGGTCAGGAGGGCGGTGGCGGTGGAGACATCGCCATCGGCATCGGTCAGGGTGTAGGTGAAGCTGTCGGGGCCGTGGTAGTCGGCGTCCGGGGTGTAGGTGAAGCTGCCGTCGGCGTTGACCACGACGCTGCCGTGGCTGGGTCCGGTGGCGAGCGCCCAGGTGTTGCCGCCATCCCCCGAGGGGGTGTCGTTGGGGGCCAGGGTCTGTCCGGTCAGCGCGCTGTCTTCGTCGGTGAGGAAGGTGTCGTCGACGGCGACCGGCAGGTCGTCGATGGGGTTGACGGTCAGGAGGGCGGTGGCGGTGGAGACATCGCCATCGGCATCGGTCAGGGTGTAGGTGAAGCTGTCGGGGCCGTGGTAGTCGGCGTCCGGGGTGTAGGTGAAGCTGCCGTCGGCGTTGACCACGACGCTGCCGTGGCTGGGTCCGGTGGCGAGCGCCCAGGTGTTGCCGCCATCCCCCGAGGGGGTGTCGTTGGGGGCCAGGGTCTGTCCGGTCAGCGCGCTGTCTTCGTCGGTGAGGAAGGTGTCGTCGACGGCGACCGGCAGGTCGTCGATGGGGTTGACGGTCAGGAGGGCGGTGGCGGTGGAGACATCGCCATCGGCATCGGTCAGGGTGTAGGTGAAGCTGTCGGGGCCGTGGTAGTCGGCGTCCGGGGTGTAGGTGAAGCTGCCGTCGGCGTTGACCACGACGGTGCCGTGGCTGGGTCCGGTGGCGAGCGCCCAGGTGTTGCCGCCATCCCCCGAGGGGGTGTCGTTGGGGGCCAGGGTCTGTCCGGTCAGCGCGCTGTCTTCGTCGGTGAGGAAGGTGTCGTCGACGGCGACCGGCAGGTCGTCGATGGGGTTGACGGTCAGGAGGGCGGTGGCGGTGGAGACATCGCCATCGGCATCGGTCAGGGTGTAGGTGAAGCTGTCGGGGCCGTGGTAGTCGGCGTCCGGGGTGTAGGTGAAGCTGCCGTCGGCGTTGACCACGACGCTGCCGTGGCTGGGTCCGGTGGCGAGCGCCCAGGTGTTGCCGCCATCCCCCGAGGGGGTGTCGTTGGGGGCCAGGGTCTGTCCGGTCAGCGCGCTGTCTTCGTCGGTGAGGAAGGTGTCGTCGACGGCGACCGGCAGGTCGTCGATGGGGTTGACGGTCAGGAGGGCGGTGGCGGTGGAGACATCGCCATCGGCATCGGTCAGGGTGTAGGTGAAGCTGTCGGGGCCGTGGTAGTCGGCGTCCGGGGTGTAGGTGAAGCTGCCGTCGGCGTTGACCACGACGGTGCCGTGGCTGGGTCCGGTGGCGAGCGCCCAGGTGTTGCCGCCATCCCCCGAGGGGGTGTCGTTGGGGGCCAGGGTCTGTCCGGTCAGCGCGCTGTCTTCGTCGGTGAGGAAGGTGTCGTCGACGGCGACCGGCAGGTCGTCGATGGGGTTGACGGTCAGGAGGGCGGTGGCGGTGGAGACATCGCCATCGGCATCGGTCAGGGTGTAGGTGAAGCTGTCGGGGCCGTGGTAGTCGGCGTCCGGGGTGTAGGTGAAGCTGCCGTCGGCGTTGACCACGACGGTGCCGTGGCTGGGTCCGGTGGCGAGCGCCCAGGTGTTGCCGCCATCCCCCGAGGGGGTGTCGTTGGGGGCCAGGGTCTGTCCGGTCAGCGCGCTGTCTTCGTCGGTGAGGAAGGTGTCGTCGACGGCGACCGGCAGGTCGTCGATGGGGTTGACGGTCAGGAGGGCGGTGGCGGTGGAGACATCGCCATCGGCATCGGTCAGGGTGTAGGTGAAGCTGTCGGGGCCGTGGTAGTCGGCGTCCGGGGTGTAGGTGAAGCTGCCGTCGGCGTTGACCACGACGGTGCCGTGGCTGGGTCCGGTGGCGAGCGCCCAGGTGTTGCCGCCATCCCCCGAGGGGGTGTCGTTGGGGGCCAGGGTCTGTCCGGTCAGCGCGCTGTCTTCGTTGGTGAGGAAGGTGTCGTCGACGGCGACCGGCAGGTCGTCGATGGGGTTGACGGTCAGGAGGGCGGTGGCGGTGGAGACATCGCCATCGGCATCGGTCAGGGTGTAGGTGAAGCTGTCGGGGCCGTGGTAGTCGGCGTCCGGGGTGTAGGTGAAGCTGCCGTCGGCGTTGACCACGACGCTGCCGTGGCTGGGTCCGGTGGCGAGCGCCCAGGTGTTGCCGCCATCCCCCGAGGGGGTGTCGTTGGGGGCCAGGGTCTGTCCGGTCAGCGCGCTGTCTTCGTCGGTGAGGAAGGTGTCGTCGACGGCGACCGGCAGGTCGTCGATGGGGTTGACGGTCAGGAGGGCGGTGGCGGTGGAGACATCGCCATCGGCATCGGTCAGGGTGTAGGTGAAGCTGTCGGGGCCGTGGTAGTCGGCGTCCGGGGTGTAGGTGAAGCTGCCGTCGGCGTTGACCACGACGGTGCCGTGGCTGGGTCCGGTGGCGAGCGCCCAGGTGTTGCCGCCATCCCCCGAGGGGGTGTCGTTGGGGGCCAGGGTCTGTCCGGTCAGCGCGCTGTCTTCGTCGGTGAGGAAGGTGTCGTCGACGGCGACCGGCAGGTCGTCGATGGGGTTGACGGTCAGGAGGGCGGTGGCGGTGGAGACATCGCCATCGGCATCGGTCAGGGTGTAGGTGAAGCTGTCGGGGCCGTGGTAGTCGGCGTCCGGGGTGTAGGTGAAGCTGCCGTCGGCGTTGACCACGACGGTGCCGTGGCTGGGTCCGGTGGCGAGCGCCCAGGTGTTGCCGCCATCCCCCGAGGGGGTGTCGTTGGGGGCCAGGGTCTGTCCGGTCAGCGCGCTGTCTTCGTCGGTGAGGAAGGTGTCGTCGACGGCGACCGGCAGGTCGTCGATGGGGTTGACGGTCACGTCGACGGTGGTGGTTTCCTCGACGCCACCGGAAGTGACCGTGTAGGTGAAGCTGTCGGAGCCGTGGTAGTCGGCGTCCGGGGTGTAGGTGAGCGTGCCGTCGGCAGCGAAAGCGACGCTGCCGTGGGCGCCCTGGGTCACCGCGCTGACGACGCGGCCGGCGTTCTCGAAGTTGTCGGCACTCGCCCCGTGACTGCCGGTGATCGCGTTGAAACTGATCGGGGTGTCTTCGTCGGTGATGACGGTGTCGGCCACGATGTCCGCGACCGGGGTGACGGCGATGGCCAGCGTATCGGTGTCGGTCAGCACGCCGTCGGTGGTGGCGATCGTGAGGTCGAGACTGCCGGCGCCGGTATTGAAGTCGGCGGTCGGGGTGTACGTGAGCGAAGCCAGGGCCGCGTTGATCTGTGCCGTCGTGCCGGCGATCGTTACCGTGCCGCTGCCGTCGCCGGTGACCGTGGCGCCGCTGCCGCCCGTGACGGTCAGCGTGCCGCTGCCCGCCGGCAGGCTCAGGGTGGTCGAGAGACTGGCGTTGTCGACGTCGGCGACCGCGAGCCCGGTGATCACGAGGGGCGTGTCCTCGAGCGTGCTCTGGGCCAGGGGCAAGGTGTTGACCGGCAGGTCATTGACCGGGTTGACGGTCACGTCGACGGTGGTGGTTTCCTCGACGCCACCGGAAGTGACCGTGTAGGTGAAGCTGTCGGAGCCGTGGTAGTCGGCGTCCGGGGTGTAGGTGAGCGTGCCGTCGGCAGCGAAAGCGACGCTGCCGTGGGCGCCCTGGGTCACCGCGCTGACGACGCGGCCGGCGTTCTCGAAGTTGTCGGCACTCGCCCCGTGACTGCCGGTGATCGCGTTGAAACTGATCGGGGTGTCTTCGTCGGTGATGACGGTGTCGGCCACGATGTCCGCGACCGGGGTGACGGCGATGGCCAGCGTATCGGTGTCGGTCAGCACGCCGTCGGTGGTGGCGATCGTGAGGTCGAGACTGCCGGCGCCGGTATTGAAGTCGGCGGTCGGGGTGTACGTGAGCGAAGCCAGGGCCGCGTTGATCTGTGCCGTCGTGCCGGCGATCGTTACCGTGCCGCTGCCGTCGCCGGTGACCGTGGCGCCGCTGCCGCCCGTGACGGTCAGCGTGCCGCTGCCCGCCGGCAGGCTCAGGGTGGTCGAGAGACTGGCGTTGTCGACGTCGGCGACCGCGAGCCCGGTGATCACGAGGGGCGTGTCCTCGAGCGTGCTCTGGGCCAGGGGCAAGGTGTTGACCGGCAGGTCATTGACCGGGTTGACGGTCACGTCGACGGTGGTGGTTTCCTCGACGCCACCGGAAGTGACCGTGTAGGTGAAGCTGTCGGAGCCGTGGTAGTCGGCGTCCGGGGTGTAGGTGAGCGTGCCGTCGGCAGCGAAAGCGACGCTGCCGTGGGCGCCCTGGGTCACCGCGCTGACGACGCGGCCGGCGTTCTCGAAGTTGTCGGCGCTGGCGCCGTGACTGCCGGTGATCGCGTTGAAACTGATCGGGGTGTCTTCGTCGGTGATGACGGTGTCGGCCACGATGTCCGCGACCGGGGTGACGGCGATGGCCAGCGTATCGGTGTCGGTCAGCACGCCGTCGGTGGTGGCGATCGTGAGGTCGAGACTGCCGGCGCCGGTATTGAAGTCGGCGGTCGGGGTGTACGTGAGCGAAGCCAGGGCCGCGTTGATCTGTGCCGTCGTGCCGGCGATCGTTACCGTGCCGCTGCCGTCGCCGGTGACCGTGGCGCCGCTGCCGCCCGTGACGGTCAGCGTGCCGCTGCCCGCCGGCAGGCTCAGGGTGGTCGAGAGACTGGCGTTGTCGACGTCGGCGACCGCGAGCCCGGTGATCACGAGGGGCGTGTCCTCGAGCGTGCTCTGGGCCAGGGGCAAGGTGTTGACCGGCAGGTCATTGACCGGGTTGACGGTCACGTCGACGGTGGTGGTTTCCTCGACGCCACCGGAAGTGACCGTGTAGGTGAAGCTGTCGGAGCCGTGGTAGTCGGCGTCCGGGGTGTAGGTGAGCGTGCCGTCGGCAGCGAAAGCGACGCTGCCGTGGGCGCCCTGGGTCACCGCGCTGACGACGCGGCCGGCGTTCTCGAAGTTGTCGGCACTCGCCCCGTGACTGCCGGTGATCGCGTTGAAACTGATCGGGGTGTCTTCGTCGGTGATGACGGTGTCGGCCACGATGTCCGCGACCGGGGTGACGGCGATGGCCAGCGTATCGGTGTCGGTCAGCACGCCGTCGGTGGTGGCGATCGTGAGGTCGAGACTGCCGGCGCCGGTATTGAAGTCGGCGGTCGGGGTGTACGTGACCGAAGCCAGGGCCGCGTTGATCTGTGCCGTCGTGCCGGCGATCGTTACCGTGCCGCTGCCGTCGCCGGTGACCGTGGCGCCGCTGCCGCCCGTGACGGTCAGCGTGCCGCTGCCCGCCGGCAGGCTCAGGGTGGTCGAGAGACTGGCGTTGTCGACGTCGGCGACCGCGAGCCCGGTGATCACGAGGGGCGTGTCCTCGAGCGTGCTCTGGGCCAGGGGCAAGGTGTTGACCGGCAGGTCATTGACCGGGTTGACGGTCACGTCGACGGTGGTGGTTTCCTCGACGCCACCGGAAGTGACCGTGTAGGTGAAGCTGTCAGGGCCGTGGTAGTCGGCGTCCGGGGTGTAGGTGAGCGTGCCGTCGGCAGCGAAAGCGACGCTGCCGTGGGCGCCCTGGGTCACCGCGCTGACGACGCGACCGGCGTTCTCGAAGTTGTCGGCACTCGCCCCGTGACTGCCGGTGATCGCGTTGAAACTGATCGGGGTGTCTTCGTCGGTGATGACGGTGTCGGCCACGATGTCCGCGACCGGGGTGACGGCGATGGCCAGCGTATCGGTGTCGGTCAGCACGCCGTCGGTGGTGGCGATCGTGAGGTCGAGACTGCCGGCGCCGGTATTGAAGTCGGCGGTCGGGGTGTACGTGAGCGAAGCCAGGGCCGCGTTGATCTGTGCCGTCGTGCCGGCGATCGTTACCGTGCCGCTGCCGTCGCCGGTGACCGTGGCGCCGCTGCCGCCCGTGACGGTCAGCGTGCCGCTGCCCGCCGGCAGGCTCAGGGTGGTCGAGAGACTGGCGTTGTCGACGTCGGCGACCGCGAGCCCGGTGATCACGAGGGGCGTGTCCTCGAGCGTGCTCTGGGCCAGGGGCAAGGTGTTGACCGGCAGGTCATTGACCGGGTTGATGTTGACGACGATGCTGCCGCTGCCGGCGAGTTGTCCGCCGTTGCCCTGGTCGCGGCCGCCGCCGTCGGTTCCGCCGCCGGTAATGTTGGAATTCCGGTCATTGACTGTATAGGCGAGGGTTACCGAAGCGGGCGGGTCTTCGCTGGTGTTGCTGTATCCCAGGGCACGGATCACCGCATCCGCGGTGGCGGGCGTGGCGGCGACATTGAAGGTGATGGCGAGCGTGCCTGCCGCCTGGGTAAAGGTGCCGACGGTGGTTCCCGAGAGGATGACCAGGCCGCCTCCGGCGAGGGTCAGTGCTCCGGTGCCGGAGAACAGATCTTCGGCGTTTGCACCGCCTAACCGCTGCAGGGTCAGGGTGGCTCGGTCCCAGTTGGCGCCATCGAGCTCGGGGTCGGTCAACTGGACGTTGTTGTCGATCTGGATCGCTGCGCCATTCTCGGTGTAGGGATTGAGCGAGGTCGCGTCGAGACCGCTGAAGCCGGGGGCGTCGTTGACCGGTGTGACGTTGACGGTCGTGGTCGCGACGAGCGAGGTCTGCTGACCGTTGGCGGCGGCCTCGGAATTGACGTCGCGCACGGACCACGAAATCGTCCTCGTCCCGGCTCCGGGATTGTCCGAGCTCGAGTCGAAGCCGATCGATCGTAGCGCGGTCCGGTAGTCGTCGCGGCTCGCGGTGCCGGTGAGCGTCAGAATTCCGGTGCCAGGGGTGAATGTGCCGCTGATCCCGGGTTGGTCGCTGAAGTTGAGCCGGTCGCCAGCGACGAAACCAGCGCTGATCGAGATGACGGCGCGGTCGAGCTGAGTGTCGTCTATGTCGGCCAGGCTGAGCAAGGGTTCCAGCGTCACCGCCGCGGCATTCTCGAGGTAGTCCCGGGTGCTGCCGGCATCGGAAATGGTCGGCACGTCGTTGACCGGACGGACGACGGTGGTGATCGGAATGGTCGCTGCCGACCAGGTGTTGGTGCCGCCCAACTGCGCCGTGATGTCCGCCGAGGCGTTCAGCACCTGCGGCGAATCCGCCAGACGAACCGAGAGGCTGCCCGGTGTGCCGTGGTATTCGGCAACCGGCACGAAGCGCAGTTGCGCCGTGGTCGGCAGGATCAGCGCACTACCATCGGCCAGGCCGGCGGGAACCACAGTCCAGCTGCCGCCGCCATCGGTCGAGTACTCCCAGGCGCCTTGCGTCGCTGGATTCACGGCATTTCCGACGATGGCCATGCCACCCAGCGCCGTCGCCGAAGAACCAGCGGCGACGGTATCGGTGGCATCGGAGTAGTTTGCGCCGGTGATCAGTGCCGAAACGGCGGTGCCCGGCGGGTTGCCGGTGTCTTCGTCGACCGCCGCCAGAGTTGCTGTTCCGCTCGCCACGGGGGCGTCGTTGACGGCCGTGACGGCGGTGCTCAGGCCGACGGCATTGGCCAGGTTCGCGTAGACCGTCGTGCCGCCGGTTGCCCCGCCGGTGAGGTTCGGCCTGCTGCCAGAAGTGACGCCGCCGGCGGAATCGTCAATCAGACGCACGCTGAGCTGTCCCGGCGTGCCGTTCCAGTTGGCGGTCGGCAGAAAACGTAGCGCGTCGGTCGTTTTGAGCAGGAAAGACGAGGTGAGCGATAGTGTCGGCAGGTCAGTCCAGCCGCCGCCGCTGTCGTACTGCCACTTGCCTTGTGCCGGCGTGGCGGCATTGGTGACGATTGCCACACCGGCGAGGCCGTTGGCGGTCGAGCCGCCCGTCTGGGTGTCGGTGGTGTCGGAAAAAACCGGGGTGAACAGGCTGCTGACCGTATTCCCCGGCGGATTGGCCGTATCCTCCAGCACGGCTGTCAGCGTCGTCGTCGCTGCCGTGCGCCTCGGCGCGTCGTTGACCGGACTGATGGTGATCAGGACCGTCTCGCTATCGGATTTCGCGCCGCCGGTGCCGGTATTGCCCTGGTCATCGACGGTGACGGTCAATACCTGCTCGTTGCCACCACCAACAGTGTTGATATTGGCGGTTGGGGTGAAACGCAGGGTCGAAAGGGCGGCGTTGATGGCGGCCTTGGTACCGGTGAAGACCATCTTCGTGTCGGTGGTGCCGTCACCGGTACTGAAGCTCAGGCCGGCAATGCTGGCGAGGCTGATCGTGCCCTTGGGTGAGCCGCCCAGATCGAGGGTAATCTTTTCGACGAGACCAAAATCGTCGCTGTCAATGAAAGAGATTCCGGCCACGGCATTGTTGCTGCTGTCCTCATTGACCGTCAGCGTGGGCGGCACCGTCAGCACGGGCGCTTCATTGACGTTGGAGGAGTGGATGTTGAAGCTGCCGCTGCGCGTGTTGTTGCCGGTCACGCCGACGCCTTCGGCACCGTTGTCAAGGTCATTGACAGTGACGCTGACCAGCACCGTAGCGTCGAGGTTGGGGTCGGCGGGGGTGTAGGTCATCTGGTTGAGCGTCGCCTGCACATCGGCAGTCGAACCCCTCACCACCACCGTCGCGGTGCCGTTGCCGGTCAGCGTCGCGCCACCCTGGGGAACAAACGAGATCGTGCCGTAGGCTGCTCCGATCAGTGTCGAGGCAACCGTCACCTCAACGTCATCGGTGGCGCCCTGAGCGATGTCGACTGCGTCACCTACGGCAAACCCGCTGTTGATCGAGAGGCTGACGCCGCTGCTCAGTGTTTGATCGGTCGGGACGTTCAGCGTCGGCTGGTCGTTGACCGGCACCAGGGTGATGGTGTTATCGACCACTGCGGTCTTCTGGCCGTCTGCGTGCGTGAAATCGGCGATCGTCGTGCGCAGGTAGAGATTGCCGTTGCCAACGCCCGGATCGTTGTAGTTCGCCGCTCCGGCGAACTTGAGATCGTTCAACGCCACCTGCACTTCGGCCAGCGATCCGGTCAGCGTGATCGTGTTGCTGCCGTCGCCGGTGGCCGCGGTCAGCCCGCTGGTCGCGCCGAGGATCAGTCGCCCTTGCGTGCCGGCATTGGCCAGCGTCGTGTGTCCGGCGTCGCTGTAGAGCTCGACGGTTACCGTGACATCCTGGTCGAAACTGTCGGCGTCGGACAGGGCAAAACCGGCAAGCGTCAGCTGCGCATCCTCGTTCACCGCGTAGGCGCTGGCATTGTCAATCGTCGGCGGATCGTTGAAGTTGGATGCCCGCAGTGCGATATCCTTGCTGACGCGATTGTTGGTCGCATCCATGGCGCTGCCGTCGGCGTTGAGCGGAGCCGGGCCGCCGTTGGCGCCGATGGTCAGCGTGCCGGTATTGTCACGCGAGCGATCGTCGGCCGTGACGCGGATCTTGTAATTGCTCACGTCGGCGTCGCCACCAAAGGCGACGGTCAGCGAAGCCAGGACGGCGTCGACCTGGGCCTTGCTACCCTGCACGATCAGTGAATTGCTGGTCTTGCCGGAAAAGAAGGCATTGGCCCCCACCGGGTCGGCAGCAGCGTAGTTCAGTTGTGCGGCAGCGACCGGCGAGTCGGCGTTGTCAAGCACCTGCACTTCGACGCGGACGAAATCCGCTTCGCCGGCGCTGATGCCGTCCGCCAGGTCGACGTCGGCCAACGTCACGCCAGTGATCGCGGTGGTGGACGCGCCTGTGGCAAAGGCATCGAGGCTGGCCGGTGCGCTCAGGGTGGGCACATCGTTGCGTGGGGTGATCTCGATGAGGTAAATGGAAGGCACGGCTGCAGGGGGGGGCTGCTGCGGATAGACGTCGGTGTCGCTGACCCGCCAGTCGCCGTCGCTGACCAGATAGCTGAACGAGTCGGTCGACGTTTCCGTGCCGCCGTGTTTGTAGGTGATCGCGCCGCTGTCGAGGTCGGCCTGGGTGAACGCCGAACCAACGCCGAGCAGCGCGCCGCCACGCAGCAACTGGCCGTGGACCGGCGCAGCCATGACCCGATACTGGCGTTGTATCGATGAGTTGTCGTTGTCGCCAAATACCAGATGCGCCCCGGTTGCCGGCGTTGGTACACCCGAACCCGTGACGCCGCCAATCGTCACATAGCTCGTTGCACCGGCAATCGTTACCGTCGCTCCCTCCTGGATCGCGCCGGCCTCGCCGCTGATCGGTTGCGACTTCGAGAAATAGGTGGGTGCGTCGTTCACCGGAGAGATGGTGATCGGCATGGTCACTTCCGCGCCGGTGCTCAACTGGTTGGTTGCGGTAGCGATGGCGATGCCCTGATCGTCGATCGGTACCAGCTTGAAGGAGTCGGTGAAACTTTCGCTGCCGTTGTGAGTGTACTGAAGTTCTCCCGCCGCAAGCTGCGCCGCGCTGACCACCGTAACGTTGAGGGTCACCAGCACGCTATCCAGCGTCAGGCTGCCGTGCGCGACATTGCCGGTGATGCGGAAGCTGAGGAGGTTATCGATCGCATGGCCGGTTTCCGGAAGCAGGTCTGAAACCGAGTTGTCTGCGTCTGCCAGATGGATGTGCGTATCGGTGACGGAAAAGCTGCCGCCTTCCACGACCAGTTGGCCGCTTGTGGTCGCCTGTGGGGTATCGTTCTGCGGCGTGATGGTGAAATGGAAGGATTGGAGCGGGTTGCTCGTCTTGTCGCCGTCCGAAACCGAATAGCTGAACTCGTCGACGAAATCCTCGCCACCGGCATGGGTGAAGCCGACCCGGCCGTCGATGACATCCTGCTGCGTAAAGGACTGGCCGACGGACAGCGACGTGCCGTTCAGCTTCAGCGACCCGCTGGTCGGCAGAGAAGCCAGGCGATACACCAGTTCGGCGGGGATGTTGTCGGGATCCGTGGCGTGCAGCATCACCGGGGTGAGCGTCTCGTTGCCGCTCTCGAGCAGGCTCGCACTATTGCTTCCGTCGACGACGGGCACCTGGTTTACCGGCAGGTTGGACGGTGGCGACGGCCCGTCACCGGTTTCGGGTGGTGCGGAAACGGGAATGGTGATGTTGAAACTGTTGACGGTCAGGGTGTCCGTCCCCGGATCATAGATGCCGCCATCGCGCAGGGTGGGATAGATCCGCTGGCCACCGTCCTTGACCGTGAAATTGATGCTGTCGGTTCTGGCCGTAGTCGATCGGCTGAAGTAAACCAGGTCGCCGTTGTCGATATTGGCCTGCGTGAAACTGGTGCCGGGGGTCAGCGTCAGCCCGTTGAGAGTGAAATAACCCAGCGAGGGGTCGGGGACGCTGGTCAGCGTGTAGGTCAGCGCAGTATCCGCCGAGTCCGTATCGGTGACCCGCAGCATCGCCGGGGTGATGGTCAGCGCGGCGCTGCCTAGAATCTGGGTGACGTCGGTGGCGAGGACCGGATCATCGTCATTGGGATGAATGACGAGGTCGACCGTTCCCGAAGCGCTGGCCGGGGTCGCGGTGCCGCCACCGCCGTCGACGACCTTGATGTCGAAACCGTCGGCCACGCTCTCGCTGCCGTCGTGACTGTAGGTCAGTTTGCTGATGTCGCTGACGAAGAACGGCACGCCGACGCTGGCGGAGATGATCGGAATGCCATCGTAGGACAGCGTGCCATGGCTGGGCAAACTGGTGATCTGGTAGGTGCTGATCACCTCGCCCTCGGGGTCGCTGACGGTGATCGCGCCCCGCGCCGTGCCGATGGTGGGCAAGAGCCCGTTGTTGTCCAGTCGGACGCCGGATTCGCCTTCAATCACGGTGATCCTGCCGCCGACAACGGGTGCCTGGTTGACCGGCGTGATCATGACGCTCACCGGTTGATTGACGATCAGGCCTCCGGCGCCGTCGTCCACGGTAATCCCGAAGGAATCGCTACTTGGGGCCAGCACCTGCGACCCGTCGTGGGTGTAGGTCAGCGCATGGATCTGCGCCACCGAAAACGTTGCCCCGACTGCCAGTTCGACGCCGCCGATCTTGAGCACGCCGTGTCCCGGGAGCGCGGCGATCTTGACGATTGTCTGCTCCGCACGGGTATCGACATCGCTCAGCCCGAGTTGGGTCTGGGTGAAGCCGTTACCCACCGTGCTTGCCGCATCCATGGTGACCGAGCCCCCTTCGGGGACCGTCGGTACCGTGCCGCCACCGATCGCCGGCGGGTCATTGACCGCCGAGACCCCGAAGTTGGTGACGCTGAGCGTGGTCGGGCCATCGTGGTTTACCAGGTCGTCGATGCTGATGTCGATCTGCGGCGAGTAACCGGCAATGCCCGAGTTCTGATTCGCCGTCGGAGCAAAGCTCATGCCGTTCAAGGCGGCGTTGATCTGCAGGGCGGTGCCGGCAATGGTCACGCTGCTGCTGTGGTCGCCGCTGACCGTGGCTCCGGAACCGGTGGCGACAGTCAGCGTTCCGCCGGTAACCGCCAGCGTTGCCTGCATCGATATTGGATTGTCCGCATCGGCGACACTGATTCCGTTTAGCGTCAGGGCCGTGTCTTCGGGCGTGGCGCGTGTGGTGGTGACGCTGTCGGTGATGGTCGGTGCTGTGGTCAGCAGGTCGCCGAATGCGGACCAGGACAGGGAATGGGTCTCGATGACCCCGACCCCCGCTTCGAGAACCCAGTTGCCGCGCCGCCCCGCTGCGCCGGTGTCATCGAGCGAAGCCGCGACGTCGGCGCCGGTCGCTGCTGCCAGGGCAGCCATGAACTGACGTCCGTTTTCGTCGGCGGCGACCTCGCAGCCATAAAGCAGCAGGTCGGCGTTGCTCGTCAACTGCGCGCCGATTCGCGCCAGTTCGCCAACCGCCGTGCCCAGATGCGCGCCGTCGACCCGCCAGCCGGCGAGGTTGAGTCGCCCGGCAGCGCCGTGCGAAACCAGGTGCACGGCCGAGAAGTCGCCGCCACGCTGTTCGAGTTCGCTGGCGATCCGCGCCAGCGGTGCGCTGGCCGGGTCGAGGTAAACGATTTCCAGTCCAGGCGGCACTTCTGCCACCAGTGACTGCCAGTTGCTGATCGCCTGGTCAACGAAAGCGATTTCCTTCGTCGCCTCTGGCAGTTGCTGCGGCGCCGCGGTCTTTTCCGTCGGGTGTGACGGCGAGCGATCGTTGCCAGGGTGCGCTGGAACAGGCGCATCGTCGGCTGGCTGGGTGTTCTCCGGGGGGCGATACGCTTCGGCAGCCGCGGCGGGTAGCGCCGCGTCGAACAGGATGCGGGGCTCGAGGGCGATGGCCTGCGTGCGCGGTGCGAAGTGATGGGCGCGGCGGGTGGGCGGGGTCGTTTTGCGCACGGCGTCTTCCTCGAAAGTCAACTACGGAAACAGGTTTGCAACGAGGGGGTATCCAGCGGTCCCGGTGGCCACCACGAGGCTCCCGTTGCCCACTCTTCCTGGCGGCAAGAAGGCGCTAGTACAGCCCATGCGCATCATTCAAACGCGCACTGTCAGGTCAAGTTGCGGGGGGATCCTCAGTCTGAATGCACGGCGTTGCTTTGAGCCAGGACGTGCGATTCTACACGATCGATCCCATGACCCACATCAAGCAAAAGGCCAATCCGTGGATTGGCCTTTTGCTTGATTCTGTTGGCACGCCCGGAGCGATTCGAACGCCCGACCCCTTGGTTCGTAGCCAAGTACTCTATCCAGCTGAGCTACGGGCGCCTTGCCGTGTTTGAGCGCGAGATTATACCCAGCCGCCTCGCCGCACTCAAGCACTATTTGACTATTGGTAGCGCGTAGCCAGCGCTCTGGCGGCAGGGGCGCACCGATCGGCGGTTCAACACAGTGCTCGTTCGACAATCTCGCGCACGTCCGAGGACAGCGTTGCGCAGCTGCGCAGGCTTTCCAGCGCTGCACGCGCGTGTTCCTGACGGCCGCTGTCGAACTTGCGCCAGCGGTCGAATCGTCTAGCCAGGCGGGCCGCGACCTGTGGGTTGATGGGATCGAGCTGACCGATCTGTTCGACGAGGAAACGGTAGCCGCTGCCGTCGGCGGCGTGAAAACGGACGTGGTTGTTGCCGAAGGTGTTGAGCAGCGCGTAGACCTTGTTCGGGTTGTGCAGGTCGAAGGCCGGGTGCGTCAGCAGTTCGCGGACCACCGTCAACGTGGCTGGCAGACGGCTCGACGCCTGCACCGCCAGCCACTTGTCGACCACCAGGGCTTCGCCATGCCAACGTTCGTAGAAAGCGGCCAGGGCCTGCGCGCGTTCCTCGCAGTCGTCCTGGGCGAGTGTGCCGAGGGCCGCGAACTGGTCGCTCATGTTGTCCGCAGACGCGAACTGATGCAGCGCCAGCGCGCGTGATTCGGCGCTGGCGAGTTCTCCGAGGTAGCCCAGGCAGAGGTTGCGCAGGGCCCGCCGTCCGGTGGCGGTCGGCGTCGCCTGATAGGGTCCGGTGGCTGCCAGCGCGTCGTAGCATTGCCGCAACTCGGCGCCCAGGTGTTTGGCGAGAAAGCGGCGCAGGCCATTACGGGCCGCGTGCAGCGCGTCCGGGTCGACGGTGGACATTTCTTCGGCGAGCGTGGCTTCGCCGGGCAGCGTCAGCACTTCGGCGGCGAAAGCGGGGTCGTCGCCGGCACGCAGCAGGACCTGCCGCGCGGCCGCGGCGAAGCTCTGCGGCCAGTCTGCCGCGCGGCCGGCGGCATGGTCGGCGGCGGCCGCCAGGATCAGTCGGCCGGCCAGGCGTTGTCCGGCTTCCCAGCGGTTGAAGGGGTCGCTGTCGTGCGCCAGCAGGTGGCTCAGGTCCGCATTCTGCCAGTCGTAATCGAGCACCACCGGCGCCGAGAAGTCGCGCAGCAGGGAGGGTACCGGAGCCGCTGGCAGATCCTGGAACACGAACTGCTGCTCGGCGGCGGTGAGCGAGAGGACGCGCGTCGTCTGGCCGCCAGCCGCTGCGCTTTCTCCGGCCAGCCGGATCGGCAGGTCTTTTCCGTCCGGCCCGACCAGGCCGATGGCCACCGGAATGTGGAAGGGTGGGCCGGGATCGGCTGCCGTCGGCCGCGACTGCGACAGGGTCAGGAGGTAGCGCTGTGTGCCGGCGTCGAAGTCACCGCGGGCGCGCAGTTGCGGTGTGCCGGCGTAGTCGTACCAGTGCTTGAACTGCGTCAGGTCCACCCCCGATGCATCGGACATGGCGGCGACGAAGTCGTCGCAGGTGACGGCCTGGCCGTCATGGCGCTCGAAGTAGAGATCCATGCCGCGCCGGAACGCGGGCTTGCCGATCAGGGTCTGGATCATGCGCACCACTTCGGCGCCCTTTTCGTAGACCGTGCTGGTGTAGAAGTTGTTGATCTCGATGTACGCGTCGGGACGCACCGGGTGCGCCATCGGACCCGCGTCTTCGGGAAACTGGGCGGCGCGCAGCGCGCGCACGTCGCGGATGCGGGTGACCGCACGGCTGTGCATATTGGCACCGAACTCCTGATCCCGGAAGACGGTGAGCCCTTCCTTCAGCGAGAGTTGGAACCAGTCGCGACAGGTGACGCGGTTGCCGGTCCAGTTGTGGAAGTATTCATGCGCGACGACGCGGTCGATATTCTGGTAGTCGCCATCGGTGGCGGTGTCGGCGCGCGCCAGCACGTACTTGGTGTTGAAGATGTTCAACCCCTTGTTTTCCATCGCTCCCATGTTGAAGTCGCCGACGGCGACGATCATGTAGTGGTCGAGGTCGCATTCAAGACCGAAAACGTCCTCGTCCCAGCGCATCGCGCGTCGCAGGGCATCCATCGCGTGCGCGCACTGGTCGAGCTTGCCGGGCTCGACGAACACCGAGAGGGCG
This sequence comes from Candidatus Accumulibacter propinquus, assembly GCF_056856495.1. NCBI lineage: Bacteria > Pseudomonadati > Pseudomonadota > Betaproteobacteria > Candidatus Accumulibacter > Candidatus Accumulibacter propinquus. The sequence goes on from NZ_JBSEHC010000004.1 coordinate 345,524, forward strand.
ACGCTACGGCCGCTGGCGGTGGTGAGCTGGTCGCGCAGCACGTCGAGGCGCGCGGCGACCAGCGCGAAAAGGTAACAGGGCTTGGGAAAGGGGTCTTCCCAGCGGGCCCAGTGGCGACCGTCGGCCTCGTCGCCGCTGCCGACCGGATTGCCGTTGGCCAGCAGCACCGGCAGGCTGGCCTTGTCGGCGTGCAGTGTCACGACATAGCGCGACATGATGTCCGGGCGGTCGGGGAACCAGGTGATGCGACGAAAACCCTGTGCCTCGCACTGCGTGAAATAGCCGTCCTTCGAGCGATAGAGCCCCGACAGGCTGGTGTTGTGGTCCGGATTGATGCGTACCAGCGTCTGCAGCGTCAGCGACTCGGGTGGGTTGTCGATGGTCAGCGTGGAATCGCTGCAGGTGTAGCGGTCCTTGCCGAGCGCCTGGCCATCGATCGCCACCGCGAGCGTTTCGAGTTCATGGCCGTCGAGTTGCATGGGTTGTCCGGGCGGCACGGCGGGATTGCGGTGCAGGCGCAACGCACTGTTGACCAGGACCTCGCCGCGGTGGAACTGCACGTCGAGTTGCACGTGCTCGACCAGGAAGGGCGGTGGGGTGTAGTCCAGGCGAAAGATCTTGTGCGGGGTTTCGGTTTGCATGGGTTCTCCGTGTCTGCCCGGCGCTCGGGATCTGCAGGCGCGCCGGCGTGGGGCCAGGCTCAGGGCTTGTTCAGCAAGCCGGCGCGGATCAGGCGGTCGGCAATGCCTTCCGCGAGCTTGCGGTAACCCGTGGCGTTGGGGTGGATGGGGTCGGCTTTCAGTGCCGGATCGGAGAGGATCGACGCCAGGACGCCGTCGACCAGCGGCAATTTTTGTTCGCTGGCCAGTTCGGCGTAGATCGCCGCGTCGGGCAGTTTGCCGGTGACCGCGCCGATCAGCGACAGCTTCGGTACCGCGACCAGCACGACCTGCACTCCTGCCGCCTTGATGGTCGTGATCAGCGCGCGCAGATCTTCCTTGACCGCCGCTTCGGGACGCCTGCGCAGGAAATCGTTGCCGCCGATCTCGACGATCACCAGTACCGGACTCGTCTCGGCCAGCACCTGCCGAATGCGCTGGCCGGCGTTTTCAGCGGTGTCACCCGGCACACCGGCGTTATGCACTTCCCAGCCGCTGCTCGCGGCCAGTCGACTCGGGTAGTCCTCGCCCGGGCCGGCGCCGCTACCGAAGGTAATGCTGTTGCCGAAAGCGAGGACCTGGCTGCCGGCGGGCAGTGCCGCCAGTCGTGGCGCGTCGTGGCAGCCTGCCAGCAGCAGGATGGCCAGCAGCAGGCGCAGCAGGCTCACGGCAACTCGTCGCGATGCAGGAGGAAGACATACTGGTCACCGGCGCTGGTGTCGAGCCAGGTGAAGGGGGTTGCCGGGAACGCTGCTTCGAGTTGCTCGCGGTTGTGTCCGATCTCGACCACCAGCAGGCCGTGCGGCTTGAGGTGTTTGCCGGCACCGGCGAGGATGGCACGCGTCAGGTCGAGACCATCCTCGCCGCTGGCCAGCGCGAGTTCGGGTTCGCGCCGGTATTCGGCGGGCAGGGTGGCCATCGATTCGGCATTGACGTACGGCGGATTGGCGATGATCAGGTCGTAGCGCTGCTTGCCGATCGCGGCGAACAGGTTGCCCTCGGCGAGGTGGATGCGCGCCGCGAGGTCGTAGTCGGCGACGTTGCGCCGGGCGACGTCGAGCGCCGCCGGCGAGAGGTCGACGGCGTCTATGCGGGCATCGGGGAAGGCGTGCGCGGCGACGATCGCCAGGCAGCCCGAACCGGTACAGAGATCGAGCACGGCCTGCACCGCGTCAGGATCGTCGATCCACGGCGCCAGTTGTTCGCGCAGCAATTCGGCGATGAACGAGCGCGGGACGATGACGCGTTGGTCGACATAGAAGCGGTACTCGCCGAGCCAGGCCTCGTGGGTCAGGTACGCCGCCGGCAGTCGCTCGTCGATGCGTCGCTGGATGATGCGCAATACGCCCGCCCGTTCCGCGCTGGTCAGGCGCGCTTCGAGAAACGGTTCCAGGCGATCGCGGGGCAGGTGCAGGCTGTGCAACAGCAGATACACGGCTTCGTCCCAGGCGTTGTCGGCACCATGCCCGAAGCACAGTCCGGCGGCGTTGAAGCGGCTGACGGCGAAGCGCAACAGGTCGCGCAGCGTCGCCAATTCGGTCTGGGCCTGTTCAAACATCGGCGGCCGGCAGCAACTGTTCGAGAATGTGGCGATAGATGGCCGCCAGTTGTGCCGGCGCAGCTTCATCGACGCATTCATCGATCTTGTGGATGCTGGCATTGACCGGACCGATCTCGATCACTTGCGGGCAGATTTCGGCGATGAAGCGTCCGTCCGAGGTGCCGCCGCTGGTCGATAGTTCTGCCTGGTGGCCGGTTACGCTGCGGATCGCCAGCAGGGACGCGTCGATCAGCGCGCCGCGACCAGTCAGGAAGGGCCTGGCGCCGAGCGTCCAGACGAGTTCATGGTCCAGTCCATGCCGATCGAGCAGCGCGCACATCCGGGCCTGCAACTGCTCCGGAGTACTGGCGGTGCCGAAGCGGAAGTTGAAGTCGATGACGACGCTGCCGGGGATGACGTTGCCGGCACCGGTGCCGCCGTGGATGTTCGAGACCTGCCAGGTGGTCGGTGGAAAGCAGGCGTTGCCGGCATCCCAGACGGTCTCCGCCAGTTCGGCGATCGCCGGCGCTGCCAGATGGATCGGGTTTTTCGCCAGTTGCGGGTAGGCGATGTGGCCCTGAATGCCTTTGACGGTCAACTTTCCAGACAGCGAACCGCGCCGCCCGTTCTTGATCATGTCGCCGAGCGCGTGCCCGGCGGTGGGTTCGCCGATGACGCAGTAGTCGATTGTTTCTCCGCGTTCGCGCAGCGCCTCGGTGACGACGACGGTGCCGTCGGTGGCGTCGCCTTCCTCGTCGGATGTGAGCAGGAAGGCGAGCGAGCCCGCGGGTTCCGGACGCGCGGCAAAAAAGGCTTCGGCCGCGGTCACGAAGGCGGCGAGGGAACTCTTCATGTCCGCGGCGCCGCGTCCATACAGCATGCCGTCCCGGTAGTCGGGTTGAAAGGGGTCGCTGCGCCATTCCTGCTGCGGACCGCTTGGGACGACGTCGGTGTGGCCAGCGAAGCACAGCAGCGGACGGGTTTCGCCACGGCGTGCCCAGAGGTTGTTGACGCCGCCGCGAGGCATGAACTCGCAGGCGAAACCGATCGCTTCGAGACGGCCGGCGATGATCTGCAGGCAACCGGCGTCGTCGGGGGTGACCGAGCGGCAGGTCATCAGTTGCTCGGTCAGGAGGAGCGTGGCATCGCGTGCCGTGTTCGAGGAGCGCTCGGTGGACATCTGCAGGTTCCCGGCTACTGGCCGTCGGCCTCGTCGAGGCTGATGGTGAATTCCTTGTACGACGGTCCGCCGGGGTTGGTCGCCGAGAAATCGAGTCCGATGTCGGTCACTTTTTCCCGCGTCACCGGGGTAGGCGGCGCCTGGTGGTTGTTGATCATCCACGACAGGTTGGTCGGTGAGTCGGCATTGAGCAAGGCTTCCTGCAGGGTGATCACGTTCGAGCTGTAGAGGCGGTAGAGATCCTGCTCGAAGGTCTGCGATCCAGGAGCGAGGCTCTGTTCCATCGCTTCCTTGAGGGCCGGGACGTTGCCGCTCTCGATCAGTTCCTGCACGTGATAGCTGTTCAGCAGGACTTCGACGGCCGGCGCGAGCTTGCCGTCCTTTTTCTTCACCAGACGTTGCGAAATGATCGCCTTCAGGCTGACCGAGAGGTCCATGTACAGCGAACCCCGGCTGTCGATCGGGAAGAAGTTGATCACCCGGTTGAGCGCGTGATAGCTGTTGTTGGCGTGCAGCGTGCCGAGACAGAGGTGGCCGGTCTGGGCGTAGGCGATGGCCGCCTGCATCGTTTCCTGGTCACGGATTTCGCCGATCAGGATGCAGTCGGGCGCCTGCCGCATGGCGTTTTTCAGCGCGTTGTCCCAGCCCAGGGTGTCCATGCCGATCTCGCGCTGGTTGACCAGCGACTTCTTGTGCTTGAAGAGATATTCGATCGGATCCTCGATGGTGAGGATGTGGCCGCTGCACTGCGCGTTGCGGTGGTCGAGCATCGACGCGATGGTGGTCGATTTGCCCGAGCCGGTCGATCCGACGATCAGGATCAGGCCGCGTTTTTCCATCACCAGGTCGGCCAGCACCGGCGGCAGCAGCAGCGAATCGAGCGCCGGGATGTTGCCCAGGATGTAGCGGATCACGATCGATACCGAGGCGCGCTGCTGGAAGAGGTTGATGCGGAAATTGCCGAGCTTGGGTACGCCGAACGAGAGGTTCATCTCCTTCGTCGCCTCGAAGGCGTTGGCCTGCTCGGGAGTCATCAGTTCGGCGGCGATCTTCTCGATCATCATCGAATCCATGACCTGCTGATTCACCGGCACGGTGTTGCCCTGGATCTTGATGTGGATCGGCGCACCGGCGCAGATGAAGATGTCCGACGCCTGTCGATCGGCCATCACCTGAAAAAGCTTGTCTAGGATCATGCGTTTGCCGCCGTTTCAGGGCTACCCGGGGATGCGCTCAGTCGCCACGCAGGAGATCGTTGATGCTCGTCTTGGCGCGCGTTCCGGCGTCCACCTTCTTGACGATGACCGCGCAGTACAGGCTGTAGCTGCCGTCTCCGGCCGGCAGGTTGCCGGCAACCACGACCGAGCCCGCCGGCACGCGGCCATAACTTACGGTACCGGTCTCGCGGTCGAAAATCTTGGTCGACTGACCGAGATAGACGCCCATCGAGATCACCGAACCGGCACCGACGATGACCCCCTCGACGACTTCCGAGCGGGCGCCGATGAAGCAGTCGTCCTCGATGATCGTCGGGTTGGCCTGCAGTGGTTCGAGCACACCGCCGATGCCGACCCCGCCTGAGAGGTGCACATTCTTGCCGATCTGGGCGCAGGAGCCGACCGTCGCCCAGGTGTCGACCATCGTGCCTTCGTCGACGTACGCGCCGATGTTGACGTACGAGGGCATCAGAACCACGTTCCTGCCGATGAACGCGCCGCGCCGGGCGGTCGCCGGCGGCACGACGCGGAAGCCGCCCTGGAGGAACTTGTCGCTGTCGTAGGCGGCGAACTTGTTCGGTACCTTGTCGAAATAGCGCATCGCGCCGCCATCGATCAGGCTGTTCTCCTGTAGCCGGAACGAAAGCAGCACGGCTTTCTTCAGCCACTGGTGCGTTACCCAGTCGCCATCGATTTTCTCAGCGACGCGAAGGCTGCCGGCGTCGAGCCGGCCGAGGACCTCGGCGACGGCTTCGCCGATGCCCTGCGGGGCCTGGCCGGGCTGTAGTGAACTGCGGATCTCCCACGCTTCCTCGATGATCTGCTGGATGGCCTGCATGTCTGCTGTTCCTAGAGTCTTGAAATGAATGAACGGATGCGCTCGGCGGCTTCGACACAGTCTGCCAGCGGGGCAACCAGAGCGATGCGCACAAAACCAGCTCCCGGGTTGACGCCTTGGGCGGTACGCGCCAGATAGCTTCCCGGCAAAAGCGGCACATTATAGTCGGCGAGCAGCCTGCGGGCGAACTCGCTGTCGCTGAGTGGTGTTTCAGCCCACAGGTAGAAGCCGGCGTCGGGCATGGCGGTGGACAATACCCCGGCCAGGAGAGGCGTGACGGCGGCGAACTTCTCTTTGTACCGGCGCCGATTGTCGACCACGTGCAACTCGTCGTTCCAGGCCGCGACGCTCGCCGCCTGCACCGCGGGACTCATCGCGCTGCCATGGTAGGTGCGGTACAGCAGGAAGGCCTTGAGGGTTGCCGGATCGCCGGCGACGAAGCCCGAACGCATGCCCGGCACGTTCGACCGCTTGGACAGGCTGGAGAACATGACCAGCCGCTCGCAACCGCGACCGAGCAGGCTGGCGGCCTGCAGGCCGCCGAGCGGGGGATCGGTTTCGTCGAAAAAGATCTCCGAGTAGCACTCGTCGGAGGCGATCACGAAGCCGTAGCGATCGGCCAGAGCGAACAACTGTTGCCAGTCGCTCAGGCGCAGCACCTTGCCGGTCGGGTTGCCCGGAGAGCAGACGAAGAAGAGCTGCACCCTTTGCCACTCGGCCGCGCTCAGCGCCGTGAAGTCGAACGCATAATCGTTGGCCGGCAGGGTGTTCAGGAAGCGCGGTTCGGCACCGGCGAGATAGGCCGCGCCCTCGTAAATCTGGTAGAACGGGTTCGGACTGACGACCAGCGGGGTGTAGCCGCGCGAGGGATCGACCACGGCCTGGGTGAAGGCGAACAAGGCCTCGCGCGAGCCGTTGACCGGGATGACCTGCGTTTCCGGGTCGATGCCGCTCAGGCCATAACGGCGTTGCAGCCAGGCGACGATGCTGCGTCGCAATTCGTCACTGCCGAGCGTCGTGGGATAACTCGCCAGGCCCGACAGGCCGGCGGTCAGCGCGTCCTTGATAAAACCTGGCGTGGCATGCTGCGGCTCGCCGATCGACAGCCGGATCTCGCGCAATTGCGGGTTCGGTGTGACGCAGGCAAAGAGTTGCCGCAACTTCTCGAAGGGATAGGGCTGCAGCTTGCTGAGGTTGGGATTCACTGGCTGGTAATTCCCGTTGACTGCTCGCTGGCGGAGGTGAGCATGGCGGTCCCGATCGGTGCTCCGGTATGGGGGGGCGGCGTCAACCCGCCGCTCCGCAGCATCTCTTGAATTTCTTGCCGCTGCCGCATGGGCAGGGCTCATTGCGTCCGACCTTGGCCTGCTCGTGGCGGATAGTCCTGATGCTGCGATGCGCAACCCAGAAGCGGTAGATGTTGCTCACCGCCTGCGGCAGATTTGCTTCGCATTCCTCGCGCAGGCGTTCGAGTTCCACGCCCGAGAACCAGTCCTCGCCGGCCGCAATGGCCGCTGCTTCGGCGTCACCGGTGAGCATGAACAGCGGAAACAGTTGCTCATCGAGGTAAGCGATTTCCTCGCTGTCCTCCTTGTCATCGTCCGCGCCGAGGGTCTCGAACCAGTCCTGCGCTGCGCTGTCGATGCCGTGCAGGTAGCCTTGGCACCAGGGGACATAGGCATCGCCGGTATTGTCGTCGTCGTCCTGTTCGTAGAGCACAAGCAGGGGCGGTTCGCCGCTCGCCAGTTCGGTCTGCAACTGGGCTGCGAGAAGGCGCAGCAGGTCGGCGGCTTCACGTCCGGTTTCGCCGCTGCCGGCCTCGACGCTACCGAGCACTTGACTCAACCAGTCGGTTTCGCTGACCGGCTGCGGCCCCGACAGCGCCGCGCAGAGGTAACCCTGTGCTTCGTCGAGACGCATCGCCTGGTCCAGTACCGGTTCGTCGAGCAGTTCTTCCAGGCGCTGGAATTGCGCCTCGGTCAGTGATTTCTGCATGCGCTCAGCCTCGGGTATTCGACTGGCCGGCGAAATCGGCAAGCTGCACCGTCGGCGCCGGCGTCCAGCCCGCCTGCCGGTGTTCGGCGACGACCGTGGTGAAGATGCCGCCGCGTACGTAGAAGCGGGCGGTCAGCCGCATGTAGCGTGGCTGGATGGCACCCGCCAGATCGTCAAGGATGCGGTTGGTGACATCCTCGTGAAAGCAGCCGGTGTCGCGGAAAGACCAGATGTAGAGCTTCAGGCTTTTCAGTTCGACGCAGGTTTCGTCGGGGATGTAGTCGAGCAGCAGCGTCGCGAAGTCGGGCTGGCCGGTTTTTGGGCACAGGCAGGTAAACTCGGGGATTTCCATATGCACATGAAAATCCCGCTGTGGTGCCGGGTTGGGGAAGGTTTCGAGAATATTGGCCGGCGGTGTGGTCATTGTTGTTCCGAGCGGTGTCCGGGGAGAACGAATCGGGCAGGCGGAATGCTATCATTGGCACCTATAATAGCATTCCGCGCGAATATCTGCGTGTCGTCCGCCGCCATGTTATGGCCTGGCACTCGCTCAATTTCATGTTTTTGCCGATTTTCTCTGGCGCGGCTTAAGCAGTCGCGTTCTCGTTCATGCGCCTGACCAAACTGAAACTCGCCGGCTTCAAATCCTTCGTCGATCCGACGACGCTGGCGCTGCCCGGTCAACTCGTCGGCGTGGTTGGACCGAATGGCTGCGGCAAATCCAATGTCATGGATTCGGTGCGCTGGGTGCTGGGCGAATCAAAGGCCTCGGAGTTGCGGGGCGAGTCGATGCAGGATGTGATCTTCAATGGTTCCGGGACTCGCAAACCGGTGTCGCGAGCGGCGGTGGAGCTGGTCTTCGACAATACCCTCGGGCGCCTCTCCGGGCAATGGTCGCAGTATGCCGAACTGTCGGTCAAGCGCCTGCTCACCCGCAACGGCCAGTCCGAGTACTACATCAACAACCTGCACGTCCGTCGCAAGGATGTGACCGACCTCTTTCTCGGCACCGGGCTGGGACCGCGCGCCTACGCGATCATTGGTCAGGGCACCATTTCGCGAATCATCGAGGCCAAACCGGACGAACTGCGCGTGTTTCTCGAAGAAGCTGCCGGCGTGACCCGTTACAAGGAAAGGCGCAAGGAAACCGAGAACCGCCTGGCCGACACGCGCGAGAACCTGGCCCGTGTCGAAGACATCCGTCTCGAACTCGGTTCCCAGATGGAGCGCCTCGAGGGCCAGGCCAGTGTCGCCCGCCAGTATCGCGAGTACAACGATGAGTTGACCCGCAAGCAGCAGTTGCAGTGGCTGCTGCGACGCAATGAGGCGCAGTCGGAGCGTGCGCGTCTGGCACGTGAAGTCGAACAGGCGGGCATCGACCTCGAAGCACGCAACGCGGCGCTGCGTGACCTCGAAACTCAGCTGGAGGAGGCGCGCGAAGCACATTTTGCTGCCAGCGACGGCGTGCATGCGGCGCAGAGCGACCTGTTCGCGGCCAATGCCGAGGTGGCGCGCCTGGAAGCGGAGATCCGTCATCGCCGCGAATCGCGACGCGAGTATGAGACGCGGCTCGCGCAGTTGACCGATGAGCGGCGGCATTGGCAGGCTCAGGCTGCCCGACTGGCGAGCGACGACGAGCATTGGCAGGGTCTGCTGGTGTCGGCAGAGGACCGCGTCGAACAGGGCCGGTTCCTTCTCGAAGCGCGGCAGGAACGCTTGCCGCTGGCCGAGGACAGGCATGGCGCTGCGCTGGAGGCCGTCAATCAGCAGCGCATGGCGATGGCCCAGGCCGAGCAGCGACTGCACGTCGAGCAGGCCAACCGCAGCCACGCGCAGCGTTCGCTGCAGATCATCGCCAGCCGCCGCGAACGCCTGACGCTCGAGCGCCATGCCATGCCGGCCCCCGACGCCGACGAGTTTGCCGACAGGCAAACGGAACTCGCCGAATTGCGCGCGCGCATCGGCGTGCTGCTGGAAAGCCAGCAGCACCAGCAACTGGCGCTGCCGCTTCACGAACAGCAGCGGCGCACGGTGCTCGGTGAAGTCCAGCACGCGCAGAAGGAACGTGCCGAGGCGAATGCCCGCCGGATGGCGCTACAGCAACTGCAGCAGCGCCTGCAGGTCAACGGTCAACTAGACGACTGGCTGCGCCGGCATCGCCTGCAGGACGGCGAACCACTGTGGAAGTCGCTGCACGTCGAAGCCGGCTGGGAAGACGCCGTCGAAGCCGTCCTGCGCGAGCGCCTGAGTGCGCTGCCGGCGAAGGTCGCCGACCCGGCGTGGAGCAAGGATCGGCCGGGCAGCAAACTGAGCCTGCTGTTGCCCATGGCCGATCCGGGTGCCGTGGCGGTTCAAGGTGAAGCCATGTTGCTGTCGCGCATACGCTGCGACGACTCGCAGCTGACGGCGATTCTCGTCGACTGGCTGGGCGAGGTGCAGACCGCCCCGGATCTGGCGGCGGCGCTGGCCGGCCGCAGCCGTCTGTCGGCCCGCGCGTGTTGCGTGACACCGGGCGGCGATGTTGTCAGGCGGCAGAGCGTGACGCTGTTTGCGCCGGAAAGCGCCGGGCACGGCCTGCTCGAACGTCAGCGCGAGATCGACGCCCTGACGGTGGTGATTGCGCAGCGCGAGGACAAGGTCTTGCAGGCGCAGGCCAGGCTTGGCGAAATCGAAACGCTGCTGACCGACGCGCAGAACAGCTTGCAGGAGTCTCGCCAGCAACTGGGCGTCCTGCAGGACCTGGCGCACGCCATCCAGGTCGAAACCCTGAAGCTGACGCAGGCGCGCGACCGCTTCCGTGAGCGACAGGCGCAGATCGACGACAGCCTGACCGAGATGGCGGCCGAGGAGGAAAGCGAGCGTGAGCGTCTTTTTCTCGCCGACGAGGCGATCGACTCGCAGCGCGAGCAGTTAGGCGAGTTGCAGACGGTCATGGAAGCGGCGCGGGCGACACTCGAGCAGGGCGAGCGGGCGCTGCGCGACGAGCGCGAGCAGGTCAACAGCGCTGAGCGGGAACTGCGCGAGGCCGAGTTTGCGCAACGTGAGTGTCGCAACAAGTTGCAGGAACTTGCCGGCAATCGGGTCCTGGCACAACAGCAACTCGAACGACTCGTCGGCGAACTGGCGCGCTGCGAGGAAAGCGCCGCGGCCATGCACGCCGAGGATCTGGAGCCCAGGTTGCAGGAAGCCCTGGACCACCGCGTCGCTCACGAACATGCGCTGGCGTATGCCCGCGACGCCCTGGAGAACGCGGCGAACGGTCTGCGCGCTCTCGACGAGCAGCGCTTGAAGGTCGAACAGAGCCTTGACCCGTTGCGCGACCGGATTGGCGAACTGAAACTCAAGGAACAGGCCGCCACGCTCACCTTCGAGCAGTTCGCCTCGCAACTGGCGGCGGCCAATGCCGACGAACAGTCGCTGCAGGGTGAACTCGTCGGTGCACGCCTGGGCAGTCTGCAGAATGCGATTGCCGCGCTGCAACGCTCGATCGAAGCGCTCGGTGCGGTCAACCTGGCGGCCCTCGACGAACTCGAAGCGGCGCGTGAACGCAAGGGCTATCTCGATAGCCAGTCGGAAGACCTGACGCAGGCGATGTCCACGCTGGAGAACGCGATTCGCCGCATTGACCGCGAAACGCGGGATCTGTTGCAGACCACTTACGACGCGGTCAACCGTAGTTTCGGCGAACTGTTTCCGACGCTCTTCGGTGGTGGCGAGGCCCGCTTGATCATGACCGGCGAAGAGATTCTCGATGCCGGTCTGCAGGTCATGGCGCAGCCACCGGGCAAGAAAAACTCGACGATTCACCTGCTTTCCGGCGGCGAGAAGGCGTTGACCGCCATTGCGCTGGTATTCTCGATGTTTCAGCTCAATCCGGCGCCGTTCTGCCTGCTTGACGAGGTCGATGCGCCACTGGACGATACCAATACCGAACGGTTCTGCGCGATGGTGCGACGCATGTCGGCGAACACGCAGTTCCTGTTCATCAGCCATAACAAGATCACGATGGAGATGGCGCAACAGCTCGTCGGGGTGACCATGCAGGAATCCGGCGTCTCGCGCATCGTCGAAGTCGATATGGAAGAAGCGCTGCGCATGCGCGAGCAACTCGTTTAGGAATGGAAATGACCGACTTGCAGATGGGTTTGATCGGCCTCGGTGGTGCCGGCGTGATTGGCGTGCTGGCCTACAACAAATGGCAGGAACACAAGCACCGCAAACTGGCACAGGAGTTGTTGAGCGCCCGCCAGGCCGATGTCCTCCTCGACGAGGTGTTGCCGGAGGAGGTGCTGGTGGAACCGGCAGCAGCGGCGCCCGTAGCGGTGGGCGACGTCCCTGCGTCGCCCGCCGTGGCCGCGGCAACGGCGGGTCGCTCCGCGCCGGAGCGTGTCGAACCGCTGTTGCGGCAGGAGAACGTGCCGGATGACGCCGGGCAGGATGTCCGAGTGACCTCTGGGGGGAGCAGCGCGTCCCCGCCACGCCCACCGGTGGCAGCGCCGGAGGTGCCGCCGGTGGCGCGCCCCGAAGAACTGCGGTCGCCGGTCAGGGAGGCTGCCGCGCCGCTCTACCTGTTGTCGCCAACGATCGATTACATCGCCGCGATCGAGGTTTCCGAGCCGGCCGCCGCCTATCGGATCCTGGAAGCGCAGCGCGCTTCGCTGGCGCGCCTGGGAAAACCCGTGAACTGGATCGGCTACAGCGAACAGTCGCGCGAATGGGAAGCGATCGTCGAAGATAGCGACAGCGCGTACCGTCATATTCGTGTCGGGCTGCAACTGGTCAACCGCCAGGGTCCGGTTCGCGACGGTGACCTGTCGATCTTTCACCTCGCGATGCAGGATCTGGCGACCGAATTGATGGGCGTCGCCGAGTTGCCGCTGCGCGAACCGGCTTTGCAGATGGCCGCGCAACTGGACGAGTTCTGCGCCGGTGTGGACATTCAGATTGGCGTCAACGTGATCAGCCAGGGGCAGGTCTTTCCGGGTACCAAGGTGCGCGCGCTGGCCGAGTCAGCCGGCATGGTGATCGACCCGGAAGGGCGCTTTGCCCGTTGTGACGACGACGGCAACGTGCTCTACGTCCTGGCCAATCAGGAAACGCAGGGATTCACGGCCGAGTCGATGCGCACCCTGACGACCCACGGCATGACCTTTCTGCTCGACGTGCCGCGGGTTGCCGCTGGCGATCGCGTGTTGACCCAGATGGTCGAGTTGGCGCGGCGGTTCGCCGATGCGCTACACGGTGCTCTGGTGGACGATAACCGGCGTCCGCTGTCGGAGAGTGCGATCGAGCCGATCCGGCGTCAGATCGTCCAGTACCAGGCGGCGATGGCCGCACGTCAACTGCCGGCCGGCGGGGCGTTGGCGCTGCGGCTATTCTCCTGACGGGCAGTGCATTCGGTGATCAGCGTCAGCGAGCGCATCCGGACTCTGCGTGCGGAAATTGAACGACACAATCGGCAGTACTACGTCCTTGACGCGCCGCTGATCAGCGACGCCGAGTACGACCAGTTGTTCCGCGAACTGCAGGCGCTGGAAGCCGAGCACCCGCAACTGCTGAGTGCTGATTCGCCAACGCAGAGGGTTGGCGCCGCGCCGCTGTCGGAGTTTGCGACGGTAGCGCATGCCACACCGATGTTGTCCCTCAACAATGCCTTTGCCGAAGCAGAGGTCGCGGCTTTCGATCGCCGCGTCCGTGAAGGCCTGGCGGCGATCGGTGAGGTCGAATATGCGGCCGAACCCAAGTTCGACGGGCTGGCCATCAGCCTGAACTACGAACAGGGAGTCCTCGTACGCGGCGCGACGCGCGGCGACGGTGCTACGGGTGAGGACGTGACCGCCAATCTGCGCACCGTGCGCAGCATTCCGCTGCACTTGCAGGGCAGCGGCTGGCCGGCAGTGCTCGAGGTGCGCGGCGAGGTGCTGATGTGGCGCAGCGATTTCGAGCGCATGAATGCGCGTCAGCGCGAGCATGCTGAGAAGGAGTTCGTCAACCCGCGCAATGCCGCGGCCGGCAGCCTGCGCCAACTCGACCCGCGCATCACCGCCCGGCGGCCGCTGCGCTTTTTTGCTTACGGCGTGGGCGGCATCGCTGCCACCGGCCTGCCGGCGACGCACTCGGTCTTGCTAGACCGGCTTGCCGAATGGGGTTTTCCGGTGGCGCCGGAGCGGCGTCGGGTGACCGGGCTGACTGGCCTGATCGCCTATTACGTCGAGATTGCCCGGCGACGCGAGTCACTGCCCTACGCCATCGACGGCGTGGTCTACAAGGTCGACGATCTGGCCGCGCAGGAACGCCTCGGCTTCGTTTCGCGTGCCCCGCGTTTTGCGATCGCGCACAAGTTCCCGGCCGAGGAAGCCGTCACCGAACTGCTCGACATCTCTATCCAGGTGGGTCGGACCGGTGCGCTGACGCCGGTGGCGCGACTGGCGCCGGTTTTTGTCGGTGGCGTCACGGTAACCAATGCCACCCTGCACAACGAGGACGAGGTGTTGCGCAAGGACTTGTGCATTGGCGATACGGTCGTCGTTCGCCGGGCCGGCGATGTGATCCCGGAGGTCGTTCGCGTTTTGCCTGAAAAGCGACCTGCCGTCGCACGGCGATTCGTCATGCCGCCAACCTGCCCGGTCTGTGGTTCGCAGGTGGTTCGCCACCCGGACGAGGCGGTGGCCCGCTGCAGCGGTGGCCTCTACTGTCCGGCGCAGCGCAAGCAGGCGCTGCTGCACTTCGCTTCGCGGCGGGCACTGGACATCGAAGGGCTGGGTGACAAGCTTGTCGAGCAACTCGTCGAGTGTGGCATCGTGCGCACCCCGGCCGACCTCTACCGGCTGGGACTGCTGGCGCTGGCCAATCTCGAGCGGATGGCCGAGAAGTCGGCCGGCAATCTGCTGGCGTCAATCGAGCAGAGCAAGCAGACGACGCTGGCGCGGTTCATTTACGCCCTGGGGATTCGCAACGTCGGAGAAGCCACTGCCCGCGATCTGGCGCGTCATTTTGGCAGCCTCGACCGCCTGCTGGCTGCCGACGAAGGGCAGTTGCTGCAGGTGCCGGATGTCGGCCCGATCGTCGCACAATGTCTTCGACAGTTCTTTGACGAGCCGCATAACCTCGAGGTCATCGAGCAGTTGCGCGCGGCTGGCGTGGCATGGCACGACAGCGAGCCGTCGGCGCAGACTGTCAGTGCGGTTGCCGGCAAGGTTTTCGTATTGACCGGCACGCTCCCTTCGCTGACTCGCGATGCCGCCAAGGCCATGCTCGAAGCTGCCGGCGGCAAGGTAACTGGTTCGGTGTCAAAGAAGACCGATTTCGTCGTCGCCGGCACCGAGGCCGGCAGCAAGCTCGAAAAGGCTCGACTTCTCGGGGTCAAGGTCATCGACGAAGAGCAGCTTCTCGCCGTATTGAACACCGGGCCAGCCGCGCCTTGAACTCACTGGAATCTGCGATCCGGAGAATGCATGATTGACCCGCAACAGGCCAGGGCCATCCTCGCGGCGGCCGACATCATCCACGCGGCGGACGCGGTCGCCGCCGCGATTGGTCGTGTCGCGTGCGAAATCAGTGAAAGACTGCGCGACAGCAATCCGGTGCTGCTGTGCGTACTGAACGGCGGCGTGCCTTTTGCCGGCCAGTTGATGACGCTGTTGACCTTCCCGCTTGACTTCGACTATCTGCACGTTACCCGTTACGGGCAGGCCAGCAGCGGTGGCGCGCTGTTGTGGCGTGTCGAACCGTCGATCGCGCTGAGCGGGAGAACGGTCCTGGTGGTTGACGACATCCTCGATGAAGGCGTGACGCTGCTGGCGATTCGTGAACGCGTGTTCCAACTGGGTGCCCGGGCCTGCTTCACGGCGGTGGTAGCCGACAAGCTGACCGGCAGGCGGAAACCGCTGCGGGCCGATTTTGTCGCGCTGACGGTTCCCGATCGTTTCGTCTTCGGTTACGGCATGGATGTTCGCGGTGCCTGGCGCAACCTGCCGGCAATCTACGCCGTGCGGGAGGATTGAGAGATGCTGGCGATCATCGGCGGCAGTGGCCTGAGCCAGTTCGCCAGCCTTGAGGTGACGCAGCGCCAGCTGGTGAGCACCCCGTACGGCGAGCCGTCCGGGACGTTGACCTTTGGTCGGGTTTGCGGCCGACCGGTGGTTTTTCTGGCGCGTCATGGTGACGAACACACGATTCCGCCTCACCAGGTAAACTATCGTGCCAACATCTGGGCCTTGCGGGAGTGTGGCGCGGCCGCCATCGTCGCGGTGGCGGCGGTCGGCAGCATTCGTGCGGACCTCCGGCCTGGCGATCTGGTGATCCCGCACCAGATCATCGACTACACCTGGGCGCGTCGGTCGACCTTCCACGAAGGGTCAGATAGCGCTGTCAGGCACGTCGACTTCACCGAGCCCTACGATCCAGGCTGGCGCCGGAAACTCGGCGATGCGGCGGTGGCGATCGGCCTGGAGGTCAGCGATTGCGCGGTGTATGCGACCACCCAGGGCCCGCGCCTGGAAACCGCCGCCGAGATCAACCGGCTGGAGCGCGACGGT
The DNA here is from genome assembly GCF_056856495.1 of Candidatus Accumulibacter propinquus. Lineage (NCBI taxonomy): Bacteria > Pseudomonadati > Pseudomonadota > Betaproteobacteria > Candidatus Accumulibacter > Candidatus Accumulibacter propinquus. The sequence goes on from NZ_JBSEHC010000004.1 coordinate 361,490, forward strand.
TCCGACGTGGTGGGCATGACCGGCATGCCCGAGGCGGTGCTGGCGCGCGAACTGGCCATTCCCTATGCTGCGATCAATGTCGTCGCCAACTACGCGGCAGGGCGGGGCGACAGTCGCACGGGCATCAGTATGGAAGCCATTCATGAGGTCCTGAAGGAGGCGATGCAACAGGTGCAGGCGATCATTGAAACGATGTTGACGGCTGATGACTAATGATTAGACCGGTCTTGAGAATGGGCGACGAGCGCCTGTGGGAAAAGGCCCGGCCGGTCTCGGACTTCGACACTCCGGAACTGCGCTCGTTGATTACCGACATGACAGAAACCATGCACCACCTGGATGGTGCCGGACTGGCTGCGCCGCAGATTGGTGTCGGCCTGCGGGTAGTGATTTTCGGAGTGGAGGGCAATCCGCGTTATCCGGATGCCGAGCAGGTCCCGTGGACGGTGCTGATCAATCCCGTGCTGACACCACTGTCGTCGGCGATCGACGAGGGCTGGGAAGGCTGCCTCTCGGTACCCGGTTTGCGTGGCTGGGTGCCGCGCTGGCGCAGCCTGCGCTACACCGGCTTCGACGCCGGCGGCCGGCCGATAGACCGTGCTGTCGAGGGTTTTCACGCGCGCGTGGTACAGCATGAATGCGACCACCTCGACGGCGTTCTTTATCCGATGCGTATCCGGGACTTCACGCGTTTCGGTTTTGTCGACGAGTTGTTTCCCCGCGGTGGCGCCGGTGTGGCCGAGTAGCCCGGAGCGAGGTCAGCGACGGCGGCATGCGCCGACATGGCCGTCGCGGGCCGTGGTGTGGCGGATCGGGCGAGTCATTGATCTCTGGCGGGGACAACAGCCTTGACACCGCCGTATCGGATTCTCTTCGTGTGCATGGGTAACATCTGTCGTTCGCCGATCGCCGAAGCGGTGACCCGGAGCATGGCGCAGCGGCAGGGCCTGGCGACGATGCTCGACCTCGACTCGGCCGGTACGCACGGCCATTACCATGCCGGCGAGGCACCGGATCTGCGCGCGCGACGTGTCGCCGCCCGGCGGGGATACGATCTGTCCAGACTGCGCGCGCGTTTGGTCATTGCGGCTGATTTCGATCGTTTCGACCGTATCCTCGCGATGGACGAGGCCAATCTGTCGGCATTGCAGCGTCTCTGCCCGGAGGACAGTCGGTCGAAACTGGGCCTGTTTCTCGATTACGCCACCGGACTCGGAATCTCCGAGATTCCGGATCCCTACTACGGTGCCGAATCGGGATTCGAACGCGTCGTCGATCTCAGCGAGTTGGCGGCAAAAGGGCTGCTGGCCGAGTTTGCGCGCGGACGGCTTGCCCGGTAACGGATCGTCACGACCTGAACGGTGAGCATTTCCCTCTTCAGTCGGTCAACGCAACAGGTTCTCAAGCATCCGGCCGCCTTTGCCCTGCAAACACTGAAGAGTTTCAGTGACAATCAGGGGCTGCTGCTCGCCGCCGCGATTGCCTACTACGCCTTGCTGTCGGTCGTGCCTTTACTGATCCTCTCGGTGATTGCTCTCTCGCACCTGGTTGAGCAGGCAGAATTGCTGGCTACCCTCGGGCACTACCTGGAGTGGCTGGTTCCGAGCCAGTCGAAAGCTTTTCTCAATGAGGTTTCGGCGTTTCTCGAAAACCGTGCGGCGATCGGTGTCGTACTGTTGCTGACGATGCTGTTTTTCAGTTCGCTCGCCTTCTCGGTACTGGAGAAGGCGATGGCGGTGATCTTTGCTCACCGGGAGCGTTTTGAAAAACGCCACTTTCTGACGTCGGCCCTGCTTCCCTACTGCTTCGTGTTGTTCCTGGGTGTCGCCCTGCTTGGCGTGACCGTCACGTCCATTGCGCTGCAGGCGATCGCTCAGGAGAGCCTGTATTTCCTGGGCAGGGACTGGTCTCTTGGCGGTCTTGCCGGCGAACTGCTCTATCTGCTTGGCCTGGGTGCCGAGGTCTTCATCCTCACCGCAATCTATCTGATCATGCCGGTCGGGCGTTTGCGGCTGCGACACGCCTTGTTTGGGGGCGTCACGGCAACCTGCATCTGGGAGGTGATTCGCCACATCCTGATCTGGTTCTTTACCACGCTGTCGAAGGCGAGTGTCGTTTATGGGCCCCTGGCGACGGCCGTGGTGGCACTGTTCAGCATGGAAATTGCTGCCACGGTCGTGCTCCTCGGAGCACAGGTCATCTCCGAATACGAGCGACTGGCCAAGGCGTGAGCGATTCCACAGGCGCGTGCGCAGTCAATCCTTCGGCTGGCGAACGCGGGCATGCATAGGTTTGACCTGTGGGCCGGGTGCATCCCGCATGTACCCGGCAGTTGGAACGTTCGCGGAGGCCTGTCCAGCACCTGCACCGATAGTTCCGTTGCCGGCGGGGAGGGACGCTGCCTCCTGGGGCGCTGATGCGGCGGTGCTATAATTGCCGCCGATCATTTTTCCGTGTGTCTGCCCGATGCTCATCACCCGCCGCCTCGAGTTCGACGCCGGCCATCGCATTCCCGACCACCAGAGTCAGTGTCGTCACCTGCACGGGCACCGCTATGCGATCGAGATCACCCTGGCCGGCGATGTCATCCGCCATGACGGTGACCCGGCCAACGGAATGGTGATGGACTTCTCGCAAGTCAAGGCGCTGGCCATGCGGCACCTGGTGGACCACTGGGATCATGCGTTTCTGGTCTATGCCGGCGACCGGCCGGTGGTGAACTTTCTCGCGTCGCTTCCTGAGCACAAGACGGTCATTCTGGATTGCGTTCCGACGGCCGAAAATCTTGCGCAGAAGGCGTTCACGATTCTCGCTGCCGTGTATCGGGATACCTACGGCAACCACTTGCGCCTCCAGCGCCTGCGTCTTTATGAAACGCCCAATTGCTGGGCTGAAGCGGTTCGCGAATAGCTTCCGGCGGACAGCACAGTACTGCAGGTTGCGGGTGACCCGAACGGCAGGCCGTGTGAGCCTCACAGACGCCCTTGATCGGCAAAAAAAACGCCTGCCGCCAATCTCGGCGGCAGGCGCATCAGCGTGCGTCGTGACAGGTTTCTGGTTGGGATCAGGCCTTGCTACCGAGCGCGCGTTGCAGTTGTTCAAGCGCAGCGGGGTCCTCGATGGTCGTCAGATCGCCTGGGTCGCGGCCTTCCGCGAGGGCCTGGATCGAGCGCCGGAGCAGTTTGCCGGAGCGGGTCTTCGGCAGCACGGTGACGAAGTGTACACGGCTTGGGCGGGCGATTGCCCCGAGGCTGTCATCGACCTGCTTCATGACCTGCTTCTCGAGCGCCGCTACCAGTTCCGGCGTTGCGATGCTGTCGGAATTCTTCACCACCGCAAAGGCCATCGGCATTTGCCCCTTCAATTGGTCGGCAACGCCGACCACTGCGACTTCGGCAATCGCCGAATGCCCCTGGATGGCTTCCTCGATTTCGCGGGTGCCCAGACGGTGTCCGGCCACATTGATCACGTCGTCGGTGCGGCCGAGGATGTAGTGATACCCGTCCTTGTCCTTGATGCCCCAGTCGAAAGAGGAATAGACCTGGGGTTCGCGGAACAGCGAGAAGTAGGTCGAGACAAAGCGTGCGTCGTCGCCCCAGACGGTTGACAGGCAACCCGGTGGCAGGGGCGGCAGGATACCGACGATGCCTTTTTCATCAGGGTCGCAAACCGTGCCGTCTTCGCGGAAGATCTTGAGGTTGTAACCGTAGACCGGGAAGCTCGGCGTTCCAAAGCGGATTTCCGTCTTCTCGACGCCCGGCATGGCCGACAGGATTGGCCAGCCGGTTTCGGTTTGCCAGTAGTTGTCGATGACCGGCAGGCCGAGTTCGCCCATGATCCACTCGTGCGTCGGCTGGTCGAGCGGTTCGCCGGCGAGGAACAGATGCTTGAGACTCGACAGGTCGTACTTGTGCATGAAAGCGTTGTCGTGTTTCTTGAGCACGCGCGCGGCGGTCGGTGCCGAGAACATGACGCTGACCTTGTATTTTTCGACGATTTGCCACCAGATTCCGGGGTCCGGGCGCAGCGGCGTGCCCTCGTACATGATCGTGCACATGCCGCCGATCAGTGGGCCGTAGATGATGTAGGAGTGTCCCACGACCCAACCGATGTCCGAAGTCGCAAAAAACGTTTCACCTTCGCCACCGCAAAAGATGTACTTGAGCGAGGAGGAAAGCGCGACGGCATAGCCGCCGGTGTCGCGTTGCACCCCTTTCGGTTTGCCGGTGGTGCCGGAGGTGTACAGGATGTAGGACGGTTCGGAGGATTCCAGCCAGGTTACCGGGACGTCGGCGTCCATGAACTGCGCGCGCAGCGTCGCGTAGTCGACGTCGCGACCGGCCACCTTGTTGAAGTTCTTGTCGAGACCACGGTCGACCATCAGTACGTTGGCAGGCTTGTGTTCAGCCAGGGCGATCGCCTCGTCGAGCAGGCCCTTGTAGGGTACTGCCTTGCCGCCGCGCATGCCGGCATCCGAGGAGACCACCAGTTTCGGGGTGGCGTCGTCGATACGCGTGGCCAGCGATCCGGACGCAAAGCCGCCGAACACGACCGAGTGGATCGCACCAATGCGTGCGCAGGCCAGCATGGCGAACATGGCCTCGGCGATCATCGGCATGTACACCAGAACCCGGTCGCCCTTGCCGACGCCCAGGCTCTGCATGATCGCGGCCATGCGCATGACTTCAGTCTTGAGTTCGGCAAACGTATAGACGACTTCCTGGTCCGTCTCGGTGGAGATGAATACCAGTGCGCGGTCATTCGGGCGCTTGGCCGCGTGACGGTCGATCGCGTTGTAGCAAAGATTGGTTTCGCCGCCAACGAACCACTTGGCAAATGGCGGGCGAGAAAAATCGAGGACCTGCGTAAACGGTTTGTGCCAGTCGATGCTCTTGGCCTCTTCACCCCAGAAGGCGTCCGGATTTTCGATGGATTGCTTGTGAAACTCTTGGATTGTCGTCATGAGACTCCCTCTTCAAAAATGTGAACCCACCTGCACTAGTGGAAACTACGCCTGCCGGGTGTCTTGTATCTCCTGCTCCCGGTCAAGCATCCGTTTTCTAATGTCTGCCAGCGGCAGACCCAACTTCAACTCCCCTTCCAGGAGGTCCAGAAAGGGGAGTATCTCCTTGCCAAGATCGATGAGGTGCGGGATTACCGCACTTGCATGGCCGGTGCTGATCAGTTCGAGAGCATGGCCAAGCCTGGGGACCGGGAGCTTGTTCAACGGTTTGTCGCCACAAGCCACGACACGGTTGCCGCCGGCCTGTCGTGCGGCGACCAGACGCTCACCGGCAAGACTCAGCAAGGATGCTGCCGACCCCGGCCGGTCGACCGGGGTATTGGCGACGCCAATACTGACCGACAGATTGAGACGCTTCCCATGTACCGCAATGTTCGCCACCGCAAACGCTTCCCGCAAGCGATTCGCAAAGGACTCGCAGGCAGGAAAGGGTGTGCCTGGCGAAACCACAGCCAGGTCGCTTCCGGAATAGTGGCCCAGGCTGTCTTCCTTGCGTACTTTTTGTACCAGCATGCTGGCCAGGCGTTTAAGCAACTCCTTGGCCACCTCGTCGCCGTGTTGTTCACGCAGTGCGCCAAAGCGGTCGAAGCCGATGATCAGGATGCTCAGCGGGCCATCGTGCCGGACGGCCTGCGACAGGGCCTGTGCCGCCTGCACTTCGATGTGTCGGCGAGTCGGTAATCCGGTGACCGGGTGTTGAGCGTCACGTTCCGGGCTCTCGCGCAGCTCGTTCTGCGCCTGTGCCAACTGCAGCAGCGAGGCAATACGGGCGAGCAGTTCGGTGGCTCCGATGCCCCTGCTGATGAAGTCGGAGGCACCCAGTACCCGGGCGCGCTCATTGGCTTCTTCGTTGTCGCCGGCGATCATCAGTACCGGCATCTGACGAAGGCGGGTCAACCGGGAAGAGCGGACTCTCGCCAGCAGACCGTCCCCATCCAGCATCGGCATCGACAGCGCGCAGATCACCAACTGGATGGAATGGTCGATCACCAGAGCCTGCCAACCCGACTCACCATTGACCTCCTCGCGAAAGTTGTACTGCTCACGAATCTGACTGATCAGCGTCGCTCGCGCCATCCGTGAGGCATCGACAATCAGTATGCGAGGCCGCTGGTTGGGATTCTCCATCGAATCTCGCGATTCCTGTCAAGCCGGGTGCGTCTTACGCGCCGGCGATTTCGACGACCACGCGGCCGTGTGCACGACCCTGAATGTAGTCGTCGAAGGCCCCGGGAAGTTCGTCGAAACCGATGGTGCGCACCATCGCCTGCAAGTGTCTCGGTCGCAGGTCGCCTGCCAGGCGCTGCCAAACACCGCTGCGGTACGGTTCGCCGATGTAACCCGAATCAATCCCGAGCAAGCAGGCTCCGCGCAGGATGAAGGGCATCACCGTGGTGTTGAGTGTCGCGTCGAGGGCCAGGCCAATGCTGGCGATCGTGCCGCCCTGCTGCATGGTGCTGACGATCCAGGCCAGCACCTCGCCACCGAGGTTGTCCACGGCGCCCGCCCACAGGGCCTTGTCTAGCGGCCGTATGCGAGCTGGGTCGACGGCTGAGCGGAGCATGACCGCTGTCGCGCCGAGTCCCTGCAGGTAATCGGACTGGGTTTCCTTGGCGGTGAAGGCGGTGACCTGATAGCCCCGCCCGGCCAGCATGTCGATCGCCAGACTGCCGACTCCGCCGGTCGCGCCAGTGACAATGATCGGGCCCTTGCTCGGCGTGAGGCCATTCTCTTCCATGCGCACGATGCCGAGCGCCGCTGTAAATCCGGCTGTACCCAGGGCCATGGCAGCATGCAACGACAGTCCGGCAGGCAGCGGGACGACCCATTGAGCGGGGACTCTGGCGTACTCGGCGTAGCCTCCGTGGTGGGCGACGCCGATGTCGAAGCTCGTGGCCAGCACGGCATCACCGCTTCGAAAGCGCGGGTCGGTACTGCTTTCGACAATTCCCGACAGGTCGATGCCGCCGACACAGGGGTAGCGGCGGATGATGCGTCCGGCGCCGGTTGCTGCCAGGGCATCCTTGTAGTTCACGCTGGAGTAGGCAACCCGGATGGTCACTTCGCCGGGATCGAGTTCCGACTCACTCATGGTGACCAGGCTGCCGCTTGCCCCACCTTCCCTTTTCTCGATCAGAAACGCTTTGAAAGGACTCATGCATACTCCATGCGATGGACAGGATTGGCGCATTGACGACGGGAAGAAGCCATCGCGTCATGAACGGCCATCGATTATAAACACAATCCCCGGCACTTTTGAGCCTCGGCGAATGTGGCCCGCGTGCTGCCGAATCTCCTTTTGGAGTCGAAAGCCACTGCGGCGCCAGACTATACCGTGTTCCATCGTCCAATCCCATGTGCAGTGCAACAAACCTGCAGCCAGCAATTATGCGTCGATTTCGTCTATAAGTTATGGCCTTGCGCGCATCTCTTGAAGCACTTTATGCGGCATAGGCTGCTCAATGGGGGGTTTACAGCGTGACATTTTTCACATAAATTTCGCCCCTATGCTCAGAAAACACACTCTTACCGCACTTTTTAGCGCCGCCCTGTTTGCCTTTTCCGGGGTCGGTCTGTCCCATGCCAGCGAGCAGCAGTCGCTTGATGAGCCGTCGTTACTGGAGCGCTACACCAGCAGCGCACAGGATCTGATCCTCAAGGGCTTCGAACTGATCGGCATCAACTATCGCTTCGGTGGCACCAACCCGGATACCGGTCTTGACTGCAGCGGCTTCGTCCAGCTCGTCTTCAAGGAGGCCATGGGGATATTGCTGCCGCGCAGTGCCAGGGAGCAGAGCGAGGTCGGGGCGGTGATCGACCGTCACGAACTGAAGGCAGGCGACCTCGTTTTCTTCAACACCATGCGCCACGCTTTTTCGCATGTCGGTATCTATCTCGGCGACAACCGCTTCATGCACGCGCCGCGTACCGGCGCCGAAGTCCGCGTCGAAGACATGCGCCAAAGCTACTGGATTCAGCGCTACAACGGTGCTCGCCGGTTGTTGTCACGCTGACCTGCAGGCTGCAATGAGCCCGAAGACGACGCGTCGCGTCGTCTTTTTTTGTGTTTTATCACGAACGATTCGCATTTATAATATCCACGGTATCGGTTATCATGCTGGCCTGCGACAGCAATTTTCATTCGGATGACTGGAGGCATGGCCATGAATTCTTCCCCTTCGCTCTTCGCCCTGGTGCTCGCTACCGTCACGTTGACCGGCGCGCAGGCTCAGGAAAGGGTGCTGAATCTCTACTCGGCTCGCCACTACCAGACGGATGAAGCCTTGTACAGTGGCTTCACCCGGCAGACCGGGATCGCCATCAAGCGTATCGAGGGCAAGGAAGACGAGTTGCTCGAGCGCATCCGGAATGAGGCAGCCAACAGCCCGGCAGACGTTCTGCTGACAGTCGACGCGGCTCGCCTCGCGGCGGCGCACGAATTGGGGCTTCTCGCACCGGTCAGGTCGTCGCTGCTTGAGGCGCGCATCCCTGCACACCTGCGCACCAGCGACTGGTTCTCCTTCTCGCTACGCGCGCGCGTCATCATCTATGCCAAAGGTGCAGTCAAACCCGGGGAGTTGCGCACCTACAGCGACCTGGCCGATCCCCGGCTGAAAGGCAAGGTCTGCTCGCGCTCGGGTTCCCATCCCTATAACCTGTCGCTGCTGGCTTCGATCATTGCCCATCAGGGCGAAACCAAGGCGGAAGACTGGGCGCGCGGCGTGGCGGCCAATTTCGCTCGTCCGCCGAAGGGCGGCGATACCGATCAGATCCGGGCGGTGGCTGCCGGCGAGTGTGCGGTGGCGCTCGCCAATACCTATTACCTGGCGCGCCTGATGCGCTCGGACAAGCCCGAGGACCACAAGACGATGGAGAAGATCGTTGTCGTCTGGCCTGACCAGCAAGGCAGCGGTACGCATATCAACGTCTCCGGCGGTGGCGTCCTGAAGACGGCGCCGCACAAGGATGCGGCGGTGAAGTTCCTGGAATATCTCGCGAGCGACGAGGCGCAGCGCTATTTTGCCGACGGCAACAACGAATGGCCGGTGGTGGCCGGGGTCAAGGTGGTCAATCCGGCGCTTGAAGCGCTTGGCAAGTTCAAGGCGGATACCCTGCCGGTGGGATCGCTGGCGATGTATCGTGCCAAAGCGCAGATCATTTTCGACCGTGCCGGCTATCGTTGACGCCGGATCATCGGGTCGCCGCCCGCCTTGCCGGGCGCCTGGCGAACCTCACCGACGACGGCGCGAGATCTGCCGTGAGAGCACGATCAGGGGCAGCAGACCCACCGCAACAATTGCCAGAGAGACGCTGGCGGCTTCAGCCAGACGTTCATCGGAAGCGAGTGTGTAGGCCTGCGTGGCCAGCGTGTCGAAATCGAAAGGGCGCATCACCAGAGTTGCCGGCAACTCCTTCATGACGTCGACAAACACCAGCAAACAGGCGGTGAACAGGCTGCCACGCAGGATCGGCAGGTGCACCCGCCGCAATGTAGCCGCCTGTCCGAGACCGAGACTGCGCGCCGCATCGTCCATGTTGGCGGTAATTCTGGCCAGGCTGCTGCCTACCGATTGCAAGGCGACCGCCAGGAAGCGCACCAGATAGGCGTAGACCAGCGCGGCGACGCCTCCGGTGAGCAGCAGGCCCGGGTTTTCCCCAAACCAGTACTGCCATTGCCCGGCCAGCCACTGGTCGAGGCGCGTCACGGGAATCAGCACGCCGACGGCGATCACCGACCCGGGAACGGCGTAGCCGAGTCCGACCAGGCGATTGAGTGCCGGCGCCAGCAGCCCGCGTGACAGACGCGCACCATACGCCAGCAACAGGGCCAGGGCCACGGCCATGATCGCCGTCAGACCAGCAAGCAGGAAGCTGTTGCGTGCCAGAGCCAAGAAATGCACGCTGAACTGCGAATCGCCGTCGCTCTGCAGCGCCAGACGCAACAGAAGGTACGCCGGCAGCAGGAAGCCGATACCCAGCGGTAGCGCGCACGTTCCCGTGGCCAGCCAGGCGCGCCAACCTGGCAAACGATGACTGCTATGGCGATGGCGGCCACTCGTGTTGTGGAAGCGGGCGCGGCCGCGCGAGTGGTGTTCGATCACCAGCAGCAGAATGACGAAAGCCAGAAGCGCCGCCGCCAGCTGCGCGGCAGCAATACGATCGCCGAGCGAAAACCAGGCACGATAGATGCCCGTCGTGAAGGTCTGCACGCCGAAATAGGAGACTGTGCCGTAGTCGGCGAGGGTTTCCATCAGGGCCAGTGTCGCACCGGCGGCCAGTGCCGGCCTGGCCAGCGGCAACGAGACCCGAAAGAAGCTCGACCATGGCCCGAGACCAAGCGTGCGCGAAGCCTCGAGCATGCCGCTGGCACGTTCGATGAAGGCTGTGCGGGTCAGCAGATAAACGTAGGGATAGAGGACGAAGATGAACATGACGATGGCACCACCGAGACTGCGAACCTCCGGAAACCAGTAGTCGGCCTTGCTCCAGCCGAAGCTCTCCCGGAGAAAGCTCTGGAGCGGGCCGACAAACTGCAGAAAGTCGGTGTACACGTAGGCCATCACATACGCCGGCATGGCCATCGGCAGGACCAGTGCCCACTCGAAAACCCGTCGCCCCGGAAAGTCATGCATGGTGGTCAGCCAGGCTGTGGCCACGCCGACGATGGCGACGCCCAGACCGACGACAAGGCACAGCATCAGCGTATTGGCCACATACTCCGGCAATACTGTGGTGACCAGATGCGACCAGGTCGCTCCGGTACCGCCGCTGAAGATATTGGCCAGCACGCTGGCCACCGGCAGCCCGACCAGGGCCGCCAGGACAGCGGCAATGGCGAGCAGGGGATTGAGACGCAGGCTGATCATGGTTTGTCGGATAAATGAGAATTATAATTGACAAGTCTGGTTTTCCGTCCGGCTCCTCGCCGCTGCGACGAACACCAGTCCCTTTCCACCCGCAGCACCGAATGGCCGGTATCTGATGGCACACCTCGAACTGGAAGGAATCGTCCAGCGTTATGGATCGCATACTGTCGTCGACGGCGTCAGTTTTCGCGTCGAGACCGGTGGTATAGCCTGTCTGCTCGGGCCGTCGGGTTGCGGCAAGACGACGCTGCTGCGCTGCATTGCCGGTTTCGAAGGTATTGCCGCCGGCGAGATCCGTGTGCAGGGCCGCACGGTCAGCAGCCCTGAGCATCGCGTGCCTCCCGAACAGAGGCAGATTGGCATGGTTTTTCAGGATTACGCCCTGTTCCCGCACTTGACGGTGGCAGCCAACGTCGGCTTTGGCCTGGCAGGGCTTGTCCGTGAGCAGCGTCTGGGTCGGGTCAGTGAATTGCTGGCCGTGGTGGGGCTGGGGGGCCTGGACAACAAATACCCGCACGAACTCTCCGGTGGTCAGCAGCAGCGCGTCGCGCTGGCGCGTGCGTTGGCACCACGCCCACAACTGATCCTGCTTGACGAACCGTTTTCGAATCTCGACGTCGACCTGCGCGAGCGCCTGTCGCTGGAAGTGCGGGAGATCCTGCAGCGTCAGAACATTACCGCCGTACTGGTTACCCATGATCAGCACGAGGCTTTTGCCATGGCCGACGAAATCGGCGTCATGGCCGACGGCATCATCCAGCAGTGGGACAGCCCGTACCGCCTGTACCACCAGCCGGCGAACCGTTTTGTCGCCGACTTCGTCGGTCAGGGGGTTTTTCTGCCCGGCATGGTGATCGACGATTGCAGTGTCGAAGTCGAGATGGGTGTGCTGCAGTCGCGCCTGCCACTCGAATGCAGCCAGGGATGCGAGGCCTGTGGCCAGGGTTGCGGCGTCGAAGTGTTGTTGCGCCCGGATGATATCGTCCACGACGACCAGAGCGATATGCGCGCGGAAGTCCGGCACAAGGCTTTTCGCGGCGCGGAGATTCTTTACACCTTGCGCCTGGGCAGCGGCGTCGAGGTGTTGTCGCTGGTGCCGTCACATCACAATCACGCCATCGGCGAAAGAATCGGCATTCGCCTCGATGTGGACCACGTCGTCGCCTTCAAGACCCCGGCCCGAGGCTTCCAGGCGAGCACCCAATCGATACAGTTCCATCGATGATTCCCTGGCTCGAACACGCCGCGCCCTTTCCGCCGCTGGAGCAGGCACTGCACGAGCCCAATGGCCTGCTTTGTGCCGGTGGTGACCTGTCGGCACCGCGCCTCCTCGACGCCTACCAACGCGGCATCTTCCCCTGGTACTCGCCGGGCGAGCCGATTCTCTGGTGGAGTCCGGATCCACGCATGGTCCTTCTACCGCAGGAGTTCCGGATCTCGCGTTCACTGCGCCGCAGCTTGCGTGCCGGCCGTTTCGAGGTGAAACTCGACAGCGACTTTCCGGCAGTGATCCGCGGGTGCGCCGAGACGCCGCGCGCCGGTCAGTCCGGCACCTGGATCACGCCCGACATGCAGCACGCCTACTGGACGCTTTTCCAGCTGGGCATTGCACACTCGGTGGAAACCTGGTTTGGAGGCAAGCTGGTGGGTGGCTTGTACGGCCTGGCGATCGGTCGCATGTTCTACGGGGAGTCCATGTTCTCGCAGGTTTCGGAGGCTTCAAAGGTCGCCGCTGCGCATCTTGCGCGTTTCCTTGAAGACGAGGGTTTCGGCATGATAGATTGCCAGATGAATACTCCGCATCTTGCCTCGCTCGGTGCGCGGGAAATTCCACGCGCTGTATTTCTGGCTCGCCTGCGCGCGCTGGTGGTCGCCGCCTGGCAACCAGGCCGATGGCCGACCGACGGCGCCAGCCAACCCTGGACTTAGGCCGATGTCGCGACTCAACGACTCGGAACTGCCCTTTTCGCTGTTGCAGTTCTATTCCACGGCACCCTACACCTGCAGCTATCTGCCGGGCGAACGCGCGCGCTCACAGGTTGCCACGCCGAGCCATCTGATCAATGCCGAGGTCTATGGTGAACTCGTGCGCAGCGGTTTTCGCCGCAGCGGAGTCTTCACCTACCGGCCGAGATGCGACGACTGCCAGGCTTGCGTTCCGGTGCGGCTGCCGGTCGACCTGTTTCAGCCAACTCGCAGCCAGCGGCGCAGCATCAGGCTGCATGCCAGCCTGCAGGCGCGCGAGCGGCCACTCAGCTTCCTCGATGATCATTACCAGCTTTACCTGCGCTACCAGGCGGCAAGGCACGCCGGCGGCGGCATGGACCAGGACAGCCACGAACAATACACGCATTTCCTGCTGCAGAGCCGGGTGGACACTCGCCTGATCGAGTTCACCGACGACGGTGTGTTGCGCATGGTCAGCATCCTCGATGTCCTGAGCGACGGGTTGTCCTCGGTTTACACCTTCTACGATCCGCAGCTGCAGCCGGCCAGTTTCGGCACCTACAACATCGTCTGGCAGATTGCCCAGTGTGTTGCCAACCGGCTGCCATACCTGTATCTGGGGTACTGGATTCGAGACAGTCGGAAGATGGCCTACAAGGCCAACTTCAAGCCCATCGAAGGGCTTTTCGACGGGCAATGGGGCGATTTGCGCATGCGCATCGCGTAGCGCGACCCGACATGCGATCGGAGGTTGCAGCAATGCCTTTGGCCCGACCCTCCAGGGCTTCCCTCTGCCTGGTTTCCGGCAGGGGGGCACCGGCTTAGCGCTTGCCGAGAACGAGCGGGAAGTCGGGCACGCCACTGGGCACGATGGTGACTGGCGACTGCGCGCCCTCGGTGAGGCCCTTGACCCGTTCCGAGACGTAGAGGTCGAGCATTTTGTGGGTGATGCGGCCGGACTTGTTGTAGTCCGCCTGGCCGCGCAGCCCTTCGAGGATGGCCTTGGTGAACGCGCCATTGCCCCAGTCGGGCGATTCCTGCGCGTACTGGCGTCCGGTGGCCGCGGCGAAGACGATGACCCCGTTGTCG
>NZ_JBSEHC010000005.1:0-184969 GCF_056856495.1 Candidatus Accumulibacter propinquus
ATGTCGGCGCTCGACAGTTCGTTGACCACTGCGGTGGTATCCATGCGCAAGGAGCGCGTACCGGTTCCCAGCACGTTGCCGGCATGGCAGGTATCGATGAAGAACATCGCCTTGCCGGGCAAGGAAACGAGCGTGTTGCGAATCTCCGTGAAGATCACACCGGTGCGCTTCAGTGATTTGATGTTGACGTCCTGCGGCAGGAAGTAATACGTGCTGTCGGAATCATTGACGCCGTGTCCGGCGATGAACACCATGGCCACGTCTCTTGCTGTCAGTTCGCGGCGTATCCATTCCAGTCCATCGAGGACATCGTCGCGCTTTGCGCCGCTGTCAGTAAGCAGGCGGACGGAAACCTTGCGGTACAGTCCGCCCTCCTGTGTCTTGAGAAAATTCGACAGATCGGTTGAGTCCTTGGCGGCGAACTCGAGCTGGATCGATGGATCCTGGTATTTGCTGACGCCGATGGCGAGCACGTAGAGGTTCGGTCGGAGGTCCACGCCGGCGGGGCCCGACTGACCGGCGGGCGTGCTCAGCGTGGCCTGGTCCTGTTCCCTGGGCAGTTCGGTTGGCGGTCTCTTGACGGTCAATGCGGCTTCCGAAGATACGCCATGCTTGTTTTCGGCGAACAACAGGATCTGCGCGTCCAGCATCGGCAGGGAAAGCGGTACCTCGAAAATGCTTTCGCCCTTGTTCTTGGTGCGCATGTTCCTGAGCGCAGAAAGCGCTGGCAGCGTGACCAGTTGCCCATTGACGCGCGCGCGCAGTTGCGTTGCCGGGGCGTCTTCCGGTGCGCGGACGGCAACCTGCAGCTTGACCTCGTTGTCCCGGGTGATGCTCTGGGCATCTGGAGAGACGATCCGAACCGTCGGCGGCAGTCGTTCGAGAATCGCCTTACCGCCGGTCGGATGCACGCCACTGTCGGCGAGTGCTGTGGGCGTGGCCTTGCCAATGCCTTTGCCAATGACCTCGGCGATCAGTTCCGGCCGGTAATATTCGGCGCGAAAGCGCGATACCGGAAAGAAGTCCGCAGCCTGTGCTGGTCCACGCTCGACCTGCCAGCCGACCAGCCCTTCTCCCCCCGGGCTGGCAGCGAAGTGGCCGCTGGTGGTCCACATTACCCAGCGGCGTCCGTCAGCGTGCGGGAAGAGTGCGAGTTGCTCGCTCCCATCCGGTTGTCGGTACCAGCGCAGCGTGCCATCGCTGAAGGCGGCGACGATCCATCGCCCGTCGTCACTGATGTTGATCTGCCACGGCGTGGCGGGCGCAGCAGTGCGCCACAACTCGCGACCATTGCGGTCATAGAGATGCAGCTTGTGGTTCGTCGCCACGGCAACGTGTTCGCCGTCGCGCGAGACGCTGGCCGAGAGTGACCACTCTCCGGCATCGAGAGTGAGTGCCTTGCCGTTGATCAACGGCCGTTGCCGCTCGAACCAGTTGTCGATGTTGGTCCTGCCGGACATCGTTCTCGGTGCTTGCCACTCCTTGCCGGGCTTTGCCCAGGCCAATTGCCGGATATCGAACGCTTCGCCGGCGCCAGCGGGGCGTGCTTCACGGAAAGCCACGCCGCTGGCGTCGCCCGCGAGCCGGAAGCGGCTGCGCAGATTGCGGAAGTCCAGCAGGTTGTTGCCGATACCGAGCAGTGGTTGTCCGTCGGCGGCAAGGATTCCCCACGCGGGATCGGCGGAAGCATACAGCAGGCGACCGTCGCGCGTGGCGTGCAACGCGGTAATCGTGTTGCTGGTCAGGGGGATCACCGAAGCCGGCGTGCCCATGCCAGCGTCAGGCCAGACGCACAGGGCAAACTGGCCCTTGACCGTGGTCCATGTTCCCGCCGCGTAGATCCGTTTGCCGTCGGCCGACCAGGCGACGACACTGAGACTTCGTGACAGTCCGGCCTGGGCCGGCGAGAGCTGCTTCTTCTGTTTCAGTGTTCTGGCGTCGAGCAGGGCGACGTTGCCCTGGTCGGCGGTACCCACCGCCAAACTCTGCCCGTCGGGTGAAAAGGCCAGCCCGAAAGGTATCCCGGTGCCGACCAGGGTGTCCCGTGACAGTAACTTGAGGCCTTTGCTGGTGACTTCGTAGGCGCGCAGGAAACCGTCGGCGCTGCTGACGATCAGGGACTTGCCGTCCGGTGACCAGGCCGTGGCGTTGACCTCGTCGCTGAAATCGGCATCGCCCTGCATCTCGCGTGCGCTGCTCCAGCCGTCGGCGCCAAGAAACAGTCGTACTCCCTGTTTTCCCCATAGCCCGGCGACGAGCATTGTGCCGTCTGGAGAAAACGACAGATGGGTGAGCACGTCCGGGAGCCCGGAAATGCGGTGAATGATCTGGCCATCATTGCGTCGCACCAGATAGATGTCATTGTTCGACGACCAGCCCGCCGCGGCAAAGGTCGACCCGTCCGGGGTCATCGCCACGGCATAGAGTTTGCCATCGTTGCCGGCTGCGGAAGGCGGCCTGAACACTGCCAGCAGCGCACCGCTGCCGGCATCCCAGACGCGCGCGGTCTTGTCTTCCGACGCCGTGACCACATAGCGGCCATCGCGGTCCATGCTCGTCGCGCGGATTGGTGCGACATGCGCACCGGTTTCCAGGCGCAGGCTGGGAGTTGCTTCCTGCGCGCCGCTCCCACCGGCAAGCAGCAGGCCGCTCAGCAGCGAGCAGAGGAATAGTACGAGCAGCGTCCTCGGCGGGCGCCAGGATTCCCGAGGCATGGAGAATGCGCGGAGAATCAGCAGGAAACCTTCTTGAACTCGATGCGCTGGTCCAGGGCATCGGAATCGTTGCCCTTGCCGGTACCTACGACAGCGCGTTGCGAACCATAACCCTTGGCCACGGAGCGCTTGGCAAAGCCGGGATTGACCGAGCCGATCTTTTGCCTGACGAACTCGGCGCGTTGCAGGGAAAGGCGTTCATCCATCTGTTCGGAGGTTCCTCGCCGCGTGTGTCCTGCGACTTCGATGCATGCCGTCTGACGCTGCGATTGCTTGGCAATCTCCGTCATCCACTGGGCATAGGGCTGCTGATCCTGGGTGAACGCGGTCGCCCCAGGCTTGAAGTTGAACTGGACGGCCAGTCGGTCGGTTGCCAGTCCCATTTCCACAAGACGCCCAAAAGCCTGCATGGCCGCCTGCTTGCGCCCCAGTTTCTGATTGTTGAGGTAAATGCCGATATACACGCGCGCCTGGTTGCCAGCGGGATTCTTCAGCACCGCTTCGTAGAGTGCGAGCGAGTCCTTGTAGCGTTTGGCCTGGTACGCTGCCAGCGCTTCGCTGATCGTCGACGCGGCCAGCACGGAGTCAATATAGGCGGGATTGATCGGGTCACCCGCTTTGGTTCCCTGGCAGGTCTTGACATAGCCGTCAACCGCCGCGTCCTTCGACCACACGGGCATTTCCCGGAAAAATGCGAGGGGTGTCGGGTCGAACCCGTCGGGAAGCGAGCGCGCCAGACCCTTACTGATGATCTTGCCGGTTTTCAGGTCGGCGAGGGCGAAACAGATACGGTAGGCATCCCGTTCGCCGTCAGCCTTTCCCTGCAGGTTGATTGGCGTGAAGGTACCGACCATCAGCAACGGAAGCGCCGAGACACTTTCACTGCTGAAACGTTTGACATCTACCTGCTGATAGTCCGCTTTCACCAGTTGCACTACGGATTGTTCCATCGCTGCAGTCGCTTCGGTCTGCATGCCGCTGTTGCCGTCCACCAGGGGATCGACGATCATGGTGTAGCGTTGGTCCTTGGCCAGGTTGGCATTGGCCAGCAGGTCCTGTGCGGCCTTGCGCACTGCCTGGTCGTAGGGCAGGGCGACCAGTGCTGGAACAGGCGCTGCCGCTACCACTATCGGTTTTTCCTCGGTGGTGCTGCAACCCGCGACGAGGAGTCCGACGGAAAAGCCAAGGCCTGCGAGAAGGCGGGTTTTGCATGACATGATGGTTCACTCCTGGTAGTAGATTGGGATTCGACAAGGCACGGCCGAAGGCGTTCGTGACTGGTGTTTCAACAGTCTTCGGACAACCTGCGGGCGAACTGCGACGACCATCGCCGGTTGTTTGCTGCCGTGGCGGCAGGAACGCAGTCGTCGGGCGCCCGTTTGCCATCGGCGGGTTACTTGCTCCCAAGGCTGCCCGGCGACAGGCCCTGCTCCAGCATCTCGGTTTCCAGCTTGAGGCGCAACATCAGCAGGCCGCGCAGCGATTGCCGTGCTTTGTCTGCTGCCCAGGTCGCGTGCG
The DNA here is from genome assembly GCF_056856495.1 of Candidatus Accumulibacter propinquus. Lineage (NCBI taxonomy): Bacteria > Pseudomonadati > Pseudomonadota > Betaproteobacteria > Candidatus Accumulibacter > Candidatus Accumulibacter propinquus. Next base: position 4,233 of record NZ_JBSEHC010000005.1, read on the forward strand.
GGTCCTCGATGCAGGTTTTCACCGCCGCCTGATCGGAGAGATCGACACCGCAAATGGCAGCGTAATGAACGATTTCCCGATCGAGTTCGGCCATCTCCCGGCCGTAGTTTTCGAAGCCACTCATGGCCGGAGGCTCCCGCCGCCGCACTGCGCGGTCATCGGCTCGTGTGTGCGGGTATCGATTCCAGGGTGGTACGTACCTGTCATGCAAAATACTCCTTTGGTCGGATTTCGCGACTCTATTCCGGTCGATCCTGGACTACCCAGATCAGTCGGCTGGTGTCGAACCCAAGTTCACTGGCCTTGGTCAGCAGTTGCTCGCGGACCCCTGTCGGCAGGCTGCGCTCGCGGGAGAGTATCCACAAATAATCTCGGCTGGGACCGACGACCAGTGACCAGCGGTAGTAATGCTCGTCGAGCGCCGCGATGTGGTAGCCGCCGTAGAAGGGCCCGAAGAACGAAACCTTCAAGGAGCCCTGCGTCGCCTCGCCGATCAGGAACGCCTTGCCGATAGCTTCCTTCCAGGTGTCCTTTTCGGCGCTGTAACCGCGATTGATCACTTTGACGCTGCCATCGGGCTGCAGGTGATACTGCGCTGAGACGTCGCTGAGGCCACGTTCGAAGGAATGGTCGAGACGGGCTATCTCATACCACTTGCCGAGGTAGCGATCGAGTTGAAAGTGGCTGACCGGAGTGATCCCTTCCGGGAGTCCGGTACAGGCAACGAGCAACAGCCATGAACCGCAGAGCAGCAGGAAACGCAGGGCGCACATGCGATCAACCTCGCTGGTGGCTAATCGGGATAGGAAGAAGCCTCGCGGCTCTTCACTCCGACACCTCCGGAGGTACGGATTACGTATCCGGCGGTACGATGAATTGAATTCCAACCGTGGCGCATGGCTGGTTAGTCCAAAGTCTATGAAGAAACGCAATAGTAGCAGCAATAAAGGAGCAGTTTCCCCCTGCGGCCGACTTTCGGCTGGGCCAGAATGCGTTTGTCCTCCGATTGCACCTTCCCGCCGACATACGCGCCATCCACGTGTATCTTGCCCTGCACGGTGTTGGCCAACAGGATGACCGCCGCCGGGTACAGGCACAGCAGCAACTTGTGGAAAACGAAAATCGTTCCGGACGTGGACAGGAAAGCTTCCGCCCAGCCTGCAGAATGCCAAATCGTGCGGGTTGGGCGGAAGTCTGCCGGTGCGCTTTGCCGCAGTGCGGGCAAACCACTTCGTCCGCATCGCTCCAGCGCACGCGCCGGATCAGGGTAAACGCGTCATCGTCGCTCAGGCCCAAGAATTGTGGTGGCATGAGGCTGTCTGAATCCCGCGAGTTTTGCCAAAGGGGTTATCTGTTGCTGGATTTCCGGTAGATCAAGGTATATTGCCGATCTATGTCTTTGTGCCTGGAGCCACTCACATGAAAACTGCCGTATTGCTCAAGTACCTGCAGTCCGGTTTGCCGTTGATCAGCACGCTGAAAGAGTATCGCCTGGCCTGGCTGAGCAAGGATGCGATCGCAGGGCTTTCAGCGTGTATCGTGTCGATTCCGTCGGTGATTGCCTACGCTGAACTGGTTCACTTGCCACCGATTACCGGACTCTACGCTGCGCTGGCCGCGGCCGTCGGCTACGCGCTGTTCTCCAGTTCGCGGCACGTCATCGCCGGGCCGGACGCGGCCATCGGCCTGCTGGCGGGTTCGGCGATTCTGCCTCTCGCGCTGGGAGATCCGGCGCGCATCGTCGTACTGGCGGCGGTGCTGAGCATCCTTTCGGGCGGTGTGCTGCTGCTTGCTGCCCGCCTGAAACTGGGCATCATCGCCGATCTGCTGTCGCGACCGGTGTTGATCGGCTATCTGAACGGGGCTTCTCTGGTGCTGATTGCCACCCAACTTGGCAAGATGTTTCGCATCAAGACCGAGGGCGAGGAATTCTTCGAACTGGTCTACGTCGTGATCGAGAGGTTGCCCGAGACGCACCTGCCGACCTTTGTCTTCGGTGTCCTGCTGGTTGGCCTGCTGGTCGGACTGGCGCGCTGGATGCCACGGGTGCCGGGCGCGCTGGCGGTGTGTGCGGTAGCGATTGCTGCAAGTTTCGCGCTCGACCTGGGCAGCTACGGCGTGGCACTGGTGGGTCAGGTGCCCTCGGGTGTGCCGCACCTGACGATCCCGAAAGTGCACTGGGCCGACATTTCAGCGCTCGCGCCGGCAGCGGTGGCGATTGCCTTTCTCGCCTTTTCGGACGGTATTCTTCTGGCCCAGACCTTTGCCGAAAAAAATGGTTACGAGGTCCGCCCGAATCGGGAACTGGTAGCTCTTGGCTCGGCGAACATCCTTGCCGGCGTCTGGCAGGGATTTCCGGTTTCCGCCAGTCAGTCGCGTACTTCGATCGTCGATTCGGCGGGCGGCAAGTCACAGGTGGCGCAACTGGTGGTGGCGCTGGGCTTGCTGCTGTTCCTGTTTTTTCTAACCGGGTTGATCGCCTTGCTGCCGAAAGTGGCGCTGGGCGCGATCCTTATCGTGACCGCGATCGGAATGCTGGAAGTGGCGTCGCTGGGCGGGCTGTACAAGGTCGATCGTGTCGAGTTCGGCATCGCCATGGGCGTGACCATGGCCATCCTGATCGCCGGGGTCGTGCCGGGGATCATCCTCGGCCTGCTGCTGTCTCTGATCTCGATTCTTGTGGAAGTCTCACGCCCTGGCGATGCGGTACTTCGCCGACGGGTCAGCGATGGGCGGTTCCACGACTGTCGCGATGACGAAGCCGCGGAAAGCGTCCCCGGCCTGTTGATCTACCGGCTCTACGCGCCGCTGAACTTCGCCAACGCACGGCACGTCGTGACGCGCATCCGGACGCTGGTGGACGAGGCTGATTCACCGATCAGGTGGCTGGTGATCGATGCACAGGCGATTCACGACATGGATGTCACCGCCGCGCAGCGCTTTGCTGAGTTGCATCGTGAACTCGCCGAGGAGGGTATTGACGTCAAGATTGCCGATGCCCCGCGGCCATTCCTTGAAGAACTCGCCAAGGTCGGGCTCTCGGACGAAATCGGCAGGAACGATTTCTTTGTCTCGGTCAAGAAAGCGGTCGAGGCCTTCGAGCAGGCTCAGGTCTCCAAGAGCCAGGCCGGATTGAAGTACGCGGCTTCTCCGCGCTAAGCGCCTAGGCGCAAGCGTTCCTGCGGACCGGGCGAAGACCGGTCCGCAGGCAGGTTCAGTGTCAGCCGATGCGTCCGGGCAGGACCGTCCGTAGCAGGGCGGCGGCGTCGCGGATCATTTTTTCGGTGGTTTCCCAGTCGACACAGGCATCAGTCACCGAACAGCCATACTTGAGCTGTGAGAGGTCGTCCGGAATCGCCTGGTTGCCGGCGACGATATTTGACTCAATCATCATTCCGACCAGCGATTTGTTCCCGAGGCGGACCTGATTGACCGCGTCGGCCATGACCAGCGGTTGCAGGTCATGTTTCTTGTAACTGTTGGCATGCGAGCAGTCGACGACGATGTTGCTCGGCAAACCCGCTTTACGCAGCGCCTGTTCGGCCATCTGCACGCTGACCGTGTCATAGTTTGGTCGGCCGTCGCCGCCACGCAGGACGAGGTGGCCGTAGCGGTTGCCGCGCGTGCGCACGATCGACGTGCGGCCCTGGCCGTTGATTCCCAGGAAGCTGTGTGGGCGCGAGGCCGAGAGGATGGCGTTGACGGCGATACCGACATCGCCGTTGGTGCCGTTCTTGAAGCCGACCGGCGTGGATAGTCCAGAAGAGATCTCGCGGTGGGTCTGCGACTCGGTTGTGCGGGCGCCGATTGCCGTCCAGGACATCAAATCGCCGAGGTATTGCGGGGCGATCGGGTCGAGTGCTTCGGTGCCAGTGGGCATGCCGAGTTCTGCGAGTTGCAACAGAAACTCGCGTGCCTTGTGCATGCCCTGATCGACACGGAAGGAATCGTCCATATCCGGGTCATTGATATAGCCTTTCCAACCGGTCGTCGTGCGCGGCTTTTCGAAATACACGCGCATCACCAGATAGAGCGTCTCGCCGACCGCGTCGGCAAGCGCCTTGAGACGCTGCGCATAGTCGAGCCCGGCCACCGGATCATGGATCGAGCACGGACCGACGACGACAAACAGCCGCGGGTCGCGGCGGTCGAGAATGTTGCGCAAGACTTCGCGGCCGTGCATCACCAGGCTGGCGGCACTTGCCGTAAGCGGTAAACGGGCATGGATTTCCTCCGGCGAAGGCATGGGGTCGAAGGCGCTAACGTTGATGTTGTCGATGTCGTGGGTAGTCATGGCGTCCGCAGGTTCATTTGCACAGTTGATGAATAATATCCTTTACCGCAGCAACGCGTTCGGCGAGCGTTGCGCAGTGGCGTCTGAGGATCAGCTTGTCCTGTCCTGCCAGCCGGTAGTTGCGGTCTTTCTGAATCAGGTTGATGATGCGCATGGCGTCGATCGGCGGATCAGGCTCGAACTGCACGACGACCTGCTCCACCGCGGCGTCGAGCTTGCTGATTCCCAGCGGCTTGCAGAGCAGCCGCAGGCGGTGGCTGTCAAGCAGTGCCCGGGCCTGCTGCGGTAACTCGCCGAAGCGATCGACCAATTCTTCCTGCAGCTTGTCCAGGGCTTCGGTGCCTTGGCAGTCGGCCAGGCGTTTGTAGAGCGTCAGCCGTTCATGGACGTCCGGTGCATAGTCGTCGGGGAGCAAGGCGGGTGTGTGCAGCTTGATCTCGGTGGCGATGGCCAGTGGCTGCGTGAGGTCTGGCTCCTTGCCTTGTTTGAGCGCCGCGACGGCACGATTGAGCATCTCGGTGAAGAGGTTGAAGCCGACTTCCTGCATTTCACCGGACTGGTTGGCGCCCAGCACTTCGCCGGCACCACGGATTTCGAGGTCATGCATGGCGAGGTAGAAACCGGCACCGAGTTCGTCCATCATCTGGATGGCCTCCAGGCGCTGCCTGGCCTGTTTGTTGAGCGCAGCATCGTCGTGTGTCAGCAGGTAGGCGTAGGCCTGGTGGTGCGAGCGCCCGACCCGGCCGCGGAGCTGATGCAACTGCGCCAGACCGAATTTCTCTGCACGATTGATGACGATGGTGTTGGCGTGCGGGTTGTCGATGCCGGTTTCGATGATCGTCGTGCATAACAGCAGGTTGACGCGTTGTTGCGTGAAGTCGCGCATCACGCGCTCCAGGTCGCGCTCCTTCATCTGGCCGTGGCCGACGACGATGCGTGCTTCGGGCAGCAGTTTGCCGAGCTTGTCGCGCATGTTGTCGATGGTGTCCACTTCGTTATGCAGGAAGTAGACCTGGCCACCGCGTTTGAACTCGCGCAACAGCGCTTCCCGAATGATGCCGTCTGAGAAGCGGCTGACAAACGTCTTGATCGCCAGCCGCTTCTGCGGGGCGGTGGCGATCACCGAGAAGTCGCGCATGCCTTCGAGCGACATGGCGAGGGTGCGCGGAATCGGCGTTGCGGTCAGCGTCAGCACGTCGACCTCGGCGCGCAGCGCCTTGAGTGCTTCCTTCTGGCGGACGCCAAAACGATGCTCCTCGTCGATGATCACCAGGCCGAGACGGCAGAAGTGCACATCGCTCTGCAAGAGCTTGTGCGTCCCGATGACGATGTCCAGTCTGCCGTCGGACAGTTCCTGCAGTGCCTGGCTGACTTCCCGGGCGGTCTTGAAACGCGACAGTTCGGCGATTCTGACCGGCCAGTCGGCGAAGCGGTCGCTGAAAGTCTGGAAGTGCTGTTCACAGAGCAGGGTGGTCGGGCACAGGACCGCCACCTGCCTGCCGCCAGCCACCGCGCAGAAGGCGGCGCGCAGGGCGACTTCGGTCTTGCCGAAGCCGACATCACCGCAGACCAGACGGTCCATCGGTCGGCCCGATTTCATGTCTTCGATGACTGCGGTGATCGCGGTTGCCTGATCCTGTGTCTCTTCAAAACCGAAACCGTCGGCGAAGGCGTCGTAGTCATGTGCCTTGAACTCGCAGGCGTGGCCCTGCCGTGCTGCCCGCAGGGCGTAGAGGGCGAGCAGTTCCGCGGCCGTGTCGCGTGCCTGCAGCGCGGCACGGCGCTTGGCCTTCTCCCACTGCTGCGAACCGAGGGTGTGCAAGGGGGCGGTGTCGGGATCGGCACCCGAGTAGCGCGAGATGACATGCAACTGCGATACCGGTACATAGAGCTTGGCGTCGCCGGCGTAATGCAGTTCGAGGAACTCCATCTCGCCTTCGCCCAGGTCAAGGTGGAGCAGGCCCTGATAGCGTCCGATGCCATGTTGTTCATGCACCACTGGCGACCCGACCTTCAGTTCTGCGAGGTCACGCAGCCAGTTGTCCACCGAAGTCTTGCGCTGCGCCAGGTGGCGCGCGCGCCGTGACGGACTGTCGGCGTAGAGTTCTGCTTCGGTGATGACCGCCAGTTGATTGAGCAGGAAGCCATCGTGAAGCGGAGCAATGGCCAGCGACAGTCTGCAGTCGGCGGCGATGAATTCCGCGAAGCTCGCGCTGGCTTGTGGGGCCAGTCCGTATTCCGAAAACAGTCCCGACAGGGTCTCGCGACGGCCGGGTGTTTCGGCAAGCAGCAGCACGCGCCCATCGAATCCGCCGATAAACTCCTTCAGGCGGGACAGCGGGTTTTCCGCGCGGCGATCGATGGCCAGCGGCGGCAAGCTGTGCACGGGACCGTCGTCGCCGGCCGTCAGGGTCTGGCGGGCGTAGGCCTTGGCGGCCACGAAAAAGGGTTCTTCGGCCAGAAAAAGCTCTCCTGGCGGCAGCAGCGGCCGGTTGCGGTCGCCTGAGAGCATGGTGTAGCGGGACTGCGCCTCGTTCCAGAACGCACGAATTGCTTCGGGCACGTTGCCGTGTAAGCAAAGCACGGCAGTTTTCGGCAGGTAGTCGAAAAGGGTGGCGGTTTCCTCGAAGAAGAGAGGCAGCCAGTACTCGATGCCGGCGGAAGGAATGCCGTTCGATACGTCCTTGTAGATTCCCGAGCGGCCGGGGTCACCCTCGAATAGTTCGCGGAAGCGTTGCCGAAAGCGTGTGCGGCCCTGTTCGTCGATCGGGAATTCGCGTGCTGGCAGCAGGCGAACCTCAGGCACCGGGTAGAGCGTGCGCTGACTGTCAACGTCGAAGGTCTTGATACTTTCAATCTCATTGTCGAAGAGATCGAGGCGGTAGGGGAGTGGCGAGCCCATAGGGAAGAGATCGACGAGACCACCGCGAACCGAGTACTCGCCAGGTGCGACGACCTGGGTCACATGCGCATAGCCGGCCAGTGTCATCTGGGCCCGAAACTGCCCGGCATCGAGCTTTTCGCCTTGCTTCAGAAAGAAGGTATAGGCCGCCAGGTGGGTCGGCGGCGAAAGCCGATAAGCCGCCGTGCCGGCAGGGACCAGCAGCACATCGCACTCGCCGCGCATGACCGTATAGAGCGTTGCCAGGCGCTCTGAAACCAGATCATGGTGCGGCGAAAAACTGTCATAGGGTAGCGTTTCCCAGTCCGGGAGCAGGCGTACCCGCAGATTAGCGGCGAACCAGGGAATTTCCTGCAGCAAGCGATGAGCGTCGCCGGCATGGGCGGTGAGCACGGCGAGCATGCGCGGCCTGGCGTCATCGCGGGCTTCCGACGCGGCATGTGCGATCAGGAGCGCGTCGGCCGAGCCCGCAAACGAGGGGAACTGAAGCCTTTCGCCGATTTTGGGCAACGGCGATCGGGGAAGCGGAAAGGACAAGGAATACGGCTCGCGACTCGACTGCAGGAATGGAGTGGTCTGCGTACGCCGGTTCCAGGCGAGGCAGCTAAACGACGCATTATAGCTGATCGGTGGCGCCGATCAGCGGCACTGATCATCCCGTTTTCCCGTCTGCAGCGGGCGTGATTCAACTTCTCCGCAGAGCGCGGCAAAGAACTGCGAAGCTCCGCTGCGAATCGAATAATCGGCGGTTGGCGACAGAGGTGTGGGGTGAGGATTGACTTCCACCAGCACGGCGCCGGCACTTTTCGCCCACATTGGCAGGCGAACCGCAGGTTGCACGGTGAGTGAGGTGCCGACACAGAAGAATATATCGGCGCTGACGCTACGCGCTTCGGCAGCAGCAAAAACCTCTTCTTCGAGCGCTTCGCCGAACATCACCAGGTCCGGCCGTACCGGCGCGCCGCAAGCCGGGCAGGGATACGGTTCTTCCGCGCGATGGTCCCAGCTGTCCGCGAAGCCGCAACGCCGATGACACCGAACGCGATGAATCGTGCCGTGGACCTCGAGTACGTGTTCATTGCCCGCGCGCGCGTGGTAGCCGTCGATGTTCTGGGTAATGACGGTGACCTGTTTCGCGGCGCAGATGGCTTCAAGGCGAGCGATGGCTTGGTGGCCAGCGTTCGGCCGTCGGTCATCGACCAGGTTCTTCAGTTGCAGCAGCCAGTTCCAGACCCGGCGTGGATTGCGCAGGAATCCGTCAATGCTCGCCACTTCGTCCGGATCGACGTTGTTCCAGAGACCGGTTGCGCCGTCGCGGAAGGTCGGAATGCCACTGTCGGCGGAAAGCCCGGCACCCGAGAAGACGACCACTTGCTGCGCATCTTCCAGCATCGACACGATGGCCTCCAGGCTCATTGATGGCATTTTTTTCTCCTCGGTCTCGTCTCGTCCGCAGCAGCAATAAGCGCCACTGGCGATCGCGATTGTCGCATGCTCCACTTGGGAACGTGCCCATTGCTCGGTGCAGCCTGGTTGAAATGCGGGCAGTGCGGGACAGGAGATGACAGCGTAGCGCTCACGCCATCGATCGTGATTCGTTGTGAAAATGCAACACAATGCCAGGCCAATGCTTGAAGCAAATCAAGTTTGTATGCTTAAATCTCCTGACTGCGCAAAAATCGCATCGCGTTTCACGCATTCGGACCTAACAGAGATTAATCGAGGAGGAACATCTTGAAATCGAAAATCATTACTACCCTGCTGGCCTCTATCGGCCTCTTTGCCGCGGCTGGTGCTGCACAAGCCCAGACCGCTCTTGATCGCGTTTACGTGATCGACCAACGTGGTGAAGTCGCGATGAGCGGCGCTGGCCTCTGCTGGCGGACGGGATTCTGGACACCGGCGGCGGCGGCCAAGGACCCGGCGGGTTGCAAGTGCGACAAGGACCTGCTGCCGAAGGAGGTTTGCGAGCCGGCGGTGATCGCCAAGGCAGCGCCTGCTGCCGGACCGAGTGCCAAGCCTTCGGCTGACAAGATCACGGTGGCTGCCGACGCGCTGTTCGACTTCGACAAGGCGACGCTACGTCCGGCCGGCAAGCAGAAGCTTGACGAAGTAGTCGCCAAGTCGAAGGAAATCAAGCTCGAAGTGATCATCGCCGTGGGTCACACCGACCGCTTTGGTTCCGACGCCTACAACCAGAAACTGTCCGAGAAGCGTGCGGCTGCGGTCAAGGCATATCTGGTCAGCAAGGGTGTCGAAGCCAACCGCGTGTATACCGAAGGCAAGGGCAAGAAGAACCCGGTGACCAAGCCGGATCAATGCCCGGGCGCGAAGAGCAAGAAGGTCATCGAGTGCCTGCAACCCGATCGTCGTGTCGATATCGAACTCATCGGCACCAAGTAATCAAGGTACCGCGTGCAAGAAAACCCCGCTTCTGCGGGGTTTTTTTTAGGTCTGGCGAGAGATTTTCCCAATGACTGAGAGCGTGCGCCCTGTCGATCTGCTGATCGAGGCACGCTGGATCGTGCCCGTCGATCCGCCGGATGTGGTTCTCGAGAGCCACGCCGTTGCGGTAGATGGTGGCCGCATCATTGATCTCCTCCCACAGAGTGAGGTTGCCGGCCGTTTTTTGCCGCGCAACCGCAAGCGGCTCGACCAGCACGTACTGATTCCAGGCTTGGTCAACTTGCACACCCACGCCGCGATGACCTTGTTGCGCGGTCTGGCAGACGACCTGCCACTGATGGAGTGGCTGCAGAGGCACGTCTGGCCCACCGAGGCGCAGCATGTCTCGCCACAGTTCGTCCATGACGGCACCTTGCTGGCCTGTGCAGAGATGTTGCGTGGCGGTATCACCTGTTTCAACGACATGTATTTCTTTCCCCAGGCCGCGGCCGAAGCGGCTCTTGCTTCTGGAATGCGTGCGGCGATTGGGTTGATCACGGTAGACTTCCCGAGCAACTATGCGGCCGATGCGGAGGACTACCTGGCCAAGGGCCTGGCGGTCCGTGATCAGTTTCTGGATCAGTCGCTGCTGTCGTTCTGTCTGGCACCGCATGCGCCGTACACGGTCGGCGAGCGAAGTTTTGCCAGGGTGCTGACCTTGGCCGAACAGCTCGAGTTGCCGATCCATCTCCACCTGCATGAGACTGTCCAGGAAATCGATGACAGCCTGCAGCGCTTCGGTATGCGTCCGATGGAGCGTATCCGTCGCTTGGGTCTGCTCAGCCCGGCACTGATCGCGGTGCACGCGGTCCACCTCGATGCCCATGAAATTGAATTGCTGGCCCAGCATGGCTGTTCCGTTGCCCATTGCCCCAGCTCGAATCTCAAGCTTGCCAGCGGTATCGCGCCGATCACGGCATTGTCGGCAAGAGGCGTCAACATCGGGCTGGGCACTGACGGCGCGGCCAGCAACAATCGCCTCGATCTTCTTCAGGAAATGCGGTTGGCCGCTCTTCTCGCCAAGGAGAACGGCGGACGCGCCGATGCCATCAACGCCCACCGGGTGCTGCAGATGGCGACGCTGGGTGGCGCGCGGGCACTCGGTCTCGATGCGCATATCGGTTCGATTGTGCCTGGCAAGTGCGCCGATCTGTGTGCCATCGACCTCAACGACATCGCCCTCGCGCCCTGCTATGATCCCGTTTCACACCTGACCTACTCGGTAGGCCGTGAGCATGTTTCTGATGTCTGGGTGGGCGGGCGGATACGCGTTGAAAACCGGCAACTGGTTGAAAACAACGCAACCGGATTGATAAAACTGGCCCTCTTGTGGCAAAATAAAATTCGTCCGTGATGAGTTCAGTCAACAACGAGGCATAACAGGCCATGCGGAGCAGTTCCGCAGGCTTCAACTAACGAGGGAAACCCAGATGAACAGAACTGCAAGAAACTCCATAATGGCCGTGCTCGCCGCTACTCTCGGCTTCGGCGCCTCGCTGGCTCAGGCACAGACCTCGATGCCGCTGGATCGGGTGTACGTGATCGACCAACGTGGTGAAGTCGCGATGAGCGGCGCTGGCCTTTGCTGGCGGACGGGATTCTGGACACCGGCGGCGGCGGCCAAGGACCCGGCGGGTTGCAAGTGCGACAAGGACCTGCTGCCGAAGGAGGTTTGCGAGCCGGCGGTGATCGCCAAGGCAGCGCCTGCTGCCGGACCGAGTGCCAAGCCTTCGGCTGACAAGATCACGGTGGCTGCCGATGCGCTGTTCGACTTCGACAAGGCGACGCTACGTCCGGCCGGCAAGCAGAAGCTTGACGAAGTAGTCGCCAAGTCGAAGGAAATCAAGCTCGAAGTGATCATCGCCGTGGGTCACACCGACCGCTTTGGTTCCGACGCCTACAACCAGAAACTGTCCGAGAAGCGTGCGGCTGCGGTCAAGGCATATCTGGTCAGCAAGGGTGTCGAAGCCAACCGCGTGTATACCGAAGGCAAGGGCAAGAAGAACCCGGTGACCAAGCCGGATCAATGCCCGGGCGCGAAGAGCAAGAAGGTCATCGAGTGCCTGCAACCCGATCGTCGTGTCGATATCGAACTCATCGGCACCAAGTAATCAAGGTACCGCGTGCAAAAAAACCCCGCTTCTGCGGGGTTTTTTTGTGTGTGGCATGTAGGCGCAGCCGATGTGCCAGACCATTTTACGGATAACCCAGACATCATGATCAATGCGGACCAGAGCGAACTCGAGAAATTCAGCCAGCTTGCGCATCGCTGGTGGGATCCCGGCAGCGACTTCAAGCCGCTGCACGACATCAACCCATTGCGCCTTGACTGGATCGACAGCCTCTGCCAACTCGCCGGCAAGCGGGTGCTTGACGTCGGTTGTGGCGGCGGTCTGCTCTCCGAAGGCATGTGCGACAGGGGAGCGACGGTGACCGGGATTGATCTCTCCGACAAAGCGCTCAGTGTGGCGCGTCTGCATCTGCTCGAAAGTGGGCGCACGGTTGACTACCGCAAGATCGCCGCCGAAGCACTCGCCGCCCAGGAAGCCTGTGGTTACGATGTCGTTACCTGCATGGAAATGCTCGAACACGTACCCGATCCGTCCAGTTCGGTTGCCGCTTGTGCGGCACTGGTCAAGCCTGGAGGGCACGTCTTCTTTTCGACCATCAACCGCAATCCGAAGGCTTACCTGCTGGCGGTGATTGGTGCCGAATATGTTCTGCAGATGTTACCCAGGGGCACGCACGACTACGCCAGGTTCATCAAACCGTCGGAACTCCTCCGCTGGGCAAGGGATGTCGATCTCGATCCGGGCGATTTGCGGGGAATGACCTACAATCCCTTTACCGGACAATATGCCCTCGGTCGCAATACCGACGTCAATTACCTGCTGCACACCGTAAAGAATGTTTGAAGCCGTATTGTTCGACCTGGATGGGACCTTTGCCGATACGGCACCAGATCTAGCTGCGGCGTTGAACCGCCTGCGTGCCGATATTGATCTGGCGCCAGTCCCGCCGGGGCAGTTGCGTCGCTTCACTTCTCAGGGGGTACGTGGCATGCTCAACGCGGGGCTCAACCTGCGCCCGGGCGATCCGCTCTATGCGCAATTCTATGAACGCTTCCTGCACTATTACAGTCAGGACATCTGTGTGGCGACGACTCTTTTTCCCGGTATCGACGCACTCCTTGTTAGCTTCGAGGGCCGCGGTTCGCCATGGGGGATCATCACCAACAAGGCTCAACGCTTCACTCTGCCGTTGCTGACCCGACTGGGTTATGCCAAACGCGCCGCCTGTGTGGTCAGCGGTGACTCCGCGCCGCGCGCCAAGCCCGCACCCCAACCCATGCGCCTGGCTTGCGCGCTGATCGGCAAGGAGCCCGCGCGTTGCCTCTACGTTGGTGACGACTCGCGTGACATCCAGGCTGGCCGCGCTGTCGGCATGGCGACCGTGGCTGTACGCTACGGCTATCTTGGTGACGGTGATCCTATTGAGAATTGGGGTGCCGACCATCTCGTCGACCATGCCGAGGAAATTGCCGCGCTTGCCGGTGTGCAGTGATCCCGGCCTGGGTTTTCGTGTACCGTGGGAGGCGGTACCCACCGAGATCGCTATCGCAGTTGGCGATGCGGTAAAGTAGTCGGATGTCGAAAACCGCACTTATCCTCTTTGCCCACGGCGCACGTGATCCGCAATGGGCAGAACCGATGCGCCGCGTCTGTGCTGCCGTGCGCGATAGATGTCCCGAGGTGCGCGTCGAACTCGCTTTCCTGGAATTCATGACCCCCGATTTGCGTACCTGTGCCGAAACACTGCTCGCGGATGATTTCGAACGTATCATTGTTCTGCCGATGTTCATTGCCCGCGGGGGCCATCTGCGGCGTGACGTGCCGGCGTTGCTGGACGAACTGCAGAATCGCTACCCGCGGGCGTGTTTTGAACAGGCGTCAGCGATCGGTGAGGTCGAAACTGTCGTGCAGGCGATGGCCCTGCATGCGCTGGGGCTCACCGGCATTCCCGACGCGAATTCCGGAGTTGAACGACCAGGAAGGTGACTGAGTTCAGTCTTTCGCCGATCGGCTACCTCGCCAGCCCGTTTCGGGATCGCTTCGGCATTCCCCGGCAGCCACGGCTGGCGCCCCATGCACGCGGCTGCTTGCGCCTGTTGCCACCTTATGACCGCGTGGAGGCGGTGCGTGGGCTGGAGGCGTTTTCGCATGTCTGGCTCACTTTCGTGTTCCACGGGTGCGTCGGCGAATGGCGACCGACGGTTCGTCCCCCACGCCTTGGCGGCAACGAACGGGTTGGCGTTTTCGCCAGCCGCAGCCCATTTCGCCCCAACTCTCTGGGTTTGTCACTGGTCGAGTTGCTGTCCATTGAAACCGGCGCGGGTGTAGTGCTCACTTTGGGGGGCGTCGACCTGCTTGACGGTACGCCGGTTCTCGACATCAAGCCGTATATTCCGTTTGTCGAAAGTGAACCGACGGCGCGCGCGGGTTTTGTCGATGGTCCACCGCCACAACTGGTGGTGGATTTCACCGCGCAGGCCATGACGCAACTGCGCTGGCACGAAGCACGTTGGCCCGACCTCCCGGCGCTGCTGTGCGAGGTCCTGGCGCAGGACCCGCGCCCGGCCTACGCGAATGATGCGTTGCGGCAGTATGGCTTCCGCCTCTACGACCTGGAAGTAAAATGGCGGTGCACCGGAGCGCGGGCCATCGTCGAGGAAATTGTGACGGCTACCGCAGAGCGGGCGTCGTGATCTGCGGTCGCGATCGGTGCCCAGGCGGGCAGGGTTTGCCGGTATCCGACGGGTCCCAGGCGCGGCTCGTGGTGGCGGAACGGTCGCCCCGGCCTGTCGGAGGGAAGAGACCGGAGTTGGCGAGGGTTGTCGGCGTAGGCACTGCTGCTGCGTTATTCAATGATCACCCGGGAATGTCGTGTCGGCGTGGCTCGGGCAATAGCTGGCCAGCAGAAGAAAGGTATGCACATCATGATCGTCCCTGTGGATAGCCAACAGCTTGGAGAGCGTTGCATGAAATCGTTGTTGGGTGCGCTGCTTCTGATGGTGCTGATGCAGCCGACAATCAGTCTAGCCGGCCGTCCAGTGGTTTCCGGCGCCGTGGTCGTCGGCGGTTATCCGGGGTATGGGCCGCGGGGAGGCTACTACTACGGCCCCAGGGGCGGCTACTACGGTTCCGGATGGCGCGGCTATGGGCCAGGAGTCGGTGTGTATTTTGGCGCACCCCTGGTCTGGGGCTGGCCGTGGGGGGCGCCTGCCTATTACCCGCCGTCAGTGGTTTATCCACCGGTGGCTACGGTGCCGCCAGCAGTGGTCTATGTCGAGCAGGGCGAAGTCAGCGCAGAGCCAATGCCGGGCAGTGGGGAAGTGCTTGAACCCGGATATTGGTATTACTGCCGGGAACGGGGCGCCTACTACCCGGCGGTCAGGCAGTGTGCTGGCGGATGGGAGAAGGTGGCGCCGGTCAATAAATAGGGTTGAGACAGATCATGGCGCCAGGCGCTCGCGCAGCCATTGCTCGTCGCCGTCGAGTCGGTAGCGCAGGCGGTCATGCAAACGACTTTTTCTGCCCTGCCAGAACTCCCAGGTGTCAGGCTGGAGGCGGTAGCCGCCCCAGTGTGCTGGGCGCGGAGGGTGCAGCAGGAAGCGCGCACCGTACAAGGCGGCGTTGGCGACCAGCACGCCGCGGTTGGCAATCACATCGCTCTGCGGACTGGCCCAGGCGCCGATACGCGAATCGAGCGGGCGACTCGCGAAGTAGCTGTCGCTTTCGGCGTCGCTGATTTTGTCGACGCGTCCCTCGATGCGCACGACCCGTTCCAGTTCTACCCAATGGAACTGCAGCGCTGCCCAGGGATTGGCGGCCAGTTCCCGTCCCTTGCGGCTGTCATAGTTGGTGAACCAGGTCAGGCCGCGTTCATCATAGCCCTTGATCAGCACCACACGGGTCGACGGCCGCTGCGTACGATCTACAGTTGCCAG
Source organism: Candidatus Accumulibacter propinquus (assembly GCF_056856495.1). Classification (NCBI taxonomy): domain Bacteria; kingdom Pseudomonadati; phylum Pseudomonadota; class Betaproteobacteria; genus Candidatus Accumulibacter; species Candidatus Accumulibacter propinquus. The sequence goes on from NZ_JBSEHC010000005.1 coordinate 19,881, forward strand.
AGTCATGGCGTTCGGTTCCGGCAACCGTGCGGCAATCGCTTCATTGAGCCATTGTTCAAATTGCTTGAGCGGGTCGGCACAGGACGCGTCTTCACTGAGTTCGGCACGTTCGTAGTTTTTTCGCAGATTGGCGAGATAGGTCATCGCGGGGACAGAGCGGCAAAAAAAGGTTGCAGAAACCTGGGCAGGCCAGATCTTCATTATCGTCGACGGGCGTCTGTCGACGTCGATTTCTTCGCCTGATCGCTGACCGGAATCATTCGCTAGGATGGCTCCTGCAGCCAGTTCCGCCGAAGTTCGTTGTGCTTATCGGTCAACAACAACGTGTGCTGGTCCTTGACCGGCGCTCCGAGCTGAACCGAGAAGGCCATCAGTTCGTCGCGACGAAAGGCATGGACGCTCACGCTTTCGCCGCTGCTGCGGCGAACCAATAGCCGTTCCAGGGTAGATGGCATGACGCGCAAGCCATCGATCGCGACCAGCAGGTCACCGGCTGACAGTCCGGCGGACTGCGCGGGGCTGCCTTGGTATACCGTCGTCAGCCTGACATCGTTACCCTCGTTACCGGTGCGTACGCCGATCGATGGCATTGTGGACGACGCGGTACACTTCAGGCGGATGCCGAAAGGCTTCAGCAATTGAGCCAGATGCAGATCGGCCGTGCCATGCACGGCGTCGGCAAAGAAACTTTCGAGTTTGAGCCCCGAAAGTTCTTCGGCGATCAGCCGGATGTCCTCGTCGCCGACGCCGACCCTACCCCCTTGCGCGGACTCACCGTAGCGTTGCCAGAGCGTACGCATCACATCGTCCAGTGAAATCCGGCCCGCCGTTCCGGCGCGCAATGTCAGGTCGAGCGCCAGCGCGACCAGGGCGCCCTTGGCGTAGTAGCTGACCACAGCATTGGGTGTGTTTTCATCTGGCCGGTAGTACTTGGTCCAGGCGTCGAAGCTCGACTCGGCCAGTGTCTGCCGTTGCCGGCCTGGGTCGCGCTGAACCTTGTCGATGGTCGCAGCGATCACTTTCAGCCAGTGCTCAATCTTGATCGCTCCGCAGCGCAGAAGCGCCAGATCGTCGTAGTAGGAAGTGAAACCCTCGAACGCCCAGAGCAGGGTGGTGTAGTTCTCGGCATCGAGATTGTAGGCAGTGAACGCTGCTGGTTTGATGCGCTTGATGTTCCAGGTGTGGAAATATTCGTGGCTGCAGAGTCCAAGGAATTTGCGATAGTGCTCAGGAATGCCATGCATGCCGTGGTAAGGCAGGTCGTCGCGTGCGCAGTGGAGCGCCGTCGAAGCCCGGTGCTCAAGTCCACCGTAGGCGTCGCCCAGGGCGGTGATCAGGAAGACGTAGTGCGGCATGGGCGCTGGTTCGCCAAAAAAACGGATCTGCCACTCGCAGATTCGTCTGAGGTCGGACGTCAGGCGCGTCAGATCACAGTCGTGCTTTCCGCTGATCGCGACCTCGTGCGGTACCCCGCAGGCCGTGAACCTGGCCAGGGTGAATGTCCCCATTTCAATGGGGTGGTCGATCAGTTCGTCGTAGTTGGCGGCGCGATAAAGGCCAAAAGCGTGTGGACGGGCTGCGTCCTTTTCCCCACGTGCAGATGCGAGCGCCGTAGCGACTCGCCACTCTTTGAACCGGCTGCCCGGCGGTCGTTGCAGATCGATCAGGCATGGCACTTCTTCCTTGCCAATCGGGCGCAGGAAAACGCTGCAGCCGTTGAAAAAAGCGTGTGTCTGGTCGACGTGTGCCCCGCGTACCGAGAGGTCCCAGGCGTAGATCTCGCAAATCACCGTGAGCGCCTCATGTTTTCCGACGGGCGACGCCTGCCAGGTGTGTTTGTCGATCCGGTGCAGGCGCACGCGCTGGCCGGCGGTCTCGGCATGGATCGCGATGATGTGCCGGGCGAAATCACGAATCAGGTAACTGCCGGGAATCCAGGCTGGCAGGGCAAAGCGCTGGCCGGCGGGGTCGCTCTCGGCCAGCGTGCAGCGGACTTCAAGCAGATGCGCTTCTGGGTTGCTCGGGCGAATGCTGTAGCGAATGGGTGCAGGCTTCATGGGGTGTCGGCGAGGGGTTGTTCAGGAACTTGACGGAATTCCAGGGCAGGCGCGCGGTCCGAAGGGCAAGCAGGGCGGCAGACGCTTGAGCATGGCGGGTAACGATCGTTTGATGTGGTGTGCATGGTATCCCAGATCAGGACGCTGCTTTTCATGGCCTTATCATTAACAGATTAGCGCTTGGCTCCCTGCGCCAGTCGTGCCACAATCGGTTCGTCCGCGAACCGCCCGTTGTCGACGTTGGGCAGCAGCGTTGGCCGATTGGCTGATTTCCATGGACCGCATCCTGCGCAATGACCTATATCTGGAGGAGTGAAAATGATCAAAAATTCCAAACGCCTGGTGCTGGCGGCGACACTGGCGACGGCTCTGCTTTCTGCGCCGGTTCTCGCTCAGGAGTTGAGCGGGACGCTGAAGAAGATCAAGGACACCGGAGTCATAACGCTGGGGCATCGCGAGTCGTCGATTCCCTTCTCGTATTATGACGACAAGCAGCAGGTTATCGGCTACTCGCAGGAGATGATGCTGAAGGCGGTTGACGCCATCAAGGCGGATTTGAAACTGGCCAAACTGGACATCAAGATGATGCCGGTGACTTCGGCGAACCGCATTACGCTGGTGCAGAACGGTTCGGTCGACCTCGAATGTGGTTCGACGACCAACAACACCGAGCGTCAGAAGCAGGTCAGTTTCTCGAACAGCATCTTCATCATCGGCACTCGTCTGATGACCAAGACCAACTCCGGAATCAGTGACTTTCCCGAACTGGCCGGCAAGAATGTGGTGACTACCGCTGGAACCACCTCCGAACGTCTGCTGCGCAAGATGAATGAAGACAAGCAGATGAAGATGAACATCATCAGCGCCAAGGACCACGGGGAAGCCTTCCTGACGCTGGAAACCGGTCGCGCCGTCGCCTTCATGATGGATGACGCTCTGCTCTACGGCGAAATGGCCAAGGCCAAGCGTGCCAGCGACTGGGTCGTGGTCGGTACACCGCAGTCGTTCGAAGCGTATGGCTGTATGTTGCGCAAGGATGACCCAGCCTTCAAGAAGATCGTCGACACGGCTCTGGCCAAGGCGATGACCTCGGGCGAAGCCGAGAAGATCTACGCCAAGTGGTTCCTGCAGCCGATTCCGCCGAAGGGTCTGAACCTCAATTTCCCGCTTTCGGAAGCCGTGAAGAAACTGTACAAGGCACCCAACGACAAAGCCTTCGAGTAAATGCTGCACAGGCCCGGGGCGGGCCTGCTGCCCCTGGAGTATGAATCCCAAGCCAAGGAGGATGCCATGTTGTCGATAACCGCAAGACGTTGGCTGGTCGCAATCGCCTCAATGCTCGTTTTCAGTGCTTCACTGGCTGCCGAAAAACCGAATGTCGTGATCCTGGCCACTGGCGGCACGATTGCCGGGGCGGGTGCAGACGTGACCAACAGTGCCACTTATCAGGCCGCGAAAGTGCCGGTGGACAAGCTGATCGCCGGCATCCCACAATTGAGCACGATTGCCGAGGTGCGTGGCGAGCAGGTATTCCAGATTGCTTCGGAAAGTTTCACCAATGCCAATCTGGTCACCCTGGGCAAGCGTGTCGCCGTGCTGGTCAAGCAGAAGGATGTCGATGGCATAGTCATCACGCACGGCACCGATACGCTCGAGGAAACTGCCTATTTTCTCAATCTGGTGGTGCACACCGACAAGCCTATCGTGGTGGTTGGTTCGATGCGGCCCGGGACGGCCATGTCGGCTGACGGAACCTTGAACCTGTTCAATGCGGTCAGCGTGGCGGCGAGCAAGGATGCGCGTGGCAAGGGCGTGCTGGTGACCATGAATGACGAGATCAACAGTGGTCGCGACGTCGCCAAAATGGTGAACCTCAGGACCGAAGCGTTCAAGAGTCCATGGGGACCTTTGGGCATGGTCGTCGAGGGCAAGAACTACTGGTTCAGACTACCGGCTAAGCGGCACACCATGACTTCGGAGTTCGACATCGAAAAGATCGACACGCTGCCGTCGGTAGAGATCGCCTATGGTTCGGGCAACGCCTCGGATACCGCTTATCGCGCTTTTGCAGGCAGTGGTGCCAAGGCGATCATCCACGCCGGGACGGGCAATGGTTCGGTGAGCAGTGCCGTGGTACCGACGCTGCAGGAGTTGCGCGGCAAAGGCGTCCAGATCATCCGTTCGTCACACGTCAACGCAGGCGGCTTTGTGTTGCGTAACGCCGAGCAACCCGACGACAAGTACGACTGGGTGGTCGCGCACGACCTCAATCCGCAGAAGGCGCGCATTCTCGCCCTCGTGGCTTTGAGCAAGACACAGGACAGCAAGGAACTGCAGCGGATTTTCTGGGAGTACTGAGTCCTGTTCGGCGGCCGGATCACGCTGGTCCGTAGCGGCCGTCCGGCCATTCTCCTCGGGGGAAGCATAGATGGGTTACAACTGGAACTGGGGCATTTTCCTGCAGCCGACGGCGACGGGTGACGATACTTATCTCGGCTGGATGTTCTACGGCTTCAAGATGACCATCGCACTGTCGCTGTCGGCGTGGCTGATTGCGCTGGCAGTGGGGGCCGTCGTCGGCGTCCTGCGGACGGTCCCGAACAAGTGGTTGTCGGGAATCGCCACGGCCTACGTCGAAATCTTTCGCAACATTCCGCTGTTGGTGCAACTGTTCCTCTGGTATTTCGTGATGCCAGAGCTGTTGCCCGAGAGCGTCGGCAACGCTTTCAAGCAGACCAATCCGATCATGCAGCAGTTTCTCGCTTCGATGGTCTGCCTGGCTTTGTTCACCAGCGCTCGTGTTGCCGAACAGGTCCGTTCGGGGATCAATTCCTTGCCCCCCGGTCAGAAGAACGCCGGTCTGGCGATGGGTTTCACGCTGCCGCAGACCTACCGCTACGTGATGTTGCCGATGGCGGTGCGGCTGATCGTCCCACCGTTGACTTCGGAGTTCCTCAACATCTTCAAGAACTCGGCCGTGTGTTCGACGATCGGCCTCCTTGAACTGGCCGCGGAGGGTCGGCAACTGGTGGATTACACGGCGCAGCCGTACGAGTCGTTCATCGCCGTGACGCTTGCCTACCTGTTGATCAACGTGGTGGTGATGTTCGGCATGCGCTGGGTTGAAGAGCACGTGCGCGTCCCCGGCTATCTTGGAGGCAAGTGAGATGCACGAATTCGACTGGTCTTCGATTCCCAATGCCTTGCCCTTTCTGTGGGATGGAATGAAGATTTCCCTGGAGATCACGGTGACTGCCGTGATCTTCGGGATTGTCTGGGGTACCTTGCTGGCCCTGATGCGACTGTCCCCGGTCAAGCCCCTGTCCTGGTTTGCCGCGGGTTACGTCAACCTGTTCCGGGCGATACCGTTGGTCATGGTGCTGTTGTGGTTCTTCCTGATCGTGCCCCATCTGCTGGAAAGCATCTTCGGCTTTCCGCGCGGTTCCGATATGCGTTTATCATCGGCGATCGCCGGTTTCGCGCTGTTCGAGGCAGCCTATTATTCGGAGATTATCCGCGCCGGTATCCAGTCGGTTCCGAAAGGCCAGATGGGCGCCGCCAGCGCCCTGGGCATGACTTATGGCCAGGCGATGCGCCTGGTGGTTCTGCCGCAGGCTTTCCGAAACATGGTGCCTCTGTTGCTGACGCAAGGGATCATCCTGTTTCAGGATACCTCGCTGGTCTACGTTTCGGCCCTCGCCGACTTCTTCGGGGCGGCCTACAAGGTTGGTGATCGCGACGGGCGGCTGGTCGAGTTGCTGCTCTTTGCCGGTGCCGTCTATTTCGTGATCTGCTTCACCGCGTCGCGAATCGTTCGCCACTACCAGAACAAGCTCAAGGTGGCCTGAGGCCAACACCAATACCCCCAGGACGGCCGGCGGCCATCCTGCAGCAACGACCGAGGAGATTTCCGATGATTTCGATGAACAAGGTCAGCAAGCATTACGGCTCTTTCCAGGTTCTTGCCGACTGCACGACGCAGGTTCACAAGGGCGAAGTGATTGTCGTCTGTGGTCCCTCCGGTTCCGGCAAGTCAACGCTGATCAAATGCGTCAATGGCCTCGAACCCTTTCAAAGCGGTGAAATCATCGTCAATGGCGTTTCCGTTGGCGATCCGAAAACCAATCTTTCCAAGCTGCGTTCGACGGTAGGCATGGTGTTTCAGAATTTCGAACTCTTCCCGCACATGAGCATCATAGATAACCTGGGGATTGCCCAGGTCAAGGTGCTTGGGCGCACACAGGATCAGGCGCGCGAGAAGGGTTTCAAGTTGCTTGATCGGGTCGGCCTGCGTGCGCAGGCGGAAAAGTATCCCGGCCAGCTCTCCGGCGGTCAGCAGCAGCGGGTGGCCATCGCCAGGGCTCTGGCCATGGACCCGATCTGCATGCTGTTTGACGAGCCCACGTCGGCGCTCGACCCGGAGATGGTCAACGAAGTGCTCGACGTGATGACCGAACTGGCACAGGAAGGGATGACCATGATGTGCGTCACTCACGAGATGGGGTTTGCCAAACGCGTTGCCAGTCGGGTGATCTTCATGGATCAGGGGCGGATCGTCGAGGACGACAGCAAGGATGCCTTCTTCGACCACGCCCGTTCGGAGCGGGCGCAACAGTTCCTGGCCAAGATTCTGCATCACTGAGCGTGTGCCGCTGACCAACTGCCGATCCGGCGTTTTGCCGTGCGGGCAGTCCAGAGGTTTCGGCTGCGCAGGCGTCGGCGACCAAAGCGTGGAACCGTAGTGACTCGATCGACATCGCGAGAGGAGAGCGACATGCCAACGGTGACAGAATCGACCCACAACCTGCGCCGCAACCTGCGCGAGATCGCCGAGCATCAGAACTTCTCGGCACGCGTCGGCGAGTACCTTGACAGTTATTTCGTCGATGTCGAACTGAATGCTGCCAGCGACGCCAGTCCGGAAGAACTGCTGGGCGCGGCGACGCAGCATTTTCGTCTGGGTGAGGTTCGTCCGGCACGCGCAGCGGTCAGCGTGCTGTACACCCCTGATTTCGACCGTCACGGCTGGCACTCGCCGCACACCGTGATCGATGTCGTCACCGACGACATGCCCTTTCTGGTCGACTCGATCACCATGGTGGTGTACCGTCGCGGCCTGGTCATCCATCGCTTGTTGCACCCCCTCATCAGTGCCGAACGCGACGCCGAAGGAAAGTTGCTGCGCACCCTCCCGCGTGGCGCCGCCGGTAGCCAGCCGGAATCCTGGATTCACCTGGAGATTGACCGCATCGGCGATACCGACCTGATCGCGGACCTGCACCGCGAAATTGTGGACGTACTCGCCGATGTGCGCGCTGCGGTGGAAGATGGCGCGACCATGCAGCAACGCATGCATGAAGCGGATGTCGAGATGGCCGCGGCGACGGCCGAAGCCTGTGACGAAGTCGCGGCTTATCTGCGCTGGATCGCCGTCAACAATTTCGTTTTTCTGGGTTACGCCGAATACCGTGCGGCGTCTGGCAGTCGCAGCCTCACGCGTGTTGCCGAGAGCGGACTGGGGATTCTTCGCTACCCCGATCATCCCCGCTTCGGCACTTGCCTGGCTGGGATTCCAGGCGTTGTCGCAGAACTCGCAAGAGATCCCCTGCCTGCCATCCTGGTCAAGGCCGACGCCCGTTCGACCGTGCATCGCTCTGCTTACCTCGATTTCATCGGCGTCAAGTGCTATGACGCGAGCGGCAGCATTGTCGGTGTACGGGCTTTCGTCGGCCTGTACACCTCGCACGTTTACCATGTGGCGGCAACCGACGTACCTCTATTGCGGCGCAAGATTGCCGCCGTCCGACAGGATGTCGGCTTCCTGCCGCGCAGCCACCGTGACAAGACCCTGCTCAATGTCCTCGAAACCTATCCCCGCGACGAATTGATCGAAATCGCGCACGACGACCTGATCCGCATTGCGCGTGGCATCGTGTCCTTGTACGAGCGCGAACAGGTGCGTGTTTTTCTGCGCGACGACGCCTGGGGGCGTTATGTGTCGGCGATCGTCTATATGCCGCGCGACCGTTTTGACACCATCCTGCGCGAGCGGATCTCGTCCCTGCTCTGCGAAACTCTGGTCGCCGAGCGTGTGGACTTCTTTGTGATGCTCGGAGAATCGCGGCTGGCGCGGCTGCATTTCATCGCCCGGACGCCGGTTGGCACGCGTTACGCATACGATGCTGGAGCCATCGAAAGGCAGGTGGCGCGCATCGTACGCGGCTGGAGTGACGAACTGAAACAGAACCTCGTGGGGCACTACGGCGAGGAACGGGGCAACAGCCTGCTGCGTCGTTATGCCAACGAGTTGCCTCTTTCCTATCAAGAGCGCGTCACGCCGGCGTCAGCGGTATCCGACCTCGAACGCCTGGAAGCGGCAGAGCAGAGTGGTCGAGTCGAAGTCAAGCTGAGCGCTGCGCAAGGGGACGACGGAGCTCACCAGCACCTGAAACTGTTCCGGCGCGGCCGTCCGCGGCCGCTTTCGGCGATCCTGCCGGTGCTGGAAAACATGGGACTCACGGTGCTTTCCGAGCAGCCATTCAGCCTGCCCAGGAGTGACCTGCACATTGCCGACTTCGCCGTGCAGTTGCCGCAAGCGGCGGCCCTCGACGACGACAGCACACGGCGGGCGTTTGTCGAACTGCTGGAAAGCCTGCTCCGTGACGAGGCCGAGAACGACGGTTTCAACCGCCTGGTCCTGCTGGCAGGTCTGGACGGCCGACAGATCGGCATTCTGCGCGCCTACAGCCGTTACCTGCGGCAGGCCGGCCTGCCGTTCAGCCAGGCCTATGTGCAACGCTGCCTGGCCACGCATTTTCAGATCACGCGTGCTCTGGTCGAGTTCTTCGAAGCCCTTTTTTCTCCGGGCGCAGACGATGCTCGCGCCAGGGTCCTCTACGATGAAGTCAGCACGGCCTTGCTGCAGGTCAGCAATCCTGATGATGATCGAATTATTGCTGCCCTGCAGACGGTGATTGAAGCCACCTTGCGGACCAATGCCTATCAGATCGGTAGCGATGGGAAGGCCAAAGGCTACCTGTCGTTCAAGTTCTCCTCGCAGGACATTCCCTTCCTGCCCGCGCCGGCGCCGCTTTACGAGATATTCGTTTACAACGAGCGTGTCGAAGGCGTCCACCTGCGCGGTGCGCGGGTGGCACGTGGCGGCCTGCGCTGGTCCGATCGCATGGAAGACTTCCGCACCGAGGTACTCGGTCTGGTCAAGGCGCAGATGGTGAAGAACGCGGTGATCGTTCCTTTGGGTTCGAAAGGCGGGTTTGTCTGCAAGCGTCTGCCGTCCGTGGGCGAACGGGAAGCCTTTCAGGCCGAGGGTATTGCCTGTTATTCGACCTTCATTCGCGGCCTGCTCGACCTGACCGACAACCGGGTCGACGAGCAGGTCGTACCGCCCAGCGGCGTACGCCGTCGCGATGGCGACGACCCCTATCTGGTGGTGGCTGCAGACAAGGGAACGGCGACCTTCTCGGACATTGCCAACGCCATTGCCATAGAATATGGTTTCTGGCTCGGCGACGCGTTCGCCTCGGGTGGTTCGGTCGGTTATGACCACAAGAAAATGGCGATTACCGCCCGCGGCGCCTGGGAGGCCATCAAGCGACACTTCCGCGAGTTGGGACTGGACACGCAACAACAGCCGTTCACCGTCGTCGGGATTGGCGACATGTCCGGCGACGTGTTCGGCAACGGCATGTTGTTGTCGTCGCAAGTGCGGCTGCTGGCGGCCTTTGATCACCGCCATCTGTTCATCGACCCGAATCCGGACGCCACGCGCAGTTTTGCCGAGCGGCAACGCCTCTTCGCGCTCGCACGTTCTTCCTGGGCCGACTACGATCCGGCTTTGATTTCTCACGGTGGCGGGGTTTGGTCGCGCAGCGCCAAGTCCATTCCGCTTTCACCGGAGGTGCGCGCCTGGCTGGGTACCGAAACGCTGCATATGACACCTGCCGAGTTGATCAAGGCCATTCTGCAGGCGCCGGTCGACCTGCTTTACAACGGCGGCATCGGTACCTATGTCAAGGCCAGTACGCAGAGTCATCAGGAGGCCAATGATCGGGGCAACGACATCTTGCGGGTTGATGCCAGCCAGCTGAAAGCGCGGGTGATCGGCGAGGGCGGCAACCTCGGTCTGACGCAGAAGGGACGCATCGAATTTGCGCTGAATGGCGGGCGCATCTTCACCGACGCGATCGACAATTCGGCTGGCGTGGATTGTTCTGACCATGAAGTCAACATCAAGATCCTGCTCGCCGGGCTGATCCGGCGCGGTGACATGACCGGCAAGCAGCGCGATCTGCTGCTGGCCTCAATGACCGAAGCAGTGGGTTCGCTGGTTCTGGTCGACAATTACCAGCAGACGCTGGCCATAGCATTGGAGGCTGCGGTGGCACCGGGCCTGATCGAGGTGCATGGGCGCCTGATCCGCAATCTCGAAGCCCAGGGCGCCGTGCACCGTGCCATCGAAGCGCTGCCCGACGACAAGGGCCTCAGCGAACGGGCACAGCAGAAACGCGGTCTCAGCGCGCCGGAGATCGCGGTGCTCCTGGCCTATGCCAAGATCACGCTCAAGCAGGCACTCCTGAAGTCGAGTCTGCCCGACTCCGACGATGTCCATGAACTGCTGGTCAACTACTTTCCCGCGGCCTTGCTCGAGTCCTGCCGCGAACTGTTGTCGACACATCCGCTGAAGCGCGACATCGTCGCCACGCAACTCGTCAATCGTCTGGTCAATCGCATGGGAACGACCTTCGTCATGCAGGTGAGTGACGAGACGGGCGCCTCGCCGGCGCAGGTGGCCGGGGCGTGGTACGCCGCAAGCTGCGTCCTTGGCGCCGAAGCATTGTGGCATGATCTGGAGGCGCTCGACCTGATGGTTCCGGCCGACCGCCAGATGGCGCTGATGGCGGGATTGCGGTCCATGACCGCGGCAGCCACTCCGCTGGTGCTGACGAGGCATCTCGGTGGTGCCAGAATTGGCCAGTTGGTGGCCGACTATCGCACGGCTGTTGCCGAAAGCATGCAGCGGATTCGTCACGGCAAGAATGCTGGGCAGGCGCTGATTGCACTGATCGATGAGCGGGCGTCGATCGTTGCGGCGTTTGAACTGGTGAATCTTGCCAGCGCCTGTGGCCATCCTCTGTACGAGGTCGCCAAGGCGCTTCGGGAAATGGGAGTACAGATCGATCTGGACTGGCTCGGCGCTGCAGTCAACCGCCTTCCCGCCGGCAACCGTTGGCAGGCGAGGGCGCGCGCGCAGCTCACCACCGAGGTGGCTGATCTGCGGCAGCATCTGTTGCGGCAGGTTCTCGGCGGCCGCCCGCTGTCCATCGGCGACGCCCAACATGTCCTCGATGAGCTGAAGAGCAGCGAGCCACAGGATCTGGCCATGCTTTCGGCCGGGTTGGCGGAAATCAGACGTATCGTTGCCTGCTGATGATGGTCACCGCCTGAACACCATCGAGCACTCATAATTATGAATTTTGACGAGATTGCGTGGGGTGATTTGGTGTAGAATTCGGTGCCAGCCGTGAAGCTTTGACACGCGCGCGAATCCCCTCAGGATCATCGATGCCGCTGCCCCCCCCCTCTGTCCACCGCACCCGCATGCACCTTCGCAGCGTTCAGCTCGACGGTTACAAGCGTACCGACGGCTGCTGGGACATCGAGGCACGCCTGGTCGATGTCAAGGACCATGACTATCCGCTGTCGTCCGGCCTGCGGAAGCGGGGCGAGGCGGTCCACGACATGTGGGTACGGGTGACCATTGACCACCAGATGAACATCCTGGATGCCATCGCCTGCACCGATGCCATGCCCTACGCGGGCTATTGCGACCAGATTGCCCCGGCTTACGCCCAAGTGGTCGGCCTCAACCTCTTTCACGGTTTCCGGACGGCAGTCAAGACCCTGTTCCGTGGCACGCGTGGTTGCTCGCATCTCAGCGAACTCTTGATGTTCCTGCCGACCGCGGCGCTGCAGACCTTTGCCAGTGACGTACGCGACAACGACGATAGCGGGCAGAAGCCCTATCAGCTTGACCGTTGCCACGCCCTGGAATCGCATTCGGACGCGGTTCGGCGCTTTTACCCGCGCTGGTACCGTGGCCAGAAGCCCGGGTAGGACGTTCTGCCTGTGGTTCATTACGTTTCGCAACCTTAACTCAAGCAAGGAAAGCGCATGAAAATTCACGAATATCAGGGCAAGGAACTCCTGAAGAAATTCGGCGTTGTGGTTCCGCGCGGGGTGTTCTGTCAATCCGTCGATGACGCGGTCAAGGCAGCCGAATCCCTGGGTGGCAAGGTCTGGGTGGTGAAGGCCCAGATTCACGCTGGTGGTCGTGGCAAGGGCGGTGGCGTCAAGGTGGCCAAGTCGCTGGACGAGGTTCGCCAGTTCGCCGACCAGATCCTTGGCATGCAACTGGTCACGCACCAGACCGGACCGGCGGGCCAGAAAGTGCGCCGGTTGCTGATCGAGGAAGGTGCCGACATCCGCAAGGAATATTACGTGGCGGCGCTGACCGACCGGACGACGCAGAAGGTCGCGATGATGGCTTCTTCCGAAGGCGGCATGGATATCGAGGAAGTTGCCCACAAGACGCCCGAGAAGATCCTCAAGGTCTTCATCGATCCCGTGGATGGGCTGAGCGACGAGCAGGCGGCACAGCTGGCCAACGGCATTGGTGTTCCGGCGGAGTCGGTTGACCGCGCGGTTGCGGCGCTGAAGGGCCTGTACACGTGCTACATGGAAACCGATGCTTCGCTGGCCGAGATCAATCCGCTGATCCTCGAGGGCAACGGCAACATCAAAGCCATCGACGCCAAGTTCAACTTTGATTCCAATTCACTTTATCGGCAACCGGAAATCGTTGCCTACCGCGACCTCGACGAAGAAGATCCTGACGAACTCGAAGCTTCAAAGTTCGATCTGTCCTACATTTCGCTCGATGGCAACATCGGCTGCCTGGTCAACGGCGCCGGACTGGCCATGGCAACCATGGATACCATCAAGCTGTTCGGCGCCGAGCCGGCGAACTTCCTGGATGTCGGTGGCGGCGCGACAACCGAGAAGGTGACCGAGGCTTTCCAGATCATGCTCAGAAATCCCAAGGTCAAGGGCATTCTGGTCAACATCTTCGGTGGCATCATGCGCTGTGACACGATCGCCACCGGCGTCGTGGCAGCAGCCAGGGTCACGCATCTCTCCGTGCCGCTGGTCGTACGCATGAAGGGGACCAACGAGGACATCGGCAAGAAGATTCTGAGCGATTCAGGTTTGCCCATCATCACTGCCGATTCAATGGCTGAAGCCGCCACCAAGATCGTTGCTGCGGTCAGTTAAGGAGCCACCATGTCGATTCTGATTAACAAAGATACCAAAATCATCACCCAGGGCATCACCGGCAAGACCGGACAGTTCCATACCGAAAAGTGCCAGGAGTACGCCAACGGCAAGAACTGCTTTGTCGCCGGGGTTAACCCCAAGAAAGCGGGCGAGAGTATTTTCGGCATCCCGATCTATGGCTCGGTCAAGGAGGCAGCTGCCCAGACTGGTGCAACCGTCTCGGTGATCTACGTACCGCCACCTGGTGCAGCGGCCGCGATCTGGGAAGCGGTCGAAGCCGATCTCGATCTGGTGGTTTGCATTACCGAAGGCATCCCGGTGCGCGACATGCTGGTGGTGCGCAACAAGATGTTGCGGAAAGAAGCCGCCGGAGGCAAGAAGACCTTGCTGCTCGGCCCGAACTGTCCCGGTCTGATTACGCCGGACGAAGTCAAGATCGGCATCATGCCCGGTCACATCCACCGCAAGGGTCGTATCGGCGTGGTTTCACGCTCAGGTACGCTGACCTACGAAGCAGTGGGGCAGCTGACCGAAATCGGTCTGGGCCAGTCTTCGGCAGTCGGTACCGGTGGTGACCCGATCAACGGCCTCAAGCACATCGACATCATGCGGCTGTTCAACGATGATCCGGAAACCGATGCGGTGATCATGATCGGCGAAATCGGCGGTCCGGATGAAGCCGATGCGGCGGTATGGTGCAAGGCCAACATGAAAAAGCCGATCGTCGGCTTCATTGCCGGTGTGACCGCACCGGCGGGCAAGCGCATGGGACACGCCGGTGCGTTGATTTCGGGGGGGGCAGATACTGCGGATGCCAAACTCGCGATCATGGAAGAGTGTGGCTTCACGGTGACCCGCGATCCGTCGGAAATGGGCAAGCTGATCAAGGCGCTGATCTAAGGGCAGTGTGCCGGCATGAAGTCGTGGCAAAAGGGGCAGACTGCGGTCTGCCTTTTTTGTTTGCCCTTGCTGCGCGTCAATTGCCGGTAGAATCGTCGATGAAAGTGTTTGGCGCCATTTGTCGGGCTGCTGCGAGCACAGCGTGTTGATCGTTGAATTTCCCCGTTCGAGGCCAGGATGTCCCTGTTTCTGAGTGAAAAGGATGTTGAACAACTGTTGAGCATGCCGATGGTGCTGGAGGCCGTCGAGGCGGCGCACCGCGATCTTTCGTCGGGGCAGGCTTGCGATGTGCCCAGGCAACGTACCCGCCTGCCGACGACGACCCTGCATATTCTGCAGGGCGCTTTGCCCAGGCTGGACGCCATCGGGTACAAGGCCTACACCAGCAATCGTTCGGGCGTGCGCTTTCTGGTACATCTCTATAGGGTGTCAAGCGGCAGCCTGCGTGCGGTCATCGAGGCCGATCGCCTGGGCATGATGCGTACCGGTGCGGCCGCAGGCATTGCCACACGCTGGCTGGCGCGGTCCGACGCGCAGGTGGCCGGTGTCTTCGGCGCCGGCTGGCAGGCCGAGGGGCATATCGAAGCGCTTGCCGCAGTGCGACCGCTAAGGCGGGTGAAGGTGTTTGCGCGCCGCACCGAAAAGCTGGCTGCCTTCTGCGCCAGAATGTCCGCGCGCCTTGGCATCGAAGTGATCGCCGCAGTTTCGCCGGAAGATGTGGTACGAGGCAGTGATATCGTCAGTACGGTCACCACCTCGGCGACGCCCCTGTTCAATGCCGAATGGTTGTCACCGGGCACACATGTCAATGCTGCCGGTTCGAATTCATTGATTCGTCGGGAACTTGGTGAGGACGTCCTGAAACGCTGCTCGCCGATCGTCGTAGACAGCGTCGAAACGGCTCTGCGTGAGGCCGGTGATCTGCTGCCTTGGCTGGAAAAGGGGCGCCTGCACGCGCGCGAGTTGCTCGAACTCGGGGAGGTGATCTGCGGCCGGCACGCCGGACGTTCGACCGATGACCAGATTACGTTGTTCGAGTCCCAGGGCATGGCCATTCAGGATCTGGCGGTGGCGGTCCACCTTGAGGAGCTGGCGCGTGAACTCGGTGTTGGCATTGAATTGCCTTATGGTAGCTAGTCTTGGCACAATGCTGGGTGTTTGCAGTCCAAGGGGCTTGATGCCTCTCGTTGCCGTTGCAGCCGGGCTTTCGGTCCGGGGATCCTTTCGGACATGCGGCAGATTGCTGTTGGTCGGTGGTGCTGTTCAGTGATGGGGGAGTACGTGACAAACAGTCTCTTGGGTGCGCTGGAAATCGTCGTCCATACCGACCCCGGGCTGGTGCGCGGTCAGAACGAGGATTCGGTGTTTGGTGATGCCAGCCAGGGATTGGCGATCCTCGCCGATGGCATGGGCGGGTACAACGCCGGTGAAGTCGCCAGCAGCATGGCCACCACGCTGCTGGCCAGGCAACTGGCAGAGGCCTTCAAGGTCACCGCAGCATACGAACACGACATTGAGACGGGGCAGCCGTTTGCGCGCCGTTCTCTAGGGGAGCAGATTGCGTCGGTAAATGCGGCGATCTATGTCGCGTCGGCGAGTCAGTCGCAACTCGGCGGCATGGGCACCACGCTGGTGGCGACCGTGTTCTGCGATGACAAGGTGATCGTCGCGCATGTCGGCGATTCGCGCCTGTATCGTTTACGCGGTGAGGAGTTCGTGGCCCTGACCCACGATCACTCGGTCCTCCAGGAACAAATCGATCGCGGTCTGATCACCGCCAAAGAAGCGCGGCACGCGCTCAACCGGAATCTGGTGACCCGCGCCATCGGCGTCGATCCCGATGTGGAAGCGGAAATTCACGTCTATCCGGTACGGGCGGGCGATGTCTATCTGCTGTGTTCGGATGGCTTGTACGATATGGTCGAGGAGGAGGAAATCCAGCACGTCCTGGAAATGTCCGGCGCAAATCTTGATCTGTCGGCGATGCAACTGATCAAGATAGCCAACGACAACGGTGGCGAGGA
The DNA here is from genome assembly GCF_056856495.1 of Candidatus Accumulibacter propinquus. Classification (NCBI taxonomy): domain Bacteria; kingdom Pseudomonadati; phylum Pseudomonadota; class Betaproteobacteria; genus Candidatus Accumulibacter; species Candidatus Accumulibacter propinquus. The sequence goes on from NZ_JBSEHC010000005.1 coordinate 36,217, forward strand.
CAATATCTCGGTGGCGGTGGTCAAGGTTCTGCGCGAGTTTCCTGCCGCCAGAGGCGGCTGGTCGAAACTCTGGTCATGGCTCAATTAAGGGCGAGAATAGCGATGGCAAAGCTGATACTTAGCATGGATGGGCTGGTACTCAAGGAAATCCCGCTGGTCAAGGAACGCATGACCGTGGGCCGCAAGGCACACAACGACATCCAGATCGACAATATGGCGATCAGTGGCGAACATGCGGCGGTGGTGACGATTCTCAGTGATTCGTTTCTCGAGGATCTGAACAGTACCAACGGAACGCTGGTCAATGGTCAGCCGGTCAAGAAGCATTTCCTGAAGGACGGCGACGTCATCGAGCTTGGCAAATACAAGATGAAGTATCTTGCCGCACCGGCAGCCTCGGGAGAGGCCTCGGACTACAGCGGTACGGTGGGCGTCGCGTCCATTCCGGGGCCAGGGCTTGCGCATGGCGCTGATGTACTCGCCACCAGCCAGGCAGCGAGTAACGTGGCGCCGCCTGGTCCACCGGCCGCTGCGATCAGGTTGCTCAGCGGCAGCAACGCCGGCCACCAACTGCAGTTGACCAAGACGCTGACCACGCTTGGAAAGCCTGGGCAGGTGGCGGTGATTGCCCGGCGGCCGCATGGTTACTTTTTGACGCACGCTGAAGGTGCAGCCTTCCCGGTGCTGAACGGCCGGGTCGTCGATGCGCAGGCGCAGCGCCTCGAGGATCATGACCTGATCGAGATGGCAGGTGTGAAAATGGAATTCTTTCTGAAGAACTGATGGGCAATAGTATGCCGCTTGGGCGAAGGTGCAACAAGACCGCAACCAAGGCAAGCGGCAGATCCGGGGAGCAGAGGATGCGGCGAAACTAGCATGAAAGTCAGGGTTCTCGGCTGCAGTGGCGGGATTGGCGGCTACCATCTGCGGACCACCTCGATGCTGATCGACCACGATATTCTCGTCGACGCGGGTACGGGTGTCGCCGATCTCCCGCTTGCCGAACTGGCGCTGATCGACCATGTCTTTCTCACCCACTCACACCTTGACCACATTGCCTCGCTGCCGTTGTTGATCGACTCGGTCAGTGATCTGCGAGACAAACCGCTGACGGTTCATGCCACGGCCGCGACGCTCGAGATCCTCGGCGAGCACATCTTCAACTGGGCGATCTGGCCGGATTTCACCATGATCCCAAGCCCGGAGGCAGCTCTCATGCAGTATCGGGCCATCGCTCTGGGACAGTCCGTCCGGCTGGGCGAGAGAACGATCACGGCGCTCCCTGCCGAGCACACGGTTCCAGCGGTGGGCTATCAGCTTGATTCCGGGGCTGGCAGCCTGGTTTTCACCGGCGACACAACGGTCAATGACCGCTTTTGGCCAGTGGTCAATCGCATTGCCAATCTGCGTTATCTACTGATCGAAACCGCCTTCCCGAATCGCGAACAGCGGCTTGCGGAGTTATCCAAACACTTGTGTCCAAGCTTGCTGGCCAGTGAGTTGAGGAAGCTGTCGATCGCCGCCGAGATCTATATCAGTCATCTCAAGCCCAGCCAGATCGAGTTGACGATGGCTGAAATCCAGGCCTGCGCCGCAGACTTCCGGCCCCGAATGCTGCAGAACAATCAGGTCTTCGAATTTTGAGCAATCGGCGATGAACGGGACGGCAAACCGCGGTAGATTTTCCCTGTGTGATTTCCAGTACCACCACTTGCAATACGTGCCGGCGGCAGTCCGGATGCTGCCGCGCAACGAGGATAAGCATAGATGTCAGCCGACTGGCCGCTAGAAACCAACCTGGGTGACATGAGTCGCCGCCTCGGGTTCTTCAAGAACCTGCAGCGCGTCACGACCAAGATTCACGGCACCAGCAACATCGACGAAATCATCCTCGAGATGTCGGAGGATATCTGCGAGTTGTTCCACAGCGATCGCCTGACGATCTACCTGATCAGCGACGACCGCAAGAGCATCGTCTCCAAGGTAAAAACCGGGCTCGCTTCGCATCAGGAGATCAGGTTGCCGATTTCCGAGCAGAGCGTTGCCGGCTATGTCGCCGCGACCGGCAAGGCGGTCAACATTCGCGACGTCTACGATGATCGCGAGTTGGCGGGCCATAGCCCGCGCCTGTATTTCCTTAAAGAAGTCGATCAGCGTACGGGCTACCGATCCAAGCAGATGCTGGTCGCGCCGATTGTCAACGCCCAGAACGGTGAGTTGCTGGGGGTTGTTCAACTGATCAACAATCGCTCGGACATCCCGTTTCCGGGCGTCGCCGACGAAGGCATCCAGGCCCTGGCACAGACCCTGGCGGTAGCCTTTGCGCAGCGCCAGAAGGAACGCCCGGTGCTGAAAGGGAAATACGATGCACTGGTGAGCGATGCGATCATCTCGTCCGCTGAATTTGAACTCGCGCAACGTTCTGCACGCCGCAAGAACAGCAGTCTCGAAGAAGTCCTGCGCATGGAATTCCAGGTTGAATTGCCGGCGATCGGGGCGTCACTGGCCAAGTTCTTCGGCGTTCCTTACGAGCCCTTCCAGAGCGAGCGCATCCGGCCGATCGATCTGCTGAAGAATCTCAAGCGGGACTACGCCGAGGCCAATCACTGGTTGCCGATCGAGGAGACCAGCGAGGGCGTGGTGGTGGTCACCATCGACCCTGAGCGCCTCAAGGGTTCGCGGATGGTCAACAACATTTTCCCGAAGCGGCGGATTGTTTACCGCGTCACCACGCAGCGGGATTTCTCGCAACTGGTCGACCAATTCTTCGGCGCCCTGTCGAACATCGATTCGGTCGGGGATCTGCTGTCCGGTCTCGACGACGATGAAGTGGGCGATACGCCCGGCAGCAATGCCGAGGTCCTCAGTGCCGCAGCGGACAACGAACTCGTGCGGCTGGTTAACAAGATCATCGTCGATGCCTACCAGAAAGGGGCCTCCGATATTCACATCGAACCTCGGCCCGGCAAGGAAAAGACGCTGATTCGCTTCCGTCGGGATGGTTCTCTGGCGCCTTACATCGAAGTGCCGGCATCCTATCGCAGCGCCCTGATCGCGCGCCTGAAAATCATGTCCGATCTCGATATTTCCGAGAAGCGCAGGCCACAGGATGGCAAGATGAAGTTCAAGAAGTGGGGGCCTTTGGACATCGAACTGCGCGTGGCAACGCTGCCGACGGCCGGCGGCATGGAGGATGTCGTGCTGCGCATCCTCGCCGCCGGCGAGCCGATTCCACTCGATGATCTCGGTGTGACGCCACATAACCTCGAACGGCTTAAAGACGTGATCGCCAAGCCCTACGGGCTGTTCTTCGTTTGCGGCCCGACCGGATCGGGAAAGACGACCACCCTGCATTCGATCCTGAGTTACATCAACAAGCCGGAAACGAAAATCTGGACGGCCGAGGACCCGGTCGAGATCACCCAGAAAGGTCTGCGGCAGGTACAGGTCAACAAGAAGGCAGGACTCGATTTCGCGACCGTGATGCGTGCCTTCCTGCGAGCCGACCCCGATGTGATCATGGTTGGCGAAATGCGCGACAAGGAAACCGTGTCGATCGGCATCGAAGCGTCGCTGACCGGCCACCTGGTGTTCGCCACACTGCACACCAACAGCGCCCCGGAGTCGATCAACCGCCTGCTCGACATGGGCATGGACCCCTTCAACTTCGCCGATGCGCTGCTGGGCATTCTTGCGCAGCGGCTCGGCAAGCGCTTGTGCAAATCATGCAAGACTGCCTACCAGGCGACGCCGGAAGACATCCAGTTGCTGCTCTCGGAGTACTGCGCCGAAATGAAGGACACGGCGCAATGGCAGGCCGACGCGCAGGCTGCCATCGAGCGCGTGCGCCAGGAATGGCTGGCGCGCTACGCCAGCGAGGGCCGCTTCACTCTCTACCGTGCCCGCGGCTGCGATGCCTGTGCGGGCAGCGGCTACAAGGGGCGTGTCGGCCTGCACGAACTGCTGATCGGTACCGACCGCCTCAAGCGTCAGATTCAGGAGCACGCGCGCGTGGCCGAGTTGCTTACCACCGCGCTCAATGAAGGCATGCACACCCTCAAGATGGACGGCATCGAAAAAGTCCTGTCGGGAGTTACCGACCTGAAGCAGGTGCGGGCGGTCTGCATCAAGTAGCTGCCCGCAAGGGGGCCGCCGCGGTTGGCGAATGGCCTGGTGTTGGCGATCAGCCGGTCGGGAAGAGGGCTTCGAGACTGGTGGCCCCGAGGCGAGGAAAGTACTATGAGTGACTTCCAGCGCCAGGCAGGGAGAATCTGAAGTTGTTGTCCAGGCAGAGTTCAGCCTCGATCTGTGTGACGATCGGAACACTGGGCATTCAAGCGGTTGCTGCAGGGGCTGAGAAAGCAAGCCTGCCCCCCTCCTATTCTTGCCGAAGCTCCCAGCCCCATCGCCACCGGCTGCGCTCGCCGTCACATGATCCGAAATTTCATCAGCACGCGTCCATCCTGCCAGATGTCGTCGGGGCTGATCGAGTTGCGGTTGAACCTGAAGGCGATCTCGGCCTTGCGGAACGCCTCGTAGACCAGTTCTGAACAGATGTACTTGCGGTCGCGGTTCTTGCGGCCGCGCTTGAAGAGAATGCGCATCGCGATGCGGAAGATTTCCCAGTTGTCGTAGGGTCTGGTCAGTTCGTCCATGCCGAAGCTGATCGCCTTCTTGAGCTTCTCGTGGTCCGGCGCGGGATCGATGCGGCCGATGATGATGTGTCCCTTGTAGGGTTTGTTGCGGCCGTGGTAGTCGCGAAGATACTTGGAAAGCGGCGCCAGGCGAACGCCGATGACGGTCTCGCTCTCCAGAACGAAGATGCGCTGCAGGTTGTCGTCGCGATAGATGATGCCGACGTGGCTCCAGACGGATCGGGTGAACCACTGGATCGTCTTCGAGAAGAAATAGCTGCCCGAGCAGAAAACCAGATCACCGGTGCGCAGTTGGTCGCGCACCTGCTCATAGTCAAGTACGGGGAGCCTGGCGACGGTCTTGACGGCAAGGGTATCGGCCATGCGGGGCTCCGGTGAGGGGTCAAGGTTCTGCGGCCGCGGCCATCGCGAACGCGGAAAGGGCGCCGCCATGATCTGCGAAACTGTCGCTCGCCGTTGCGAAAGGCGATTTCTTCGGCCACCTGGGCCGGCAGTTGTCGCAACCAGGCGCGGTAGTCGGCCATGATACTGCCGTAGCTGTCCCAGCGCTCGTCGATCCAGGTATCCGATCCGATCAGAAAACGTTCCGGTACTTTTCGAACAGCCGCTTCCAGTCGGCGCGGATCTGGCAATTGCCGTCGGTGATGCCGTAGCGGTAGGAGAGTTCGTGCCAGAGGTTCGGGTAACTGCGCAAGTAAACTTCGACCTTGGCTGGATTGGCGAATCCACGAGCGGCGCAGCTCAACCGGCTCGGTGCTCTGGCGCACAGACCACCCGGCGCCGTGCGCTCACGATACGGAGGCAGTGCCCAGGCCCACCCGGAGGGTCAGTGATCAACTCGCAAGAACAACAAATGCCTCTCTCGATCATCAGCAGTGCCTCAGTCCCCGCCTGCCCAGGAATGGATCTTCGCCAGACTTCGCTGACCTTTGCCGGGCCGGCGCGACGCGGCACGCTGGAAGTGCCATGAAGCCTGTCAAGCTGAGCTTCTGGGGCATCGCGATCGTGCTGACCGGGCTGTGCCTGGCGGCCGAGCCGCCGTTTTCGGTGCCATACGAATTCCTGGTGCTGCGTGCTTTGCTGATCAACTACAGCGGCATCATCGCCATCGGCATGATGAGCGTGGCCATGATCCTGGCGGTCAGGCCGGTCTTCTTCGAACCCTTCCTGGGTGGCCTCGACAAGATGTATCGACTGCACAAGTGGCTCGGTATCGGCGCGCTGCTGATGGCCAGTACGCACTGGCTGTTGACGCAGGCACCGCAATGGCTCGTCGGTCTCGGCTTGATGGCGCGGCCTGCGCGCCATGGTGCGCCCGCGCCGGGTGAAGGCGTGCAGCAATTCTTCCAGAGTCAGCGCGGGCTGGCGGAGGGGATCGGCGAATGGGCCTTCTACGCCACCGCGCTGTTGATCGTGCTGGCGCTGCTGAAGCGCTTTCCCTATCGCCACTTCTTCAAGACCCATCGCCTGCTGGCGGTGGCGTATCTGTTCCTGGTCTTTCATTCGGTGGTGCTGATGAAGTTCAGCTACTGGCGCGAGGCCGTCGGGCCGGTGCTGGCAGGGTTGTTGATGGCCGGCAGCGCGGCCGCCCTGGGCATCCTCTGCAGCCGCGTGGGGCAGAGCCGTCGGGCGGTGGCGGTGATCGACGAAATCAGCCGCCATCAGGACATCCACGTCCTCGAAGTGGCGATTCGGCTCAAGGGTCGATGGCGCGGTCACCAGGCCGGGCAGTTCGCTTTCGTCACTTTCGATGCGCAGGAAGGTCCGCACCCGTTCACCATCACCTCGGTGTGGAATGGCGATGGACGCCTGCGCTTTGCGATCAAGGCCCTGGGTGACTATACGCAGACCCTGCCGGCGACGCTGAAGGTCGGCGATCCGGTCAAGGTCGAGGGTCCCTACGACCAGTTCAACTTTATCGGAAACAAACCGCGCCAGATCTGGATTGCCGGTGGCATCGGCATCACCCCGTTCGTGGCGCGCATGAAAAAACTCGCGCGGCAACCCGATGGCAAGATCGTCGACCTGTTCTACAGTACCGCTCGGGCAGACGACGAGATCATCAGCCGCCTGCGACGCGACGCGCAGGTGGCGAAGGTCACGCTGCACGTGCTCAAGGGCGGGGACACCCCGTTGACCGTGGAACGGATCACGCGGGTCGTTCCGAAATGGCAATCCAGCGATATCTGGTTCTGTGGTCCGTCGGGCTTTGGCCATGATCTGCGCCGCGATTTCCGTGCCAGGCGATTGCCTGCCGAGGACTTCCATCAAGAACTGTTCGAACTGCGGTGACCGCCACGCCACCGTGCCACGCCAGATCGCTACCAGCCATGCTGGCGCCCGCCGCGCTGCTGGCGGGCTGCGCCTCGATGGCTCCGCCCTAGGCAGTGCCGGTCTTGCCAGTGGACCGTAGCGAAACTTCGTGGTCAGGTCTCCGAATGAGCTTCGCGCCCCTGTGATGTCAGTTGTTCAAGGAATATAGTCGGGATTACGCGTGCCGACGACAATGATCTGGAAGCCACCCTGATCAAGCGGGATCGTATCCTTGTAAAGCTGTTCTGCCGCATCATTGGTTCTGTAAACCTTGACCTTGCGACATTGCAGTCCTGGTTCGATGAACTCAAAGTTGTAAGCAGATGGCTGATCAATCCTTCCTGATGTCACGGGTTTTGGCACATCCGGAACATGGTGTGCGAGAAGATAGGTACTCGGCACCTGGCCCGAAACTGGTTGTTGTTGTGGTTGCTGCGGCACCCGGCCCGGTCTCTGCGTTGATCGCGGCTGCCGGTTTGCCGTCGACGATGCGTTCGCTCAGCAGCTCGATAAACAACGCCTTGACTCGCGCGGAGTCGGCCGGCGTGGCATCATGAGCACGCCGGCCAGGTTGACGCGGCATCGGAATCGACAGGAAGTCGCCACCGCTGCGCCACCGTTGTCGGGCAGTGACGCCCCGAATTTCTCCGGCAGAAAGTCCACGATGCGAGCGAACCCGGTAATCCCCGAAGACATCGATGCCTATATCGCGGCGTTTCCCGCGGACATCCAGGCCGTTCTGCAAGCGATGCGCGCGACCATCAGGCTGGCGGCGCCGGACGCGACGGAGAAGATCAGCTACCGGATCCCGACCTTTGTCCAGCACGGCAACCTGGTGCACTTTGCCGCGTTCACCAATCACCTCGGGTTCTACCCGGGCGCGTCGGCGATCGCCGAATTCCGCGACGAGATCGCCGCCTATCCCACATCGAAGGGAACGCTGCAGTTGCCGCTGAGCGTCGATATTCCGGTCGCGCTGATCACCGCGATGACCCGCTTCCGGGTCGGGGAGAACCTCGCCAGGGCCGGCAGCAAGGGCCGGGCGGATACTCCGGCGTCGCCCTGTCGGCAGGATGTTGCCGTGCCCGCGCTGAGCGGGTCTGGCCGCCGCCCGGCCAGCGATGCGGCCGGCGACGTACCTGGTGAAAAATCTGGCAGCAGGCAGGGAGGATCATGAAGGTGTTGTCCAGGCAGTTCAGCCTTGATCTGTGTGACGATCGGAACACTGGGCATTCGCCAATGGTGGCTGCGGCGATCGAGAAACTGTCCAGTGCCGCCGGAACGGAATCGCGTGGCGCCATCTTTACCCGCTCCGAGGTGGTTGATTTCATCCTCGACCTTGCGGGCTATACCGACGACCAGCCGCTGCATGCGAAGCGATTGTTGGAGCCTGCATTTGGCGGCGGCGATTTCCTGCTGCCCGTCGTCGGCAGGCTGCTGCGGGCGTGGCGGGCCAAGCGGGCAACCGACTCGCCGCTGGAAGATCTGGGCGATGCCATCCGGGCCGTCGAGCTGCATCGTGAGACTTTTCAGGCGACGCACGCGGCCGTGCAGGCCTTGCTCAGGCAGCAAGGCCTGGCTGCCGGAACGGCGATGCTCCTGGCCGAGCGTTGGCTTTCCCTGGGCGACTTCCTGTTGGCTCCTCTCGATGGGCCATTCGACTTCGTGGTTGGCAATCCGCCCTATGTTCGCCAGGAATCGATTCCGGCGCCGCTGCTGGCAGAATACCGCAGCCGCTATCAAACGATGTATGACCGGGCCGATATCTTCATCCCGTTTATTGAGCGTTCACTTTCGCTGCTCGGCAAGAGCGGCAGTCTGGCGTTCATCTGCGCGGATCGCTGGATGAAGAACCGCTATGGCGGGCCGCTGCGCAGCCTCGTGGCCGAGCAGTTCCACCTGAAGATCTATATCGACATGATGGACACTCCAGCATTCCACTCCGATGTGATCGCGTATCCGGCGATCACCGTCATTACGCGCGAAGCGCCAGGCACGACACGCATTGCCCATCGCCCGGCCATCGACCGCGCGACGCTGGCGACACTGACCGATGCGCTGTGCGCGCGGATCGTGCCGAAGGAGCCTGGATTGGTGCGCGAGATGGTGGGCGTTGCCGATGGTTCGCAGCCGTGGCTGCTCGAATCATTGGATCAGATGGCCTTGATTCGCCGCCTGGAGCGGCGTTTTCCCAGCCTTGAGGAAGTGGGCTGCAAGGTGGGGATCGGCGTAGCGACCGGCGCGGACAAGGCATACATCGCTGACTTCAAGGCGCTCGATGTCGAGGCGGATCGCAAACTGCCGCTGGTGACCACCAGGGACATTGCCTCCGGCGAAGTGCAATGGCGGGGGCAGGGCATCGTCAATCCGTTTGCCGAGGGTGGAGGTCTTGTCGATCTCCGCCATTATCCGCGCCTGCGCCTTTACCTGGAACTGCGTCGCGACGTCATTGCCGGTCGTCACTGCGCGCAAAAGAATCCGGCCAACTGGTATCGCACGATTGACCGCATCACGCCGGCACTCGCGACGACTCCGAAGCTCCTGATACCAGACATCAAAGGTGAGGCGCATGTGGTTTTCGAAGGGGGGGAGCTGTATCCCCATCACAACCTCTATTATGTCGTATCGAAGGATTGGGACTTGCGAGCCTTGCAGGCCGTCATGCTCTCAGCCGCGACCCGTCTTTTCGTATCCACTTACTCAACGAAGATGCGTGGCGGGTTCCTGAGGTTTCAGGCGCAGTACCTGCGGCGCATCCGCATTCCACGTTGGGCGGAGGTATCCGCGCAACTGCGGGCGGAACTGGCAGATGCCGCCATCAAAAGGGACCTGCAGGCGTGCAACCGTGCCGTATTCAAACTGTATGGCCTGAGCAGCGAAGAGCAGTCAACCCTTGGAGGGAATGGAGAGTGAAGACATTCGTTACCGCTCTGGCTGGTCACATTGCCGGAGAGGCTGCCAGACTCGGCTGACGCATGCTGCCGGGGTGCAATGCAAGCGCCGCCGTCGCCGCCGGGCGCGCTCACCGACACATGATCCGGAACTGCATCAGTACGCGTCCATCCGGCTTCGTGAGGATTTTCCATGCAGAACATTGCCATTCGTGAGGCTGCGTCAGGCGACTTCGAGTCCATCTGCGCGTTGAATCTCGCCGAGGTGCAGCACACCAGCGACATGGACGTCGCTCGCCTGCAGGCTCTCGACCGGCTTGCCTGTTACCACAAGCTGGGCTGCGTCGAAGGGCAAGTTGTCGCTTTTCTGTTGGCCATGCGTCACGACGCGCGATACGAGAACGACAACTTCAGCTGGTTCTCCCGGCATTACCCGCGCTTTCTGTATATTGACCGAATCGTGGTGTCGGCGGCGTTTCGCGGCAGGCGCCTGGCCTCGCTGCTGTACGAAGACCTCTTCCGCTACGCGCGCCGGCAGGGCCTGCCGGTGGTGACCTGCGAATACAACATCGTGCCGGCCAATGAGCCGTCACGCCTGTTTCACGACCGCTTTGGCTTCAGGGAGCAGGGCACCCAGTGGGTGGCCGGCGGCAGCAAGCAGGTGTCGCTGCAGGCCGCGCCGACCTGAACCTGACGCGGGGCGCGTGTGCCCGCTCTGGATTCGCCGCCAGGCGCGGGTCACGCGCCGCCTTCAACGCTCGTCAGGAAGCCGCAATCCAGACCGCCGGCGGCCACGCAGCAGGAAGCGCCCGGGATCGACGGCGTCGACCAGCTCGCCGGCGAGCGGCGGTGCTTCGCCGGTGATCAGGCAGGCCAGCAGTTCGCCGGCCAGCGCCGACCAGACGATGCCGCGCGCACCGAAGCCGTTGATCAGGTAGAGGCCCGGCAGGCGCGGCAGCTGATCAAGGGGCGGCGAGGGACGCCCGGGGTCGACCGCGCCGGCGTCGGCGACAGCGCCGATCAACGGCAGGCGGTCGGGTGACAGCGGGCGGAAGCCGACGCGGCCGGCGAGGGCCTCGGGACGCAGGCCACGGCTGTAGCCGGGCAGGATGAAATCGAGTTTGGCGAGGTTCTCGGCGTGGTCGGCGACGCGCAGCGCCGCTTCGTCGTCGTCGACGGCAAAGGTGGCTCCGGCGCAGCGCAGGCCGTCGATCGCCGGGGTCACGTAGCCGAGGCGGCAGACGACGATGGCCGGCGCCGACACCGCCTCGGCAGGCAGATGCGAAACCTGTCCGCGCGCGGCGCGCAGCGGCAGATGTGCGGCCGCCGGGAAGTCGCGGGTCGCGCTGCCGTTGGCGAGAATCAGCACCGGCGCCTCGGCGATGCGATCTCCGGCGGCGTCGTAAGCGCACCACCGGTCGGCGTGGCGTTCGATGCGCGCGACCCGGCAACCGTAGTGGGCGGTGATCAAAGCGGCGTGTCGCGCCAGGTTGGCCCGGCACAGCGACGCCGGATCGACCCAGCCGCCGCCGGGAAACCACCAGCCACCACCGGCGACCGGCCAGCCGGCGAGCGCGCTGGCTTGTTCACGGTCGACGAAGCGCAGGTAGTCGGCGGCCGGCTGCTGGGCTTCGACGACGCGTTGCTGGGTGCTCGCGTGTCGCTCGTCACGCGCCAGATGCAGCACGCCGGTCCGACCCCAGCGCAGCGGCAGACCGGCGGCGGTCAGGGTCGCGAGATGCGCGGAAGTATACTGAAAACTGGCGCGTGTCAGCCGCGCGAGGCGGTTGTCGTCGAGCGAGGGCAAGGGCCGCAAGACGCCGGCGAGGTTGCCGGAGGCGCCTTCGCCGGGCGCCTGAGCGCGTTCGATCAGGGCGATCGCCCAGCCGCGCGCGGCCAGCCGTTCGGCGGCGCTGCTGCCGGCCAGGCCTGCGCCGATGACGATCGCGTGGCGGCGCATGCGCCGGCGGCTTCGGCAGCCTACTCGGCGCGCATCTGCGGGAAGAGGATCACGTCGCGGATGTTCGCCGCGTCGGTGAGCAGCATCACCAGCCGGTCGATGCCGATGCCGCAGCCGGCGGTCGGCGGCAGGCCATACTCGAGTGCGCGCACGTAGTCGGCATCGTAGTACATGGCTTCCTCGTCACCGGCCTCCTTGGCCTTCGCCTGTTCGAGAAAACGTGCCGCCTGGTCTTCGGGGTCGTTCAACTCGGAGAAGCCGTTGGCGATCTCGCGGCCGGCGATGAACAGCTCGAAGCGCTCGGCGACCTCCGGGTTGCTGTCGCTGCGGCGCGCCAGCGGGCTGACTTCGGCCGGGTAGTCGATGATGAAGGTCGGGTCCCAGAGTTCGGCTTCGGCGGTTTCCTCGAAGAGTTTCAGTTGCAACGCGCCGACGCCGGCTTCCGCGCCGGTTTCGACCTTCATCGCCGTCAACTTCTGCCGTAGCCAGGCGGCGTCGCCGAGTTGCGCGACGCTGAAGCCGGGATGGAACTGCCGGATGGCTTCGATGATCGTCAGGCGGGCAAACGGCCTGGCGAAGTCGAGCGTCCGGCCCTGGTAGGTGAAGACCTCGCTGGCCAGCGCCTCGCGCGCGCTGTGGCGCAGCAGACCTTCGGTGAAGTCCATCAACCGGCGGTACTCGGAGTACGCCTCGTAGAACTCCATCATCGTGAATTCGGGGTTGTGGCGCGGGCTGATGCCTTCGTTGCGGAAATTGCGGTTGATCTCGAAGACCTTTTCGAGGCCGCCGACGACCAGACGCTTGAGATAGAGCTCCGGCGCGATGCGCAGGAACAGCGGCATGTCGAGCGCGTTATGGTGCGTGGCGAACGGTCTCGCCGTCGCGCCGCCGGGAATCGGGTGCATCATCGGCGTCTCGACTTCGAGGAAACCGTGCTTGACCATGTGGCCGCGAATCGACTGCACGATGCGGCTGCGCACGGCGAAGGTGAAGCGCGACTGCTCGTTGGTGATCAGATCGACGTAACGCATGCGGTACTTCTGTTCCTGGTCGGTCAGGCCGTGGAACTTTTCCGGCAGTGGCCGCAGGGATTTGCAGAGCAGACGGATCTCCGAGCACTCGACGGTCAGTTCTTCGGTGCGCGTGCGAAACAGCGTGCCGACGGCGCCCACGATGTCGCCGATGTCCCAGCGCTTGAACGCCGCGTAGTCGGACTCGCCGATGTGGTCGCGGCTGACATAGACCTGGATGCGGCCCGAGAGGTCCTGCAGGGTGATGAACGAGGCCTTGCCCATCACCCGCTTGAGCATGATGCGCCCGGCGACCCGGACTTCGACCGGCGCCGCGGCCAGTTCCTCGCGGCTTCTGGCTTCGTAGAGGTCGTTGATCTTGCCGGCGGTATTCTCGCGCGCGAAGTCGTTCGGGTAGGCCTGCCCGCTCTGGCGCCATTCGGCGAGTTTGGCACGACGTTCGGCGATGATGTGGTTTTCGTCGGGTGGCGAGCCTTCGGGGCTGCTGTGGGTCTGGGACATGATGTGCGGATTCTCGCGATCGGTGCTCGGATGGGTAGTACAGGCGTCGGACGCGCTACACGCCCTGCTTCAGGCTGGCTTCGATGAACTGGTCGAGGTCGCCGTCGAGCACGCCCTGGGTATTGCCGACTTCGACGTTGGTGCGCAGATCCTTGATCCGCGACTGGTCGAGAACGTACGAGCGGATCTGGTGGCCCCAGCCGATGTCGGACTTGGCGTCTTCGAGTTTCTGTTGCTCGGCCTGGCGCTTGCGCATCTCGGCTTCGTAGATGCGCGACTTCAACATGGCCATCGCTTCGGCGCGGTTGCGGTGCTGCGAACGGTCATTCTGGCATTGCACGACGATATTGGTCGGCAGGTGCGTGATGCGTACCGCCGAGTCGGTCTTGTTGATATGCTGGCCGCCGGCGCCGGAGGCGCGATAGGTATCGATGCGCAGGTCGGACGGATTGATGTCCACCTCGAACGAGTCGTCGATTTCGGGGTAGGCCGTCACCGAGCAGAAGCTGGTGTGGCGGCGGGCGTTCGAGTCGAACGGCGACTTGCGTACCAGGCGGTGGATGCCGGTTTCCGAACGCAGCATGCCGTAAGCGTACTCGCCGCTGAGCTTGATGCTGGCGGTCTTGATGCCGGCGACTTCACCCTCCGATTCTTCCAGAACCTCGACCGCGTAGCCCTTGCGTTCGGCGTAGCGGATGTACATGCGCAGCAGCATCGCCGCCCAGTCCTGTGCCTCGGTGCCGCCGGCGCCGGCCTGGATGTCGACGAAGCAGTTGAGCGGGTCGGCCGGGTTGTTGAACATGCGTCGGAATTCCAGGGCGGCAACTTCCTTGTCGATGCCGTCGATGTCGGCGACGACCGCGTGCAGCGTGTCGTCGTCGTTTTCCTCGCGGGCCATGGCAAACAGGTCGTCGGCGTCGCGCAGGCCATCGTCGACCCGATTCAGGGTGAGCACGACATTTTCCAGCGCCCGTTTTTCGCGGCCGAGTTCCTGTGCGCGTTCGGCGTTGTCCCAGACCTTGGGATCTTCGAGTTCGCGGGCGACGGCCTTTAACTGATCAGCTTTCTGATCGTAGTCAAAGATACCTCCGCAGCTCAGTGGCCCGCAGACCCAGGTCGGCGAGCCGGTTTTCGATGGTGTTGAGTTGTTCGGCTTCCATGAATGAGATCCCTGCGCGCGTGATGAATGAACCCCGAATTATATACGCCTGACGATAGCGACTGGCATCCGGGCGCCACGCGGTCAATCTGCAGGTCTTCGCCGTCGCGCGGGTGCGTTGCCGATGGCTGTCGGGATTCTTTACACCGGCCAGGCATGGCACCCGCACGCTGTCCATAGCACATTGTTGTAAAAGAACAAAATGTTCTGGCGGGAATTTTGCTTGCATTGCCCGCTCCAGCCCTCCACGAGTCATTGGCGGCGTCGCTGGCGCAGCATCCCATCAATGAGAGGAGAAAGAAGATGATTTCAATCCACAAGTCCGCGGGCGTGCTGGCTGCCTTGCTGTTGGCTCCATCGGCCTGGGCTGCGCTGCTCACCTTCGAGTCGACCGGTCCCGATGCGGCGGCGATCACTCCGACGCGCGATGCTTTTCGCAGCACGGTCGGCGGCGGCAGCATCGCCGCGGCCAACGGTTCCTTCGGCGGCCTGCGCCGCGAGATCAACTGGGACGGAGTACCTGACGGGCGGACCGACCCCAACCTGTTGCCCGCCGACTTCTTCAATGTCAATTCACCGCGCGGCGTGGTTTTCAGTACGCCGGGCAGCGGTTTTCTGGTCAGTACCAACGGCGGCGCGGCCAATCCGACGCTGTTCGGTTTTCCGGGCGACTTCCAGGCGTTCAGCGCGCAAAAGCTGTTTACCGCGGTGAACAGCAACATCACCGATGTCACGTTCTTTGTGCCGGGGACGACGCTCGCCGCCACGACCAGCGCCTTCGGCGCCGTCTTTGTTGACGTTGAATCCGCCGGTTTGAGCAGAATGGAGTTCTTCGACGACAGCGACGCGCTGATTTATGCGCGCGACGTTCTGGTCGCCGGCAACCAGGGTTTGAGCTTCCTCGGCGCGGTGGCCACCGGTGGCGAAAAGATCAGCCGGGTGCGCCTGACGTCGGGACTGAATACCATCGTCGCCAATGGTCTGCTCGGCAACCCGAACGATGATGTCGTGGTGATGGACGACTTCCTCTATGCCGAGCCCAGCCGCGCCGTCCCGGAGCCTTCCGCGCTTGCGCTGGCCGGTCTCGGTCTGGTTTGCGGCCTGATCGGGCGACGTCAGCGCCGGCCGGCGGGCTGAGCGGGGGAAGCAGCGATCCGGCCGGGTGGGCGGCGCCACCGCGACCGGCCGGTGATCCCTTACGCCGGGCGATTCTCGATGTGCTCGATCATCAACTGCGGCGTCTGCACGCCGTTGAAGTCGTTGATTGCCAGTCGGTAGGCGGCACGGATATGGTTGCCCGGCGCCATCCGGAAGTTGAACTGGATCGCCTCGAACTGTTGCATCCCCTTGCGCAGCCGTAGCTTGAGGTGCTTGTCCTTGAGGATGCGCTGGCTTTCGACCGCGAACTCGTCCTCGAACAGCGGGGCAGGGAAGCCCTGGCCCCAGACTTCGGCTTCGAGTAGCCGCGCGGTGGTGATCGAGAAGTAAGCGGATTCGAGGCCGCCATCGGTCTCCAGCGTGCGCGTCCGATCGGCGGGCGCGAGCAACTCCTCGGCGACCTGTGCAAACCGCTCGCGGAAGCGCGCAAAGTCGCTCTCGCGCAGCGTCAGCCCGGCGGCCATGGCGTGCCCACCAAACCGCAGCAGCAGGCCGGGCGCGCGTTTGCACACCAGATCGAGCGCATCGCGCAGATGCAGGCCGGGAATCGAACGTCCCGAGCCCTTGATTTCGCCGGCATCGCCACGGGCAAAGGCGAACACCGGGCGATGCAGTCGCTCCTTGATGCGCGCGGCGACGATGCCGACGACGCCCTGGTGCCAGTCAGGGTCGAACAGCGACACCGCGGCGGCGGGTTCACCCTCCAGGTCGGCGGCGGCCTTGGCGACCTGCAGCAGCGCCTGTTCCTGCATGCCGGCTTCGATCTCGCGTCGCTCACGATTGAGCGCGTCGAGTTGCTGTGCGATGTGCAGGGCGCGTCCCTGATCGTCGGTGATCAGACATTCGATACCCAGCGACATGTCGGACAGGCGGCCGGCGGCGTTGAGGCGCGGGCCGATCATGAACCCGAGGTCGAAGCTCGACGCTTGCGCAGGATTGCGGCCCGCGGCGCCGAAGAGGGCGCGCAGACCCGGCGTCAATCGGCCTTGCCGGATGCGCTGCAGACCCTGGCTGACGAGGACGCGGTTGTTGTGGTCGAGGCTGACGACGTCGGCGACGGTGCCGAGCGCCACCAGGTCGAGCAGGTTGGCGAGATTCGGCTCGCTTCGCCCGCTGCCCGAGCCAAACCAGTTGCGGCTGCGCAACTCGGCGCGCAGCGCGAGCATCACGTAGAACATTACGCCGACGCCGGCCAGACACTTGCTCGGAAAGGCGCAGGCCGGGAGGTTCGGGTTGACGATGCAGTCGGCTGCCGGCAACTCGTCGCCCGGCAGGTGGTGGTCAGTGATCAGCGTGGCGATGCCGAGCTGTCGGGCGCGAGCCACGCCGTCGACGCTGGCGATGCCGTTGTCGACGGTGACGATCAGCGCCGGTTTTCTGCTCGCCGCGAGGTCGACGATGTCGGGCGACAGGCCGTAGCCGTAGGTGAAGCGGTTCGGTACCAGATAATCGACTGTCGCACCACAGGCGCGCAGTGCCCGGATGCCGAGCGCGCAGGCGGTGGCGCCGTCGCAGTCGTAGTCGGCAACGATCAGGATTCGCTGCCGGTCGGCGATGGCGTCGGCCAGGATGACGGCCGCCGCGGCGGCGTTTGTCAGGCGAGTCGGCAGCAGCAGCGACGAGAATTCGTAGTCGAGTTCGCTGCGTGCGACGATACCGCGGCCGGCGTAGACGCGCGCCAGCAGCGGGTGCAGACCCTGCTGTTCGAGTTGCCACTGGACCCGTTGCGAGACGGGGCGGCTGCGCAGCTGGGTCATCGCTCGCCTCTGGCCAGCGCCTGCGCGGTGGCCGCCAGCGGCTGCGGGCGGCGCCACAGTTGCCACTGCGCCTGGCGATTGCTGTCCCAGGCCAGTGCGCCGTAAGCCGTCGTCGCTACCAGGCGCAGGCGCTGCATCCTGCCGCCGGCGAGCGCTTTCTGCAGCGGCGCGAACCAGCGGGCTTCGAGGTCGAGCAAGGTGGCGCGGTAGGCCTCGCTGTCTTCATACTGCACCGGCGATTGCAGCGCATCGAGCAGCAGTATCTGGCGGCTGCCGGGCGGTGACCGGGCGAGCAGCGCCGCGGCGTTTTCGGGTACCCCCTGCACCGGTATGGCCGCAGCGCGGCCCAGCCCGCGCGCCAGCGGCTGGTCGCTCCACAGGCCGGCGAATTCCCCCGCGCCGCCGGTCGGCAGCTTGCCGGCACCCCACAGCCACAGGCTGTTGATCGTCGATCGGCCTTCGTCTTCGCGCCTGGCATTGGCCGGATGCTGGTGCAGGATCATCTGCGCCTCGTTGAGCATCTGGCGCAACCAGCGTGTCTCGGGGGTGGCGGGCAATTGCCGGCCGACGCTGCGGCCGGCGACGGCCGACAGTGGCAGGACATCGAAGCGGCCGAGTTCAGTGCCGGCAGGCAGTTGCAGGTACCAGCGGTCGACGGCGGCGGCGTGAAAAGTCCCGCGATCCGGGAACTGGCGATTGAGTTCGTCGACGATGGCCTGCGCCTCCGCGGAGTGAATCCCGAGACTGCCGCCGTCGGCGAGAATCAGTCGCTCCTGGTGCAGGCGCAGATGCACCGGGTCGGCGCACAGCCAGCAGGCATCGGCCGCCGTTGGGGCGGCGTCTTCGCCGAGGACGCGGAAAGCGGCGTAGGGTGCATGCTCGCCCAGGCCGAAGCTGTCGCAGAGGGTCGCTTCGAGCGATTGCGGCGGACGGTGGCTGCACCGGCTGCGCGCGATCAGCGTGTTCAGGCCCGGGCACGGGAGGGCGTCGAGGCTTTCGCGGTCGTCGGGTTCGGGCCAGATGAGTTCGGGAACAACCAGGGTGAGCTGCATCGGGATGGGCGGTTTTCGGCGGTGGCGGCAGGGGGTGGACGCGCGCTGCCGCTGCCTGGCGGGAAGACGGGAGCCGGCAAGGGGCGGTCGCTCCCGGAAAAAGTGTAGCATAGCGCTTTTTGCCTTTGCGGCGTTCGCAGCGCTGCCTTGATATGAGTTGCCGCCGCCGATGGCCCTTCCCTACGAGTTGCTGATCGGCCTGCGTTATACGCGGGCCAAGAAGCACAACCACTTCATCTCCTTCATCTCGCTGATTTCGATGTTCGGCATCGCCCTGGGCGTTGCCGCGCTGATCGTCGTGCTGTCGGTGATGAACGGTTTTCAGACCGAGCTGCGGTCGCGGATTCTCGCTGTCGTCTCGCACGTCGAGATCAGTGGCGTCGGCGGCGAACTGGTCGACTGGCCGCGGGTGGCAGCACAGGCCGCGGCACAACCCCAGGTTGTCGCCGCCGCGCCCTTCGTACAGGCGCAGGGCATGCTGGCCTACGGGCAAGCCGTGCGCGGCGCCATGGTGCGCGGCATCCAGCCGGATCTGGAAGACCAGGTGGCCGATTTTCGCCGCCACATGAAGAGCGGCGAGTTCGATGCCCTGCTTCCGGATCGCTTCAATATCATTCTCGGCTCCGAACTGGCGCGCGCCCTTGGCGTCTTCGTCGGCGACCGCGTCACGCTGATCGCGCCGCAAGGCGTGGTGACCCCGGCCGGCGTGGTGCCGCGTCTGAAAACCTTTACCGTCGTCGGACTGTTCGAGGTCGGCATGTACGAATACGACAGTGGTCTGGCGCTGATCCATCTTGCCGACGCGCAGCGCCTGTACCGCATGGATGATCGAGTGACCGGCGTACGCCTGAAACTCGACGATCTCTTCCAGGCGCCGCGCGTGGCGCGCCTGCTGGTGGGATCCCTCGACACCAATACCTTCATCAGCGACTGGACGCGCAGCCATGCCAATTTCTTTCGTGCCGTGCAGATCGAGAAGAACATGATGTTCATCATCCTGTCGCTGATCATCGCCGTTGCGGCATTCAATATCGTTTCCACGCTGGTCATGGCGGTAACCGACAAGCAGGCCGACATTGCCATTCTGCGCACGCTCGGTGCCAGTCCGCTGAGCATCATGGCGGTGTTCATCGTGCAGGGGGCGCTGATCGGCTTCATCGGGCTGGGCCTCGGCGTTGCCGGCGGCGTGGCCCTGGCGCTCAATGTCGATGTCGTCGTGCCGTTTATCGAACGCCTGCTCGGCACGCAGTTCCTGGCCAAGGAGGTGTACTACATTTCCAACCTGCCTTCCGAGTTGCAGTGGGGAGACGTGACGACGATCACCGGCGTTGCCTTCGTGCTGGCGCTGGTGGCGACGCTCTATCCGAGCTGGCGGGCGGCGCGGGTCAATCCGGCGGCGGCCTTGCGCTATGAGTGAGCCGGTACTGGCCTGCCAGGGCCTGAGCAAGATTTTCCGCCAGGGCGACACCGACGTCCCGGTTCTGCTGGGGGTCGATCTCGAAATCCAGGTCGCCGAACGGGTGGCGATCGTCGGTGCGTCGGGGTCGGGCAAGAGCACGCTGCTGCACCTGCTGGGCGGACTCGATGCCGCGAGCGGTGGCAGCGTCCAGTTGATGGGGCACGATCTGGCGACGATCGACGACGCGCAGTGCGGGATCCTGCGCAACCGCCACCTCGGTTTCGTGTATCAGTTTCACCATCTGCTGTCCGAGTTCAGCGCGCTCGAGAACGTCGCCATGCCGCTGCTCATCCGGCGGCTGCCGAAAGCCGAGGCGGAAGCGCGCGCCGCGGTGGTGCTGGGTGAGGTCGGCCTTGGACACCGCCTGCAGCACACGCCGTCCGAACTGTCGGGTGGCGAACGGCAACGGGCGGCGATCGCGCGCGCACTGGTCACCGAGCCGGCCTGCGTGCTGGCCGACGAGCCGACCGGAAATCTCGACCGGCAGACCGCCGAAGGGGTTTTCGAATTGATGCTCGCGCTCAACCGCTCGCGGCAGACGAGTTTCGTCGTCGTCACCCACGACCCGGCGCTGGCTGGCCGTGTCGGGCGAATCCTGACGCTGCGTGACGGGCGCCTGCAGTCGGCCGATGATTGAGCGCCAGGCGGACGTGCACGCGCGACCTTTATGCTGTGGGAACCAGCGACCTGAAGGGCAATGACCATGAAGACTCTGTTTGCCCCGGCCATTGCGTTACTCAATCGAGTGGGCTACACCAAGAAATTCGCGATCATGGGGGCACTGGCGCTGATGGCCATCGCCGTGCTGCTGCTCAACCTCTTCCTGAGCCTGCACCGCGTGATCGACAGTTCGCTGCAGGAACGGAGCGGCCTGCAGGTCCTGGTGCCGTTGGCGCACGCGCTGCAGCAATTGCAGGCGCATCGCGGGCTTTCAGCAGGGGTGCTCAACGGCAACACGGCGATGGAGGAGCAGCGCGCGGCCACGGAAAAGGTAGTGGCCGGCGCCGTGCAGGCCGTGACTGCCCGATTGACGCCACAACTGGCCGCCGGCGCCGACTGGAAGAAATTACAGGAGGGCTGGCAGTTCCTTCAGAGCGATGGCCTCGGGTTGATCCCGCGCGAGAACTTCCTGGCGCACACCGAATTGATCGCCGATTGTTTGACTTTCCAGAAGACGATTGCCGATACCTATGCCCTGACCAACGATCCCGACATCGACGCCACCTACCTGATCGATACGCTGGTCGACAGCTTGCCTTGGGCGATTGAACGCATGGGCCAACTGCGGGGCCTCGGGACGGGGGTGCTGGCGAAGCAGGTGCCGCTGGTGCCCTCGCAGCAGGTCGAGTTCACCGTCTTGCTGGCCGGACTCAACGCCTCGGTCGACGCGTTGCGGGTCAATCTCACCAAGACCTCGCGCTATAACCCGGGCTTGCAGTCCTCGCTGGCGGCGGTGATCCGCGATATGGGCGCGGCGGCAGAAAAGATGACTGGGCTGGTCAACCAGGACATTCTCTCGGGGACCTACGCGACGCCTCCTGCCGAATACTTCGCTCTGACCACCGCGTCGGTCGAAAAGGGCTACCAGGAAATGTTCCAGACCCTTTTTCCCACTCTCGAAGATCTCCTGCAGCGCCGGATCGACCGCGTACAGCGTGATTTGAACCTCAGCATTGCGGTTTCGGTGCTGATCGTGCTGCTCTACGCCTATGTGGCCATGGGGCTGTACTACGCGACGATCGGCAGCATCGATCGACTGGCGGAGAAGGCCAGGATGATCGCCACCGGCGATCTGGGGGTGCGCGTCGAGCTGGGCACACGCGACGAACTGAGCCTCGTCGGCGACAGCCTGAACGAGATGGCGAGCGCTTTCGGCGGCCTCATCCGGAGCGTCCAGCACGGCACGAGCGAGGTGCTCCAGGCCACCAAGCAGCTTGCCGGCTCGGCCGCAGACATCAATCGCGCCAGCGAGCAACAGAGTGCGGCCGCGTCTACCATGGCCGCAGCGGTCGAAGAGATGACTGACCGCATCGAGGAGTTGTCGACCAGTGCCCAGGATGCCAACCGGATCTCCAGCCTTGCCGGCGAATTGTCGGCAGACGGCAACCGCGTGGTCGGCAACGTCGTCAGCGAGATCGAGCGGATTGCCGAGGTGGTGAACCAGTCGGCGACCCTCGTCGCCGAACTGGGCGGACGATCGGAACGGATCTCGGTGATCGTCGGCGTGATCAAGGAAATTGCCGATCAAACCAACTTGCTGGCGCTCAACGCGGCAATCGAGGCGGCGCGGGCCGGCGAGTCGGGCCGCGGTTTCGCGGTGGTCGCCGACGAAGTCCGCAAGCTGGCCGAGCGTACGGCCCGTTCGACGCAGGAAATCGCGGGCATGATAGCCGCCATCCAGAGTGGTGCGCACGCTGCCGTGGCGAGCATGAATCTCGGTGTCAGCCGCGTGGCGGAGGGGGTCGCCCTGGCCACGCAGGCCGGCGCGTCGATTCAGGAGATCGGCGGCAATGCGCAACAAGTGGTGAGCCGCGTGGCCGACATCTCGAAGGCATTGGGCGAGCAGAACGTCGCCAGCAGCGAGATCGGCCGCAACGTCGAGCAGGTGGCCCGCATGGCGGAGGAAAACCGTGCTGCGGTGGCCGGCAATGCGGCTACGGCAGCGCACCTCGAAAGGCTCGCGGAAGGTCTGGAGGCCGAGGTCCGTCGTTTTCGGCTGCTCTGAGTCCCGGCGTATCGGGAAGCGGGCGGAAACTTCAGCGGCACCTCGCCGCGGTCCTGGCGGCCGGTGGCCGGCGGTTGACCGGGGTACCGGCTAATCTGCTTTAATGGGCGATGCGCATCAACATCCTTGCCTTCGCCCTGGGTGTGGGTCTGCTTCAGATCCAGGAGCGTTTGCCGGCGCTGCCGCTGCTTGCCGGCATGCTGCTCGGCCTGGGCGCCTTGTTCCTGCTCGCTCGGCGTCAGCCGCTGGTCGCCCGAACGCTGACCGCTCTGATCTGCGCGCTGCTCGGTTGCTCCTGGGCGGCGTTGCTCGCCGAACAGCGCCTGCTGGAGCAGTTGCCGGCGGAGTGGGAGGGGCGCGATGTGCAGGTTGTCGGTGTCGTCGCCGCCCTGCCGCATGCCTTCGAACGGGGCGAGCGTTTCGAATTCGTCGTCGAGTCGGTGGAAACCGCGGGCGCCCGCGTACCGCGGCGAATCATGCTGTCGTGGTATCACGGCTGGCTGGAAGACGAATGGCGCGAGGGACTGGCCATTCGTCCGGCCGAGCGCTGGCGGTTCACGGTGCGTCTGAAGCGTCCGCACGGCAACGCCAATCCACATGGTTTCGACTACGAGGCCTGGCTCTTCGAACGCGACCTGCGGGCAACGGGTTACGTGCGCCCGCGCGCGGTGGCGCAGCGTCTGGACGACTTCGTACGACAGCCGTCCTATGCCCTCGAGCGCCTGCGCGACCGCATACGGCGATCCTTTGCCGCGGCGTTGGGCGAAGCGCCGTATGTGGGCATCCTGGTTGCTCTGGCGGTCGGCGATCAGCAGGCCATCCCGGCCGAGCAGTGGCGCTTGTTCAGGCAGACCGGCGTCACGCACCTGATGTCGATCTCGGGGTTGCACGTGACGATGGTGGCCGCCCTGTTTGGCGGGCTTTTTGGCGGGCTGTGGCGGCGCAGCGAACGATTGCTGCTTCTGTTGCCGGTAGCGCAGGCGGCGATCGCGGCCGGCTGGCTGGCCGCTGTCGCCTACTCGTTACTCGCCGGCTTCGCGGTGCCGACGCAGCGCACCTTGTACATGCTGAGCGTGGTGGCGCTGGCGCTGTGGTCGGGCCGCAACCTCGGCGCCAGTCGCAGCCTGCTGCTGGCGCTGTTGCTGGTGTTGCTGATCGACCCCTGGGCGGTGCTCGCACCGGGTTTCTGGTTATCCTTCGTCGCCGTCGGCCTGCTCTTCTTCGTCGGCACGGCGCGGCTTGACGTCGGGCGTGGCTGGCGCCGGGTCGTCGCCAGTTGGGGGGCGACGCAGTGGGCGGTGACCCTCGGGACGCTGCCGCTGCTGCTGCTGATGTTCCAGCAGTTCTCGCTGGTTTCGCCACTCGCCAATGCGCTGGCGATTCCGCTGGTCAGCTTCGTCATCGCCCCGTTGGCGCTGCTGTTTGCCGTCCTGCCCTGGCCAGTGCTGCTGCACTTCGACCACTGGCTGTTGTCCGGCCTGATGGCTGTTCTCGATTGGCTCGCGGTCTGGCCGGTCTGGGAGCAGCCGGCGCCACCGCTGGCGGCGACCTTGCTCGCCGTGCTCGGGGTGCTCTGGTTGTTGCTGCCGCGCGGTTTTCCGGGACGCTGGGCGGGGCTGTGCCTGATCCTGCCGGCGCTGTTCTGGCCGGCCGCGCGGCCGGCGGCGGGTGACGCGTGGGTGGACGTCCTCGATGTCGGGCAGGGGCTGGCGGTGGTCGTCCGCACGGCCCGGCATACGCTGCTTTACGACACCGGGCCGCTGTACAGCGCCGAGTCGGACGCCGGTCAACGGATCATCGTTCCCTACCTGCGCGCGAGTGGAATAGACCAGCTCGACGCCCTGGTCGTGACGCATCGCGACAAGGACCATTCGGGCGGCGTGGTCGCTGTTCAGGAAGCCGTGCCAATCGCTCGTACGCTGTCGTCGGTTCAGGAACTGCCCGGAGAACGGTGTATTGCCGGTCAGACCTGGGAGTGGGACGGCGTACGCTTCGCGGTCCTGCATCCCGCAGCCGCCGATTACGAGCGCAAGGCCGCGCGCAGCAACAACATGAGTTGCGTTCTGCGGATCGACAACGGCCTTGGGCGTGTGCTGCTGACTTCCGACATCGAGGCGCGCGACGAGCAGGCCCTGCTCGCCCGGTCGCCGGGCCTGCTGCGCAGCGAGGTACTGCTCGTGCCGCATCATGGCAGTGGGACCTCGTCGACACCGGCATTCATCGCCGCTGTCGGCGCCGATGAAGTGATCATCCCGGTCGGCTACCGCAACCGCTTCCAGCATCCGCGCGCAGATGTCGTCGAACGCTACGTCGGGAGGCGGCTGTGGCGCACGGATCGGGACGGTGCGGTACGTGTGCGATTGGCTGACGGCGGGCTTTCGCTGCTGTCTTATCGAGCGGAGTACAGGCGTTACTGGCACGGGCAGTGATCCGCACGCCTGGCGTGGCTGGCCTTTGTATGTACGGCATCCGCCGCGCTGCCACCCGAACCGGCCTGGTCGCTGTTGCAGATCTGTTTTTCATAAAACCTGACTGCCATGCGACTGGCAAGGATGGCGTGCCCAGGATCGGCGATCAGGCCGCCTGGGCACAACGTGCCTCCAAAGGCCTGGACCGGTTGAAACAAAAAATGCCATTACCGGCGTCCGCAACATGCCGGCGCACGGCGGCCAGGCCGCGCTGAGCGATCTCGAGATGACTCGTGCGGTGGCTTACATGGTCAGCGGGGGCGATGCAGGAGAAAAAACGGGGTCAGGTCTTTCTTTTTTCCTCTCGCCGTGCATATTCGCCGAGGCGTACTATCTTGCTCACCCGGGAGTAGTGCAGACCGAAGTAATCACCAATTTCCTTCAGTGTATACCCGCCGCTGGCGTAGGCCGCAGTGATGGCGACGTTCCGATCGTCACATTGTCGCGCGAAGTCAGCGAGAGGCTTCGGGCCGGGCCGAGCCCGAGCCTGCGGCACCTCGCGCAGATCGCTCCCGGCAGGAATGTGGCGACGTACTGAATCGACAAAGACGTCAGAACCCAAGAATACTTGCTGCTTGAGTTGCTCCCATGGGGTCGTCGCCTGGTGGCTTCCTTCGGCAACAAAGCGACTGTACGCGGTAACGGCCTCCGGCATGGTCTCGCCGAATCCTGACAGGATCCACTGCGTCTCCAACCAGTTCGGCTTACACTCATCGCCAATCGTTGCGCGATAGCTGCTCCAGGGCCAGTCTCCAGGAGTCCGTACCATTCCTGCGCGAACCGGGTTGAGGACCACGTAGCGGGCGAGTTCCAGCAGGTAAGCTTCCTTTTCGACTACTATCGCCTTGTATCGACCTTGAAAGACGTGCCCGACGCGATGATGGGTCTTGTTGAAATCCTGCGTGTAGACACCGTTGAGTTGCCTCATGCCCTTGGAGAGACCCGCATCCGGCGTTCCCACGAGCAGGTGATAATGATTGCTCATCAAGCAGTACGCATGAATCGTCCAGTTGAAGCGATCAACAACGCCACTCAGCACCGCCAGAAACAGGCGACGGTCCGCGTCGGAGAGGTAGATGTCCTCCCTGCCGTCACCTCGCGCTGTAACGTGGTACAGGGCGCCAGCAAACTCGATGCGAAGTGGTCTTGCCATGTGACGGATTCTAGACTGCAATTTGGCAAAAAGAAAGACCTGACCCCATCGCTTGTTGTTAACTGCCACTAAAGAGGAGAATGTCATGCTGGTCGTAACCAATCGAAATATTGTTGCAAGCAACTTTAAGAATGGCGATGGCGATGAAAACGGTTTTGGCGAAAAGACAAACGCTAAAGGCCCCAATGAGTTGCGGTTTGCGAAGGCTGAAAAAAAAGAGAGTGGATGGGCTCTGCATCTAGTAGCTGAACCGAAGAACATGACCCGAGAGACTGTTCCCTCACGAGTCGAATTTCAGAACCTCGCGAAGCAATGTGTGGCGGGGAAGAAGAATTGTCTCTTTTACGTCCATGGCTACAACAAGCCATTTCCAGAGACTCTTGAGCAAGGTTGGTTGTTACAAGAGCGCTATGGACTTGAAGTAGTCGTTTTTTCTTGGCCATCAAATATGGGTGGTTTTCCGCTAGTTGAGTACCGAAAGGCCCGTCGCATCGCACAAGCTTCGTTTGGCGCATTCGATTCCCTACTTGAGAAGTTCAGCATGTATTTGCGCGAATGGCAAACACCAATGGATGAAGCCTCTTTAGAGAAGTGTGGAGTTTCGGTAAACTTGATGACACACAGTCTCGGCAATTACCTTTTTGAGCACTACGTTCTTAGCGCAGCTTATCAGGCTGAGACCAGAATCTTTACGAACGTCATATTGAGTCAAGCGGATGTAAACAGCGTTGATCATAGGAAGTGGGTCGACAAGGTGGTGGCGGGCCAGCGCTTATATGTGACGATCAACGAGAATGACAAGATCTTGGGCTTCTCGGAAACGCTTAACCCTCCTAGACTTGGAAGGACTCTTGCGAACCTCACATCACCGAATGCAACATACTTTGATTTTACTAACGGAAACAATGTAGGCAATAAACATCAATTATGGGGTGAGGTAAAAAATTCCAACGTCAAGACCTATTTTGACGCCGTCCTCAACGGTAAGCGTGGGGAGGAGGTTGCTGGGTTCAGCTATGACTCTCGCCTAAACGCGTTTCGGCTTCTTTAGGCATGGCCTCACCTGCCATACGATATAGTGAGAGCGTGCAGCGAAGCAAGCTATGATCTCAACCGTCTGTTGGACGAGCCCAGCGGGGGGAGGTGGGGCAGTTCATAGAAATTGAGCGTATAAAATATGCCAAACGTGGCTCAAGGAGAAGCGTTGTTTTCGGGAGTTCACTGATATTTCTGGCGGTGAAAACGCGTAAAGTTGGGGTTTAGGTCGTTTCGTGTGGAACGGGCCTGAAAGGGACGAAGGGAGATACGGGCAAATGGATGAGTTTCCCGGCGATGAGGTAGGCCATGGCGATGAAGTTGTCGACGCGGCGATAGCCGCGGGCGCGGGCACGTGCCTCCTGAAGAGCTCTATTCATTGCTTCGACACGGCCGTTGTGTTTGCCGGATTCGAAGCCGTTGAGTACGCCAGGAAGGTGCTTGGTAATGGTCCTGCCGAGGCGCTTGAAGGGTTCCAGTCGGCAACGACAGGCCCAACTGAGCCAGCGCTTCAACAGGGGCTTGGCCTCGTCAGGTGTCTTGGCCGTGGCATAGATCGCGCGCAACGCTTCCTTGATGCGCCAGGCACGTGCGGTTTTGAGGTTGGAGCGCTGCAACCAGTGCATGGTCTGGGTTTGCTTGATGGTCCAGTCGGCGGGTTTCTTGTGCAGGCTCCAGCGGGTGCCTTTGAGTTCAGGTTCGCTTTTGACCTCCGCACGGCGCACCTCGTCCAGGGCCGTGCTGCCCAGGGCGACCACGTGAAATCTGTCGAAGCAGGCCTCGGCTTCGGGAAAGTGTTCGGCGGCGCCGGCCTGAAAGGATCCACTCATGTCCATACTGACATGCGTAATCGCGCTCGGTTGGCCGCCATGCTCGGTGAGGTCGGTGGCGAACATCCCCAGCGTGGCCTTATCCCGGCCAGGCGTGGCAAACAGCAGGCGCGGCTTGTCTAGATCATGGAAAACAGTGATGTACGTCTGGCCGCGCTTACTGGCGGTTTCATCAACACCAATGGCGCGAACCTCGGCATGGCTTTCCTTGGCGCGCGCTTTGTTCACATGATGCTCGATCACGCGCCACAGTCTGCGACTGCGGACACGCAGCAGCCGGCCGGCCGCCAATGCCGACATGGTCGGTGCCAGCATCAGCGTCAAGGCTTCGAACAGCAGGGTGAAGCGACTCCCTTCCCGTGCCCAAGGCACGGGAATCTGTGTCACCTTGTCGCAGACGGCACAGGCCACGCGCGGCACGGCGGCATGCAGATGAGCTTCATACTGGAAAAAATCCAGATGGCGCCACGAGCGCGCCAAGCGGTCGTGCAGTGGCTGCGCCGCCGTTCGACAGGCCGGACAGGCATGAACTGCTGCGCTGAACGTCACCTGGAAGTCAATCCGCCCCGCTTCGGGTGTAAAGATCACTTGATCCACTTGCCAAGGAGCGACAAGACCCAGAGCCTGGGTGAACAGCGTTTCAATCATGGGGAACCGGTCGAGAGAAGGAAGGCCGCTATCAACGGTGTCCGGCTGTGATTCTAGCCGAAGCAGGCAAGCTTGCCCATGAGACAGCGTCAGCCCCGCTATACGCAGATAATGGGATCGTTTAATAGGAAAAGGCAGGTGCGCAATCTACGCTCCCTATGGAACAGATCATGGGACGGAAAAATATTTTCAAAAATATCGCAAAAAACACTTGACACAGTTTTAGCAAAATGCTCGCAATTTATGCTGTATAAACAACAGCTTATTGGAGCCTCGTGTGGATACCGAACGCAACGGTGTCCGGTTGCTTCATAGGTATGCCAACAACAATGGCCTCAACTGGGCCTCATAGAGCGCCTGGGAGGCTGGTTTGTGAAAACAGTGCTTGAAGAAGCGCAGGACTTGGCGGCTCACCTTCGAGGTGTAGCGGAATACCGGGGTGCTCCAGTCGGGGCGATCGGTCCCGTCGGTCGCGGAGGTCTGGCGCCGGTCCTGCTTGCGCAACGCTTTCTCGTCCGCGATTCCGTGCTGGCCCATTCTGCGGTGCAACAGCAGGGCCACCAAGAGGCTGGTGACAATGGCCAGGCGGACCTGATTCTCGATGGCCGCCAGGCTGGCGCCCCAGGCCTTGGCCAGGCTGAAGTCGTTCTTCCAGGTGTCAAAACACTTCTCCTCCTCCCAGCGACGCGAGTAGAGGAAGGCGATGACGCCGGGTTCGAGCTTGAACTCGTTGGTCAGAAACTCCACGAGATGGCCACGCGGGCTGCGGAAGGTGATCAGGCGCCAGTTTTGGCGGGAACTGCGCAAGGTGATGCGCAGATCCTTGAGCACCCCTTCGTTAGTCGGCACGTCCGCCACCGGCAAGGGCTCGGTGGACTCGATGCACAGGCTGCTTTTCATGCGCGTGATCAGGGTCATGCCCAAGCGCTTTTTCCGGCTATCCCAAAACGCCGCGTCGATGAACGCGCGGTCGACCAGCCACAGCGCACCCTTGTGACGGGTCATGGGCTGCGCGGATTGATCGTAGTCGCGCAACAGCGCCGTCTCGTGGCGACTGCGGGTATCGACGTGCACGTCGGTGGGACAACCCAGGCGCACGTCGTAGAAGCTCAACAGCGCGTGTCCCTTGGGATTGTCCTCGCCGCCCTGCCGGGGCGTACACCGCCCGTAGTGTGCGCTTTCGCTCTGATACGTCCCATCCATCGCATACACCGGGCGCCCTTGCAGGGCAGGGAATTGCGCCAGACGATCCGGCAGCACCGCCCGTGCCTCGCCGAGCAACGGCGCCATCGCTGCCTGCAAGACTGCGCGGCGGTGGCGCGAGGACAGCGCGTCCGACCAGGTGGAACGTGCCAGTGGGGCGCGCAGCGCCGTTCCCGGCTCCCAATGCAGCAGCGACTGCACCTGCTCGCGCAGCGTGCGCATGCCTTGCAGGTGGCGCAGTACTCCAAGGCCGATAAAATCCGCCATGCTCAACACCCGCGATACCGTGTCGGTACCGCGTATCTGCGCCAAGGCACGAGCCACCGGCGCCAACAATTCTCCCAAGACGGTTTGATTCATGAGGCTGTCCATGACTGCAGTTAATCGTTCGGTATCCACACGAGGCTCCAATAAGCTGTTGTTTATACAGCATAAATTGCGAGCATTTTGCTAAAACTGTGTCAAGTGTTTTTTGCGATATTTTTGAAAATATTTTTCCGTCCCATGATCTGTTCCATAGGGAGCGTAGATTGCGCACCTGCCTTTTCCTATTAAACGATCCCATTATCTGCGTATAGCGGGGCTGACGCTGTCTCATGGGCAAGCTTGCCTGCTTCGGCTAGAATCACAGCCGGACACCGTTGGAAATCCCCCGGCTCTGCCGGGGTGGCCGTAGAAGTTTGACATTTCAGGGAGTCCATCAGGGAAACTTGAGGTCGTGAGCCGCCAAGCACATGACTGTGGAGAATCCCGATGGACGAGTTTGATAGCCTAAGTCACTCGAAGTGGGAGTGCAAATATCACGTGGTGTTTATCCCGAAGTGTCGACGCAAGACACTCTATGAGCAGTTGCGAAGATACCTTGGGGAGTTGTTCCGCAAGCTGGCTGAGCAGAAAGAGAGCCGGATCGAAGAAGGGCATCTGATGCCCGATCACGTTCACATGCTGATCTCGATCCCTCCGAAGTACGCGGTATCGCAGGTGGTTGGGTACATCAAGGGCAAGAGTGCGATTCACTTGGCCCGTGTGTATGGTGAGCACAAAAGGAACTTTGTTGGCCAAAGCTTCTGGGCGCGCGGGTACTTCGTCTCAACCGTAGGGCGAGACGAAGCAGTGATCCAGCGGTACATACAGGACCAAGAGCACGAGGATAAGCGCCTGGATCAGCTGAGCCTATGGCGTTGATTTGCCACCTTTAGTCACTTATGACTCAGATCTTTACATTTCCTGAGCAGATTCAGTTACGGGGTAGCGTGGGCGAGAGCCGGGACGATGGTTTGTTCAGTGATTCGAC
The DNA here is from genome assembly GCF_056856495.1 of Candidatus Accumulibacter propinquus. NCBI lineage: Bacteria > Pseudomonadati > Pseudomonadota > Betaproteobacteria > Candidatus Accumulibacter > Candidatus Accumulibacter propinquus. Next base: position 67,509 of record NZ_JBSEHC010000005.1, read on the forward strand.
AAGCGGCGGCGATGGTCGAGCGGCCCAGACGGGTCAGGTAGTAGCGATAGCCATGAACGACTTTCTTGATGAGACCGAACTGGCGCAGGCGCCAAAGCTGGCGCGTGATGCTGGCCGGCGAGATCTGGCGCAAGAAGGGGACGAGGTCGGCACGGCGGATGCCACGGATGTTGAACTCGGGACGCTGAAGCGCCCGCAGCAGGGCCTGCTGAGTGGCATCGAAGAAATTGAAGCCCTTGAGGGTATGGCCGTTGACCGTCTTGGGGTTGACCAGCCGATGCAGGTTACGATCGCCGGCGGAAAAGTCGTCGAGTGCGGAGAGGTATTCGAGGTAGCGGCGGTTACAGCCGAGCAGGATCTCGCGCAAGTCGATCAGGCTGTAGATGGTCTTTCGGAGGGGGGCGATCTCGCGCGACTCGTGACCATCCCGATGTTCCACCTTGCGGTGGTGCTTGAAGAAGGAAACGTTGTTGGTCGTGGTTTCCAGGCGCAGCACACGGTTGAACTTGTCGTACATCTTGACCGATACCTTGCCAAAATGGTGCTTGATGCAGGTGCCCTCGATGCGCGTCGTGAAGCGGCTACCGAGTTCCTGCGCCAGTTGCGGCGTGATCTTCTTGCCCAGGAAACTGGCGACCTGCTCGGCCTTGACCGAGAAGATGGCCTGCCGGGAGAGTTCCTCGTAGAGCGACTTCAGGATGGCGTCGGAGCGGAACACCAGATCGGTCGAGTATTCGACCTGCATCAGGCTCCAGTGATAGGACTGTCCGAAGACATCCAGGATCGGGCAGCATTGCTCGGCGTAGCGGTCCAGAAGCGCATGCAGGGTGTCGGGCGAGAAGGCGTCCGCGAGTTGTTGCGCCCGTTCCCAGTCGTCGATGCGGATAAACGCATTGTCCGCCATCGCGTAATCGATGCCGGCCACGTTCAGAGAACGCGCCAGCCGACTGTGGCCATTGCAATAGAACTGCAGCCGGAAGGGGCTCCACGTTGGCACGCGCAGGTAGATGAGTCCGAGAGCCTCGTCCATCCAGTAGAAATAGTAGTGCAGGCATTTGCCCGAGGTGTGGCGCAGAAAGGTCTGATGACTTGGCTTGTCATGCCACGGTTCGTAGGCGTCGCAGGCTTCCATGGCGGAAAGCACATGCACCAGTCCCGGATGATCACCACGCGCCTTGAGCACTGCCGCCACGAGGTCTTCCTTGCGGAGGTGGGCCTTGGCCACGTGCTCGATCCGCGCTCCTTGCGCAGTCGCCAGTGCCTGTGCGGCTTCACGAATGCGATCACGCAGCGGTTCGGCAAAGCGCGGGTAGTCAAAAATGCGAATGTGCCGGGCGTTGAGAAAACTCGTCATTCCCGCCGCGTAGCACGCGCCGGGCAACGTGCCTGTAATCACGATCCGGTCGTAGCAGGAGAGTGTTCCGGCAAGCCGCTCGTGATAGCGATCGGTCAGCATCTGTGTCATGGTCGCCTCCGCTTTTCCGTTTGGGCTATGACAGAAATCTCAACCTGTTTGGTTCCGGCTTCGCCGGCTTAGGTGGCGCAAGAAAGTCAGGGTCGCGTTAGCGACCCTGTTTAGCCGCTTTGAGCGGCTCACACAATGAAAGCCCCCGGCTCTGCCGGGGGATGGTTACTGAGATGAAATCCGCGGCTTCGCTTGTCGGCGTTGCTGGAAAGGAGAACGGGGGAATCCATGTCGTGCTTGCCCGCTTTGGTGCCATCGCGTTGGCGGCGTGATTTCTCGGTGCTGCTGGCAAATCGAGGAAAGAAAACATCGAATGGGCAATCGAGCGGTGCGAAGCGCCGCTTGATTGCGCATGAGATCAATCACCGCAGGTGATTGCGAGCGTCCAGATGTCGAACCGTATCAGTTGGAGGCTGGTAATGTGAATGGATGGAATGGCATCGGTGACTTGCTTCCTCGCTGCTGGAAGGCAAGTCGAACGAGGAAGCCCGGTTGCCCGGTCGTGCTTGTTGACATTCTGTTCTTGTGGCCAAGCAAGGAAATGGCATTGGCGACTTGCTTCCTTGTTGCTGGTGGCAGGTCAAAGGAAGAAGCAATCGAATGTGCTATCAGGTAGAGCGGAGCAGCTCGTGATAGCACATTGCGATCAATCACCGCAGGTGATTGCGTCGTTCGCGACTGCCCACAGTGGAGGGAGGCAATCGCGATTTGAAGACGCAATTCCAAGCAGGTGATTACAGCATTTCATCTACATATGGCAGTTGTTGCCGCCTGCGTGCTGCGCACGTGCTTTGCGTGATTGCTTCGTCAGCTGCGCTTCCTCGCAATCCCACAAGCAGTTGCTTTCTTGCGGTTCCATTTCAGAAAAGGCAAGTACCTCCCCCGTTTGAGTTTTGACCCAACTCACGCAACTCAATTCGGGTTCGCTGCGCTGTCATTGCTGACGGGATAGTGCTGTTCGTGGATGAAAGAAAAGAAGCTTTATTCCCAAGCTGGCTGATCAACGATGCTATCCACGCAGCATCACTGAAACTTTAACCGGCTCACCCGGCGGGCTCGTTCTTGCGGCTCCACGCAATCTGTTCCCTTCACCACCAGTCAGTCAGGGTATGGCTGGTTGAGTCGTCATGTTGGCTTGTGTTCTTGCTGGTCTCGACGCGAGATGAAGGTATTTATGCGAGAGCGAAGGAAAGTCACCAATAAAATTCCAATAAATCAGTCTGGCAAAGTAGGGCAAAGACTTCATCGCTCGCACTGCGTAGCCAAATAGACGGCTTTCCCACTTACAAGAGGCCGCGCTCCGCGAACGAGAGCGACTCGGACCCGGCGATTACGAAATGATCCAGTACCCTGACATCGATCAGCGCCAGCGCTGCCTTCAGTTCGGTAGTCAGGAGTTCGTCGGAACGGCTCGGTTCGCTGGCGCCGCTCGGATGGTTGTGAGCGAAGATCACGCTGGCGGCATTAGCGACTGCTGCTGTCGTGACCACTTCGCAGCGGACAAGCGCACGCCGGAACAAGCTGAAGCTGTAATCGATAGCCCTGCCGCCCCATCCGCTTTCGGGAAAGGCACAATCGATCCTTCCAGTTGCTTTAGTGCTGGAGCGTTGGTCTAACGGGGAGGTCTCGGCCTAAAGGAGGCGGTGGAAAAACTATATCAGGAGCGAGCACCCGATAAACACATTCAATCTGTGGTGCTTTCACACCCACTAGACAAATTGCTTCTCAGGAATTACTGTGGAAGCCAGTACGTGCCGTAGAGCGCTCAACGTCAAGTAGGAGCAGCCCTGCCGTGGTCGGTGTAAGGCCGGCCGCTGCCTCTAATGTACTGTGATCAAGAACCGCCGAGTTCCTCTCCGACTATTTGCGAGGACGCTGCTATTTTTAGCGTAAGGGGACCAGACAAAAAGCGATCGATCGCAAACACCGGTGCATCGCAACGCGTCTATTTTTTTAGTCGTCCGTTTAGGGAGGTATATGAGCGACCAATCAGGATGTGAAGAACTATATGGACCGGGGCTGATCCCTATTTGTTGGCTTAGGGCTGCGCAAGGAGTCGCCACTGTCTCGGTGCTGTTGACAATCTGCATTGTTGCTTGGCATCTACGCGACGATACCAACAAGGATTATATTTTTTATGTGCACATCGCTTGGGCATGGTGGGTTGCGGCGCCCCCTGTGTGGTTTTCGGTAGAGTACTTCTACTTGTTCAAGAAATACAAGGTTAAGGGAAGGTTCGAAGCTTTCAAATATGGGCAGGACGTAGCTAGCAAGGCATGGGTTGCTATAGCAGCCATCATGAGCGTTATCGCTTCAAAGATAACCTAGCTAGCTTGTTCGCACACGGCGGACACCACTCAAAGGAACTAGGACCATGCTTTCAAGGCTTTCTTTATGCTTGTTAGCCGTTGGGCTACTGCTATTCGTTATCCAGCAAGCTTTAGGCGTGATGCCCTACTACGGAATTGAGGACTACCTAGGCTGGATCAAAGCGGACGCCATCAAATACATGAACGACGCTTGGGTTGGGCACAACATCCGCTCGCTTGCGTCGCTGTATCTATGGGTTGACACGGCCCTATTCATGCCGATTTACGGTATGTTTCTCCTGGAGTTGGGGAGACAGCTATTCGCGGCACTGGCCTCTGATTCCAGTGGGCAATTCAGCCGGCTCTGGGCCAACTTTTACACCGGGCTGCTGGCAACCCTGTTGATCGTTGATCTCGTCGAGAACGTCGCTGGCTTAGCCAAAGTCAGCGCAGGGTTTGCGGAACCCCTCCTCTGCGTTCTGCTTTCTTTTGTTATTTGGTTTTGTCTTGTGAAATGGTTCCAAGACATCTCGCCATCGGCGAGTCAAGAACTAAAGCTCTATTGTCTGCAACTTCGCTGGCCCCCGCTGATTGTGGCCTTGGTCGTCGGGTGTGGCTTAATTGCTGTCCAGGGAATATGGGACAATGGCAAGTGTTTCCTCGGAGTGTCAGAACTTCACGACCGAGTCGGCTGCCTCGCACACCAAGCGAAGGTTGGTGTTCTTGGAGTTGGATTAGTCGGGTTTCTCGCTTTGTTTGTATTAAGCGCCTAGCAAAAAGTCATTCGATAATGAGAGCCGAAACCGTCCAGAATTTTGTCGACGTCAGCCTCAAGCCCGGCAGAGTTCCGTGCTTTGAAGGCCATCCACTCGTACTTCATTTTGTGCCAGAGCTTCTCGATGCGGTTCAGTTCCGGACTGTAGGGTGGCAGGAAGTAAAGCGTGAGGCCCTTCTCTTTCAGCAGGGCCAACAGGGGCTGGATTTCCTTCGCTTTGTGGATGGAAGCATTGTCCAGAATCACCGTCAGGGGTCTGCCGACGCTTTCCAGGAGGAGACCGAGGAAGCCGCCAAAAAGAGCTGCGGTCGTTGTCTCCCAGAACTTGGCCGTGAACAATTCACCCGTCGAGATCAACGCGGCCATCACATTCAGACGCTTTCCCCGCGCGGCCGTGATGAGGTGCACCTCTCCTGTCTCGGTCCAGGCGCTCCGATTGGGCTGGGTCTGCACAAAGCCGGCTTCATCCATATACGATAAAGTGAGTTCGCCAAGCTTTGTTTTTTCAAGCAATTCATCTATTTCTACCTGGGCTGCTCGAAATTTCGCCTCATCCCGTTTTTTTTAGACTGTGCCGGGTCCTTTTCCAGACATAGTTCTTCTCTTTCAAGGCCGCCTGAACCACTCCCACCGAAACCTGTACGCCATGTTCCTCTGACAGGCGGTCCCTCAACTGGGGGGCCGTACAGGCCTCAGCCGTCGCCCAGGCGCAGAGTACCTGCTGATACGTTTCCGATAGTTTGCGAGGGGCACCACTGCGCGGCAGGTCGCGCAGCCCGATGAACCCCCTGGCCAGCCAGGCATCCCTGTGGTTGGCTACGGTTTCCTTGTGGAGCTTCTGCTGTTTCGCCACTCCGTCAAGGGACCCTCCTTCAGCCAGGAGAAGTACGGTCCGGGCTCGCCGGCGTTCGCGCCAGTCACTGCCTCGCTCCTCTACCTGCGTCAGTTGCTGGCGCTCTTGTGCTGTGAGGGTGAACTTTTTGGCTCTGCGGGACATGGCGAGGCATTCCGGAGGTTGGAGCGGACAGTATGCAGGCATACTGGCTTAACTCGAAAAATTTATCTGGAAGCGCTTAGGCCTCGCGTTGTGGTGGCTTTCCGGGCTGCGTATCCCGAGAAGCATTTCGGTAGCTCGCGCTGAAAGAGCTAAATTGCGTATGGCCATCGCCGACATTCTCGGGCGCAGCCGATACGTATTGGCTGCCTTAGTCGTTTTCTCCGGCGCAGCTGTTGTCATGAACCAAGGTCGCGATCTGTTGGGTGCCACGGCCAGCCAGGTTTCAGGCTTGATTGGCCACGTTGCAGTAGCCAGAACTGACTTCACCAATGTTTTGGCCGGTTTTTCTGGCCTCATTGGCCTCATCGTTTCGGCAATTAGTGTCTGGATGCAACGGTGTCCGGCTGTGATTCTAGCTGAAGCAGGCAAGCTTGCCCATGAGACAGCGTCAGCCCCGCTATACGCAGATAATGGGATCGTTTAATAGGAAAAGGCCGGTGCGCAATCTACGCTCCCTATGGAACAGATCATGGGACGGAAAAATATTTTCAAAAATATCGCAAAAAACACTTGACACAGGTTTAGCAAAATACTCGCAATTTATGCTGTATAAACAACAGCTTATTGGAGCCTCGTGTGGATACCGAACGATTAACTGCAGTCATGGACAGCCTCATGAATCAAACCGTCTTGGGAGAATTGTTGGCGCCGGTGGCTCGTGCCTTGGCGCAGATACGCGGTACCGACACGGTATCGCGGGTGTTGAGCATGGCGGATTTTATCGGCCTTGGAGTACTGCGTCACCTGCAAGGCATGCGCACGCTGCGCGAGCAGGTGCAGTCGCTGCTGCATTGGGAGCCGGGAACGGCGCTGCGCGCCCCGCTGGCACGTTCCACCTGGTCGGACGCGCTGTCCTCGCGCCACCGCCGCGCAGTCTTGCAGGCAGCGATGGCGCCGTTGCTCGGCGAGGCACGGGCGGTGCTGCCGGATCGTCTGGCGCAATTCCCTGCCCTGCAAGGGCGCCCGGTGTATGCGATGGATGGGACGTATCAGAGCGAAAGCGCACACTACGGGCGGTGTACGCCCCGGCAGGGCGGCGAGGACAATCCCAAGGGACACGCGCTGTTGAGCTTCTACGACGTGCGCCTGGGTTGTCCCACCGACGTGCACGTCGATACCCGCAGTCGCCACGAGACGGCGCTGTTGCGCGACTACGATCAATCCGCGCAGCCCATGACCCGTCACAAGGGTGCGCTGTGGCTGGTCGACCGCGCGTTCATCGACGCGGCGTTTTGGGATAGCCGGAAAAAGCGCTTGGGCATGACCCTGATCACGCGCATGAAAAGCAGCCTGTGCATCGAGTCCACCGAGCCCTTGCCGGTGGCGGACGTGCCGACTAACGAAGGGGTGCTCAAGGATCTGCGCATCACCTTGCGCAGTTCCCGCCAAAACTGGCGCCTGATCACCTTCCGCAGCCCGCGTGGCCATCTCGTGGAGTTTCTGACCAACGAGTTCAAGCTCGAACCCGGCGTCATCGCCTTCCTCTACTCGCGTCGCTGGGAGGAGGAGAAGTGTTTTGACACCTGGAAGAACGACTTCAGCCTGGCCAAGGCCTGGGGCGCCAGCCTGGCGGCCATCGAGAATCAGGTCCGCCTGGCCATTGTCACCAGCCTCTTGGTGGCCCTGCTGTTGCACCGCAGAATGGGCCAGCACGGAATCGCGGACGAGAAAGCGTTGCGCAAGCAGGACCGGCGCCAGACCTCCGCGACCGACGGGACCGATCGCCCCGACTGGAGCACCCCGGTATTCCGCTACACCTCGAAGGTGAGCCGCCAAGTCCTGCGCTTCTTCAAGCACTGTTTTCACAAACCAGCCTCCCAGGCGCTCTATGAGGCCCAGTTGAGGCCATTGTTGTTGGCATACCTATGAAGCAACCGGACACCGTTGGTCTGGATGCTCAGTTTTAGCTGTTGGCTATGGAGTCGTTCGGCAGGCCAAGCCTCCCACGAGCATTCGCCAAATCCGATTCGAGCACACGTTCCACTTGCGGACCAATTCGCGCGTGAATGGGCGCGTTTTCTCGGCTTGGTGCCACTGATCATCATCGTACTCCTCTGTGCCGCTACGATTGGAGATGCTACGCGTGTTAATGCAAACAGAACCGCGATTGTACTAGCTTCTTTTTGCATTGCCGCAGTGTATTTCGGCTATCGCTTCGTCAACAAGCGCATTGCAGTGGGAGAATCAAGCGGCAAAGGAGAAGGATATTATAACTGTTGGGTGAAACCCATGCGATGCTGGCCTTTGTGGAGCACTAGGCCGGAGCAAGCCAGATACTCTCTGTTCGGGCGCATATCACCCTTCTGGCTTCCTATCGTGGCAGCTATCCTGATGTTCGCCTGCCGCTTCCCGCTCTCTTTTCTTGACCGCTCATACAACTTGGCGCCGCCGATGGCTTTGCCCACGATGCTGCTTGCCACTGTGGTTTGGTTGGGGCTATTCGGGTGGCTTTCACTCTTCGAACAACGGACGTCCACCGCTTGGGTGGGCGTGTTAATTATCATTGTTGGAGCACTTGGTTTCATTGGACTCACCGATAATCACGTAGTTGGAGGATTCTTAGAACTGGCACTTCCAATTTTGCCTGAAGAGGCTGAAATGCGAATGTATGCGTTTACCATTGGTATTTCGCTGGCCGTGTTTGCAGCCTACGCGTACATACTTACATCGGTGCGCAAAGGTCAAAGCCTTTCACCTTGGCGAGGGCTAGTCGCATTTGTCCTTCTAATCGTTGGATGCGGTGGATTCGCAATAGGGTTTGCCGACAATTCGGCCGCTAATCTCCCCGCCGATCCACGTTCCGCGACTGTCTCGATCAAGGAGCCAAACCGGCAGACCCTCGCTGTGGCTTTGAAGCAATGGCTCGATACCCTTTATGAGAATCATTCCCGGGAGCCGAATAAGGTGCCCGTTCCCGTGTATTTCATAGCTTCCGCAGGGGGCGGCATCCGGGCCGCGTATTGGACAGCAAGTGTCCTCACGAAAATCGAAGAACGTGATGCGTCGTTTCCGGAGCGTACGTTCTCCATGTCCGGTGTCTCGGGTGGTGCCATGGGCATTGCCGTTTATCGCGCCTGTCGGCGTCACGAGCAAGGTGCGCTGAACTGTGTTGCGAGCTTTGGACGGCAAGATCTTCTATCCCCTCTTGTTGGAGCCTGGCTCTATGAAGACCTCATGGCGACGGTCATCCCTACCTCGTGCTGCGATGCCCCAGGATGCGGTTTCCTTTCGCGCGGTGCTTGGTTTGAGAACGCAATGCTTGAAGCGGTCCCACAACTTAAGCAAGGGCTCGTGGCATCCAGGAGTCACCTTGACTCTCCGCATAACCCCTACCTCTTTCTCAACAGCACTTGGGTCGAAACTGGTGAACGTGCCATTGCCAGCGATGTCGTCATTGATTCAAAGAACTTTCCCAACGCTAATGACCAGATTCGGCTACTGGGACGTGATATTAGTCTAGTAACTGCGGTACACAACGCATCCCGATTTCCTTTCATCAATGCAATCGGTGCGGTTAAACCATTAGCGAGAGAACACTCTTTCAGCGCACCTAAAAAGGCGGGCCAAGAAGATGTCCCTGCTAATTCGCCTTCTGAGAACAAAGGTCTTATTGGTCATTTGGCAGATGGTGGTTATTTCGACAATAGCGGCGGCCACACCACCGCCGATATTCTCATTACATTTAATCGTTGCTTTATCGACAAATCTTCGGTTTGCTGGATAGAAGACTCCTCAAAACGCGTGTGGCTGGCAAAACACTTGGTCCCCCAAGTGCTGATGATTCGTAACGGCGTCGAGATTCCGTTGCCGGACCAGGGCCAATATGGCAAGAACCAATGTATGCCCACGAAGCAGCCGGACGCGCAATACCTCGGCAAATTGCGTGCCGACGACTTACCATATCAGCCTGAGCTTCCCAGTTGCCAAGGGCAGCTCATGTTATTTTCGAATCTTCTTGGACCGGTTGTGACCGCAATGGGCGTAATCAGTTCAAACAGCTACCTCGCTGAAGCGAGGCTGTACGGCCTAACGTTGGCAGTGCGTGCTAGCTTGGGCGCTGTGGCTGGTCGTGTTGACGAAGGCGAGCGAAGCTTCATCAAACCAGTGTTGAATATTGATCATGTGAGTAGAGATCAGCTGGTTCCACTAGGGTGGCATCTATCTTCGGCGGCCCAAGAGTCGATGGACAAAGCAGTATCTAAGGATCAAACTATTCGTCAATTCGGGTCGCGATAGCGGCAAACACAGGTATTGGGAGTCGCTATCGGCGCTAGGGATATTCCTTAGACCACACAGGCGCTTAATTCATGGTCCAACGTTACAGAATGGGGCAACAAGATAACCGTGTTTTTCGGCGGGTCCAGAAAATTGCGGCGTTTGAATTCCGAGATTAGGACTCGCCTACGAAACGTTATTGCCGACAAACATACCGTGCTTATCGGCGACGCGAACGGGATTGATAAAGCCGTACAGACGTTCTTCGCCGAGAACGGCTATGAGAATGTACTCGTGCACTGTATGGATGCGGAGTGTAGACATAACGTTGGCGGATTGCAGCTGAAATGCGTCAACTCAAGCGGCAAGAAGAAGGATTTTTCCTACTACGCAATGAAGGATGCCCAGATGAGCCGCGATGCTGACTATGGCTTCATGATCTGGGATGGAGAAGGCAAAGGGACATTGAACAACGTCTTGAATCTCGTTCAGCAGGGCAAGTCCGCGCCGGTCTACCGCTCTCCCTCGCGCGAATTCCTAGAGATCAAAACAGCAGCTGATGTTCCGGCTCTGGTAGAAGGCTGTCCACCTGACATCATTGAATATCTCAATCGAAAAATAGGGCTGGAAGAACGCGTGGCCTCGTCAGGCTAGGCCACCGTTGGCTTCCTATATCCGAAACCTGTGGTCAGCGTCGCATTCTTCGGTCGCTGGACGATGCCCTACTTCCTGTTTCTTTGACCGCTTTGCGCTTCACCCGACCCCTACGCCACCAACAAGCCGTTCTGGCGGCGGCCCGCGAATGTCCATCGTTAAATGGGCTATCACCCGCCTGGTGATTCATCTTCGTCGATGTTCCACACAATCTTCTCCCAACCGAGGTGGTTGTTTGCTTCTTCGAGCAGTTCGCGCGTCGTAGCGTCCCATAAGTCATCGGGATAGTCTCGCGTCAAGCGAGAAAGAAGCTCGCCGAGTAGTTGTGTGCGGCGCTTGCCCTTTGACTCATTCATGGCCATCCTCCTTGGTCGGCCTTGCGAAATGCCCCCAACCCGCATAGGCACTAGGTTTTGACGCGAATTTCACCCCTGGGATCCCCGAGAATTTAGAATACAGGCCAGTGAAACCTGAGAGAAATCGAGCGAATTGCAGATGGCTACCGATGACTTTTTCCGCTCCCGGCTGGATCAGATGATCGACCTTCGGCACCCCTTGGCGGCACTGGCAGAGCGAATCCCGTGGTCACAACTTGAAGCGACCCTGGCCCCCACCTTCGCCCGCCGGAGCCGCGAAGGAAAGGTGATCGAAGACGACGACCTGTTTGGGTCGGCACGGCAAGTGGCCGGCGGTGGTACCAATTCAGCCGGCCGTCCACGCCTGCCGATTCGGCTCATGGCCGCACTGCTCTACCTCAAGCACGCCTTCAACCTCAGTGACGAAGAACCCGTCGCCCGCTGGTCCGAGAATGTCGTCTGGCAATACTTCAGTGGACTGGACTACTACACCCCGAAGCTGCCGTGCGATGCCACCCAGATCGGTCGCTTTCGTACCGCCATCGGCGAAGCTGGTGTCGAAGAACTGCTCAAGGCGACCATCGACACCGCCGCCCAGACCAAGGCCGTGCGCCCAGCCGAGTTCGAGCGGGTCATCGTCGATACCACCGTGCAGGAAAAGGCCATCGCCCATCCGGTCGACAGCCGCTTGCTGGAGATCGCCCGGGGCAAGGTCGTGCAAGCCGCCAAACAGGTCGGCCTCACCCTGAAACAGACCTTCGTCAAGGAAGGCCAGGAACTGCGCCGCAAGGCCAGCGGCTATGCGCACGCCAGACAGTTCCTTCGCCTGCGGCGTACCGTCTAACGGCAGCGCACCATCCTCGGCATCGTCCTGCGCGAAGTCCGGCGCAAGCTAACGACCGTCAGTAGCGACTGCGCCACGGCCATCGCCCGTCTGAACACACGGCTCGAACGCGCCGAACGCCTCTGCACGCAACAAACCCACGACAAGAACAAGCTCTACGCCCTGTATGCCCCCGAAGTCGAGTGCATCAGCAAAGGCAAAGCCCGCAAGCGCTACGAGTTCGGCGTCAAGGCCAGTATCGTCGTCACCCACAAGAGCGGTCTGGTGGTCGGCGCCCGCAGCTTCCCCGGCAATCCTTACGACGGGCACATTCTCGCGGCGCAACTGGAGCAGACCCACATCCTGCTCGAAGACACCGGCAAATCACCCAGGCAGGTCTTCGTCGATCTGGGATACCGCGGGGTGGATCGCGACAATCCGAGCGTTGAAATCATTCACCGCGGCAAGTACCGATCGCTGACCCGGCAGCAGCGCCGCTGTCTCAGGCGCCGATCAGCCGTCGAGCCGACCATTGGCCATCTGAAGTCGGACCACCGAATGGATCGCTGTTGGTTGCCAGGCCAACTCGGGGATGCTCTGCACACGGTGCTGTGTGCCACCGGCTATAACCTGCGCTGGTTGTTGCGGGCGATGGTTCGCCTGGGACTGAAGGCGGTTTTTTTGCGCTCGCTGTGGCTGGCGCTGTGGGCGGTGATTTCAGGGAACGAACCTCCTCGGGCGGTGCGTCACCCGCCGGGCCTCGCGTTCCTGGGCTGGTAGGCGAATTTTGCAGGGCCGACTCCTTGGAATCACCACACAATTAAATGGGAGTGTTGAACCACCAGGTTTTCAGACCGCAGCCGAGCTGGTTCCTGACCTTCCGGCTGCGCTGAATACTGCTGGGATCTGGCAATCAGGCCAGCTTGGCCACCTTCTTGGCCTTCCGGCGACAGTTGTACCAGTAGGTGACGGCACCCTTCTCGGTGAGCGTCGCACCTTGAACGAAGGCAGCGATGACGACATCCTTCTCTTCGACCTTCAGCGCTTCGAAGATCACCATCGCCGCGTCGGCTTTGGACTTGCCTTCCTTGATCAGCGCCTTGCCCTTGGCAATCGCTTCCTTGATCGGCTGCTTCGTGAGGTCAATCTTCTTCGGCTCCCTGGCGGCTGGTGCCGCTGCCGGTGCGGACGCTTCGACGGGTGGTGTCGCAGCAGGCGCTTCGTCAGTCGCTGCCGGTGTCGTGTCTACCGCCGCCGTCGCTTGCTCTGCCGACTTTTCAGCCGGAGTCGCTTCTGTCGCAGTCATTGCCACAGGCGCTTCTGACACTTCGGCTGATGCTTCCACCGGTGTCATCACCGTGGCTGCGTTGGTTTCGGCAGGCACTTCGGGTGTTGCCACCGAGGATGCCTCCACTTTCGCCGTTGATTTCTTGGTCGTTGCGGGTGCGGTGGTTGCCGGTGCGGCTGCGTTCTTAGTCATGGTATTGGCTCCAGAGTTGTTGAGTGAGTTTCTTGATCGTGCGCGGGTCTGCGGTTTCGAATCCGGACACATCTTCCAGCAAGCCGAGCAGGGCGTCGGTGAAGTCGTCAATGTCCATTCCAGGACCGAAATCCTCGATGACGATGATCACCAGTTCTTGCTTCTGCTCGGTTGTTAGCAATTTCATGTCGGACTCCGTTCTTAACCACACGGGCACCATCCAACCGAACTTCGATTCAGGCAACAGGCTTTGGGAAAAAAATATCAGTTGCTCAAACGGCAGATATCCACCGGATGATGAGCCTTGTTGGCCATCAATTTCGGAGAGTCAAGATGCTGTTTGAGTTAGGCGAGATAGTCGCAACGCCCGGAGCGCTTCGGGCAATCGAGGAGAACAAAAGAAATCCGTTGAGTTTCTTGCTTCGCCATGCGAAAGGCGACTGGGGCTGCGTTCCCGAGGAAGACAAGCGGGAAAATCAGTTGAGTCTCCGAAACGGATATCGAGTGATGTCCAGCTATAAACTGAATGAGCGGGGCGACAAACTGTGGGTAATTACGGAAGCCGATCGTTCTTCTACGTGCCTGCTGCTTCCTGACGAGTACTGACTTTGGCCTTGCCTACTGTATAGACGGGGAATTTTCCGACAGCAACATTTGCCAAGATTTCCTCTGCGTAGTTGAGGTACTTGCGAATCGTTGTGTGTTGCGATCGTCGCCGACTCTCGATGATGTGGGCGTCAACATCCTCTGTTTTCCAGATGTATTCTGCTGACTGACCTTCCTTGACGATCAGGCCGATGGTTTCCTCGATTTTCCAGAGAGGCATCTGATCTTTCTTCGGCTTCTGCTGGTCTGCTGAATAAACCCGATAGACTTCGAGAATCTTGCGAAGCATCACTTCATCGGGTCGTGCGTAAAAGGAGTAGCAATCGCCACATCCGTCGAACTCTGGCCGCCCGGCTGCTCCAGGGTGGTACTTGGCAAGAATCTCGTCGAACGCTGCGCGCAGTTCCTTCTTTGTTGCGTACAGGGAAACGCCCAACACCAGCATCCCCGCGTCGCCCGGTGATGGATAGGCTTCCAAGTAGGAATGGAAGTGGGCGTCGTTCTTAATTTCCTCAATGACCAACAGCTTGATCTTCTGGAACAGGTGTTGATGCTCCGGCCACCACCGGTCGAAGCCGCAAGAGAGATCCCCGAAATCGTTCGCGACGCTGTCCGACCAGCTCGAGCGCTTGCTCAGGTCCAAGAAATCAAACCACAGTCGGCACCACTCAATCTCCTGCTCGGTGAATTCCCTCCACCCAGTCTCTTCCCAGCCGTCCATCTGACCCTCTCTCGGTCGTCCCCATAGCGGCGTGATTCTATCGCGACCGGCTACTCGCTGGCTGCTGGCGGTTGGCGAGGGTGGGCTGGACAGTCCAGGCGCTACGGTCCTGTTCCTCGTCTTCAGCCGGGCGCTTCCTTCCGTTCTGCTCGAGGGGACGATACCGCTGCCGCTTGAAATGTCTTCGAGCAAATCTCCCCCATTAGCAGTGTCAAGTCGAGCATCTCCCGCTAATTCATCATCCGGTCCGTGATGAATACGCCCACCCCCACTCCCACCCCCACCCCCACCCGCATTCCATCGTTTGCGCGCGTTCATCACGTCAAGTTGGTGTTGGATTTAGTGCTGGGTCAAGTCAAAGTCAAGCCCCCAGATAGCAACGCAACGAGTTATGTATCAGTTGGCCCTGCCAAGGACTTCCAGCTGATCGCCGTGGAAATCGGTCGCAAAAATATTTGTTTCTTCAAAGGGTGTGGCTTTCTTCGCCCCACCTTCAACCTACTTTGTAAAGGAGTTTTGTCATGACTAGCTTCATCTTATTGCCCAACGGCGACGCTATCGCCAATTCCGTCATTAAGTCGGTTCGCTACGTAAACGAGCGCGGAGTCGCTTGTAGTGATGCCCAGCAGCGCATGGTCGCCTGGATACCGGTCGCTGACGTTGCCAAGGGCCATCGTGTTCGGGACATCTTGATCCTCTTCGTTAAGGACCCGAGAGGCATCCGTCAGCCCGACTGGTCATTCCTCAATGACGAGGTCCCCGCTGTTGCGTAGTTGATCCAGCGCTCGCAGGCAGGGCTGTGCGGTCTATCGACAGCCCTGCCCTGCGTTTCACCACTCTTTAAGGAGTAAATCTCATGAACAAGAATTTCGCAGGAAATGTGATACCGATCGATGGCGGGTGTAGGTCGTCGGAAAGGGTATACATACAGGACAGTTACACCACCGGGCATTGCGCCGGCAATGACGCCTTCTACGGCGACGACTACGACCCGGAAGCCGAGTTTGAACACCATCTTCGGCGGCAGGACGTCATTCTCAAGCACCAAATCGCGGACCTGGAAAGTGATCCCAGCAAGCCACACGCCGGGAAGGGGCCAACCGTCTACATCGGCTTCGATTCCGAGTTCGTGCCAGGCGATGCTGACCACGACAACACCGTGCTGAGCCTCCAGTTCTACCTGGTGGGCGAATGTGGAACGTTTCAACGCGTCGTTTATCCGCGTGGCAGTTCGAAGGCCGAGCGCCCATCGTTCAAGAAAGTGATCGTGCGGCTGATCATCGATGCGATGGAGGAGGGAGCAATCCTCGAATGGCCGAACCGCATTGTGCTGTGCGGATTCTTCTTGCGGATTGACCTACAGGCGTTCGGCGACCTGGCAACGTTCAAGGACCACGTCGAGAATGTTGGCGGCAGAGTAGCGTCGGTCAAGACGTGCGTTGAAGTTGAACCTGATGCGGAAGACGCAGCGAGACTGCTGCGCAATCAGACACTACTGGCTACTGATGGTGGCGGGATGTTTCGCGCACTGAAGGTCCGCTTTATCGATGTTGGTGGGCACGTCGCGATGGGAACTTCGCTGGCGCAGGTCGGTGATCTGCTGGAGTTGCCCAAGCTTGAACTGCCTGCCGGTTACATGAAGGACCGGATGGACCTGCTGCTCGAAGGCGATAAGCGAGCGTTCGAGGAGTACGGTCTGCGGGATGCCGAAATAGCGGTGCGCTTTTACCTGCGTCTGCTGAACTTCGCCGACCAGGAGACAGGCAGGCGGTCGCTGCCCGCGACGGCGAGCAGCCTGGCGGTCACGATGTTCACGAAACTGCTTAAAGACGGTGGCGTCGATTTCAATGCGGCGTTCGGTGTCACGGAGGCGTCGAGCACCTACTGGAACGGCAAGAAGGGCGGGGTGGTAACGAAGACGGAGAAATCCCCGACGCCGATGCGAGCGATCTTCGAGTCGTTCGTCGCCAGCTGCTATAGCGGCGGCCGGAATGAGTGCTATGCGTTCGGTCCCACCATTTTCGGTGTTTATAACGACTTTGATCTGGCTGGTGCCTATACGACCGGTATGGTTGATCTCCGCCATATCGATTACGAGAACTTCCGCGTCACGTACGACGCGGCTGATTTCGTGGGCCACATTCTCGGCTTCGCCTACGTTCGCTTTGCGTTCCCGGAAGGCACGCGGTTCCCGTCGTTGCCGGTGCGGAACAGGGACAACGGCCTGATCTATCCACTGACGGGCTTGACGCACTGTACTGCTCCCGAAATCGAGGTGGCGTTGAATCTCGGCTGTGAAATCGAGATCAAGTTCGGGATCGTCATTCCCTGGCTGGATGGCGATGACCGCTTGTTCGAGCCGTTCGTGATGCGGGTTCGCGAACTTCGGCAACGTCTTGCGAAGGGCGGTCTCGACGAACTGTATGTCAAGTTGTTGGGCAACAGTCTGTACGGCAAGACGGCGCAGGGATTGAAGAAGAAGTCCGTCTTCGAAGCGCAGGCTTTGAAAAGCGTCGAGTTGCCGCATTCGATGTTGACGAACGCGGTCATAGCGGCGCACACGACCGGCTTCATTCGCGCGGTGTTGAGCGAGCAGATTGCCGCAATCCCGTGCCACCGGCAGGTCATCAGCGCAACGACCGATGGTTTCATCACGGATGCGGACGAGTCGGAGTTGAATCTCGACGGACCGATGGCGACACGCTTTCAGGCGCTGTGCGAGCGGGTGGCTCCAGGCGGCAAGGTGCTGGAGCGTAAGCATAAGGTTCGCCAGTTGATTGCGATCAAGACCCGCGGGCAGGTGACGGCGATGCCGTTCGGCGATGCGCCAATCATCTTGGCGAAAGCCGGCGTTTCCCCCGGTGTTGAGACGGAAAAGCACAACGACTACATGCTCGATTTGTTCATCAATCGGCAAGTCGGCGACAAGACGATGACACGGCCCTTCACCCCGTTCCGCGAGCAGTGGGTCAAGGATGTCGATGTCGTTCGCTTGACACGTGAGTCGTTGCTGAATCTCGAGTTCGATTCCAAGCGCCGCTTGGTCAATCCGCGGGTGGTTGCCGTCGCTGGCGGTGAGCACATCGCCCTCGATAGCGTGCCGTGGAAGCACCTGGAAGAGTACGAGCGTGCCCGAGCGATCTTCGATGGGTGGCGACAGCAGCGCTGCCTGAAGACCTTGAGCGACTTTGAAGACTGGGAAGACCACTACCAGTTCTTATTGGTCCGTGACCGGCTTCAGGAAAGTGGCGTGCCAGGCTTTGGCATACGCGCCACGAACAAGGGCGTCGCCGATGTCTTTCGCCGGTTGTTCCTACGTGCTTACACCCAGCAGCTTTGCGGGCTGACCCGGTTGATGACCTATGCCGGGTTGGCTGGCTGGCTGACCGAGCACGGCTATCCGACGACGGTCGATGAAGTGAAGAACGCCAAACGAGCCAAGTTCGTTGAACACGCTGTTCCCCCGACAAGCCGAGTGCTGGCGCTGGCGTCAGTCCTGCGCGAAGGCTTTCCCTGTATCGAAATCACCAAGTTTTTTTCTACCCACTAAAAGGAGTCACGCAATGAATGAAAATATCAACCCGCAAAACAACGAAGTCCTGACCACTGCCGATGCTGTTCCTTCGGCATCGACCTGGAAAGTTGACGAGCTGACACCGGCTGAAGTTAAGACGTTCCTTCAGGCGTACTATCCGAACGGTCTGGTGTACCTTCACAGTTCGTTCCTCGCTTATTCGTCAGGGTACTGGCAGATGCTGGATGACCGCTCCGATGTCAAAAGGTCCGTCGTTCGGTACTTCGGGGAAAGCGCTTTACTTGCTAAGGTGAACGAACTGTTCGGGATGCTGAAGCTGTCTTGCGTTGTCAAGGAAGCCGATTTTAAGCCGAAGGCGAACCACATCTGTTTCTTGAACGGGGTGCTGGACCTGACGACGTTCACGCTCGTTCCGCACAGCCCGGAGTTTCATTTGCGGTCGGGTCGTCAAGCAGTGTGGGATGAGAACGCGGAAGCGCCGACGTTCGAGAAGTTCCTGAATGATGTCTTTCGCGACGACTTCGACCGGGAGGAAAAGAGCCAGTTCGTCCGCGAATGGATGGGGCTGTGCCTGATTCCGGACACGAGTTTCGAGAAGTTCGTCGTCTGTGTTGGCGATGGCGGCAACGGCAAGTCGGTTCTGTTGAAGTTGATGCCTGAGCTGCTCGGTCACGAGAATGTGTATAGCGCGCCGCTTCAGCGCTTGGGGAATCGTCGGGCTTTGGCAGAACTCGATGGAAAGCTGCTGCTGACCAGTTCTGAAATCAACGAGAACACGGTGATGGATGACGGCATCCTGAAGCAGATCGTCAGTGGTGACACGGTCGAGGGCGAGCGGAAGTACGAGCATCCATTCACCTTCACGCCGTTTGCCCGAATTATGCTGGCGACGAACCACTTGCCGAAACTTCGCGATGTGACGCATGCGTTCTTCCGGCGGTTGGTGATGCTGAAGTTCAACCGCAACTTCACGGCGGAGGAGATGGATATGAACCTTCCTGCCAAGCTCAAGGCAGAACTCGCAGGCATCTTTACGATCGCCGTTTCCGGGCTGCGGACGCTGCGCGAGCGTGGTCGGTTTATGGTGCCGAAATCGTCTGTAGAGGCGTCGAATCAGTATCGCGAAGACTCAGATGTCATCAAGCTGTTCGCCGAGGAAGCTTTGGAACGATGCGACGGGAAGGGGATGACGCCTGCCGGTGTCTATAAGTTATACACGACGTGGTCGGCTGTGTTCGGCATCAAGACGATCAACAGCATCGCCCTTGGCAAGCGCCTCCGGCAACTGGGCTTCGCCAAGACGCGGTCCAACGGCAAGGACTACTGGTGCTTGGATATGTCGGCTGCGGGAAAGGAAATCTCGACGAAGGGGCTTCTCAAGGTGGAGGCGTTCGACACGGAGTCCAGGCCGATGCCTTCGGCGGTCGGTGATGTTGAAGGTTCGGTGGACAATGCTGCGGTCGTGGAGGGGGAACGGCTTGCTGCGTAGTGTTGGTAAAGTAATTTGAGCAAAAATGCCCGCCTTTATGGCGGGCTTTTTGCGTTTGGATGTTTGAAATTCCTGTTGCCGGTCGTGAAACAACGCGGGTGAACTGTCGCACGGTTTAGGCTCTTGCGGCTCCGGGGGGAATGGTTCCGCAAAGCCGTCGTTAGCACGCTGTCGAAGCTTCGAACCGGTGAATGGCCGCTTCGGTTTTCACTGGATGACGGCAAGCGACCTAAAGCGGAAGTAGCCCGATTGGGATAGCGGACGTTCAACGTTTGACGTGAGCGGCGCCGGAGCGCAGCGGAGGGAACCCAGCTTGCTGGGCGTCCCTCTCGACGGAACTTTTTATCCCTTCGGTATTTATATGCGGCAGTTGCACCACAAATCACGTCCTTCAATTTTTTGTCCGGTATCGAAAGTAACAGAGTTATCATCGTAGTAATAAAGGTATCGCTTTGGGTCCTTTCGATAGTCTTTCGGCAAGCCCTTTACGGTCTCTTTGCATTGGTCATGTGCCTGATCGGGGTTGGTCAGATACCCTATCGTCGTGTCTGTTGCTCTTATCGCTTTGCACTTAACCAAGGAGTCTAAGGGTGTTGAGGAAGCAGCTGCCTTTGGCGGTGGTAATGGGGTCGCAGGGGGTGGCTTCCGTTTGGACTCGGCGGGCTGTGGCGGCTTCGCTGCCACAGGCGTTTCCTGTTCTCTTGCCGTGCCTTTTTCAGGCTGTTTAGTTAAGGGTGTTGAGGGAGCAGCTACCGTTGGCGGTGGTGTGGATGGTGATGCGGTCGCAGGGGGTGGGTTCGGGCTGGTGTCAGCGGGCGGTGGCGGCTTACCTGCCACAGGCGTTTCCTGTCCTCTTGCCGTGCCTTTTTCGGGCGGTTTAGTGCATGAAAACGTCAATCCGTTCCTAAGCTCAAAAGAATAATTGCCATCGCAGGGCCTCGCGAGGTTAAGTACAACCCACGACAGCACCACAACCACGAGAAATGCTAAAGCAATGGATAGTGTATGGTTGTTCATCTCATCTCTCGAGCATAAACTGTAAGCTAACGTCCTGACGTTAAACATCGTGGGGATCTATGTTTGACGTCAGCAAGCATATCACCATAGCCACGTCCCTGGGGATGCTGAGCGGCAGATGTCGCTTTTCTACCCGCCGGCAGGCATTTGCGGCCCTGCTGTTCGTCTCTCTGGATGCGCTGGTAGGCTGATAAATACTATTGATCGAACGTCCACTATGGAGATAGCTTCCTCACCGTCCATTGTTGGCCGGTTGTCATCATTGAGCCTGGTTCCATCAAAGCGGTCAAAGGCCGATCGCGCCTCCCGCCTTCACTCCATCGACCCGTCGACCCGTTCGCGCATCTCCTTACCGGCTTTGAAATGTGGCGCATACTTCGCTGGAACCGGGACGACTTCTCCACTTTTCGGATTTCGCCCTGTGCGTGCTGGACGGTGGTTCAGCCCGAAGCTGCCGAAGCCACGGATTTCGACGCGATCACCTTGCGACAGCGAGCGCTCGATGGCGCCGAGGATTTCCTTCACGGCGATTTCGGCATCCTTTACCACCAGGTTTGGGAAGCGCTGGACAAGCGCTGTGATAAGTTCGGAGCGTGTCATCGGTGGCATTCTACGGTCTGGCCGTTCGATGCGGAGCGACGCCACGCTGCTTTGAGCCGCTGGAATCGTTTGCGGTCAAGAGCCTCCACCGCGCAACGCATCTCTACGACAGGCTTAACGGCGAACGATACGCTATTGCCCCTATGATGTGCGCTTGGCGAGCGAAGAGTATCGAACTCGAGTGATCGGCGTAGTAACCACGTGCCTCTTTGCTAGCAAGAAGGGCTCCCTTTGGAGGAAAACCAGAGAATTTTCCTTGAGCTGGCGCTCAGTCACTGTGGGGTGGCCGATGCATGACAAAAGCATCCTTAAATGCGACGGCTAGTCTCACTGTCCAGGCGCCTGCAACGTTCAGCCTTGAAACTGAGGCTCGCCATCGATCACGACAAAAGCGTCCGGAATCCTTTTTCCGTTCATTGTTGGGAAAGCGTCGCCGGCATAAGCCTTCAGGTCGTTAATGATGGCTATGACGCGCTTACGGCTCGGTTCGAAGTCGATCATTTCATCAGCGTCTGGGAGCGAAGTGCAAGGATTGATGCAGCCGACGCTTGCGAGAAAACCTTGGCCGGGGTGGATAAGAATTTCCGAACGCTCGTCGGTTTCCTTCAGCTCAACGCCCGGCTTGGGCTTCGCAGACTTGCTCGCTGATTCCTTGTAGCCGATCGTGACGTATTTCGTGCCGCCTTGAGTGAATAGAGGGTATCGCCCTTCCTTGACACGACGATTGTTTCCAGCAGGTTTGTTGGCTCCAGGCCCACGGGTTTCCGCTACGGTGCCTGAAAGACGTGCAGCCGTCTGCTTCACCCCGTCATGGAATATCTGATATTCGCCAACTGTTCGCCGTTTGCCGTCACTAGACCTTTTTTGCTCTGACTTCCTAACGATGTGAAACTCCCAACCATGGCCTTCGATTGGCATCTTCCTCTCCTTCTTCGCGCGTTAATGGTCAACTCTTTTCAGGGGCTGGGCTCGTTCAATAAATGGTCCGGATCGTAACCTCCTGTGCTCGCGCGATCCAGTCCTATTCCTTAAGCTAAGCTTTTTTCACTTGCAACAATATGATTGTCGGTCAAAAGAAAGAGCATTGCTGGCGATGATGTGGCGATGTGAAGACGATATTTAAGCAATGCCGAACTGTTTTGCCTTGTTTATGCACTGCCACTGGCGCCGCAAGATACTTATATCTGTGGTCGGACCCCCCTTTTGGTGGCTGTGGTTGCCAGTTAGTTAGAATCTTTCTCCTAAGGCCATTGCGTGTAATTTATCCTGAGAAAACCCGGGCTCTGCCGGGGTGACCGTAGCAGTTTGACATTTCCGGGAGTCGGCCTTTTTTGGAAAGCTCAGTGCTGGCAGTGACGTCATGGTGCCGTCAAGCTCCCGTATGGCAGGTTGCAGAAGACGAAGGAACCGCTTTTGTCCGTCGCGAGTAGGCCCCTTTGAGGGGCCAGCGACGGAAAGCCCCCGGCTCTGCCGGGGGGTCGTTACTTTGCGATAAAGTCTGTCATTGCAGTACTGTACTCGTGCGCGCCCAGCGTGCCTTCTAAGGTTAGTCTCTTGATTTCTTGGCGCAATACTATTAAGCGTTGGTGGTACTTTGGCTCTCCAATACGTAGGAGCGCTTCCAGTGGCTTAGGACTGTTGAGTGCTGTAAGGATGGCTGAGCTCTTAGCCCGGCCTTGATGACGGATATCAGCAATAACTAGACAGATGTCGTCATCGACGCCGTCGAGTTCGTACTGACTTGCGTATTGGCTCATTTTTCTCTGGAAGTGAGTTATACCAACCTCAACTTGCGCCTTCCTATGAGTTGGATCGCTTTGCGACCAATGAATGAACTTTGCAGCTTGAATTACCTCAGTGTCCTCGACCTCTTTAGAAGAGGGGTTTAGATAGTCAAGTAGGAGTGTTGTCGATGTATCAGATTCTAGGGCAACGGTTCCTTCGTCCGTGATACGACACACCCGATTGCTGACCAAAGTCAAGTCCGGAAAGTATTCTCGAGCGAGGGGCAAGTTCAAAAGGGTTCGTAGGTAAACAACAAAGTCTCCGTTGGGAACGTGTGCGGCATACTGGAGAAAAGAGAACGTGAAGTGTGCTCTATCATAAGTATTAAGAGTGTGGTAGAGAGCGCCTTCCGCTGTCGCTGTCGGGTGAATGAAGTCTGCCCAAAATCCGAAGAAAGGTCGGAATGCTGCTCGGTCGTATTTCTGTGCTGATGTTCCGCTGACGTTCATGAGACCTTTGTTTCCTTCAAAAGAAACTCGGCTTCCGACGAAGAACCGCTTGTCGTCTATTTTGGCAAAGTACTTATTTCCCTGCTCTAGTGAGAAGCTAACGATTTTCATTTGCAGTGCTCCGGCGGTGATGGTGTCGGTTGTGAGTTGTCCAGGTTCCTCAGCTAGCAAAATGTGGCGTAACAGCCCTTACCGTGCGCTGCTGTAGGCAGTGATTGGGGGCTGAAAAAGCTCTTTCCTATGTGGTCGTTGCGACTTTCTGGGACAGCGGATCGACACAAAAAGTTGATGCTTTTCTTTTCGGGTGCCATGGTCGATGGGGTGCTGAATGGTGACCGTCTCTGCGCGCGCTCAGCTTTGTCAGGCTTGTCTTGCTCAACGTCGGTGCAAGCCTTTACGCCTGTTGTGACCACTGCTTGCCGGCAGGCCGCGTCGTCGATCAACGCAGCAGCTTCCTTTACGGCTGTGACACAAGCTAGTCTTGCTCAACGTCGGTGCAAGCCTTTACGCCTGTTGTGACCACTGCTTGCTGGCGGGCCGCGTCGTTGATCAACGCAGCAGCTTCCTTTACGGCTGTGACACAAGCCGCCATTTGGCGGAATTTCACGGCCTTGCCAACGCTCCGTGCGAGCTTCTGAGCGGCAATACCGGTGGAGAAGTAATTGTCAGCCATAACGTTGAGGGATGTGGCTGGCGCGCCTGCGCCGACGATTCCACGGCCTTCGAAACTGCCGAACACTGACAGCGCGTCGAGGTCAGCACCCGCGCACTGTTTCCGCGGAGTGCATTTGTCAGCGTCTACCCCTTTTATAACCTGCAAGTCGTTTGTGTTTGGGTTGACTGCAGCGGCCGGAACGAAGGCCAAGTCGTCGCGCTTGTACCCCACCGAGATGCTCACGCTCGGGTTGGCGCCGTTGCCGGTCGAGAGGTCGATACCTCCAATCGTCTTGGACCCGTACACGAGTGGCGCCATCGGTACCGTCGTGCAGCCAGCTGAGGCGATCACTACTAGCATCAATGAGACGCCACTGGTGTAGCAGACTCTTCCGTGAGAGGGTGGGGGCGCCATGTGTTATCCCTTTAGTCACTTATGACTCAGATCTTTACATTTCCTGAGCAGATTCAGTTACGGGGTAGCGTGGGCGAGAGCCGGGACGATGGTTTGTTCAGTGATTCGACAAGCGGCGGCGATGGTCGAGCGGCCCAGACGGGTCAGGTAGTAGCGATAGCCATGAACGACTTTCTTGATGAGACCGAACTGGCGCAGGCGCCAAAGCTGGCGCGTGATGCTGGCCGGCGAGATCTGGCGCAAGAAGGGGACGAGGTCGGCACGGCGGATGCCACGGATGTTGAACTCGGGACGCTGAAGCGCCCGCAGCAGGGCCTGCTGAGTGGCATCGAAGAAATTGAAGCCCTTGAGGGTATGGCCGTTGACCGTCTTGGGGTTGACCAGCCGATGCAGGTTACGATCGCCGGCGGAAAAGTCGTCGAGTGCGGAGAGGTATTCGAGGTAGCGGCGGTTACAGCCGAGCAGGATCTCGCGCAAGTCGATCAGGCTGTAGATGGTCTTTCGGAGGGGGGCGATCTCGCGCGACTCGTGACCATCCCGATGTTCCACCTTGCGGTGGTGCTTGAAGAAGGAAACGTTGTTGGTCGTGGTTTCCAGGCGCAGCACACGGTTGAACTTGTCGTACATCTTGACCGATACCTTGCCAAAATGGTGCTTGATGCAGGTGCCCTCGATACGCGTCGTGAAGCGGCTGCCGAGTTCCTGTGCCAGTTGCGGCGTGATCTTCTTGCCCAGGAAACTGGCGACCTGCTCGGCCTTGACCGAGAAGATGGCCTGCCGGGAGAGTTCCTCGTAGAGCGACTTCAGGATGGCGTCGGAGCGGAACACCAGATCGGTAGAGTATTCGACCTGCATCAGGCTCCAGTGATAAGACTGTCCGAAGACATCCAGAATTGGGCAGCACTGCTCGGCGTAGTGGTCCAGAAGCGCATGCAGGGTGTCTGGCGAGAAGGCGTCCGCGAGTTGCTGCGCCCGTTCCCAATCGGTGATACGGATGAACGCATTGTCCGCCATCGCGTAGTCGATACCTGCCGTTGTCAGCGAGTGTGCCAACCGACTGTGGCCATTGCAGTAGAACTGCAGCCGGAATGGACTCCACGTCGGCACGCGCAGGTAGATCAGTCCGAGGGTTTCGTCCATCCAGTAGAAGTAGTAGTGCAGGCACTTGCCCGAGGTATGGCGCAGAAAGGTTTGGTGACTTTGCTTGTCGTGCCAGGGTTCGTAGGCGTCACAGGCTTCCATGGCGGAGAGCACATGCACCAATCCTGGATGATCCCCACGGTCCTTGAGCACCGCGGCAACGAGGTCTTCCTTGCGGATGTGCGCCTTGGCCACGTGCTCGATTCGCGCTCCCTGCGCGGTCGCCAGAGCCTGTGCGGCTTCACGAATGCGATCACGCAGCGGTTCGGCAAAGCGCGGGTAGTCAAAAATGCGAATGTGCCGGGCATTGAGAAAACTCGTCATCCCCGCCGCGTAGCACGCGCCCGGCAACGTGCCCGTAATCACGATCCGGTCGTAGCAGGAGAGTGTTCCGGCAAGCCGCTCGTGATAGCGATCGGTCAGCATCTGTGTCATGGTCGCCTCCGCTTTTCCGTTTGGGCTATGACAGAAATCTCAACCTGTTTGGTTCCGGCTTCGCCGGCTTAGTAGATGACTAGAAAGTCACGAGAAGACACTGTTCGGTATCATCCGTGCCAATGGAGACAGCTTTCCATTCCGTCGAGCCTAGGCTCAAAGCTCCTGGAAGTAGCGTAATTCCGAAACCCGAAAGGGCAATGCTTGCGGTCCGTTGTTCGCTTACGACCACTTGGACAACACCAAAATAACGTTCCGTAAAGACTTGGCCTTCCCCGTGCAAGATCACCGTTGTACAACTGGAGAGGAAAGGCCCGAGTAACATGGCAGCAAACCGGTGGCGAGCGGACGTCATACGAGTCATCGTCCTGTCACGAATAAGCACTGAACCAGCATCTAGAACGTTTTAAACCGTCGTTAGAAGACCTCACTCTTAACCTCCAGAAGCTGGTTCCGCTTGGCTCGACCCCGTGAAAGCTAGAGCTAACATCACATCGGGCGAGCACATGAGTGAACGCTGGGTTGTGAAGGTGGGCTCTGTGACAAAAAGCCTAAGTCTGCTTCGTCGCAAACGCACAGCCTGCGCGGGGGGCTGGGAATACTGAGAGGTAGCAACTGCAGCGGTGAGGCTCTTCCACTACATAACGTCTGTTTTGCCGCCCCGCTGAAACAAGGAACTCCGCCAGCAAACATGCTCGTCGCGCTCGGAACCCGTCGATCCCTCTGCCAATTTTCTCGACTGGCCGAGATTGCCCCCAGCGCTTACGTTGTTCAATGGAACCCCGTGTGCGCTGCTTTGAGGATGTTGCAACCCCCTCTCCATGATGATACTCACGGCGCCTTGTCGCTCTGTAGCTTGATTGGTTGCCCTGAGTGTCAAACCGTTCGATCAGTCAAGGAGCGGCGAAAAAACTTTGCTCGAGCATGAGCCTATTGTGATTGCACAAACCTTAGTTTCCCTTTGGAGATGACCCCTAGTGAAAAGACGATGGCTAAAATACCGCAACAGGAGTTAAATCTGCCAATCAAATGTTCTTATTGTTTAGCCGGGTCTATGCCGTTTGGCGGGCAACCTGCCTCCGGTCGTTCCTTGCCGCCACCGATGTAGGCCAACGACAAACCGCATCGTTGCGCGCGCTGAGGGGGCTGCCAAAGGCAGGCGAAGCTCCGCCAAGCGAACCCTTTCCTGCATTTTAAACACTAATAAACGCAATGGCTTAAGGCTGGTTTCGACTTGTCGCGGCCAGCCCGCCGAGCAGGTCTGGAGGCGAGGGGTCAGCGTGGGCTCCGGGGCCCCGTTCCAGAAGAAACGGAATAAACCCCTTTTGCCATGGTTCGTCGATGAGGGCCCCCGTCTCGGATACCTTATGCCAGAAGCTCCTTTAACCATAAGGTTCCTTTGTCATTTTAGGTGATATCCGCTATTCTTCATACCGTTGTATGCGATACTTCCAGTCGACTCTGAGATTGGAGGTAAGCGCTTCCTGATAAATATTTCGAGTTAAGCCAGTATGCCTGCATACTGTCCGCTCCAACCTCCCGAATGCCTCGCCATGTCCCGCAGAGCCAAAACGTTGACCCTCACAGCACAAGAGCGCCAGCAACTGACGCAGGTAGAGGAGCGAGGCAGTGACTGGCGCGAACGCCGGCGAGCCCGGACCGTACTTCTCCTGGCTGAAGGAGGGTCCCTTGACGGAGTGGCGAAACAGCAGAAGCTCCACAAGGAAACCGTAGCCAACCACAGGGATGCCTGGCTGGCCAGGGGGTTCATCGGGCTGCGCGACCTGCCGCGCAGTGGTGCCCCTCGCAAACTATCGGAAACGTATCAGCAGGTACTCTGCGCCTGGGCGACGGCTGATGCCTGTACGGCCCCCCAGTTGAGGGACCGCCTGTCAGAGGAACATGGCGTACAGGTTTCGGTGGGAGTGGTTCAGGCGGCCTTGAAAGAGAAGAACTATGTCTGGAAAAGGACCCGGCACAGTCTAAAAAAAACGGGATGAGGCGAAATTTCGAGCAGCCCAGGTAGAAATAGATGAATTGCTTGAAAAAACAAAGCTTGGCGAACTCACGTTATCGTATATGGATGAAGCCGGCTTTGTGCAGACCCAGCCCAATCGGAGCGCCTGGACCGAGACAGGAGAGGTGCACCGCATCACGGCCGCGCGGGGAAAGCGTCTGAATGTGATGGCCGCGTTGATCTCGACGGGTGAATTGTTCACGGCCAAGTTCTGGGAGACAACGACCGCAGCTCTTTTTGGCGGCTTCCTCGGTCTCCTCCTGGAAAGCGTCGGCAGACCCCTGACGGTGATTCTGGACAATGCTTCCATCCACAAGGCGAAGGAAATCCAGCCCCTGTTGGCCCTGCTGAAAGAGAAGGGCCTCACGCTTTACTTCCTGCCACCCTACAGTCCGGAACTGAACCGCGTCGAGAAGCTCTGGCACAAAATGAAGTACGAGTGGATGGCCTTCAAAGCACGGAACTCTGCCGGGCTTGAGGCTGACGTCGACAAAATTCTGGACGGTTTCGGCTCTCATTATCGAATGACTTTTTGCTAGGCGCTTATTGCTGATGGAGGTTACCACGGTAGCTGAAGGGAAGGTTTCTCTTGAAGCCCTCCACCTTGAAGATATCCGGCTTGCTGCGAGCAAGATGACGGGGGCCAACCGCAGGGCGTTTCAAGCGGAGATGGCGTTGAAATATTGCAGTAGCAGTGCTCGGCGTGCCGAGGACGTTTTCGGCTGGAGTCGGCAGGCCGTGCAGCTTGGTCTGCATGAGAAACGTACCGGCATAGTTTGTCTGGGGCACCACACGTTCTGCTGCGGTGCGAAATTGTGGGAGAAGAAGCATCCCGAGGTGGCGCAAGCCCTGTGGGAACTGGCGGAAAGTCATGCCCAACAAGACCCGACTTTTCGCACGACCTTGTCCTTCACCCGCCTGACGGCCGAGGAAGCCATCAAGCAGTTGCGAGCGCAGGGATTTGCGGACGATGTGCTACCCTCCCGAAGCGGCATGTCGGAAGTATTGAACCGCAACGGGTACCGGTTGCGTCCGGTGCTCAAGGCCAAACCCCAAAAAAAGTCCCTGAAACGGACGCCATTTTCGCCAATGTCCGGGAACGGGACCGCGATTGCCAAGACGAAGCCGTCATACGCTTGAGCATGGACTGCAAGGCGACGGTGAATATTGGCGACTACTCGCGCGGTGGCAAGACGCGTGGTGACAACCGGGCGGCCGACCACGACATGGGGTGCGAGGAAAAACACACGCCGTTTGGTGTCGTCAATGAAGACAGTGGGTCCCTCCATCTGTCCTTCGGAAGCTCGGCGAAGACCAGCGATTTCATCATCGACAGTCTCTACGCCTGGTGGGAGCGTCAAGCAGCCGAGGAGTGTGCTCGCGTCACACACATCCAAATCAAGGCCGACAACGGGCCGGAGAGCAATGGCCGGCGCACGCAATTTCTCAAACGCATGGTCGAGTTCGCCGATCACATCGGCAAGTCCATCCGCCTCCTCTACTATCCGCCGTACCACAGCAAATACAATCCGGTAGAGCGTTGCTGGGGAATCCTCGAAAAGCACTGGAACGGCGCCAAGCTGACCGATACCCAAACGATGCTGGAGTGGGCCAAGAGCATGACCTGGAAAGGCGTTCATCCCGTCGTCGAACTGAGCCGCACCGTCTATGAAAAAGGAGTCACGGTGGCCAAGGATGCCATGCAAGCGGTCGAGTCCAGGCTCGAAAGAAACCCGCTTCTACCCAAGTGGGACATCCTGATCCGACCGGCCTGCCCGGTATGAATATCCGTAGAAATCACCTTAGTGCAGGCGAGTACCTTCCTCTTGATCACATCACTTGCCGAACTGACATTATGGCCTCGCGCGCTGTGGACTGCTGTCGCATCCACCAATTGCATGAAATATCGACAGAAACGGCGATTTCGGCGTCCTTCACCACCAGGTTGAGGAAGCGCCGGGCAAGAACAGCGATGAGTTCGGCGCGTGTCATGGGCCGAATTTTAGGCTGTTCTCGGTGTCGTTAGCGAATTTGCCGTCGATCGCGGTGGTCAAGTGTGTGGTCAGTGTGTGTCCATGCGAGCGCCAGGGCCAAGGAAAAAGACGTGTTAATAGATAAAAAAGCTCGATCTCGGGGTTGCACGTGACGATGGTGGCCGCCCTGTTTGGCGGGCTATTCGGCGGGTTGTGGCGGCGCAGCGAACGATTGCTGCTTCTGCTGCCGGTACCGCAGGCGGCGATCGCGGCCGGCTGGCTGGCCGCTGTCGCCTACTCGTTACTCGCCGGCTTCGCGGTGCCGACGCAGCGCACCTTGTACATGCTGAGCGTGGTGGCGCTGGCGCTGTGGTCGGGCCGCAACCTCGGCGCCAGTCGCAGCCTGCTGCTGGCGCTGTTGCTGGTGTTGCTGATCGACCCCTGGGCGGTGCTCGCACCGGGTTTCTGGTTATCCTTCGTCGCCGTCGGCCTGCTCTTCTTCGTCGGCACGGCGCGGCTTGACGTCGGGCGTGGCTGGCGCCGGGTCGTCGCCAGTTGGGGGGCAACGCAGTGGGCGGTGACCCTTGGGACGCTGCCGCTGCTGCTGCTGATGTTCCAGCAGTTCTCGCTGGTTTCGCCACTCGCCAATGCGCTGGCGATTCCGCTGGTCAGCTTCGTCATCGCCCCGTTGGCGCTGCTGTTTGCCGTCCTGCCCTGGCCCATGCTGCTGCACTTCGACCACTGGCTGTTGTCCGGCCTGATGGCTTTTCTCGAAGGGCTCGCGGTCTGGCCGGTCTGGGAGCAGTCCGCGCCGCCGCTTGCGGCGACCCTGCTCGCCGTCCTTGGGGTGCTCTGGCTGCTGCTGCCGCGCGGTTTTCCGGGACGCTGGGCGGGGCTGTGCCTGCTGCTGCCGGCGCTGTTCTGGCCGGCCGAGCGGCCGGCGGCGGGTGACGCCTGGGTGGACGTCCTCGACGTCGGCCAGGGGCTGGCGGTGGTCGTGCGCACGGCCCGGCATACGCTGCTTTACGACACCGGGCCGCTGTACAGCGCCGAGTCGGACGCCGGTCAACGGATCATCGTTCCCTACCTGCGCGCGAGTGGAATAGACCAGCTCGATGCCCTGATCGTGACGCACCGCGACAAGGACCATTCGGGCGGCGTGGTCGCTGTTCAGGAGGCCGTGCCAATCGCTCGTACGCTGTCGTCGGTTCAGGAACTGCCCGGAGAACGGTGTATTGCCGGTCAGACCTGGGAGTGGGACGGCGTACGCTTCGCGGTCCTGCATCCCGCAGCCGCCGATTACGAGCGCAAGGCCGCGCGCAGCAACAACATGAGTTGCGTGCTGCGGATCGACAACGGCCTTGGGCGTGTGCTGCTGACTTCCGACATCGAGGCGCGCGACGAGCAGACCCTGCTCGCCCGCTCTCCAGGTCTGCTGCGCAGCGAGATACTGCTCGTTCCGCATCATGGCAGTGGGACCTCGTCGACACCGGAATTCATCGCCGCTGTTGGCGCCGATGAAGTGATCATCCCGGTCGGCTACCGCAACCGCTTCCAGCATCCGCGCGCAGATGTCGTCGAACGCTACGTCGGGAGGCGGCTGTGGCGCACGGATCGGGACGGTGCGGTACGTGTGCGATTGGCTGACGGCGGGCTTTCGCTGCTGTCGTATCGAGCGGAGTACAGGCGTTACTGGCACGGGCAGTGATCCGCACGCCTGGCGTGGCTGGCCTTTGTATGTACGGCATCCGCCGCGCTGCCACCCGAACCGGCCTGGTCGCTGTTGCAGATCTGTTTTTCATCAACAACTGACCTGCGCGAACCAACGGACCTTGAACCGGGGTCTCCGGCTGTAGCATGGCGTCTGGATGGTCGCTTTCCGGAAAAAACAGCTGCCAGATCGACGCCCCATGCGTACAATAGATGCGGAGATTTTTCAGAAAAAATGAGGGAGTCATGAAAAATACGAAAACCGCCGCCGGCGTATTGTTGCTTCCATTCCTGGGGATGGCACTGTTCACGACGCCGAGCGTTGCCGCCGATCGCTCCGGCAAGGAAGTGGTCGACACGGTCTGTGCCGCCTGCCATGCGACGGGCAAGGATGGTGCGCCCAGGATCGGCGATCAGGCCGCCTGGGCACAACGTGCCTCCAAAGGCCTGGACCGGTTGACACAAAATGCCATTACCGGCGTCCGCAACATGCCGGCGCACGGCGGCCAGGCCGCGCTGAGCGATCTCGAGATGACCCGTGCGGTGGCTTACATGGTCAGCGGGGGCAATGCAACGGATACGAACAAGGCATTCAAGCCCGTCAAGACGCGCACGGGTGAGCAGGTGGTCAAGGAGCGTTGCCAGGAGTGTCACTTGTCTGGCAAGCAGGGCGCGCCGAAACTGGGCGACATGAACGACTGGAAACCGCGCCTGAAAAATGGCGTCGATCCGCTGGTCAAGTCGGCCATTGCCGGCCATAACTCGATGCCGGCTCGTGGTGGCCAGGCGAATCTGAGCGACGCCGAAATGAAGGCTGCCGTCGAATACATGGTCAGCAAGACGGGTGGTGCTGCCGAAGGAAAGTGAGCCTGGTCGGCCCGGGGGGCTCTTGAAAACAACGGGTAGAGTAGATGGCGGGCTATTGCCTGCCATCTACTCTACAGGTCAGTACAACGGGGCCAGTTCCTGCTTATTTCCTCTCGCCTCGCATCTTTGCCGAGGTGCACTATCTTGCTCACACGGGAGTTGTGCAGACAGAAGTAATCGCCGATTTCCTTCAGCGTATACCCGCTGCAGGCGCAGGGCGCAGCGATGAAGAAGTTCCGATCGTCGCCCTGCAGCGCGAAGTCAACGAGAGGCTTCGGGATGGGTCGGGCCCGGGCCTGCGGCGCATTGCGCAGATCGCTTCCGGCATAAGCGTGGCGGCATGCTGAATCAACAGAAACGCCAGCACCCAAGATGCTGCTTCAGTTGTTCTCCACATGGAGTTGTCGCCTGGCGGCTTCCTTCGGCAACGTAGAGGCAGTAAGCGGCACATGGTCTCGCGAATCATGACAGGTTCCACTGCGTCTCTAATCAGTCCGGCTTATAGTCATCGTCTGGAGAAATAGCGGGCAGACCACGGTTTCCTAGTTTTTAGAGCAGAAAAAACAGGATAACCGTGGCCTGTCCCCTATTACTAACCGCATCGAGAAGCTCTGGCACAAAATGGAGTACTAGTGGATGGCGTTCAAAGCCCGGAACTCTGCGGGGCTTGAGTCTGACGTCGACAGAATTCTGGACGGTTTCTGCTCTGATTATCGAATGACTTTTTGCTAGGCGCTTACAGCGCAAGACTGCCCACACCAATAACACAGATATCTTAGTCACTTATGACTCAGATCTTTACATTTCCTGAGCAGATTCAGTTACGGGGTAGCGTGGGCGAGAGCCGGGACGATGGTTTGTTCAGTGATTCGACAAGCGGCGGCGATGGTCGAGCGGCCCAGACGGGTCAGGTAGTAGCGATAGCCATGAACGACTTTCTTGATGAGACCGAACTGGCGCAGGCGCCAAAGCTGGCGCGTGATGCTGGCCGGCGAGATCTGGCGCAAGAAGGGGACGAGGTCGGCACGGCGGATGCCACGGATGTTGAACTCGGGACGCTGAAGCGCCCGCAGCAGGGCCTGCTGAGTGGCATCGAAGAAATTGAAGCCCTTGAGGGTATGGCCGTTGACCGTCTTGGGGTTGACCAGCCGATGCAGGTTACGATCGCCGGCGGAAAAGTCGTCGAGTGCGGAGAGGTATTCGAGGTAGCGGCGGTTACAGCCGAGCAGGATCTCGCGCAAGTCGATCAGGCTGTAGATGGTCTTTCGGAGGGGGCGATCTCGCGCGACTCGTGACCATCCCGATGTTCCACCTTGCGGTGGTGCTTGAAGAAGGAAACGTTGTTGGTCGTGGTTTCCAGGCGCAGCACACGGTTGAACTTGTCGTACATCTTGACCGATACCTTGCCAAAATGGTGCTTGATGCAGGTGCCCTCGATACGCGTCGTGAAGCGGCTGCCGAGTTCCTGTGCCAGTTGCGGCGTGATCTTCTTGCCCAGGAAACTGGCGACCTGCTCGGCCTTGACCGAGAAGATGGCCTGCCGGGAGAGTTCCTCGTAGAGCGACTTCAGGATGGCGTCGGAGCGGAACACCAGATCGGTAGAGTATTCGACCTGCATCAGGCTCCAGTGATAAGACTGTCCGAAGACATCCAGAATTGGGCAGCACTGCTCGGCGTAGTGGTCCAGAAGCGCATGCAGGGTGTCTGGCGAGAAGGCGTCCGCGAGTTGCTGCGCCCGTTCCCAATCGGTGATACGGATGAACGCATTGTCCGCCATCGCGTAGTCGATACCTGCCGTTGTCAGCGAGTGTGCCAACCGACTGTGGCCATTGCAGTAGAACTGCAGCCGGAATGGACTCCACGTCGGCACGCGCAGGTAGATCAGTCCGAGGGTTTCGTCCATCCAGTAGAAGTAGTAGTGCAGGCACTTGCCCGAGGTATGGCGCAGAAAGGTTTGGTGACTTTGCTTGTCGTGCCAGGGTTCGTAGGCGTCACAGGCTTCCATGGCGGAGAGCACATGCACCAATCCTGGATGATCCCCACGGTCCTTGAGCACCGCGGCAACGAGGTCTTCCTTGCGGATGTGCGCCTTGGCCACGTGCTCGATTCGCGCTCCCTGCGCGGTCGCCAGAGCCTGTGCGGCTTCACGAATGCGATCACGCAGCGGTTCGGCAAAGCGCGGGTAGTCAAAAATGCGAATGTGCCGGGCATTGAGAAAACTCGTCATCCCCGCCGCGTAGCACGCGCCCGGCAACGTGCCCGTAATCACGATCCGGTCGTAGCAGGAGAGTGTTCCGGCAAGCCGCTCGTGATAGCGATCGGTCAGCATCTGTGTCATGGTCGCCTCCGCTTTTCCGTTTGGGCTATGACAGAAATCTCAACCTGTTTGGTTCCGGCTTCGCCGGCTTAGGATCATTAAATTCCTATGTGCATGGACCCACAAGCCCGCTCGCAAATTGTCGAGATATTTTGTCGGGATAATAACCTGATTAGCGCGTCTATTCCAGACCGCATTAAGCATGTAATCGCAGATGTCGTAGCGCCGTACTATTTGTTCGTCGAATGTCTAGATCCATCTGGTCTGTCGGCCTCACCCAACCCAATTGACGGACTCCTGATTACATTGACAAAAAGAATGCACGACGTTGCAACAGGAGCTCTCTCACTGCTTTCGCTTCACAAGCTTCAACAAGCCGAAATCCTCTCACGTCCCATAATGGAGAGTGCCTTATCGCTATTGTACATCAGTAAAGAAAATTCAGGGGAACGGCTTGTTCAATATTTTACATCTTACATTCGTGAAGAGCGAGAACAGAATCGAAAGTGGCAGAATGAACTGAGAACCGTTCCAGAATCATGGAAAGCAAAACATGAGGCAAGAATTAGAGACAAGGCAACATCGCTGAATGGTTACGAAGATTTTGTCGAGCAGTTCGCTTCAGAGATAGGCGCAACATATCCATGCCAAAATTCCTGGCCGAATTTTTTCGGTGTGTGCGCCGGCTTAAAGAAAGCCATTGATTATCGCACAGTGTATATGGCCATGTGCTCGCAATCTCATTGTGATGCTGAAGACATACTAAATCTTTTCATGGTTGGCTCGATTCAAGGCTGTGATGGTCTTTTGGCTAAGCTTGAGCGAGAAACCGGTAACTTCAGCATCTATCTTGTCCTGTGCAGCCTTTTATATTATCTAGAGTGCTTGACGTACCTGGGCCGTCGGTATGGCTTCGCGACCGTGGTGCATCAATCGTTGAAATC
Organism: Candidatus Accumulibacter propinquus; assembly: GCF_056856495.1. NCBI lineage: Bacteria > Pseudomonadati > Pseudomonadota > Betaproteobacteria > Candidatus Accumulibacter > Candidatus Accumulibacter propinquus. The sequence goes on from NZ_JBSEHC010000005.1 coordinate 103,317, forward strand.
GCATGCCGTGCTTACTTCGCTCGCAGAAGATGTATCTTCGGACGAGTTTATAGGCAACAGTCTTGATGGATGGGTTACATGAAAGTTACCCCTCTACTGAAACGGAGCGTTCGCTATCGGCATGCGGAAGTTAGGAATCGTTCTTGACACGGAGTGGAACTATGGGAATATTTTCTTGGCTATTTGGCGACTCTAAATATGAACCTATCAGTCTGGAAACGGGTATGAATAAGTCTATGGTATCAGCCATTAATGCAGTTGCAGAGCTTGGCAGTCCCCGAGACCAGTATAATTATGGCATTCGATGCATGAATGGAGAAGAGGTTCTTAACGATGAAGCCGCTGGATTTGAATGGCTTAAAAAATCTGCCCATCAGCATTTCTTAAGTGCTGAAGTGGCGTTAGGTCGCTGTTTTTCTACCGGAACCTCATATTGTAATCAAGACTATAGTGAAGCGATCGAGTGGTATTTCAAAGCTGCGAGTCACCCTGCCAGCGAGCTAGATGCGCATGGACGCTGTGAAATTATTGAAGCGATTTGCGGTCTTGGCTTCATCTATGCAAAAGGTAAAGGGTTGCCAAAGCGAACGGGAGAGGTAATTGAACTGTTATCTGCCAACACTGAAGGAGTCTCACAACCATATTGCCTCGGATATATTTTTGCGTCCGGATGCTACGGTCAGAGTGCCAACGTAGAAAAAGCCGTCGCTTGGTTCGGGCTGATGATTGCAAACGATCTTCGAAACTCTGAAGAACTGAGTGCAGGTTTCATAGATGGTCGTTTCGAGTGTGGGTATGTTGATAATGAACGCAATCCACTGGATTTCAAGAAAGTTATAGAATTTATTATTGAAGTATCTAATATGGGGATTGCTGAAGCGCATTACGTTATGGCTGTTGTTTACTGGCATGGTTGGCGTGGAGTACAGCAAGACAAACGCCGTGCTGTTCAGTTGCTCGAATACGCGGCAGCTCAAGGCCACGTAGCGGCGCAAGATCGACTTGCACAGATAAGGTGAGCAGAAAATGAAACGCGTATGGCTATTGAATATTGTTTTTTGTCACGTTGATGTTCTTACCAGATGAAGCAGATGTTGGACGAGGATTAAAAGGGTACAGACCACGTTTTCCTCTCTGCCAGCCTCCATTCGATCCTGGGCAACAGCACCGGACTGACACACTCTCCCGCCAGCGGTCCGGCGATCGATAGATACTTTCCACCCTCCGGATTGCGGCAAACAAGCAATTCATTGCCCGTCAGATCGAGTAGCCAGACTTCCGGGATGCCGTGGCGCGCGTACAGATCAAGTTTCACGCCGCGATCGTAGTCGACAGATGAACTGGCAACCTCGACGATCAACAGGACATCCGCTGGGCCGGGGAGGCGCGTCATATAGTCTCCGGGCTTGAGCAGGGCAAGATCGGGCTGCGGTTCGCAGCGATTGTTGAGGCGGATCGGGTTTTGCGTGCTGACCAGACCGTCTTCGCCGGCGGCGAGCGTGAACAGGCGTGCCAATTGGTTGACGACGTAGGCGTGTTGGCTACCGATGGGGGCCATGTCGACGATCTCTCCCTCGATAAGTTCCACCCTCTCTTCGTGGCTGAGTACACCCGCGTCGGCCATCTTGTGATATTCGTCGACACTGATGCGGTGTCGTGCTCGGTCCATCAGTTCGCTCATGGAGCCCATGCCTGGTCTCTCCTGCGAAGTAGTTTGCGCCAGACTGGCGAAAGGATAGCAAGGATAGGGAGGAGGATAGGAGATCCAACGCCACCTCCGCAAGTGATGCGGGCTCTGACGGGCCTGGAAAGCCGACGTGTAGCGGGGCGGGACAGACCCTGCGGCTCTTGCACGAATCCACGCGAGGGCGTAACACCCGCTCGCCAGAGTGGACTGCGTCGAGTATTGCGCCAGTCTGAACGTATCAGAACGCGTACTCGAGTCCGATGGTGAATCCCTGCAAGAGGACGCTCGACCCGTTGTTAACACCCGTTGCAGTTACGCTCCCCGGGCTCGACACGGAAGTGGTCAGGTCAATCTGGCCAGGTGCCAGCGCGATCCGGTCGAGCCAGAGCATCTCGTAGCCAACTTTGACTGACATGTTCCTGTTGAAGATGTACCTGGCCCGGATTTCGCCCTGGCCCGCAAAGGCCAACCGGTTAAGCTGTGCGCTGGCGTGGTACATCTGCTTTTTCATGCTCACCGCAGTGTCTTGCCTCGCCCGATTGTCGTAGGCGCCGAGCTTGGCGACACCGCCGATGGAAAGGCGTCCGATGGTGAGGAACGTGCCTTCAGCCCCCGCCTGTAGACCGAAAAGATCATTGGTGGTGCTTGTGGTCCAGAACGGAGGGTAGCCGTCGACGGCTCCGCTCGCAGCGCAGGCCTGCGCCGTTCGTGGCAGGGTCATGCCGTCGACACTGGCAAGAATTGCCGCAGGCGAAGAATCGGTGGCGCAGCTTCCGACTTTCCATGAGGGCTGGTTGGTATCGGTCGGTTTCAGCGAACCCGCCAGGCTGTCCTTCAGTCGCAGCCACCGGAAACCTGCCAGCAACTCGAAATCATTGGAGACCTTCGACCTGGCGTTGACTTCAACGCTTTGGAAATCGGTCTTCGAAGCCCAGGTCATTCCCTGGTAGTAAAAATCCTGGGTCTGCCAAAACCCCGGCGCACGCATTACGTACCAGTCGACCGGATTGTCCGGGCCAGTCGTTCGCGTGGCGTTGAGATTCAGCACTGCGAGATAAGACAGTTCGAATCGATGGTTCGCGTCCGCTTGATAACGCAGGGTTAACCTTGGAGCGATCGAATGGCCCTGGTCGAACTGGTTGCTGTTGAACGCCTCGCTGCCTGCCATGGCCTGGGTCTGACCAAAGGTTGTCGTCGCGCCGGGCAAGCGGCTGACCAGGACCTGGCTTACGCTGTTGGACCGCGAAAATGCAACCGCTTCAAGCGACACCGTCCAGCGCAATAGATCTATGGACTGATCAACGGGTGGCCGAGATCCGGAGGCTGGCTGCGCATCGCTCGTCTCGGCAAATGCCGTCACCGCGCAAGCGAGCGCCAGCAGCGGTCCGACGCACAGACAAAGGGTTCGCGCCAGCCCGGAACGGCGGCGCGTTGATGCCTTGTTCAAGGGAGTCGCAATCTTTATTCCGCCGCTTGAAGTTCAGACGCATGACGTGTGTTGCCCCTGGAAAGGAGACGAATACCAACGGCAATAACGAGAGTATATGAACTCCCGAGAAGCGGCGTCAATCCCGGTTGTCAACCGGCGGCTTTCCGCCAGCGAGCGCTTCCGCTGGCAGCCGGAGAAGGCGCCGCACGGGTCACTCTCGATCATGGTCAGCGCCGCCGACCGGCTGCTGCTGCCGACCTCCTGCAGGGCTATGGGACCGCGGGATCTGGAAACGGCGCAGAAGGTGTGTGCCTTTGTTGATCCTCACTGAATATCCGTTGGTGACACTGCAGCACTCGTCTCAGCGACTGCGTGTCGCGCCTTTGGTCTGCCCGGCAGCCAGGGCTTGCGCTTGCGCCTGCGCTTCTTCAACGGCGATGTGCTTGTCCAGCAGGGCCTGTGCGGCGGTGATCTCCGCCGTCTCGGCGGCTTTCTCGGCCGCAACCCGTCGCTGCTCTTCATCTGCGAGTCTGCGTACCACCACGTCATCGCTGCCCTTGTTGCTCCAGCCCCAATAACCTGCGGCGCTGGCCAGCGCGACCAGCAGCGCCACGGTACCGACCCACAGCACCGGCCTGCGCGCCGGCAGCGCGCCCGACGACATCGCGGCGGGCCTGCTCATCGTCGCTGCCGGAGGTGCCGACGGAAACGGTGTGGGTGCCGATGGCTGCGCTGGAGGAACCTGAGCGGCGCCGCAGTGCGGACAGAATTTCACTTCGGCTTCGATGGCCTTACCGCAATTCGTGCAAAACATCTTGATTTTCCTCGTGTCCAGAATGCTTCGTCGGGATTCGTCAACTGCCCCTAGCAGCCACCCGAGGCAGCACAGGCGTTGACCCGCTTCAGATTCTCCGCCACTCGCTCGCTGAAGCCGTTGAGCATCTCCTGCAACTCGGTCAGGCGCACCTGTACCACGCTACCCGCCGGACAACTGTTCGAGCCGCTGGCGACGACCTTCATCTCGGCGAAAGCGCTGTCCCCACGCGGCAGCGTCGAGAAACCGATGAGGTCGCCGGTGTTGAGGAAGCACTCGGCGCCTGTAGACACTTCGGCAACATTGAGGGGTTGCGCAGTCTGGAACAGATAGATTTTCGCATAGCCGGAAGCCAGCACATCGGTCAGCACCAGGGGATGACCGTTCTGCTGCATGGCCACACTGAGGCGGACCTGTTTGCGCACCTGCTGTCGAATATCCTCGGAAATCTGTACCGGTACGGCACGGTCCACCGCTTGCTGCACCTGCGACGAAGCGGCTTGAACATCAACAGTCGCCAATTGATTCTTGAGTGCCGGGTTGCTCTGGACACTGGCTTTGACCTGTTGCTGCACCGTTGCCATCTGCCTGCGAAGCCCCTCCGCTTCGGGCGATGCATCCACCGGCGAGGCATCGTAGGGGCCTGAATAGGCGTAACCCTCTTCAAAGCCGGACGAGATCTGCATATCCCCCATCAGGGCCACCGGATCGCTGTAGGTCGTCGCCGGTGCAGCAAAGGCGACCCAGGCGGCTGCTCCAACCACCAGCGGCACCGCGAAGCGCGTGTAATAGCCGCGGTAGTCATCCGGAGCAAAACGAGAGGGGCGGTACTGGGCCACCGGCGCACCGTGGATGTGCACCACATCGTAGCGACGGATTACCGGCTGTGGTTCGTATTCCGGTCGGCCGTGCGACCAGCGCGCGTAGCGCGTTCTCTCGATCACCTGGCGCCCACCCCCATCGGTGAAGCGGTCCTGAAAAACCGGCCGGCCATCGGCCAGTACCGCCTCGCGGAGGCCATTGTGGCGGCTGACAAAATTCAGTCCGCTGCCGACGGAGCGATGTTCAAAGTCGCGCCCCTCGGTGACGCGGCGGCCATCCGCATAAACTCGTGTCGTTGTCCCGTCGCGCGCATCCACGGTCTGCTTGAAACCGGTGACCTTCTTTGTCCCGTCGGCCAGCGTCGTCTGCGATAGAACGATCTGGGAACCGTCCGGGTTCTGGCGGCGAATGTCGAAACTGTTCCGATTCCCACGTGGCACCACGCTGGTGGTCGCATCGACTGCGACTGCTTGCGCCGGTGTCGACCGGTGCCTATCCGGGCTCGGTCGGCGCCCGTCGGCAGCCTGTCGAGTCTGCGCCGGGCCGGAGACGGGTGCCGGTTCGCCTCCGGCCGCCGGGGTCTGTGGCTGGACCGGCGGCGCAGTGGCAATCCCCTGGCCTGCGGCGGGAACAGATCGGCGACCGTCGGGTTGGATTTGCACTGTTGCGGGCGGCGGTGTCGTCTGACCCGCTGGCCGGGCTACGGCGGGTGTCTGTGCTTGGGTCGGCGCAATCGCTGGCGCCTGACCCACCGGGCCGGGCTGGGCTGGCCGGCGGCCATCGGGAGGGGGTTGAACCTGTGCCGTTGTGGGAGACAGCGCCGGCGGGCCGGCTGGCCGGGCTACTGCGGGTGTCTGTGCTTGGGTCGGCGCAATCGCTGGTGCCTGACCCACCGGGCCGGGTTGGGGTGGCCGGCGGCCATCGGGAGGGGGTTGTACCTGTGCCGTTGCGGGAGAGGGCACCGGCGGGCCGGCTGGCCGGGCTACTGCGGGTGTCTGTGCTTGGGTCGGCGCAATCGCTGCTGCCTGACCCACCGGGCCGGGCTGGGGTGGCCGGCGGCCATCGGGAGGGGGTTGTACCTGTGCCGTTGCGGGAGAGGGCACCGGCGGGCCGGCTGGCCGGGCTACTGCGGGTGTCTGTGCTTGGGTCGGCGCAATCGCTGCTGCCTGGCCCACCGGGCCGGGTTGGGGTGGCCGGCGGCCATCGGGAGGGGGTTGAACCTGTGCCGTTGCGGGAGACGGCGCCGGCGGGCCGGCTGGCCGGGCTACTGCGGGTGTCTGCGCTTGGGTCGGCGCGATCGCTGGTGCCTGACCGACCGGGCCAGGCTGGGCTGGCCGGCGGCCATCGGGTGGGGGTTGAACCTGTGCCGTTGTGGGAGACAGCGCCGGCGGGCCGGCTGGCCGGGCTACTGCAGGTGTCTGCGCTTGGGTCGGCGCGATCGCTGCTGCCTGACCCACCGGGCCGGGCTGGTGTGGCCGGCGGCCATCGGGAGGGGGTTGAACCTGTGCCGTTGTGGGCGGTGGTGTCGGCGGACTCGCTGGCCGGGTTACGGCGGGGGTCTGTGGTTGAATCGGTGCCTGGCCCACTGGGCTGGGCTGGGCTGGCCGGCGACTGTCAGGCGGCGGCTGTACTTGGGCGCTTGCGGGCGATTGATCTGGCCGGCCAGGCTGGCGAGCGCCACCAGGTGACCCTCCCGCCTGAGCTTGCGCGGCAGCTTGGACGGAACGTTGCTGTTCCTGCTGCTGGGCCTGTTGTCTGGCACGTTGTTGTTCCTGTTGCTGTGCCTGCTGTTGCGCGCGTTGCTGCTCCTGCTGCTGGGCCTGTTGTCTGGCACGCAGTTGTTCCTGTTGCTGGGCCTGCTGTTGCGCGCGTTGCTGCTCCTGCTGCTGGGCCTGTTGTTTGGCACGCAGTTGTTCCTGTTGCTGTGCCTGCTGTTGCGCGCGTTGCTGCTCCTGCTGCTGGGCCTGTTGTTTGGCACGCAGTTGTTCCTGTTGCTGATCCTGCTGTTGCGCGCGTTGCTGCTCCTGCTGCTGGGCCTGTTGGTTGGCACGCAGTTGTTCCTGTTGCTGTGCCTGCTGCTGCGCGCGTTGCTGCTCCTGCTGCTGGGCCTGTTGTCTGGTACGTTGTTGTTCCTGTTGCTGTGCCTGCTGTTGCGCGCGTTGCTGCTCCTGCTGCTGGGCCTGTTGTTTGGCACGCAGTTGTTCCTGTTGCTGTGCCTGCTGCTGCGCGCGTTGCTGCTCCTGCTGCTGGGCCTGTTGTCTGGCACGTTGTTGTTCCTGTTGCTGTGCCTGCTGCTGCGCGTGTTGCTGCTCCTGCTGCTGGGCCTGTTGTCTGGCACGTTGTTGTTCCTGTTGCTGTGCCTGCTGTTGTGCGCGCTGCTGCTCCTGCTGCTGGGCCTGCTGTTTGGCGCGTTGTTGTTCCAGTTGCTGCTCCTGTTCCCTGGCGGAGGGCGAAGCACGCTTTCCACCCGCAGCCAGATTATTTGGGCACTGGGGGTCGCTGTTGCCGTCCGGACAGTTCAGCGCCAGGATGATGGCGCCAGGCGTTGAGGCAGGAGCGGCAGCCGCCCATGGACAGGCCAGAATCAGGCATAGTGCCAGCATCTTTGATTCAATACGTTTCATTCTGTCTTTCCCGGATCGATACAAAACCCACGCGCTCGCGGGTCGGGCGGCACCGTACATCACTCTACCAGCTTGTCCCCAGAGCAACGCAGGGGCGTCTTGCTGCGCTGACCGCCATGGACCCTTTAGTTGCATGCTCTGGGCGATCTTGGCGCGTGCCTGGTCGGGTTTGGACTGAGCGGGGGCGTGCTTCGTTCGGACCGGCGGGCTGCCACAAAGGTACGGCGCGAACCGTGGCCACCTCCCTGACGCCATTGGCCACTCACGGTGCCCGACGACAATCACCACTGCATGTTGGTGCGATCGCCTTGTTTGGCAAGGGCTGGCACACCACTTCGGAGCTGTGCTTGTGCTACAGTCGCACGTTGATCGTCAAAGCGGGTGACTGGGCTGCTCGGTGCTTGCCAGGGGCTTCAGGCGTAGGGGACCGACAAAGATGGCATCTCGGTGGGCCGGCATGCTCGGATGAACGCCCTTCGTTCAGATCATGCGTGCAGCCGCGAACCTTGCACCGCAAAGCACCACATGAACCGGGATATCCAGGATGAGCATCGTTTCTGACCTGTCGCGCTGGCTGGCCGGCGGGCCGGTTGCTTTCGCCGAGCGCCGTGTACGCTGCGCTTCGCCTTCGGGTCTGCATCGCGTGGCGTATACGGAGTGGGGCGAGCCGGAGAATCCCAACGTCCTGGTTTGCGTACATGGTTTGACACGCAATGGGCGAGATTTCGACGAACTGGCGCGAACGCTGGCCGTGGATTATCGCGTCATCTGTCCGGATGTCGTGGGACGGGGCCGCAGTGACTGGCTGCGCGATCCGTCTGGCTACACCTTCCCGCAGTATGCTTCCGATATGATGGTGTTGCTGGCCCGCCTGAATGTCGCCTCGGTGCATTGGCTGGGTACTTCGATGGGCGGTTTGATCGGGATGTGGATCGCCAGCCAGGAAGACTCGCCGATTACGCGTCTCGTGCTCAATGACGTCGGTCCGTTGATCAGTGTGGCGTCCTTGCTGCGCATCGGCGAGTACGTTGGGCAAGCGCCAAAGTTCGATACCTACGAAGACGCGGAAAAGTATGTGCGTCTGGTCAGTCAACCCTTTGGGCCCCTGAGCGACGCACAGTGGCGCCACCTGACCGAGTTCAGCCTGCAGCGTCTTCCGGATGGGCGGCTGGCGATGCGTTACGATCCCGCGATCGGCGAAGCCTTTCGGCAGGCACTGAGTGCTGGAGACATCGATCTGTGGCCGATCTACGACCGTATCCGCTGCCCGACGCTGGTGGTGCGCGGCGCAGAGTCGGACCTGCTGACGCGCGAAACGATGCAGGCCATGGCCATGCGCGGGCCGCGCCCGCAAACCGCTGAAATTGCCGGTGTCGGGCATGCTCCGATGTTCCTCGACCTGCAGCAGATCGGCATCGTGCGCGACTTTCTGCTCGTCGTTTGACGATGGCTTTCGTTGACGTTGGGGGGCAGTCGCTCGAGTACTGTCTGATTGCGGCCCAGTGCGAGAATCGGCCGACCCTGGTATTTCTCCATGAGGGCCTCGGCAGTGTCGCCCTGTGGCGTGATTTCCCGATGCGGGTTGCGCAGGCGACGGGCTGTCGTACGCTGATCTGGTCGCGCCTCGGGCACGGCCACTCGGCTCCGCTGCCGGCGCCGCGGACGGCGGCATACCTGCACGACGAGGCGCTGCAGCGCTTGCCAGCCTTGCTCGCCGCGCTGGCGATCGAACGACCGGTGCTGATCGGCCACAGCGACGGAGGTTCGATCGCCTTGATCCACGCCGCGGCCTGGCCGGATCGGGTCGCCGGCGTGATCGTCATGGCCCCGCACGAGTTTGTCGAGGAGAAGGCTCTCGATGGCATCCGCCGCGCAGGCGAAGCCTATGCGCGCAGCGATTGGCGAGTGAAGCTCGCACGTTACCACCGGGACCCGGATGTCGTTTTTCGAGCCTGGCACGACACCTGGCTGGCTCCCGAATTCGCTGGCTGGCAGATTACCGACTGCCTGCCCGCGATCCGTTGTCCGCTGTTGGCGATGCAGGGTGAAGACGATGAATACGCGACGATGCGACAGATCGAGTGCATCGCCGAAGCGGCCTCCGACGTCGAATTGCTCAGGCTGGCGGATTGCCGGCATGCGCCACACGTCGATCAACCGCAGGCCGTCATCGCGGCCATGGTGCGGTTTATCGCGCGGCTGGCCGTTGGACGCCGCGCCTGAGCCCGGTGCCAATCCCCTGCGTGCGGCACGCCTGCATAACGGTGGCGTCAGGGGCTGGTTTATCGGGCTGGTTCAGCGTCGTTGCGGGCATGGTCGGGAAGCCGGGTCCTGGCGGTAGAAGACGGTGAGTTGCGCGTAGAACGCAGGATACTCGTCGCGCAGCAGGGCCGGTGTCTCGAAAAAGGCCTCGCTCATCACCGCAAAGAACTCGCCCGGGTTCTCCGATGCGTAGGGGTCGAACACGGTGTCCCGGCCGGCAGCATCCGCCTCGTCGACCAGGCTGCAGAAATCGTCGTAACTGGCCAGCAGAACCTGCTGCCAGTCGTTGCGCGCGATCTCCGGCGGTAGCGGTGGAATGCCGTTTGCCTCGCCATTGAGCATGTCCAGCTTGTGCGCGAACTCGTGGATGACGACGTTGTAGCCGCTGCCGGCCATCTGGGCGTCGCGCCAGGAGATCAGCAATGGTCCGCCATCCCAGGCTTCGCCTGACGCCAGTTCCTGATACTCGTGGACTACTCCGAACTCGTCCTCGACGCTGCGCGGGATGATGAATTCGTCGGCGTACACGATCACCCCGACCCAGCCACGGTAGTAATCCAGGCCAAGATTGAGGATCGGCAGGCAACCCTGTGCGGCAATCGAAACACAGATCGCATCGCTGAGTGCGAGTCCGCCCGCGGCGGTGAACTCCTTGCTGGCGAGGAAATCATCGGCCAGCCGGCGCAGGCGGAGCTGTTCTTCGGCACTGAGCGAAACCAGGAAGGGCAGCGCCGAAACCACGGTCTGCCATAGCGCATCGGGCACGTGCGCCGGCTCCTGCCGATGCCGCAACCAGCCGAGCAGCTTGCCGATCATGGTGCTTTTGCCTGCGGCCGCGCCGCGGTGGTCAGGTAGATGCCGGCGAAGATCAGGGTCATCCCGACGTAGTGGTACATCTGCGGGATCTCGTCGAGGAACAGGGCCGACAGAATGGTTCCGAAGACCGGCATCAGGTGGATGAACAAACTGGCCTTGCTGGCGCCGACTTCAGCAACCGCGCGGTTATAAAAGACATAGCCGAGAAACCCCGGAAAGATTCCGGTGTAGGCAATGCCGGCGAGCGATCCGGCCGAAACGACGATGCGCTTGCCCTGCGCGATCTCCCAGGCGTACGCCGGGGCGAGTGCGGCAAGGCCGACCAGCGTGAAGGCGGCGAGCAGCAGCATCGGGTTGAGTCCAACGGGTCGCCACTGCAAGCCGATGGTGTACAGGGCCCAGGTGAATACCGCTGCCAGCATCCACAGGTCGCCGATATTCGGGCTCAGCATCGCCAGTGTGGCGATGTCGCCGCGGCAGACAATGGCCGTGACCCCGGCGAACGAGAGCAACACGCCGAGCCATTCGAGCGCGCGCAGATGTTTGCTCAGGAAGAGCCACGACAGGGTGATGGTGGCGATCGGGATGAACGAATTGAGAAGTACGGCGTTGGTTGCCGGGGTGTATTGCAGGCCAACGTACGCCAGCGTGTTGTAACCGCCGACGCCGAGCAGGCCCAGAACGACCACCGCCTGCCAGCCCGCGCGCAGCAGCGGCCACTGCGCGCGCAGGTGCGGCAGCGCGAGCGGCAATACCAGTGCCAGAGCGATCGCCCAGCGCCAGAAAGCCAGAGAGAGCGGGGGTACCTGGTCGCGTATGGCGCGCCCGAGGACCATGTTGCCGGACCAGAACAGGGTGGTCAGCACGAGCAGCAGGTAGGGGTGGCGCAGGCGGGAGAGCATCGGCGGCAGGTGGCAGGCAATCGCGCATTATGCCTGATGCTCCGGCGAGCCCTTATAATGCGTCCATGGTTTCGGTCATTCACTCGGTCGCCGCGCAGAGCGACTTCGAACAATACCAGCACATGCTGGCCGAGGGGCTGCATGGCACCGAGGTCGCGCGGGTTCCGCTGGCCGTCGATTTTGCCCGCTCGATCTATGGCGATCGCCGACTCGGCAGCGGCGAGCACGTCTGGGGTCATGCGCTGGGAATGGCGCTGATCGTGGCCGGGCTCAAGCTCGATATCGATTCGCGGCTGGCGGCACTGCTTTTTGCCGTGCCGGCATTGCAGGAAAACGGTCTGGCCCACATTCAGAAGGATTTTGGGGTCGGCGTCACGCAACTGGTCGACGGGATTTCGCGCCTGAACCGCCTGCGACCGATCACGCGCGGTTTTGCCGCTGCGTCCGCCGAGAGCAGCGAGAAGAATCCGCAACAGCATCTTGCGCAGATCGAGGTTCTGCGCAAGATGCTGCTGGCGATGGTCGAGGATATCCGCGTCGTCCTCCTGCGTCTGGCCTCGCGCACACAGACCCTGCGTTATTACGCCGAAGAGCCCGACGAGTTGCGGGTCCCGGTGGCGCGCGAAACGCTGGCGCTGTATTCACCGCTGGCCAACCGGCTTGGCGTCTGGGAATTGAAGTGGGAACTCGAGGACCTCTCTTTCCGCTTTCTGCATCCGGCGATCTACAAGGAGATTGCGCAACATCTCGACGAGAAGCGAACCGAGCGCGAGCAGTTCATCACCGAAGCCAGCGAACGGCTGCGGGCCGAACTGTTGAGCGCCGGCGTGGCCAACGCCGAGATCTACGGCCGGCCAAAACACATCTACAGCATCTGGAACAAGATGCGCAAGAAGGACGTGGCGTTTTCCGAAGTCTACGATGTTCGTGCCGTACGGGTCATCGTCGACGATGTGCAGGCCTGCTATACCGCTCTGGGCATCGTGCACCACATCTGGTCGCCGATTGCCAAGGAGTTCGACGATTACATTTCGCACCCGAAAGGCAATGACTACCGCTCGCTGCATACGGCCGTGCACTGCCCCGATGGGCGCTCGCTCGAAGTGCAGATCCGTACTCGCGAGATGCATAGCCACGCGGAACTGGGTGTTGCTGCGCACTGGCGCTACAAGGAGGGCAGCAAGGCCAGGCCCGAAGACAGCTACGACGAAAAGATCGCCTGGCTGCGCCAGTTGCTGACCTGGCGTGATGAAGTGGCCGACTCCTCGGACTGGGTCCGGCAATACAAGCAGGCGGCCTTTGACGAGACGGTCTACATCCTGACCCCGCAAGGCCGGGTCGTCGATCTGCCGCGCGGCGCGACGCCGGTCGATTTCGCGTACCGTGTGCACACCGATCTCGGCCACCGCTGCCGCGGTGCCAAGGTTGATGGCGCGCTGGTGCCGCTGAACACGCCATTGGCCACCGGACAGCGTGTCGAGATCATTCTTGCCAAGCACGGGGGGCCGTCGCGCGACTGGCTGAACCCCTCGCTGACGTATCTGTTTACGCATCGCGCACGCCTCAAGGTCAGGCAATGGTTTGCCAGCCTGGCTCTCGAAGACACCCTGGCCGAGGGACGTGCGGTCGTGATTCGCGAATTGCAGCGAATGGGGCAGGCCGGGGTCAACCTGGACGATCTTGCGGCCAAGCTGGGTTTTGCCAGAAGCGACGACTTGTTCATTGCCGTGGCCCGGGCCAAGCTGAACATGCGCCAGTTGCAGGTGGCGGTGCGTGGCAGCGAGACGCTGGTCGAGGACCGCGTGCCGGACGAACTGACGGTGCGCCGGCAGCGGGACAGCGATGCCTCAGAGAAAGGTATCCTGATCGTCGGTATCGACCGCTTGTTGACCCAGCTCGCAGGCTGCTGCAAGCCCGCTCCGCCCGATCCCGTGGTGGGTTTCGTCACGCGCGGCAAGGGGGTTTCGGTGCATCGCGCCGATTGCAGCAACTTCTCCAACATGCGCACGATGCATCCCGAGCGGGTCATCGAAACGACCTGGGGCGGACGAACCGACGGCGTCTTCGCGGTCGATATCGTGATCGATGCGCACGACCGGCAGGGCCTGCTACGCGATGTGTCGGACGTTCTGGCACGCGAGAAGATCAACGTGATCGCAGTCAATACGCAGTCCAGGGAAGGCCACGCGCATATGAGCTTCACCGCCGAAGTCGGCAACATCCCACAGCTCAATCGTACCCTGGCGTTGTTGCATCAGGTCGAGGGCGTGGTCGGCGCGCGCCGGGCCTGACGGGCGCCTGCCAGACCGACAGCAACACGGCGCTATAGAGCACGGCGCTATAAGGAAAGGGGGGCGGCGGCGCGCCCCCCTGCTGCCGATCAGGAAGCCTGCAGCAACTCGATCAACTCGGCTTGCGACGAGTGTGGGCTGGTGCGTGAGCCGCGCCGCTGGTGGTAAGTGCCATCGGGTCCGAGTTCCCAGGCGAGGGTGTTGTCGGTGAGATAGATCTGCAGGCCTTCGGCGATTACCCGGCGCTTCAGTTTGCGGTCGAGGACCGGAAATGCCAACTCGATGCGCCGGAAGAAGTTACGTTCCATCCAGTCGGCACTCGACAGGTAGACCTTTTCCTCGCCACCGGCATAGAAATAGAAGATCCGATGGTGCTCCAGTTGCCGACCGATGATCGATCGCACGCTGATGTTCTCGGACAGGTCCTTGACGCCCGCGCGCAAGCCACAGACGCCGCGGACGATCAGATCGATCTTGACACCGGCCTGCGAGGCTTCGTACAGCGTGGCGATGGTTTCCGGTTCGAGCAGCGAATTCATCTTGGCGATGATGCGCGCGCGCTTGCCGGCACGGGCAGCCTCGGCTTCGGCGCGAATCGCGGCGACGACATTCGGTTGCAGAGAGAAGGGCGCCTGCCAGAGGTGCGTCAGCGTCTGTGCGCGTCCCAGGCCGGTGAGCTGCTTGAAGACCTCGTTGGTATCGGCGCCGATCTCCTCGTTGCAGGTCAGCAGGCCGAAATCGGAGTAGAGGCGTGCGGTTTTCGGGTGGTAGTTGCCGGTACCCAGGTGCACGTAGCGGCGCAGGATGCTGCTGCCGGCCTTGCCTTCCTCACGACGGACGATCATCAGCATCTTGGCGTGGGTCTTGTAGCCGACGACGCCGTAGACGACGTGTGCGCCCACTTCTTCCAGCTTGGTCGCCCAGCCGATGTTGGCTTCCTCGTCGAAGCGGGCCATCAATTCCACGACCACCGTGACTTCCTTGCCGTTTTGAGCCGCGCGCAGCAGCGATTGCATCAATACCGAGTCGGTACCGGTGCGGTATACGGTCATCCGGATTGCCACCACCTGCGGGTCGGTCGCCGCCTGGTCGAGCAGTTCGATCACCGGGTTGAAGCTCTGATACGGATGGTGCAGCAGGATGTCGCCGCCGCGGATGCTGTCGAAGACACTATGGCATTTCTGCAGCGCCTTCGGCGTTCCGGGAGTGAACGGCACGAACTTCAGATCGTTGCGCAGCACCCAGTCCGGAACCTGCATCAGGCGAACCAGATTGACCGGGCCGGTGACGCGATAGAGGTCGCTTTCGGTGAGGTTGAATTGCCCGAGCAGGAACTGGGTCATCGCTTCCGAACAGTTGTTGGCGATTTCCAGTCGTACGGCGTCTCCGAAATGCCGTTGCGGCAATTCGCCCTGGATCTTGGCGCGCAGATTCTTCACTTCCTCCTCATCGACGAACAGGTCGCTGTTGCGCGTGACACGGAACTGGTAGCACCCGAGGACCTTCATTCCGGAGAACAACTCGTGCACAAACTCGTGCAGGATCGAGGACAGGAAGACGAAGGCGTACTCGACATCGCCAAGTTCGCGGGGTAGCCGGATCACGCGGGGCAGGACTCGCGGTGCCTGCACGATCGCGGCTCCGGAGCTGCGACCGAAGGCATCGCGACCCTCGAGTTCGACGGCGAAATTGAGGCTCTTGTTGAGTACGCGCGGAAAAGGATGCGAGGGATCGAGGCCGATCGGGGTAATCACCGGCATCACTTCGCGGAAAAAGAAGCCATTGATCCATTCACGCTGAGCGTCGTTCCATTCGGAGCGCTTGACGAAGCGGATGCCTTCGGTGGCGAGCTGCGGCAGGATCTCTTCATTGAGCAACTGGTACTGCTCCTTGACGAGGGCATGCGTCTCCTCGCTGACCAGACGATACACCTCCCGGGCGGTCTTGCCGTCGGTGGTGATCGCCACCGAGTTGAGCTTGAGCTGTTCCTTGACTCCGGCCACCCGAATCTCGAAGAACTCGTCGAGGTTGCTGCTGACGATGCACAGAAAACGCAGGCGCTCAAGCAACGGCGTGCGCGGATTTCTGGCCTGCCAAAGTACGCGTCGGTTGAAGGCGAGCAGACCAATCTCGCGATTGAGGAAATATTCCGGCGGGAAGCCGGAGGTGGCCTGGATGGGCGGTGTTTCGGTGGTCGTGGCGACGATGTTCATGGGTTCATTCCGTCGGAAGGGATGGATCGGACAGGTAGATTTGAAAACGAGCATATTACAACCATCGGCGCGTTACTGGTCGATTGCCGGGCGGTTTTGTGGATGCACCGGCACGCCGGCCCTCGCACGGCGCCATGGTGGTCCGGGCGGCGGTGGTAAAATGTCCGATCCGCAAACAGGCTTGACCATACGCCCGAAAAAGAATAATCATGAGCTACGAATTAATCGCCGGTGTGGACCTGGGTTCCAACAGCTTTCGCTTGCAGATCGGGCGAATTGTTGGTGATCAGATCCACCCACTCGAGACCCTCAAGGAAACGGTCCGGCTCGGTTCCGGACTGACCCGTGAGAAGCTGCTCGACCATGCCTCGCAGCAGCGTGCGTTCGAGGCATTGCGTCGTTTCGGCGAACGCCTGCGCGGCTTTGATCTGGAAACCGTGCGTGCCGTGACCACCGACGCCATGCGGGTGGCCAGGAATGCGCGCATGGTCCTGCCCCAGGCCGAGGCGGCGCTGGGCTTTCCGATCGAGATCATCGGTGGCCGCGAAGAGGCGCGCCTGATCTTCATCGGCGCCTCGAACGCCCTGCCAGCGGCCAATTTCCGGCGTCTGGTGGTCGATATCGGCGGCGGTTCGACCGAGTTCATCATCGGAGAGCGTACCGAACCGTTGTTGATGGAGTCGCTGTTCATGGGTGGCATCAGCTATCGGCAGCGCTTTTTTCCGGAAGGCAAGGTCGACAAGAAGCGCTTTTATGCGGCGGAAGTGTCGGCCGCGCGCGAAATAGAAGCCATCGCCGTCGACTACCAGCGTTTCGGTTGGCAGGAGGCCGTGGGTTCCTCAGGCGCGGCGCAGGAAATCGCCAACATTCTCGAAATGAACGACCTGAATCCCGATGGCGGCAGCGGCATCAGTCGGGAAGGCCTGGCCAGGCTACGCCAGTTGATTATCCGTGCCGGGTCAGCGGAGGCGCTGGATCTCAAAGGCATGCGCGGCGACCGCCTGGTGATCCTTCCCGGTGCCATTGCCATCATGTCGGCGGTGTTCTCCGAATTGGGGATGGCGCATATGACGTATTCCGACGGTGCGCTGCCCCTGGGGGTCCTCTACGATCTGCTTGGGCGCTTCGAACACCACGACACGCGCGACGAAACGGTGGCCCAGTTCATGCGTCGCTATCAGGTCGATGAGACGCAGGTGCGGCGCGTCGAGCGTACTGCGCTGTTGCTGCTCGGCCAGATGATCAAGCTCGATTCGCCCGAGCACGAGAACCACGTCCACTTCCTGCGCTGGGCGGTCTCCCTGCATGAAATCGGTGTTTCAGTGGCGCACAGTGAATTCCACAAACACGGTGCCTATATTCTGGCGCATGCTGACATGCCCGGCTTTTCGAAGCGCGATCAGGCACGTCTGGCGTTGCTGGTGCTCGGCCAGCACGGCAAGCTCCAGAAGCTGGCTTCGATGCCGGCAGGCGATCCGAACTGGCGCCTGGTGTTCTGTCTTCGCCTGGCAGCCCTTCTGCATCGCTCGCGCGAGGACCAGCCGGTGTCGCAAGTGTCGGTCAAGGAATCGCCCGTCGGTTTCCAGTTGGAGGTGCCGGCCGTCTGGCTGGACGATAACCCGATGACTGCCGCGGCGTTGACCGATGAGGCGCTGCTCTGGCGTCGGATTGGCCTCAAGGTGCGGGTCAGGCCGATGCCCAGTGAAGCGGCGGTGCCGATTGAGGGGTGACCATCGTGTCACAGGCTGGCGGCGAGCGTCGCCCAGTCGCTCGCCAGCCGGTATCGCGTTGCGCACGCAGCCTGAGCGGGCCGACGGCGGCGAGCCACCCGGCGTACCGACTGGACCGGCCAGGAGTCAGCGAATGAGCAGCAAGGCAGGGCAGTCGTGCGGCGGTGCTCTGCACGGATCCTGCGAGCTGCGATGACGGTGGCGACCATAGAAGCAGTGAGTCAGGCGGACGGGGTGCAGGTCCGGCTTTCCGGCGACTGGACTCTGGTCACCCTGCCGCCACCGATTTCCGGGCTTGAGCTTCGTCTGTGCGATCTGGCTGCCGGCAATGCGTACTGGGATCTGCAGGCGATCGAGCGCATGGACAGCGCCGGTGCGATCCTCCTCTGGCGTGCCTGGGGTAGGCAATGGCCGGCCTCGCTGGCGGTTTCCCGTGCGCACCGCTCGCTGCTCGAACGTGTCGAGGCCATCCGCGCCGACGTCGAACCGGAGCGGCCGAGCGCATCCTGGGCCTGGATTCGCCTGCTTGGCGGCGGAACTTTGGCAGCCATCGACCATCTTGCCGCGATGCTCGCCCTGATTGGCCAAATGCTTCTGGATGTTGCGCATCTTTGCGCGCACCCTGGCGACATTCCCTGGCGCGAGTTCTCGGCCAATCTTTACAAGAGCGGTGCGCAGGCCTTGCCGGTGACGGCATTGATCGGTTTTCTGATCGGCATCGTTCTCTCCTACCTGTCCGCTCTGCAACTGGCGACCTTTGGCGCCGACGTCTTCATCGTCAACCTGCTGGGCATCAGCATTGTCCGCGAACTCGGCCCGGTGCTGGTCGCGGTGCTGGTCGCAGGACGTTCGGGGTCGGCGATGACCGCCCAGATCGGCGTCATGCGGGTGACCGAAGAAATCGACGCGCTGGCCACGATGGGCGTTTCCCGTAGCCTGCGCCTGGTGTTGCCGAAGGTTCTGGCGCTGGCATTGGCCATGCCGTTGCTGGTCATCTGGTGCTCGGCGGCCGGGATCGTCGGCGGCATGGTCGCGGCCAAACTGCAGATGGATCTGTCTTTTGGCTTCTTCATCGACACGTTGCCCAAGGTGGTCCCGGTCGCCAATGTCTGGATCGGCCTGGGCAAGGGCGCTGTCTTCGGCGTGCTGATCGCGCTCATCGCCTGCCACTTTGGCCTCAGGGTCAAGCCGAATACCGAAAGTCTGTCGTCGCGGACGACCACGTCGGTGGTGACTTCGATCACGGTGGCAATTCTGGTCGATGCCGTCTTCGCGGTGCTGACCCGTGGCGTGGGGTTGCCCTGATGAGCGCACGCTCGGACTGTGGCCGGCGAACACCGCCGGCGATCGAAATCCGCGGCCTGTGCACGCAGTTTGGCGATGTCGTCATCCACCGCGACATCGATCTCGATGTCGAGGCCGGGCAGATGCTGGGTCTGGTCGGCGGTTCGGGCAGCGGCAAGACGACCCTGCTGCGCGAGATTGTCGGCCTGCTGGCGCCGAGCAAGGGGTCTGTCAAACTCTTCGGGCAGGCCGTGCTCGATCCGGATCCGGAACTGCGTCGCCAGCTTCGCCGCCGCTTCGGCATGCTCTTTCAGCAGGGGGCGCTTTTTTCGGCGCTCTCGGTTTTTGACAATATCGCCTTCCCGTTGCGCGAGCTGCGCCTGCTCGACGAGGGCATGATTGCTGATCTGGTGCTGCTCAAGCTGGGGATGGTCGAACTGGAGGCGCGTCACGGCCGTCTGATGCCCGCCGAGTTGTCCGGCGGGATGGTCAAGCGTGTCGCTCTGGCACGCGCCCTGTCGCTGGAGCCCGAGTTGCTGGTGCTCGACGAGCCCACCGCCGGCCTCGACCCGGATCGCAGCGAAAACTTCGTCAATCTGATCAAGATGCTGCAGAAGGCCCTTGGTTTTACCGTGGTGATGGTGACGCACGACCCCGAGACGCTGGCCGGGCTGGCTACCCGCCTGGCCGTGCTTGCCGATCAGCGCATCGTCGCCTGCGGTACGGCCGCAGAAGTGTGTGCCGTCGAGCACCCGTTCATTCGCAATTTCTTTAGTTCCGGACGCGCTGCAGCGGCCGTCAGGCAAGGGGCCTGTTAAGTATGGAGAACCGTTCGCACGCCCTGCTGGCAGGGCTTTTCACGCTCTTTCTCGGTCTTGCGGTGGTGTGCTCGATCTGGTGGTTTGGCGGCAAGCACGAAGCGACGACGGACTACACGGTGGTGACCCGGCAGAATGTCACCGGACTTAGCCTGCAAGGGCAGGTACGTTATCGGGGGATCCGGGTGGGCAAGGTGCAGGCCATTGAACTGGACCCCAGGGACGTACGCAACATCCTGATACGCATCAGTGTGGGCAGCGCGGTGCCGGTAACCCGCGGTACGACGGCCAAGCTGGGCTATCAGGGTGTCACCGGCATCGCACACATCCTGCTTGAGGACAGCGGTGCCGATCAGGTGCCGCTGCGTAGCGTCGACGGTGAACCGGCGCGCATCGCGATGCACTCGTCGCTGATCGAGGAGTTGTCGGACGCCGGTGGGGCCACCCTGCGCCAGGCGCGGGATTTCCTGGCCAACGCCAACCAGATGATCGACAGCGAGAATCGTCAGCATCTGGCCACGATTCTCGCCAACCTCGAAGCCACCACTGCCAATACCAACGCCGTCGCACGTGAGTTGAAGCGGGTGTTGGCGGCGGACAACCAGCGCTTGCTGAATGCGACGCTTGTCCATACCGAGCAGGCGGCCGCCGAAGCGGGCCCGCTGCTGGTCGAATCGCGCCAGTTGATGACTCGCCTGCAACTCGTCAGCGACAAGCTCGACCTGCTGCTCGGCGAGCCGTCACCAGGCGGAATTGGCGCCCTGGTCGCACGCTTCAATGAAGTGGGCAGCGGTCTTGCGCGCAACTCGCGCCAGCTTGACAGGGTATTGCAGGTGCTCGAAGAATCGCCGCAGAGCCTCATTTTCGGGCCTGTATCGCCGCTCCCGGGACCTGGCGAGGCCGGCTTTGTTGTTCCGTCAAGTAGCAAGGGGTCACCATGAAGAGCTTGCTGATGTGTCTGGCTGTCTGCTGTCTCGCGGCGTGCGCCGGCAGCGCTCGCAACGCGTCGCTCATCGAAGCCTACGACTTCGGGCTGCCACCCCGACACCTGCCCGACGATGACGGGCGCTGGTCGAGTGTGGCCCTGGAGGTGAGTGTGCCGTCATGGTTCGACTCACCGGGAATCGAGTATCGTCTGCTCTACGAGAACCCGCTCAAGCTGCGCAGTTACGCGGGCAGTCGTTGGGTGGGAGCACCGGGATTGCTGCTGTCGCAGCGCCTGCGGCAACAGCTTGGGTTCGTTGGCGTCAGTGGACATGGCGCGGTGACTTGCCTGTTGCGCCTCGAACTGCAGGAGTTCTCGCAGGTGTTCGATACGCCCGAGCGTAGCCGCGCCTTGCTGCAGGGCAGGGCCAGCCTGCTCGACAGGGGGCGCCGGGTAGTCGTTGACCGGTTGATCGACATCGAGCAGGCGGCCACGACGCCAGACGCTCGTGGCGGCGTCGTGGCGCTGGTTTCCGTCAGCGACGAACTCGGGCGGCAGCTCGCTGCCTGGTTGAACGATCAGGAGAAACGTGGCACGCTAAAAGGCTGCCGGGTAACGGCGGCGCACTACCCATGACAATTGACACACTTTCGAGGGGGAGCTGAATGCAGAATATTTATCAACAGGGTCTCGACAAGAACACGGCCAACTACACGCCACTGACGCCGCTGACCTTCATTGCCCGCACCGCTTACATCTATCCGGATCGCACCGCGGTGATTCACGGGCAGCGCCGGTATACCTGGGGGGAGACCTTCCGGCGCGCCCGTCGCCTCGCTTCGGCACTGGTGGACCACGGCGTTGGCGTCGGCGATACCGTGGCGGCGATGCTCAACAATACCCCCGAGATGGTCGAATGCCATTTTGGCGTGCCGGCTACCGGTGCCGTCCTGAATACACTCAACACGCGTCTGGATGCCGAAACGATTGCCTTCATGCTCGAACATGGCGAAGCCAAGGTGCTGATTACCGACCGCGAATATTCGCCCACCGTCAGGAAGGCGCTGGCCGCTACCCAGCGCCAGATTCTGGTCATCGACGTCGACGACTCCGAATACAGCGGCCCTGGCCAACGCCTGGGCACGCAGGAGTACGAGTCGTTCATCGCCGCTGGCAGCCCGGACTTTCCGTGGGGCGGTCCGAGCGACGAATGGGATGCGATCTCGCTCAATTACACCTCGGGAACTACCGGCAATCCGAAGGGCGTGGTCTATCACCATCGCGGCGCCTACCTCAACTCGATGAGCAACATCGTCAGCTGGGGCATGGCTCCGCATTCGGTATACCTGTGGACGTTGCCCATGTTTCACTGCAACGGCTGGTGCTTCGTGTGGACCATGGCCGCCAACGCGGGAACCAACGTCTGTCTGCGCCGGGTCGATCCGAAGCTGATTTTCGAGGCCATCCGCGAGCACCGGGTCACCCACTACTGCGGCGCGCCGATCGTGCACAGCCTGATGGCCAACGCTCCCGCCGAGTTGCGTGCGGGAATCTCGCAGAAGGTTGCCGGCCTGATCGCCGCCGCTCCTCCGCCGGCGGCGGTCATCGAACAGATGGCGAATATCGGCGTCGATCTCACGCATGTGTATGGACTGACCGAAACCTATGGGCCGGCAGCAGTTTGTGCCAAGCACAGCCACTGGGCCGATCTGCCGCTCGCCGAGCAGGTCGACCTGAACGGCAGGCAGGGCGTGCGTTACCACGCACAGGAAGCGATCACCGTGCTCGATTCGGCGAGCATGGAGCAGGTGCCCTGGGATAAAGAGACGATGGGCGAGATCATGTTCCGCGGCAATCTGGTCATGAAAGGCTATCTCAAGAATCCGAAGGCGACCGAGGAGTCGTTTGCCGGTGGCTGGTACCACACCGGCGATCTTGCGGTCATGCATCCGGATGGCTATGTGAAGATCAAGGATCGCTCGAAGGACGTGATCATCTCGGGTGGGGAGAACATCTCGTCGATCGAAGTGGAAGACGTGCTCTACCGACATCCGGCCGTGATCGCTGTGGCCGTCGTGGCCACGCCCGATGCCACCTGGGGCGAAGTCCCCTGCGCCTTCATCGAGTTGCGCGACGGGGCAACACCGAGCGAGCAGGAAATCATCGACTTCTGTCGACAGCACATGGCGCGCTTCAAGATTCCCAAGCGGGTCATCTTCTGTACGCTGCCGAAGACCTCGACCGGCAAGATCCAGAAGTACGTGTTGCGCGAGCAGGCCAAGTCTTCTGCCGCGATCGAGTGAGCCGCATCGGTCGGTCTCGATCATATTCCCCGGGGTCCACCAGACCTTCGCCGCGCTGTGACCGGGCGAGGGTCTGCAGGACCCGTCGATGACAAGTCTTGAGGAGAAAACGATATGAATACCCGGATGCCCGGCGAGGATGAGCCCTACGTTGTTCGCACGGATCAGGGTGGCGTTGCCACGCTGATCCTGAACCGCGCCAAGCAGTTCAATGCCCTGTCGCAGGCGATGATTGGTGCCTTGCAGGGGCACCTGGACGCCGTCAGTGCGGATGCGGCGGTTCGCGTCGTGGTCATTGCCGGTGCCGGCAAGGCGTTCTGCGCCGGACACGATCTCAAGGAGATGCGCGCCAACCATGACAAGGCTTTCATGCAGGACCTGTTCAGGCGCTGCGGCAGGATGATGATGACCCTGACGCAGATGCCGCAACCGGTCATCGCAAGGGTGCACGGCATCGCCACGGCAGCCGGTTGCCAACTGGTGTCGATGTGTGACCTGGCGGTGGCGGTGGACTCCGCGCGTTTTGCCACCTCCGGCATCAACGTCGGACTGTTCTGCGCGACGCCAGGCGTCGGACTGTCGCGCAATCTGGGGCGCAAACAGGCACTGGAGATGCTGCTCACCGGCGATTTCATCGACGCGCAGACGGCCTTGCAGCAAGGCCTGGTCAATCGCGTCGTCGCCAGCGATGCGCTCGACGTCGAAGTCGAGCAGCTGGCCCGCTCGATCATTGCCAAGTCGTCGGTGGCCATTGGCATGGGCAAGCAGATGTTCTACAAGCAGCTCGAAATGGGGTTGGAAGCGGCCTACCAGTACGCCTCCGAAGTGATGGCGTGCAACATGATGACCGCCGACGCCGGCGAGGGCATCGATGCCTTCATCGGCAAACGGGCGCCCGTGTGGTCGGGCCGCTAGTGACGTAGCTTGCTGTACTGAGACACTGTGCGCGCGGCTGGGCCGCCCGTGCGTATCGTGTTGGGGGGGGCTGAGGTGGCTTGGTGGCCCGCCTCAGACCACCGCTACGCGATCGTGTCCTCCCGCCTTGGCGTTGTGCAGGGCGGTCGCGACGCGCTTCAGCAGATCGTCGATCGAGCGGTCCTCCGTCCTGGCCTGGCTCGCGCCGACGCTGGCCGCGAACTCGACGGTGCCGTTGTCGGTCGGGATCGAGATCCGGGCGATTGCAGTGCGCACCCGCTCGGCGACCATGACGGCTTCCCTGGTCTCGGTGTTGGGTAGCAGAATGGAGAATTCACCGCCTCCGAGCCTGCCGATCAAGTCCCTTGAACGCAGACAGCCCGTCGCGGCCTGCGCGCAGGCGATCAATACCTGATCGCCGATGGCATGACCGTAGCCATCGTTGATCTGCTTGAAGAAGTCGACCGCCAGCAACAGGAGACTCAGGGGAGTTTTCTGGCGCTGTGCCCGGCCCAGTTCGTCTTCCAGGGTCTCGACGAAGTGCCGGCGGTTGCTGCTGCCGGTCAGCGGGTCGGTAGTCACCAGCTGCTGCAATTCGGCATTCCGATTGGCCAGCGCCCGCAGCAGACGCAAGGAACGAAAGGCGACTATGGTGAGCGGCACGGTGACGCCGAGGGCCAGGAGAACGATCCACAGCGTCTGTTTCAGCCACGGCAATAGCGCTTCGTCGTAATCCTCGGAGACGGCGATCAGCAGCGGGAAATCGCCCACTGGAGAATAGCTGACGAATTCCTTTTTCTCGCCGGCACGGGTTTCATCGAGTAACAGCAAGGTCCGCGGCGGTTGCCTCAGGCGCTCGCCGAAAAGCCGCCCTTCGGCGATGGACTGGCCTGGCAGTGGTGCATCCTCCGGCGCCCTGGCGAGCACCACCCCGTCGTTTCGGAGCAGGGTGATCGCGCCGCCGGCTTGTTGACGCTGGCCTTCGTATCTCCCGATCAGTATCGGCAGGTCGACGATCGCGACGATCATCTGGATGCCATGTATCGGGCTGGGCAACGCAAGGGCGATCGGCAAGCCGTAGCCGCCGCTGCGCTGGATACTCTCGGGGCGGCCAATGAACAGCGCCTTGCTGGCCAGGGCACCCTTGAAGTACTCGCTGTCGGCGACTTTCGCCAGTGGTCGCGGGCTCTTGCCCAGAACGTCGAAGACGCTGCCATCCACGGTCAGCAGTTGGATGTCGATCGAGTCGCCAGTTCTGGCGCGAAAGCCCTCCAGCAATTTCCGGAAGGCGGGATCGCTGCGGGGGTCGCGACCTGGATTTGCCTGAAGCCAATGCGCAGCGGTAGCCAGCAGAACGTCGGTCAGACGCAGTTGCTGGAGGGTCTGCTCCTCTACGGCCCGTCCGGTGCGTTGTAGAAGTTCGCCGGTAGAGGCGATGCTGGCCTGCCGCCCCGTGACCGCAGAGGCAATGACTACCGACCAGATCGCGGCCAGCAAGATGAGCGTGAGGGTAGTGACCGTCCGGGGTCTTACCCAGTCTTCAAGATCCCTGATGGTCACCCTCATGGTCCCGTGCGCCTCTTCCAATGTTCTGTGGGGACCATTCTAACAGGCGTTCCTCGCCGGCGACCGATCGCAAATCAGCATAGCGCCGGGCCCCGTCCTGCGTTCGCTGCCTGGTTGTGGTCAACGGTCAACGTGCGGTGTTTCCTCGGCTTGCTCGTCAATAACGCCGGCGAAGAAATCGATTGCCGTGTGGGCGACCCGTGCGGTGTCGTAATAGGCGTACGCGCCGGCGCCCAGCGCGCCGAACACCGGGATCCAGCGTGAAAGCCCCTTGCCGATGAGACGTTGCGAGATGTGCAGCCCGATCTTCAGTACGACTGACTGGATCTCCGGACGTGCGGCGCGCTGGACGACAAAGCGATTGCCGATCTGGCTGACAAGATCGCGGACCGCCTGCGGGTCGGTGTGCCGGAACAGGCAGTAGAGCATCTCTTCGCGGCCCAGAACCGCGGTCTTGCCATGGCAACCCGCGATGTCGGCGACCATTTGTGTCTGCAGTTTCCACAATGCCCGCAGTTCGGGGAGGAGGGTCAGCCAGCCGAGCGGACCGGGTGGCAGAGTCAGGCTGCCGGCGGTGACCGCAGCCTGTCCGGCTGCCCGGCGGGCAATCGCACGTGCGCGTGCTGCGGGTTTCCGGTTCCAGTCTTCAGTGGTCGCCGGGGTCTGGCCGACATAGTCGAGAATTGTCTCGGCGATTCGTTGACTGGCCCTGAATCCCGTGCGGCGCTTGGCAAAGCGTTTGTCTGACATGATGGCGAGCGTAATGGTGGCAGTGAAGGAATGAAATGGGGTCGAACACGGTGCTGTCAAGGGTGGATCCGTGCTTCATCCTGTCCGGCTTTGCGCCACACACTGGCGAGCCACGGCTGTTGAGCGCGTGGCAGACCGGGAGGGCGGTAATAGTGTTCGAGTTCGTCGAAGCCCGCATCGGACATCCGCGAACGCCATGCCGCGAGGGCGTGGTAGGCACCGTAACGCCCGTTGCTCCAGCCCTCCTCATTGTCGCCGCGCGGGTTTGAGCAGAACAGCACGCCGTTCATCCTCAGGGTATCGCGCAGTTGCCGCAGCACGCGTGGCAACTCCTGAACAGGCACATGAAACAGCGAGGCATTGGCGAAGACCCCGTCAAAACGTCCGGGCGGAAGATCGAGCTTGAGAAAGTCCTGATGCCAGACCTCACAGCCGGTATCGGCACACGCCATGTCCACGAAGCTCCGCGCCCCGTCCAGTCCGATGGCGCAATGACCGAGACTGGCAAAGGCCTTCAGGTCACGGCCGGGCCCGCAGCCGAAGTCGAGGATCGCAAACGGCGGGTGGCCATGAATATGTCGCAACAGGGCGGCGATGTTCTGACTGACATCGTGGCTGCGCGTGCCTGCGCGGAACTCTTCGGCACGTTGGTCATAGTGGGCCAGCGTGTGGGCGGAAATTTGTTCGAGTTCGTCGGAATGGAGCCGCATCGGTAGTAGCCTGGCCGGTTGGTGTACAGTGGCGATTCTGGCAGGTCCTGCCGGCGATGGTAAAGCAACTTTCGCCGTTGGCAACCCCCTGCCATCGAACTGCCGCCTGGTGTCGGCCAGGGCCACGGGAATCGTGGACAATCCCCTGGGAATGTGCGAATCTCGCCCGCTCAGCATATGCGGCGCGAGCTGTTTGCTTCCTGCCCGGACCTTTGCTCGCCCTTGTCTTGCCGATGACCTCCAGAGCCCAGATAGAGAATCTTCTTCCGCATGGCCGATAACGCGCTGCTGGCTCGTCGGCGACTTCGCCGCATGCGACGGCTCGGTGAATCCGAAGTCCGGGTGGCCGCGCAGTTGCAGCGCATCATCCTGCGCATCGTTTGGGCCGGGATGACGGTGCTGGTGCTGATCGGCGTCGGAACGCTGGGCTTTTATCATATTGCCGGCGATAACGGGAACTGGTCCGACGCGCTGTACATGACTCTGATCAGCATTTCGACCGTGGGTTACGGCGAGATTGTCCCTCTCCATTCCCTTCAGGATCGCCTCTTTGCCGGATTCATTGCCATTGCCGGTCTGGGCGCGCTGACCTTTTTGTTTACCAGTCTGTCAGTGTTCTTCCTCGAGAAGGACCTTGATTATTCCCTTCGGAGAAGACGGATGGAAAAGCGCATCCAGAAGCTGCGGCAGCATTTCATCATTTGCGGTTTCGGGCGTGTCGGTCGCAGTGTCGGGCGGGAACTGCTGAATACGGGACGCCACTTCGTCGCCATCGATACCGAGGAGGAGCGTTTCGAGGAGAATCTCGAAAAGTTTCCGGCGTTGCTCTATCTGCAGGGCGATGCCTCGGACGACGATCTGATGGAAGCGGCTGATATCGAAGACGCCAGAGGACTGTTCGCCGTCACCGGTGACGATTCGCGGAATCTGATGATCATCATCACCGCCAGGCAACTCAATCCCGGTTTGCGGATCGTGGCGCGCGCGCAGGAGTTGCGGAATGTCGAAAAGATGCGCAAGGCCGGTGCAGACGCGGTGATTTCCCCTGATTTCACCGGCGGCATCCGCCTGGCGTCGGCGATGGTCAGGCCGCATGTCGTCGGCTTTCTCGACGAGATGATCCGGTCGGACAAGAACGTGCGCGTCGAGGAGGTACCGGTACCTGCCAATTTCCCACCAACCCGGGTGGGCGACCTGCGCCTGCGCAGTCCCGATTACATTCTGCTGGCCGTGCGCGAGCAGGATGGCGCATGGGTCTTCAATCCCAAGGTCGATGACATCATCCATGCCGGTAGCACGATCATCGCCTTGGCCAATCCGTCTGGGCGTGCCCAGCTCAAGGCACACCTGATCGAGAAGATGTCCTGACGGCAACCGGCGTCAGGTGAAGCAGGATACTAATCCGGGGTATGCATCGCTTTTCCCTCCAGGAGGGTTTGCCGTGGCTACAGAAACCGAAATCAAGTTGTCGCTGCCAGCGCACGCCGCCAGTCAGGTGGCCAAACAGGCCCTGTTGGCCGGCGTCGAACCGCAGCGGCAATTGCTGATCAACACCTATTACGACACGCCTGACCTGCGCCTCAGGCGCGAGCGAATTGTCGTCCGCTACCGGCAGAAGGGGAGCCAGTGGTTGCTGACCGTCAAGACGGCCCCGCAACTCACGGCTGGTCTGGCCCAGCGCAGCGAATGGGAGGTTCCAGCTCGGCCGGGAGCGTTCGATTTTTCGCATGTCGATAGCGATAGTCTGCGCGACCTGCTGGAATCTCTTCGGGACGAATTGCAGCCGCTGTTCACCACCCACTTCCGACGCCATATCTGGCTGCTGGAGCCACGCCACGGCGTGCGCATCGAATTGGCTCTCGACCGCGGCTGGATCGACGCACGCGGTCAACGCCAGACCATCCGCGAGGTTGAACTGGAACTGCTCTCCGGCGAACTTGGTGACCTGTTCGCGCTGGCCGGGCAGTTGCAGGACAGCCTGCCGCTGCACCCGGAGGTCAGCAGCAAGTCGGAACGGGCCTATCGCCTGTTGGCGGATGCGCCGCTGGCGGCGGTGAAGGCGCCACCCATCGCGACCGAGGCGGGCATGTCTTGCATCGGCGCTTTTCGCATGATTGCGTTGTCGTGTCTATACCACCTGCAAGGCAACGAAAAGAGTGTTGGCCGGAGCGACCTGCCGGAGTTCGTGCATCAGGCGCGGGTTGCAATCCGCCGACTACGGTCGGCCATTCGTCTGTGGGAGCCGCTGCTGCCGGAGCACTTCGTCGCACGCTTCGATCCGCTTTGGCAGGGACTCGCCAGACAACTTGGTGATACTCGTAACTGGGATGTTTTTCTTGCGGAAACCTTGCCGGTGCTGGACAAGGCATTTGCAGGCGGCGGCGAGGTCGAACGGCTGTCCACCTACGCCCGTCGCCGCTCGGCGAGCAGCCGCAGGGCCACCGGGAAAGCGCTTGGCATGGCAGACTACTCGCGGTTGCTGATCGACTTCTCCACCGCGCTCCTGGCCTTGCCGGAAGCTGGTGGCGGGCCGCTCGGAAAGTTCGTCCCGCGCTGCCTGAAGAAAACTGCGAAGCGGGTCAAGGAGCGCGCTGCGGACGCGCTGGGCGCTGGCGTTGCCGCCCGTCACCGCTTGCGCGTGGCCTTCAAGCAACTGCGCTACGCGCTTGAGTTTTTTACCCCGATCCTTGAAGGACCCGTGTTGTCCAACTACCATCACTCGGCAAGCTGTCTGCAGGACCTGTTGGGCCGTCTGAACGACCTGGCGGTTGCCGAGCAGCTTATTGCGGAGGCCTTGCCCGGCAGGAAGGGTAAACGGCTAGCAGGCTGGCTGGCAGCACAGACCGAGTCCTTGCTGCCTGAATTCAGCAGGGCGTTGAATGATTTCCAGCAGCAGCGAGAGCCTTGGCAGGTGGCGTAAGATTGCTTGGACGGTATCCGCTGGTTACGCTCGTTGGCCGCGGTGTGCGCTGAACGTGTCGCCGCTGGCTGTCCAGGCCCGGCGGCGACACGGTTACAACTTGTAAATCCAACTGGCGATTACAAAGTAGTTCAGGACGCCAAGGATGTCGATGGCGGTAGTCACGAACGGTCCTGTGGCGACCGCCGGGTCTACCTTCATGCGTTGAAAGATCATCGGCAGCAGCACCGCGAGTAATGCGGCGCCAGTCATGTTGCCGAGGATGGTCAGCCCGACAACCTGGCCGAGCTGGAGGCTG
Source organism: Candidatus Accumulibacter propinquus (assembly GCF_056856495.1). Classification (NCBI taxonomy): domain Bacteria; kingdom Pseudomonadati; phylum Pseudomonadota; class Betaproteobacteria; genus Candidatus Accumulibacter; species Candidatus Accumulibacter propinquus. The sequence continues at coordinate 133,396 of NZ_JBSEHC010000005.1, forward strand.
TGGTGAACCAGGTAGCCGTAGATGGCCAGGATCACGCCGTAGAAACTGCCCAGAACCAAGCCGACGCGCAACTCCTTGAGTACCAGCGGTACGGTATCCCTGACGTCGATCGCGCCCGTGGCCAAACCGCGCACGGCGACCGTGGCCGATTGCACGCCGACGTTGCCGGCCATGCCCATGACCACCGGCAGGAAAGCACTGAGCACCAGGACTTCGCCGAGAATTGCTTCGTATTGACCGATCACCGCCGTCGCCGCCAGACCGCCGACGAACGCTGCCAGCAGCCAGGGCAGACGGATTCCGGCGATCTTGAACGCAGAGTGGGTGAGCGTTTCCGACTCGCTGGTGCCCGCCATCTTCAGCATGTCGCGGGTCGTTTCCTCTTCGATGACATCGATGACGTCATCGACCGTGACCATGCCGACCAGCACATTGTCCTCGTCCACCACCGGGATGGCGAGCAGGCGATACTTGTCGACCAGCATGGCGACAGTTGTCTGGTCGGCGTCGGTCGTGACCTTCATCACGCGCCGGTTCATGACCTTGTGCAGCGGCGTGCCGGAGCGGGTCAGCAGCAACTGTCGCAAGGACACGACACCCACCAGGCGCCCGGCCTCGTCGGTGAGGTACAGGTAGAAAACCATCTCCACGTCTTCGCGGTTACGAATGTTCTCAATCGCTTCTTCGATGGTCAGGGTGTGCGACAGCGAGAAGAAGTCGGTGGTCATGATCCCGCCGGCGCTGTTCGGGTCGTACTGCAGCAGACTCTCGACTTCATCCTTGCTCTCGCGGCCGAGCAATGCCATCAGTTCGGCCCGCTGGTCCTCGGGAAGATCGCCGATGAGGTCGGCGAGGTCATCCGGAGGCAGATGTTCCAGTACGCCCGCCAGCTTCTCGATCGGCGATTCGGTCATTACCTGGGTACGTAGACCGGGTGACAACTGGTTGAAAACATCGGCCGCCATCGCGCTGTCGGCAATCGCGTAAAACACATCCACAATGTGTGCCGGAGGCAAGTCGTCGAGAATTGCCGCCATGTCCGCCGGGTGGATGCGCGAGATCATTTTCTGCAGTGAGCCCTTGGCGTCGCGCAGATACAGCCGGTCAATCGTTTCAACGAGCCGCTTTTTTCTCGTGTCGTAGGCGGCGGATGCAGGTGGCTTGGCTTCCACATTGATTTGCATGACGATCCTTCCCTCAAAAGGCACTGTGCGCGATACTCCAACCGAATAGTTTACCCTGACCGGCTGCGTCGGTCCATCGTTTCAGCACAAAGTGCCCAGTTTCTGCTTTGGCCGCGATTTGGCCGCTTTACACGTTTCCCACCGAGCCTCCACGCGGCCGCATGGCGAAACTTTGTTGGCGCTTTTGCAGAGAATTGTCAGCAGCTGCCCGGTACAACAGGTTTGAAGCCATCAGCATGGCGCTGAATGAGCCTGCTGGCAGGCCGGGATGAATCCGCCCTGCAGGGAGTGATTCACGCGGACGGGGGCGTACGTCGGCGGGAAGGTGTGGCCGGAGAATATGCGATCCTGATGACCAGCGCCGACTACTCGCTGGAAGCCATGGGTCAGCTGTACGGCGTTCTGGCCGATGGCGTGAACAGCTCGAAGAACTGAAGAATCAGTGGGGCTGAGGTGGCAACACGACGCACGGTCTGCAGAGCAGCGACACCGCCATGTCGTTTGGTCTGCGCGAAAGTACGCCCTCTCAGCGGCCGCCGACGGGTTCCTTCGCGACCTCTCCCAGCATCCGTGGCGCGTAGTATTGGGTCAGTATCGGCCCGAGGATCGCCGTGACCAGCACCATGATCAGCACGGCGTTGAGCATGCGACTGTCGAGCAGTGCCTGGCCGGCAGCATTGAACGTCTTGTAGGCGACCAGTGTCGCCGCGACCTGCGGTAACGTCAGTGACCATACCGTTCGACGCGCAGCCGCAGGATAGCCAAACGCGCGGCCACAGGACTCGGCGGCGATCCATTTGCCGATGAGGAGCGCCACGATAATTCCCGCCGCCAGGAAAAAATCTTCACTGATGCTGGCGATCAGCGCCATCGGGTCAATCAGGAAGCTGGTGACGATGAAGAAGATCGGGAGGAACACGGTGTTGCCGATGAACTCCAGCTTGCCCTTGGCTGGTTTGTCCTTGACGGAGGCGTTCACCGCCAGGCCGGCGAGGAAGGTGCCGACGATTCCTGGTAGGTTGATCAGTTGCGCCAGCAGTGCGGTGACCGCGAGGATGCCGAACATCAGGACGAAATAGGTCTCTTCCTCGTTCTCCACGCGCCGCAACAGCCAGGCCCCGGCACGGCCCAAGCCGAGCAATACGAGCGGGATGAAGACGACGATTTCGATCACCTGAATGGCGATCCCGGATACGGAAAAACCGCTCGCGTACAAGGGCACGCAGACGGCGAAGACGAGCAGCGACAGGGTATCGGAAACCATCGTCGCGCCGATCGTCACGACCACGGGTTCGAGACTCGTCGCCCCCAATCTGGCGATGATGGTCGATCCAAGGATGGTGTGCGAGGCGAGCAGCGATCCGACGACGATGGCCGGCAACAGCTCATAGCCGAGCCAGAACGCGACCAGCGTTCCCAGCAGCAAGGGCAGCGAGTGACCACGCCGAAAGCGAGCGAGCGATAGATCTTCTGCCGAAACAGCGGCAGGTCGATCTCCAGCCCCGCGAAGAACATCAGCATGAACCACATGCTGTGCTTTCAGAGGCGAACTACTTCGGGAACATGAACTGCACCTGGGCGCGAATCTGCCAGTTCGGTCCGTCATCCGGGGTGACGACGTTGTAGTAGGCCGATAGCTGCGTATTCACCGGCAGCCGACCGAGGTGGAAGATCTTCCCCACGCCGCCGCCCAGCGGCACCGTCCAGCGCTGGCTGCTGTCGGCCTTCCAGTTGACGGTGATGATCGGCGCGCTCGTCACGTAGAAGCCGCCCGGGAAGTTGTAATTGACAAACGGCTGGATCAGGCCATTGTTGTAGGAACCGCCGCTTCCACTGTCGGAGAGCGACCAGATGTTGTTGGCCAGCACGCCGTAAACCCAGGGATCGCCCTTGTCGAGATGCAGCACCACCACCGATGGGCCGAGGCCCCAATTCCGGTTACCCAGATCCGAATTGCTGTTGGTCGGGATCTGCAGCACCGGCCCGGCACCCCAGATCCACTTGCCGGGCTTGGCCGGCGACAGGAAGGCCGTCAGCACCGTATCGCCGATGCCGTTGCTGCGTTCGCCATCCGGGAGCGGCTGCGAGATGACCGGCACGATGGTGCGGGTGATGATGTTCCACTCGTCGCTGACCGAAATCGGGATCACCGGCTGGATGTTGAGGATGTTCTGCGTCCGCTTGTCCGGACCTGAATTCAGATTGCTGTTGTTCTGGAACGGCACGCTGATCAGGTTGCCGACCGGGTTCTGCGCGAGTTTGGCCAACTCCTCGGCGCTCAGTTCGGCATGGGCGGGCGCTGCGGCGAGCAGTGCGGTGGCCGCCACCGCCAGAGCGTGTATTGTTGCTGTGGTACGAATGGTCACTTGCGACTCCTGTGAAAAGTGGTCCTGGCGGCGCCTTTGGGGCCAGGAGAACCATGGCGACTGCGCCGGGCAGTTCCTCCGGGCCGACAGTCCCCGGCACCCACGCCGGACAGCTACCCGGTCGATGGTTCAGTGGGAAGCACGAATCGCCATGCGACGGCTACTGGTCCAATCCTGTCGGCTGGCATTCTGCACCGTTCCAGGCTGGACGGCCAGTGGCGGTTCGGGTAGTCCGTTTTGCCCGAAGGGGCAGAAGACTTCCAGTTCCAATGTGCTAGCCTGTGTTCACCAGTTGGAGAGATTGGTAGTAATAGATTGCCTTGCGTTATTTCCGGAACAGGAGAAAAAAGCATGAAACAGAACCGTGTGCGGCTGATCGCGGCATCCATCGCTATCGCGCTGTGTGCCGGCCCGCTCTGGGCAGACAGCCCGCGTCCGCAGGCTTCCCCGGAACAGATCGAAGCCATTGAAAACTGGACCTACTCGCTGGCTCTGCAGGCCGCGACTTACGGTGCGCCGCTCGTCGCGATGTACAACTTGCGCTCCACGGTATCCGTGGGCCCGGACCCGAAGGCGAAACCCAACACCGTCTGGAAGATGGTAGACATTTCCACGCCCAAGCTGGCGGCGGAGTCAGGCTATGTGTCGCCCAACCTCGACGTGATCTACGGCTTCGGGTTTGCCGATCTCAACGCCGAGCCGATCATCCTGACGGCGCCTGATTCCCAAGGCCGCTACTACATGATCGAGATCGTCGATATGTGGACCAACGCCTTTGCCTATCCGGCGGGGGGCGCTTCTGGCTACAAGGGAGGCCGGTTTGCGCTGGTCGGCCCGGGCTGGAAAGGCAAGCTGCCGGCTGGCGTGAAGCGCATCGACAGCCCGACGCGCTGGGTCGAATTGCAGCCTCGCGTCAACGTCAAGGGCGACTCCGATCTGCCAGCCGCACGCAAGGTCATGGAAGCCATCACCCTGCAACCCCTTTCGCAGTACCTCGGCGGCGCTGCGCCAAAGCCGGTCAGCTACAACTACGAAGTCCCGAAAATGAAGGCTGGCGTGGCCACCAGTCACATGCAGTTTGATGATCCGCTGCAGTTCTGGTCGATCTTCTCGGCGGCCCTGAATGAAAACCCCCCGCCGGCAGACGAAATCAGGGCAGTATTGCCACAGTACAAGTATCTGGGTATCGAGCTTGGCAAGCAATGGAAGCCGGCAAGCGTGAATCCACTGATTCTCGAGCAAATGAAGAAGGCGTCGGCCCAGATCGGCAAGCTGGCCCTGGGGACCATGCCGCTGGCCGGTGCCCTGAAGGATGGCTGGGTGATTCCGCCGGCGAACACTGGATTTGGCGGGACCGACTACCTGTCGCGCCTCGACGTCGCAGTATTCGGCCTGACGGCCAATACCGTGCCGCAGGCGATCTACTACTCCGGCGTGGTCGATGCCAACAATCAGCCGATGACCGGCGAGAAGAAATACACCCTGACGCTGAAGCCGCCGATGGCCTACGCCCAGCCGGTGCCGCCGGGCTTCTGGTCGGTGACCATGTACGACAAGGCGACGGGTTATACCACGCCGAATCCGATCAACCGTTATCACCTGGCCAGTTACGACAAGCTGAAGAAGGATGCAGACGGCTCCATCACGCTCTATCTGCAGGCCGACAATCCCGGTGCCGACAAGGAGCAGAACTGGCTGCCGTCAGCGAAGGGGCCGTTCTATCTGATCTTCCGCAATTACGCTCCGGCCCCCGCAGTCGCGGAGGCGTTGTCCAGGGACTTCCGTAACTTCCAGGGCCCGCCGGGCGTGGTGCCGGTGCAGTGACTCGCTGATCGGGGCGGGAGGCCAACGCTGCCGCCCGGCAGGCAGCGTTGGCGGGTTGCGAACCGCTTGCCCGCAGGGGCCGCGCCGACGGTGAACGATCTTCACTGGCGGCCGACCACCGGGGCGGAAACCGGCAATCAGCTCAATCCCGTTCCGGCGTGACGTTTCTTTGCATCAGTCGCAAGCAGCCATCGGCTGCCGATCGCTTGAGGCGTTCGGCGATGCGGCCGAGTTCGGCCGTCGAGCTGACCCCCAGCTTGGCCATCACCTGCGCGCGATCGGCCTTGACGGTCCGCTCGCTGACGCCGAGGTAGTCGGCGATCTGCTTGTTGAGCAGCCCGTCGACGATCCGATCGAAGACCAGGCGTTCGCGTTCGCTGAGTACGGCAAAGCGCGCGGCAAGCTTCCTGGCTTCGTCGCGGGCAGCGCGCTGAGCAATGTCGCGCTCGACCGCACGCTGCAGCGCGATGAGCAGGGTCTCACGCTCGACCGGCTTGGTGAGAAAGTCGACGGCGCCGCCCTTCATTGCCCGTACACCGGTGTGTACATCGCCATGGCCGGTCAGAAAGACGACCGGCAGGGTGATGCCGAGCGACGGCAGCGCGGCATGCAACGCCATTCCCGACGGTCCCGGCATCTTCAGGTCCAGCAACAGGCAGCCGGGCCGATCCTCCGGCGGGTTGAGCAGGAATTCGCCGGCCGACGCATAGCCGCGTGCGTCGATACGGGCCGCGGCGAGCAACCGGAGCAGCGCGGCACGCAGCGATTCGTCATCATCGACGACATGAATGAGCGGCTTCGCGTTCATCGCGGATCCGGTGCCCCGCACGTTGCCTCGCCACTGTTCTTGTCGCCCAGCGGCAAACGGACCAGGAACCTGGCCCCTTTGCGGGGATGGCTCTCGGCCGAGATGCGCCCGCCATGCGCTTCGACAAGTGTGCGCGCGATCGACAGACCCAGACCCATGCCCTGCGCCTTGGTCGTATAGAAGGAGTCGAAGAGCAGTCCAAGAGCCTCTGGCGAGATGCCGTGGCCGTTGTCGCGCACGACAATCTCCGCTTCTTTCCCGACCCGTCGCGCTTCGAGGATGATGCGTCGCTCATCCGGCGGCAGGTCGGCGACGGCATCCGTTGCATTGAGCAGCAGGTTGATGACTACCTGCTGGAGTTGAACCTTGTCGCCGGACAGCACGATATCCGTTTCCGCTGGCCGAAAATCCAGCGGCGTTTCGCGGCGTCGCGCCTCGCTGCCCAGCATCGAGACCGCGTCGCGCAGTGCCTCGTTGAGTTCGAACGGTAACGGGGGCCCGGCCTGGCGCGCCAGCAACGCCCGCAGCCGGCGGATCACCTCGCTGGCCCGAAGATCGTCGCGCCGGATGTCGGCAAGAATGGCTCGCAGTTCGTCCGGCCGGCCAGGGCCGGACTCAAGCATCAGTTCCGCGGCTTCCGCATTGCTCAGGATGGCGGCCAGCGGCTGGTTGATCTCGTGGGCGATCGCCCCGGTCAGTTCCCCGGCCACCGCCAGCCGGGCGGCATGGGCGAGTTGCGCACGCTGGGTCTGCATCGCCGATTCCGCGCGGCGACGTGCCCGGCGCTCGTACATCAGCAGCAGGATCAGTCCGGCCTGGAGGGCCATGACCAGGGCCGTGGCGATGACCACGGGCCGGTATTCCTCCAGCACGGAGCGGTCGCCGAAGTGCACCACGGCGTCGTATGGAATGGCTTCAGCGGCGATCCCGAAGCGCCGCAACTGGCGCCAGTCAACATTCAGCCGGGTGGCGGCGATGGCGGGGAAGCTGAGCGTGGCCGGCGCGGCGCCGGCCAGTAATTGGCTGATCGCTTTACCGGCGGTCTCCGTGACAGCCGCAATGTCGGTCATGTAGCCGCCGACGATGCCGTTTCCCAGCCAGGTTTCGTAGGGGCCGTAGACCGGCGCACGGGTCGCGGCCGCCATTCTGCGGGCGGATTCGCGTGGAGATCCGCGCGGCTCGTCTTCGTCGAGATAGAAGCCATTGGTCAATACCACCGCGTCGTCTTCGACTTCGCGCAGGCGTTTCGACAGTTCCACGTTGGGTAGTCCTTCGAGGATCTCGATGGCCAGGCGTCCGGCAAATCGCTGCGCCGCGGCCTTCAGATCATCATCGTAGCGGCGGTCGGGCGTGCGCGTCCCGATGACGATCAGCAGTCGGCGGACCTGCGGGTGCCAGCGCAGCGCCTGATCGATGGTGCGGTCGTAATCGAAGGCGACCCACGAGCCGACAACATCGGCCGGCAGCGGTCGGCTGCCGGCCCGGGTCCGATATACGGCGAGATGCACGACGGGGGCCTGCGGGAAAAGCGCGGCGCGGCGGTCAACCACGAAATCCAGCGCCTTTTCCCCGACGGCAACGATCACCGCCGGCTGTTGTTCGCGGTACTTTTCCCGGATGAAGGCAGCGAGGCTGTCGAGATATTTCTCTCCGGCGAAACGGGGTACGTCGAGGAACTCGTCGAAGACGATGACCGGCTCGGCAGTGGGGCTCTGGATCGCGGCGCGGAGCCCCTGGTCAACGGCGATGTTGACCGGCAGGAAACGGCCGAAGGAATAGATCACCAGGATGTTCTGCGGTTGCGTGGCAGCCGCTGGCGAACAGAACGCCAGGAACAGGGCGAGGTTGGTCGCGGCGACGCGCAATGCACGGGGAGTCCCCGCAAGAAATCCGGTTGCGGCTGGTGCTGGCGATCGCATGGGGCAGGAGGAGGGACTCACGTGGCCGAACTGCAATGCAGGAATCGCCGAGTGTGCATGCAAATCCGCAAGGCTTCAAGCCATCGCCGGAGTGGCTCCGACGATGGCCAGGAGGCCAGCCGACGGCAGAGGCTGGTTCTGCCCGCTTGTTCAGCGCGGCCAGGGCGAACGCGCCACGCTATTCGCCGAGATCGCCGAGCTTGATCGGTTTCGAGCGCGGGCCGAGGTGACGTGGCAGTAGCAGCGACAGCAGGCCGGCCACCAGCACGAACGCCGACGAGGCCCACAGGCAGGCGATCAGGCCGTTGCTCGGCCCGCTCTGCAGTCCCCACTGGTAGAGCGCGCCCGACAGGACCGTGCCGGCCAGGCGACCGGCGGCGTTGGCCATGTAGTAGAACCCGACGTTCATCGCCACCTTGTCGCTATCGGTATAGGCCAGGATCAGGTACGAGTGCACCGCCGAGTTCAGGGCAAACACTGCTCCGAAGACGATCAATCCACTGACGACCACCGTACTCGGCGCCACGCCGGCGCCAAGCCCCAGGGCAATGCCGGCCGGCAACACGGCAAGGACGAAGGCGAGGATCGTCGCCGTCCGCCCGTCGGGTTCGTGCTGCCCCTCGACGCGACTGCGCAACACGCCGGGCGTCGCCGCCTGGACGATTCCGTAACCGATCACCCAGACCGCCAGAAAACCGCCGGACTGCCAGAAGGTCCACCCGAGCACGCTCGACAGGAACACCGGCAGACCGACGACGAACCAGACGTCACGCGCGCCGAAGAGAAAGATGCGCGCCGCAGCGAGCTTGTTGACCGCGCCGTTTCGCGAGAACATCTGCCCGAACTTCGCCTTCCGGTTGGCCTCACCGAGACCGCCGCGCATCAGCAGGGCCGCGAGGATCAGGGTGACCCCGACCAGCGCGACGAGCCACTTGAGCGCGGTCTGGAAATCGAGCACGGTCAGCAGCAGTCCCCCCAGGAAGAAGCCGACGCCCTTCAGGGCGTTCTTCGATCCGGTGAGGATCGACACCCAGCGGTACAGCGTCGCCGACGAATCCTCGGGGACGATCAGCTTGACCGCGCTCTTCGAACTCATCTTGGTCATGTCCTTGGCGATCCCGCTCAGGGCCTGCGAAACCATTACCCAGGCGACGACCAGCCACCCCTGCGGCGCGAAGGCGAGCATCGACAGCGCCGCGAGTTGCGTACCGAGCCCGATGAACAACGTGGTCTTGAGGCCGAAACGGGCTCCGACGTAGCCACCGAAGAGATTGGTCAGAATCCCGAAGACTTCGTAAAAGATGAACAGCGAAGCGACGGCAAAAGGCGTGTACCCGAGGTTGTAGAAATAGAACAATACCAGCATGCGCGTGGCGCCGTCGGTCACCGTGTCCGACCAGTAGGCGGCGGTGACCAAAATGTAATTGCGCAGGCCCGCGCGCGCGGCGTCGCTCCTGGCCGGGGATGGATCGCTCATGCGGCTTCTCCTGAAAGGTTCCGGTTCACCGGGGCCGGCACGGCAGCGCCGGCCCCGCTGGCGATGTCGGGAAGCGCGCGGCTATAGCGACGCGGCAAGCTTGCGCGCCAGTTCGACGTAGCGGTTGGCGTAGCCCCACTCGTTGTCGTACCAGGCGTAGATCTTGACCAGCGTGCCGTTGATCACCCGCGTGTGCGCGGCGTCGACGATCGACGAACGCGGATCGCCACAGTAGTCCATCGACACCAGCGGCCGTTCCTCGAACCCCAGGATTCCCTTGAGTGCCCCTTCTGCGGCCGCCTTGAGCAGGCCGTTGACCTCTTCGACGCTGGTCGGACGCTGCATCTCGAAGACGCAGTCGGTGAGCGAGGCGTTGAGCAGCGGCACGCGCACAGCGTGGCCGTCGAGCTTGCCCTTCAGTTCCGGGAAGATCAGCGCGATCGCCGTCGCCGAGCCGGTGGTCGTCGGCACCAGCGACAGGCTCGACGCGCGCGCGCGACGCAGGTCCTTGTGCATCTGGTCATGCACGCTCTGGGTGTTGGTCGAACTGTGGATGGTGGTGATCATGCCGTGCGAGATACCGATCGCCTCATGCACGACCTTGACCACCGGCGCCAGGCAGTTGGTGGTGCACGACGCGGCGGTAACGATGTGGTCGCGCGCCGGGTCGTAGAGCTGGTCGTTCACCCCCATGACGATATTCAGCGTGTCGCCCCCCTTGACCGGCGCGGCAACGATCACCTTCCTGACCCCCGCCGCCAGGTACGGCGACAACTCGTCGACCGTGCGCCACTTGCCGCTGGCTTCGAGAACAATGTCCACCCCGGCGTCGCGCCAAGGCCCGCCGGCCACGTCCCTGGCGGTGCTGTAGCTGATCGACTTGCCGTCCACCAGCAGGCGCCCGTTGCTGACTCCGATGGCATGCGGCCAGCGACCGTGCACCGAATCGAATTCGAGCAGGTGTGCCGCCGACTCGACCGGACCGTTAGCTTCGTTGATGTGCACGAACTCGAGTTCCGGGGTGTTCCAGGCCGCGCGTAGCGCCAGCCTGCCGATGCGACCGAAACCGTTGATGCCAACCCTGACCGTCATTTGCTGTTCCTCCTGTGAGTGCTGCCCGGCTGGACACCCGGCGAGCCAAAGAATTGAACGCCGCCCACGGCGTTGCTTTGCGAAACGCTTTTATATTGCTAGAATCTTGAAATTCTGTAAACCCCCACTCGTGACATTGATCTGCGTCAGACGGCGACGCACGGCGACAAGCGGGGCCCTGCAACATCGAACCGTCGGAACAGAGGTCTGCCATGAGCGCCGTTACCGGAAAACTGTCCTTCCTCGACAGATATCTGACTGTCTGGATTTTCGCCGCGATGGCTCTGGGTGTGGGCCTGGGTTTCTTCGTTCCGGGCATCGAGGATCTGATCAATTCCTTCCAGGTCGGCACGACCAACCTGCCGATCGCGCTGGGCCTGATCCTGATGATGTACCCGCCCTTCGCCAAGGTCCGCTACGAGGAACTGCCCGACGTCTTCGTCGACAGGAAGGTGCTCGTTCTGTCGCTGCTGCAGAACTGGGTCGTCGGGCCGATCCTGATGTTCGCGCTGGCGATCCTCTTCCTGCCGGACAAGCCCGAGTACATGGTCGGCCTGATCCTGATTGGTCTGGCCCGCTGCATCGCCATGGTGATCGTCTGGAACGAGATCGCCAAAGGTTCGACCGAGTACGCCGCCGGCCTGGTAGCCTTCAACTCGATCTTCCAGGTGCTGTTCTACAGCGTCTACGCCTGGCTGTTCGTGACCGTGCTGCCGCCACTGTTCGGTCTCTCGGGTGCCGTGGTCGATGTCTCGATCGGGCAGATTGCCGAGAGCGTCTTCATCTACCTGGGCATTCCCTGCGTAGCCGGTGTGCTGACGCGGGTGATCCTGCTGCGCTTTGTCTCGAAGCAGTGGTATCACGAACAGTTCGTGCCCAGGATCGGCCCGATCACCCTCGTCGCCCTGCTGTTTACCATCGTCGTCATGTTCAGCCTCAAGGGCAAGCTGATCGTCACCATCCCGCTGGACGTCGTGCGCATCGCTATTCCCCTGCTGATCTACTTTGTGCTGATGTTTCTGATTTCGTTCTACATGAGCAAAAAGGTGGGCGCCGGCTACGGGAAATGCGCCACCCTGTCGTTTACCGCCGCCAGCAACAACTTCGAGTTGGCGATTGCTGTCGCCGTCGCTGTCTATGGCATCAACTCCGGCGCCGCCTTCGCTGCCGTCATCGGTCCTCTGGTCGAGGTACCGGTGATGATCGGCCTGGTGAGTGTTTCGCTGTGGTTCCAGAAGCGCTACTTCGCCTCTGAAAGTGCCAAGGCATGAGCACTCCCTGCTTGCTGGCGGCCTGGTCGATGTGCGAAGCGCAGTTGCGTGGCTATCTTCGTCATCGGATCGGCCAGATCGACGATGCAGACGAAGTACTGCAGGAGGTGTTCATCAAGGCCTTGCGGCAGGGAAGCAACTTTTGCGCGATCGATAACCGACGGGCATGGCTGTTCCAGGTGGCGCGCAATGCGCTGGCCGATCGCCTGCGCGTGTCGCGTGAACACGTCCCCCTGCCGGACGACCTGGTTTCCCCCGAGAACGAACTGGCCCCGGTGGTCGATGACCTGAGCGCCTGCCTGTCCCGGGTGCTCTGCGAACTCTCCGCAGACGATCGACTGGCGATTACCCTGTGCGACCTCGAGGGCCACTCGCAACAGGAACTCGCCGACCGTCTCGGCATCTCGCTCTCCGCAGCCAAGTCGCGGATTCAGCGTGCCCGTCGGCGCCTGAAGGAACGAATGACAAGCGCGTGTCAGGTGCGCTTCGACGAAGACGGAAAGGTCTGTAGCTTTACACCGCGACCGCCGTTGTAGCGCCTTCTTCCTGGGGCATCGGTGAGCAAGGCAAGGTCGGCTTGGACAAGCGCTCTCAGTGCCGCCCGCAACTACCTGGTCAGTTGTTTTTTTGCATAGCCATCCATTCCACTCGGTCCATTGGAAATCGGGGACGGTCGGTGCCTTGACGCCTGCCTCCTTTTTGCGGCTTCCTCGTCTTCACAAACAGGGAGCGATGGTCGCCCAGCGCGTTGATCGTTTCACTTCTCAACCCACGCCAGCGGCATGGCCCCAGGTCCGGCGCCAGCCGTTGATCAGATTCTTTCAATAAACCTGAAAGGAAAGACGATGAAACTCTCCCACTTCACGCTGTTTGCCCTTCTTGGCGCCTCGCTGGGCGTACCGTCCTTCGCACAACCCGGCCCCGGCATGGGAGGAGGGCCGGGAGGTATGAGTGGCATGGGACCGGGGGGTGGCCAAGGGCAGGGTCAGGGAATGCGCTTCGCCTTCGATCAGGACAACACCCGCGGCTGGTCGCTGATGACGACCGAGGAGCGTACCGCCTACCACGACAAGATGCTCGCCGCCAAGACCCTAGACGAATGCAAGGCGATCCAGGTTGAGCACCATCAGGCCATGGAGGCACGCGCCAAGGAAAAAGGCACGACCTTGATGGCACCACGGCAAAACGCTTGCGATCGTATGCAGGCACGCGGTTTCTTCAAGTAGGGCTGCAACTATCGCTCCACCCCGCCGCTTCGTAGCGGGGCCGGAAAACGATCATCTGTTTGGAGATCGAATCCGCTACCAGGCACGGAATGGAGTTAGCGATGACCCAACATTTCCTGGATCTGACCAGAGTATTCCGCCTGATCTGCTTCCTCGCGCTCGCCGCCGTTTTGTCCTCTGCCGCCGCGATGGAGCCGCCGGTGTGGATCGACAACAATGCTGCCAGCGAACGGCGGGTTCATCTGTACTTCTTCTGGACCAGCACCTGTCCGCATTGCCAGGCTGCCCGGCCTTTTGTCGAAGCGCTGCCGGCACGCCATCCCTGGCTGGTGCTGCACAGCCGCAACCTCACTGCGGATCAGAACGCCGCCGACGCCTACGTTTCGATGGCCGAATCCCTCGGCCAGGAAGCCAGCAGCGTGCCGGCTTTCCTGTTCTGCGGACAGCTCGAAGTCGGTTTCGATCGGCCGGAAACGACCGGGCAGGCACTGGAAAAAGCCTTGCAGTTCTGCCGTGAATCCGGGGGAAAGGCGCTTGGGGGGCCTGCTGCGGGAACTCGCCCGGCTCCCGGACTCGATCTCCCGCTACTCGGCACAATGGCGCCCGACCAACTCTCGCTACCGGTGTTCACCGCGGTCATCGCCGGGCTGGATGCCTTCAATCCCTGTGCCTTTTTCGTTCTCCTGTTTCTGCTCTCGCTGCTGATCCATGCCCGCAGTCGCGCGCGCATGCTGTTCATCGGCAGCGTCTTCCTGTTTTTCTCGGGCCTTATCTACTTCCTGTTCATGGCCGCTTGGCTCAACGTTTTCCGCTGGCTCGGCGAAATCACTCTGGTCACCACCGCGGCCGGAGGTCTGGCGATCGTCATCGCGCTGATCAACATCAAGGATTACTTCTGGTTCAAAAAAGGGATTTCCCTGAGTATCCCGGATGCCGCCAAGCCCGGTCTCTACCAGCGCGTGCGCGGCCTTCTGCGAGCGGATAGCATGCCGGCCTTGACGCTGGGAACCATCGCCCTGGCGATCGCCGCCAATTCCTACGAACTCCTATGTACGGCCGGATTCCCCATGATCTATACGCGGCTGCTGACCCTTTCAGAGCTGCCGCCGTGGCAACACTACGCCTATCTGGCCTTCTACAACGTTGTCTACGTCATCCCGCTGCTGGTCATCACCGTGGTCTTCACCTACACCATCGGCTCGCGAAAGCTGTCGGAGACCGAGGGACGTTTGCTCAAACTGGCTTCGGGGGCCATGATGCTGGGACTGGGCATTCTACTGATCGCCGCCCCGGCGGCACTCAACGACCTGCGCGTGGCGCTGGTCCTGCTGGTTGGCTCGATCGGCCTTTCCGGGCTGATCCATTGGCTGAGGAAGCCTGTGCTGAGTGGAAACAATGAATAATAGAGTCTTGATCATCACGCTGCTGCTGTCTGTCGCCGCAACCGCGCAGGCGCGCGGCCCCGTGCGGGCCAGCGAGGCGAATACTCGCGGCTGGCAGTTGATGACACCGGAGGAACGGATCGAACATCAATCGAAAATTCGTGGCTTCAGGACGTACGAGGAGTGCCGCAGCTACCAGGTCGCGCATCACCAACTCATGGAAGAACGCGCCAGAGCGCGCGGCATGGCGATGCCGCAGGGAGGACGTGACATCTGTGAGCACCTGCAGCCGGCAAGCGACTCTCGCCAGCCCTCCAGTTGATTCCTGCGCGAGCCCACCATGTTCCTCCTTCGCTGGCTATCGATTCCGCTACTCGTACTGGTTTCTACCGCAGGCCCCGTTTTTTGGGCCTTTCCGGAGGGCCTGTCGCCCGCACGCAGTCTGGGCATTGTCCTGGGCTGGACAGGCTGCGGCCTGTTGCTCGCCAGCCTGCTGCTGATGCTGCGGGAAACCTGGCTGTCCCGCTGGTTGGGGGGGCTGGAGAGGATGTACCAATGGCATCACCACGTAGGCATGGCCGCTTACGTCCTGCTGCTGGCACATCCGCTGGCGCTTGCTGCCGATGCCTGGCCGGCGTCTCCCACTCTGGCGTGGCAGACGCTTTCACCGTTTAGCCAGGGCTGGCCGGTCCGGCTGGGCTGGCTGTCGCTGCTGCTGCTGATGCTCGGACTCGCCACCACTTTCGCCACGCGCATACCCTATCGAAGCTGGCGCTGGCTGCATGTCTCGCTGGGGGTCGGCGTGCTGGTCGGTCTGTGGCATCTGCTGCAGCTCGGTATCGAGGAACCGGTATTGCCGATCCTGGCGCTGGCCGCTCTGTTCCTCGGCTGGCGAATCCTGCGGGACGATAGCGGCCTGGCTGCCCGGCCGTACATCGTGCAGTCGGCTGCGCCAGTTGCCGACGCCATGGTCGAGATCACTCTCAAACCGCTGGCAGAGCCGATTGCCGTGACGGCAGGGCAGTTCGTCCTGGTTGCTTTGTTCGCCGGGCCGACGTTCAGGGGTTGCGGCGAGTTTCACCCGTTCACCGTCAGTTCGATGGGTGCCGACCGTGAAATCCGCGTCGGCGTGAAGGCGCTGGGCGATTGCACCCGACGCATCCAGGGCATCGAACCGGGTGTCCTGGCGCGGGTGCATGGCGCATTCGGCACCTTCCTGGCCGAGCGACCCGCAGCGCCGCAACTGTGGCTGGCCGGCGGTATTGGTATCACGCCTTTCCTGGCGCTGCTGCGGACGGGCCCGGTCAGTCAGGAGACGACACTCGTCTATCTCTATCGCGCCGAGGCCGATGCTGCCTTTCTGCAAGAATTGCGCGCGCTCGCTGCGCAGGATCCGCAACTGTCGCTGCAAGCTCTGGCCACCGGTAACCAGCCGCCGAATGTTGATTCATTCCTTCCCGCTACCCGCGAGCTCGCCGGGCACGAGTGCTATCTGTGCGGGCCGCCGGGCATGCTGGCCGCGGTCAGACAGTCCCTCCACGAGCGTGGCATCAAGCCTCGCCATATCCATTTTGAAAACTTCGGATTCCGATAATGCGCCGACTCTACCTATCCACCACCATCATTTTCTGGCTGCTGGTGTCAGCCTTCTGGGCAAGCAGCCTGTGGTTGCCGCCGGCCGATGAAAGCGTTGCGGTAGCGGCCGAAAAGGTCATTTCCCGGACCGAACTCGCCAAACACGCACTGCCGGACAACTGCTGGATGGCGATTCGCGGTACGGTCTATGATCTGAGCGCCTATCTGCCCCGGCATCCGTCGCCCCCCGAGCTCGTTCTGCCCTGGTGCGGCAAGGAAGCAACCGAGGCCTATGACACGAAGACCAAAGGACGTCCGCATTCCGCCTATGCGGACGAGTTGCTGGCCAAGTATCGGATCGGCATTCTGGCCGCCAACAAGCCATGACGGAAGGGCTGCTGGCTTTGCCTTCTGCCATCGAAACGGCAAGGTCACCCTGTCCCATCCCCGAGCAGGCGCCGCTTGGGGTGATCGAGGAGGTGCACGGACCGGTCATCGACATCCTGTGCAGCCGCCTGCCACCGCTACATCAGGCGGTGTATGTCTGCCTCGATGGCGAGCGCTACACCTTCGAGGTGCATCGCCATCTCGACGAATCGCGGGCACGAGCGATCGCCCTGCATCGCACGGCCGGTCTGCGCCGGCTGCTGCCGGTCTTCGACAGTGGTGGGCCGCTGCAGATACCGGTGACCCCTGATTGCCTGGGCCGGCTGCTCGACCTATTCGGCCACCCTCTGGATGGCGGCCCGGCGCTCGCGTCGACGGAATTTCGCCCCATCGTCGCTGCCCCGGCACCGCTCTCGGAAGCAATGGGCATGGGAGAAATCCTGCCGACCGGCATCAAGGTGATCGACCTCCTGTGCCCTTTTGTGCGCGGCGGCAAGACCGGCTTGTTCGGTGGCGCAGGCGTTGGCAAAACGGTGCTGATCATGGAATTCATGAACGCCATCGTCCGTCTGCACCAGGGGGTATCGGTCTTCGCCGGGGTCGGTGAGCGAATTCGCGAGGGACATGAGTTGTGGCACGACATGCAGGACGCCGGCGTCATGCCGCGCTCGCTGATGGTGTTCGGCCAGATGGATGAATCGCCGGGAGTCCGCTTCCGCATCGGGCTGTCGGCACTGACCTACGCCGAATACCTGCGCGACCATGTCGCCAAGGAAGTGTTGTTCCTGATGGACAACGCTTTCCGCTTCGTGCAGGCGGGCAGCGAGCTGTCCGGGCTGCTCGGGCGCATGCCGGCGACGGTCGGCTACCAGCCGACACTACTCTCCGAAGTGGCGGAACTGCAGGAGCGCATTTCTTCCACGCGCAGCGGCAATATCACCGCTGTCGAGGCCGTCTATGTACCGGCTGATGACATGACCGACCCGGCAGTCGGGGCGATCCTCGCCCACCTCGACACCACCGTCATCCTCTCGCGCAACCAGGCGGCCAAGGGGATATACCCGGCGGTCGACCCACTGTCGTCGGGCAGTCGCATGATGGATCGCGTCACCCTCGGCGACCGTCACTATCGGGTCGCGCAAACGGTGCGCGAGCATCTCGCGCGCTACCGCGAACTGGAGGACATCATCTCCATGCTGGGCGTCGAGGCCCTGTCGGAAGCCGACCGGTGCACCGTGCTGCGGGCGCGCCTGCTCGAACGCTATCTCACGCAGCCGTTCTTTGTCGTTGCCGACCATACCGGCATCGCCGGGGCCTCGGTCCCTCTGGCTACGACCCTCACCGATTGCGAAGATTTTATCCAGGGAACCTACGACGACCTGCCCGAGGATCGCTGCTACATGCGCGCCGGCATGGAGGGCGTGCGGTGAGCGGCGCGATTACCCTGCATCTGCAGAGCGCGCTGCGCTGCGAGCGCATCGACAAGGTGCAGAGCTTTGTCGGCAGCGATGCCAGCGGCAGCTTCGGCATTCAGCCGGGACGCGCCCGCTTCATGACGATCCTCGACTATGGACTGTCGCGTTTTCGCAGCACGCAGGGTGCGTGGCAGTATCTCGCCTGCCCCGGCGCCGTATTGCGCTTTGCCGACGATCAACTGACTGTCAACACCCGGCGTTACCTTTATGACGAGGACTACGAGCGGATCTCGGATCTGCTGGCGGGGCAACTGGCACAGGAAGAAGAAAAACTCCGGAGCGTCAAGGACAATCTGCAGAAGCTGGAGCAGGAGCTTTTCCGGCGCTTGCGCACCCTGGATCGGTGGCCGTGATGAACGACCATCACCGCAAGTCATTGTGAACGACCATTGTTGCAAGTCGTTATGAACGACGAAAGATGGCGTCGTGAGGTTTCCCGCGACAGCGAAAGACTCAAGGAGGCCGAACGGAGTCGGCGCTCGCTGCTCGCACAGGCTGTCTTCCTCGGCAGTCTGTCGGTGCTGTTCCTGGCGCCCTTGCTGGCAGGCGCTTATCTCGGGCGCTGGCTGGATAGCCTGGGTGAGGGGTACACGGTGCGGTGGACGGTGAATCTGATCCTCATCGGCCTCGCGATCGGCGTCTTCAACGTCTATCTCTTCATCCGAAAATACTGGTAATGGAAGCGGCAAGCGTTGTTTTCAGTCTGGGAGGCTTGCGGATCACCTCGACAGTGGTCACCACCTGGGGCATCCTGATGGCCTTCGGAATGTCCTGCTGGTTGGCGACCAGACGACTCTCGGTCGACCACCCCGGTCTTGTGCAAACCGCGCTGGAAGGTGTCGTCCAGTCGATCGAGGCGGCCATCGAAGGCGTGCTACCGGGTCGGGCCGGCCTGCTGCTGCCTTTCGTCGGCACCCTCTGGCTGTTCGTCGCTGTCGCCAATCTGACGGGAATCGTGCCCGGTCTGCATGCGCCTACCGGCAACCTGTCGACCACCGCCGCGCTGGCCTGTCTGGTCTTTGTCTCGGTGCACTGGTTCGGCATCCGCAGCGAAGGCCTGAAGAATTATCTGCGCCACTACCTGGTCCCCAGCCCGATCCTCCTGCCGTTTCATCTGCTCGGCGAGTTTTCCCGCACCATCGCGCTGGCGATGCGCTTGTTCGGCAACATCATGAGCCTCGAAATGGCCGCGCTGCTGGTCCTCCTGGTTGCGGGGCTGCTGGTGCCGGTCCCGGTGCTTATGCTGCACATCGTCGAAGCCTTGGTCCAGGCCTACATCTTCGGCACGCTGGCCCTGATCTACATCGCCGGCGGCATGCAATCCCACGCCGCTGCGGAGCACTGCGAAGAGCCCTCATCGAACGACACGAAAGGAAGCACCCTATGAGCGACATGCACTGGTTTGTCCTGGTCTCCACCGTGGCAGCAGCGCTGGCCATCGCGATCGGCATCATCTTCCCGGCCATTGCCATGGGCCGGGCGATCACGCAGGCGCTTGAAGCGCTGTCGCGGCAACCTGAGGCGGAGAAGTCGATCACCCGCACCCTGTTCATCGGCCTGGCGATGATCGAGTCGCTGGCCATCTACGTCCTGGTGATCGTGCTGATCATCCTCTTCCGCAATCCGCTGCTTGAATACCTCTTGAAGTAGGAGGCGGCGATGGGTCTGGACTGGACCACCTTTGCCCTCGAAATCATCAATTTCCTGGCGCTGATCTGGATCCTCAAGCGCTTTCTCTACCGCCCGGTGCTGGCGACCCTGGCTGAGCGTCGCGCTGGCATCGAGGGCTCTCTCAACGAAGCACGCGCGACGGAAGCACGGGCCGCGGCCCTGCAGCGCCAGTTTGAAAACCGTCTGGCGGACTGGGAGCGAGAAAAGGCGGCAGCCCGCAGCCAGTTCGATGCCCAGATGGCGGCAGAGTACGCGCGACAGATGGAGGCGCTGGACCGGGATCTGGCTGCCGAGCGGCAACGTAGCGCCGCCCGCGAAGCACACCGGCAGGAGACCCTGCAGCGCGAACTCGCCAGCCAGTCCGGCGCACTCGCCCGACAGTTCGCCAGTGCACTGCTGGCCCGGCTGGCCGGACCGGAGATCGAAGCACTGCTGGTAGAAATCTTCGTCGAGGAACTCTCGGCTCTACCCGAAGAACGTCTGGAGCCTTTGCGGGCGGGCCAGAATGGTCATGGACAAGGGGTGTTGAGCAGCGCCCACCCGCTCTCGGAGGAACAACGCCGGCAGATCTCCGGTGCCGTCGATGCCCGGCTGGGAAAGCTCGTCGACCTCGATTTCGTCGAGGACAGCGAGTTGCTGGCCGGCGTCCGGCTATCGCTCGGGGCCTGGCAACTGGATCTCAGTCTGGCCGGCGAACTGGGCGTTTTCGCGGAGGCAGGCGGGCTTGATCACTGAGCCTTCTGCCCCAAACCCTGGTGGCCGGCGCAGCCAGTGGCTGGCCGACTACCAGCCACGATTGCGGATCAGCGAAATCGGCAAGCTGGCAGCGATCGGCGACGGCATCGCCTGGATCGAGGGGCTGCCCTCGGCGGCGATGGACCAGATCCTGCGTTTCGAGAATGGCAGCGAGGCGCTGGTGTTTCACCTCGGCAGCAGGCGCATCGGCGGCATCCTGCTCGGTCAGGAGGATGGCCTCGCCGCCGGCGCGGCGGCCCACCTGACCGGACGGCGACTGGATATTGGCGTCGGTGACGGCTTTCTCGGCCGCGTGGTGGACCCGCTGGGGAATCCCCTCGATGGCGGTGCGCAACCGCAATTCAGCCGCCGACGCCCCCTCGAAGTCTCCTCGCCACCGATCACCGCCCGCGATTTCGTCAGGCGCCCATTGCTGAGTGGCAGCAAGATGGTCGATACCATGATCCCGATTGGTAAAGGCCAGCGGCAACTGATCATCGGCGACGCGGGCACCGGCAAGAGTTCGCTGGCCATGGACACGATCATCGCCCAGAAAGGGAGCGATGTTCTCTGCGTCTATGTGCTGATCAGCCAGAAGCGCTCGGCGGTAGTGAGCACCATCGAGACCCTGCGCCGGGCCCACGTTCTCGACATCAGCTGCGTCGTCGTCGCAGAGGCTACCACCACCCCCGGGCTCAAGTTCCTCGCGCCCTTCGCCGGCTGCGCCCTGGCGGAAGAATGGATGTGGAGCGGCCGCGACGTGCTGGTGGTGTACGACGACCTCACCACCCATGCGCGAGCCTATCGCGAGCTTTCGCTGCTACTGCGTCGCCCGCCGGGGCGAGAGGCCTACCCCGGCGATATCTTCTACCTGCACGCGCGCCTGCTCGAACGCTCGACCTGCCTGGCGGCGCGCTACGGTAGCGGTAGCATGACTGCCCTGCCGATCGTCGAAACCGAACAGGGCGAGATCGCCGCCTATATTCCCACCAACCTGATCTCGATCACCGACGGCCAGATCTACCTCGACCCGGCACTCTACGCGCGTGGCTTTCTGCCCGCCATCGACATCACCCGGTCGGTTTCGCGGATCGGCGGCAAGGCCCAGTTGCCGGCCATCAAGGCCGAGGCCGGGCGCATGAAGCTGGATTTCCTGCAGTTTCTCGAACTGGAGGTATTCACCCGTTTCGGCTCGCGGCTGGAAGCCGGCGTCGACGCCAAGATCCGGCGCGGCCGCTTGCTGCGGGAACTACTCAAGCAGGAACGCCTCGCACCCCTGTCGCCGGAACAGCAGCTAGCCTGGTTGGTGGCCTACAACGAGGGCGCATTCGACGCACTGGCGGGCGTGGCGATCCAGACACGGCTGGCGAGTCTGCTGCACAAGGCGTCGGCAGGGTGTCCCGGGCTGGCTGCAGGCCGGGACATATGGCGGGATGCCGTCGCCGGCTGGTTGCAGGAGGCGGGCGATGAGCCGCCGGCGTGACGTGGAATGCGCCCTGTCACGGCGGATCCTTGGTCGGCCGTGACATTTTTCGTGCTACCTTCCGTCGGCGAATCAAAGTAGGAATTTCCCGTCCATGCCTCGCATCTTCGACAACATCCAACAAGAACTGCTCGAAGCCTTACGAGCCACGCTGCAAGTCTCGAACCGGGCCGATTTTTGTGTGGGCTACCTCAATCTGCGCGGCTGGCAGGCCATCGATGACCTGATACAGCCCTGGCAACCGGCTAACGGCCAGGTTTGCCGTGTATTGGTGGGCATGCAACGCCCGCCTCACGAGGAGGTTCGGGATCTCTACCGCGCAGTCGCAGCGGACAACCTGATTGACCAAGGCACGGCGGCCCGGCTCAAGACCCAGTTCGGGGCCCACTTGCGCGAACAGATCACCTTGGGCATTCCCTCTGGCAAGGATGAGGCCGGCCTGCGTCGACTCGCCCGGCAATTGCGAGCGGGCCAGGCCATCGTCAAACTATTTCTGCCGTATCCACTGCACGCCAAGCTCTATCTGCTATTTCGCGACGACGTGAACAACCCTATCACCGGCTTCGTCGGCAGCAGCAATCTCACGCTGCAAGGGCTCTCCAAGCAGGGCGAACTGAACGTCGATGTGCTGGAACATCATGCCGCCCAGCGCTTGTCGGAATGGTTCGAAGAGCGATGGAAAGACCGCTGGGCCATCGACGTCTCGCAAGACCTCGCAGCCATCATCGAATCGAGTTGGGCGCGCGAAGCCAGCATTCCCCCGTATCAGATCTACCTCAACATCGCCTATCACCTCAGCACCGAGGCGCGCGCCGGTCTCAGCCAGTTCCGTTTGCCGGCACGCTTTGAGCAGGAACTATTCGATTTTCAGAAAAGCGCGGTGAAGATTGCCGCGCGCCATCTGCATCGGCGCGGCGGGGTGATGATCGGTGACGTCGTCGGTCTGGGCAAGACCATGATGGCAACCGCGTTGGCGCGTATGTTTGAAGACGATCTCGGCTACGAGACCCTAATCATTTGCCCGAAAAACCTGGAACCGATGTGGGAACGCTACCGCACTGAATACGGCCTGCGCGGCATGGTCGTGCCGATCAGCCAAGTCTCCAAACGACTGCCCAGCCTCAAGCGCTATCGTCTGGTGCTCATCGACGAAAGCCATAATCTGCGCAACCGAGAGGGGCGACGCTACAAAGCGATTGCCGATTACATCCGCAGTTGCGATGCGAAAGCAATTCTGCTCACCGCCACTCCCTACAACAAGACCAAGACCGACCTGTCGAGCCAGCTACGGCTGTTTATCGACGAAAAGGCCAACATCGGCATTCGACCCGAGCGGCACATGCGAAAACATGGCATCAGCGAACCCGAGTTCGAGCGCCGGCACCAGTGCAAAGCCAATTCGATTCTCGCCATTGAAAAGAGCGAAGAGTTTGACGACTGGCGCGAGCTGATCCGCCTGTACATGGTTCGACGCACGCGCAGCTTCATTATCGAGCACTACACGGCGGAAGATGACAACGGCCGCCGTTACATCGCCGACAACGATGGCGAGAAACGTTACTTCCCGAAACGCATGCCCATTTCGCTGAAATTCGCCGTCGACGAGGCAGACCCGGATGACCGCTATGCGAGGCTCTACTCGGCCGAAATGGTCGATCAGATCAATGCCCTGCATGTGCCCCGCTACGGCATGGGTTTGTATGTCGACCCGCTGGCGGAAAAGACCGCCACGGCCGCGGAGCGCAAGCTGATCGACAACCTGGGCCGCGCTGGCAAGCGGCTGATGGGGTTCTGCCGCACCAACCTCTTCAAGCGCCTGGAATCCAACGGCTTTTCATTCCTGCAATCGATCGACCGGCACATTCTGCGCAACCAGATTTACCTTTATGCCATCGAAAACGCGCTGGACCTGCCGGTAGGTGTGCTCGACGCCGGTTTGCTCGACCTGGGTCGGGTGGACGAAGACGCTGAAGGCCTGGAAGGCGACCCCGAAGATCTGCTCGACGGCTTGGTTGAACCCGTGGCCGAGGCGGACGCCGCACCCGACGGTCTGGCGCGCGCCAGGATCGTCTATCAGCAATATACTTGTGAATACAAGAAGCGCTTCAAGTGGATACGCCCCACACTGTTCAAACGGTCGCTTTCCGAACATCTGGCTGCGGACACGCAAGCCCTCCTTGATCTGCTGCGCGCGCACGGACGATGGGATCCACAACATGACCAGAAGTTGATCGCGCTGCAGCGTCTTGTCGAACGTACGCACGCCAAGGACAAGGTGCTGATCTTTACCCAGTTTGCCGACACGGCGCGCTACCTGGCACGGGAAGTGCGCCGCGCCGGCATTGCTCAGGTCGAAGTCGCCACCGGGGCCAGCGCCGACCCCTATGCGCTGGCGTGTCGCTTCTCGCCCAAGTCGAATAACAAGAGCGTCAGCAAGTCCGACGAGGTGCGAGTTCTCATCTGTACCGACGTGCTTTCAGAAGGCCAGAACCTGCAAGACAGCAATGTGGTCGTCAACTTCGACCTGCCGTGGGCGATCATCCGGCTGATTCAGCGCGCCGGCCGGGTGGACCGCATCGGCCAGCGCGCAGAGGAAATCCACTGCTACTCTTTCTTGCCCGCCGAAGGCGTCGAACGTCTCATCAACTTGCGTGCCCGCATCCAGCAGCGCCTGCTGGAAAACGCCGAAGTCGTGGGTACCGACGAAGCCTTTTTCGAGGACGACGACGCCAACACCATCCGCGACCTCTACACGGAGAAATCCGGTGTCCTTGACGATAGTGACGACGACGTCGATCTTGCTTCCTACGCCTGGCAGATCTGGAAACAAGCGACGCAAGACAAGCCTGAACTCGCGCACGCCGTCGAGTCCATGCCGCCGGTGGTGTACTCGGCGCGCGCCTTCGCGTTCGACGAGACTGCGTTGTCCTCACTCGGCGGCGATGCCGCGTGTGGTGGCACGCTGGTGTATGTGAAGTCACCCGAAGGCAACGACCACCTCGCCTGGATCAGCCCGGATGGCAAGACCGTCACCGAATCCCAGTTCGCCATCCTGCGCGTGGCTGAATGCGCGCCAGACACCCCCGCCGTGCCCCGTGCCGAAAACCACCACGAACTGGTCGCCGAGGGGTTGAAACTGGCGGTGCGCCAGGACAGGGCGATCGGCGGTGGCCTGGGTCGGCCCTCCAGCCCACGCCGCCGTGCCTACGAGCGCCTCAAACGCTATGCCGAAGCCCAGAGGCACACCCTGTTTCGCGACGAAGAACTGGAACGTGCGCTCGACGACCTCTACGCCCGTCCCCTGCTGGAAACTGCCTCCGACCTTCTCAATCGACTCATGCGCGGTGGCGTCAACGACGAGGAACTTGCCGGGGCAGTGAAGACCTTGCGCGAGGAAGGCCGCCTAACCTACACGGAAGAAGATGCACAGTTACGCGAGCCGCGCGTGGTGTGTTCGCTGGGGCTCATACCGGGCCAAGAAGCGGATCAATAAGTCATGCCCGATATAAACATTCAACTCCTGCGCCAGTTCAGTTTCCAGGCACTCTTCGTCGACATGGGCTGGGACTATCCCGGCCAGGGCGAGCCCTATCAGGTCGAACTGGACGGGCAACTCCATGCTCTAGCCGTGGTCGCGCACAAGCGCGGCGTCCAAATCCTGCACGCCTTGCCGGACCACGCGGGCCACATCCCGCCCTACGCCACTCGCCAGAAGATCGAACGCAAGATCACTGCCCAGGCACGCGAACACCTCATCGTCTTCACCGATGCGGAGCACAGCACGCAAATTTGGCAATGGGTTTCCCGTGCGCCAGGGCGACCCAATCAATACCGAGAGGTGCACTGGCGTGTCGGCGAATCCACCGAATTGCTGCGCCAGAAACTGTCCGCCATCACCTTCACGCTGGGCGAGGAGGAAACTCTCTCGGTGCTGGGCATTGCGGCGCGGCTGCAAGCCGGCTTCGACCGCGACAAGGTCACCAAGAAGTTTTACGGGGAGTTCGAGAAACAGCGCAAGTCCTTCGCCGAGTTCATCGCGGGGATCCCGGACACTGGAGAAGACCTGCGCTGGTATACCGCCGTACTCATCGACCGCCTCATGTTCCTCTGGTTCTTGCAGGAAAAGCGTTTTCTGGATGACAAGAAGGATTACCTGCAACAGCGCCTGATGGACCACGTGAACGCACAACACGCCATCAGCTTCTACCGACGTTTCCTCTGCCCACTGTTTTTCCGTGGCTTCGCCGAGGAGCGCACGGAGGCCAACCGTGCCACCATCCGGGCCGAGTTTGGCGACGTGCCCTTTCTCAACGGTGGCCTTTTCGCCCGGCACGAACTGGAGCAACGCCACTGCGCGGCCCTGGACGTCGCCGACGCCGCTTTTGAAAAGCTGTTTGCCTTCTTCGCCCAGTGGGATTGGCACCTGGACGACCGTCCGCTTGAAAAGAAGGCAGGCAAAGCGGATAAGCGCGACCCGATCAATCCCGACGTGCTCGGCTACATCTTCGAAAAGTTCGTCAACCAGAAACAGATGGGGGCCTACTACACCAAGGAAGATATCACCGAGTACATTGGCAAGAACACCATCATTCCCAGCGTGCTGGCCAAGGTACGCGCCGAACATCAGGGCGCCTTCGACGCCCTGGCCTGGCCACTGCTCCAGGAAAGCGGCGATGCCTACCTCTACCCCGCCATGCTCAAGGGCGTCGATCTGCCTTACCCCTCGGAAATCGCCGCCGGTCTGGACACCCAGGCCCCAGATCTGCTGACCCGTCGCAATCCCTGGAACAAGCGCGCCAACGACGCCGCCAGCCTGCCGACCGAAATCTGGCGCGAAACCATCACCCGCCACCAGCGGACACGCGAGATTCGCGCCAGGATCACCGCCGGCGAACTGCGCGATGTCAGTGACCTGATCACCTGGAACCTCGATATCCGCCAGTTCGCCCAGGACCTCATCGAGCGCTGCACCGACGCGGCCCTGCTCAAGAGTTTCTGGTTCACCCTGGCCGGGCGACTGCCGCGCAAGAGTCACGAGAAATTCCGCCATGGCCTCTCGGTACTCGACCCGACCTGCGGCTCGGGCGCCTTCCTATTCGCCGCGCTGAATATCCTGAAGCCACTCTACGACGCCACCCTGCGGACCCTGCATGCGGTGCGTAGCGACGCCCTGATCGCTGGTGAAAAGACCCACCCGGAAAAATGGGCCGAGGTGGACGAAATCCTCACTCGCTTCGCCACCACGCGCATCGACCGGGAACAGGACTACGCGGTCATCAAGCACATCATCGTGCACAATCTCTACGGCGTAGATATCGAGGAACAAGCCACCGAAATCGCCAAGCTCCGCCTGTTCCTGAAACTGGTGGCTCTACTGGAACCGGGCGACGCTATCGAACCCCTGCCGGACATCGACTTCAACATCCGCCACGGCAACACGCTGGTGGGTTACGCCAGCGCCGACGAAACCGAGCGCGCGGTCATGGGCAAGACCCAAGGCAATCTGTTCAACGATGCCTGGGAAGACATTCGCATCCGGTTGTGCGCCGTGGAACAGCAGTACAACAATTTCCAGATTCAGCAGGTTCAAAAGGGTGGCCACATCACCGCCCAGGACAAGCAGGCTTTGACCGACACGCTATATGAGCTGGAAGAGACCCTGAACTACCACCTGGCCCGCGAATACGGGGTAGACCCGAACAAGACGAAAGGGTACGACACCTGGAAAGCCAGCCACAAACCGTTTCACTGGTTCGTTGATTTCTATCCGCTGATGGCGGCGGGTGGGTTTGATGTGGTGATTGGGAATCCGCCTTACAAGGACTTAAAAAGCGGTGGCGCTGAAGACACGCGCGGGTACACGACCATTGGAACAAAAAACCTCTACCCACTGTGTTTTGAACGCTCCTTGAAAATTGGCGGTCAGAAATCAAGGATTGGGCTGATCGTTCCTGTTTCGTCGATATCAACGGAAGGGTATAAATCGCTGCAAGCTCTAGTGTTTATGCGGAATGGGCATTTGAGTTCATTTGATGATCGCCCATCGCGTCTTTTTGATGGCCTTGAACACATCCAGCTTACTATTCACCTGTTGGACAACAATGTTGTTGCCACGCCACAGATATGGGTGACTGATTGCCGCAGGTGGTCGGCAGCTGAGAGAGAAATTCTCTTTGCAACAATGTCTTATTCGCGCCCGCCGGAGCATGCATTACCGCATACCATACCAAAGATCAAATCTGCACTTGAAGCTGACATTTGGTGGAAAGTAAGTCAAATGAAACGCCCCTTGGTGACATGTCTTTCTACTTCCGGAAGGTACTCGGTCAATTATTCTCGCAAGGTGCACAATTTCCTGCAAGCTATTGATTTCATCCCAGAGGTATCTGGCTCTGACGGAATACTAAGACCACCAAGCGAATTGAAGCCGTTGCGTTTTGCTTCCCGTGAGATCGCCTCTTTGGTACTTTGCGTTCTTAATTCATCTCTATTTCGCTGGTATATCCAGGTGTTTACTGATTGTCGGCACGTCAATAAGCGTGAGGTAGACAACTTCCCGCTTGTAACGGATATTGCTCAGACGCCGGATGGTAGCTGGCTGTCCTTTGCCGACAGCCTAAGCAAATCGCTGAAATCGAATAGTGAGTTTCGCTCAATGAAATTCGCACATGATCATTTGCGGGTGCAGTGCATTATTCCAAAGCATTCAAAGGCTATTATCGATGATATTGACGGTGCTTTAAGTTACCATTTTGGCCTAACTGAAGAGCAACTTGATTTTTTGGTCAACTACGACATCAAGTACCGCATCGGCCAAGGCGACGACGATGCTTGATCTCACCCCCACCCAAGCCGCGCCGCGCATCGCCACCCTGCTGTCCACGCCGGAGACTCGCACCCTGGACTTCAAACGCATCAGCGCCAGGCATGGCCGCATGATCGAAACGGTGTGTGCGTTCGCCAATTCCGAGGGTGGTCTGCTGGTTATCGGCGTGGGGGACGCCAAGGATCTGAAGCCGGGATCCAAGCCGCCGTCGCGCCTGTTCGGGATCGAGGAAAACCCTGAGGCCTTTGACGATTTCCGCCGCCAGGTGATGCAGCGCTTCTTGCCGCCCGTCGAGCGCCTGCACTGGTTGCGTCTGCCCTGCACCTTGCACAACGGTAGCCCCGGCCACATCGTCATGCTGCGCGTGGAGAAGAGCGACCACGTGCATTCGGTGCTCGGCGACGGCACATGGACCCGCATGGATGCGAGCAACCGCGAGTTGAATGCCGGCGAAATCGCGGAACTGGCCTACCGACGCGGGGTGCGCAGCGCGGTGAGCGAAACGGTGCCGATCGCCCTGGACCTGCTGGAAACCGACACCTGGCGTACCTTCGTGGCGGCACGCGGCCTCAGGAGTGGCGACTTCCCGGATCAATTGATGCGCATCGGCCTGGCCGCGCGCGCCGGCGGCGAGGTCTTGCCTACCCGCGCGGCGGTGCTATTGTTTGCCGACGAGCCAGGGGGTTTGCTGACCTCCTACGATACCCGCGCTGATATCCGCGTCATGGTGTACGACGGCAAGGCCGCCGTGCCCGGCGCGACGCCCAACCTGCGCAAGGCGCCGAAGACGGCTCGCGGCCCCTTGATCGAACAGATTGACATCGCGGTGAGGATGGTGCTGGACGAACTGGCACAAGGCCTTACCCTCTCGGGTAGCGGTTTCAAGGCCAGACATGTCTACCCGGAGAGCGTGTGGTGAAAGAGGCCATCGTCAACGCGGTCATCCATCGCGACTACCGCCTCAATCGCGACATCTTCATCCGCATCCTCGACGACCGTATCGAAGTCGAAAGCCCCGGCGTTTTTCCCGGTCATATCACTGAAGCCAACATCGCTCGCGCCGGGTCGAAAGCGCGCAACCCGTTGCTGGCCCAAAACCTGCGGGAATTTCCGGTAGCTCCGAACATCGACGCTGGCGAGGGCGTCAAAATGATGTTCGCCGAAATGGCCGCCGCCAAGCTCTACCCACCGCAGTACCGACAGAATACCGGGACTGCGGTGGAGAGCGTAACGGTGACGCTGTTGAACCTGGAACGTCCAAGCGCCTGGGACGAGGTGAGCGACTGGCTTGACCGGCACCGCTCCATTGCCAATGCCGACCTCTGCCGCATTGCGAAAGTGGATACGCTCAAGGCATCCAAAATGCTTGCTGCCTGGCGAGAGCAGGGTTTGCTGGTGCCCCTGCCTGACCGGGCCAAGCGCAACATGGCGTACAGGAAACCCGTCGAGGAACCGGACTTGTTATCTGAAGGTATGGATAACAAATCTGCGGACGATTGATTTTCCTAATAATTCAATACGATGCCTGAAGCGTTATTCACTACTTGGTTTCTGGAGGATGGAGCGCAAGGGATCGGTGAGCAGACATTGGTCTCGCGCCGCCTGACCGCCTTCTTCGCCTCTCGAAAATGTCCCGGAAGCGCCATCCGGGCCACGATGGACTGGGCTGTGGAGCAGGCCCGCAAGAAGACGCCGCTGATCGGCGGTTTCCAATCTCCACTGGAACGATCAGTCCTGGAGATTGTCCTGGCTGCGAAATCACCGGTGGTGATCGTGCTGGCGCGAGCTCTGGACAATGCACGTCTGCCCTTGCCATGGCACACCGCCCTGAACGAAGGCTGCGCCGTTGTCGTAAGTATGGCCCCAGCCAGCCAACGCTTGTCGGAGGCGATTGCGACGAAGCGCAACCACAGGATTGCCAGCCACACCAGCCGCATTGTGCTGGGCCACGTCGACTCGTCAGGCCTTCTCGCCGGGCTCGTGGAGCAATGGCGAAGGGACGGAAAAACGCTCGAGGTTCTCCCCCCATGCCGTTCGTAAAGCGCGTCTATCTGCTGTTTGTTTTCTCACGCTCAGGAAAAGAAAGACGATTTAACGATCAATTCACTCGCAATCAATGGCTTGCAGTATGTGTTGTTATCTGATGAGTTGCCAAAATCCCACTCTTCTGACCACATCAGCACGAATCTCGGGTGTGCAACCGCGCTACCTGGGGCTGGGCGCGGCTTGGCGCTACCGTAGGGGCGAACGTGAGGATAGGCTACGCCCGGGTCTCGACCAAAGATCATGCCCACGGTCTCCAGATTGATGCCCTGCTTGCCGCTGGTGGGCAAGCAGGGCGGGTTGCCGCCACCGGCCGGTTGCGGACGGAGGGCGATGAGCCACCGGCGTGGGATAACCAGAAGGCTGGAAGCCCTGTCCGATACATTATCAGCCGCAATGTGCGGAACCGGGGGGAGCTAGGAGTGGCATCAGCCGAGCGCAGCGAAGCTTCGCTTCAACCCGCACTGAACTTGAAGGGGCAAGACAATGATTGACCCGGTTTTTCTCACGCGTGTGGTCCTGCGCAACTACAAGAGCATTGGTTACTGCGACGTCCGCCTCAACCCGCTCACCTATCTGGTGGGGGCCAACGGATCGGGCAAGAGCAACTTTCTGGACGCCCTGCACCTGGTACGGGACGCTCTGGCCGGTTCTCTCGACAATGCCCTGAACGAACGTGGCGGATTGAACGAGGTCCGGCGGCGCTCCAGTGGTCACCCGACGAACTTCGGCATCCGACTGGAGTTCGCGTTGAGCAACGGGCAAGCCGGCCACTACGCTTTCAACATCGGCGCGCTGGCGGGACGCGGCTACGAGGTACAAAGCGAGGAGTGCGTACTGGGCAGTGTCGGCAAGGGTCCGTTTTTCCGTATCGAACGCGGCAACCTCAAGGCGAGCAGCGAGACGACCTTTCCAGCGGTAACCGCCGATCGTCTGGCGCTGGTGGCCGCGTCGGGGATGGCGGTCTTTCGCCCGGTGTTCGATGCCCTGACGGCGATGGGTTTCTACAACCTGAATCCGAAGTTGATGCGCGAGCTGCAGAAGCCGCAGGAGGGGCGCTTGCTCAAGCCCGTGGGGGAAAACATCGCGAGCGTGATCGGACATCTGGAACGGGTCGCCGCCGACAGGCTGGAGATCATCCAGGAATACCTTCAGACGGTTGCGCCGATGGTTCACGGCGTCGAGCGCAAGCCGATCGGGCCGATGGAAACCCTGGAGTTCCGCCAGGACATGGCTGGGGCAAAACATCCGTGGCGATTTCCGGCACAGAACATGTCTGACGGCACGCTGCGAGCGCTTGGCGTGTTGACTGCGCTGTTCCAGGGAAACCGCGATTACGCGCCATCGCTGGTGGGTATCGAGGAACCCGAAACGGCGCTGCACCCGGCCGCCAGCGCGGCCTTGCGCGAGGCGCTTGCGCGCGCCTCGCAAGACACCCAGGTCATCGTCACGAGTCACAGCCCAGACCTGCTCGACGATCTGTCCTTGAGTGCCGACACCTTGCTGGCAGTGGTTTCCGAGGGCGGGGAAACGCGCATCGCACCGCTGGACGAAGCCGGGCGCATGGCCATGCGCGACCAGCTTTTTTCGGCTGGAGAGCTCCTGCGGCTGAATCAACTGGCGCCTGATCGGGCGGTACTTGCGGCCCAGGCACAGGAACAGGCTGATCTGTTTGGCGAGGTCGAGCCATGATTGCCGTCGCCGCGATCGTCGAGGGCGCCGGCGAGGTGGCCGCGCTGCCGATTCTGCTGCGACGGATCAACGCCTGGCGTACCCCGGATGTCCATTTGCAGGCGCTGCCGCCGATTCGCGTTCATCGCGATCGATTCCTGAATCGGGACGATGAATTCCGCCGGCACTTGCTGCTGGCAGCCGCAAAGTGTGGCGAAAGCGGCTGGATTCTCGTCCTGCTCGATGCCGATGATGCCTGTCCGGCTGAGTTGGGGAAACAGATTCTCGAGCGAGCAACTGCATACGTTCCACACCGTCGGGTGTCGGTCGTGCTGGCCAACAGGGAATACGAGGCCTGGTTCATCGCCGCAGCTGAATCGCTCGATGGCCAACGCGGTTTCGCATTCAAGCCTGCTGAAGCGATTGATGCCGAAGGTCCGCGCAACGCCAAGGGGTGGATCACGGCGCGCATGTGCGGCGGCAGTTACGGAGAAACGACCGACCAGCCGGCTTTTTCGGCGCGCATGGACCTGCAGCAGGCATTCGCCCACAGCCGATCTTTTCGGAAGCTTTGCAGCGAGTGGGCAAGGCAGATGCCCTTTACATGTGCAGGGTTGCGGGAGGCGGGCGATGAGCCGCCGGCGTGAGATCGCCAGGCGGCTGGACGCCCTGTCCGATATCGGCGGCATCTTGTCGGCGATGAAAGGCCTGGCACTGATGGAAACCCGCATCCTGAGCGATTTCCTCGTCAGCCAGCAACGCATGGTGTCAGGGATCGAAACGGCCGCCGCCGATTTTCTGGCCGGACACGCCGAGTTTGTCGACGAACCGCTGCCAGGGCGGGAACTCTGCGTACTGGTGGGTTCGGAACAGGGCTTCTGCGGCGATTTCAACGAAGCGCTGCTGGCGCGCATGCAGGCACTGTGTCAGGACAAGGAGGCGCTGGTTCGTTGGCTTGTCGTCGGCAGCCGTCTGGCAACTCGAATCGGCGAATGTGACTGCGTCGATTTGGCACAGCCGGGGGCCATTGTCGCCGACGAAGTCCCGGCCGTCCTGCTGCGCTTGACGCGCGAACTGAGCGGCTTGCTGGCCCGTGAGGAGTACGCCGGTTACGGGCTCTCGGCCCTCTATCATGGTGATGCCCCTGGCGATATCCGCATGCGTCACTTGCTGCCCTTGCGCGACCTGCCTGCTCCCGAGCGGACGTATCCTTACCCGGCGGAACTGAATCTGCCTCCCATCGAGTTCCTGCGCGAGCTGACCGGGCATTATCTGCACGCGGTACTGAACGAAGTGCTGTACAGCTCGCTGATGGCCGAGAACCAGCAACGGCAGGCGCATATGGATCGCGCCCTGCAGCGGCTCGATGAGGACAGCGCACGGCTCAGACTCCGCTACAACAACCAACGCCAGGAGGAAATCACCGAGGAAATCGAGATCATCCTGCTCTCGGCCGACATGCTCGGCGAAGCCGAGCACGTTTAGGTGGCAGACGGTTTTCGTTGTTTCATCTCCGGTCTTGGTGGTTGCTGGCCTGGAGCTCAAACGGGCCAATTGCCACCGAGCGACTGGCACTGTCTGCGCAGGTTCGCGTCGACAATTACGTAGCCTGGCCGCAGATGCTTCAATCGGTTACCGAAGTGGCCAGTCAACAGGGAATCGCCCATGTCACCTTTCAGCCAGAAAGCGTGGCAGGGTCGCTTCCCGTTCGGTTCGTTCCTCGCTGATTCAAGCTGTCTCGCCTCGTTTCAACAAGACCAAATGCACTGTGTGCGGCAAGTATGTTTTCGAGCGCTACCTTCGCACCAGGGATGGTCAGCCTGCAACTCGGGATCGACGAACCGGTGCTGCCGATCCTGGCGCTGGCTGTTTTGTTCCTGGGATGGCGGCTGATCGGCGAGGATTCCGGACTGGCAGCGCGACCGTTCCTCGTGCAATCGGCCACGCCGGTGGCCGACGAAATGGTCGAGATCACCCTGAAACCGCTGGCAGAGCCCATTGCCGTGACGGCCGGACAGTTCGTGCTGGTGGCGTTCTTCGCCGGGCCGACGTTCCGGGGTTGTGGCGAATTTCATCCGTTCACCGTCAGTGCGATCGGTGCCGACGGCCAAATCCGGATCGGCGTCAAGGCTCTGGGAGACTGCACGAGACGCCTTCAGGGCATCGAACCGGGCGTGCCGGCACGGGTGCATGGCGCGTTCGGCACCTTCCTGGCCGAACGGCCCGCGGCCGCGCAACTGTGGCTGGCCGGCGGCATCGGTATCACGCCGTTCCTGGCACTGCTGCGAGCTGGTCCGCTCAGCCAGCCGACCACGCTCGTCTATCTCCACCGCTCACCGGCCGATGCCGCCTTCCTGGAGGAACTGCGTGTGCTGGCCGATGGCGATCCACAACTCTCGCTGCAGGCCCTGGCAACCGGCAGTGCGCCAGCGGATCTCGATTCGCTGCTGCCCGTGGCACCCGCGCTGGCCGGAATCGAGTGCTATCTGTGCGGCCCGCCGGCGATGATCGCCGCCGTCAGACTGTCGCTGCGCAAACGCGGCGTCACGCCGCGCCACATCCATTTTGAAAACTTCGGATTCAGGTGATGCGCCGTCTGTACCTGTCCGCTACCCTGATCTTCTGGCTGCTGGTGTCGGCCTTCTGGGCCGGCAGCGTCTGGCTGCCACGCAGCGACGGGGGCGTCGCCGACGCGCCGGAAAGAGTGATCTCGACGGCAGAGCTCGCCCGGCACGCGCTTGCCGAGGATTGCTGGATGGCGATTCGCGGCCAGGTGCATGATCTTGGCGCCTACCTGCCCGAACATCCATCGCGACCCGACATCGTTCTGCCCTGGTGCGGCAAGGAGGCGACCGAGGCCTATGAGACCAAGACCAGGGGGCGCCGGCATTCCGCCGCTGCCGACGCAATGCTGGCCAGCTATCGGATCGGGATCCTCGCGACCGACAAACCCTGACCGTTGGGTTCCCGGCCGCCTCGCCCGCAACGGAGATCCCCCGGCAATCCGGTCTACCTTGTCGGGTCTGGGGCGAAGTGGCGTTCTTCCGCCGGCTCAGCACGCTGATCCGGGCCGCGCTCCCTCGCCGCAGCCGTCCACGCCCTTGATTTTCTTGCCCCCGTGGCGTACGTTTTGCCCGACCTCACGAGCCGGGAGCACGCGTCATGACCACCAACATCAGAATCTTCCTCGCCTCGTCCGCGGAACTCAAGGAGGACCGCAACGAGTTCGAGATCTTCATCAATCGCCAGAACAAGGACTGGGTCCAGAAGGGCGTCCTTCTCGAACTCGTGCTCTGGGCGGATTTTCTCGACGCCGTTTCGCCGATGCGGCTGCAGGACGAGTACAAGCGCGCGATCCGCGAGTGCGACCTCTTCGTGATGCTCTTCTTCACCAAGGTCGGCCGCTACACCGAGGAAGCGTTCGAGACCGCTTTCGGACCATTTCAGGCCACCCGCAGGCCCTTCCTATTCACCTATTTCAAGAGCGCGCCGAACACCGCGCCGAGGGCCGACCTGC
Organism: Candidatus Accumulibacter propinquus; assembly: GCF_056856495.1. Lineage (NCBI taxonomy): Bacteria > Pseudomonadati > Pseudomonadota > Betaproteobacteria > Candidatus Accumulibacter > Candidatus Accumulibacter propinquus. Next base: position 169,328 of record NZ_JBSEHC010000005.1, read on the forward strand.
AGACCTTGTGGGCGTTTCAGGACAAGCTCCAGACCCTCGGACACTTCCAGACCGAATACCGGAACGCCGCCGAGCTCAAGATGCATTTCAGCGAGCAACTCGACAAGCTGGCCGCCAACGGCTTCATCGAATTCACACCTGCTTCAGACACTACGGACACTACCGCCGCGGTCGCCGGCAGCGGCCAGCAGGCCACGCTCACCGGCGACGGCGCGATCGCGCAAGCACTGGGTGCGACAGCCCTCGGCGCCGGCAGCGTGCATGTCGGCGGCAGCAACACCGGCACCATCAACACCCGCACCATCAACGCCGGCACGCAGATCGGCGGCGACCTCGTCCACGGCGACAAGGTGCTTGGCGACCGGAGCGGCCAGCAGGTCGTCCATACCGGCGGCGGCAACTATTTCGGTGGCAACGTCGCTACCGGTGGTGGCCATTTCGCCGGCCGTGACCAGACGATCACCTCGGCAGTCACGGCGCGCGAGCTGGAAGCGCTGTTCGCGCCACTGCTGGCGGTGCTTGCGCAAGCCGCCCCACCGGCCAGGCAGGCGGAGGCTGCACAGCAGGTCCAGGAACTCAAGGCCGAAGTCGCCAGGGGCCAGCAAGCCGACGACAGCCGCATCGGCCGCCTAATCGACGGCCTGGCGGCGATGGCACCCGCCGCCGTCGCCTCGGTTCTCAGCACCTTCGCCACACCGATTCTCGGCGGCATCGCCGGCCCGGTCACGAAATTTGTTCTCGACCGCCTGAAAGGCAATTGAATTGCAAGCGCCCCCTGCCAGCGAAGGGTGCCACGATGACCCGCCCTGATTCACCGCCGCAGGCGGCAGGCCGGTGCAATCGTCGGGAGCGCGAAGGTTGCCGGCCAGGCCTCAGGGGCGCAAGGTGTTCTTGAAGACCTTGCCGTCCTTCATGATCAGCACGAAGTTCTTCGCCGGGTCTTCGATCAGCCGGATGTCGGCCAGGGGGTCGCCGTCCACCAGCAGCAGGTCGGCCAGCGCGCCTTCCTCCAACCAAGGGAAGTGCGCTCGAAATGTCGAAAAATTTTACAGCCGTGTAGCGAAAACACCATGAATTTTCATGAATGTCAAGGATATTTATGGAGTTGGAGAAAATGGTATGAATTGTGCTTGGCGCAGCGGACATGCTACAGGTTTGCGAGATTGTCCCGGTTTGGCAGCACAGTTGTTGGCCTTGCGTCAATTCAACGCCTGCTACAGGCACAGAAGCATTTCCATTTTTGCCGCCTCTCAAGGATCAAACCATGAATTTCTCTGCCCGCATCGCATCCATCGCCGCTTTTTCGCTGCTCACTGCCACGTCTGTCGAGGCTGTACCTGCCGGGACGCTGTACGAGGCCTTCCCGACACAGTTGTTCTCGCTCGACCTCGGAGCGCTCACCGAAACCGGGGTCATCAGCGCGCGTGCCACCCATCTGGTGGCCGCAGGCGATCACGTTTTCTGGCAGGACGACATCCGTATCTGGCGCGCCAACAAGGACCTCAGCGGCGTCACCAACATCTGGACCAACCTGCGTGCGCCGGCCGACATCAGCGTCGACCCGACCGGCACCTACCTCTTTGAAGCCTTTCCCACACAGTTATTCACGCTCGACCTGCGCACCCTCACCGAAACCGCTGAGACCAGCGCGCATGCCACGCACCTGACCGCCGCCGGCGGCTACATCTTCTGGCAGGATGACATCCGCGTCTGGCGCGCCAAAAGCGACCTGACCGAAATCACCAACGTCTGGACCAATCTGCGTGCGCCGACCGACATCACCGTCGATCCGACCGGCAGGTATCTTTACGAGGCCTTTGCCACCCAGTTGTTTACGCTCGACCTCGACACCCTCAGCGAAATCGCCGTCACCAGTGCGCATGCCGGCAACCTGACAGCCACCGCCGACCACATCTACTGGCAGGACGACATCCGCATCTGGCGCGCCAGGAACGACCTGACCGACATCACCAACATCTGGACCAATTTGCGCGCGCCGACCAGCATCGCCGTCGGTGTCCCTCCCACGACGACGGCGGTCCCAGAGACGCCTACGCTGCTGCTGCTTGCCGTCGGGCTTCTGGCCTGCGGTCTGCTCCGTCGGGGATCTGAGGGCATCTGAGCTCAGGAGATTCCCCCAACCTACATACCGGGGACCGGCACTCGCTTCCTCCCCCGGCGGGTCCTTCCCTCACTTGACTGTACCGCCGTTCAGGGCGCCTGGGTGCCGGCGAGATAGCCCTCGACGCAGGATCGCCAGATTCGAGGCAGAGAAGAGCGGGTGAAGATGACCGTCCCCAACCACTGGCGTGTCCGAAAAGCCGGGCGCAATGTTCTCTCATGTCGCTTCGACCGCGGCGCGAGCCATCAATGGCGCCACGCATGGCTGACGATCTCGCGGATCACATGAAGCCGCCGGTGGAAGAAGTGATCGGCGCCGGGGACGACCACCACCGGCAAGTCCAGTGGCTTGGCCCATTCGAGGACATTGGCCAGTGGCACGGTGGCGTCTTCGGATCCATGGATGACAATGGTGTCGCGTGGCACGGCCTTGGTATGGTAGCGGCGTGCGCCTTCGACGAAGCCCGAAGCGGTGCCGACCAGCACCAGTCGCTGTGCCGGATGCCCGGCATCGAGCAGCGCTTCGGCCACCCGTGTCAGGACGTAGGCGCCGAAGGAGAAGCCGGCGAGGGCGACCGGCAGATTGCCGTAACGACACTTGGCTTCCGCCAGTACCGCCAGCAGGTCCTCGGTTTCCCCCTGACCATCGGCGTGCTGTCCCTCGCTGCGACCGACGCCGCGGAAATTCGGGCGCAGCGCCACGTAATCGAGATGGGTGAAGGTACGCGCCAGCGTCTGTACCACCTTGTTGGTATTGCCGCCGCCGAACAGCGGATGCGGGTGGGCGATCAAGGCGATGCCGCGCGGCGCGCCAGGATTCTCGACGATCAGGTCGATCTTGCCGACCGGTCCCTCGATCAGCAGTTGTTCTGCTTGCAGTCTCATGGCTTCGGTTTCCTCTTGCTGACTTCGCTCTGCCGGGCAGGGCCGCAGCCGACGGCGCTTTTCCCTGTCAGATGCGCAGCCGTTCGACGACTCGCCCTTGTACCAGGTGCTCCTGGATGATTTCTTCGATGTCCTCCTGGTCGACGTAGCTGTACCACACGCCTTCCGGATAGACCACCAGCACTGGTCCCTGATCGCAGCGATCGAGGCAGCCGGCCTTGTTGATCCGTACCTTGCCGGCACCCTTGAGCCGCAGTTCGCCGATGCGATCCTTGGCGTAGGTCTGCGCTGCGGTTGCGCCGGCGTTGTTGCAGCAGGTTTCACCCTCGCCCCGCTGGTTGCAGCAGAAAAACACATGATGCTTGAAATAGCTCATACGAACCGGCTCCTGTTGATGGGTTGCTTGCAGATGTGGTCGATTTTAACCCTGATTCAACGACGATCGGCTGCGCGCTGCAGTTGCGCTACTGACAGAGATCTGTGGAGCGGAGCGTTGATCACGTAGAATGCCGGGTCGATCGCCTCTGCGGTCTTCTTTCGTGTCCTCGGACACGGTCGGCCTGACCGGCTACCACCACGACGATTCCATGAGCACTTGCGAGGACCCCTTCGCCACCCTTGGCGTACACCGTGAAGCGTCGCTAGACGAAATCAAGCGGGCGTACCGCCGACTGGCCATGTTCTGGCATCCGGATCGCAACCCTGAGGCGGTTGCCGGGACCGAGTTCAAGCGCGTCCATGCGGCTTACGAACTGCTCCTCGATCCGCAACGTCTTGCCGAGTGGCAGCAGGCGCAGGCGACCACGCCATCCACCGCGGGCGGTACGGCTAACGGGAACGCAGCCGATGACCTGACGCAGGTCCTGACACTGTCGCTCGAAGAGGCGGCACAGGGTTGCCGGAAGGATATCGAGCTGGTGCACAGCGTGCACTGCGACACCTGCAGCGGCAGTGGCCGGGTCCAGCACAACCATTCCGTTCCCTGCCGGCGTTGCAACGGCTGTGGTCGCCTGGCGCGCAAGGGTGGAGGCACCAATCGTTGCGAAGGCTGCAATGGGCGAGGCTACCTGCGCGAGACGGTGTGCCCGGATTGCGTCGGTGGCTGGCGCATGGAACCGCGTATCCTGTCGGTCACGGTCCCGCCAGGTCTGCGCGATGGCGAGCGCTTGCGGCTGCCTCGGCAGTCGCCGGCGAAACCGGCCGGCGAGGGCCACTGCGCCGGTGACTTGTACCTCAAAGTCAGCCTCGCCGCACACCCGTTGTTCGTCCTGGACGGGCGCGATCTGCACTGTGAGGTGCCGGTGTGCGTTTTGCGGCTGCTCTGCGGTGGCTGCATCGAAGTGCCGACCTTGAGCGGCACCGCCAGTCTCGATTTGCCCCCGGCTCAGGGAACGCTTGAGCAACGTCTTCCCGGGATGGGTTTTCCCGGCAAGCGGGGACGCGGTGCCGGCGATCTGATCGTGCATCTGCAGGGTATCCAGCCGCAAGAGCTGGGCCCGCAGGACATCGAGTTTCTGGAAGGTTTGCAGGCACGTTTGGCGACGGACCTCGAGCGGCATGCGCCACGACTGGCCGCGTGGGAACGGCAACTGCGCACGCGCCGACGGCAGGAACAGGACTGATTACAGGCGCCGCCCGACTGCCGTCAGATAGGGCAGGGCGACGAAGGGCCAGAGGCTGGCAACCCAGCGGGTGAGGCCGTTGAAGTTCAGGAAGTGTCCCTGTCGCCAGGCGGCCAGGGCAGCTTCCGAATAGGGATTGGCCGGCGTCAGATTGACCAGTGCGGTGCCGGCCAGCAAGGCAAGCCCGGCCAGCGCGACACGCCAGGAAGCCGGCAGCAGCAACATCAGTGAGAGCAAAACGCCGCCGATCAGCAAGCCCAGGCGGGCACCAGGGGTCAACCAGGCAAATGCGTCCTGCGGCGCGACAAGTACGGCTGCGGCCAGCGTTCTGATGGCCAGGGCAAGCACGAAGAAAGCCACCAGGACCAGATGCATGGACGTCCGATCGGCCAGCAAGGTGCGTGCAAAGAGCCCGATGACCAGGGTGTTGCAGGCAATGACGCAGGTTTCGAGCACGAAGAAGGACGGGGCTGCATACGGCACGGCCGGGGTGATGCCGAGCACATTGCGCAGGTCGCCGGTGCCGAAGAGCAGTGTTTCCGGGGACAGTTGGGTCAGCAACCAGGTGCCGAGCAGCACCAGACCCACCTCCGCGTGCGCGATCGGGGCCAGCAAACCCTGCTGCATCTGACCGATGCGCCTGAATATGCGTTTTCCGTTCCACAGCGCGACCACGGCGCCGATCGCTGTGCCCAGAGCATTGCAGGCCAGATCGAGATTCGATGGCACACGTGCCGGCAGCCAGGTTTGCAGGCTTTCCATGCTGAAGCTGAGCAGGCTGCCCAGCAACAGGGCGACGATGGCCGCAGTCCAGCCGCCGCCGGGTATGTGGCGTAGCGCCAGCGTCAGCAGAAAGCCCAGCGGCAGATAGGCGAGGACGTTGATCGAGAGGTCGAAACCCGTCCAGTAGCGAGGCCAGCCGGCGTCCAGAAAAGCCAGCGGCGAGACGCCGAGGTCGCGCCAGTTGGCGAGAGGGTAGAGGCTGGCGTAACTGATCAGCACCACGTAGGCCAGTGCCAGATACAGCGGCAGCCGTGTGGTCCTGGGCAGCGATCCCCCGGCGGGCATCTCTTCAGGTGGCGGAACGGGTGACCGCGGCGCTTGCTCCATCAGCTGCGTGTTTGCTAGGTCAGGATCAGGTTGTCACGATGGATGATTTCCGGCTCGTCCATGTAGCCCAGGATGTCTTCAATGTCCTGGCTGGCATGGCGGGCGATTCGCCGCGCATCGCTGCTGCCGTAGTTGGCCAGGCCGCGCGCAATCTCGTGGCCTTCACGGGCGACGCAGGCGACAGCCGCGCCGCGTTCAAAGACGCCGTGCACGGCCAGTACGCCGATGGGCAGCAGGCTTTTTCCTTCCCTCAATGCCTGGATGGCGCCACTATCGAGAATCAGTTGACCATTGAGCTGCAGGTGATCGGCGAGCCATTGCTTGCGCGCCGTCAACGCCTGCGTTTCAGAGATCAGCAGCGTGCCAAGGGGTTCCCCGTTGGCCAGGCGGATGATCACATCGGCGGCGCGGCCGCTGGCGATGACCGTGTGGGCGCCGCTGCGGGCTGCGCGCTTGGCGGCGATCACCTTGGTGATCATGCCGCCTTTGCCGAATGGCGTACCGACACCACCAGCCATGGCCTCAAGAGCGGGAAGGCCGGCGCGTGCCTCGCCGATCAGGGTGGCTGCCGCGTCGGTGCGGGGATCCGCGGTGAACAGGCCCTGTTGATCGGTGAGGATGATCAGGCAATCGGCTTCAACGAGGTTGGCGACCAGCGCTCCGAGGGTGTCGTTGTCGCCAAACTTGATTTCATCGGTGACGACCGTGTCGTTCTCGTTGATGATCGGCACGACGCCGAACTGGAGGAGCGTGCTCAGCGTCGAGCGTGCATTGAGGTAGCGCTTGCGGTCGGCAAGGTCGTCATGGGTCAGCAGAATCTGCGCCGTATGCAGCCCGTAACGCGCAAAGGCACTCTCATAGACCTGCGCCAGGCCCATCTGGCCGACCGCCGCGGCCGCCTGCAGTTCATGTACGGCGTGTGGCCGTTTTCGCCATCCGAGACGTTGCAGACCGCAGGCGATCGCCCCCGATGACACGAGAATGACCTGCCTGCCGCTGGCGTGCAAGGTGGCGATCTGTCGTGCCCACTCGCTGATCGCTCCGAGATCCAGGCCTTCACCGTTGTTGGTGACCAGGGCGGAGCCCACCTTGATGACCAGCCGGCGAGCAGAAGCGATACGGGTGATGGTCATGTTCAGGGGCGCGGTTGGGCGTTGAACGACTCGTCCGAAAAGCACTCCGGGCCGGCAATCGTCGGCGCGACCGCCGCCGTCGGCAACATGTCGAGGGCTTGCTGAAGCTTGTTCGTCAACTCGCGGCAACCCTGACCACTGATCGCGCTGATGCGAAAGCACGGCGTTTCCCCGATGCTCGCATTACAGGCCTGCAAGAACTCCGCAATGCGCTGTTCGCGCTCATCCTCGGGAATGAGATCCAGCTTGTTGAGGACCAGCCAGCGCGGCTTGCTGGCGAGTGCCGGATCGTATTTTTCCAGTTCATGAACGACCGTCATCACATCGCGGACGGGGTCGGCATCCGGATCGAGCGGGACAAGGTCGACGATATGCAGCAGCAAACGCGTGCGTGCGAGGTGTTTGAGGAAACGGATTCCCAGGCCGGCCCCTTCGGCGGCTCCGTCGATCAGTCCCGGTATGTCGGCGATGACGAAGCTCCTGTCCTGATCCACACGCACGACTCCCAGGTGGGGTTCGAGAGTCGTGAACGGATAATCGGCGACCTTTGGGCGGGCAGCCGACACGGCACGCAGCAAAGTACTTTTGCCGGCGTTGGGCAGGCCAAGCAGCCCGACATCGGCAAGCAGGCGCAGTTCCAGTCGCAAATCGCGTTGCTCGCCGGGTTCACCGCGGGTGAATTGTCGCGGCGTGCGATTCACACTCGACTTGAAATGGACATTGCCGAGGCCGCCGCGGCCACCTCTGGCCAGCAGCACCTTCTTTCCGTCGGCGTCGAGGTCGGCAAGCACTTCGTTGCTGTTGACATCGGCGATAAGCGTGCCGACTGGCACGCGCAGCGTCAGATCCTTCCCGCGCTTGCCGTAGCAGTCGCTTGAACCACCATTTTCCCCGCGCTTGGCGCGAAACCTGCGCACGTAGCGATACTCGATCAGGGTGTTGACGTTGCGGTCGGCGACGACGTGCACGTTGCCGCCGTGGCCGCCGTCACCGCCGTCGGGGCCACCTTCAGGCTCGTATTTCTCGCGCCGGAACGAGGCGATGCCGTTGCCTCCGTCCCCGGCGGCAACCACAATCTTAGCCTCGTCGATAAATTTCATGAGCGGATTTCTTCCATGGTGCCAGGTTGGAAAACAAAAAGCCCTACCGACAAGGATAGGGCTTCGTGCAGCGCGGGCTGGCCTTGGCAGCCGGCGGGCCGGCGTTCAGACGGCAACCGGGATGATGCTCACCGTGCGACGGCTCAAAGCGCCCTTGATGGCAAACTGCACATGGCCATCGACCAGTGCGAACAGCGTGTGGTCCTTGCCGATGCCCATGTTTTCGCCAGGGTGGTACGCTGTGCCGCGTTGGCGAACAATGATGTTGCCGGCGCGAACCAGTTGGCCACCGTAACGCTTGACGCCCAGGCGCTTTGCTTCAGAGTCGCGGCCGTTGCGTACGCTGCCGCCTGCTTTCTTGTGTGCCATGAGTCAGACTCCTCTCGTATCAGGCTGAAGGGAGGGATGCCACGCCGTCCGCAATGAGGTCGACGCGGATTTCGGTGTAGTTCTGGCGATGCCCTTGATGTTTCTGCGAGTGCTTGCGGCGACGCATCTTGAAAATCCGGATCTTGTCGTGACGACCTTGTGACAGCACAGTGGCCTTGACCGTGGCGCCGACGACGACCGGGGTCCCGACCTTCACGGATTCGCCCTCGCCAAGCATGAGCACCTGGTCAAGCGTGATTTCTGTGCCAACTTCTGCCGGTATCTGTTCTATTTTCAATTTTTCGCCGCTGACAACTCGATACTGCTTGCCCCCGGTTTTTATGACCGCATACATGTTGGACTCCAAATAACTGAACGATGTGAAGCGAAGAACCGCGCATTATACGTATTTTTCCTCCCCAGTCAAAGGGTTTGCGATGTGCTCATGAATCCGTCGCTTGACGCAACGCAGGTCGGCGCCTAAGATCCCCAAGTTTTTGTGCCAGGGTGCCGTGTGGTGATAATGGAGCAGTTCTACAACCTGATCAGGTTAGATATGCTGGCCGTTGACGCGGTGATTCGCCAGCGCCTGCATTCCGACGTGGTGCTGGTCCGGCAGGTCGCCGAGTACATCGTTCAGAGTGGCGGCAAGAGACTGCGTCCGGCTCTGGTACTGCTTTCCGCGGGTGCTCTGGATTACCGCGGCAAGCATCACCACGAACTGGCGGCCGTGATCGAGTTCATTCATACGGCCACCCTTCTTCATGACGATGTCGTCGACGCTTCGGATCTGCGGCGTGGCCGCGAAACCGCCAACGCCATGTTCGGTAACTCGGCCAGTGTTCTGGTTGGCGACTTCCTGTATTCGCGTGCTTTCCAGATGATGGTTTCGGTTAATGACATGCGCATCATGCGGGTGCTGTCGGACGCAACAAACGTCATCGCCGAAGGCGAAGTGCTGCAGCTGATGAACTGCCACGACGCGGGTGTCGATGAGGCGGGTTATCTGCAGGTCATCCGGTACAAGACGGCCAAGCTGTTCGAAGCGGCCGCGCAACTCGGGGCGATCATCGGTGGCGGCGGCGAGTCCGTGGTGCAGACGATGGCCACCTATGGCATGCACCTGGGAACGGCATTTCAGCTGATCGACGATGTGCTCGACTACTCGGGCGCCGAGTTGGAGACCGGCAAGCATCTGGGCGACGATCTGGCCGAAGGCAAGCCGACGCTGCCGCTGATCTTTGTGCTCCAGAACGGGAACACCGAGCAGGCCGCTTGCGTGCGGCGCGCGATCGAGGCTGGCGGCAGGGAGGACTTGCCGGAGGTCCTGGCAGCAATTCGTGCCACCGGGGCACTGGAATACGCGAGGCAGAAGGCCAGGATCGAAGCTGAGAGGGCTGCCGCCGCGCTGGATGAGGTCCCCGCTTCTCAATACAAGGATTCCTTGTTAGAATTATGCCTCTTCGCGGTCGCTAGGAATTGTTAGCGCTGTCGTTGCATCGGTCGGGGCGTAGCTCAGCCTGGTAGAGTACTGCGTTCGGGACGCAGGAGTCGGAGGTTCGAATCCTCTCGCCCCGACCAACCGTTGCACGACGTCTTCACCGCCTCGCTTCTTGCGCAGACCTCTGCGCCTCGCGTTGCTGGCTGTGGCCTCGATCCTTTGGCGGCCAACGTCGTCAGCGACGCATCCCCTATGCTTGAGCGTTCTGCAGGACATCTCTGGCAATGACGAAATACCTACTCCTGATCGGACTGGTCTGGGCGCTGTGGTGGATCTGGTGCAAGTCGCTGGCTGCGCGCAATGGCAGCGAACACCGCCCGACCGTACAGCGCGAGGAAGAGCGCATGGTGGCTTGCGCACTTTGTGGTGTCAATCAGCCGGTCAGCGAGAGCATTCTGGCCAATGATCGCTACTACTGCAGTGCTGCCCACCTGCGCGAAGCCCAGTCCGGCGACGTCTGAGCGACGATGTTGAGCACGTTGGACGCAGGCGAGCAGCAGTTCTCCGAAGCACACTGGAAGTCGCTCCGCTACTTCAATTTCTACCGTCTTGCGGTCGCCACGCTGCTCTTCATTGCTGTTCTGTATTATCCGTCGGCACTGCCGTTGCTCAGTCCCGACCAGGGACCGCGGCATCTGGCGCTGGCCGGCGTCTATTTGCTGAGCACCGGGCTGGCCCTGATCCTGGCGTATCGCCACCGCCGGCACGCAAGCATGCAGTTGAGCGCCAGTGTGCTTGTCGATGTGGTGGTCATGACGCTTTTGATCCACGTTGGCGGTGGCCTGGGCAGCGGACTTGGCTCGATGCTACTGGTGACGCTGGCCGGCGCCGGCCTGGTCGGACAGGGGCGTCTGGTGCTGCTCTATGCCGCTGTAGCCACCCTCGCGATCCTGCTTGAACACTCGTACCGCGCCTTGCAGAGCGACTTTGACGCTGCCGGGTTCTTTCACGCCGGGATCTTCAGTGCCGGGTTCTTTGCGGTAGCCGTGTCAGCCCGGCTGTTGGCTCGTCGGGTGATTGCCAACGAGGCATTGGCGCGTCAGCGTGGCGTTGACCTCAACAACCAGACGGTGATCAACCAGCGCGTCATCGAGGAGATGCAGGATGGTGTCCTCGTGCTCAGCAGCGACGCCACGGTCAGGCAAAGCAACCCCCGCGCCAGGCATCTGTTGGGATTACACGGCGGCAGCGAGGTTCTTCTGAGTGCTTGCTCGCCCGAACTGGCTGCGGGTTTCGCCACCTGGTGCGCCGACGCCAGCGTGGATGCGGTGCTGGTGCGGGTGCCGACGAATGGCATGCAACTGCGAGCGCGGTTTATTCGCACCGAGAGCACCGAAAGCGACGTCCTGGTCTTTCTGGAGGACATGAGTCGCCTGCAGGAGCAGGCTCAGCAGATGAAGCTGGCCGCACTGGGGCGTCTGACGGCCAATATCGCACACGAAATTCGCAATCCGCTGTCGGCGATCAGCCATGCCGGCGAGTTGATGCGCGAAGAGCGGCGCGGCCAGTTGCATGAGCGCCTGCTGCGCATCGTGCTGGACAATGCCCAACGCCTGGAGCGCATTGTCAGTGACGTCCTGGAACTGGGGCGTCGCGATCGCAGTTATCGCGAACTGATTGATCTGCGCGAGGCATTGCCATTGTTCCTTGAAGAATACCAGGTCAAGGAGCAGGTGCGGCCGGAGGTGATCCACCTCGACTTGTCTGGCTCTGCTATCCTGTGTTTTGATCGTTCGCATTTTCATCAGGTGCTGTGGAATCTTCTGGGCAACGCCCTGCGGCATTCGCAGCATGCGGTCGGCAGCGTGCGACTGCTGGTTTGCGATGCCAAGGCGGATGGCCAGGTCGAACTGCACGTGATCGACGATGGCGAGGGTGTGGGCGACGCCTGGCGGGAACAGATCTTCGAGCCATTCTTCACCACCCATCACCGCGGCACAGGCCTGGGCCTTTATATTGCGCGTGAATTGTGTGACGCGAATGGTGCGCAACTCGACCTGCAGGGCGCAGGACCGGGTGCGGATTTTCGTCTTCTGGGGGGATCGCTCGGGTGTTAGCAGGGAAAGCAGAACGCCGCCCGCGGGGTGAGTTGGCTAGAGTGCTGGTGGTCGACGACGAGGCGGATATACGCGAACTCCTCGATTTGACCGTAGCTCGGATGGGGCTTTCAGCGGACTGTGCGGCGAGCGTCGCGGAGGCTCGGCACCTGCTGGAATAACAGCGCTACCAGCTGTGCATTACCGACATGCGTTTGCCTGATGGCGACGGTCTGGAGATTGTACGGCTGATCACCGAGCGCTATGGCGAAACGCCGGTGGCGGTGATTACCGCTTTCGGCAGTGCCCAGAACGCGGTTGCTGCGCTGAAGGCAGGTGCGTTTGACTATCTGGCGAAGCCGGTAGCGCTCGAGCAGTTGCGCAGCCTGATCAAGTCGGCGCTGAGCCTGCCGCGGCGGAATGGGGGCGCCGATGGCGGGCAGGTGGGCGGAGCAGCGGCGCAGTTGATCGGCGAGTCGGCGGCGATTGGGCATGTCCGCGAAATGATCGACAAACTGGCCCGCAGCCAGGCGCCAGTGTATATCTCGGGTGAATCGGGGACTGGCAAGGAGTTGGCGGCGCGGCTGATTCACGATCACAGCGCCCGTCGGGCGGCCCCATTCGTCCCGGTAAACTGTGGTGCGATCCCGGAAAACCTCATGGAGAGCGAATTTTTCGGTTATCGCAAGGGGGCTTTCACGGGTGCGGATCGCGACCGCGAAGGCTTCTTTCAGGCGGCAACCGGCGGCACGCTTTTTCTCGACGAGGTCGCCGACCTGCCGCTGGTGATGCAGGTCAAGCTGCTGCGGGCGATTCAGGAAAAAAAGGTTCGCAAGGTCGGTCACACCGCAGAAGAGGCGGTCGACGTGCGCATCATCTCGGCAACTCACCGGATGCTCAAGGAGTGCGTGGATAGCGGGACGTTTCGCCAGGATCTCTATTACCGGCTCAATGTCATCGAACTCAGAATGCCACCATTACGAGAGCGCGACGAGGATGTGGCGCCTTTGGTCGAGGCGCTGCTGGTACGTATCTGCGGACCCCAGCCCCCGCGCCTGGATCCACAAGCGATGACGGTGCTGAAGGCCTACAGTTTTCCCGGTAATGTCCGCGAACTCGAAAACATTCTCGAGCGGGCGACTGCGCTGTGCAATCACGATCGGATCGTTCTCGACGATCTTCAACTGGCGCCGGCAACGGTGGTCAACGACAGCGCCGGCCGTGACGGCGAAACGCTTGATGATTATCTGAATCGTGTCGAGAAACAGGCGATTCTTGATGCTCTGGCCAAGACCGCTTTCAACCGCACCGCAGCCGCGCGGCTGCTCGGCGTGACCTTTCGTTCGTTGCGCTACCGGATCGAGCGCCTGGGTATCGAGGAGTGAACCCTCTGCGCATGGAGGTTGGCCCTTGTCGCGACGGCGGCTGGCTCGAACGCGCGCGGCACATCGAATCGCCCAATTGTGATGCCCGTCCGGACGGTGAACTCGTGTCGCTGGTCGTCGTACACGCGATCAGCCTGCCGCCTGGGCATTTTGGCGGCGATGGCATCGTGCAATTATTTACCAATCGACTCGACCCAACTGCCCACCCATACTTTGCACAGATCAGTGGCTTGAGGGTTTCGGCGCATTTTCTGCTGCGACGCGACGGTGAACTGATCCAGTTTGTTTCCGGCCGGCAGCGCGCGTGGCATGCCGGTCGCTCGTGCTGGCAAGGTCGGGAGCGTTGCAACGATTTTTCGCTGGGCATCGAACTGGAGGGCTGCGACGACTTGCCGTTCGAGGACGCGCAGTACCTTGGCCTGGTGGACCTGGTGAGGCTGTTGTGCGCGCAATACCCGATCGCAGCGGTGGTCGGGCACAGCGACATTGCGCCTGGTCGCAAGACCGACCCTGGGCCCTGTTTCGACTGGCGGCGTCTCGGATCGATCGGGAACCTGCCAGGGAAGCTACGTTGATCGCCAGGACATGCCGATACCGGTGCCGCAGTCGACCGGTGTTCAGCCGAGAAAGCGGCGGATTCTGTCGACCGCTTCGGCCAGTCGTTCGACTCCTGCGGTGTAGGCAAAGCGCAAGTGCTTTTCGGGCGCGTGCGTACCGAAGTCGAGGCCGGGGGTGACCGCGACTCCGGCCGACTCTAGCAGGTCGTGGGCGAAGCTTTCGCTATTGCCGGTCAAGGCGCTGCAATCGGCATAGAGGTAGAAAGCGCCATCAGGCTTGGCCGGCAAGTGGAAACCCAGGCCTTCGAGCGCGGGTGCCAGGAAATCGCGCCGTCGCTGGAACTCCTGGCGCCGCGTCTCGAGGATGGCGATCGTGGCCGGCGTGAAGGCGGCTAGTGCCGCGTGCTGTGCTGGCGTCGACGGTGAAATGAAAAGATTCTGGGCGAGTTTCTCGATGTCGCGGGTGAAGCGTTCGGGGACGACCAGCCAACCCAGCCGCCAGCCGGTCATGTTGAAATACTTGGAAAAACTCTGGACGATGAAGATATCGTCGCCGAACTGGAGCGCAGTTGGCGCTACACGATCGTAGGTCAGACCGTGGTAGATCTCGTCGACGATCAGTTGCCCTTGGCGTTGGCGGATGAAATCGGCAATGGCATCGAGTTGCTCGTTGCTCAGCATCGTGCCGGTCGGGTTGGCCGGAGACGCCAGCAGTGCTCCCGCCGAACGTACGTTCCAGTGCGCTTCGAGGTCTGCCGGGGAAGGCTGAAAGTTGCTTTCCGGGCCCACGGGAATGCCGACCGGGAGGCCTTCAAAGCTGCGTACGAAGTGACGGTTGCACGGATAGCCCGGGTCGGTGAGCAGCCATTCGCTGCCAGGTTCGACCAGACAGGCCAAAGCCAGCAGGAGGGCGCCGGAGGCTCCAGCGGTGACGGCAATGCGTGCGGCGGGGATGCTCAGGCCGTAACGTGTCTGGTAGAAGTCGGCGATGGCGCGGCGCAATTCGGGTAGGCCAAGCGCCGGTGTGTAAAAGACGCGGCCGTTCTCGATGCTGGCTCGGGCGGCGGCGACGATTGGCTCAGGTGTCGGGAAGTCGGGTTCACCGACTTCCATGTGGATGATGTCGCGACCGTCGGCTGCAAGCGCCCTGGCACGAGCCATCAACTCCATAACGTGGAAGGGGGCAATGTCCGCGAGGCGGCTGGCGGGAAAAATGGGCATGATTTGGCGATGACGGACTGGACGAAACCAGCAGTTTAACCACAAGGACTGATGGGGATCAAAAAAAAGGCCGCCTGGGGGCGGCCTCGTGCGGTGCGGCGGGGCGCCGTGCTCAGGAAGCCTGGAAGTCCTTCTCGAACTTGTCGCGGATGTCGGCGAGTTTGGCAGGCAACTTGTCGCCCATCTTACCGAACCAGTCCTTGACGCCTTCAAGTTCGCTCAGCCAGGCTTGCTTGTCGAGGCTGGTGACGCCAGCGAATTCTTCCCTGGAAAATTCAGTACCGGACCAGTCGATGTCCTCGTAGTTGGGCATCCAGCCGAGAATGGTTTCCTTGCCGGCCGCTTTCCCTTCGCAGCGTTCGATGATCCACTTCAGGACACGCGCATTGTCACCGAAGCCCGGCCAGGCAAACCCGCCCTTTTCGTTCGTGCGGAACCAGTTGACCATGAAGATAGGTACTGGCTGATCGGGGACACTACCCATCTTCAACCAGTGGTTATAGTAGTCGGCCATGTGGTAGCCGCAGAAAGGGAGCATGGCGAACGGGTCGCGACGAACGACACCCTGTTGGCCGAAGGCGGCAGCCGTAGTTTCCGAACCG
>NZ_JBSEHC010000006.1:0-556607 GCF_056856495.1 Candidatus Accumulibacter propinquus
GCCTGCTCGACGTCGCGGGCGAGGCGGATGCCGGAGAATTGCCAGCACGCCGATGCCGGGAAAAAGTTGCGGTAGCTGGCGCGCACGTGCGCGTCGGGAGTGACGCACGACCCCCCGCGGAGGACGTACTGATTGACCATGAACTTGCCGTTGTACTCGCCGACGGCACCGGCTCCGGCGCGGAAACCGGGATACGGTTCGTAGCTTGAGCGCGTCCATTCCCAGGCGTCCCCGAACAACTGCGCCAGACCGTCAGCGACAGCGGCAGCGGGGTGAAACTCGCGCCTACCGGCGAAATGGCCGGCCACCGGCAGCGTAGCGGCCGCGTTCTCCCATTCCGCCTCCGTCGGCAGCCGCGCCTCGGCCCAACGCGCATAGGCATCGGCCTCGTAATACGAGACATGCGCTACCGGCCGCTGACGATCAAGGGGAACGAGACCGCCCAGGGTGAATTCCTGCCAATTCCCCGGCCGCTGCCAGTACAGCGGCTGGCGGCGGTTCTCCGCCAGGCGCCAGTCCCAGCCCTCGGCCAGCCAATGCACGGGATCGGCGTAGCCGCCGGCCTCGATGAACTGCAGGAACTCGCCGTTGGTGACCAGGCGTGACGCCAGCTGATAGGGTTCGAGGAACACGCGATGGCGCGGCGTTTCGTTGTCGTAGCAGAAGCCGGTGCCGGCATGGCCGATCGCGACGATGCCGCCAGGAAAGTCGTGCCAGTTCAGCTCTGGTGCGGCTTCGGCGGCCGCCGGCCTGACCGCGTAGGCCGGGGCCAGGGGACTGTGGGAGAAGAGGTGTTTGAGGTCGGTCAGGATCAGTTCCTGGTGCTGCTGCTCATGGTGCAGCCCGAGGGTGAGCAATGCCGCCAGATCCGGCATCCAGATGCGGATCCGCCGCCCTCTCGGCGAGCATGTCCTGCACGCGGCGATCGACATCGGCGCGATACGCGAGAACGCTGGCCAGTTCCGGGCGCGTCAACAGCCCGCGCTGCGGCCGCGGATGCTTGTCGCCGACGGCGTTGTAGTACGAGTTGTAAAGCACCCGGAAGGCGGCGTGAAAGGGCTTGAAGTCTCGCTCCCAGCGCTCGAGGACGAAGGTCTCGAAAAACCAGGTGGTATGGGCAAGCTGCCATTTCACCGGGCTTGCGTCGGGCATCGACTGCACGCAGCAGTCTTCTGCCGACAGGGTGGCGATCAGTGCCAGGCTGGCATCACGCACCAACCGGTAGCGGGCGGCGAGGTCGTTCGTGTTCATCGAGCCAGCCTCCATGAGGTCGTCAGGGTCGGGCAAGCAGCACCGCAAAGGCGTGCCCGGGATCGGTCCAGCACGAGCAACTGGCGAAGCCGGCGAGCTCGAGCAGGTGGGCGAAATCGGCGATGCGGTACTTGTAGCTGTTCTCCGTGTGGATGCGTTCGCCGCGGCAAAAGTGCCGGCTACCGCCCGGCCACGTCACCAGCGTGTCGGCGTAGGCCTCCAGATGCATCTCGATACGCGACTTCTCGCGGTTGAAGAGGGCACGGTGTCGCCACTGAACGAGGTCGAAATCGGCGCCCAGCAGCCGGTTGAGGTGCGTCAGGACGTTCAGGTTGAACGCGGCGGTCACCCCGGCGGCGTCATCGTAGGCCGCTTCGAGCACGGCCACGTCCTTGACCAGGTCGACGCCGATCAGCAAGGCGCCATCCGCGGCCAGCAGAGCGCGCATGCGACCCAACAGGGCAAGCGCCGCCGGCGGGTCGAAGTTGCCGATCGACGAACCGGGATAGAAGACCAGCCGCCGATCGGCCGGTATGTCGTCAGGCAGGGCAAGCTCGCCCAGGAGGTCGGCGACCACTGCGCGAACGTCGAGCGCCGGAAAGGCGTCGCGCAGGCCATCAACGGCCTGGTGGAGAAAGTCGGCCGAGATGTCGACGGCGACGAAACACCCCGGCTCGATCAGCGCGCAGAGGCGGCGCGCCTTTTCGCAGTTGCCGGCGCCGAGTTCGATCACCGTCGCGCCGCGGCCGACCTGCCGGCCGATTTCCTCGCCGTGGGCCTGCATGATCGCGCGCTCGGTACGCGTGAGGTAATACTCCGGCAAGCGCGTAATCCGCTCGAAGAGCACCGAACCCTCGGCATCGTAGAAATACTTCGGGGAAATGGTGGCCGGCGCCGCGCCAAGCCCGGCGGCGATTTCCGTGATTTCGGCGGCAAGAGCAGGCGAAGCTGGGGGCAATTCCGTGTTCTCCAGTCGTGTCCAGTGGCGGTTTCGGGTGTCACGAATTTCCGGCTCCCGGCGATCCCTGCGCGGCCAGGACTCCGGCCGCGTCACGCGCACATTCCGGCACTCCCTCTCGGTTCGCTACGCACCGGCAAACCTTACAACACTTCCGGCCGGGCTGGCGAGAAAAGGCAAACGCCCTACGCACGGTGTGCATGCCTGGTCGACAGCCCGTCCCAGGCATGCTTGCGGCCGCCGAGCGATCGCGCTTGACCTATACTCACCGCTCCCCTTGACCCACCTGACCACCCCCCGCCGCGAGGAGCACGCAATGCCTGATGGTACGCCCCCCGGAGCCGACCCGTTTGCCACCGAGCTACAAGCGCGGCTTGCCAGCGCGATTGCCCTGCGCGGGCCGGCCTATGTGCCGCGCACGCATCACCTCGACGGCGACGGGCGGCCGCTGTTCACCAACCGGTTGGCTCTGGAGACCAGCCCCTACCTGCTGCAGCACGCGCACAACCCGGTGAACTGGTTCCCCTGGGGTGACGAGGCGTTCGCCGAAGCGCGGCGGCTCGGCCGGCCCGTGTTCCTGTCGATCGGCTATTCGACCTGTCACTGGTGCCACGTGATGGAGGCCGAGTCCTTCGAGGACGCGGCGATCGCCCGCTTCCTCAACCGTCACTACGTCGCCATCAAGGTCGATCGCGAGGAGCGTCCCGACATCGACGCCGTCTACATGAGCGCCGTGCAGCAACTGACCGGCGCCGGCGGCTGGCCGATGAGCGTCTGGCTGACCGCAGCGCGCGAACCCTTTTTCGGCGGCACCTACTTCCCGCCACGCGACGGCGGCCGCGGCGGCCCGCGTGGCTTCCTGCCGCTGCTCGGCGCCTTGTCCGACACCTTCCAGCGCGATCCCGATCGTGTCCGGCAGGCGTGCACGGCGCTGGTGGAGGCGATTCGCCACGACATGCAGGGCGCGTACGGAACGGGCGGCGCCGACGCTGCCATCGGCTTGCCTGCCAGCGACGTCATCGACGCCACCGTCGCGCATTACCGGCAGTCTTTCGATGCCCGGTACGGCGGCCTGAGCCGGGCGCCGAAGTTCCCTTCGCACATCCCGGTGCGCCTGCTGCTGCGCTATCACCAGCGCACCGGCGATGCCGACGCGCTGCGCATGGCGACCCTGACGCTGGAAAAGATGGCCGCCGGCGGCCTCTACGATCAGCTTGGCGGTGGCTTTCACCGCTATTCCACCGACGTCCGCTGGCTGGTCCCGCATTTCGAAAAGATGCTCTACGACAACGCCTTGTTGGTCGTGGCCTACGCCGAGGCGTTTCAGGTCAGCGGCCGCGCGGACTTCGCCCGCGTCGCGCGCGAGACCTGCGACTACATCCTGCGCGAGATGACGGACGCCGGCGGCGGCTTCTACTCGGCAACCGATGCGGATTCGGAAGGCGAGGAAGGACGCTTCTTCGTCTGGCGCGAGGACGAGATCCGGCGCGAACTGGACGCTCTCGGCGACGGCGACACGACCGAACGTTTCCTTGCACACTATGACGTTCACCCGGGCGGCAACTGGGAAGGCCACACCATCCTCAACGTGCCGCATCCCGACGAAGCCGCCTGGGAGGCGCTGGCCGCTGCGCGTGCAAGGCTCTACGCGGTACGCGCCAGGCGCACGCCGCCCTTGCGCGACGAGAAGATCCTCGCCGCCTGGAACGGGCTGATGATCTCGGCCCTCGCCGTCGCCGGACGCATTCTCGACGCACCGCACTATGTCGCCGCGGCGGTGCGCGCGGCGGATTTCGTTCTCACTCGCCTGCGCGGCGCCGACGGCGGACTCCGGCGCAGCTTCAAGGACGGCCAGGCACGGCAAGCGGCCTTCCTCGATGACCATGCCTTCCTCGCGGCCGGCCTCATCGATCTCTACGAAGCCACCTTCGACGTGCGCCACCTGCGCGACGCCCTGGCGCTGGCCGAGACCACCGAGCGCCTGTTCGCCGATCCGGCAGGCGCCTGGTTCATGAGCAGCGAGGCGCACGAGGGCTTGATCGCGCGCGAAAAGCCCGCCTACGACGGCGCCGAACCTTCCGGAACTTCGGTCGCCCTGCTGAATGCGCTCCGCCTCGGCGTGCTCACCGACGACGATCGCTGGCGCCAGATCGCCGAGCGGGGCCTGCGTGCCAATGCCGCGGTACTCACCGAGCGGCCGATCGCCATGACCGAGGCCCTGCTGGCCGTCGATTTCCTGGCCACCACGCCGCGCCAGATCGCCATCGTCTGGCCGGATGGCGCGGCGACGGCCGGCGCGCCCTTGCTGGCCGTCCTGCGGCGGCACTTCCTGCCCGCCCGCGCGCTCGCCGCCGCGCCCGAATCGGCCATCGAAGCGCTGGCGCAAACGATCCCCTTTGTCGGCGACAAGATCGCGCAAGGCGGCCGCCCGACCGGGTATGTTTGCCGTCACGGTCGCTGCGAACTGCCGGTCAGCGATACGGCAGGGCTGGAGGCTCAGCTACGCGAAGCGGGCTCCTGAATTCCTGAGGCTCGCGGATGAGCGGATTGCCCGTAGCGCGCATGTCAGCGCGGCGGCGGATGGTTGAGGTACGTCACCGAATCGAGGATGCGCTGAACTTCCTTTTCGGCCTCGGCAGCCTGGAACACCAAGAAAAAGGTGAAGCAGAAGCCCCGATAGTAGGGGAACCAGAAGATCGCCTTGCGCGGGCCAAACTGCCGATCCTCCGAATCGAAGACCTGCAGCCGCTTCCCATGTCTTTCGACCTCGACGACCTTCCCGACGGTTCCCCGGTTGCCCACGTGGCGGGCCGTCTGATCGCGGGCTTTGCTGGTGTAAGGTGTGTGCCACTCGCGACACGCTCGCTCGCCGTCAGCGCCGGGCACCTTCTCAGCCAGGATGCTTGCCGTCGTGCCTGAAGCGGGATGCCGCATGAAGAGGAAGTGCTCGGGCATGAAAAACTCTGGCGGCTTGCCGACTTCGGAGACTTGTTCGTAGCCGGGCATATCGATCAGGAGATGCCAGTCCTCCCCCTCGATGTAGAGGCCCAGTTGCCCAGGCTGGCCGGTGGTGAAGATCTGATTCGGGAAGACTCGGAAGGACGCCGTGCCCGACTTCGAGGCGCCCTCTTCACTGGCCCAAGCCAACCCGCAGGCGACACGCAACGCCACTCCGAAGAGAAGCGCCAGACGCGTGATCCGGATCGCCCGCGCTGCCGCACTTTGCCGTGGCCGAATCACTTCGCGCAGGTTTCCCAACTAACTCGAGAAGATCATTTCGTCTTCCACTCCCTGGCAGCCACCCGATTCCCCGAGGGACGATTCATCACCGGAACATCCGCATGCCGGCGCTTGGGCCATCACTTTACTTCGGCATTTTCTTCATCAGTTCCTTGACATCCCCGCGCTCAACCTTGTTGCGGAACTCCTTGAGATCGAGCACCTTTGCCTGGGTGATGTTCTCCGTGAGATGCTCGGCAGCCGCCGTGCCGCCGTCGCTATACAAGAGGGAAATGCTCACGATGCTATCGCCAAGTCTCACGAACCCGTGGCGGTGATACCTGAACCCGTAGGTCGCGAAACCCTGCGAATACTGGGGTTCGTCACCACGGATGGTCACATCGTAATACTTGACACAGGTCTCCACACTGCACTTACTACGTGTATAGCTAACCGCATCACCCCGACCCAGCTTGGTTTGCCGCGCCGCCACGGTCATCGCTCCGGTCTGGTCTTCGGACGAGTTTGCTGTGCCGAGCGGAGCGATCAAGAACGAGAAAACCTCACCCTTTTCAGGCTGCCGCAGCTCGATTCCACCGATCGGACCGTCGGGCAGTGGCCGAAAGCCCCAGCGCCAGTCGATCGGAACGTTGAGGCGAATCCGGAAGTGGTACAGATAGAACAGTCGCTCGACGTCCGTATTCGTCGGCTTCTGGGCCAGATAGGCGACGGAATCGAGGATGCGCAGGACTTCCTTCTCGGCGGACGGACTCGATGCATCGAAATGGAAGTCGAAGCAGAATCCACGGTAATACGGAAACCAGTGCAGAGACTTTCGTCGGTAGTCCCGGAGTGGGAGACGATCGGAACCAAACTCGAAGACCAACAGTAGTTTTCCGTTCATTTCGACTTCGGAGACCGGCCCGGCTGTGCCCCCTTCGCCGAGAGAGCGGGCTGCGCCTTCTCGAACTTGACCAGAAGTGGCCGCATAGTGCCTGCGACAAGACTCTTCGCTATCAGCGCCAGCTATGCGCTCGGCGAAGATGCTGGCCGTCGTCTCTGAGCCGGGGTTGGTCATGAAGAGGAACTGGGAGGGAGAAGTGAATGGCCACTCGTCATGCACGAAGCCGGGCATATCGACGCGCAGTTGCCAATCCTCACCTTCGATCCACAGAGCGATCTGACCGGGTTTATCGGTCCGGACAACCTGATTCGGATAGGTAATCAGCGCAGGTGGCTTGCTGCCCGCGGCAAATGACGATCCTTGGCCGAAATGGAGCGAAGTAGCGTGCATCAGCAAGCTGACAGCCAACACGGCAACGGCTGTTCTGATCAGTATGGCCACCTTTCCGTCCCGGCACGATCCACGGCCGATCCTCACCTGGTTGCCAAACATGATTTTCCCCCCTTGAACGTCCGACACCAGGCGGCAACGACACGCTATCCCCCACACCAACGGTATGGCTATGAGTTCAATATAGTCCGGCGCCAGAGGGAGATCCACTCGCGAGTGATCTCTGCCTGCCGGCGCCCAGATGCGGCGCCAGATGAGCCGGGGCGCGGCACGGGCTCTCGTCGCTCAGGATCTTCTTCATCCCAAGAAACAGCAGTCCGCCGGACTTCCAGCATTATGGAGCAGCCATCCCAACCCCCCTGGGGCCGTCCCGGCGACGACGATTTCTTTCGAGCAGGCGCATTCTGCGAGCCCGGCCGTGGTTACACTGGTCCTCATGACGTACTCCCATGAGCCAATACCATGAGTCTGCATTTCCTGCTGAAAGCCGAAGCCCGGACGCGGTCCCTGGTGGAAGTCCTGGGCATGAGCGACGATGATGCCTTTACCCCGTCCCGCCGGGTTTGCGTATGGTGCGATTGGTGTAGTGCGGCGGGCGGCTGCGTGTGCGCTTCGCCACGGTGAGACTGCAGCCACCTCGCGCTGGCCTGCGTTCAGGCGCTTGCTGCGCCTGTCCCCGAAACTGGCCCAGTTTGGAATCAGGCCTTCTAACGAGCGAGCGATCAGATGCGGGTTGTCGCGCATTCCTCGTGACCGCGTCGAACACCGTGCCAGCAACCGCCTCAGGGCGGTTATTTTGTGCCTGCGTTACTCTCGGTCGCTTCTGCTGCAGGAGTTTACAACCACAACCGACCGCCTTGAAACCCGCGCAAATAAAGGAAGTGACCTCACGACCACTCGTGAGACCACCAGAGAACAGAGCGGACAGAGAGGCGTTGGCGGGAATAGGCGAAAAAAAACCAACCGAGAAAGGTTGGTTTTGTGAATTTTGGTGGCCAAGCGCGGAATCGAACCACGGACACGCGGATTTTCAGTCCGCTGCTCTACCAACTGAGCTACTTGGCCAACGAGTCGCGCAGTATACCCAATCGATCGCGCGTCGTCAAAAAACTTGGGAATGGATCAGTCCTGCTGCACGAATGGGCCAACTCCGATCCGTTGGCCGGTAACGCCTGCTTTCGCCGGCGTGGCGGTCAGATCACGGCGGGCTGTCGGGCAAGTAGGGCTTGGGTCGCAGACAGTGTGGTGCACACAAAAAGAGAGGAGGCCGTCGAGCGGTTGCTGGGGGGCCGGCAGGATCGCTGGGCGCGGCTTTTCCGGTTCGGAGAGCTCCTCGCACGTCGATTGACGGGTTTAGGTCGTTTCGTGTGGAACGGGCCTGAAAGGGACGAAGGGAGATACGGGCAAATGGATGAGTTTCCCGGCGATGAGGTAGGCCATGGCGATGAAGTTGTCGACGCGGCGATAGCCGCGGGCGCGGGCACGTGCCTCCTGAAGAGCTCTATTCATTGCTTCGACACGGCCGTTGTGTTTGCCGGATTCGAAGCCGTTGAGTACGCCAGGAAGGTGCTTGGTAATGGTCCTGCCGAGGCGCTTGAAGGGTTCCAGTCGGCAACGACAGGCCCAACTGAGCCAGCGCTTCAACAGGGGCTTGGCCTCGTCAGGTGTCTTGGCCGTGGCATAGATCGCGCGCAATGCTTCCTTGATGCGCCAGGCACGTGCGGTTTTGAGGTTGGAGCGCTGCAACCAGTGCATGGTCTGGGTTTGCTTGATGGTCCAGTCGGCGGGTTTCTTGTGCAGGCTCCAGCGGGTGCCTTTGAGTTCAGGTTCGCTTTTGACCTCCGCACGGCGCACCTCGTCCAGGGCCGTGCTGCCCAGGGCGACCACGTGAAATCTGTCGAAGCAGACCTCGGCTTCGGGAAAGTGTTCGGCGGCGCCGGCCTGAAAGGATCCACTCATGTCCATACTGACATGCGTAATCGCGCTCGGTTGGCCGCCATGCTCGGTGAGGTCGGTGGCGAACATCCCCAGCGTGGCCTTATCCCGGCCAGGCGTGGCAAACAGCAGGCGCGGCTTGTCTAGATCATGGAAAACAGTGATGTACGTCTGGCCGCGCTTACTGGCGGTTTCATCAACACCAATGGCGCGAACCTCGGCATGGCTTTCCTTGGCGCGCGCTTTGTTCACATGATGCTCGATCACGCGCCACAGTCTGCGACTGCGGACACGCAGCAGCCGGCCGGCCGCCAATACCGACATGGTCGGTGCCAGCATCAGCGTCAAGGCTTC
The DNA here is from genome assembly GCF_056856495.1 of Candidatus Accumulibacter propinquus. Classification (NCBI taxonomy): domain Bacteria; kingdom Pseudomonadati; phylum Pseudomonadota; class Betaproteobacteria; genus Candidatus Accumulibacter; species Candidatus Accumulibacter propinquus. The sequence continues at coordinate 9,012 of NZ_JBSEHC010000006.1, forward strand.
GAACAGCAGGGTGAAGCGACTCCCTTCCCGTGCCCAAGGCACGGGAATCTGTGTCACCTTGTCGCAGACGGCACAGGCCACGCGCGGCACGGCGGCATGCAGATGAGCTTCATACAGGAAAAAATCCAGATGGCGCCACGAGCGCGCCAAGCGGTCGTGCAGTGGCTGCGCCGCCGTTCGACAGGCCGGACAGGCATGAACTGCTGCGCTGAACGTCACCTGGAAGTCAATCCGCCCCGCTTCGGGTGTAAAGATCACTTGATCCACTTGCCAAGGAGCGACAAGACCCAGAGCCTGGGTGAACAGCGTTTCAATCATGGGGAACCGGTCGAGAGAAGGAAGGCCGCTATTGTCCTCCATGCCGAGTGCGGCAGGCTGCCTCCCTCGGCCCGGAGGAAGCGTAAGCGAGGGGGCGGCGATGTCAAGGGTTCGGCTACGCCCGGACTTCGTCCGCCCTTGACATCGCCGCCCCCTCAAAACCACAAGGCCACCGCCCGTTCCACACGAAACGACATAGATCCCGATTGACCGATACAGGCACGGCGAACGTCAGCAACGGGCCAACTCTTCCGTTTGCCGGGCAGGTAGAGGACTTCCCCCTCAGGACCGTTCGCCCTGTCGGGCGAAAAAAAACCCGCCGGAGGCGGGTCCCTATTGCACACCTGACGCGATCAAGCGCGCGCGATATTCGATGCTTGCTTGCCCTTGGGGCCCTGCGTCACGTCGAAGGAAACCTTCTCGCCCTCTTTGAGGGTCTTGAACCCGCCCATGGTGATCGCGGAGAAATGAGCGAAAAGATCTTCGCTGCCATCGTCCGGAGTAATGAAGCCGAAACCTTTGGCGTCATTGAACCACTTTACTGTACCAGTTGCCATATTGCCACTTCCTTGAAAAAAGACTAAATCCGGGCATTTCCCGACTTGCATGCTTTTAATTCAACAACGGCCGGATCGGGATTTGACACACGCAGAACCACGACCCATCGGCTTGACTAAAAACATGTCCCCTTTTTACGCCAAGTCAGGCGTACCCGTCAACTGTTTTCCGCGTTTACGACTCCCCAGGCTGCCCAATTGCGCCAAGATTGGCCTACAGCGGTATTGCGCATCCGCAAAGACCCGTTAGAATTCATCCATGGCAACAAAGCATCAAGACGGTTCACTGCTCGAAGCAAGACGCGCGCAACTCGCGCCGCCACCACTGTACAAGGTCCTGCTGCTGAACGACGACTTCACACCGATGGATTTCGTGATCGTCGTTCTGCAAAAGTTTTTTGGCCTGGATAGAGAACAAGCGACGCGGATCATGCTCAAAGTCCACACCGAAGGGCGGGGAATCTGTGGAATCTACTCGCGCGATGTCGCGTCCACAAAAGTTGAGCAGGTCACAACCTTCGCACGCAGCAACCAGCATCCCCTGGCGTGCGTAATGGAGGAAAACTGAATGATTGCGCAGGAACTCGAAGTCAGCTTGCATATGGCATTTGTCGAAGCGCGGCAGAAACGTCATGAGTTCATTACCGTGGAGCATCTCCTGCTTGCCCTGCTCGACAATCCGTCGGCAGCGGAAGCCCTGCGCGCCTGTGGCGCCAATATCGAACAACTGCGCAAGGATCTGACACGATTTATCGGCGAACACACTCCGACCGTCGCCGGCGATGACGAGATCGATACCCAGCCGACGCTGGGTTTCCAGCGCGTGATTCAACGTGCGATCCTGCACGTTCAGTCATCGGGCCGAAAGGAAGTGAACGGGGCCAACGTCCTGGTGGCGATCTTCGGCGAAAAGGATTCGCACGCGGTCTACTACTTGCAAAAGCAGGGTGTCACGCGTTTGGATGTCGTCAACTTCATCGCCCACGGAATCAGCAAGGTTCCTCAGAGCGCGCCACGTAGCGATCCTGAGGTCGAGACTGAAAGCGAGCCGCCAGTGGCGGCCGGCCCGCTCGAGAGTTATACGATCAATCTCAACGCCCTTGCCCTCCAGGGCAAGATCGACCCGCTGATCGGTCGTGACCGCGAGCTTGAGCGCGTCATTCAGACGCTATGCCGCCGGCGGAAGAACAACCCCTTGCTGGTCGGCGAGGCTGGCGTCGGCAAGACGGCCATAGCAGAAGGACTGGCGCGCAGGATCGTCGAATGCGACATCCCCGAAATTCTTGCCAAAGCAAACGTGTACTGTCTCGACATGGGCTCGTTGCTGGCCGGCACCAAGTATCGTGGCGACTTTGAACAGCGCCTGAAGGGGGTTCTCAAGCAATTGAGCGACAACCCGCAGGCCATTCTGTTCATTGACGAGATCCATACGCTGATCGGTGCCGGATCGGCTTCTGGCGGCACACTCGACGCTTCGAACCTGCTCAAGCCGGCGCTCTCCACCGGACAGCTGAAATGCATCGGTGCGACGACCTACACTGAATACCGCGGCATCTTTGAAAAAGACCACGCCTTGTCACGGCGATTCCAGAAGATCGACGTCAGCGAGCCGTCGAGCGCCGAAGCGGTCGAGATCCTCAAAGGGCTCAAGTCGCGATTCGAATCCCACCACGGAATCAAGTACTCTGCCGCAGCCCTGACCTCGGCGGTCGAGTTGTCGGTGCGTTTTATTACCGACCGCCACCTTCCGGACAAGGCGATCGATGTGATCGACGAAGCGGGCGCCGCGCAACGGATCCTGCCGAAGTCCAGGCAGAAAAAGCTGATCGGCAAGATCGACATCGAGGAGATCGTCGCCAAGATCGCGCGCATTCCTTCGACGCACGTTTCCTCCGACGACAGGAACAACCTGCGGAATCTCGACCGAGATCTGAAAGCGGTCGTGTTTGGCCAGGAGGCAGCCATCGACGCGCTCGCCAGGGCGATCAAGATGGCCCGTTCCGGACTGGGCAATCCCAGTAAGCCGATTGGCAGCTTCCTGTTTTCAGGTCCCACCGGCGTCGGCAAGACCGAAGTAGCCAAGCAATTGGCCTACTGCCTGGGGAACGAACTGATCCGTTTCGATATGTCGGAATACATGGAACGGCACGCAGTGTCACGCCTGATCGGCGCACCGCCTGGCTACGTCGGGTTCGACCAGGGTGGCCTGCTGACCGAGGCCGTCACCCGGAAGCCGTACAGCGTGCTGCTGCTCGACGAGATCGAGAAGGCGCATCCCGATATCTACAATATCCTCCTGCAAGTGATGGATCATGGCACGCTGACCGACAACAACGGGCGCAAGGCCGACTTCCGGAATGTGGTGATCATCATGACCACCAACGCCGGGCAGGAAGCGATCCAGAAGTCCACGATGGGCTTCACCCCATCGAGACAGGCCGGCGACGAGATGGTCGAGATCAAGCGCATCTTCACCCCCGAGTTCCGCAATCGCCTGGACGCCACGATCTCGTTCAAGGCGCTCGACCGCGAGGTGGTCCTGCGTGTGGTAGACAAGTTCCTGATGCAACTCGAAGCGCAATTGCACGAGAAAAAAGTCGAAGCGGTGTTCACCAGGGCATTGAAGGAGCATCTCGCTGCTCATGGCTTCGACCCGCTCATGGGCGCCCGCCCGATGGCGCGCCTGATTCAGGACACGATCCGCGCCTCTCTGGCCGACGAACTGCTGTTCGGCAGGCTTGCCAGTGGCGGCCACGTTACCGTGGACATCGACGCAAACCAGAAGGTCAAACTGACCTTCGAAGAAGAGCCGGCGATCGTAGCTTGACCGCCGACGACCTCCCTGGCCAACCAGCCCGTAAGGATTTTGGTTCCCCTCAACCACCCACAAGGCAGGCAGCATGAGCTTCAAGACACCCGACCTCCTCGACAGACACGAAGAAAAGACCCAGAACGGTAGCGTCCGTGTGGTGGCACCGATGTTCCAGCCTTACGGCGGGCGGGCTTCTTTCAGTGGCCAGATCGTCACGCTCAAGCTGTTCGAGGACAACTCGCTGGTGCGAGAAGCCCTGTCCGGAGAGGGCAAGGGCAAGGTGCTGGTTGTTGACGGCGGTGGTTCGCTGCGTTGCGCACTTGTCGGCGACCAGTTGGCGTTCCTGGCCCACAAGAACAGTTGGGAAGGAATCATTGTTTACGGCTGCATTCGTGACGCGCATGACATCGGCCAGGTCGACATCGGACTGCGAGCGCTCAATACGCATCCGCTGAAGAGCGTCAAGAAGGGCGTGGGCCAGCACGATATGGTGATCAGCTTTGGCGGAGTCACCTTCAGGCCCGGCGAATGGATTTATGTGGATGGCGATGGGGTCATCGTCAGTGACCAACCACTCAACGGAGAAACCCGGTGACCCCTGCCATCGACCTGCTCAGAGCGATTCGGACAGGCCGGTTGCACGAGGTTCGTGCCGTGCTAGATGCAGGCGCGCCGGTTGAATTGCTTGATGGCCGTGGTGACCCCGGGTTGCCACTCGGTGTGGCCTGCTTCATGGGCTACGCCGACATCGTCCGCGAACTGGTCCAACGGGGCGCCAAAGTCAATACCGCAGATAACTCACAGCCCACATCTCCTTTGTCGATGGCTATTCGGGGGAACAGGACCGAGGTCGTCAAAATCCTGATCGAATTGGGAGCCGAGGTTCCGCCGAACATGGAAACCGGGCTCACGAAACAGGAAATGATGATCGCGCGCTGGCGAGGGCAGCAATACGGAACGAAGACGGTTACGCCTCCAGTAGCCAGCGACGAGCAGGAGCCGGTATTCGAGGAAATCGAAATGGTGCGTTGCTATGGTACGGACACTGCCGTGCTGGATGCGGACATGATCAGGGCCGCACGGGAAATGGACAAGAAATAGAGGGTTCCCGGACCCCGGTTCGACAGGACCCGGTGGACGGTGTTCGAAGGACCTGGAAACGTCCTCAAAAAATCATTGGCGAGCCGAACTTTGAGCACCATTGGCAAGAACGGTAGGCATGGCCCGCATCATGATCTATCGTGCGATTCATCCGCTCGTTGAGCGATTCGAGCAGGCCTACGACAAAGACGTTCGCCCCTGCAAGAATGCGATCAAGTCCAACGAAGCTCGCCACATTCGTAAGGCTGGCTTCGAAAAATGGTTCATATCCATTTTCCCCTCCCGGTGCGGGATGGTTTTTTCTTGCCGCGGTTCTTAAAAAAACTCCCGATCTGGCCCTATAACCAGATTGATGAGTTGCTGCCGCTCAGGACGGTCAACACCCTGAAGCCCACTTGGCGGCGGGCGCATAGAGCGCTGACTGTTGGATGCTACAAGCGGTCGTTTTTGCGCCTTTATTGGTCTGTTGACAGTTCAGCTGCTGGTAACCAAGTTTCGAATTCAGCGGACGGTGTTGTAACTACCAACGATGAAGTCGGCCGTCGCGGTTGGACCAGCAGCAACACCCACACCCCTCTATTTCTCTTCTGCCCGAGAATAGGGCAGCCACACGTAGATACCGCCATCTGCCATCAGCGACATGAATAGTCTGCCGTCCTTGAGCAGGTAGGAACGTACATAGGGCAGCTCGCGCATCATCTTCTGGTCGTGCGATCCCGGTGGACACGTCATGCGCGTCGTGGCGATCGGCCCGAAGGTCAGTGAGCCGGAATCGCGGGCAGCCGGCGTTGCTTGCCAACTGCCGGTGCCGCGATTGCAGTCGATGCGAAATGCCGCCCGGCCATCTGCACCAAAGCTCAAAGTGTAGCGCTGCGGCCCGGCGATCTTGGTCGTGCCTTGGGCGTCATCCATCGACTCGATGGCGACCAGTTGCCAGGAGGTACCCGACAAGGGTTGAACCGAACGCTCGGGGGTTGTCGTGCAGGCGCCAAGCATCAGGAGCAGTAGCGCGAACGAACAAGAGGATTTCATCAGACGCTCCCATTCTCACCAAATGATGATTCGCTTCTAGGGTGCCCGCCACATCGGGTCGCCTACGCGGGTGTCAAAAGCCTTGTGGAACGGATCTAGATGCAGCAATGGGCCGACAGGGTTTCCGTACGACTGCATTCCTCGAGCAGGTAAGCAATGGAGTGGTAGGGGCGGCCGGTTTCGGCGGTGAGGCCGATTTCGCAGGTGCGGTTGGTCGAGACTCCCTCGCAGCAGTTGGCGGGCAGTGCCGCGTGTACCTTGCGCAGGGCGTGCACGTTGAGTTCGGGGACAACGAAACCGCGGTCGCCGGCGAAGCCGCAGCAGGTGACGCCGGCGGGTTCGACGATTTCTTCGGCACACGCCGCGATCAGGCGGCGCAGTTTGCTGTCGGAGGCGACGCGGCGGACGCTGCAATTGATATGCAGGGCAATGGGTCCTCGCTTGCGCGTTACCATCAGACGGGGCAACAGCGCATCGTGGGCGAATTCATGGAAATCGAGCACCGTCAGGCGACCGGCGAGGTGCTTCTGCATGCGTACCGAGCAGGTACTGGCATCCATGATCACCGGATAATGGCCGCCATGCCCGTCGTCCGCCGCCCTGAGCAGCGCAGCGGTTACGCTCTCGGCCATCTGCTCGGCCTCCTCGGCCATGCCCTTGCTGGCGAGCATCTGGCCGCAGCAGAGCTTGTCGAAGCCTTCCGGCAGGCGCGGGTCGTAGCCGGCGCGCAGCAGCAGCTCGATGACGACCTCCGGCAGGGTCGCCTCTTCGGGGGTGTTGGCGCCAAAGATGCGGCCGCCGCAGGCGGGGAAATACACCACCGGGTCGCCCTCGCCGCTGCCTCTGTGGGGTTTGGGTGCCCTGCCGGCCTGTGGCATTCCCCGCTTCCATGCGCCGCGCGAGAGGCGAGCGACGAGGTTTTCGCCGACCACGCTGGAAACGGCATGGCCGATGGACAGGCCTACGCGGGAGGCGGTGGCTACCTTGCCGAAATTTTCCGCCGTCCAGTGCGCGACCTGATGCGACGGCGCCTTGTTCCCCAGCCCGCGGCCGCGCAGGCGGCGCGTCAGCTCGCCGGTGTCGATGCCGACCGGACAGGCGGTGGAACAAAGGCCGCAGCCGGCGCAGGTGTCGAGACCAAAGTAGGCAAAATCCTTGCCGACGTCGGCGGCCTCTTCGCCAGCGGCGGCACGCCGCGACAGTTCGCGCCAGCTGACGATGCGCTGGCGAGGCGACAGGGTCAAGCGATGCGAAGGGCACAATGGCTCGCAGAAGCCGCATTCGATGCAGCGGTCGATGATGTCTTCAGCGGCCGGCATCGGCTTGAGGTTCTTCAGGTGCGCCTGTGGGTCGTCGTTGATGATCACTCCGGGATTCAGCCGGTTGTAGGGATCGAGGAGCGTCTTGATCCGGCGCATCAGGTCGGTGGCCTGCCGGCCCCATTCCATCTCGACAAAGGGTGCCATGTTGCGGCCTGTTCCGTGTTCGGCCTTGAGCGAACCGTCGTACTTGTCGATGACCAGTTTGCAGACCTCGTCCATGAAGCGGGCGTAACGTTCCACCTCTGCCGCATCCGAGAAATCCTGGGTGAACACGAAATGCAGATTGCCTTCGAGCGCATGCCCGAAGATGATTCCTTCGCTGTAGCCGTGCTGGCGTAACAGCGCCTGCAGGTCGAGCGTGGCGGCGGCCAGAGACTCGATCGGGAAGGCCACGTCCTCGATGATCACCGTGGTGCCGGCGCGACGCATCGCGCCGACCGAGGGGAAAGTACCCTTGCGCACCTTCCAGTACATTTCGCAGGTGGCGGGATCGGTGGAGAACGTCGGCGCTTCGACGGTGGCGATGCCGGTCAACGCGCCGAGCGCGGCATCAATGCGCTGTTGCAGGAGCGCGGCGCTTTCCGCGCGCACCTCGATCAGCAGAGCAGCGGCATCGTTGCCCAGCGTCCGAATGATGGGTGGCAGGCCGGGCTTGTCTTCCACCGAGCGCAGGGCCGGACGATCGAGCATTTCAACGGCGGACACCGGCTCCTGCTTGAGGCGGATGACGGCTTGGCAGGCGGTCTCGATGGTGGGGAAGAACACCAGCGTGCTCGCCTTGCAGGGGTCCTCGACGACGGTGCGGTAGGTGATGCGTGACATGAAGCCGAGTGTCCCCTCCGAGCCGATCATCAGGTGGGCAAGAATATCGATCGGGTCTTCGTAGTCGATCAGGGCGTTGAGGCTGTAGCCGGTGGTGTTCTTGATCTTGTACTTGTGGCGGATGCGCGCTGCCAGTTCCGCGTCGGCGCGCGTGGCGGCGCCCAGACGCGCGAGTTCGTCGACCAGGGCAGCATGGCTGGCGCGAAAGCGGGCGACGCTGGACGCGTCCTCGGTGTCGAGTACGGCCCCGTCGGCGAACACGACGCGCAGACCGGCCAGGGTGCGGTAACTGTTCTGGGCCGTACCACAGCACATGCCGGAGGCGTTGTTGGCGGCGATGCCCCCAATCTTGCAGGCGCTGATCGAGGCCGGATCGGGGCCGATCTTGCGGCCATGCGGTGCCAGACGGTAATTGACCTCGCCGCCGATGATGCCGGGCCCGACGCGCACCGTGGCTGCGTCTGGCCCGATTTCACAGGTGGCGAAAGCTTCACCGATGAGGACCAGGATACCGTCGGTCACCGCCTGCCCCGAAAGGCTGGTACCGGCGGCGCGGAAGGTCAGGTGAACGCCATGCTGCGCGGCTACCGCCAGAACGTGCGCCACATCGTCTTCGCTTTCCACGACCACCACCACCTGCGGGATCAGCCGGTAGAAGCTGGCATCGGTGCCCCAGGCCAGTAGTCGCAGTTCGTCGGTAATGACGCTCGTTGCGGGGAAATGCGTGCGCAGGGCAGAAATGAGCGAGTTCATTATTGGCTTCCTCCTCCAGTGACCCGACGGGTGGTTACGCCCCTTTCCCTGCAACGCCGGCGAGGCATTCACTCCATGATAATACGTTGCACTTAACGAAAACCGACGGCGTGAAGATAAATCAGAGATAGAATTGACCTGAAATTGGTAGTACCAATTGTTTCCTGGAGTCAGGCGGGTCTTCGGGGAAGCTCGGGGAGGATGGCCATGGCATCGCACAGCGTTGCAGAACAGACCCGACGGGCTCTCGAAGTGCACCTGCTGGATGGTTCCTGGCCGGTCGGCACGCGTTTGCCTGCCGAGCGGGTCCTGGCGGAGACGCTGGGCGTTTCGCGAAACTCGGTACGTGAGGCGATTTTTTGCCTGAAGGAGCGCGGCCTGCTGTTCAGCAGGCACGGCAGCGGCGTTTTCGTCAGCGACCGCCTGCAGACGGCAATCTCGTCACCGTGGCGGCAACTGGTGGCAGCGCATCCGGACCTGCGTTGGGATACGCTCGAATTTCGCCGCGAACTGGAGGGGGCGAACGCGTACTACGCTGCGCTACGCGCCAACGCCAGCGATCTGGAGAACATCGAGGGCATCGTCAGGCGTCTGACCGACGCCTACGACACGGACGAAAAGGAGGAAGAGTGCCGGGCCGACGCCGACTTCCACGAGGCCATCGCCAAAGCCTCGCACAACAGCATGTTTCTCTACCTGCATTCAGGCATCGTGCGCATGCTGCGCGAGCACATCTCCCTCAATCTGATGGCCATGGAAGTTCCGACGGGAGACGTCACCGCACACCTTCGCCGGCAGCACCTTGGTATCTGGGAGCGGATCCGCACGCAGCAGCCGGACGACGCCAGGCAGGCGATGCTCGCTCACATCGACTTCACGTGGTCGGAACTGGCGCGCCGGGAAGACGCAGCTGCCGGCTGCCAGCGGCATCTGGATCAGGGAAGGTTGATGAAGGTCGCCGGATAGGCGGCTGGGTTCCTGCAAGTCGACTGCGCCGGCTCGCAAAGGCCGGCGAGAAGCTTCTGCAGGGCCCGCCATGCGGAAGAACCAACCGCGCCGCCGGCGCCACGCTGGTCCTGGCCACCATGAGACTGGGCTACGGACAGTGTATTGGGATGGTTCATGATGTCGACTCCTGGTGCTTCAGATGGCCCTTCGTGAGGGAATGTCGCCACGATAGAGGGCTGCGCACCGCGCGACAAACGATCGTTTCTCATGCTATCGAAGAAAAAGTAGTCTGAATCGTACCTCGTCAGCGACCAGAAGCCATTCACGGGTGGCTGCTGGCCTTTCTCGAAGTGCATGACGTACTTCTTCTCGCCGCTGTATCTCGCGGCAATGTCCGGCCCTTTCGAGGTCGGATACACCGCGACTTCCGGCCGGTTGGCGCCGAGGCCGATGGCAGTGACGAGTGCGCGTTGCACGTAGCTCGTACCGTACTGGCCGACCTTGGTCGAGAACAGCCAGCCGTTTTCAAGCTTGGAGTCGCCTGCGACGGTGCCGCCCTTCAACCCGCCCATGATCAGTTCCTGGGCCGGCTTGGGTGCTCCGGCCATGTCGATGGCCGGGTCGACCGTTCCAGGCGCTGGAGAGTAGGGCTTCTCGTATGCGGACAAAGGAACAACCGAAACCTTGTCCTGCAACGCGTGCACTTCCTTGTAGTCCGCGGGGGGGCCGGAACTGTAGATGCGCCCGAGGATCCAGACCAGCCCCGTCGGGGACTTGTACTCGGTCACGCCGGCGGGCAGTTTGCCGGTCCATCCCGGTCCGGTGATGGCGTAGGTTTGTGCCTTCGTGCCGGTGTTCCGGTTGCCAGGGACCTGGAATACGTTGGTCCAGCCGTCGAGCATCGGGAAGAGGAAATGACGCTCCTTCATGTCCGGGAGGCTCAGGATCCACGGCTCCTTGGAAACGTCTATCCAGGTGCTCGTGTACAGTGTGTCGGCGTTCGGAGCGGTTTGATGACTTTCTCCCGGAGGATGAGCCAGCCAGCGAGAATACTGATCCTCATCGGCGGAGGTCGGTAGCGGCGCTTTTTGGCGATGCGCTCAATCAGGCGCTTGCCCCGGAGCTTCATGAGATCGCAGGCGGCCTGTCGCCCGGTGTAGGCGTCGCGGGCGACTTCAGGCAGCGACGGACGCACTTCGTCAGCCAGATCTTGTACCGTGAAACCGTCGGGATTGGGCGCGAGAAGCAGGATGGCTTCGGCGACCGAGCGCATGCGCGGCTTCTGGAGATCGACGCCGGATAAGCGGCGATTGCCACGCTCGGTCGGTTCGATGAGGGAGTCAAGAACTGGTGCAAACTCAGCGCTGATGAGGGTTTTCAGCCAAGAGGGAAGATCACCGAATGGGAGAGGCGGATTTCGAGCGAAAAGATCTGGTCAAGGCGGTGGATAGAGCCTTGCGGGAAGTGGAACAAGGGGCGGCGGAAATGCACGTGGCCACCCCTGGCGGCCGGTTTCATGTTCGCTGGGACGATGGGGGAAGTGGTTGATGTTCTGGGCACGTGGCTGCTGTAGATCCTGGATGGACAGTGGCGTTATGCGCACGTGGCCGGGCTGCGCGGCGACGTAGTCGCGCCAGGGATTCTCGGCATGAACAAGGTCATCAGCGATGAAAGCCTACGCCGCGCCTTGGCGCATCTCGCCCCGAACCCACCCAAGGGCAGCCGTGACGAGGAGCGCGCTGGGCGCACGGCCCAACGGGCCAGGAGCACGGCCTGGATGGACAAGGCCCTGTTCGAGAGCAGCCGCGAAGCCCTGCGTACGCCCTGGATTCTCGACACCGACAGCAGCGTCAAGGTACTCTACGGCCATCAGGCAGGCGCCGAGATCGGATACAACCCCCCAGCCAAGCCCGACGGACCCAGCCCTACCCTGGACACGTACTGGATCGGCACCCTGTGCCTCTTCGTGACCGCTCGGATACGGCCACGCTCTGGGAGTATGCCGTCCTGGTGACCAACACGGACTACCGCCTTGAAGCCATTGGCCAGTTGTACCGGGATCGTGCCGATTGCAAGAACGGCTTCGACGAACTGAAGAATCAATGGGGTTGGGGCGGCTACATCACGCAAGACCTGGAGCGCTGCAACCTCTCGGCACGGGCGATGGCACTGATTTACAACGGGTGGAGCTGGTCTGTCCGTTTGGCACACCCGAAGACTCGCCTGGAGGCGATCACCAGCCGCCCGATGTTGCTCTCCGGTGTCGCCCGCCTGCAGCTCACCCTTTCCTGCGCATGCAAGCTCTGCAGTTCAGCGTGGCGCCAGCCGGCGCACCAGCCGACGCCGCGCTCTGAGCCGCGCCTCACGGCTAGCTCCGATCGCTCAGGCTGGCGGCAGGCGCGCGTCGAGCCAGCGCTGCAGAACGCTATCGGGCGGCCAGTTGCGCAGCAGGCGGGCGCGATCGCGCCGCCAGGCGCGGGCATGTGTCGCCGGCGAGCGGTGCTGGACGACGGCATCGAGGTCGATGAGCAGCACCTGGCCGGCGTCCCACAGCAGATTCGTCGCCTTCAGGTCGCCATGGCTGATCCGCTGCCGGTGCATGGCCGCGAACAGGCTGACGATCGCGTCGGCCTCGGCGGCCGGCGGTTCGCGATCGGCGGCGAGGTGGCTGAGCAGGTTCGGTCCGCTGCAGAATTCGCTGACCAGCCAGGCGCGCCGGCGCAACGGCCCGATGCGTTCCTCGACCAGCGCCAGCGGCGCCGGTGTCGGGATGCCGAGGAACTGCAGGCGATGCGCTTCACGCCACGAGTGCCAGGCCCGGGTCGGTCGCCAGCAGCGGTTCAGGGCGTGCCCCAGGCTCTTCAGGTTGTAACGCTTGAGCAACAGCACGCGCTCGTCGACCACGATCCTGGCCACCGTGCAGGTGCCGCCGTCCTTGAGCACCACGGCGCTGTCGAGCGCGGCATCCGGGTCCGGCAGCAGGGCGGCCAGCGCGTCGGCCTGGCGGCGCAGCACGGCCGTGAACCGGGTCAGCGTCTGTTCGACCGCAAACAGCGTGCAGTCGCGCACGGTTTTTCCGAGAAAGTCTCGGAGGCGCCAGGCCCGCACGTGCGCGATCCGGGCGCGCAGGGCCTGCGGCTCGGGAAAGGCGCTCGCCGCAGCGGTGCAATAGGGAGCTTGCAGGATGCTCAGCCGGTCGTCCCATTCGGCAGGCAGTTGCGCCAGCAGCACCGCCAGATTGGCGCCGGCACGTGCCATCGGTAGCGGCTGCCCGCGGCCGACGCGGCGCAGCGCGTCGCCGTCGATGACCAGCACCTCTCCGGCGTGATGCAGGAAGTTGCCGAGATGCAGGTCTTCCTGGATCAGGCCGGCGGCGTGCAGGCGGCCCAGCAGGCGCACTGCCGGAGCCAGCACGGCCAGGGCGGCGGCGTCATCCGGCGACTGCCGCGGCAAGCGCGCCCACGCCTCGGCAAGGGTCTCGGCGGGATCAAGGAAGGCGGTCAGCAGTGCGTGGCCGCCGTCGGCCAGCGGCGCCGCGGCGAGCAGCGCCGGGGTTGGTACGGCGGCCGCGACCAGTGCCGCGAGGCCGGTGCGTTCCTGCCGCCAGTGTTTCTCGCTGCGCCGTCCGACGAAGAGCTTGGCGAGGACGCGGCAGCCATCGATTTCGGCTTCGCCGACCAGACGCTTGCCCGGCAGCACGCGCAGCAGACGGCGCATGCTGATTTGTCGGCCGTCGGCCAGGGCGATCCGGAAGGGTAGTCCGGGGTTGCGGCCGGCGGCGCGCAGGGTGGCGGCATCGATCAGGACGGGGAACTCGTCGCCCGGGCGTGCTCCCGGTGAGTCCGGTTTAGTCGCGGCCATTGAAAAAGTTAACGATTTTGCCGATGCGCCGGCGGTCGGCGGCGGTCGTGCGCACGTGCTGCGTGTAATTCAGGTAGAAACGCAGTCGCTGGCTGCGCGACAGGCACTTCCTGCCGACCTTGTCGAGGCAGGCGAGATCCTTGATCATCCGGTAGTCGAGCAGCGCGCCGCGGTAGAAGCCGCCGCTGGGACAATCGATCAGGTAAACCGTCGGTTGGTCGCCGCCGGAGACCAGCAGGTTGCGCCACTTGAGATCGTTGTGCGCGAAGCGTGCCGCGTGCAGTGTGCGCGTGATGTCGGCGACCTGCCGGGAAACCTGTTCGACCCAGCGGCGGTCGCGCAGACGCGGGTCTTCGGCCCTCACCATCCCGGCCAGATCGAGCGTGTCGGGAATCTCCTCGGTGACCAGCGCGCCACGGCTGAAGCCGCCGCAGCGGCGTTCCAGGCCGTAGGCGACCAGCGTCGCCGTCGGAATTCCCCAGGCGCGGAAGGCCAGCAGGTTCTGCCATTCGGCGCGTACCCGCGGCGGACCGAGCCAGCGGCGCAGGCCGAACCAGCGGCGCAGCGGGCTTTTCCCGGTGCCGCTGTAGCATTTGACGTAATAACGCTTGCCGGCAGCGCTGACCCGCAGCACGCGGCTCAGCGAATCACTGGTGATCCGCTCGCCGGCGAGCGCAAAGACGCGATCGATGTCACCGAACAGGGCTGCCGCCGACGGGTATTGCGGATTCAGCCACCAGTCGATCATGACATTTCACCGGCGGCCGACTTGCGCGCGAAACGCGCCTGCAGGCGCTGTGCCTCGTTCGCCAGCCTGGCGAGCAGGGGCGCCTCGTCGCGCAGCACCCGCCGCAGCGGCTGGGCGAAATACGCGGAGAGAAAGCGCAGCCGGTCGTGGCGGGTGAGGGGCATGTCGAGTACCGAAAAATACAGGGCAGCGAGATCCTTGTCGCGCCAGCGGCGCGGCGTGATGTCCCGGACCTGCGCCCGGTGCAGGTCGATCAGCGACAGCCGCAGCCGGTTGGCAGTCGGTGGGGGTTGGAGATGCAGGAGGAAATGACAGATATAGAAGTCCCGATGGTTCACGCCACCCAGGTGCATGCGCCGCGCTGCCTGCGCCACGGCGACCAGCAACGCGCGCTTGAGGCGCAGCGACGGTGGGTGCTGCGCCCAGCCCAGGCAGTAGTCCTCGAGACTGATCGTCGGCGCCAGCTCCTCGGTAATGATGAACGACAGTTGCCGCGCCGGATTGCGGCCGCGCAGACCGAAGGCGACGGCGCGCATGCTGTCCACCCCGAGGTCGCGCAGGCGCTGGATCGCCAGCCACTCGTTCGCCGCCCCGAGCACGGGCAGGCGCAGCGTGGCGAGGTTCTTGGCGATTTCGGCCCAGCCGATGCCGCGATGGATCTTCACGAAGTAGCCGCGCCCGGCGACCTCGGTGCGCAGCGTGCGTCGCCCTTCCAGCTCGCGGTAGACCTCGCCGGCGAGCGCCTCGACGGCAACGAACGGGTCTCTGCCGGCCCACAACGAGCGGAACGGTTCGTCGAGAAAGACTTTGCCGGCGTCCATCAGCGTGCGCTGGTGATCACGTCGGCCGCACGTTCGGCATTGCTGTAGATGTCGGCCCGACCGGCATAAGCGAGCGCGTTGCGGCGCCAGCACCGGCGCGCGGGTTCGTCCTCCAGCATCCGAGCCAGCGCGGTGTCGAGCGCGTGCTGCGTGAACGGCTCGGCGACCACCACTCCGGCATCGGCCTCCGCGATATGGTGGGCATAGCCGCAGACGGCGGTGGTCAGCACCGGCAGGCCGGCGACCACCGCTTCGAGCAGGACCGTGCCGGTATTCTCGTTATACGCCGGATGCACCAGCAGGTCGGCACCGAGCAGAAAGCGCAGGATGTCGCTGCGCCCGCGCAGGATGCTGACGCGCTCGGCGACGGCCAGCGCCTGCGCCTGTGCGCGGAACAGCTTTGGATCATCGTCGCCGATGGCGATCAGTCGGCAACGCCTGGCAAGGGTCTGCGGCAGGGCGGCGAGGGCCTTCAGGCTGCGGTCCAGCCCCTTGGTCTTGAATCCGGAGCCGATCTGCAACAGCAGCAGGCCGTTCTCCTGGATACCGAACTCGCTGCGGAATTCGGCCCGGATGGCCGCGGCGTTGGTCGGTGCCCGCCGGTCGGCGGCGATTCCCGGCGGCAACAGGTGCAGGCGCACGTCGGGCGTGCCGTAGTACTTCTGGAACAGCGGCATCTGCAGCGGCGAGATCATCAGGATCTCGGTCCTGCTCTCCGCTCCGAAGACCGCGCGCTCGTAAGCGGCGAAATGGCGGTAGCGCCCCGAGAGGCGGTACAGCGGGTTACGCAGGGTGCGTGCCTTGTCTTCGTAACAGGGGTCGGCGGCAAAATAGACGTCCAGGCCCGGCATCTTGTTGAACCCCACCAACCGGTCGGCGGGATTGCCGTGTAGATGCGCCGAGACCCAGGCGCTGAATTTCGCATAACGGCGGCAGTTGCTCAGCGCGCGCACCGGTACCAGCACCAGTTCGAAGCCGGCGGGGATATCGCCACGCCATTCCAGTGTGTAGACGCGTATGGCGTGGCCGCGTGCCTGGCAGGCGAGCGCTACGCGCAGAAAATCGCGCTGCAGACCGCCGAAGGGGAAGTACTTGTACAGGCAGAAGGCAATTCGCATCAATGTCTGTCCGCGCTGTGGCTATCCGACGATCGCTGCGCCACGTGCCTGCTCACGTCGGTCCGCCGGCGTTCGGCAGCGGCTGCGCTTCGCTGCCGCGGCGCCCCTTGTAGCGGTTGTAGCCCCACAGATACTGGCTGGGACACTGGCGGATCAGGTGTTCGATCTCGTGGTTGATCTGTTGTGCGCGTTCTTCGATCGTGCCGCGGATCGGTCGGGTCGGTTCCTGTAGGTGGAAATGATAGCCGCGACCGCCGGGCAGGCGTTCCGCCCAGACCATGATCACGCTGGCGCCGCTGTCGACCAGGCGCGCGGCGAGGGTCATGGTATAGGCCGGTTTGCCGAAGAAGTCGAGCCAGCGACCTTCGCCCGCCTTCGGCGCCTGGTCGGGCAGCATGCCGACCGCCTCGCCACGCTTGAGTGCCTTGAGCAGGCTGCGTACGCCGGACAGGTCGGCGGCTGCCAGATGCAGTTGCGCGCGCGCCCGGCCGGCTTCGATCATCGCCTGTAGCCAGGCCTGCCGGGGCGGCCGGTAGAGGACGGTGATCGGGGCGTGCGTGGACAGGTACTGGGCGGTGATCTCGAAACAACCCAGATGCGGCGTCAGGTAGAGGATCCCCCTGCCGCGCCGCGCCGCCGCCTCGACCAGTTCCCAGCCCGAGATCTCGACGACCCGCGCGGCCGTCTCGGCGAGCGGCCGCAGCCAGATGCGCGTCAGTTCGAGCGCGCCCTTGCCGGCTTCGCCGATGGCCGCGGCGCGCAGCCGCCGGCTCTCGGCTTCCCCCAGCGCGAGCTGCATGTTCTCGCGCAGGTGCCGGCGGTAGGTCGGCGACAGTAGCCAGGTGAGCCAGCCCAGCAGGGCGCCGAAGGCATGCAGCCACGACAGTGGCAGACGACTGAGAAGACGGGAGAGAGTGAGCACGCGACAGGATTTCCAGGGAGCGTCAGAAGAGCGAAGGAAGACTGCAAGAAGGTTTGACCAGCCGGCAGGAGAAAAACTATAATTATCCATCCGCCGAGTTAATCAGGACAACTTGCAGGGCGGAAGGAGCCGGGTAATCGGCCACCAAATACTGCTAAAGCGTCGTCTGCTCGAACCCCGGAGCCGGCAACGCCGCCGTTTCGGGGTTTTTTATTGGAGCAGACGCAGCGTGAGCAAAGAGTACCTCTTCACTTCGGAATCGGTTTCCGAAGGTCATCCGGACAAGGTTGCCGACCAGATTTCCGATGCCATCCTTGACGCCATTCTCGCTGAGGATCCGCCCGCGCGGGTCGCCTGCGAAACGCTGGTGTCCACCGGTCTGGTCGTCATCTCCGGCGAAATCACCACCAGGGCACATATCAATTATCGCGAAATCGCGCAGGACGCGGTCCGCCGTATCGGCTACGACAATTCCGATATCGGCTTCGACTACAAGAGCTGCGCCATTCTGACAGCAATCAACCGCCAGTCGCCGGATATCGCGCAAGGTGTCAATGAAGGGCAGGGCCTGGATCTCGATCAGGGCGCCGGCGACCAGGGGCTGATGTTCGGTTACGCGTGCAACGAGACCGCGTCGCTGATGCCGCTGCCGATCCACTACGCGCATCGCATCATGGAGCGTCAGGCCGAGGTCCGCCGCGACGGCCGTCTGCCGTGGCTGCGCCCGGATGCGAAGAGCCAGCTCACCGTCCGCTATGTCGATGGCCGGCCGCAGTCGGTGGACACCATCGTGGTTTCGACGCAGCACGATCCCGAAGTCTCGCACGCGCAGATCTCGGAAGCGGTGATCGAGGAGATCATCAAACCGGTCGTTCCGAAGGAACTGCTGACCGGCAACACCCGCTACCTGGTCAACCCGACCGGGCGTTTCGTCGTCGGCGGTCCGCACGGCGACTGCGGCCTGACCGGCCGCAAGATCATCGTCGATACCTACGGCGGAGCCGCCAGGCATGGCGGTGGTGCCTTCTCGGGCAAGGACCCGTCGAAGGTCGACCGCTCGGCCGCCTATGCCGCCCGCTACGTGGCCAAGAACGTCGTCGCCGCCGGTCTCGCCGAACGCTGCGAAGTGCAGGTGGCGTACGCCATCGGCGTTGCCCGGCCGGTGTCGCTGATGGTCAATACCTTCGGCACCGGCAAGGTCAGCGACGAAATCATCGTCGACCTGATCGGCAAGCACTTCGACCTGCGTCCGAAAGGCATCATCCAGTCGCTCGATCTGTTGCGCCCGATTTACCGCAAGACCGCTGCCTACGGGCACTTCGGCCGTGACGAACCCGAGTTCACCTGGGAAGTCACCGACAAGGCGGCTGCCCTGCGCTCGGCCGCCGGTCTCTAGGCTCGCCGCAGCACGGTAAGGAAAGGGGGCCATTCGGCCCCTTTCTTGTTTCTGGTGCGGCGGAAGTCTACACTGCAGCCTTCACGGCGCAGCCCCGTAAACCGCGATATTGCCATGCTCAAGCGAATCAGCGTTCACCAGCTCACGGTGGGCATGTACCTCAAGGAGTTCTGCGGTTCGTGGATGGAACATCCGTTCTGGCGCTCGTCATTCGTCATCACCAATCCGAAGGACATCGAGGTGGTGCGCGCGAGCAGCATCCGGGAAGTGTGGATCGATTGCAGCAAGGGTCTTGATTTGCCGGCAGGTCAGCCCCTGGTCTCGGAAGCCGAATCGGAAGCCCAGGTGGACGCTGAACTGGCCAGCGCGGCCGACGCCGAGCGGGAGGTCGCGCGCACCACGCTCGCTGCCGAATTCACCCGTGCGGCGAAGATCGTCGCCAAATCACGGCAGGCGGTGACCTCGATGTTCGAAGAGGCGCGCATGGGCAAGGCGGTCGACACCCACGGGGCGCAGCGACTGGTCGAAGAAATCTCCGACTCGGTGAGCCGCAATCCGGGAGCAGTGATCAGCCTGGCCCGTCTGAAGACCGCCGACGACTATACCTTCATGCATTCGGTGGCCGTCTGCGCGCTGATGATTGCCCTGGCCAGGCAGCTTGCCCTCGACGAGCAGCAGACACGTTCGGCTGGCATCGCTGGGCTGTTGCACGACCTGGGCAAGGCGGCGATGCCGATGGAGGTGCTCAACAAACCGGGCAAGCTGACCGATGCCGAGTTCGCGATCATCAAGTCGCATCCCGAGGAAGGCTATCGGATGTTGCTGGAAGCCCGCCAGGTCGACGCTGTGGCTCTGGACGTTGTCCTGCATCACCACGAGAAGGCCGACGGTTCGGGTTACCCGAAGCGCCTGAAGGGTGCCGAGATCAGTCTTTTCGCCAAGATGGGCGCGGTCTGCGACGTTTACGACGCGATCACCTCGAACCGGCCGTACAAGGCCGGCTGGGACCCGGCCGAATCGTTGCGCAAGATGGCCGAGTGGAGCAATGGTCATTTCGACCCGATGGTGTTTCAGGCCTTCGTCAAGAGCATCGGCATCTATCCGATTGGTTCGCTGGTCCTGCTGAATTCCGGTCGTCTGGGGGTGGTCACCGAGCAGGGCGACAAATCGCTGCTCAGCCCACGCATCAAGACCTTCTTCTCGACACGTTCCAATTCCCGTATCCGGCCGGAAGTCATCGACCTCGCGCGACCGGGCTGTCCGCACAAGATCGTCAGCCGCGAAGATCCGGCGAAATGGAATTTCCCCGACCTTCACGAAATCTGGTCCGGCGTGCCGCGATCACCGGGCTGAAACGCCAGTCGGTCCCGGTTACCCGACGGCAATTTCCTGTACGCAGCGTCGCCCGGTCACCGTGGCCGTGTCAGCCATTTCAGCAAGGTTGCGTAGAGTCGGTCCGGCTCGACAGGCTTGGAAATGAAGTCGTCCATCCCGGCCTGCAGGCAGCGTCGGCGGTCTTCCTCGAAGGCGCTGGCGGTCATCGCCAGGATGGGAACGGATACCGGTGCACTGACCAGCCGGATCGCGCGCGTCGCCGCCAGGCCGTCCATTTCAGGCATCTGCATGTCCATCAGGACGGCCGCATAGTCGTTCGTCTGTGCCATGCGCAGCGCCTCGACTCCGGTCCCGGCGAGATCGACCTCCAGGCCGACCTCTTCCAGAAGGAACTGCGCCACCTCCTGATTGATCGGCTCGTCCTCGGCGAGCAGAACGCGTTTGCCGCGATGCTCGCGACGCAGGACGAATTCGGCCGGCTCCCCGACGGGCTCGGTAACTGCCCCGGTCGATTCCTGTTCCTTCGCCAGCCGCACGGTCAGCCAGAAGGTACTTCCCTGCCCCGGCGTGCTGTCCACGCCCACATTGCCGCCCATCAGTTCGGCGATTCGCCGGGTGATGGCCAGTCCCAGGCCGGTGCCCCCGTACTTTCGCGTCATTGAGTGATCGACCTGCTCGAAGGTCTGGAACAGATGTGTCATCTCGGCCGCGTGCATGCCGATGCCGATGCCGGTGTCGCTGACCGCGATGCGCAGCAGGTAGTCGGCGTCGGTTTCCTCAACAACGCCGACGGTCAGCGTGATGCTGCCCTGTTCGGTGAACTTGACGGCGTTGCTCATATAGTTGATCACCGCTTGCGAGAGCCGGGTCGGGTCGCCGCGCAGCGCCTGCGGCATGCCGGGAGCGTGGACGGCAATCCGCAGTCCGCGTGCCGTCGCGGAGTCGCCGACGACGGCGACGACCGAGTTCAGCACGTCGGCGAGGTTGAAATGGGTCTGTTCGAGCAGTAGCCTGCCGGCCTCGATCTTGGACAGATCGAGGATATCGTTGATCACGCTGAGCAGGTGTTTGCCCGACGCCGCGATCTTGTCGAGCTGGGCCGCCTGGCGGGGCGTGACACTGCCGCGGCGCATGATTTCCACCATGCCGAGGATGCCGTTCATCGGCGTACGGATCTCATGGCTCATGTTGGAAAGAAAGGCGCTCTTCGCCAGATTCGCCTGTTCAGCCGCCTCCTTGGCGGCTGCGAGTTCGGCGGTGCGGGCAGCAACCCTCTCCTCAAGGAGTTGGCGATGACGTTCCAGTTCGACGAGCACCCGCTTGCGCTCGCCGATGTCTCTCCAGATGGCGACGCAGCAAAAGCGGCCGCGCAGTTCAATGAAGCGCATGCTGACCTGAACCTCGATCACGCTGCCGTCCTTTCGCCGGTGCCTGGCCTCGAAATGGCGTTCTTCGCCGACCCTGGCGTCGGCCACCAGCGCGCGCGTCTGATCCCTTGGCAATTCGGCCTGGATGTCGAAGACCGTGAGCCGTGCATACTCCTCACGGGTGTAGCCGAGGAGGCGACAGGAAGCATCGTTGAACTCGATGAAGCGGAAGGTTTCCAGGTCGGTGAGTTCGATCGCATCCACCGCCTGGGAGACGATCGCGCTCATCACTTCTTCCCGATCGTGCAGGGCCTGCTCGGCCTGTTTGCGCGCACTGATGTCCCGGGCGGTGCCACGGTAACCGAGCAGTTCGCCGGTTGGCGACAGGATGGGGACGCCGCTGGTCAGCAGCGTTATCAGCCTCCCGTCGTGATGTCGGCAGAGGTTCTCCAGATCGCTGAAAGACGCCTTGCGTTCGGCCAGGCCCTGGAAGATGCCGCGCACCCGCGTGGCTTCCTGTGGTGGCATCAGGTCGAAGGGGGTGCGGCCTGTCAGTTCCGCCGGCGCATGACCGAGTATGGCCATAACATTGTCCGAGGCAAAGGTGTAGCGCCCCTGCGCGTCCATTTCCCAGATCCAGTCGGCGCTGGTGAAGGCGATATCGCGAAAGCGTTGTTCGCTGCTGCGCAGCGCTTCCTCGGCTTGTCTTTGCTCGGTGACATCCCGTCCAGCCGACTGAATCTCGGTGCATTGCCCCTGCGCGTCGAAGAGCGATACTTCAGCCCAATGAAACCAGCGCACACTGCCATCGGCGAATACCACCGAGTGCTCGTATTCGAGGATGTCGGGTGCTTGCGACAAACGCGCATGTTGTTCCAGCACGGCCACCCGTTCCTCCTCGGGAACGAATTCGATCCACCGTCGGCCGAGCACCTCGACTTCGCCGCCAGCGAACAGGCGACGATACTCGTGGTTGGCGAAGGTCAGCGTGGTGTCGGGCAAGGATCGACAAACCGCATCCTGCTGCGCTTCGATGATGGCCCGGTAACGTGTTTCGCTGTCGCGCAGGATGGCGTCGCTGCGCTTCAATCGACGCAGCAGGCCGCCCAGCGCGAGCAATCCGGCCACTGTCAGCGCCGACGAGATCAGTGCCGTGTCGCGCCAGGCCGCAAACTGTTCGTGAACGGCACGGCCGACCAGTACGTAGAACGGATAGGCGCTGACTTTCTGAAAGGCGAATATGCGATCCACCTGGTCGACCTGGCCCTTGTAACGGACGATGCCCTGCGTCTTGCCACTCTGGATGCTCAGGTAGGGTGGCGTCTGGTCGGCCGGTTTGTTGATTTCTTCGGGGGCCTCAGGCCAGCGCACGACCAGGCGGCTGTCGTCGCTCCTGCGGATGCTCACCATTCCATTCTCTCCGACCTGCAGTTCGGAAAACTCCCGGGAAAAATGGCGCAGGTCTATCGGTGTGATAACCAGCCCCAGGAATGCTCCACTTCGGTTCAGGATGGCTCGGTACGCGACGATGCTCGGCGTCCCCGTGGTCCTGGCGTTCAGCGTCTCCGAAAAATGCAGTTCGCGATCCGGGCGGTTCCTGA
Organism: Candidatus Accumulibacter propinquus; assembly: GCF_056856495.1. Lineage (NCBI taxonomy): Bacteria > Pseudomonadati > Pseudomonadota > Betaproteobacteria > Candidatus Accumulibacter > Candidatus Accumulibacter propinquus. The sequence goes on from NZ_JBSEHC010000006.1 coordinate 31,846, forward strand.
TTTGTCGGAAGTACTCGCGGTCGGCAATGCTCAGGTCCTTGCGGCCGAAGGTGTTGCCGAAGAGGGGATTACCTTCGCTGTCGATGACCAGATAGACCAGAATTTCGGGGAAGTTCGTGGCCAAAGCGCTCAAAGTGGCGTTGATTCGTTGCGGGTTCAGTGACGAATCCTGCTGGGAAGCAGCGCCTGGGGACACGCTTTCGGCGATGAACGATGTGTTGGAGTCGATTCGTCGCAGGGTTTCACTGACCTGGTTGGCGAGAATGTGCGCTTCGTTCCGCGAAGAAGTTTCGACCGCCTGTTCGGTCTGTTGATGGCTGAGATGCAGAAAATAGCCGAGCAGCAGCGCGGTCAGGATCGACAGCAGCAGGAAATAGGCAAGGTAGGGCGTACGTCCGCTTTCGCTTCTGATTACCGACTGGGACAGGGCAGCGCGTGTCATGCGGTTACGGTTTCCGGTTTTTCGAGGGGTAATGTGGCCTGTAGAAAGGCCACCTGCGGCGGGCAGGGATTCGCCGTCTCCGCAGTGCCTCACGCTGGCTGGAGTCTGCGCCAAAGGCGAACGGACGTGCAAGCAGCCGTCAGATAAAGAGCCGGGCGCTCAAGACACTATAGCCGGCAACGATTGACCGGGCCAGGTAACTTTTCACGCTCTGGTACCGGGTGCAGGAAGCGCCATTGTCCGAGCGGTGGGTCACCGAGCCGGACCGCGCCGATGCGGACACGCTTGAGGTCGCTGATGCGCAGCCCGAGCAGTTCACACATCACCGAATCTGCCGTTTGCGTCCCTTATGGAGAACGAAACGGAGCTGGTCGTCGTTGAGCCATTCGACCCTGGCTGGTTTCAGTTGCCGCGCATCGAGGTGAGGCCGTGGTTCAGGAGAGCGAGGCCCCTGGCGTCGACGAAGACCCAGCCGCGCGTGATGTCGGCGTCCGCGTCACGACGCGAACAGAGGCCATGTCAGCCATCAGCCTGGAGATCCATGCGCCGCTCGGTGCTACGATAACCGTGCAAGTCGCCGGCCGGTGACCCGCTGGGGACAGCGCTGGTCAGCAAGGTGGCGGGCGGCTGGCGCGGGTCGAATCGGGTAGCCCGGACCATATCTCGTTCAAGTCGGGAAAGTTCCATTTCGCCGGATCTTCGCGGCTGACGATCTTGTCCTGGCCACGCGCGAGGTCGACGATTTCCGGGCGGATGCGCGCGTGGCTTCGTGTCGAGAAAAAAACCCGGATGCGTGGACTGAGCAGCGACTTGTCGCCCTGTTCGATGACGGTGCCGAGCCGACCACTGCTCAAGATCACCAGCGATCCGATCGGGTAGATGCCGACGCTCTTGACGAAGGCCTGAAAGACCTTGGGGTCGAAATGTCCCTTGGTCCACTCGGCCATCTTGCGCAGCGATTCGGATGGGCACCAACCGGCCTTGTACGAACGATTCGAGGTGATCGCGTCGTACACGTCGCAGACCGCCCCCATCTTGGCAAACAGGCTGATCTGGTCGGCTTTGAGGCGCTTCGGGTAACCCGATCCATCGGTCTTTTCATGGTGGTGGAGGACGACGTCGAGCGCAATGGCATCGACGCCGCTGCCCTGGAGCAACATCCGATGCCCTTCTTCAGGATGCGACTTCATGATCGAAAACTCCTCATCGGTCAGCTTGCCCGGTTTGTTGAGAATTTCGATCGGTATCACCGCCTTGCCCAGATCGTGCAACAGGCCGGCGATACCGGCCGAACGGATCTTTTCCTCGTCGAGGCCCAGTTGCCTGGCGAGCGCGATCATCAGAGCACAGACGGCGACCGAGTGCATGTACGTGTAATCGTCGGTACTCTTCAGACGAGCGAGGCTGATCAGGGCGCCAGGGTTGCGGCTCACCGAGTCGGCTATTTCGTCGACCAGTCGTTGCGCGCCCGACGAATTGAAGGCGTTGCCCATACGTGCTTCCTCGAACATCGAGGTCACTGCCTGCCGTGATCTGGCAACGATTTTCGCCGCACGGCCAAATTCGACGATACTCGGGACACGCTTGAGCTGGCGCACTTCGCCAACCACACTGGCCAGTTCGGCATCGACCTCGGCTTCCGATTCTGCGAACGAGACCAGCGGCTCACCAGGTGCCAGATCACGACCCTTGTCGCAATCGATCCACACTTCCTGGATGCTGCTGGCCAGGATGGTGGCGATATCCTTCGGGTCGGTGATGACGAACGATGAGCGCCAGAACGGATGCTCCATCCAGGAGCCACAGAACTCTTTGAGGAACATGCCGACGCTGAGTTGATTAACATTGATTCGCTTCAGCATGGTGACCTCCCGAGATATTGCTGACTGAAGTTGACTACAGTGGCGCGCGTCGGTACGTTCCCGTCCGAGTTCTGCATCAAGCTTCATCACTGCCTCGGGCCGAAAGGCAATCGCGAATCCCGGCAGCGTCTTCTCTACTGCCTCCGGCGATGGACACCGGCTCATTTGCGCTTCTATTTCGGCGCTTGCGCGTATCTGGTATGAATTCGCTTCATCAACTCGGCCATTTCGGCGAGTTTGGGGTGATCCGGGCACTGCGCCTCGACGTTTTGCTGGAAGGTTTGCGCCGTGCGCAGCTTGGCGGCGTCGAGACCATTCCTGAAGATGTCGAATAGGAGTGCGGTCGCCGCGTTGGCTACGACCTGCAGGTTGCCGGGCAGGCGATGCGCGGCTGCGCAGAGCATCTCGGCCGCGATGGCGAGTTCGCCGGCCTTGGCCCGCCGCACCGCCTCGTTGTTGAGTTGAATGATTTCGCGAATGCTTTCCTTGACCAACTGGTCGGCAAGTTCTGGCGCACCGTTGTCGCGCAGGACCGCCGAAATGCGTGCATGCAGATCCTTTGATTCCGGGTTTTCCTGCACCAGGTTTTTCAGTATCTCCTGCGCCGCCTGCTGATTGCCGGTCGCCAGGCAGGCCTTGGCAAGCGCCATCGTCACCGCCTCGGGCAATCGGGACGGGTCGCTCTGCATGGCACGCGCGAGCGCTGCCGCGGCTTTTTCCGGGTTGCCCGATTTCTGCTGCGCGATCGCCTCGACGGCGGCGAGCAGCGGATCGTTGGCATCGTTCCTGAAATTCGTGCGGACCTCCTCAAGCAACGCGACAGCCTTGCCAGGCTCGCCCATCTCGGTCAGCGCGTTGCCCAACTGGGCAAAGTCGCGGGTTTCGCGCAGCGGCGAATGACGCGTCTTCCGGATCACGTGGCCAAGCGCCTTCTCGACGCGCGCAAAGTCGCCTTTCTTTTCGGCGACCCTGGCGATGGCACGGTGGCGCGTCAGCGAGTTCGGGGAAATGACGCAGGCGCTGTCGAGGATGGCCATCGCCGCGTCGGCGTCGCCGCTCGCGAGATGCACCTTGCCGAGCAGGTCATAAGCGGCCATCAGCTTCGGCGACTCGGCGATCAGAGTCTTCAGTGTGGTCTTGCAGTGCGCGCTCTCGCCCAGTTGATTCAGCGCCCGCGCCAGCCCCAGGCTCGCCCAGGGAAGGGAACGCATGTGCAGCACCTGCTGGTAGAAAGCCGCGGCGGTTTCGGCTTCGCCCGCCTGCAGCAGGGCGTTGCCCTTGATGCGCAGGGCGTCGACCAGGTAACGATCCTTGGTGGCAATGATTTCATTGCAGGCGTTGATCACCCCGTTCCAGTTCTTCCTGTCGCGCATCCGATCGACTCGGGCGAGTCGTTTTTTCTTGTCGAGCAGGCGTTCGATGCGCATTTTCAGCGTATCGGCGGTGAACGGCTTGAGGAGGTAGTCGTCGGGAAGACACTCGGCGGCCGTGACGACACTGTCGTAGCTTTTCTCGCCGGTGACCATGACGAACAACACGCCACTGCCGATGATGTTGCGGCCACGCACGAATTCGAGGAATTGTTGCCCGTCGGTACCGCCGGCGAGGTAGTAATCACACAGGATGATATCGAAAGCACTGCTCTCGAGCTTCTCCAGCGCATCCTTGACGGTGTTGCTGAGCACGACGTGTTCACATCCGAGACTACCCACCTGGCGACGTAACGAAAAACGCATCTCGGGTATGTCGTCGATAATGAGGAAGCGTTTGTCTTTGCAGGCAGTATTGAATGGCATGGCGATCAGGGTGGCGAAAGTTTCTCCGGAGTGGGCGCCAGAATGCGCCCGCCGGCTCGGCAAGCCGGGTAGAGGTCATCGTCACTTCCCCGAGTTGATATCGCCTCAACCTGCATCTAGGATCTCATCGCCTTGCGGTGGTGTCCAATACCTCTGTTGCACGATTGTGATACGCTGCACGTATGATTATTGAGTTGCGCCTCATCCGCCACGCCCTTGCCCTCGGCAAGCATGGCAACTTTGCGCGCGCGGCCGAAGCCCTGCATCTCACGCAGCCGAGCCTGTCGCGGAGCATCGCCGCGCTCGAACAGGCGCTCGACGTGCCGCTCTTCGACCGCGCGCCGCGGAGCGTGACGCCGACGCCGTTTGGGCGCGTTCTGCTCGAACGCGGCGAGAACCTGCTCAGCAGCGAAGCCGAACTGCGCCGCGAAATCCGACGCCTCGCCGGACTCGAGGCGGGAAGCCTGGCCATCGGCGCCGGCCCTTATGCCAGCGAGATCTCGGTCGCCACCGCCATCGCCCGTGTCCTGAAGGCGCATCCCCGCCTGAAAATCCGGTGCGCGACCGCCGATCCGGCAGAAGTTGTGCATGACGTACTCGCCGAACGAATCGACGTGGGTATCGCCGAGATTTCTGGCGCCGATGACGACAAGCGCCTGATCGTCGAAACGCTCCCCTCGCACCGCATCGTTCTCGCCTGCCGGCCAGGCCATCCGCTGGCAACGGAAATCCAGCCTTCGCTCGCCCGGGTGAATGCCTTTCCGCTGGTGACGACCCTGCTGCGTGGCGCCGCTGCCGCTACGGCGTCCGAGCGGGGTTCGGGAGTGGCCAACGGGGGCGATTCCGAAGATTTCGTTCCTCCGATCTCGGTGAACTCGCTGGCCCTGGCTCGACGGATCGCCCGTGACAGTGATGCGCTTTTCCCCAGTACGGTCGGCATGATCGCCGACGACCTTGCGGCCGGGTTCCTCGCCGTGGTCGATTTCGCTGCGCCGGTCATGCGCACGAACTACGGCGTGATCTACCTCGCCGGCCGCACGCTGGCGCCGTCGGCCCGGGTGTTCATCAAAGCCTTGCACGCGGTCGAAGCGGAAGCCCGGCAAGCCGATTCACAGCCACCTTCACAGCCACCTTCGGTCACCAGGAGTGCGCCGCAAGGCGCGCTGCGACCCTGTTGAATCAACCCCTGGGGTGGATGAAGACACGCCAGCTCGCAGCACCGCCCGGCGCCGCAACGACGAGCCGGCGCTTCGTCACCGCGTGGATCTTCTACGACGTCGCGCTGCATGGTTACGGCCTGATGATTCCCGGCGTCGCGTATGCGATCTATTTCACGGCATACGTCGCCACCGATTCCGGCCAGGCCGACGCGCTGTGGTCGCTGGCGATCGCCCTGTCGCTCGTCATCTCCGGCCTGCTTTCGCCGTTGATCGGTGCGGTCGCCGATACCGGCGGACACCGCCGATCGCTGCTGGCAACTGTGACGCTGGTCTGCGGCGTCGCCACCGCACTGCTGACGGACGTCGGCCGCGGCGACCTCATGGCCGGTGTCGCGATCTTCGTCGTGGCCCAGGTCGGCGCGACGGTCGGCAGCAGCTTGTACAACTCGTACCTGCCGCTGATCACTGCTCCGCAAAGTGCGGCGCGCGTTTCGGGGTTGGCGTGGGGGCTTTCCTACCTCGGTGGAATCGCCTGTTTCCTGTTGTGCCTGCCTTTCACACGCGCTGGAATGACCACCGACAACGCGGCGAACTTCGCCAACGCCTTTCTCGTCAGCGCCGTTTTCCTGCTCCTGATCGGTTTGCCCGCGGTGGCCGTGCTGCCGAGCGCTTCGCCCATCCAGGCCGACACCGGTTTCACTGCCCAGTACCGGCGCATCTGGGCCACCGTCAGGCAATGGCGCGAGAATCGCGAAGTGCCGAAATTCCTCCTCGCCTACTACCTCGTGAACGACGCCATCGTCACCGTGATGTTCTTTACCGCGGTGATGATGAAGAAGACTTTCGGACTCGAAGTTCAGGAGGTCCTGGAACTCTCGCTCATGTTTCAGGCGATCGCCATCCCGTCGACGATGTTCTTCGGCTGGCTCGGTGGTCGGTGGTCACAACGTGGCGCGATCTACGTCACCCTCGCGCTGTGGATGATGACGCTGGCGCTGATGGCGCTGGCGCGGGGATGGCTTGGAGCGATCCTGATTGCCGTGTCGCTGGGGCTCGTTCTCGGTTCGACGCAGACCCTGTTCCGCAGCCTCTTCACGACCATGATTCCGAAGGAGCGGGAGTCCGAATACTTCGGCTTTCACGCGCTCGTCGGGCGCACTTCAGCGGCGCTCGGCCCGCTCTTCTTCGGCGGCGTCAGCGCAGCGACCGGCAGCCAGCGCCTGGCGATGGCTTCGCTGGCGCTGTTCTTCATCGCCGGCGGAATCATTCTCGCGTGGGTGCGTATCCCGAGCAGCGAGCAATCATGAGTGCAAGCCGCTCTTCACCGTCCAGTCGGCTTTTGCCAAATCTTGTTGCGCCTGCGCGCTGACCTTGCCGGCGACGAGCAGGAGCAGCTTTTTGCCGCCGAGTTCCTTGCGTGGTGCGAAAGTGGCTGCGGTTTCGTTCCAGTACGCGTAGTCGGTCGCCACAGCGACGACCAGCGTTCCGTTTCCATCACCGGATTGAGCGGGTATAGTTGCGGACAGGCAAGACGTGGGGGTGGCATGCGCGAGCGGGTAATCATCGATTTCGAGACCACCGGGCTGTCGGCGATGATGGGCGACCGGGCCACCGAAGTGGCGGCGGTGGTGATCGACGAAACGGGGATCATCGACCGCTTCCAGAGCCTGATGAACGGTGGTCGCCGCATTCCGCCCTGCGTCCAGCAATTGACCGGCATCAGCAACGCGATGATCAGCCGGGCGCCGAAGGCCGAGGTGGTGATGCACGAGCTGCTGGACTTCGTCGCCGGGCGACCGCTGGTGGCCCATAACGCGGCCTTCGACCACGGCTTTCTGGGCGCCGAACTCGACCGCATCGGCGCTGCTTGTCCGAGCGTTTGGCTCTGCTCGCTGAAAGTGGCGCGCCGGGTGTATCCGGAAGCGCCGAATCACCGCCTGCAAACGCTGATCCGGCACCTGTGCATCGAAACCGTCGGGCAGTACCACCGGGCGCTGGCCGACGCTGAAATGACCGCCTTGCTGTGGCTGCGCATGGAGCAGAAGCTGCAGCACGACTTTGCTTTGCCGGAGGTGCCGCTGGAACTCATGCGGCGCATCCAGACCGCGCCCTGCAAGGGCCTAGGCCAGTGTGTCGGCAGCTTCAAGCGAAGCGTCTCGTCGGCATAGCCGGGAAAAGCAATCACTGCCGCTCACGCGATTGCCGTCAGAAGCTTTCATCCGGGCGCAGGAAGCGCCATTGCCCGAGCGGCAGGTCGCCGAGCCGGACCGCGCCGATGCGGACGCGCTTGAGGCCGCTGACGCGCAGCCCGACCAGTTCGCACATGCGCCGAATCTGCCGTTTGCGTCCTTCACGGAGAACGAAACGGAGCTGATCGTCATTGAGCCATTCGACCCTGGCTGGTTTCAGTTGCCGCGCATCGAGGCTGAGGCCGTGGTTCAGGAGGGCGAGGCCTTTGGCGTCCAGATGGCCTTCGACGCGCACCAGATATTCCTTGTCGATTGCCGAGTCCTCGCCGATCAGCTGCCGCGCCACCCGCCCATCCTGGGTCAGAACCAGCAGGCCGGTCGAATCAATATCCAGCCTGCCGGCGGGCGCCAGTCCCTTCAGGCAGGCCGGATGAAACAGTGGCGTGTCCGGCGTGCGGTATTGTCGTTCCGGCTGGATCAACGTCACCGCCGGCGTAAAGCCCGGTTCCGGTTGCCCGGAGACATAACCCATCGGCTTGTGCAGCAGGATGGTCAGGCGGCTTTGCTGGTTTGCCTGGGCTTGTCGGTCGAGGGTGATGACGGCGCCCGCATCGGCGCGGGTTCCCAGTTCGCTGACCCGCTTCCCATCGACGAAGACCCAGCCGCGCGTGATGTAGGCGTCGGCGTCACGACGCGAACAAAGACCGCGCTCGGCCATCAGCTTGGAGATCCGTACGCCGACCGGTGCCGGGCTGCTCGCCGGCCCCGCGCCGGTTGTCGCAGCCGCGGCCGGCACGCGCACCATGTTCCGACGTTCGCCTCGGGGCGGGCCCGGCGAGTCGCCTTTGGCGAGTTCTGCCGTGGGTTTGTGCCTGGCCACGCCGCCGCGTACCGTCGGGCGATCGCTCACGGGCTGCGGCGGTTGCGCGGCGGGCGGGCGCGGGGGCTTGCGGGGCCCGTCGGCCATCAATCAAACATCATCAGGCAATATCGAGGAGCTCGATCTCGAACACCAGCTTGGCGTGCGGCGGGATCATCTTGCCGGCGCCACGCGCGCCGTAAGCGAGTTCGGGCGGAATGGTAAGTTTGCGGACACCGCCGACGCTCATGCCGGGAACTCCTTCTTCCCAGCCGGGAATGACATGTCTGCCGTCGAGCGGAAAACGGAAGGGTTCGTTGCGATCCACGCTCGAGTCGAATTTCTTGCCATCGGCCAGCCAGCCCGTGTAATGCACGATCACGTGTTGGCCAGCGCTGGCCGTGGGACCGCTGCCGAGAATGATTTCTTCGATCTGAAGTCCGCTGGGTGTGGTGACGATGGGCATCGGAGATCCTCTTGAACAAAAAGAGCGAAGTTTAGCCCAGCATGCCGGTTCTCTGCCAGTTCCTATTACACTCTACGAAACTTGCCGAGGACAAGCGCCATGGACAGACACGAGGTCACCGCGCCGGTCGCCAGCGACGGCGACGGCTTGCGGGAATGCATCGATCCCCGGCGCCGCTTCGCCGGCGTCGCGCGCCTCTACGGGGCCGACGCCTTGCGGCGTTTTCAGCAGGCGCATGTGGCGGTGGTCGGTGTCGGCGGCGTCGGTTCGTGGGCGGCCGAGGGCCTGGCGCGTTCGGCGATCGGCCGGATCACCCTGATCGACCTGGACATCATCGTCGAATCGAACGTCAACCGACAGGTGCATGCGGTCGACGGGGAATTCGGCAAAGCCAAGGTCAGTGCCATGGCGCAGCGCATCCGCAGCATCAACCGCGATTGTGAGGTCAGGGAAATCGACGATTTCGTGACGCCGGAGAACGTCGACAGCCTTCTCGGAGGGGGTTTCGACTACCTGATCGACGCCATTGACCAGGTACGCAGCAAGGTCGCCATGATCGCCTGGTCGCGGCGCTGCGCGGTACCGCTGATTACCGCCGGGGGTGCCGGTGGCCAGATCGACCCGACGCGCATCGCGGTCGCCGACCTCGCGTTCACCATCCAGGATCCGCTGCTCGCCAAGGTGCGCGCACTCCTGCGCAAGGAGCACGGGTTTACCCGTGAAGCCAGGAAGAAGTTCGGAATCCCGGCGGTGTTTTCCAGCGAACCCCTGCGCCATCCGGAGCGCAGCGATAGCTGCGAGCCGCCGCGGACGCTGACTGGCCTGAGCTGTGCCGGCTTCGGTTCGGCGGTCTGCGTGACCGCACCCTTCGGGCTGCTGGCCGCCGGAGAGGTCCTCAAGCACCTGGCCGACAGTTCACCGCAGGGCGCCGGAGGTGGACCGCCCGGTGAATAGGGCGGGCGCACCGGGAAGATCGCGGCGCGGCCGGACTGTCGCGATTCGACCGGTGCGGTGCGCGGCCATGCCCGGCGTGTGGGGATTGTTCATTGAAATGCCGGGCCATCCATGGCACCATGCGTCCCAGACAAAATCCGGCTGAAGCATGGCGCTGAAAAACAAGAAAATTGTGGTGGTTGGCGGCGCCACCGGCATCGGCTTTGCGGTGGCTGGCAAGGCGTTGGACGCCGGCGCCAAAGTGCTGATCGCTTCGCGCTCGCAGGAAAGTCTGCAGGCGGCGCTGTGCCGGTTGGGGCCGGGTGCCAGCGCCGATCGGGTCGATGCCGGCGACGAGCAGTCGGTGAGGGATTTTTTCCGGCGCGTCGGGTCCTTCGATCATCTGGCCATGATCATCAAGGCGGCGCTGCCGCACGACACTTTCCTGAGCAGCGACCTGAACGCCGTGCGTGCCGCTTTCGAGACCAAATTCTGGGGTCAGTATCGCCTGGCCCGGCACGCCGCGGAATGGCTACGACCCGACGGTTCGATGGTGTTCACTTCGGGCGTCGCGTCGCGCCGGGCCACCCCCGGCATGTCCGTGGTCAGTGCGATGAACGCCGCGACCGAGGCGCTGGCGCGGGTGCTGGCGGTGGAACTCGCGCCGATCCGCGTCAACACCGTATCGCCAGGGCTGGTCGACGCCCGGCCGCTCGATCCGGCGCAGCCCGAACGGTTGCAAAAGCTGGTGCAGTACGTGCCGCTGGCACGCCTGGGTGGCACGGCGGAAATCGCCGAGGCCTACCTCTACCTGTTCGGCAATGCCTACACTACCGGCAGCGTGATGGTGGTCGACGGCGGCGTCGCCTGCTGAGGGCGGCGACACCATGTCTGCGACGATCGCCCGGAAGACAGTGTTTCTGATGTCGGGGCAGGGCTCGCAGTACTTCCAGATGGGCCGCCTGCTGTATGACAGCGAGCCGGTGTTCAGGGAGCAGATGGATCGCCTCGACGAAGCCGCGCAGTTCAGCCTCGGCGACTCCATCGTGCGCATCCTGTATACCCAGGGCAGGGGTCGGGGTGGCGACTTCTCGCGCACCGTGCATACCCACCCGGCAATCTTCATGGTCGAGTTCGCGCTTGCGCAGGCACTGATGGCGCGCGGGGTGCACCCCGATTACCTGCTTGGCAGCAGCCTGGGCGAATTCGTGGCGGCGGCGCTGACCGGGGCCGTCGCGCCCGAGGCGATGCTGGCTGCCTTGATCGAGCAGGCGCATGCCGTCGAACGACACTGCCAGCCGGGCATGATGCTGACCATACTGCACGACCCGGCACTCTACGACAGCGACCCGGTACTGCACCAGCGCAGCACCCTGGCCGGTATCAACTACGACCGGCATTTCGTGGTTTCCGGCGTCCGCGAGCAACTTGAACTTGTCTTGCGCCACCTGCAGGGGCTGGGCATCAGCGCCATCAAGCTACCCATCTCGCACGGCTTTCACTCGCCGGCGATCGACGCCGCCCGCGCGGCCGTGCCCCTTGCCAGCGCATCGCTTGACTTTGCTCCGCCGCGCGTACCGATCATTTCCTGCCGGACCGGGGCGCGGGTCGAGGCGCTGTCCGATGAACATTTCCGGAAGGTCGGGCGCGAGCCCATCCTGTTTCGTGAGGCGCTGCAGCACGTGCTCAAAACGGAGTCCGGGGACCTCGACTTCGTCGATATCGGACCGGCCGGCACGCTGGCCGGCTTCGTCAGGCAGCATCTGCCCGATGGCGGTGGTCACCGCACCTTCACGGTCATGTCGCCCTTCATCGACGACCGCGAGGGATTCAGGCAGGTCACGCAACAACTCGCGGCCGGCGCAGTCGGGACGGCCACCGGCGCAAGGAGCCAGCAGATGATCGCCTATATCTTCCCGGGCCAGGGCGCCCAGAAAAAAGGCATGGGGCAAGGCCTGTTCGAGCGGTTTCCCGATCTGGTCCGGCAGGCCGACGCGCTCCTCGGCTATTCGATCCGCGAGTTATGCGTAGACGACCCGCGCCGGCAACTGGACCAGACGCTGTACACCCAGCCGGCCCTGTACGTGGTGAATGCCCTGACCTATCTGTCGGAGCGGGCCAGCGCGGTGCGCGGCCCCGATTTCGTGGCCGGCCACAGCCTGGGCGAATACGATGCGCTGTTCGCGGCCGGCATGGTCGACTTCGAAACCGGCCTGAAGCTGGTGCAGCGCCGCGCAAAGCTGATGTCGCAGGCCAGGGACGGCGCCATGGCGGCGGTGATCGGGCTCGACGCGGAGGCGATACGGCGTTCCCTGGCGGCCGCCGGTCTCGATCAGGTCGACCTGGCCAACCTCAACACGCCGTCGCAAATCGTCATTTCCGGAGCTCGGGAAGACGTTCTGAAGGCGCGGCCAGTGCTCGAAGCGACGCCGGGTTGCCGCATGGTCATGCCGCTGACGGTCAGCGGCGCGTTCCATTCGCGCCTGATGGCCGCTGCGCAGAGCGAGTTCGAAGCCTTCCTGGCGCCCTTCGTCTTCTCCGAACCCCTGGTGCCGGTGATTTCGAACGTCAGCGCCCGTCCGTACACGCTCGACAGCGCCAAGGCGCTGCTGGCGCGCCAGATCACCCAGCCGGTGAACTGGGTCGAGTCGATCCGCTACATGTGGGGCCAGGGCGTCGAGGAATTCAAGGAATGCGGTTACGGCAAGGTGCTGACCGGGCTGGTCACCAAAATCCGGGCGGAATCGGCGCCCCTGCTGGAGGCAGTGCCGGCACCGGCGGCCGTGTCGCCGGCCAGGGTGCTCGCAGAGCCGCTGATCGCAGCACCTCCGGGCACGCTCGAGCCGCCTGCGCGCCAGGCCGGCATCAGCGCCGCCAGCCTCGGTTCGCGGCATTTCAAGGCCGACTACCAGGTGCAATACGCCTATGTCGTTGGCGCCATGGTGCATGGCATCGCCTCGGCGGCGATGGTGATCCGCATGGGCCGCGCCGGCATGCTGTCCTACTTCGGCAGCGGCGGCCTTGCCCCCGGCGCGGTCGAGCAGGCGATCGTCCAGATCCAGCAGGCGCTGCAGCCGGGCCAGCCGTACGGGGTGAACCTGCTGAACGGCTCGCACGAGGAGGCCAACGTGGCGCTGTTCCTCAAGCATGGCGTGCGCAATGTCGAGGCGTCGGCCTATCTGCAGATGACCAGTGGCCTCGTACGCTACCGCCTGTGCGGCCTCGAACGTGCCGGCGACGGCAGCGTGCTGGCTCGCAATCGCATCATGGCCAAGCTGTCACGCCCGGAAATCGCCGCCGCCTTCCTCAACCCGGCGCCCGAGCGTATCGTGCGCAGGTTGCTCGAACAGGGGCTGGTCAGCGCGCAACAGGCGGAATGGTCGACCCAGGTGCCGATGGCCGACGACATTTGCGTCGAGGCCGATTCCGGTGGCCATACCGACCGCGGCGTGGCCGCTACGCTGCTGCCGGCGATCCAGCGCCAGCGCGACGCGGCGATGGCCGCGCATGCCTACCGCAAGTCGATACGCGTCGGCTGCGCGGGTGGCATCGGCACCCCGGAAGCGGCGGCTGCGGCCTTCGTGCTGGGTGCCGACTTCATCCTCACCGGCTCGATCAACCAGTGTACGGTCGAAGCGGGTACCAGCGAGCTGGTCAAGGATCTGCTGCAGGAAATGCAGGTGCAGGACACCGATTACGCGCCGGCCGGCGACATGTTCGAGATCGGCGCCAGGGTACAGGTGCTCAAACGCGGCCTGTTCTTCCCGGTTCGCGCCAACAGGCTCTACGAGTTGTACCGGTCGGTCGATTCGATCGAGCAGATCGATCAGGGAACCGCCAGGATGATCCAGGAAAAGTATTTCCAGCGTTCCTTTGCCGAGGTCTATGAGGAATGTCGGCGCCATCATGACGCCGCCCAGATTGCAGTGGCGGATCAGCATCCGAAGAAGAAGATGGCACTGATCTTCCGCTGGTATTTCGGCCATGCCAATCGCCTGGCGTTGCAGGGTGACGCCGACCACAAGGTCGATTTTCAGATCCATTGCGGGCCGGCACTGGGAGGCTTCAACCAATGGGTCAAGGGCACGCCACTGGAGAACTGGCGCCGGCGGCATGCCGACGAGATCGGCTTGAAACTGATGGATGACACCGCGCGCCTGCTGATGCGGCGCTTTGGCGCGCTGTTCGAGCAGGATGCCGCGCCGCCGATCGACCGGCGCGTGGCCGATTGCGTGGAATGACGAGGAAGACGATGGAAGAGAAAATCCGGCGGTTTATCGAAGAAACCTTCATGTTCGAGTTCGGGGAAGAGATCACGACGGAGACCGACCTGTTCAAGGCCGGCGTGATCGATTCCTTCGGCTACATGCAATTGATGCAGTTTCTTGACAGTGAATTCGGTGTCCGCTTCGCGGACGAAGAATTGCTGAGCAACATCCTGGTCAGCTACGACAATCTGATCGCATCGGTGCGCGCCAGGATGGCGACGCAGGGTGTCCGCGAAGGCGCCGCATAAGCGGGATATCGCCCAGGAATATGGGCATCGGGGAGAGCTGATGTGTGGGATATCCGGGATCTACGGCGCGCCTCTGCAGGGTGTCGAGCCGGCCGAAGCGGTCAAGAGGATGCTGGCGCTGATCCAGCATCGAGGCCCCGACGAGGCGGGTTATTACGTCGACGACCGCCTGGCGATGGGTACCGTCCGTCTCAGCATCATCGATCTCGCCTCCGGCACGCAGCCCTTGAGCGATGCCGGCGAGCGGCACTGGATCTGCTATAACGGCGAGCTGTACAACTACCGGGAATTGCGCAGGGAACTGGAAGGTCACGGCTGCCGGTTCCGCACCCAATCGGACACCGAAGTTGTGCTGCAGGCCTGGCTGTACTGGGGCGAGCAGTGCCTGCCGCGCCTGAACGGCGCCTTCGCCTTTGCCATCTACGACCATGTTGCCGGCAGTCTGCTGCTGGCGCGCGACCGCTACGGCAAGCGCCCGCTGTTCTATGCGCAACACGCCGGGGCCTTGATCTTTGCGTCGGAAATGAAGGCCTTCCTGGCGTTCAGGGATTTCCAGTTCGCCGCCGACCCGCAGCAACTGTCCTCGATCTTCGCGCAGTGGACGCCGCTGCCGGCGCAGAGCGGCTTCAAGGGTATCCGCCAGTTGCCGATGGCCTGCTTTCTGCGCGTCCAGGAGGGTCAGCGCAGCGAAGGCTGCTACGAGCGGCTCGACTTTGCTCGCGGGCCGGCGGTCGCCAGCGAAGCGCAAGCCGTGGAGATGGTCAGGCAGGCGCTGACCGACAGCGTGCGCCTGCGCCTGCGCAGCGATGTCGAGGTGGGCGTCTACCTGAGCGGCGGGCTGGACTCATCGATCATCACCCAACTCGTCACGCAGATGTCGCCGCACAAGATCCACACCTTTTCGGTGGCCTTCGAAGACAAGTATTTTGACGAGTCGGATGACCAGAGCGAGGTCAGCCGCTGGCTCGGTACCGAGCACAGTGCGATCACGATCGGCCACGCAGACATCGCCGAAAACTTTCCGGCGGCGCTCTATCATGCCGAGATGCCGGCGTTCCGCAGCGCCTTCGTGCCGATGTTCCTGCTCTCGCAAGCGGTGCGCGCCAAAGGCATCAAGGTGGTGCTCAGCGGCGAGGGGGCTGACGAGGCCTTCCTCGGCTACGACCTGTTCAAGGAAACGCTGCTGCGCACGGCCTGGAAAAGTTACGACAACGAGGAGCGCAAGCGCCAGATTGCGCGCATGTATCCGTACCTGCGCCATTTTGACGAGGGGCACGCGGCGCCATTGCTGGGGCTGTTTCAGCAGTTCTCCGAAGAGCAGTTGCCGGGCCTGTTTTCGCATGAAATCCGTTTTCAGAACGGCCGCTTCGCCAACCGCCTGCTCCGGGACCGGGCCGATCCCTTCGGCGCCTTGCTGCAACTGACGCGCGCAGACGCCCAGTTCGCCGGCATGGGGCCGATCGAAAAGGCGCAATGGCTGGAATTCAAGACCCTGCTGGCGGGTTACCTGCTGTCGACGCAGGGCGAGCGCATGAGCCTGGCGCACGGCGTCGAGAATCGCTGCCCCTTCCTCGAC
This sequence comes from Candidatus Accumulibacter propinquus, assembly GCF_056856495.1. Taxonomy (NCBI): domain Bacteria; kingdom Pseudomonadati; phylum Pseudomonadota; class Betaproteobacteria; genus Candidatus Accumulibacter; species Candidatus Accumulibacter propinquus. The sequence continues at coordinate 47,645 of NZ_JBSEHC010000006.1, forward strand.
CCGCAGGTGGTCAGGCTGGCGGCGACGGTGAACCTGCGCTTCGACAACGGCAGCAACGAAAAGTACCTGCTCAAGCAGGCCTTCGCACAGGTGCTGCCGGCATCGATCATCAACAAGCACAAGCATCCGTACCGCGCGCCCGACAGCGCCGCTTTCGTGAGGCATCGCCCCGATTACCTCGAAGTGCTGCTGTCCGAGGCCGAACTGAAGAACATCCCCTTTCTCGACACCGCCTTCTGCAAGGCCCTCACCAGAAAGATCTTCAACAGCGAGCCGGCCACGATCAGCACGCGCGAGAATCAGGCCTTCATCTTTCTGCTGTCGGTGGCCTTGCTTGATCGCCAGTTCGTGCGCCGGGAGGGCACGCCGGCGGTGTCCGTGAATAATCTTGAGCGGGTACTGGTCCGGGCCATCGACCGCAGAAGTGGAGTTCATTGATGTTCAGTTTCCTCCGCAAGCCGGTCACCCCGCCGCCGCGCAACGACGCCGCGCCCGACGACGTGGCCATCATCGGCCTGGCTTTGCGCCTGCCGCAGTCGGACACCCTGGAACAGTTCTGGAGCAACCTGGTCGAGCAAAAGTCGTCGATTACCGAGGTGCCGGCGCAGCGCTGGTCGAAGGACGATTACTATGGCGACCCGCGCCGGTTCGACGGCAAGACCAACAGCATCTGGGGTGGCTTCGTCGAGCATGCCGATTGTTTCGACGCCGAGTTCTTCAGGATCTCGCCACGCGAAGCGCAGAACATGGACCCCCAGCAGCGCTTCGCGATGGAACTGTCGTGGCAGGCCATCGAGGACGCCGGCTACCGTCCGAGCCAGTTCGCCGGCAGCAACACCGGCGTGTACATGGGCGTCTGCCACTGGGACTACGCCGAACTGTTCGAACAGACCGGGCAGAAGGTCGATGCCTATTTCCCGACCGGTACCGCCTATTCGATCATCGCCAACCGCATCTCGCATTACTTCGACCTGGCTGGCCCGAGCCTCATCAACGACACCGCCTGCGCCAGTTCGCTGGTGTCGGTCTACCAGGCGGTGCGCGCCATCCAGAACGGCGAAGTCGAGGCCGCGCTGGCCGGCGGTGTCAACCTGTGCTGGTCGGTCAACCATTTCATCGCCTTCAGCAAGAACGGCATGTTGTCCAGGGACGGCCGCTGCAAGGCCTTCGACGGCAGTGCCGACGGTTACGTGCGTGGCGAGGGCGGGGCGGTGCTGCTGCTCAAGTCGCTGCGCAGCGCGCTGCGCGATGGCGACAGCATCCACGCGGTAATCAAGGGGATCGGTACCAATCACGGCGGCCGCACCAATTCCCTGACGGTCACCAATCCCAGGGCGCAGGCACGCCTGATCACCCAGATCTATGCCGCCGCCGGTGTCCCCCCGGCCAGCGTCAGCTATATCGAGGCACACGGGCCTGGTACCCCGCTCGGCGACCCGGTCGAGGTCCTCGGACTGAAACTGGCGTTCCAGGAACTGCACCAGCGCTTCGGCTCGGCGATGCGGCCGGCCAGTTGCGGCATCGGTTCGGTAAAGACCAACATCGGTCATCTCGAGGGCGCCGCCGGCGTCGCCGGCATGCTCAAGGTGGTGGCCGCGATGCGGCACCGGACGTTGCCGGCCAACGTCCATTTCACGCGCTTGAATCCGATGATCAAGCTCGATGACAGCCCGTTCTACGTGGTCGCCGAAAGCGTCCCCTGGCAACCGGACGGCATCCGCCGCGCCGGCGTGAGTTCGTTTGGCTTTGGCGGCAGCAACGCGCACGTGCTGTTGGAAGAGTTCATCGCACCGGCCGTCACCGTCGCGGCGCCGGCCGACGCACCCGTGCTGGTGCCGCTGTCGGCGCGCGACCCGGAGCGCCTGCGCGTTCTGGCGCAGGCCTTGTCGGCGGAGTTGCAGGCGCGTCCTGCGGTCGAGCTGGCAGCGCTCGCCTGCACCCTGCAGCTGGGACGCGAAGCGATGGCCGAGCGTGTCGTGTTCGCGGTGAGCGAACTCCCTGAACTGGTCGGCAAGCTCGAAGCCTGGCTGGCGGGCAAGCCGGCCATCGCCGCATGCTGGGGTGGCAACTCAAGCCAGGGGGGCCGGCTGGTGAGCCTGTTGACCGACGATGACGCTTACCGAAGCCTGCTCCGGCAGTGGATCGCCGACCGCCAGTTGGCAAAGATCGGCGAATTCTGGGCGCATGGCGCGGCGATCGAATGGGAGCTGTTCTATCCGGCCGGCAAGCCGCGCAAGTTGCACCTGCCGACGTATCCGTTTGCCAGGGTTCGCCACTGGTTCCCGGATCCTGTCGGCGGTGTCGGTGTGGCGCAGGTTGAGCGGCTGCATCCGTTGCTGCACCAGAACATCTCGACGCTTCGGGAACAGGCCTACAGCGTCCGTTTCAGCGGGCGCGAGTTCTTTCTGGCCGACCATCACGTGGCCCAGGAGATGGTCCTGCCCGGTGTCGTCTATCTGGAAATGGTGCGCGCCGCGCTCACCCTGGCGCTGGAGCAGGCCGAGCCGCTGCTGCTGAAGAACGTGGTGTGGACGCGGCCGCTGGTACTCGCCGACGGCCCGGTCGATCTGCGGCTCAGCCTCACGCCGCAGGCAGATGGAGAACTCGCCTATGCGGCCTCCAGCGGCAGCGGCGAACAATCGCAGGTGTACAGTCAGGGTCGGGTGACCCGCGGCGACAGCGCCAGGCCGGCCGCGCTCGACCTGGCGCGCCTGCGGGCCGAATGCCCGGACAGCGTCACTCCTGCCGCCTGCTATGGCATGCTCGGCGCTGCCGGCATCGAGCACGGGGCCAGCTTGCAGGGCCTGCAAACGCTGCACCTCGGTCAGCGCCAGGTGTTGGCCGAACTGCGCCTGCCGGCCGGGCTCGCGCCGGCAGCGGCCGAGTACGTCCTGCACCCCAGCCTGCTCGACTCGGCGATTCAGGCCACCGTGGCCCTGCTGCGCGGCGAGGGGCCGGCGCTGCCGTTTGCGCTGCGCGAACTGCGCGTCGATGCTCCGTGCACGCTACAGATGTGGGCCTGGGTGCGCTACAGCGACAGCGCTTCGCCGATGCCGACCTTCGACATCGACCTCTGCGACGGGCAAGGCCAGGTCTGCGTGCGCATGGCGGGCCTGGCGCTGCGCCGGCTGGAAACCGCGACGGCCACGCCCCGCTCCGAGCCGGAGCTGCTGTACAGCCGTAACGAATGGCAGGATCAGCCGCGGCTGCCGGGCGACATCGACGCCGCGCAGACGCTCAGCGTCTTCGTGGCGCTGTCCGACCCGCAGCGCATCGCCGCGCTCGGGGAACAACTGGGGGATGCGCATGTCGAGGCTTTGCCGCTCGCCGCCGACAGCCTGGAAGCGGCCACCCTGGCCGTGCTGCGGCACCTGCAGACGCGGCTCGGCGAGCATCGCAAGACGCTGGTGTGCATCGTCGTCCCCGATACCGAGCAGGGGCACCTGCTGACGCCGCTGCTTGCCCTGCTCAAGACCGCACGCCTGGAAAGTTCGCGCATCGACGGCAAACTGATGCGCGTGGCCGGCCTCGCGGCGATGCGTGCCGGGCCACTGGCCGAGCTGATCGGCGCCGAAAGCCGTGCTTTCGGCCAGCATGTGCGTATCGACCCGCAGGGGCGGCGCCAGGTCCGGCTTCAGGTCGAACTGGCCGTCGCTGCCCCGACCACCCCGGTGTTCAGGGAGGGCGGGGTCTACTGGATCACCGGCGGTGGCGGTGGACTGGGCCAGATCGTCGCCCGCGAACTGGCACGGGCCGGTGACGTCAGGCTGGTACTCAGCGGCCGTTCCGGCGCGCCTGCCCACGATCTCGCGGTCGATTACTTCGCAGCCGACGTCAGCGATGCCGCCGACGTGCGCCGTGTGGTCGCCGCCATCATCGACAAGTACGGCGTGCTGAATGGCGTCATCCACTGCGCCGGCGTGCTCGACGACGCCTTCATCGCCAACAAGAGCGAACGGCAGGTGGCCGCCGTGTTCGCACCGAAGGTGAGTGGCGTGCAGCATATCGACCACGCCACCCGCGACATCGGGCTCGACTTTCTGCTGCTGTTCTCCTCGGTGGCGGCAGTCCACGGTGGTGCCGGTCAGGTCGACTACAGCGTCGCCAACGCTTTCCTCGATGCCTACGCCGAACAGCGCCAGGATCGGGCGCGCGCCGGCCAGTGCAGTGGCCGCACCATCGCCATCAACTGGCCCTTGTGGGCCGACGGTGGCATGCGCATGCCTGCCGCCGGCATCGCAGCGATGCGCCGCCGCGGCATGCTGCCGCTGCCGACCGAATCCGGTTTGAGCGCGCTTGCCGCAATCCTCGCATCCGGCCATGGCGGCGCGATTGCGCTGGCCTATGGCCAGGGCGACGCGCTGCGCCGGGACTTGCGCGCGGAATCGGAGCCCCCGGCTCCGGCGGCGGCAGTGGTGCCCGTCGATGTGTCCGGTCTGGAGGCGCGGACGATGACGCTGCTGAAGACCATTCTCGGCAAGGTGCTGAAACTGGATCCGCAAAAGATCCGGCCGAAGGAAAAGTTCGAGCAATACGGTTTCGATTCGATCATGGCCGTAGACATGATCCTGCAACTGGAGGAATTGCTCGGCTCGTTGCCCAAGACCCTGTTTTTCGAATACGTCGATCTGCAGGGTGTGGCCGGTTACCTGATCGAGGAACACCGGGCCGCTCTGGTCGCCAGCCTGGACCCGCAGTCCGCTGTGGCCGACGTCGGGCCGGCTCCGGCCGCGGGGATTGCGAACCGCTTCGTGGCGTCGTTGCCGACGCGACACGACAGTGGCGATGCGCAGGATTATCACGATATCGCCGTCATCGGCCTGGCCGGCCGTTATCCGCGCGCCGAGACCATGGAGCAGTTCTGGGAAGTGCTCAGCAGCGGCCAGCACTGCTTCGAGAAGATCCCGTCCGAGCGCTGGCGGCACGCCGGCATCTACCACGACCAGCGTGACATCCTCGGCAAGACGACCATCCGCAACGGCAGCTTCCTCAGCGATATCGACCGCTTCGATCCGCGCTACTTCAATATCTCGCAGCGCGACGCCGAGCTGATGTCACCCGAGGTGCGCCTGTTCCTGCAGGTCGGGGTCGAAGCCTTCGAAGACGCCGGCTATTCGCGCGAGCAGATGCACCAGCGCTTCGACGGCGACGTCGGGGTGCTGGTCGGGACGATGAGCAACCATTACGGCCTGTACGGCTTTCAAAACATGCTGGTCCGTGGTGCGCGTGCCAATGGCAGCTACACCGGCACCCTGCCGAACATGCTGTCCTATTTCTACGGGTTTTCCGGTCCATCGATCTTCATGGATACCATGTGCTCGGCCGCCGCCACGTGCATCGACCAGGGCGTGCACATGCTGCGTTCGCGGCAGTGCCGGATGGTGCTGGCGGGCGGCGTCAACCTGCTGCTGCATCCCTACAACTTCATCTCCAGTTCTCAGGAGCACTTCACCACCCGGACTTCGGAGTTGATCCGCAGCTACGGCCAGGGCGCCGACGGCACCATTCTCGGCGAAGGTGTCGGCGCGGTGCTGCTCAAGCCGCTGGTCGAGGCGGTCAGGGACCGCGACCACATCTACGGCGTCATCAAGGGCACGGCGATCAACAATGCCGGCGTGCGCAACGGCTTTACCGTGCCCAGCCCGGCGATGCAGGCCCGGGCGGTGGACAAGGCGCTGCGCGATGCGGCCGTCGACCCGCGCAGCATCAGCTATGTCGAAGGGCACGGTTCGGGTACCAAGCTCGGCGACCCGATCGAGATCAAGGCCCTGACCCAGGCCTACCGTTCGTATACCGAGGCGCGGCAGTTCTGCCCGATCGGTTCGGTGAAATCGAATATCGCGCACTTGCTGGCCGCCGCCGGGGTGGCCGGATTCACCAAGGTGCTGCTGCAGCTCAAGCACCGGCAGATCGTGCCCTCGCTGCATGCCGAGGAACTCAACCCCGACATTCCGTTCGCCGATTCGCCGTTCTACGTTCAGCGCGAGCTGTCCGGCTGGGAGCGCCCGAAGGTCGATGGCCAGGTTTATCCGCGGCGTGCCGGTGTCACTTCCATCGGTGCCGGCGGCATGAATTCGCACATCATCGTCGAAGAGTACAGCGCAACCCTGGCGCCGCGCCTGCCAAGCCAGCCACGCCTGGTGGTCGTGTCGGCCGGGAACCGGAGCCTGTTGCTGAGCTACCTGGAACGTCTGCGCGGATACCTGGAACGGCATCCCGACTGCGACCTGGCCTCGCTCTCGTATACGCTGCAGGTGGGCCGCAACGCCTTGCCGTGCCGCCTGGCCGTGGTCGTCGCCGACGCTGCGGCGCTGTTGCGGGCAATGGCCGATTTCGCGCGCGACGGTGTCGCGGACGGGCTCTGCCATGGCGACAATATCGTCACCGGCAATCAGGAATTCGACGACGCCGACATCGAGCGCGTGCTCGACGCCGCCAGCCTGGAGCGCATCGCCGATTACTGGGTACGCGGTGCGGCGATCGACTGGGATCGCCTGTGGGGCACGCAACTGCCGTACCGCATCTCGCTGCCCACCTGCCCCTTTGAAAAGATCCGTTGCTGGTACGCCGTCGATGCGGATGCCCCGACGGTGGAAAATCCCCTGTCTTCGCAACGCAAGTGGCACCCCTTCATCGGCCGCAACGTGTCCGACCTGGCCTCGGTGCGCTACGAAACCGACTTTCGGATCAGTGAACTGCTCGACTACGCTTTTCATCACGGCACGCGTCGGCAGATCCTGCCGAGTTTCGTGATCGACACCGCGCTGGCACTGGCCGGCATCGCCGGCGTCAGGGGCGAGTTCGTGGTGGCCGACCTGAAGTGGCATCAGGCCGGCGACTGGGAAGCGGTCGCTACCCTGCACATCGCCATTGCCGCAGCCACCGACGGCACCCATGCGGCGCAGATCGCCTGGCAGGGGCCGGACGACGCGCCGCGCTTGCTGGCCGAATGGCAGTTGCGGCCGGCGCTGCTGTCGCCGGCGCCGGCGCAACTGCCGGCAGCGCAGCAGACCATCGACGGCGCCGACTTCTACCGGGAACTTCAGGAGGGCGGTCTCGACTACGCGCCTTATCTCGAAGGCGTGCACCAACTGTCCCTGCTCGACGGCGGCGCCTGCCTGGCCACGCTGCAGGCACCGCTGCTCCGGCAACACCACTACCCGTCGAATGTGCGCATCGAGCCGTACGTGCTCGGCGCACTGGTGCAGGTAGCGCAATACCTGGCCAAGCGCGAAGGCCGCAGCGACTGGGCGGGTTATGCGCCGCTCGACATCGGCGAACTGGCGCTGCTGCCAGGCCAGGTCACGCAGGTGCTGCTGCACGGCTTGCGTGGCCGTGCCGAGCTGCTCGCCAGCGACGCGACAATCCTGGGCCGGATCGGCGGTATCCGCTTCGGCAACGCCGCCGCCGACGCCACGCCGCTCGCGGTGGTGACGGTGGCGGTGCCTGACGATGAAAGCGCACTGATCCGTGCCGATCTGGTGGCGCAGATCCGCGCGCACATGTCGGCGATCCTGAAATTCCCGCTCGCCGACATCGACACCCGCACCCCCTTCTACAACTTCGGCTTCGATTCGATCTCGATGACCGAACTGGCCGGCAAGATCAGCGTCGAGTTCGGGCTCAGCCTGACTCCGGCACTGTTCTTCGAGGTCGAGAACGCCGAGCAGTTGGTCGGGCACATGCTGGGCGCGCACCCCCTGAAACTGCAGGACCGCTGGCGACGCAAGCATCTGCGGCAGCGGCCAGCCGCCGCACCGCCAGGCGTTGCGGCGGCTGGCCTGGCGGGCAGTCGCGCGCTGGCGCGCAGCCCGGCCGGGCCCGGTCTGCCGATCGCGATCGTTGGCGCGGCCGGCAGATTTCCCGGCGCGGACAACCTTGATGCGTTCTGGGACCAGCTCGCAGCTGGGTACAACGCCATTGGCCCGCTGCCGATGAGCCGCTACGGCGAAGCCTACCAGGAGCTGGTGCGACAGGCCGATTTTCCCAAGCGGGCAGGCATCCTGCACGACATCGACCGCTTCGACGCCGCCTTCTTCAATATCTCGCCCACCGAAGCCGAACTGATGGACCCGCAACACCGGCTGTTTCTGGAGACGGTGTGGAGCGCGCTCGAACACGCCGGCTACCGTCCCGCCGCCCTGCCGGCCAGCACCGGCGTCTACGTCGGGGTGTCGGCGACCGACTACGCGACGCTGCTGGCGGCGCATGCGGTGCCGGCCGACGCCTACACCTCGACCGGCACCGCCCACTCGATGCTGGCCAACCGGGTTTCCTTCTTCCTCGACGTGCACGGCCCGAGCCAGGCCATCGACACCGCCTGTTCAAGTTCGCTGGTGGCGCTGCACCGCGCTGTCGAGAGCATTCGCAGCGGCCAATGCGCCATGGCGATTGCCGGCGGGGTCAACGTCGCGCTTACCACCGACACCTTCGTCGGTGCCCACATGGCGGGCATGCTGAGCCCTGACGGCCAGTGCCAGACCTTCTCGGCGCGTGCCAACGGCTATGTGCGCGGCGAAGGCGTGGCCGCGCTGGTGCTCAAACCGCTGCTTCAGGCCGAACGCGACGGCGATGCCATCCTCGGCGTGCTCCTCGGCAGTGCCGAAAACCACGGCGGCCGTGCCCATTCGCTGACCGCGCCGAATGCCAGGGCGCAGGCCGAACTGGTCGAGCGCGCCATGCGCGGCATCGATCCTTGCAGTATCAGCTACATCGAAACACACGGCACCGGCACCAGCCTCGGCGATCCGGTCGAGATCAACGGTCTGAAACTCGCTTTCGCCAGGCTGCACGCAGAACGCGGCGGCGCCGCCAGCGGCCAGCGCTGTGGTCTGGGTTCGGTGAAATCGAACATCGGTCACCTCGAAGCGGCGGCCGGGATTGCCGGCGTGGTCAAGGTCCTGCTGGCGATGCGGCACCGCCTGCTGCCGGCCAGCCTGCACTGCGATCCCCTCAATCCGTACATCGATCTGGCGGGCAGCCCTTTCCACATCGTAAGCGCAGCGTGTGCCTGGGAGGCGCCGGCACCGCGCCGCGCCGGCGTCAGCAGTTTCGGTTTCGGTGGCGCGAACGCGCATGTGGTGCTCGAGGAATATCCGCTCCGGCCCACCGCGCCGCCGGGCACTCCGGGACCGTGGCTGGTGGTGCTCTCGGCGCGCAGCGACGAGCGGTTGCGCGCGGTGGTCGGGAACCTGTGCCGGTGGATCGAGGGCGCCGCGCCCGCGGCCGATCTGCTCGAACGGATCGCATACACGCTGCAGGTCGGGCGCGAACCGATGTCGGAGCGGCTCGCGCTGGCGGCCGGCTCGCCGGAGGAACTGTGCCACCGGCTGCGCGCCTTCCTCGACGGCCGGGCCGACGCCGCGCAGGTGTTGCGCGGCTCGGTCAAGCGCCCCGACGGCGGCCCGGCCCTGCCGGCGGAGGGCGACCCGCAGGCACTGCTGCAGCGCTGGATCGCCGGCTGCGACATCGCTTGGGACGGTCTCTACCGGCAACAACCGCGGCGCATCGCGCTGCCGACCTATCCCTTCGCGCCGGATCGCTACTGGATACCGACGGTCGCCCCCGAGGTCGATGTCGCGCGCCTGCTGGACGCAGTGCTCGATGACGTGGTCAGTGTCGATGCCGCGATCGATGCCTTGCGGCGCGCCGGTTACGGGCAGTCGGAACAAATCTAGGAGAACGGAGTGGACCGTCTGCAGGCGATTTTGCACGATTTGAAATGTGGTCGGATCGACAAGGCCGAAGCCCACCGTCGACTCGACGCCGGACGCGGTCGGCGCGACGCAGTCGTTTCCCTGTTCGCCATGCACTGGCGTGAACAGGGCCCGGGCAGGCCATTCGGCGACGACCGGCAGCGCCTGCTGTGGGCGTGCGAGCAGTTGGGACCGGTTGACGCGGCGACACCGCTGTGCGCCGGCCAGGCTGATGCGGTCGCCCGCTTCGAGACCTACGCTGCGCAGTTGCTGGCGGCGCTCAAGGCCTTGCCCGCGCAGGGCCCCGAGGTTCTCGTGCAGGTTGCCGTCCCGGCGGCGCAGGAAACGCTGTTCGGCCTGTCCGGTCTGCTCCTGACGGCGCAGTTGGAGAATCCGCGCCTGCGCGGCCAGGTGATCGGCCTGGAAGGAGTTGACGACATGGCCGCCGTGTTGCGCGTCGAGGGCAGGCAAGCCGATGCGCTGGTGCGTTATCGCGCCGGCGTGCGCTCGGTGATGGTCAGCGAGGAATGCGCCGCGGCGCCGGCCGGGCATCCCTGGCGGGACGGCGGGGTCTACCTGATTACCGGCGGCAGCGGCGGACTGGGCATGCTGTTTGCGCGTGACATCCTGCGCCACGTCGGGCAGGCCACGGTGATCCTCGCGGGTCGTTCGCCGCAGCCGGCGCAGCCGTTGCCTGAGCCCCTGCGCTACCGCCAGATCGATGTGGCCGACGCCGCGGCGGTGAGTGCCGGCGTCCGCGCGATCAGGGAAGAATTCGGTGCCCTGAACGGCATCCTGCACTGCGCCGGGGTGCTGCGTGACGGCTACCTGCGGCACAAGAGCGCTGCCGACCTGCGTGCCGTGCTGGCGCCCAAGGTGCGCGGTCTGGTCAACCTCGACCAGGCCAGTGACGGCGTCGGGCTCGATCTGTTCGTCGCCTTTTCCTCGCTCGCCGGCGTCACCGGCAATGTCGGCCAGGCCGACTATGCGGCGGCCAATGCCTTCATGGATCGTTATGCGGCCGGCCACGCGCGCCTGTTGTCGATCAACTGGCCGCTTTGGGCTGATGGCGGCATGCGCGTCGACGCGGCGACCGCCGACGTGCTGCGCGAGAGCATGGGTCTGACGCCGCTGGCGACGCAGGACGGTCTGCGGGCTTTCTACCAGGCGGTCGCCGGCGGCGCGCGACAGGTGCTGGTGGCGGCCGGCGATTCCCGCCGGATCGACGCCCTGCTCAAGCCGCCGGCGCGTGTCGCCGCGGTCGCCGGCGACATCGCCACGGACGCGACGGCTTCGCCGGCGGCCGTCCTGGCCGAGCTCAAGGTACTGTTCGCCGCCACCACCCGGTTTCCCGCCGCACAACTCGACGCGTTCGAGCCGCTGTCAAGCTACGGCATCGACTCGATCATGATCACGCGCCTGAACCAGAAGCTGGGCGCCGTCTTCGGCGCCCTGCCCAAGACCCTGCTCTACGAATACCGGACCCTCGCCGCGCTGGCCGACTACCTGTGCGCGCATCATCCCGCGGCGTGCCGGCGATGGCGCGCGCCGGCCGGCACACCGGCACCGCTCACCAGGTCTGCGGCCGGCGTCAGCGAGCCGATCGCCATCGTCGGCATCAGCGGACGCTATCCGCAAGCCCGCACCCTGGCCGAATACTGGGACAATCTCAAGGCCGGCCGCGACTGCATCGCCGAGATCCCGGACGAGCGCTGGCCGCTGCCGGGTTTCTTCGAGCCGGACCACCAGTTGGCGGTCGCGCAAGGCAGGAGCTACAGCAAGTGGGGTGGCTTCATCGATGGTTTTGCCGAATTCGATCCGCTGTTTTTCGGCATTTCGCCGCGCGAAGCCGAGGGCATCGACCCGCAGGAGCGACTGTTCATCCAGGCGTGCTGGGAGGTGCTCGAAGACGCGGCGCTGACCAGGGAGACGATCGCCAGCCGGCACCGTGGCCGTGTCGGCGTGTTTGCCGGCATCACCAAGAGCGGCTTCAGCCTGTACGGGCCGGAATTGTGGCAGGGCGGCGAGACCCTGCAGCCGCGAACCTCTTTCAGTTCGCTGGCCAACCGGGTCTCCTACCTGTTCAACCTGAACGGCCCCAGCCTGCCGGTCGACACCATGTGCTCGTCCTCGCTGACCGCGGTCCACCAGGCCTGCGAGGCGCTGCGCCACGGTGACTGCGAGCTGGCCATCGCCGGCGGCGTCAATCTCTACCTGCATCCGTCGAGCTATGTCGAACTGAGCGCCGCGCACATGCTGTCTGCGGATGGGCGCTGCAAGAGCTTCGGCCGGGGCGGCGACGGTTTCGTTCCGGGCGAGGGCGTCGGCTGCGTGTTGCTCAAGCCATTGGCGCGTGCGATTGCCGACGGCGACCCGATCCACGCCGTGATCCGCGCCACGCAGATCAACCACGGCGGCAAGACCAACGGCTATACGGTGCCCAATCCGGCTGCGCAGCGGGAACTGATTCGTGCGGCACTCGACAAGGCCGGCATCGACGCGCGCAGCATCGGTTACGTGGAAGCACACGGCACCGGTACCGAAATGGGCGACCCGATCGAGATTGCCGCACTGACCGAGGCCTTCCGCGTCGACACTGCGGATTCCGGCTATTGCGCGATCGGCTCGAGCAAGTCGAACATCGGCCATCTCGAAGCGGCCGCCGGCATCGCCGGCCTGACCCGCATCGTCCTGCAGTTCCGGCACCGGCAACTGGCGCCCAGCCTGCATGCGACGGTCTTGAACCCGCATATCGATTTCGCGCACAGCCCGTTCTTCGTGCAGCAGCAACTCGCTCCCTGGCCGCGCGGCCCGTTGCCGCTGCGTGCGGCAATCAGCTCGTTTGGCGCCGGCGGCGCAAATGCGCATGTGTTGCTGGAAGAGTACGTTGCCCCGGGCGCCGCCACGCCGCCGCCGCGGCCGGCCGCGGTGTTGCTGTCGGCGCGTGGCGAAGCCGCCTTGCGCGACCGCGCGGCGCAGTTGCTGGCCTTCCTGAAACGCCCCGGCGCTGCGCCCGCGTCGGCGTTGACCGAAGCGCTGCGGGGACGCCTGGCGGCGCTCCTGCACGTCGATCCCGGCCTGCTGGAAGGGGCGGTGCCGCTCGAAGAATACGGTGTCGAGGTGCTGCACCTGCTGCAATTGCAGGAAGAATTCGGTTTCGACGGCAGCCTGCAGGACTGCCCGACGATCGACGCCATGGCGCAGCGCGTGACGCCTGGCGACGGGCGCGTGAACCTGGCGGACCTGGCGTACACGCTGCAGATTGGGCGCGAGGCGATGCCCTTCCGGCTGGGATGTGTGGCCACCTCGGTCGCCGACCTCACTGCCAGGCTCGAGCAGTTCCTGTCCGGCGATGCAACCGGAGTGCAACTCGGGCGGGTGTCGCGGCCGGTCGAAGCGCAGCGGGAACTCGACGCCGACCCGGCGCGACAGCGCCGCGCCGCCAGCGGCGACCTGGCACAGATGCTTGAATTGTGGCTGGACGGCCAGTCCATCGACTGGTTCGCCGGGCACGCGGGCGTCGCGCCGCGGCGCATCAGCCTGCCGACGTATCCCTTCGCCAGGAACCGTTACTGGATTGGTGATCGCTGCCGCCGGACCGCTCCGGTTCCCGTCGCCGCGGCGACGGCGGCTACCGCGGCTACAGCCGCCGGGCCGCGCGTCGGCGACGAATTCATCGTCCAGACGATCATCGACAAACTCAACGCCACGCTCAACCTGGCGCCGGGCGAGCTGAGGCCCGATCAGTCCTTTGCCGACTATGGCCTCGATTCCATCCTCGGCGTCAATCTCGTGCATGCGCTCAACGAGGCCTTCGGCATCGCGTTGGCAACCACCTGCCTGTTCGACTACAGCTCGGTCGACAAACTGAGCGCCCATGTGCGCACGCTCTACCAGGAGGACGGCAGCGCGCCACTCTCGTCAGCCACCGCAGCGCCGGACGCAGCACGCGGCGGCGACGAGGCCATCGCCATCATCGGCATCAGCGGTCGTTTCCCGAAATCGGACAAGCTGCCGCAATTGTGGCGGCACCTGGCCGACGGCCGCGACCTGGTTGAACCGGTGTCGCGCTGGCCCTTGCCGGACGACGGCGGTTGCCGCCACGGTGGCTTCGTCGATGGCATCGACCAGTTCGACGCGTTGTTCTTCAATATCTCCGGTCTGGAAGCGAGTTACATGGACCCGCAGCAGCGGCTTTTCCTGCAGGAGGCGTGGCAGGCGCTGGAGGACGCCGGTTATGCCGGGGCGGCGGTGGCGGGGAGCGCCTGCGGCGTGTACGTCGGCTGCTGCGCCGGCGACTACCAGGATCTGTTCCTCGGCCAGCCCTCGGCGCAGTCGTTGTGGGGCAACATGGCGGCGGTGATCCCGTCGCGCATCGCCTACTATCTGGACTTGAAAGGCCCGGCGCTGGCCATCGACACCGCCTGTTCCAGTTCGCTGGTGGCCATCGACCTGGCCTGCAAGGACCTGCGCAACGGCGAAGTGGCGATGGCTCTGGCCGGTGGGGTGTTCCTGCAGGCAACTCCGAAGCTCTACACCTCGGCCAATCGCGCCGGCATGTTGTCGGCGAGCGGGCACTGCCACGCTTTCGACGCCGCTGCGGACGGTTTCGTGCCGGGCGAGGGTGCCGGCGTACTGCTGCTCAAGCGCCTGGCTGACGCCGAGGCCGACGGCGACCATATCTACGGCGTGATCCGCGCTTCCGGGGTCAACCAGGATGGCACCACCAACGGCATCACCGCGCCCAGTGCCAGGTCGCAGGAGGCCCTGTTGCGCCGCATCTACGACCGCTTCGGCATCGACGCGGCGCAGATCCGGATGGTCGAAGCGCATGGCACCGGCACCCGGCTGGGCGACCCGATCGAATTCGGCGCGCTCAGCAAGGCTTTTCGCGCCGACGGCGGGCGCCGGCAGTATTGCGCGCTGGGATCGGTCAAGACCAACATCGGCCACAGCCAGTACGCGGCGGGCGTGGCCGGCGTGCTCAAGGTCGTGCTCGCACTGCAGCACCGACAGATACCGCCTTCCCTGCACTACCACGTCGGCAACCCGGCGATCGACTTCGCCGACAGCCCGTTCTTCGTCAATACCACCTTGCTGCCGTGGCCCGAGGGCGGTCGCCTGGCGGCGGTCAGTTCGTTCGGCGCCGGCGGCACCAATGCCCACCTGGTGATCGGCGAGGCGCCGGTATCGGCCCGCCGGCACGCGTCCCTGCCCGCTTACCTGGTCGTCCTGTCGGCGCGTTCAGAACGGCAACTGCGGCAACAGGCCGAACAACTGCTCACCTTCTGCCGGCAAACGCCGACGCTTGACCTCGGCAACCTGAGCTTCACGCTGATCGGCGGGCGCAAGCATTTCGAGTACCGGCTGGCGGTGGTCGTCGGCAATCTTGACGAGTTGTGCGCGGCGCTTGCCGCGCCGCGCCTGCAGGCGCCGTCGGGGCGCACCCGGCAAGCCGCCGCGACCCGGTTGTGGCAGCAGTGCGTCGAGCGCCTGCCGGGCGCGCCGGTGTACCGGAGCGAACTGGAAAACCTTGCCGAAGCCTACCTTGACGGCGCCGAACCAACCTGCGCCGGACTGTTTGGCGACGGCTATTGCCGTTTGCCATTGCCGACGTATCCGTTCGCCCGCGATCGCTACTGGATCGCCCCGGCCGCGCCTGCCGAGCCGGCGGCGGCTGTGCACCCGCTGTTGCAGCGCAAGCTGGGCGACAGGTGTTTTGCTACCCGCTTCACCGGCCGCGAATTCTTCCTGGCCGACCACCAGGTCCAGGGCAAGAGCATCATGCCGGGCGTCGTGGCGCTGGAAATGGCGCGTGCGGCGTTCGCCGCCGAACTCGGGCACGAGACCGGCATTCGCCTGCGCGACGTCGTCTGGCTTCGCCCGCTGGCGGGTCCGGCGCCGGAGATCCGGATCACGCTCGATCCGGTCGCGGGTGGGTCGTTCGAATTCCGGATTGGTGCCGCCGACGACCCGCAACGGGTCTACAGCCAGGGGCTGGTCGAGGCCATGGCGCAGGTGGCGCCGCACCAGGACCTGGCTGCCTTGCGCGCCGCCTGCGCCGGCCGCAGCGTGACGCGCGGCGAGTGCTACGCGGCCCTGCGCGCCATCGGCATCGAACACGGCGAGCGCCTGCAGGCGGTGCGGGAGATCCATGCCGGTGCCGGGCTTGCCGTCGCCCGACTGGAACTGCCGGACGGCGCCGCGATGCCGGTGGTGCTGCATCCAAGCCTGCTCGATGCGGCGATCCAGGCCGCGGTGGCATTGCTGCCGGAGCAGCGCCAGACGGCGCTGCCGTTCGCCTTGCAGACGCTGGAGGTGTTCGCGCCATGCGCGCCGGCGATGTCCGCGGTCATCAGGCGCAATGCCACGCAGACGCTGGACAAATACGATATCGACCTGTGCGATGAGCGCGGCCAGGTGTGCGTGCGCATGCTCGGCTACAGTGCGCGCGTGCTGGAGACCGGCGCGCCGGCCGAAGCCGCGTTGTCGGTGCTGTTGCAGCCGGTATGGGATGCGCAGGAGTTGCCACCGGCGCCATCGCTGACCGGCCGGATGCTGGTGATTGGGGCCGCGCCGGCCGTGTTGCGACAGTTGCAGCGGTTCGCGCCGCAGGTGCTGGAGTTGGGCATTGACGACAGCGTCGCGCAGATCGCCGCGCGGCTGGCGGCGTTGGACACTTTCGACCACCTGCTGTGGGTGGGCGGCGCCGCGGCGACAGCGGAGCAGCCGGGGTGGCAGGAGCATGGCGTGTTGCGCGCCTTCCGCCTGATCAAGGCTCTGCTGGGCGCCGGCCACGACGCCCGCGGCCTGCACTGGACGCTGATCACCAGTCAGTGCCAGCCGATCGCCGGCTCGGACCCCGTTTTGCCGGCCGACGCCGCCCTGCATGGCCTGTTCGGTTCGCTGGCCAAGGAGTATCCGAACTGGCTGGTACGCATCGCCGACGTCGAGATCGGTGTGGAATGGCCACTGGAAGCCATCTTCGGCCTGCCGTTCGATGCGCGCGGCGACGCCTGGGTGTGGCGGCGGCGGCAATGGCACCGTCGGCAACTGGTGCCGCTGTCGTCGACGGATCCGGGCGCGACCGGCTACCGGCAGGGCGGCGTCTATGTGGTGATCGGCGGCGCTGGTGGCGTGGGCGCGGTGTGGACCGACTACGTGGTGCGTCGCTACCAGGCGAGCGTGATCTGGATCGGTCGTTCCAGGCCGGACGCGGCACTGCAGGCCCGCATCGACGCCTTCGGTGGCGCGGTGCACTACGTCAGTGCCGACGCGACCGACTATGCCGCGCTGGCTGCCGCGCGCGCGCAGATCGAACGCGCCTTCGGGCCGGTGCACGGGGTCGTGCACTCGGCCATCGTGTTGCTCGACCAGAGCTTGGCGAGGATGGACGAGCAACGCTTCCTCGCCGCTTACCGCGCCAAGGCCGCGATCAGCGTGCGCATTGGCGAGGTGTTCGGCCACCGCCGGCTCGACTTCGTGCTGTTCTTCTCGTCGATCCAGTCGTTCGCCAGAATGCCGGGACAGAGCAATTACGCCGCCGGCTGCACGTTCAAGGATGCCTTTGCCTGCTACCTGGGACAGCACGGCAGTACGCCGGTGAAAGTGATGAACTGGGGATACTGGGGCCGGGTCGGCATCGTGGCCGGCGAGCAGTACCAGCAACGTATGGCCCAGGCTGGCCTGGCGTCGATCGAGGCACCCGTGGCCATGGCCGCGCTGGAAACGTTGCTCGGCGGCGGCGCCGGTCAACTCGCGCTGGTCCGGAGCACCCGCCTGACGGCGGTCGATGGGATAAACAGCCAACAAAGCATCAGCGTCTATCCGCAAACCTTGCCCTCGTGCCTCGGCCAGATCGAGCAGGCGCTTCCACCGCAACAGATCCTGGTCGATGAACTGCGTGCCACGGTGGGGGCGCAGATGAGCGACCTGGATGTCCTGCTGGCGCGCCTGCTGTTCGCGCAACTGCGGGAGATCGGCCTGTTTGCCGGCCAGGGCATTGCCGCGATGAAGGCACGGTTGCCGCCGCTGTACGCGCGCTGGTTCGATGAGAGCCTGGTGGTGTTGATGCGGCATGGCTGGATCGACACTTCCGCCGTTGCTCTGCGGAGTATCGACGGCGCTGCCGCATGGGCCGACTGGGAACACGCAAAAGCACCATGGCTGCAGGACGCGAACCGCCGTGCCCAGGTGCTGCTGGTCGACACCATGTTGCGTGCCCTGCCCGACATCCTCAACCAGAAACACCTGGCTACCGACGCGATGTTTCCCGATTCCTCGCTCAGGCTGGTCGAGGGCATCTACAAGAACAACCTGGTGGCCGACTACTTCAACGCCGTCCTGTCGGACGTGCTGCTCGCCTATCTCGGGCAAAGGCTGGCGCAGGACCCCAAGGCGCGCATCCGCATCCTCGAAATCGGGGCTGGTACCGGCGGCACCAGTGCGCAGGTCTTCGCGAAGCTGTCGCGGTATCGGGATCACCTCGACGAATACTGCTATACCGATCTGTCGAAGGCCTTCCTGATGCATGCGCAGCGCGAATACGGCCCCGGCAACCCTTACCTGAGTTACCAACGATTCGATGTCGGGCAGCCGATCGCCGCTCAGCAGATCGCTGCCGGAGCCTTCGACGTGGTGATTGCCAGCAATGTGCTGCACGCCACGCGCAACATTCGCACGACGCTGCGCAACGCGAAGGCCGCGCTGCGCCGCAACGGCGTGCTGCTGCTCAACGAACTGAGTGACAACGTGCTGTTCAGCCATCTGACCTTCGGTCTGCTCGAAGGCTGGTGGCTGTACGACGACGCAGCGCTGCGCATCCCCGGGTCGCCCGGTCTGTCCCCGCAGTCCTGGAAATCCGTGCTCGAGGACGAAGGTTTCGGCCTGGTCGCTTTCCCGGCTGCTGCCGCGCACGGCATGGGTCAGCAGATCATCGTGGCGGAAAGCGACGGCGTGGTGCGACAGGCCACGCCGTTCATCCCGGAATCCTCCGGAGAACCGTTGCGCGCGCTGTCCGGGCAGGCTGAACAGAAGCCTGCCGAAGCGGCGCCGGCGCCCACTGGCGACCTGGTGCGCGACAAGGCACGCAGTTATTTCAGGGAACTGGTCGGCGAGACCATCCGCATTCCGGCCAGCGAGATCGAAGCCTGTGAGCCGCTGGAACGCTACGGGATCGATTCGATCCTGGTGGTGCAGCTGACCAGCCGATTGCGCAGCGTCCTCCCGGATATCAGCAGCACGCTGTTCTTCGAAGTTCAGAGCATCGACGGGCTGATCGAGCACCTGCTGGCAACCCAGCCGGCGGCGCTCGCCGCGCTGCTCGACGTGGCCACGCCGCGGCTACCGCCGGCGTCCTCGCCGCTCCCGCCACCATCGCCCCCGTCACCGCCAGTCGCCGCGGCGGTGGCGCCGGTCGCCAGCGTCCGGTCCGCCGCGCGCTCGCAGGACATCGCCATCATCGGCCTGGCGGGCCGCTATCCGCAGGCCGGGAACGTCGAGCGCTTCTGGCAGAACCTTCGCGAGGGCAGGAACTGCATCACCGAGATCCCGCCCGAGCGCTGGAACTGGCATGACTATTTCGATCCCGAGCCGGGCAAGAGCGGCGCCATGTACAGCAGGTTCGGTGGCTTCCTGGATGATGTCGGACATTTCGACCCGCTGTTTTTCCACCTTTCGCCGGCCGAGGCCGAGCGCATGGATCCACAGGAGCGGCTCTTCCTGCTGCAGGCCTACAGCGCCATCGAGGATGCAGGCTACACCCCCCAGAGCCTCGGCGGGCAACACAAGGTCGGGGTGTTTGTCGGGGTGATGAACGGGCGTTACCCGACCGGAGCCGCATTCTGGTCGGTGGCCAACCGGGTTTCCTATCTGCTGAACCTGACCGGGCCCAGCCTGTCGGTCGACACCGCCTGCTCGTCGTCACTGACGGCCCTGCACCTGGCCATCGAAAGCATCAACAGCGGCATGAGCGATTGCGCGATTGCCGGTGGCGTCAACCTGATCCTTGATCCGCAGCACTTTGTGACGCTGTCCGAAATGGTGATGCTCTCGCCGTCCGACGAGTGCAAGTCGTTCGGTGCGCAGGCCGATGGTTTCATTGACGGCGAAGGCGTTGGTGCGCTCGTGCTCAAGCCGCTGGCGGATGCCCTGGCCGCTGGCGACCAGGTCTATGGGATTGTCCGGGGCAGCGCCATCAACGCCGGCGGCAAGACCCACAGTTACACTGTGCCGAGCCCCGTCGCGCAGGCGCGCGTCGTCAGCGAGGCCTGTGCACGGGCCGATGTCGCGCCGCGCACCATCAGTTACATCGAAGCGCACGGCACCGGCACCGCGCTCGGCGATCCGATCGAGATCGCCGGCCTGACGCGCGCCTTTCGTGCCTCGACCGAGGACCGGCAGTTCTGCGCGGTCGGCTCGGTCAAGTCGAATATCGGCCATTGCGAAAGCGCCGCCGGCCTGGCCGGCATCACCAAGGTGCTGATGCAGTTCAGGCATGCGCAACTGGCACCGTCGCTGCACGCGGACTCGCTGAACCCGGAGATCGATTTCGCGAACAGCCCATTCACCCTGCAACGCGCGTTGGGGCCCTGGCCGCGCCCGCTGATCGAGGGCCGCGAATATCCGCGCCGCGCCGGTATCAGCTCGTTTGGCGCCGGTGGCGCGAACGCGCACGTGGTGCTGGAGGAATTCGTCGTACCGGAGCGCGCCGCTGCCGCTGCCGGTCCGCAGGCGATCGTCCTCTCGGCGAAGAATGACGAACGCTTGCGCGTGCTGACGCAGAATCTGCTGAGCTTCCTGGAGACGCATCCGGATACCCGCCTGGCGGACCTGGCGTTCACCCTGCAGGTCGGGCGGGTGGCGATGGATCATCGGCTGGCGCTGGTTGCCGATTCCCTGGCCGGCGTGCAGGAGCATCTGCGCGCCTATCTGCATGGCGGCAGCGACGCGGTGTACCACGGTCAGCTGAGCGGCAAGCGCGACGCGCTGGCCGCTAGTGACGGCGACAGCGAAATGCGGCGCAGCTTGGCGGCCTGGGCGGCGCAGGGACGATACGACAAACTGCTGCCGCGGTGGGTGCAGGGTGCCAATTTCGACTGGTCAGACTTCGGCATCCATGCCGGGGCGCGCCGTATCAGCCTGCCGACCTACCCCTTCGCTGCGGAGCACTACTGGATTGCTCGTGCAGAACCCCGGACGGACGCGGCGGCGCCGTTCCTGCATCCCCTGGTGCACACCAACAGCTCGGACCTCGACGGCCTGCGCTTTTCCTCCACGTTCAGCGGCGGCGAATCGTTTCTGGCCGACCATCTGGTACAGGGACGGCGCGTCCTGCCTGGCGTCGCCTATCTCGAAATGGCGCGCGTCGCCGTGAACCGGGTGGCTCGGGTCCAGGACGCGCGTATCGTCCTCGGCAACGTCGTCTGGGAGCGCCCCTTCGTCGTCGAGGAAGGCCAGCCGGCCGGCCTGCATGTCGGCCTGAGCCGGCAGCCGGACGGCAGCATTGCCTTCCGGATCTACAGCGATGCCGCGCTGCACAGCCATGGTCGGGCGCAAATCGCGGCGCCGCCGCCCGCCGCCACACTCGACCTGTCGGTCCTGCAGGCCAGGATGACGCGCGCCCGGTTCAGCGCCGAACAATGTTATGCGGCGTTCGCGACGCTGGGAATTGCCTACGGTCCCGCGCATCGCGGCCTCCAGACGGTCTATGCCGGCAGCGGCGAAGCGCTCGCGCGGCTGGACTTGCCGGCCACCGCTGACGCCTTTGTGCTGCCGCCCGGCCTGGTGGATTCGGCGCTGCAGGCGAGCCTGGCCCTGCTGCTCGATGCCGGGGGGGCGCTCGCCGCGCCGACGGCGATGCTGCCGTTCGCGCTGGCGCGCGTGGAGATTCTGGCGCCGTGTGCTGCGGCGGTGTGGGCGTTGGTCGCGGCGAGTGGCGATAGCCACGCCGGCGAGCAGATGCAAAAACTGGACATCACCCTGTGCGACGCCGACGGGCAAGTCTGCGCCCGCCTGCTCGGCTTTGCCGCGCGCCGCCTGACCACCGCACAGGGTCTGGCGCCGGCTGCGGACAACTCGACCGACGCCGCGCTGAAGGAGCGTACCGGCCGCTACCTTAAGGGATTGCTGGCCAAAGCCACCCGGCTGGCTGCCGAGCGAATCGCGGTGGACACTCCGCTTGAAGAATACGGGCTCGATTCGGTGATGGTCATCAAGCTGACGAGCGAGCTGGAAAAGACCTTCGGCGCCCTGTCGAAGACCCTGTTCTTCGAGCACAAGCACCTCGATGAACTCGCCGACTACTTCGTCACCGCGCACGCGGGTCGCCTGCGCACGCTTTTCGGTGCCCCCGACAGTGCTGCCGTGGCCGCCGCCACGGGGTCTGCCGCAGTGCCGTTGATCGGCGTCGAGCGTACCGCCCCTCCGGTCTCTTCCGGCGGGGTTCTCGATGTGGCCATCATCGGTCTGTCGGGGCGCTATCCGATGGCCACCAGCCTGGAGCAATTCTGGGCCAACTTGCGCGACGGCGTCGATTGCATCACCGAGGTCCCTGCCGAGCGCTGGGATCACAGCCGGTACTACCACCCGGACAGGAGCCGGCAGGGGGCGACCAACAGCAAATGGGGCGGCTTCCTGGACGGCGTCGATCAGTTCGATCCGCTCTTCTTCAACATCTCGCCGCGCGACGCCGAGATCATCGACCCGCAGGAGCGCCTGTTCCTCGAAGGGGCCTACCATGCCATCGAAGACGCCGGCTACACCCGCCACAGCCTGACCGAGTCGGGCCACAGCGTCGGGGTCTACGTCGGCGTGATGTACGAGGAGTACCAGCTCTACGGCGCCGAACAGACCGCTCTGGGCAGGCCGATGGCCTTGTCCGGCAGCCCGTCCTCGATTGCCAACCGGGTTTCGTATTTCTTCGACCTGGACGGTCCGAGCATGGCGGTCGACAGCATGTGCTCGTCGTCCTTGACCGCGATCCATCTGGCCTGCCAGGCCTTGCAGCAGGGCGATTGCTCGATGGCCATCGCCGGCGGCGTGAACCTGACGCTGCATCCGAACAAGTATCTGGCGCTGGGGCAAGGCCGGTTTGCGTCGAGTCAGGGCCGCTGCCGGAGTTTCGGTGATGGCGGCGACGGCTATGTACCGAGCGAAGGCGTCGGTGTGCTGCTGCTCAAGCCGCTGGCGCAGGCCATCGCCGATGGCGACCACATCTACGGCGTCGTCAAGGGAAGTGCCATCAACCATGGCGGCAAGACCAATGCCTATACCGTGCCGAATCCGCAGGCCCAGGCCGGCGTCATCGCCCGCGCCTACGCCAGGGCCGGCATCTCCCCGCGCACCGTCAGCTACGTCGAAGCGCACGGCACCGGCACCGCGCTGGGAGATCCGATCGAGATCGCCGGTCTGAGCAGCAGCTTCCGCGACGACACGGCCGATACCGGATTTTGCGCCATCGGGTCGGTCAAGTCGAACATCGGTCACTGCGAAAGCGCGGCCGGCGTTGCCGGCGTGACCAAGGTGCTGCTGCAGATCAAGCACCGCCAATTGGCGCCGTCGTTGCATGCGGCCACGCTCAACGCCAACATCGATTTCGACAGCACACCGTTCGTGGTGCAGCAGCACCTGGGTCCATGGCAGCGTCCGCGCATCGCGATCGACGGTGCGCTGGTCGAGGTGCCGTTGCGTGCCGGCGTCAGTTCCTTCGGTGCCGGAGGATCGAATGCCCACCTGATCATCGAGGAATACGTCGCCGCGCCGCCGGCCGCCGCCGGCGATGATGGTGATGGCGGCGGCGCCGTCGTGGTGGTGCTGTCGGCCCGCACGACGGAGCAACTCGCCCAACTTGCCCGCAAACTGCTGGACCATCTGGAAACTGAACAGCCGCGGCTGCGAGCACTCGCCTACACCTTGCAGCTTGGTCGCGAGGCGATGGACGAGCGATTCGGCCTGGTGGTTTCATCGCTCGCCGAATTGCGTTTCGGCCTGCGCCAGTTTCTAGATGGGAGCGACGCCACGGGCGCCTGGTTCAGGGGCAACATCAAGGCCGGCAAGGGGGCGTTGTCGGCCTTCCGTGACGAGGATCTGCAGGGGGCGATCGCGGCGTGGGTTGACAAGCGCAAGTACGACAAACTGCTGGAACTGTGGGTGCAGGGTATGCCGCTCGATTGGCGGCGGCTGTACGGCGGGCCGCCGCCGGCGCGCATCAGCCTGCCGGTCTATCCGTTTGCGCGCGCGCGCTACTGGATTCCCGGCACCGGCGCCACGCTCCCGGCAACGACCGTGACGGCAGCGGAACACGCCGCCGTCACGGCGCCGCCCGGCGCACTCGACGGCGTCGTGCTGCTGCACCCCTGCTGGCGCGAGCAGGCGCCTGCCAGTTCCGGCGAGGCCTCCGACCCCGGCCGGCAGCTGGTGTTGTGCTGTGGCGCGGGAAGCGTCACCGATGCGCGCTGCGAGGTGATCGACTGCGCGGGTGTCGACAGCGGCGCGCGCTTCGCCGCCGCCGCGGGGCGTGTCTTCGAGGTCTTGCAGGGCCTGCTCCGGGAGAAGCCGCGCAGCGATGTGCTGCTGCAGGTGGTGGTTCCGCTCGACGGCGAGGGGGCACTCTTCGCGGCACTGGCGGCGATGTTGAAGACCGCGCAACTGGAAAATCCGCGCCTCCGGACGCAGTTGATCGCGATTTCCGGATCGGAGGATCTCGCCGAGATTCTGCAAACCGAAAGCGCGCACCCGCACGTGCCACAGGTGCGCTATCGCGCCGGCCGCCGACAAGTCCTGGAACACGTCGAACTGCCGCCGGCCCCCGTGCTCGCGCATCCCTGGCGCGACAACGGGGTCTACCTCATCACCGGCGGTGCCGGTGCCCTCGGCCTGATCTTCGCCCGCGCCATCCTCCGCCAGGCGCCGCGTGCCACCGTGATCCTGAGCGGCCGGGCGGCGGCGGTGTCGCTGCCGGTGTCCGCCGCCGGGATGGTCTATCGCCAGTTGGACGTCACCGACGCCGTGGCGGTGGAGCGCATGCTGGCTTCGATCGGTCGCGAATTCGGCAGCCTGACGGGCATCCTGCACAGTGCCGGGGTGCTGCGTGACAGTTATCTGCTGAAGAAGAGCCGTGCCGACCTGGATGCCGTGCTGGCCGCCAAGGTGCGCGGACTGGTCAATCTCGACCTGGCCAGCCGCGCCTTGCCGCTCGAACTGTTCGTGGCCTTTTCTTCGCTTGCCGGGGTGACCGGCAACCCGGGTCAAGCCGACTATGCGTGCGCCAATTCCTTCATGGACCACTACGTCGCTTACCGCAATACCCTGGTCGCGCGCGGCGAGCGCGCTGGCCGCAGCCTGGCGCTGAATTGGCCGTTGTGGGCCGAGGGCGGCATGCGCCCCGACCCCGCCAGCGTGAAGCTGATGCGCGATCGCTTCGGTTTGAGCCCGCTGGCCAGCGAATCCGGCATCGCAGCGTTTTACCAGGCGCTCGCCAGCGGCCATGCACAGGTGCTGATCGCCGCCGGCGAGCGCGACAGGCTGCTCGATCTGTTCGATGCCCGGGCCGCGCAGCCCGGAGCCGACGCGGCGGCGCACCTGCCGGAAGCGGCGTGCGATCTCGGCGACAGGGTGCGCGCCATGCTGCGCCAGCACGCGGCGGATCTGATCAAGGTCGGACCCGAGGTGATCGAGCCGGACGTCGCGCTCAGCGAATACGGCTACGACTCGGTGGCGATGACCGAGCTGGCCAACAAGCTCAATGACGCTTACGACCTGGAACTCACGCCGACCCTGTGCTTCGAGTATCCGAGCATTGCGGCGATGGCCGACTACCTGCTCGGCGCGCATCCGGCGGTGTTCGCGCGCCGCTTCGCGCCGCGCACGCTGCCGCCCCGCCAACCGCCCACACAGCGGGAACAACCGCCGGCAGCCGCGCGGCCGGCACCGTTGCCCGGCGCGCCGGCACCGATCGCCGTCGTCGGCATCAGTGGCTGCATGCCGATGGCCGTCGATCTCGATGCCTTCTGGGCCAATCTGGTGGCCGAACGCGACTGTATCTCGGAAATCCCGGAAAGCCGCTGGGACTGGAAGGCCCTGGACGGCGATCCCGAGCGCGAACCGAACCCGTCGACTGTCAGGTGGGGCGGCTTCATCGACGGCATCGACGAGTTCGATCCGCTGTTCTTCGGCATCTCGCCGCGCGAGGCCGAAGTGATGGATCCGCAGCAGCGCCTGTTGATGGTGCACGTCTGGAAGGCGCTGGAAGACGCCGGGCATGCGCCCGAAAGCCTGTCCGGTAGCCGCACTGCGCTGTTCGTCGGCACCGGTGCGAGTGGCTATCACACCCGGTTTTCGGCGGCCCAGCGGTCGATGGATGGTTACAGCGCGACCGCCAGCGTACCGTCGATCGGGCCCAACCGGATGAGCTACCTGCTCAATCTGCGCGGCCCCAGCGAACCGATAGAAACCGCCTGTTCGAGTTCGCTGGTGGCGGTCATCCGCGGCGTGTCCGTGCTGCGCGACGGCAGCTGTGACCTGGCGATCGTCGGCGGCATCAACACCATCATCACTCCGGAAGCGCATATCAGTTTCAACAAGGCCGGCATGTTGAGCCCGGACGGGCGCTGCAAGCCTTTCGCGCAACAGGCCAACGGCTATGCGCGTGGCGAGGGCGTCGGCATGCTGGTGCTCAAGCGCCTGTCAGACGCCGAGGAGGCGGGCGACCACATCCATGGCGTGATCCTTGGCTGCGCCGAAAACCATGGTGGGCGCGCCACCTCACTGACGGCACCGAATCCGCAGGCGCAGGCCGAATTGCTGCGCGACGCCTACCGCCGCGCCGGCATCGACCCGCGCACGATCAGCTATGTCGAGGCGCACGGTACCGGTACGCGGCTCGGTGACCCGGTCGAGATCGCCGGGCTGAAGGCGGCTTTCGGCGAGTCGGGCGAGCAGGGGTTCTGCGGACTCGGCTCGGTGAAGAGCAACATCGGTCATCTGGAACTGGCCGCCGGCGTCGCGGGCATGCTCAAGGTGCTGCTGCAGATGCGGCACAAGACGCTGGTCAAGAGCCTGCACAGCGAGCAGCTCAATCCTTATTTCGACCTTGCCGACAGTCCGTTCTACGTCGTTCAGCAGACGGCGCCGTGGCTGGCGCAGCGCGATGCACAGGGCCAGCCACTGCCGCGCCGCGCCGGCGTCAGTTCCTTCGGCTTCGGCGGGGTCAACGCGCATGTGCTGCTGGAAGAATATCTGCCGTCGGCGGCGACGCCTGTTGCCACCGATCGACCGGCGCTGATCGTGCTGTCGGCGCGCAACGAGGAGCGGCTGCTGGAGGTCGTGTCCAATCTCCTGGCCTTCCTGAACCGCGCCGCCGAGCCTGGTCCGGCCTGGCTCGCATCGCTGGCCTGCACCTTGCAGCTTGGACGCGACGCGATGGAGGAACGGCTCGCCTGGAGCGTGACGACGGTGACCGAGCTGATCGGCAATCTGCAGGCTTTCGTTGCCCGTGGCGCGCTCGGCGGCGGCATGCGCGGCCAGGTCAAGCGTCACAAGGAGGCGCTGTCGGTGCTGGCGGCCGACGAGGATGCCGCGGTCCTGATCGATGCCTGGGTGGCCAAGGGCAAGACCATGCGCCTGCTTGAACTGTGGACCAAAGGACTCAACGTCGGCTGGGAGCGGCTGTACGGCGCCGGCATGCCACCGCGTCTGTGTCTGCCGACCTATCCATTCGCCAGGGAGCGCTACTGGGCGGCGCCCGCCGCGACCCGGCCGGTGGCTGCGGGGGGATCCCTGCTGCACCCCCTGTTGCATGCGAATACCTCCGATTTCAACGCGCAGCGTTTCACCTCGCGTTTCAGCGGCCAGGAGTCGTTTCTGGCCGATCACCAGGTGCAGGGGCAACGTGTCCTGCCCGGCGCGGCGTACCTGGAGATGGCACGCGCGGCAGTCGCGCACACGCTTGAGGATTGCCCGGGCATGGTCCTGAACAATGTGGTCTGGACGCGTCCCTTCATTGCCGGCGACACGCCGCTGCCGCTCGACGTGGTCCTGACTGAGCAGAACGACGGTCGAATCGCCTTCGCGATCCAGAGTGCTGTGGAGGAAGCGGTGATCCACTGCCAGGGCGTGGCCGAAGTGTTGGCCAGCGGCGTGCCGGCGGCGGTGCTGGATCTGCCCGCCGTACAGCAAAGGATGGTGCGCGGCCAGTTGAGCGGCGCGCAGTGTTACGGCGCATTTGCCGGGATGGGCATCGACTACGGACCCGGCCACCGCGCCATCGCCGCGCTCCACGTGGGGGCCGGGGA
The DNA here is from genome assembly GCF_056856495.1 of Candidatus Accumulibacter propinquus. NCBI lineage: Bacteria > Pseudomonadati > Pseudomonadota > Betaproteobacteria > Candidatus Accumulibacter > Candidatus Accumulibacter propinquus. Next base: position 75,630 of record NZ_JBSEHC010000006.1, read on the forward strand.
AGTGCTGGCGCGCCTTTCGCTGCCCAGCCTGGGGGCCGGTTTCGTGCTGCATCCGGGTATGCTCGACGCGGCAATCCAGTCTAGTCTCGGCTTGCTGCTCGACGACCACGGCCGGCTGGATGGCGCGGCGGCGATGCTGCCGTTCGCGGTCAGGCGGGTCGACATCGCCGCTCCCTGCGCCACCGAGATGTGGGCCGTCGTGGCGAACGCTGGCGACGGACTCGACATTGCGCTGTGTGACCAGGACGGACGCGTCTGCGTGCGTCTGAGCGGTTTTCGCACGCGCCCGGTCGAGGCGGCTGCGCCGCGGCCGCCCGGCACCGTCGTCGAGGTGCCGGCGGGCGAACTGCACGGCCAGGTGCGCGCTGCCTTGCGGCAGATGGTGTCCGCGCTGATCAAGGTGAACCCGACGGACATCGATCTGGACAGCGAGCTGAGCGAGTACGGCTTCGACTCGATTTCCCTCACCGAACTGGCCAACAGGCTCAATTCGGAGTTCGACCTGGATCTGATGCCGACGCTGTTTTTCGAGTTTCCGACCATCGTTGCGCTTGCCGCTCATCTGGTCGAGGCGCACCCGGCGGTGTTCGCGCGGCGTTTCGGCGCGGCGCCGGCAACGCCGGCGGCACTGCCGCCGCAGCCGGCGCCGCGCAGCCGGCGCCGGCACCGGACTGCCGCAGCGCCGGCCGACACCGCGTCCGAGCCGATCGCCATTGTCGGCATGAGCGCCTGTCTGCCGATGGCTGCCGATGTCGATGCGTTCTGGGACAATCTGCTCGCCGGGCGCGACTGCATCAGCGAGATACCCGCCAGCCGCTGGGACTGGCGGGCCGTCTACGGTGATCCGGGGCGCGAAGCGAACAGGACCAACGTCAAATGGGGCGGCTTCATCGACGGCGTGGACCAGTTCGACCCGTTGTTTTTCGGCATCACGCCGCGCGAAGCGGAAGTGATGGATCCGCAGCAACGGCTGTTGATGACGCATGTCTGGAAGGCCATCGAAGACGCCGGCTATGCCGCACAAACCCTGTCCGGCAGTCGCACCGCGCTGTTCGTCGGTACCGGGGCGAGCAGCTACGGCAGCCTGCTGGCGCGCTCGCCGCGCGCGCACGACGCTTTCAGCTCGACCGCCGTGGTGGCCTCGATGGGGCCAAACCGGATGAGTTACTTCCTCAACCTGCATGGCCCGAGCGAGCCGATCGAAACTGCCTGCTCCAGTTCGCTGGTGGCGCTCAACCGCGGCGTGGCGGTGCTGCGCGACGGTAGCTGCGACATGGCGATCGTCGGCGGGGTCAACACCATGGTCACCCCCGACGCGCACATCAGTTTCAGCAAGGCCGGCATGCTGAGCCCCGATGGGCGCTGCAGGACCTTCTCGCCGCAGGCCAACGGCTATGTGCGCGGCGAAGGCGTCGGCATGCTGGTACTCAAGCGCCTGTCCGACGCGGAACGGGCGGGCGACCCCATCCATGGTCTGATCCGCGGTTGTGCCGAGAATCACGGCGGGCGTGCCAGTTCGCTGACCGCCCCGAATCCGCTGGCGCAGGCCGCGCTGCTCAGGGAGACCTATGCGCGCGCCGGCATCGACCCGCGCAGCATCGGCTACATCGAAGCGCACGGCACCGGCACGCGGCTGGGCGACCCGGTCGAGATCAACGGCCTGAAGAGTGCCTTCGGTGAACTCGGGACGCAGGCGTTTTGCGGGATCGGTTCAGTGAAGAGCAATATCGGTCACCTGGAACTGGCCGCCGGCGTCGCCGGCGTCATCAAGGTTCTGTTGCAGATGCGGCACAGGACCCTGGTCAAGAGCCTGCACAGCGAGCACATCAGCCCGTACATCGAGCTCGCCGGGAGCCCCTTCTACGTCGTCCAGGAAACCACGCCATGGCTGGCGCAGCGTGACGCGCAAGGGCGCGAGTTACCGCGCCGCGCCGGCGTCAGCTCGTTCGGCTTCGGCGGCGTGAACGCGCATGTGCTGCTGGAAGAGTATCTGCCGCCGGCGCGGGAGGCGCCGCCGGCAACCGGGCGGCCGGCGTTGATCGTGCTGTCGGCGCGCAACGAAGAGCGTCTGCAGGAAATGGCGGCGAATCTGCTGGCCTGCCTGCGTGCGCGGCCAGCGCAGGCTGACGACGACAACGCCGCCTGGCTGGAGTCGCTGGCGTATACGCTGCAGGTCGGACGCGAGGCGATGGATGAGCGGCTCGGCTGGGCCGTGTCCTCGCTTCCGGAACTGATCGATCACCTGCACGCATTCGTCGTCGATGCTGCGCTCGGCAGTGGCGTGCGTGCTCAGGTCAGGCGCCACAGGGAAACGTTGTCGCTGCTCGCCGACGAAGACGGTGCGTCGCTCCTCGTGGACGACTGGCTGGCCAGGGGAAAATACACGCGGCTACTGGAGATGTGGGCCAGGGGCCTGTCTGTCGACTGGCAGCGGCTGTATCGGGGCGCCACTCCGCGCCGTCTGAGCCTGCCAAGCTATCCGTTTGCCAGGGAACGCTACTGGATCGATGCGGCGCCGCTCGTCGCCCTGCCCGCGTCGCCGCCGGCACCGCCGGCGGCGACGGATGTGCGCGGACGGGTCGTCGCCTGCGTCGCCGAACTATCCGGGCTGCCCGCCGCCGACTTCGCCGACGACGGCGACCTGCATGCGCGGGGTTTCGACTCGGTGTTCCTGCTGCAACTCGCGGCGGCCCTGACGCGCGAATTTCCCGTCCTCGACCGCCAGCAGGACGGCGATGCCTTGTTGTGCTGCAGCAGCATCGCTGCGTTGGTGGCATACATCGAGCAGGCCGGCCCGCCAGCCCCGACCGCGACCCTGCTGGCATTCACGCCACCAGCGCGGCAGGGCAGCGAAATCACCGCGCAGGTGCTCAGGCGTGACGCGCGCAACGTGCTCTGCGAGGCCTTGCGCATCGAAGCGAACGAGCCTCTGAGCCTCAAGGCGAGGGTCGTGGTCGATCAATCGCATCCCTTCCTGTTCGACCATCCGCTCGACCACATCTCGGGTCTGCATCTGGGGGCGGCGATGAGCGAGGCGGTCAAGGTGGCGCATATGCATCGCTACGGTCTGGCGCCGGAGACCGCGGTGTGCGTTTCGACGCTGGCGCTCGACTTTATCGAGGTCTGTCGCAAGCAGCCCGAAGCGCTGGTGCAAGTCGTGGCGACATCGGCGCATGACGAGTACACGGCCAGTGTCAGCCAGGAGGGGCGGGTGATGGTGCGCGCGAGCTTCGCGGTGCACGGCGGCGCACCGCGTCCCTCGGGTGCGAGCGCGCCGCCGCCCGGTTTGCGGCCGGCCAGCCCGCACACGCTCAACAAGCGTAACGAGGCGAATGTCCTGCTCAGCGAAGTGCAGGGCGGCGCCGACCGGCCGGGTTGCTGGTTGCTGGCGCCAGGCGCTGCCAGCTTCGTCAACGACTTTCCCGGCCGGATGATCGATTCGGTGGTCCTGGCCGAGGCGGCACGCCAGGGCTTGCGGCTCTTTTCGGCAACCGGGCCGGGGCAGCCCGAGCCGGCGGCGCGCCGCGCCGCGCAGGTAGATCTGCTCAAGACGCTGGAGGTGAGCCTGCAGCGCCCGCTGTATTGGGACGAAGGAGTTTATCTGGAACTACTGGCCTGTGATAGATTCGAGATCGGCAGCGCCGCCAGGTTGCGGATTGACGGCGTCTTCCTGGTCGCCGGCGCGCAGGTCGGGCGCTTTTCGGCGAGTGCCCTGTCCTTGAGCCCGGCCCTGCACCAACAGTGGGACCACTCCGGACGTGCGGGCCTCTAGGGCCGGCGCGATCTCAACCTGCGCAGAAAGTGACATGGAAACGATCAAGCTGATTGCCATCGACCTGGACGGGCCGCTGCTGGTGGATACCTTCAGCCCGATCATGTACCAGTTGTGCCGCGACTATTACCGCATCGACTATACGCGTGCGCTCGAACGCCATACCTTCTCGCGCCCGCGTGCCGAAGTGGTCGCCTACATCCGCCAGTTGGTGCAGGCTACGATGAGCGCGCAGGACCTGGCCAAGAGCACCGAGCAAAGTCTCGAAAGCTATTTCGAGTACCGCGCCGAGTATCTGCGCCACAATCCGTCGGGCATGCGGCCCGAAGTCCCGGAGTTCCTCGACCTGCTGGCTGGCCTGGAAGTGACGCTGCTCTGCTACGGTGGGCTTGCCGAACAGCACATGCGCGACGGCCTGGGGAGGTATGCCGAGCGCTTCGTGCAGTACGTGTGCACCAACGACTGTCGCCCCGGGATACGCGAAATCATCGAGGAGATCCATCAGGTCGAACCGCAACAGGCCTTGTTCATCGACGACGTCAACTTTGTCGCCGAGCATGCCCGGGCGCTGCGCGTGCCTTTCATCGGGGTACCGTCGTTGGCGCCGTGGAGCTGGCAGAAGAAGGACATGCAGGAGACTGGTGTCAGGCATATCGTCGACTCGGTCGGCCAGATTGACCGCGCCATGCTCGAAGCCATCGACCGCGAAGCCGGCAGCGGCGACTTCTGGTGGCGTTGACGCCGCCGGACGATTACCAGAAAACCACCGGACCAGCCTGGCATGGAATTGATCAAGTTATTCAAGAGCGAGTCGTCGAAAGCGTTCAAGCTCATCATCCTGATGGCGGTGGTGTCGGGCGCGGCAAACGGCGCGCTGGTCGGCCTGATCAATGCGGGTGCCATGGCGGTCCATTCCGAAACCGTCGCCACGCGCGACTTCATCCTGTTCGTGGTCGGTCTGGTGCTCTACCTGTATTCGAAGGACATTTCCGAGAATCGCGGCAAACAGGTGATGGAACTGGCGATGAGCAAGCAGCGCCTGCGCATCTACGAGAAAATCCAGAACGCCAGCCTGAGCACGATCGAAGCGCTCAACCCCAGCGAAGTGATCGCCAAGACCGCACGCAACATCAGCCAGATCCTGCAGTCCTCCGACAGCGTGATCTACGGCATGCAGTCGCTGATGATGCTGGTGTTTTGTTCGATCTACCTGTTCATCATTTCAGCCGCGGCCTTTCTGGTAGTGATGGCCGGAGTCGGGTTGCTGATCTTCCTGCGCTACATGCGCGACAGCACCAACAAGCAGCAGCTCGAAGAGTTGATCGTCCGCGAGGGTCGCCAGTCGGGTTACATGGCCGACATGATCGAGGGTTTCAAGGAAATCAAGATCAACCACGCCAAGTGCGAAGATCTGTTCGCCACCTTCAACGCCGCGGTGCAGGACGCGCGTGCCCTGAGCATGAAGACGGCGGTCCAGTACATCCGCTTCCGCATCGTCATGCAGGCCTCGTTCTATATCATCCTGGCGGTGGTGGTCTTCATGCTGCCGCGGTTCATCGACACCTACAGCCGCCAGGTCATGGAGAGCACCTCGGTGGTGCTGTTCATCGTCGGCTACCTGTCCGGCTTCGTCGAAATCATCCCCGTCTTTGCCCGCTCCAATGCCGCGCTCAAGAACATGGCGGCGCTTGAGGCGCAGCTCGACGCGGCGGTCGAACTGCGCCCGGAGACGCTGGAGCTATTTCCCGGCTTTCAGACGATCTCTGCCAGGGACATGCACTTTGCGTATCAGGACCAGTCCGGGGAGAAGGCTTTTTCGGTGGGCCCGCTCAATCTGGAGGTGCAGCGCGGCGAGATCCTGTTCCTGACCGGCGGCAACGGCAGCGGCAAGTCCACGCTGCTGAAGCTGCTGACCGGCCTGTACCGCCCGGATGCCGGAGCCATTACCGTCGATGGCGTGGCGGTCAACCAGGCCAGCGTATTCGCGCTGCGCGAGATGTACTCGGCAATCTTTACCGACTTTCATCTCTTCGACCGCTTCTACGGCTATCACGACGTCGACGCGGCGCGCATCAACGCCCTGATCCACGACCTCGGACTGGAGCAGAAGGTCAGCTTTGCCGATGGCGCGTTCTCGACGCTCAAGCTATCGACCGGCCAGCGCAAGCGTCTGGCGTTGATCATCGCGCTCATCGAGGACCGGCAGATCTATGTCTTCGACGAATGGGCAGCCGACCAGGATCAGCGTTTCCGGCGCCAATTCTACGAAGTCATCCTGCCCGAACTCAAGCAACGCGGCAAGACGGTGATTGCCGTCACCCATGACGACGCCTACTGGGGGCATGCCGACCGCCTCGTCAAGCTCGACGGTGGGGCCGTGGTCGGCGATGCGCACGCCGCACCGGCATCCCGGGAGGGATCGGCCGGCAACGCAATTTGAGTGTGCATCAATAATGAATCTGTTATAAGGCAAAATCGTTGGCAGATCGACGCGGCCGGCAAGACAACGCCTTCGCCGCAATTTTCTTCCGCCCTGGCGGGACAGGCGGCTGGCAGCAGGCCAGCGCACCGTCCTGGCGGGCATGTTTTTCATTCAGAGGAGCGGTAATCATGACGACAGACAGTAGCATTGCGGTTGCGGGCGCGCCAGCGGGTGCCGAGGACGGGCAGGTGGCGGATGCGCCGCCCGCCGTTGCCAGCAGCCGGATGGTCGATGCCGAGCGCATCATCCACAAGGATATGCTGTTGGCGATGGGGGTGGGGGTGGTGCCGATTCCCCTTGTCGACTTCATCGGTGTGACGGCCGTGCAATTGCGCATGCTGCGTCGTCTGGCCGAACTGTACCAGACGCCTTTTTCAAAACGCGATACCGGCCCGCTGGTGTCGGCGCTGGTGGGCGGTGCCTTGCCGGCCTTTGCGGCCTGGCCGGTGGCCAGCCTGGTGCGCTGGATACCGGTGGTCGGCTGGACACTGGGTTCGGCCTCGATGGTGATCCTGTCGGGCGCCTCGACCTATGCCGTCGGCAAGGTGTTTGCGCAGCATTTCGAGCGCGGCGGCAGCATCAGCGATTTCGACACCGGTGCGGCCAAGGATGAATTCCTCGCTTTCCTGCATCTCGGCAAGGAGAAGGCGGCCAAGCTGAAAACGGCAGCGCAGCCCGAGGTGGCGGAAAAGTCCGAAGCCAGCGTCTGAGCTGAACGATCGCGGCCCGCTCGTCCGGGCCCGGCCTTTCCGTCGCTGCCGGCACTCTCATGATCTGGATCATCAAGTCACATGCGTAAAATAATGCCGCAGCTGATCGTCATATCGCTGTTGGGGCTGTTCGTCTTCATCTACTTCATTCCCCAGATCTTCATCACCATCCACTCGGGAGAGGGCGGCGTGCATTTTCGCCGCTTCTTCCAGGGCACGGTGACCGATGTCGTCTATGGCGAAGGCCTGCAGATCATCTTTCCGTGGGACGAAATGGTGGTCTACAACGTGCGCATCCAGGAAAGCAAGATGACGCTCGACCTGCTCACCAGTGAGGGCCTGTCGGCGAGGGTGAAGGTGTCGGTGCGCTACTACCCGGAATACGAGTTGCTGGGGATGCTGCACAAGCGCGTCGGCAGGAATTATGCCGAGGTGCTGGTACTTCCCGAAGTGGAGTCGGTGCTGCGCACGGAAGTGAGCCGGCTGACTGCCGAGTCGCTGTATACCACCAGTGATCTGGCGGTGACGCAGGTGGTGGTGAAGGCGATCGATGAACTGGTTTCCAACTACGTGGTGATCAACGATGTGATCGTCGAAAGCATCGAACTGCCACCGTCGGTGCAGAAGTCGATTCAGGAAAAGATCCAGCAGAAGCACATTGCCGAGGCCTTCACCTTCAAGATCGCTGGCGCCCGCCAGGAAGCGATCCGCAAGGAAATCGAGGCCAGGGGTTACGCCGCCTACAACCAGATCATCGACAAGTCGCTGAGCCCGAACATGCTCAAGTGGCGCGGCGTCGAGGCCACCAGGGATCTTGCGGCTTCGCCGAATGCGAAGGTAGTGGTGATCGGCAACGGCCCAGGCGGTTTGCCGCTGATTCTCAATTCCGAGAAATAGGCCAGGCGCATGCGGACCACCTTCCTGTTCTGGGCGTTCAATGTCGTCAGCCTGGTGACCTTGCTGCTGCTGCTGGCCATGGTGCGCAAGGACACGACGGTGCAGGTGCGCTTCCTGATGCTGTTTGCGCTGGTGGTGGGCGTGGGTTATTACTTCTTCTCCGAGCGAAGTGCCTTCTACATCCACACCAGCGCGGCGCGCACCAGCCATTCACTGGAAAGCACCGGCCCGATCGACCTGGCGGCGGTCTGGGACAACCAGGACGACGGATTCTTTCGCGGTGTGCAGTTGGCGGTCGAAGAAATCAACGCGCGCGGCGGGGTGGCACAAGATCCCGAACGGGGTGGTCGCAGTGCGCGGCCGATCAGGCTGAGCCGGTTTTTCGAGCGCGATGGGCAGGAATCGGACAAGGTCCAGTACGAACTGGCGCGCCAGGTGGCGATCGTGGCGGTGGTCGGCCACCGCAGCGCCGAGCAGGCCATCTCGGCCTCGCTCACCTACGACAACAACAAGCTGCTGTATCTGGCGTCGACGGTGAGCGATCCGCGCCTGACCGGTCATGGTTTCCGGAATGTGTTTCGCTCCATTCCCGACGACAAGCAGCTTGCCGGCGCACTGGTCGCTTATTGCCGCAGTCGCGGCGCCGGGCGCATTGCCCTGCTGTATCCGCGCACCCCCTACGGCAATACCCTGGCGGCCATTTTCCGCGACCGTCTGAGGGCGAGCAACCCGAACGTCGAGGATCGCGAACATGCCCTGTCGATTGCGACGATGCAGTCCTATGCGCCCGGCGAAGACGATTTTTCCGCCCTGGTCAGCAATCTGGGCAATTACCAGTACGACGCGATCCTGATCGCCGATGCGTTGCCGCGCGCCGGCGCACTGATCAGGGAAATCCGCATGCGCGGCATCGACCAGTTGATCATCGGTTCGGACGCGATGGCCTCACCCCGCTTATGGGAAGCCTCCGGGGGGCAGGCGCGCGACGTGGTGGTGGCTTCGCTGTTGCCGGCCGACGGCACGGCGCCTGCCGCCATGGCGGTGGAGTTTGCGCGCAACTACCTGGCGCGTTATGGCATGCCGCCGGACAACTGGGCCAGCGAGGGCTACGAGGCGGTGCGACTCCTGGCCCAGGCCTGGGAGCGCGCCGGGACGACCTTGCCGGCAGCGGTCGGGTCGGCGTTGCGCGCCTACCGGGGCTGGCGGGGCCTGTATGGCGACTATGGTTTCGGTCAGGACGGCGAGGTGCTCGATCGGCCGGTCTATCTCAAGCAAATGCAGCAAGGGCAATTCGTGGCAGTCGGCTCATTCGGTGAGGGATCGGAGAACGGCATTGGCCTCGCGCTTCGCGGCGCTGGCGGCAAAGGCCGCCTGCAAGGTCTCAACGGCGAGGCCGCGGCTTTCCCGCGGCAGCACGATGGCGCAGGCGTTCTCAGCGAGTGAGAAGGCGATCGCACGATACTGGGTGAAATGCCGGAAGCAGGCGGCGAGGCCGGCGCCGGCGTGCTCGACGGCGGCCACTTCGAGGACGTGGAAGGGGCTGGTCAAGCCGCATTTGAGCACCTTGGACAAGGCTTCCTTCATCGTCCAGAGCAGGGTATACGCCTGCAGGCGGGGCAGCCGCATCTGCGCCGCGAGCGTGACTTCGTGCGCGGTCAGCGCGCTCTCGATGACGCGCGCACGCTCGGCATCATACTGCTCGACGTCGAGCGCCATCGGATGCCCTTCCGCGAACGCCAGCGCCGCCCCAATCGCACCGCTGTGGCTGACGCTGACCTGCAATCCCAGCGTATTGGGCGCCTGCAGCACCGGCTGGCGAAATACGCCCATGCCGATGTGCACCCCGGTCGGGTCGACATCCGGATGCAGGGCGGCGATCGCGCGCTTGCAGGCATAACGTCCGCGCAGGAAATCGTCGGCACGTTTCTGCACCGGCATCGCCGCCGCCAGGAGCAATTCCCCGGGGTGCAGGAACTGCCGCCTGAGGTGCCGCAGTGCGCCGGTCGACGCCGACAGCACGCAGAGGCCGACGGCCATCCGGGAGTCGCTCCGGCTCAACTCCAGCCTGAGGGTCACCTCCTGGTCGAAGGGTGAATCACTCATAGGAAGGCTTCGCTGGCGCGCCAGTCCTGGCCTCGGGCAGACACGGTCAACAGCACCGGCGCTGCCGAAGTCGTCAGCGCGACGCTTCCGCCAGGGTCTGATAGACGAACGTAGTCAGCGCAATGGCCGTGGCATCGGGCAGGCCGGCGAACTCGATGCCCTGGAGGAATTCACCGGACGCATCCTGCGATTGTGAGCGAATCGTCGCATCAATCGCCATCAGCACCTCGATCCCCCTGACATGCAGGCGAAACTTGACGGACAGGAGCGCGCCTTTCTTTCCCAGCGCCGTCTTGGTTGTCAGCAAGGCGCCGCCGACACTGAGGTTGGTCATCAGGCCTGCCGCGGCAATCGTGCTCGACCCATGCGGCATGTCGATGGCGCAGATGATCCGCACCGGGACTCTCTCGCCGGCGCGTACCACCAGACCACGCACCTGCGGCGGATAGTTGAGATACATGTGTGGAAAAGGGATGCTCGACGAACGCAGCACATTGGCGGTGAAGGCATAGGCATTCTTGCCGGCGAAAAAGCGTACGACCAGGGTCTGCCCGTCGCGCAGGTAACAGAGTTTTCCGTCTGCTTCCGGAATCGTGGTCACAACGCTCTTGCCTTTGAGATAGCCGATCAGCTTGACGTAGTACCGGCTTTGCGCCAGATCGGTCTGTGGCTGGACCTGGAAGGAATCGCCGATGGCCAGCTTGACCTCGTCGAGCGGTACGCTCCGCTCGGCAGTTGTTTCGGTCGTGCCGCGTCCCTCGGCCTCCTGCTTCGGAGCGCGTTCTTCCCTGCTGTCGGCGGTCATCGTCGAATTTCCGTGGCCCGGTCTGAAAGCACAGATCATAAAGAACTTTCAGCAGAGTGGATCTATCGGGAGAGAAATCGTTGCCGGCCGTCCTGCGTAGCGCAGTTGCCGCGGTGGGTGGATGCTCAGGGCGAGGGGTGACGTTCGAACAGGGCGATCGACTCGACGTGCGAGGTATGGGGAAACATGTTCACCACGCCGGCGCCACGCAGGCGGTAGTCCTTCTGCGTGACCAGAATCGCCGCGTCGCGTGCCAGCGTGGCCGGGCTGCACGAGATGTAGACGATGCGCCGCGGGCGCTCGGCGTCCAGTGACTTGATCAGTTCCAGAGCGCCTTCGCGCGGTGGGTCGATCAGCATCCGGTCGAAGCGGCCCAGCGCAGCCAGCGTTTCCGGCGTGGTTTCGAAGAGATTGGCGACCCGATATTCGACCCGATCGCCCAGACCGTTCGCCAGCGCGTTCCCGGTGGCGCGGCGAACCAGTTCGGGGCTGCCCTCGACGCCGACCACGCGCGCGCCCGCACGCGCGATCGGCAGGGTGAAGTTCCCCAGACCACAGAACATGTCCGCGATGCGCTCGCCCGGTTGCGGCGCGAGCAGCGTCATCGCCCGTCGTACCAGCACGCGGTTGATCGCGTGATTGACCTGCGTGAACTCGGTCGGCGAGAAGGCATGCTCGACGGCAAACTCCGGCAGGAGGTAAGACAGTTGCGGGCCGGTGAGCGGATAAAACCGGTAGGCCGTGGCCGGTCCCTGTGGCTGCAGGTAGAAGACCACCGCGTGACGGTCGGCAAACTCGCGCAGCAGGACCTCGTCAGACGGACTGAGCCCCTCCAGGATGCGCAACACCAGCGCCGTCATCCGTTCGCCGACCGCCACTTCGATCTGTGGCAGTCGATCGCGGATCGACATCCGGCCAACCAGTTCACGCAGTGGCAGGAGCATCGCCGAGAGATGCGGCGGCAGGATTTCGCACTGCTGCATGTCGGCGACGTAGCTGCTCTTCTTCTCGTGAAAACCGACCAGCACGCCCCCCTTTTTCAGCACGAAACGTACCGAGAGACGGGCGCGATAGCGGTAAGCCCAGGGTTGTCCGTGAATCGGGGCGTAGAGCTGCTCGGCCTTGATGCGGCCGAGATGCCAGAGATTGTCCTCCAGCAAACGCTGCTTGGCCGCGACCTGCGCCGCCGCGTCGAGATGTTGCATGCTGCAACCGCCGCAGACCGCAAAGTGCGGGCAGCGCGGCGTGACCCGCTCCGGCGAAGGGTTCAGGATGCGCAGCGTGCGGGCCAGTTCATAGCTCGGCTTGCGGCGATAGCTGGCATATTCGACGCGTTCGCCGGGTAGCGCGCCCTCGACGAAAACCGTCTTGCCATCGAGCCGCGTCACCCCGCGTGCCTCATGGTCCAGCGATTCTATGATTCCGGTTGGCATGCGCCGCTTTCACCCAAGGAAAGCGGCGATTTTATCCCGAATGTGCGGGCAGTTTACCGGCGATCGGGGCGAACGCCTGGCCGGATGCTCGAGTGTCAGGGCGCGAGTTCCGGGTGCTGGCTGCGGGCGCGTTGCAGGATCTCCAGGGCCTCGGGATAGCGGAACTGGCGAACCTGTCGTTCTAGCTCGGCACCAATATCGCCGAGCGCACTGTGCAGTAGCGCGGCGTTCTCATCGACCAGTTGATGGGCACGCAGATGGGAGCCGGCGAGCAGCGCTTCGATCTCTCCCAGAAGGCGGCGCGCGCCTGCCCAATCGACTTCTGCAGGCGGCGTGCCTGTCGCTTCCGGTGGCGGTTCCAGGGCGGTGATGAGTGCACTGCAGATCGTCGCGTAGCGCGCGGCGATTTGCACGGCAAGCGCGTCGAGCTCTTCGGCGGTGGCGTTGCCGGAACCGAGTGCCGCTTCGAGGGTGACAGCGGCCTGCTGCACGCCGGTGACGCGCAGATTGGACGATACGCCCTTGAGTGCGTGCGCGTAGCGCTGCACCTCGGCACGCTCGCCAGCGCGGAGTTGCCGACGCAGATCGCCGATCGTTTCTCCATAACTTTCGGCGTAGAGGCGTAGCAACCGGCAATAACTGGCCACGTTGCCGTTCAGCAGGCGCACGCCGCTGGCGGCGTCGAGATCGGCGATAGCCGCCAGGCGGCTCAGCGTCGCGTATTGGTCTACGACCGGCGTGGGTGTCGCACGCGGCGCCGGCGCGGCTGCGGCCGTCGGTCGGGAAGGCAGCAGCGGCAGGCATCGCCGCAGGGTAGCGTACAGTTGTTCGGGTTCCACCGGTTTGCCGACGAAATCGGTCATCCCGGCCGCAGTGCAGGCTCGCCGATCTTCATCGAAGACGTTGGCGGTCATCGCCACGATCGGTATCGAGGCGCCCCCTGGCAGCGCGCGGATTGCCCGCGTCGCTTCGAGACCATCCATGTCCGGCATCTGCACGTCCATCAGGATCAGGTCGTAGGCCTTTGCCGTGGCCATGCGCACGGCCGCACGCCCATCGATGGCGCTATCGACGAGCAGCCCGAGGCTCTGCAACAGGTCGATCACCACCTCACGGTTGAGTGCATTGTCTTCGGCGAGCAGCAGGCGAGTACCAGGGAAATGTCGACGCAGCGTATCCTCGGCGTTGTGGGCGGGTGCGAGCAGTGGCAGTGCGCCGCGACCGCGCCGCAGGCAGGCGGTGAACCAGAAGGTGCTGCCCTGGCCGGGCGTACTGTCGGCACCGGCGCTGCCGCCCATCAATTCGGCCAGTCGGCGGGTGATTGCCAGGCCGAGGCCGCTGCCGCCGTACTTGCGCGTGGTCGAGGTATCCGCCTGTTCGAAAGCACCGAACAGGCGCGGCAAGTTTTCAGGGGCGATGCCGATGCCGCTATCCTCGACCTCGAAGCGGAGCAGCAGGGCCTCGCCGGCTGCTTCGAGCAGACGCGCGCGCAAGGCGATGCGACCGTGTTCGGTGAACTTGAGCGCGTTGCCGGCGTAATTGAGCAGCGCCTGGCGCAAGCGGGTCGGGTCGCCGCGCAGCCACAGCGGCACATGCTCGGTGTCGACCTCGACCGCCAGTCCCTTGCTGCGCGCCTGCTCGGCAATCAGCGAGCGGACGCCATCCAGAATCGCATCGAGGCGGAAATCGGTTTCCTCCAGAGTCAGCTTGCCGATCTCGATCTTCGACAGGTCGAGCACATCGTTGATGATCGCCAGCAGGTGCCGGGCCGCCGCATCGATCTTGTTCAGACGGTCGGCCTGCTGCGGCGTCGGGTCGGCACGCTGCAGCAGGTGCGTCAGACCGACGATGGCGTTCATCGGCGTACGGATCTCGTGGCTCATGTTGGCCAGGAAGGCGCTCTTCGCCCGGTTGGCCGCCTCGGCGTGCGCGTGTGCCTCGGCCAACTGCTCGGTCCGTTCGCGGACCAGTTCTTCGAGGTGATGGCGGTGGCGGTCGAGTTCGGCGCCGATCCGCTTCTTCTCGGTGATGTCTTCCTTGACCGCGACGTGGTGGCTGATGCGTCCGTCGGACTGGCGGATCGGGGTGATGATCGCGTATTCGATGTACTCGTCGCCGTCCTTGCGACGATTATGCAATTCGCCCTTCCACGCGCCGCCGGCGGCCAGTGCCGCGGACATCGCGGCGTAACCTGTCTGCGGTGTCGGGCCCGCCTGCAGCAGGCGCGCGTCGCGTCCGATAAGCTCCGCACGCGTGTAGCCGCTGGCGCTGACGAAGGCTTCGTTGACGTATTCGATCTGTGCATCGAGGTTGGTGATGACGATGCTTTCGGGGCTTTGCTCGACCGCCAGCGAGAGCTTGCGCAGGTCATCCTCGGCCTGCCTGCGCTCGCTGATGTCCTGTAGCGTCCCCTCGAAGCGCAGCGGGCGACCGGCGGCATCGCGCAGGCAACACCAGGTCGGCTGCAACCAGCGTTGCACGCCGTTCGCCGGATTGCTGCGAAAGATCGACGCCTGTGGGTTTTCGCCGACAGTCATGAGGGTGAGCGCCTGTTCGATCTGCGGTCGATCGTCGGGATGGATCAGATCCAGGCACCCCGGCCAATCGGGAACGCCATCGGCGCGGTCAAGACCGAACAGCGCGAACATCTGTTGCGACCAGTAACTCTCGCCGCTACCGACGGCGAGCGACCAGTTGCCCAGGCGCGCGTAGGTCTCGGCGCGCTCGAGACGGTCGAGCGTTGCCTGCAGTTCGCTGCGCGCCGACTGCTCGTCTTCGAGGACGCTCAGCAGCATTTCGCGTCCGCCCTCGGCCGCCGCCAGCAGGCGGTCGGTTTCCGCGCGCGCGGCCTGCAGTTCGGCTGTGCGCGCGGTCAGTTCGTGGCGCGTCCGTTCGATTTCGCCATTCCGGGCGCGCAGCGCAACGGCCAGGTCGCGGATGCGCAGGAAGGTGGCGATCGAAGATTGCAGTTGGTGATCGCTGATCGGCAGCCCGATCCAACCATCGGGCTCACCCTCGCAGCCGGGCGCTGTTTCACCGTAGTCAGCCGGCTGGTCGACGGTGATGACCACGAAAGTGTCGGCGAGCGCCGCTTCGCCCTTGATGCGACGGCAAAGATCGCGGCCGTCGACGTCGGGCAGTCGGCGAGCGAGCAGCACCAGTGCCGCTGGCGCGGCGAGGAGCACTCGCCAGGCTTCCGCGCCATCGACAGCCAAGCAGGTCGCGTAGCCTGCCTGCTCCAGCGTGCGGCAGGTGACTTCGCGCTGTGCCGGGTCGTCGTAGGCGACGAGAATCCGTGCTGACGCAGTCACCGGCGCCTGCGCCAGCGCGCTGAATTGCTCGCTGGCGAATAGTTCAGCGCTCATGCCTGCTCCTTTGTGGCGTCAGCGCGGTGTGCCGGAACGCTGAAGGTGAAACAGGCGCCACGGCCCGGTGCGCTGTCGACGCCGATCCAGCCGCCGTGCGCCTCGATGATCCGACGGGCGATGGCCAGTCCGGGGCCGACGCTGCGGGTGCTGTCGCCGGGGCGCGTGGCGCCTCGCCCGACGCCGTCGAACCAGCGCAACTGATCGGCGACGGCAATGTCCGGACCCTGATCGTGCACCGCGACATGCAGCAATTCGGCGTCGATCCAGGCCTCGATGCGCACTTGCTGGCCGCTGGCGGAATTCTTGATGGCGCTGCCGGCGAGGTGCACCAGCACCTGCTGTAACCGGCCGGCGTCGAGCAGCCACTCGCCGGGTGCCGCAGCGGTGTCGGCGAAGAGCCGCACATTCCTGGGCTGCGCCAGTCTCTGCAGCAGGGGCAGCGTCGCCACGACAAGGTCGGCGACACTGGCCGGCGCCAGATCCAGCCGCAGACGGCCGGCTGCGGGTGTGGCCGCGGCGAGGAAGTCGTTGACTCGCCGTTTCATGCCGGCGGCGGCTGCCAGGCAACTGCGCAACGAAGCGTGGTGTTCGGAAACCGGCGTTGTGCCTGTGGCGTCGAGCACCAGTTCAGTATGCGTCATGATCAGGCCGATCGGTGTGCGCAGTTCGTCCACAGCCATGCCGAGAAAGGTTTCCCGGAGCGCGTTGAGCTCACGCAGTTCGGCGTTGCTCTGATGCAGTTGCCGGATCAGATCGTTGAGTTCGCGGTTGAGGTCGAGGACCTCGCCGCGCAGTCGTCGCTGCTCTGCAAAATCGGGCCAACCGAGAGCCAGCGTGCCGGCGGCGAGGGGGTGGAAGCTGAAGGTCAAGGTTTCCGGTACGCCGGCGGCCGTCGCCAGGGTCAGCCGTGACCGGCGGCCACCGGCGCTCCTGCCGGCGGCGACCAGCGCCGCCACGTCGATGTTGCGGCTGGTGAAATCGAGCAGCAACGCGGCCAGCGGTCGTCCGAGGCGTGCCGGCGGCAGCAGTTGTGTGGCGAACGTGTTGAGCGCGATCACCCGCAGCTCGCTGTCGAGTGTCAGTGCCAACAGTGGCGCCTCGTCGCGGACGCAAGCCTCGAGCGCTGCCAGGCGCAAGGGATCCGCTGCGATCCCGGACGTACCGGCGCCGGTGTTGTCCACGGTGCCGTCGACAGCGGCGGTGCCTCTTTCCACCATTTCGCTCGTCTGCACTGCGGGGAGCGGGGCGACCACGGCAGCATCGGCCGGGGAGGTGCCGGGACGCGCTGCGCTGCCCTCGATCCACGCTTCGAGTTCGGCCAGCGAGCCGATGACGTGCACACCGGGAATTGCTTCGACGCGGGCCCGACCAGTGTCTCCAAGACCCTGGCCGCCGACAATGATCGGCATCTCCGGGTACAGCCCGCGGATCGCGTTGGCGATTTCGAGCAGCCGTTCCAGGTGGCAGTGGACGGTCAGCGACAGGCTGACCACCTGCGGTCGCCGGCTCGCCATCAGCGCCAGAATGTCGCCCTGCGGTGTGTTGGCGCCGAGAAAATAGCTGCGCCAGCCGTGCAGCTCGAAGATGTCGGCGACCATTCGGGCGCCGATCTGGTGATGTTCGTTGGCCGCGCAGGTGACCAGTGCCGAGCAGCCGGTGGACGGTCGATCGAAGAGGTAGGGGTAGCTCAGGTTGAGCAGACTCTCGGAAATCGCCGTAGCCAGATGTTCGTCGGCCACCGAGGCGCGACCGCTCTCCCAGAGCATGCCCACATCGTAGAGCGCGCGCTGAATGAGGTCCTCGTAGAGCGCGCGGACTCCCCGGCCGGCGTCGAGCCAGGCCTGGACCTCGGCGCGGCAGTAGGCGACATCGCCGACCAGGAGAGCGTCCAGAAAGCGTCGGTAGCGGGCCTCGCCGGCGAGTCTGTCGCCAGGGTCGGCGGTGCCGGGATTCGCCGTCATGCGCATCGCCTAAGCCGGATCGCGCTTGACGGCGCCATAACGTGGTCGCCGGCCGGCTTCGGCGAGCAGGGCATTGACCTCGCGCTTGAGCTGCAGCACCCGGCCTTCGCGGTTGCGGGTCACCGCGTGCCAACGGCGTAGTTCTTCCAGCTGGGCGAGCAGGCGCGCCTTGTCCTGCTCGCGTTCGGTGATGTCGTTGGCCAGGACCACATGCGCGGTGCCGGTGCCGAAGTCGAGGGCGTGTGCAACGATGTCGACCAGGATTTCGCGGCCGTCCTTGCAGCGATGCCGCCATACCCCCGCCTCGCCGTTCGCGGCGGTTTCGGCGAGATGCGTCAGAAAGCGCGGAATGTCTTCCGTCGGCCGGATGTCCTTGATGGTCATCGTCAGGAATTCCTCGCGCGTATAACCGTAGTGGCGGATGGCGGCGTCGTTGACCTCGATGAAGGCCAGCGTCGCGTGGTCAAAAACCCACATCGGCAGTGGATTTTCCGCAAACATTTCGCGGTAGCGTCTTTCACTGTCCTGCAGCGCCAGCGTGGCCAGTCTGGCGGTGGTAATGTCCGTCCACGCGCCGACGATTTCGACGGCTAGCCCGCTGGCGTCGCGGATCGGCCGTTGCTCGTCGCGGATCCACAGGTAGTGGCCGTCCTTGTGGGCGAAACGATACTCATGAACGGTCGCGGCATCGCCCGGCAGCAGCCCGGCGGCCAGGGCCGTGGGGCGATCATCGGGGTGCAGGCCGGCAACCCACCAGCCGTCCTGCAGCGCCTCGGCAACGGTATGCCCGGAGATCCGTTCGATGTTCGCGCTGACCTGCAGCGTTCGCGTGGCGCCGTCGGCAACGCGCAGCGCGTAGAGCACGGTCGGGCTCGCTTCGAGCAAATGCTGCAGTTGCTGTGTGGTGGCGCGCAGAGCCGCTTCGGCGCGGTCGCGTGCGGTGCGGTCGCGCAGCGTGCGGATGCCGTAGGCCAGGTCGCCGGCCAGTTCGACCAGGAGTCGTGTCTCGTCGGCGTCAAAGGCATCGGCCGTACCAGCGTACAGGTTCAGCGCACCGAGACAGCCACTGTCTGCGGCGAGCAGCGGCAGCGTGATCGAGGCCGCGTAGCCTCGCCGTAGCGCGGCGTCACGCCAGGGTCCGAAGTGGGGGTCATCGACCAGATTCTGCGCCAGCACCGGTCGCCGCTCGCGGATCGCCGTACCACTCGGGCCACGCCCCCGCTCGACATCTTCCCTGGTCACGTCGGCGGTTGCCAGGTCGCCGTCTTCGAAACCGGCCTGCGCGACCGGTCGCACGCGGTGCGGCGGGTCGTCGTCGGCATAGCCGACCCAGGCCATGCGGTAACCGCCGAAGTGAACGACCAACTGACAGATCTCGGCGAGCAGTGCCGGTTCGGCGTCGGCGCGGATCATTGCCTGGTTGCATTCGCTCAAGGTGCGCAGGGCGCGATGGCTTCGCTGCAGGGCCGACGCTGCCTTCCGGCGTTCGCTGATGTCGCGGATGAAGCTCTGGCGATAGGGCTTGCCTTCGATCTCGATCGCGCGCGAACTGATCTCGACCGGAAAAGCGCTGCCGTCGCGGCGGCAGTGCAGAGCCTCGAAGAGTGCGCCTTCCGGGTTGGCGGAAGCCTGCCATTGTTGAGAGAACAGCGCCGGCGTGTCTTCGCCGCGCAGGTCGCGGATGTGCAGGGCACGCAGTTCTTCGATGCTCCAGCCATAGGCGGCGACAGCCGCTTCGTTGGCCTCGACGATACGACCGGTATCGTCGAGCAGGAGGATGATGTCGCGCGCCTTGCCGACCATCGTTTCGTAGTGGCTGACCAGCGCACCGCGCTCCTCACGCTGTCGATCGACGAACTGCTGCATGCGCAGCGCTTCGGCCTGCGCTTGCCGGACCGACTCGGACAAACGCAAGCGCTGCTGCTGACGCAACATGACCCCGAAGAAAACGACCGCGAAGAGCGCCGAAGCGACGCTGAGCGAGATCCAGAAGAGATCGTCCCGCAGCGCCAGGTCCACTTCTTCACGGTCGATCTTGGCGATCAGCCACCACCCGGTGTCGGCGACCGGGATGCCGACACCGAGCACCGGCACGCCACGGTAATCACGCGCCGCGTGCGGCCGTTCGGCGTCCGAACCGACGTTGCTGGCCTGCACGAGAAAGGACCCGGTCTCGCTCAGCGGGATGCGCCGTGGCCACGTGCTGCCGGCGCGGTCGCGCGGCGCGTCGAGCAGCAGTACCGAATCGCTGTCGCGGCGTACCAGCAGGGTTTCGGCACTGGCGCTGGGTACCGGCAGAACCTGCAGCAGCGGCAAGAGGAAATCGCCTTCATTGGCGCGCAGCAGAATGAGCAGATCCGGGGCGCCGGCGGCAGCCGGCAGCGGGGCGACGAAAGCGCACGACAGCTCGGTACCACCGGCACGGTCCACGGAGAGGTCCGCGAACTGCGATGCATTACCGCTCAGCGCGCGCTTGATCGCCGTGTCGAGCCGATCTTCAGGAAGGTGGTAGTCCTCGCCGGCGGTAAACCGCACTGTGCCGGCGGCGTCGAGCACGGCGATGCTGCGGTGGCCGCCGATGCGCAGTACCTCCACCAGCTGCTCGCGGGCGAACGTGGTGCTGGCCGCGTCCCCATCACGCTGCCACTGACGCAGCGCCCGGATAAGCTCCGGCAGGTGGCGGACGATCTCGATGTCCTTGCGCCGCTCGCCCAGCCATGCCTCGATCTGGCCGACCTTGAGGCGTGCCATGGCGTGCAGTTGCGCGGCGGCCAGGGCCTCGTGCCGCTGCGCCACCTGGCGCATGGCCGCAGCTCCGGCGAGGAGGATCAGCAACGCCAGTCCGACGACCCAGGCCACCAGCCGGCGGTTGCCGACCGGGGCCGCCGTTGCCTCGTCGGTACCGCCGACGCGCCGTAACAACGCGTAAAGCAGCAGCGAGGTCAGTGCGACAAAGGCCAGCCCCTTGAGCGTGCCGAGCATGACCAGCGTTCCGGGATTGTTGCTCAGTCTGCCGATCAGGGTATCGGAGAACAGGATCCAGAGCGTGGCGAAGACCGCGTAGGCAACCACCACGCGCAGCATCTCGGCGCGCACCGGCCTGGCGGACGTGAGCCCGGCTGCCGCTTGCGAAGTCACGGCGGCGATTCCTCGCGGTCTGGCACCGCGCTGATTGGGGTAGCCACGCCATGCCGGGCCTTGTGGCGCGCTTCGTAGTGGAGGAACGCGGCGCGCACCGCCTCGACCAGCTTGGCGTCGTCCCACGGTTTGGTGATGAACTGGTACAACTCGCCACTATTGACCGCGCGCGTGACCGCCTGCAGATCGGTATAGCCGGAGAGCATCAGGCGTACCGTATCGGGGTAGAGCGCGCGCACCTTGCCGAGCAGTTCGCTGCCGTCCATGCCGGACATGCGCGCATCCGAAATGATGACCTTGACCGGGTGCGTGGCGAGCAGGTCAAGCGCTTCGGCGCCGTTGCCGGCAGTCAGTACGGTATATCCTTCGCGCCGAAACAGGCGCTTCAGCGACGAGAGGATGCTGGTCTCGTCGTCGACCAGCAGCAGGGTACGGGAGGGTGCCGTCGGATCGGCCGTCAGACTGACGTGGCGGCCGCCACCGAGCAGTTGCGCGAAGTCGCTGGCCGGCAATGGCCGGCTGAACAGGTAGCCCTGCATCTCATCACAGCCGTGGGCGCGCAGGAAGCCCAACTGGGCTTCGGTCTCGACACCCTCGGCGATCACCGCCATGCGCAGATTGTGCGCCAGGGCGATCACCGAAAGTGCGATGGCGGCGTTCTCGGGGTCGCGGTTGATGTCGTGGACAAAAGACTGGTCGATCTTCAGACGGTCGATGGCGAAACGCCGCAGGTAGCTCAAGGACGAGAAACCGGTGCCGAAATCGTCGATCGACAGTGATACCGCCAGCGCCTTGAGGCGCTGCGTGGTGCGGATGAAGGCTTCGGCGTCCTTCATGACCGCGCTCTCGGTCAACTCGAGTTCCAGGCAGGCAGGGTCGAGACCGGT
Source organism: Candidatus Accumulibacter propinquus (assembly GCF_056856495.1). Classification (NCBI taxonomy): domain Bacteria; kingdom Pseudomonadati; phylum Pseudomonadota; class Betaproteobacteria; genus Candidatus Accumulibacter; species Candidatus Accumulibacter propinquus. The sequence continues at coordinate 97,186 of NZ_JBSEHC010000006.1, forward strand.
TTCCTTGAGCACACTGCCGACCAGGGCGAGTACATCCTGACTCTCGAACTGTCGCGCCGAGAGATTGACCGCCACACTGATACGCGGCAAGCCGGCGGTCTGCCAGGCCTTGTTCTGGGCGCAGGCCTGCCGCAGCACCCATTCGCCGAGCGGCGCGATCAGACCGGTATCCTCGGCCAGCGGGATGAACGCCGAGGGCGGTACGAGCCCGCGTGTCGGGTGTTGCCAGCGCACCAGCGCCTCGGCGCCGACGATGCGGCCGGTGCGCAGATTGACCTGTGGCTGGTAGTGCAGCAGCAGGTTCCCCTGGGCAATGGCACGGCGCAACTCGCCTTCCATTTCCAGCCGTTCGAGGGCGCGCGAGTCCATGTCGACAGCGTACAGGTGGCTGCGGCCGCCGCCCTCGGCGCGTGCCTTGTGCATTGCCGATACGGCATGGCGGAGCAACTCGTCGCCGTTGCTGCCGTCCTTCGGGAAAAGGGCAATGCCGATGCTGACGCCGAGCGTCAGTTCACGCCCGGCGAGCAACATCGGCCGCGCCATGGCGCTGACCACGGACTGTGCGAGGCTGCTCGCGAGTTCGCTGCGGGCGACCTCGGTGACCAGCACGAATTCGTCGCCTTCGAGCCGGGCGAGGGTGTCGGCCGGCTGCGTGTGCGTCGCCAGGCGTGTCGCCAGTTCGGTGATGACGCGGTCGCCGGTGGCGCGGCCAAGGGTTTCATTGACCGTCTGGAAGCGGTCCGGCTCGATCGCCAGCACCGCCAGCACCGCCTCCGGGGAGTGCCGGGGCTGGTCGATGGCGTGCGCCAGGCGGTCGTTGAGCAGGTTGCGGTTGGGCAGACCGGTCAGGTCGTCGAAGTTGGACTGGCGTTCGAGTTGCGCCAGGTAGCGTTTGCGCTCGCTGATGTCGCGCAGGCTGACGACGGCGCCGAGTCGCCGCTCGGCTTCGATGATCGGCACGCTCGAGTACTCGATCGGCAACTGCGTACCATCCTTTCGCCAGAAGGTTTCTTCCTGACCGCGCAGGGCGATGCCGGCGGCCAGCGAGTTGACCAGCGGACAGTCGTGCTGCGGATAGGGGCTGCCGTCGACGCGCGAGTGATGGAAGGTGGCGTGCGCCGAAAAACCGATCAGTTCGTCGCGGCTGAAGCCGAGCATCTCCGTCGCGGCGGGGTTGACAAAATTGACCACGCCGTCGGCATCGGTACCGTAGATGCCCTCACCGGCGGTGCTGAGGATCAACTCCAGTTGGTGGCTGAGCCGTGCCTGGGCTTCCCGGCTGGCGTCCTCGAGGCGGCGGTTCTCGGCGACGCGGCGGCTGACTTCGGCTTCGAGCCAGGCGTTGTGGTCGCTGAGGATGTCGCGCGCACGCTTGAGATCGAGCTGATTGCGGACGCGGGCCAGGACCACGGCCGGCTGGATCGGTTTGACGATGTAATCGACGGCGCCGAGCGACAGTCCGTGCTCCTCGTCTCCCGGATCGCCGAGTGCGGTCAGGAAGATCACCGGGGTGGCCTGCGTTGCCGGGTTCTGCTGCAGGGCGGCGAGGACCGCGTAGCCGTCCATCTCCGGCATCATGATGTCGAGCAGGATCAGGTCCGGCACCGGCTGGCGGGCGGCAACTTCAAGGGCGCGCCGGCCGTTCGGCGCGACCAGGACATCGTAACGCGTTTGCAGCAGTTCCCCGAGTACCGCAAGGTTCTGCGGCTGATCATCGACGATCAGCAGGGTGGCGCGTGCTACTGGCGCGGGCATGGGTCTGCTCCGGTGTTCATTTGCGGGATGCGAAAGGGCATCAGCGTTGCCGATCCATCGCCGTGGACAGCGATTCTAGCGCGGAATGGCCTGGCTGGCGCTGCCGAAACGTTCGTTCCAGTGGCGCAGCGCGGCGCGTACTTCAGTCTTGAGGGTTTCGTCATCCCAGGGCTTGTTGAGATATTTGTATACCGCGCCGCGGTTGATGGCGTCGGTGACCGCCTGGATCTCCGAGTGTCCCGACAGAACCATGCGCACCGTTTCCGGGTACAGCGTCCTGACTCGGGCGAGCAGGTCGGTCCCGGTCATCGTCGGCATGCGCTGGTCGGAGACGATCACCTTGACCGTTTCGCGTGCTAGGATACCCAGCGCAGCGTCGCCAGTCTCGGCGGTCAGGACGCGGTAGCCCTCGCGCCGCAGCAGGCGGTTCAGCGCCGACAGGATGCTCGGCTCGTCGTCCACCAGCAACACCGTCGGCAGTTGTTCGCCATGGTCGGTCGCCCGGAAGTGCAGTCGGCAGTCACCTGCGCGCAGCGTGGCAATCTCGTCGGCGGGCAGCGGTCGCGAAAAGTAGTAGCCCTGCATTTCGTCGCAGTCGTTGCGGCGCAGGTAATACATCTGTTCTTCGCTTTCGATGCCTTCGGCCAGCGTGATCTTGCCGAGCTTGTGCGACATGGCGATCGTTGCCTGGGCAATGGCGGCGTTGCTGGGGTTGGTGGTGATGTCGCGAACGAAGGACTGGTCGATCTTGACGACGTCGATCGGAAATCGCGACAGATAGGCGAGCGACGAGTAGCCGGTGCCGAAGTCGTCGAGCGAGAGGCGCACGCCGAGCTCCTTGAGACGCTCGCTGGTGCGGATGGCGGCGGCCACATCGTGCATCATCGCCCCCTCGGTGATCTCGAGTTCGAGCATCGGCGCCTGCAGCCGGTTACCGGTCAGCGCCTCGCTGATGGAGAGGGTCAGGTTGCTCAAACGGAATTGCCGGGCCGACAGGTTGACCGCCACCTTGATCGGCGCGAAACCGGCGTCCAGCCAGCGGCGCATTTGCCGGCAGGCTTCGCGGAGGACCCATTCGCCGATGCTGACGATGTGGCCGCTCTCCTCGGCGGCGGCGATGAACCGGCCCGGCGGCAGCAGGCCGTGTTCCGGATGCTGCCAGCGCACCAATGCTTCGAGGCCGACCATGGCGCCGGTCTGCAGGCTGAGCTGTGGCTGGTAGTGCAGGACGAGTTCATTGCGCGCGGCCGCGTGGCGCAACTCGCCAAGCAATGCGTGCCGGCCGGAGTCGACTCTGGCGAGTGCCGGGTCGAAACGGATGAACGAGTCGCCGCCGCCGCGCTTGGCCGTCTGTGCGGCGGCGGCCGCCAGCGTCAGCAACTCGCCGATGTCGCTGCCGTCGGCTGGGGCACAGGCGATGCCGATTGACGCCGTAACCTCGATCGCCTGTTGACCGAGAGCGAACGGTGGGCGAATCGCGGTCAGCAGGCGGTTGGAAACCTCGGTCAAATCGCTTGCCGAGGGTGCTTCGGGGATCTCCAGCAGCAGACCGAACTCGTCGCTGCCGAGGCGGGCAACAACGTCCGTTTCGCGCACGCTGTCGGTGAGGCGCCTGCCGAGTTCGATCAGCAGGCGGTCGGCGAGGTCCGACCCGAGCCGGCGGTTGACGGCTTCGAAGTCATCGATGTCGAGGTCGACGACCGCCAGTCCGTGTCCACTCTGAGCGGCGCTGCGCATTGACAGCGCGGCGAGGTCGAGAAAGCCGGCGCGGTTGGGCAGGCCGGTGAGCAAGTCGGTGCTGGTCAGTGTCGCCAGGCGCTGCTCGAACTCGCGCTGCCGCGACTGGTCCTCGGCGATCGAAAAATAGAAACGAATCACGCCTTCCCGATCCGGGATCGGCGAGATCTGGATCTTCTCGACGTAGGTGCTGCCGTCCTTGTGGCGGTTGATGAACTCGCCGCTCCAGCCGGTGCCGCTGTTGAGTGCGGCCCACATCGCGCGATAGGTATCGTCGGGCGTCAACCCGGAACGGAACATCCGCGGCTGGTTGCCAATCACCTCTTCGGCCGCATAGCCGCTCATCGCCAGCGCCGCCGGGTTGGCGAAACGGATGCTCAGGTCGGCGTCGGTGATGACGATGCCGAGCGGGTTGCTCTGGGCAATGTCGCGGAACAGTTGCGAAGACTCGATGCTCTCGTGCAGGCGGGTGATGTCGGCACCGACCAGGAAGATCGGCGCCAGCAGCATGTCGGTGTCGGCGCGGTGCTCGATGGTCCACGAGACCCACAGCCGGCGACCGGCGGCCGTTCGCAGCGGCGATTCGATCTGGCGAACGACGCCGTGGGCGCCGATGTCTTCGAGTTGCGCCAGAAACTCGGTGGCCTGCGCGGAGTCCCTGTCGACCAGGCTGGGCATCGAGCGCTGGAAGACCTGACCGAGGCGACTGTAGCCGAGCAGGCGGAGGCCGAAGGAATTGACGTACCAGACCTTGAGTTGCGCATCCAGCCGAATGACGATGCAGCCCAGTGCATCGTAGATCGAGGCCTGCGTTCTCTGGCTCATGGCGCGCTGCTCTTGCCGCCCGCGAGGCTTGGACCGGCGATCGGCAGACGAACGCGGAAGCAGGTGCCGCGGCCCGTTTCGCTGTCGACGCTGATCGTGCCGCCGTGACGCTGGACGATCTCCCAGGAGATCGACAGGCCGAGCCCGGTGCCCTTGCCCACCGGTTTGGTGGTAAAGAAAGGTTCGAAGATCCGCCTCTGCACCTCCGGCGGGATACCACTGCCGCTATCCTCGATCTCGATCCAGGCGTAGCCGTCGGCATGGCCGGTGCGCAGCGTAATCGTGCCGGTGCTCTCGATCGCCTGGCCGGCATTCACCAGCAGGTTCATGAACACCTGGCCGAGCTGCGCCGGGATGCAGCGCACGGCCGGCAGATCGCCGAAATTGCGCACGACCCTGGCCTTGTACTTGAGGTCGCCGCTGACGACATTGAGCGTGCTTTCCAGCCCCTGGTTGAGGTTCGCATGCTGCCACTGCGCTTCATCGACGTGCGAGAAGTCCTGCAGGTCGGCAACGATCTTGCGTACCCGCGCCAGACCCTCGGCCGATTCCTTGAGCAGGTCGGGAACGTCCTGGCGCAGGAATTCGATTTCGCTGTCCTGACGCGCCTGCTCGGCTGCGCGCCGCGCCGGGTGGTCGGCAGCCAGGGCGGCGATTGCCGGAGCGTCGGCATCGACGATGTCGAGCAACTGGCCGACGTAGTGCTTGAGCGAACCGAGGTTGGAGCTGACGAAGCCGATCGGGTTGTTGATCTCGTGCGCGACGCCGGCGGCCAGCTGGCCGACGGCAGACATCTTTTCCGACTGCAGCAACTGACTCTGCGTCCGTTCGATGGTTTCCAGTGCCTGTTGCAGGGCCGTCTGCTCGCGCAGCAGTTCGGCGTTGGTGCGCTGCAACTCGTGCGTGCGTTCGGCGACCTGTTGTTCGAGACTGGCGTTGAGTTTGCCGAGACTGGTCTGCGCCGCGTGCAGCCTGTCGTTGATCTGCACCAGGGTGCGGTTGCGTTGCGAGACGACCGTGAAGAGGTCGATCAAGGCCCCGGTTAACACGGCCTGTGCCGATTCGCTGCGGCGCTCGCGACCCAGCTCGACCGCTTTTGCCGGGCTGTGCTGGTCGGCAATCAGTCGTAATTGACGCGCCAGGTGCTGGTCTTCGACGAGAATGTGGAAGGTCAGCCAACTGGCGAGAAAGCGTAGCAGCTGCGGGCCGTCGAGGCGACGATCGGTATCGAACTGGCGACGCATCAAGGCCACCTCTTCGACAAAACTGCGATGGCTGCGCATATGGTGATCGAGGTAGTTGCCATCGATGCCGGCGTCGCGCATCAGTTGCTCTTCCTCACGAAAATGCGTCGTCGCGTATTCGGCAAGGCGATCGATCAGCACCTGCGCGTCGCCGGCGCTCGGATCACCGCACGACAACGCCGGCGCAGCGGCATTGACCAGATCGACCAGTCCCTGATGCTGGCGATCGACCCCATCGATGTGAGTCACGAAGTGCTCGCTCCAGCGGAGAAAGGTCATGCTTTGGTTTCCTTGTGCTGGCTGCCGTTCACTGGCAGCGTGATGCGGAAAGTGGTGCCGTGTCCAGGGGTCGAGCGTACATCAATCCGGCCTTGGTGTTTCTCGATGATGTTGAAGGAGATCGACAATCCCAGGCCGGTGCCCTGGCCAACCGGCTTGGTGGTGAAGAACGGCTCGAAAAGCCGTTTCTGCACCTCCGGTGACAAGCCCTGCCCGCTGTCCTCGATCTCGACCCAGACCGACTGCCCGTCGAGGCTGGCGGTTCGGACGACGATGCGCCCGCGTTGTTCGATTGCCTGGGCCGCGTTCACCAGCAGGTTCATGAACACCTGGTTGAGTTGCGAGGGCAGGCAGCGGACTTTCGGCAACTCGCCGTACTGGCGCTCGACATCGGCCTTGTACTTGAGCTCGTTCCAGGCGATGTTGATCGTGCTGTCGAGGCAGGCGTGCAGGTCAGCCCATTGCCAGTCATTCTCGCCGCTGCGCGAAAAGTCCTTGAGGTCGAGGATGATCCGGCGTACCCGTTCGAGCCCTTCCTTGCTTTCGCGGATCAGCTTCGGCAGGTCGTCGATGATGTACTCGTAGTCGCAGGCCACCTTGAGGCGGCGCGCATCTTCCAGGGCAGCACCGCTGTGCGACGGCGGCAACTGCTCGACACGGACGTAGGCGGCTTCGATCGCCAGCAGGTCATCGACGTATTTCTGGAGCGTGCCGAGATTGGAATGGACGAAACCGATCGGGTTGTTGAGTTCGTGCGCGACACCGGCCGCGAGCTGGCCGATGGCCGACATCTTTTCCGATTGCAGCAGTTGCAGGTGCGCTTGTTCGAGGCGTTCCTTGAGTTGCGTGACTTCGGCGAGGCGGCGCGCCAGTGCCGCTTCGGCACGCGCGCGGCGTACGATGCGCCAGAGGTCGTTGCCGAGCAACTGCACGGTGGTCAGGTCGACGTCGTTGTAGTCGTCGGGCTTGTTGCCGACGCCGATCATCATCCGCACCGCGCCGTCCTCGATCACCGGTACCGAGATCAGCCGTTGCAGCGCTGCGTGCCCGTCGGGCAGGCCATGTTTGTCGGCGTAGTCGGCGTAGTGGTTGAAAGTGACCGGCTGCTTGTGGCGGAAGCAATCGGCCCAAATCCCGGCCTGGCTGATCGGGTAGTGGCTGTCGAAGGCGGCTTTGCAGCCCTGCAGCGCGCCGGCAGTCCAGGTGACGAGTTCGATCGTTTCCTGGTCGTCGTTGACGAAATGCAGAAAGCCGATCCTGCTGTCGGTGAGGCGTTCCGCAAGTTCAAGACCGTGCGCCAGGAATTCCCTTTCCGGCAGACTGCCGCCGACCTCGTTGATTTCCAGCAACGCCCGGGTACGCGCCTCGAGTTGGCGGCGGCGGGTAATGTCGAGGGCGATGCCGCCAAGCAGGGCAGGGCCGTCGTCCTGCGGGATGACGAACCGGGTCGATTCGTAGATGGCGCCACCGTAGCGTTCATCGAGCACTTCGGTTTGTCCCGAAGCGAGCACGCGCCGGTCGTCGGCGCTGATCTGCTCGTTCAGTTCGCCCGGAAAGATCTCCCGGTTGCTGCGTCCGATCAACTGTCGCGAGTCGAGGTTCAGCAAGTCGAGAAAACGTCGGTTGGCGTGCACCACCCGGAGCGTCGCGTCCTTGATGTAGGCAGTGCCCGGCAGGTGGTCGAGAAAGCGCTGCAGCAGTTCGCGCGAGCGGTGCAATTCACGCTCGGCGTTCTTGCGCGCGGTGATGTCCTGAATCAGGGTGATGAAGTAGTCGATCGTACCGTCACAGCGGCGAACCACGCGCGTAGCGACGTAGGCGTCGATGACCACGCCGTCCTTCCGGATGTAGCGCTTCTCGAGTTCGTAGGCGTTGATTTCGCCGGCGACGGCGCGTTCGACGCCGGAGAAGCTGCGCGCGCGGTCATCCGGGTGGGTCAGTTCCATCCAGCTTTTGCCCAGCAGTTCCGCGCGCGGATAGCCGAGAATGTCGCAGGTGGCCTGATTGACTTCGATCCATTGACGTTCCGGTGAGGTCGTCGCCGTGCCGATGATCGAGTTCTCGAACAGGCTGCGGAACAGCAGTTCGCTGCGCCGCAGCGCGTCCTCGGCGGCGTGGCGGGCGGTGATGTCGTGGATCGTGCCGAGTACCTGCGGCATGCCGCCATTGGCTTCCGGCGCCAGGCGCCAGGCGCCGCTCAGCCAGCGCACGGCGCCGTCGACCGGGCGAACGATCCGGTACTCGTGGATGATCCGTTGCCGTCGCGAGGATAGGGCGTCGCGAAAGGCTGCTTCGACACGGCTGCGGTCCTCGGGATGGACCACCGTGCGCCAGTCCGCCCAGGTCTGCGGGGGGGCTGCGCCGACACCGGCTATTTCACAGAGTGATTTCGACGCCATCCAGCGATCGGTGATCGGGTCGATCGTAAAGTGACCGAAGCCGCCGACGCGTTCGGCTTCAACGATCCATTCGTTGCGTTCCCGCAACTCCGCCGTCAGCGCGGTCTGTCGCGTCCACGTGCGGTGCAGCAGCAGCGCCAGGCCACCGCTGAGCAGTGCGAACAGCCCGAGCAGCGCGGCCGTGGCCTGCGCCGCGCGTTGCCAGCCGGCCAGATAGCTCTCGCGGGCCAGGCCGGCGGTGACGTAGAAGCCGTAGCGGGCGCTCCGCCGGTAGGCGTACTTGCGATCGACGCCGTCGAGGCTGTCCGGGCCGGTATTGAACACGCCGTGATCGGGATGCTCATCGAGCACTTCGCGAAATCGATCGGTCATCGTCGACGATCCTGGCGCCATCGCCTCGGGCAGTGGCGGGCGGCGCTGAATCCAGCTCAGATCCGGAGCACGCAGACCGATCGCGTCGAGCGGCCCAAGATTGAGCTGTGCGAACTTGTCCTGGAAGTAATCCACCGGAATCGAGGCGATGGTGACGCCCTCGAAGCGGCCGCCGAGGTCTTCCAGGCGTCGAGCAAGAACGATTACCGTCTTGTCGCTGCTGCGACCGAGCAAGGGCGGCGAAATCTGGAGTCCCGCCTGTGCGTCGTCGCGCAGGCGGATGAAGTAGGCGCGGTCGGCGACGCTCATTGGCGGCGCGTCGTGCCTGTCCAGTGCATAAGTGGCCTGCCCCTCGGCATCGGTAATGCGCAGCAGATTCAACGCGGTATTGCGCCGCTGCAGGCGTGTCAGCCAGGCGCTCAGTTCGGCCGCTCCCCGATTGGCGTAATACGCGTGTTCTTCGGCGATGCTGCGCAGACTCTGGTCGATCTTTTCGTATTCGTGTTCGATGTCGCGGACGACCAGCAAGGCAAGGTCTTCGGCCAGTAGCCGTGCCTTGTCCTCGTCATTGGCGCGTTCGCCATTGAGATAGAACATCGCGGCAGCGATGACCAGCAGGTTGATGCACAGCACCACGACGACCAGGTAACGCGCCAGGCTGGGCTGCCGAAAGTGGGCTGCAGGCGCCGGCAAATGCGTCAGTCCCGGCCCGTAAGGCGGGCGATTGCGCGCCGCTGCGGGCTGTACCCGGAGCGCGTGTGGTCGTCTTTCGGCGATGTCAAGGTGACAGGCTCGTGCATGGTCTGGCCGTCCTCCCTGTGGGGTTGTGCGCGCCTTCTCCGGCTGTCGTCCACCCCTGCGTCGGGGCAACCACCGCCCCAGGATGACGCGCTCGGGTCCGGCAGATCGAAGGATAGTCCCGAGCGGGAAAAAACGCCATGTCCGCCGCTGGCGATGGGGCTCCGGGTCGGCCTGGATGGGGCGCGAGGCTACCCGCCGGGGCGTTTCCGCGGTCAGGCGGCGCCCTGCGAACGTGCAATGTTTACACTATTTTTACTGCACATTTACGACACTAGAGTCATCTTTTCTGGACACGGCCTTGCGGCGATGAAAACCTTACTGTTTTCCGACCGGCAGGGTGGCCGGTATCTGCTGGCCGCGGCCCTGTGCGTTCTGACCACGCTCGGTGCGTTGCCCCTGCGTGAACTGCTGGATCTGGCAAACATCGTGATGCTCTTCCTGCTGACGGTGTTCGTCTGCGCCGTCCGCCTAGGGCGCGGGCCGGCGGTGATGGCGGCCTTCTTCGGGGTTGCCCTGTTCGACTTCTTTTTCGTTCCCCCACAGCTTTCGCTGGCGGTGGCTGATGCGCAGTATCTGGTGACCTTCGCGGTCATGCTGGCCGTCGGGCTGATCACTTCGCATCTGGCCGCGTTGCTGTCCGAGCGGACCGAAGAGGCGCAGGCGCGGGAACAGGAGACACGCGCTCTTTACGAACTGGCGCGCGACCTCGGCGGCGCCCTGGCAATTGCTCAGGTGACCGACATTGCGCGGCGTTTTCTGGGCAGCCTCGACATGGACGTCAGCTTGCTGATCGCCGAGGGTGGTAGCGAAGTCTTCCCGTTTCGGCAATACGGCGGTCGCCACCTGAGCGAACTGGAGCAGACCTTCGCGCGTTCGGCCTATCAGCGCCGGAGTATTGTCGAGACCGACTCGCTGGCGGGCATGGGCGTGGCCATCGTCTTTCTGCCGCTCACAGCACCGACGCAGGTGCTCGGCGTCCTGGCCTTGGCGCCACAACGCGACAACGTCGATGAACTGCGCCAGCAGCGGCCGCTGCTGGAAGCGGTGGCCTCGCTGCTGGCGATCACTCTGGAGCGGCTTCACTACGCCGAAGCGGCGCAAAGCGGTGAATTGCAGGTGGCCGCGGAACGGTTGCGCACGTCGATCCTCGCGTCGCTGTCGCACGATCTGCGTACGCCGCTGACGACGGTGGTCGGACTCGCCGATACGCTGGTGCATGGGCAGCCATCGCTACCCGAGGGCGCGACCGAGACCGCCGGCATCATTCGCGACCAGGCGCGCAGCATGCATCATCTGCTCTCGAACCTGCTGGAAATGGCACGCCTGCAGGCCGGTGGTGTGACGCTGAACAAGGAGTGGCAGGCTTTCGAAGAGATTGTCGGCTCAAGCACACGCCTGCTCGCGACCTTGCTGGCCGACCGACAGCTGGCCATCGAGGTGCAGCGGGAATTGCCACTGGTGTGTTTCGACGCTGTGCTGCTCGAGCGCGTGTTGTGCAATCTGCTCGAAAACGCCGTCAAGTACTCGCCGCCGGGGGGGCGCATCCGGCTGCTCGCACGTGCCGGCGAGATGGCGCTCGAAGTCGCCGTGGACAACGATGGCACTGGTTTTCCATCCGACCGGATCGACCAGGTCTTCAACCTCTTTGCCAGGGGCGAGCAGGAGCCGGCGATCGCCGGCACGGGCCTGGGACTGGCGATCGCCAAGGCGATCATCACCGCGCATGGCGGCACGATTGTCGCCGAGAACCGTCCCGGTGGCGCCTGCGTACGCTTTACGCTGCCGCTCGGCACGCCCCCTGCCGTGGCGGATGAGGAGGTGTCTTCATGAGCGAGACGCAGGCGTGTGTGATCGTCGTCGAGGACGAGCCGCAAATCCGCCGCTTCGTGTGCGATGCCCTGGGCAAGGAAGGCTGTGCCTCGCTCCAGGCGGCCACCGCGCGCGCCGGGCTGGACGCCGTCGCTGCCGGCAGGGCCGACCTCGTGATCCTCGATCTGGGGCTTCCCGACATGAACGGCATCGACTTCATCCGTGAACTGCGCAGCTGGTCGCCGCTGCCGATTCTCATTCTTTCGGCGCGCTCGGCCGAGCGGGACAAGATCGCGGCGCTCGACGCCGGGGCCGACGATTACCTGTGCAAACCCTTCGGCGTCGGTGAATTGCTGGCGCGGGTTCGGGCGTTGATACGACGACACTGGCATAGCGGCGAGAGCATGCCCAGGCATCAGTTTGCCGATGTCGAGGTGGATCTTGCCCGCCATGTCGTCAGCCGGGGCGGGGTCGAGATACACCTGACGCAACACGAGTATCGCCTGTTGGCGGTGATGCTGGCCAACCGCGGCAAGGTGCTGACCCATCGTCACCTGATGCAGGAAGTGTGGGGACCGGGATACCGCGAACAGGGACATTACCTGCGCATCTACGTCGGTCGGTTGCGCCAGAAGCTGGAACTCGACCCCGCCCAGCCGCAGCACATCCTCACCGAAACCGGCGTCGGCTATCGCTTTCAACCCTGAAACCAGAGGCAAAATCATGTCTGCAACAACCCCTGACAGCCGCCTGGCGGCACTGTCGCTGGCAGCCCTCGGCGTCGTATATGGCGACATCGGGACCAGTCCACTGTACGCGCTCAAGGAGGTCTTCGGCGGTGCACACCATCCGGTGCCGATAACGCCAGACAACGTTCTCGGCATCCTGTCGCTGATCTTCTGGTCGTTGATGATCGTGGTCAGCCTGAAATACGTGACCTTCATCACCCGCGCCGACAACCGCGGTGAAGGCGGCATCATGGCCTTGATGGCGCTGGCCTTGCGGCCGACGGCGCCGGGGTCGACCCGGCGCCGGCTGATCATTCTCCTCGGCCTGTTCGGCGCCGCCCTGTTCTATGGTGACGGGGTGATCACGCCGGCGATTTCGGTACTCTCGGCGGTTGAAGGGCTGGAGGTGGCGACGCCCGCCTTCAAGCCCTACGTGCTGCCGATCTCGTTGATCATCCTGATCGTCCTGTTCGCCATGCAGCGTCACGGCACCGCCGCCATGGGCAATTTCTTCGGACCGATCATGGTGCTGTGGTTCCTGACACTGGGAGTCCTGGGGGTCGTCAGCATCGCCGAGTCTCCCGAGGTGTTGCGCGCACTCGGACCCTGGCACGCCGTCAGTTTCTTTGCGGACCATCCGCTGCTCGGGTTCTTCTCTTTGGGCGCGGCGGTGCTGGCGTTGACCGGCGCCGAGGCGCTGTACGCCGACATGGGGCACTTCGGGCGGCGGCCGATTCAGTTGGCCTGGTTTGTCCTGGTGCTGCCGGCGTTGCTGCTGAACTATTTCGGGCAGGGGGCGCTGTTGCTGCGCGATCCGCAAAGTATCGTCAACCCGTTCTACCTGCTGGCACCGGCCTGGCTGCTCTATCCGATGGTGGTGCTGGCGACCACGGCGACAGTGATCGCCTCGCAGGCGGTGATCTCGGGCGCATTTTCGATGACCCAGCAGGCGATCCAGCTCGGCTTCTCACCGCGGATGGAGATCAGCCATACTTCCGATCAGCAGATCGGGCAGATCTACCTGCCGGGAATCAACTGGACGCTGCTGGCGGCGGTCGTGGCGCTGGTGGTCGGTTTCGGCAGTTCGTCGAATCTCGCCGCCGCCTACGGGATCGCGGTCACGGGAACCATGTTCATCACCAACCTGCTGGCCTTTTTCGTCGCGCGATACGTCTGGGGCTGGTCGTTGTGGCGGGCATTGCTCGGGGCCTTGCCCTTTGCGATCATCGATCTGGCGTTCTTCTCGGCGAACTCGGTGAAGATCGCCGACGGCGGCTGGTTCCCGCTGGTCTTTGGCGTCGGGGTCTATCTCCTGCTGTCCACCTGGAAGCGCGGTCGCGATCTGCTCAGCGCCCGCCTGGCCGAGGATGTGATGGATACCCGGACCTTCATCGAAGGGATTGAAGGCGTGACCCGCGTCCCCGGTACGGCGGTCTTCCTGACGCCCAATTCCGACAACATTCCGCACGCCATGCTGCACAGCCTGAAGCACTACAAGGCCTTGCACGAGCGGATCGTACTGGTGTCCGTCGAGATCCTCGACATTCCCCGCCGCACGGACGGCAGTCGCCGGGTGGCGGTGGTACGTCTGGCCGACAACTTCTGGCAGGCCAGGGTGTTCTATGGTTTCATGGAGCAGCCGAACCTGCCGGAGGGCCTGGGATGGTGTGCGGATTACGGTCTCACCTTTGATCCGATGGACACCTCGTTCTTCCTCGGTCGGGAAACCCTGGTGCCGCGGCTGCATTCGGAGATGTGGTCGTCGTGGCGTGGAAAGATTTTTGCGGGAATGTTCCGCAATGCGGGTAGCGCCGCCAGCTTCTTCGGACTGCCGGCCAATCGCGTGGTCGAGTTGGGTACCCAGGTGGTGCTCTAGCGTTGCAGTCCGCGCACGCGTCTCGCGGCCGATGACTGTTGACAGATGAGCCCTTGCAAAACTCCCCCGCGCCATTTGCTGCGCCGCACCATTCGTCTGCTGGGAGCGATTTTTGTCGCGAGGGAAGTCTTCTTGGCTGGTTGTGCGTAACGACGGACGCTAAGCGGTCAGTAAGAAGTCTTTCGTGTTTCTATGAACGTATTTGCTTGGCTAGGAGCCTCTGAAGATCGAAGAACTTATCCGAGAGCGCTTATCGATCACGAAAATGTTGTAGGCGCTCCCGCACTCTTTCGACCTTGGACCCCGTCGAGATGCACCTGACCTGAATCCTGAGGTACACATCATGTCCGCAAACCCGGCTGACAGCAACCCGACTGGGCTGTTGTTAGCAACCCTCGGCGTAGTTTATGGCGACATCGGCACCAGCCCCCTCTATGCGCTAAGGGAGGTCTTCGGCGGCGCCCACCATCCGGTGCCGATCACACCCGACAACGTCCTCGGCATTCTCTCGCTGATTTTCTGGTCGCTGATGATCGTCGTCAGCCTGAAGTACGTGATGTTCTTCCTGCGCGCCGATAACAAGGGCGAAGGCGGCATCATGGCCTTGATGGCACTGGCCCTGCGGCCGACCACGCCGGGCTCGACACAGCGCAGAGTGATCGTCATCCTCGGCCTGTTCGGCGCCGCTCTATTCTACGCTGACGGGGTCATCACACCGGCGATTTCCGTCCTCTCCGCGGTCGAGGGCCTGGAGGTGGCAACACACGCCTTCGCACCCTACGTGCTGCCGCTCTCCTTGATCATCCTGGTGGCGCTGTTCGCAGTCCAGCGGCACGGCACGTCCATGGTGGGCAACTTTTTTGGGCCGATCATGCTGCTCTGGTTCCTGACCCTGGGCATCCTGGGCTTGATCAGCATCGCCCACGAGCCGGACGTGCTACGCGCACTCGATCCCTCACACGCGGTCCGTTTCTTTGCGGACAACCTCATTCTTGGTTTTTTTGCCCTGGGTGCAGCCGTGCTGGCGTTGACGGGTGCCGAAGCGTTGTATGCGGATATGGGGCACTTCGGGCGCTGGTCGATCCGGATTGCATGGTTTGGCCTCGTTCTGCCGGCGCTGGTGGTCAATTATTTCGGCCAGGGTGCGCTGTTGCTGCGAGATCCAGAAGCGATCGCCAACCCGTTCTACCTGATGGTTCCCGAATGGTTGCTATACCCGATGGTCGCTCTGGCCACGGTGGCGACGGTGATTGCCTCGCAGGCGGTGATTTCGGGAGCTTTTTCAATGACACAGCAGGCGATTCAGCTTGGTTTCTCGCCGCGCATGGAGATCAGCCACACTTCGGACCAGCAGATTGGGCAGATCTACCTGCCCGCAATCAACTGGACGCTGCTCGCGGGAGTGGTGGCTCTGGTGGTCGGCTTCGGCAGTTCGTCGAACCTAGCAGCGGCTTATGGCATCGCCGTAACCGGCACGATGTTCATCACCAACCTGTTAGCCTTTGTCGTGGCCAGATATCACTGGGGCTGGTCGTTCTGGCGTGCCATTTTCGGCGTCTTGCCTTTCGCAATCATCGACCTGGCCTTCTTTTCCGCCAACTCGGTCAAGCTCTTCGACGGCGGCTGGTTCCCGCTGGTATTTGGCCTCGGCGTCTACCTGCTGATGTCCTCGTGGAAACAAGGCCGTGATCTGCTTGAAGCGCATCTGGCGGCCGAGGCGATAGACACCCAGAGCTTCATCCAGGGAACTGCAGGCGTGACAAGGGTTCCGGGCACGGCGGTGTATCTGACACACAATCCCGACAGCGTGCCGCACTCCATGCTGCACAGTCTGAAACATTACAAGGCATTGCACGAGCGCATCGTTCTGGTTTCGGTCAAAATCCTTGACATTCCTCGCCGCGCTGACCCAAGGGAATGGCTAACGGTCGATGGCCTTCCTGGTGATTTCTGGCAGGTGACAGCGTTCTGCGGCTTCATGGAAGAACCAAACCTGCCCGAGTCGCTCGAAGGGTGCGCTGATCAAGGGCTCCCTATTGACCCGATGGACACGTCGTTTTTCCTCGGTCGTGAAATGTTGATTCCGCATTTGGATTCCAGCAAGTGGTCTTGGCGAAGCAAGGTTTTTATTGCAATGTTCCGCAATGCCGGCAGCGCAGCAAGCTACTTCGGTCTGCCGGCCAATCGCGTGGTCGAATTGGGAACGCAGGTGGATCTGTAGCCCTTGTGGGGCCTGTAGATTCAGAGCCTGGAGCGCGAGGAACTCCTGCCAGACCGAGAGCAAGTCCTGGTCCTTGAGCACGATCCTGAACGGCCAGTGGGCGCGCCAGCAGCGCTGCATCACCGGCCCGTTGGCGTAGAGGCCGTCGAGCAGAAGCAGGATCGGCAGACCGGGAAACAGCATCTTGAGCCGGTCGCTCAAGAGCGCAAAGGCGCGCAGCTCGCCATCCTGCTTTTGCGCTTCGGTATCGCCCAGAGCGTATTCGAGGAACTCGCTGAGCAACGGGATGACCAGACCGTTGTGGAAGGCGAGACTGTCGTCTGCAGCCGCTGCGACCGGGGCCAGATCTATTGCGCCGCTGGCTGCGCGCAGGCTGCACGCTCGTCATCTGGTTGCCTTGCACCGGCCGCGACCGAAGGCCGAAGCGTACCTGCGGCTCTCGACGCTGCCCGGCAAACAGGCCCAGGTGGACTGGGCACTTCGGCCACCTGGAAATCGGCCGCGCCCGCCGGGCACTAATGGCTTTCGTGATCGTGCTGGCGTGGTCGCGCATGATCTGCCTGCGCTTCTTTCTCGATGAAGTGGAATCCGTTTGCTCCCGAGTTGCCGATCGAAGCGATCCACATTCCGCCTCGAATTGAGAACTTCTGCTGGCGGATCGCGCACGCCCAGATCCGCGAAGGGGGCTTCGCGATGATTCACGGCGACCCGGGAACCGGGAAGAGCGTGGCCTTGCGTCTCCTGGCTGAACGCCTGGCGCGCCTGCCCGATGTCACGGTCGGCGCGATCAATCATCCCCAGAGTTCTCTGGTCGATTTCTATCGCGAATTGGGCGATATCTTCGCCGTCCCACTCAAAAGCGGGTCAAGCATCGGCTCCAACTGGAGCATACCTCCGGCCTGTCTTGGCACGCGGCGCGGCAGGATTTCGGCGCCAAGGCGGTCTACGACAACCTCAACGCCCTGGCCGCCTATGTCGCCACAGATGCTCATCTGGACCCGGAATCCTCGTACAAAATCAACCGCACCCTCGCGATCGACAAGAACAAGCGGCAACTTGGTCGCTGGCTCTTGGCCGCTCAGGCTACCACTCGCCGCCTCAAACCGCTCCTCGCAGAAATCGCTCTGAACCTCCAGAAGTTCGTTCCCGACCGTTCGCAACCTCGCAAACCTCAGCCGAAGCCGCATCTGTCTCACGCCCATAAGTGATTATGCCTATATACTAACTTGGCCTTGCAGGGCGTGATTTTCAAGAGGCTCAGATGACTTGCGCACGCGGCGGCAAGCCTGCTATCTTCATCGGCAGCCCAACGGTCATGGATTTATCAGACACTCTGGATGATGAATGCCCTGACCGTTTCCCTCTCTCGCCAGCGGGCGAGGGGAGATTCTTCAGTCGCAGGCGCGACTTTCACGGTAACGGACCGCTACTGATGACCAGCAGACTGCTCGACTCCTGGAGCGAATACGATGCCGCGGTCCAGGAAATCCTGGACTTGACGACCGACACCCTGCTCGTCTTCGACCAGGACCTGTCGTCGCTCAAGCTCGAACGCCCGGAGAGAATCGCCGCCCTGCGCCGCCTGCTCGGCGCGCGGGAATTCAACAAGCGACTGACCATCGTCGTGCAGAAACCCGCGTTCGTCAGGCAATACAGCCCGCAGTTGATGGACCTGCTGGCGGTCTACTCGCCGGCGTTGACGATCATCCAAGCGCCGCCGCATCTCGATGGCCTCAAGGATTCACTGCTGATCGCCGACGACCGGCACGTGCTCGTCCGTTTTCATCAGGATCACGCACGCGCCAGACTGACCATCGACGACGCGCCGGAGTGCGCACCCTACGTGCTGCGCTTCGCAGAAATCCTCGGCGCCGGCGGCGACCCGTTGAGTGCGACGACACTGGGGTTGTAAACTGTCGCGTTCAATCCGGGACACGTCATCTTGAAGCGCTCTCAAGCCAATCTGGTGTTGCTGGCCGTCGCCGTCATCTGGGGCTCGGCTTTTGTCGCGCAGGCCGAGGGCATGGCGGGGGTCGGGCCTCTGACCTTCACCGGCATTCGTTTTCTGCTCGGAACCGCCATCGTCGCTCCGCTCGCCTGGCGCGAGTGGCAAATCCTGTCGTCGCGCGGCGCTCGACCGCTACCCGGCGACGCGCTCGGCGTCGCGGTGCTCGGGGTGCTGCTGCTGCTCGGCGCGGCCCTGCAGCAGATCGGCATGATCAGCACGACGGTGACCAACGCCGGTTTTCTCACGGCCCTGTATGTGCCGCTGGTGCCACTGCTGGCCTGGCTGATTCTCGGGACAAGCCCGCACTGGTCGGTCTGGCCGACGTCGATCGGTTGTCTGGCCGGAACGTGGCTGCTCTCCGGTGTCCAGGGCGTCGAGCCGGCGGTCGGCGACCTGTGGGTGATTGCCAGCAGCGTCTTCTGGGCCCTGCATGTCCTTTTTGTCGGACGCCTCGCCGAGCGTATCGCCGCGCCTTTCCTGGTGGCCTGCGGGCAGTTCCTGGTTTGCGGCTTGCTCGGTCTGCTCGGCGCCGGGCTGACTGAAACGATCACGGCTTCCGGGATGCGCCAGGCGCTGCTGCCGATTGTCTATGCCGGCGTGGTTTCGGTGGCCATCGGCTTTACCGCACAGGTGGTCGGGCAGCGCTATGCGCAAGCCGCCGACGCGGCGATCATCCTCTCTGCCGAAACCGTTTTCGCCGCGCTGTTCGGCTTCCTGCTCATGGGCGACCGTCTCAACGCCAGTGGCATGGTCGGCTGCGCGCTGATCCTGACCTGTATCGTCGTCGTCCAGGTAGTACCGCTGGCGCCGGCGGCGCCCGCACTGGAGCGGCGGGACGGCCGTTAGGCCGGCCTTTCCCGGGCATGCGCTGCGGCCGTGGCCATCAAAAACCGTGCCGCACCTGCGACAGAAACGCCTTCGCACGGTCGTGGTCGGGGTTCGAGAAGAAGCTCTCGGGCGTGGTATCTTCCAGGATCACGCCTTCGTCGAAGAAAATGATGCGGTCGGCAACTTCCCTCGCGAAACCCATCTCGTGCGTCACCACCAGCATGGTGATGCCGCTGTACGCGAGTTCGCGCATCACCGCCAGGACTTCGTTGACCATTTCCGGGTCCAGCGCCGAAGTGGGTTCGTCGAACAGCAGCACCTTCGGATCCATCGCCAGCGCACGCGCGATCGCCACCCGCTGCTGTTGGCCGCCGGACAGTTGCACCGGGTACTTGGCCGCCTGATTCTTCAGACCGACCCGTTCGAGCAGGTTGAGGGCCTTGCTTTCGGCAGCCTCGCGGCTCATCTTGCGGACCCGCATCGGCGCCAGCGCGACATTGCGCAGGATGCTCAGATGCGAGAACAGATTGAAACTCTGGAAGACCATTCCGACCTCACGGCGGATCGCGTCCAGGTTCTTCAGATTGTCGTTGAGGACGATGCCGTCGATGACGATTTCGCCCGAATCATGCGTTTCGAGACGATTCAGGGTACGCAGGAAAGTCGACTTGCCGGAACCGGACGGTCCGACGATCGCCGTCACCTGTCCTTCATAGAAGGTCGCCGAAACGTCCTTCAGCGCATGGAAGGTGCCGAAGCGCTTGTCGACCTTGCGCGTCTCGATGATCGTTCGAAGGGTGCCGTCGCTGCTCATGTGATGGTCCTGGCTAACGTTTCTGGCCGACGTCGAGTTGCGCTTCCAGCGCTGCCGTGAGAGTGGTGAAGGCCGTGGTCAGGATCAGGTAGATCGCGGCAATGGTGATGAACACCGGGATCGGTTGATAGCTTTCGGCCTGCACCCGGTAGCCGACCATCGTCAGTTCGACGACACTGATCGCATAGGCCAGCGAGGAATCCTTGACCAGTGAAGCCAGGTTGTTGGCCAGCGCCGGCAGGGCCACACGCATGCTCTGCGGCAGCACGACGTCCATGAAGGTCTGCAGCGGGGTCAAGCCGAGAGCGCGCGCGGCCTCGACCTGACCATGCGGAACGGCGAGGATGCCGGCGCGTACGCATTCGGTGTTGTAGGCTCCGATATTCAGTGACAAGGCAATCGCCGCGCAGGCGAAGTCGGAGAGCTCGATGCCTTCGGGCATGATCGACGGGAACGCCAGCCAGACGAAGAGAATCTGCAACAGCAAAGGGGTGCCGCGGATCAGCCAGACGTAGCTGTCGCACAGCCAGCGCAGTGGCCAGAAACTCGACAGTTTGCCGAGCCCGGCCAGGACGCCGATCAGCACGCCGGCGGTGCCGGCAATCAGCGTCAGGCCGACGGTGATCCGGGCGCCGTCGGCGAACTGCTCTGCCGCCGGTCCGATCGGCGCCGGTGCCGCCGCGAGCGGCACCGCCATGCCCCAGAGGAACAACAGCAGCCCGATCATCGCGGCGAACATCGACCAACCCGGATATTGCCTGGTCCAGTTCATGGGTCGCTACTGGCCTCAGGAACGGCAGGAAATGTCTTCTTTGAAATACTTCTCGGACAGTGCCTTGTAGGTGCCGTCCTTCATCACTTCGGCCAGCCCCTGGTTGAGTTTGTCTTCCAGTGTCTTGTTGTTCTTGCGCAGGATCATCGAAACGCGTTCGACGAAGACCATTTCACCGGCGCTGATGCCGGCATCAGGATTCTTGTCGAGCGTCGCCTTGACGGTGAACTTGTCGGAAATCCAGGCATCGACCTTCTTGGCGCGCAGCGCCGAGAAGGCTTCGGGGTCGCCCTTGTAGGTCTTGATGTTCTTCAGCCCCTTGAGTTTCTTGGCGGCATCGGCGTAGGTGGTGGCCAGTTGTACGCCGACGGTCTTGCCGGTCAGTGCCGAGACGGTCAACGGACCGTCCTTGTAGGCGGCGATCTGGCCGCCGGTGCAGTAGTGCGGATGAGCGAAATCGACCGACTTGGCGCGTTCTTCGGTATACCCGTGCGAGGCAATCGCAAAATCGAAACGGTCCTGCTTGAGCGCTGCCAGTTGCGCGTCGAAGGGAACCACGCGCCATTCGAGCTTCAGGCCGAGCTTCTTGGCGATGGCTTCGGCGAGTTCCACTTCGAAGCCGGTCAATTTGGGACCGTCATAATAGTTGAACGGTTGGAAGCCCCCCTCGGTCGCCGCAACGATGGTGCCGGAGGTCTTGATCGCCTCCCATTCGCGGGCCTGGGACGGACCGCCGATCATCAGCGACAGCGGAACAACGACACTCAACAACCTGGCTAAGAAACGCATGACACCTCCTGTTGATAAAGATCAGACCTCGTTGAACAAGCGCCGACAACCCTCGACCCGTGCAGACCCGGTCAGTTCGGCGAAAAAGTAGCCAAGAGTACAACAAACCGGAGCACAGGGGCGCAAGAAAAACGGTCGCTGCCGCAGCTTGCTCGCGCGGCTGCGACTGGCGCAGCGCAGCACCTCAGGACAGCAAGCGCGGAGGCAGCGGCCGCGGGCCAGCCCGACTGGGGGGCCCGCGAGTCGTCGCTAGATCGTCGGATAGCCGGCATCCTCGATGATTTGCCGGATGTCGCCCTCCGAGACCATGCTGGTGTGTTCGATGGTGGCCTCACCGGTTTCCAGCGACACGTCCACGCAGCCGATGCACGGCAGATCCTGGATGGCATTCATGACGCTGCGCAGACAATCGTCGGATTGCATGCCGGTGATTTTGAGGGTGGTGGTCGGCATGGCGTGCTCCGGGCATGAGGGATCACCGATTATCCCAGAAACCGTCATTGCGCGCGTCCGGCGGGCGTGAATCGTCCCCAGGGAAAAAGAATTGAGAAAAAGAATTCCCGCGTCGGCGGGTTTTCCTAACTTGCCTTGTGAGCAAAATGAAATTACATTAAATCGTTGAGTTGATAGCGGGAGTGTGACTGAAATGGGGCAAGCAGACGTTCTGATTATGGTCTTTCTGGCGCTGACGGGAGCATTCTTCTGGCTGCGAATCCGCAGGCGGCAACCGGTGTCCAAGTCGAACCTCGGCAAACGTGACAGGTACCACTGCATCGAAGTGAAAAGTGACGATGGGGCGTGCGAGGCGGTCAAGCGTCTGGCGATCTTCCGGTTCCTGCCTGACGAGGCGCCCCGCCTGCCCGTGCCCGGATGCGACGCAAAAGAGTGCGCGTGCAGGTATCGGCATTACGACGATCGCCGACAGGAGATCCGCCGTCATCCCTACGGGCAAATGAACCGATTGCCTCCTGCCGAAATAGCCGAGCGCCGCACGCGGTCCGACCGGCGTTCGCCGCAGTTGGCATTCGATTTGTGACGGGGAACTGGTGGACCCTCCAGGGCTGGACCAGGGGCGAACTGATAGGGCACCGCGTTCATCACTGCTCGGCGGCTGAGGTGAATCTTGTCGTCTATTCCTGATTGCATTTAGTTACCGGTGCCGATATTATTGGTTACCGGTAACTAAAAGGAAGCCTGCGTGGCCGATGACGAATTCACCAAACCCCCAGGGCGCCCGCGCCTCTATGCGAGTGCTTCGGAGAAGTTGTCGGCGTTTCGGGCTCGCCTGGAGCAAGCCGGCTATGTGCGCCGGGAAGTGCTGGTTACCCGCAGCACCGAAGAGCGAGTCAAGGCCTTGGCCGAGGAACAGAACGTCAAGCCCCTGGACGTTTACTCGGCAATGGTCGCGTACGGTCTCGACGCCTATAAGCGCGAACACGGCGCTGCGGAAGTGACACTTTCCGGGTCGTCTACTGCGCAGCATGCGCAGGCATCAGGCCCCTTCATGCAGGGTGGCGAGGCCGGCCGGGCAGGGCTCGCACAGGAAACCGATCGTCCCCTCGCCGCCGCGCCGGCGCCCGGCACGGTGACCCATGTCACCGCTCCGGGCATGACCGGCAGCGGCCCTGCATCGCCGGAACGTTCCAACAATCCCATCGCCGCGTTTTTCCAGAAACGCAAGGAGACTCTCAAATGAGCACCCAAAAGAACCGTTCAGCCACCCCTGTCCAGCATCCGTTTGCTCCGGTCAGCCCGCAACCCCGCCAGCACATCCGAGCTTCACACTGGCCGGACGGGTTGCCGCCACAAGTCCGGCGCATCCTGGACACGCCCGTCCCGGTGTTCATGGCCCTGCAAAAGGAGGCCCCGGCGCCTGGTGCGCAACCCCTGACGCATGTGGGCTTTGTCCTCGACCGCTCGACTTCGATGGAAACAGGCAAGTCGGCGACAATCGAAGGTTTCAACACCCAGGTGAATGTGGTCAAGGCGGGGGCCCGGGACGCTGGAGAGACGCGCCTGACGATGGTCGATTTTGCTACCGAAGCACGCCTTCGTTATGTTGGCCGGGCTCCGGATGCGCTCGAGCCCCTGAATGAAGCCAATTACATCCCGGACGGGTGGACGGCGCTGTACGACGGCATCGGCCTGATCATCGCTGAACTCTTGGCTCAGCCTGGGATGGACTCGCCGCTGACCGCGACCCTGGTCACCATTTTTACCGATGGGGAGGAGAACCGCTCGGCCTTGTACACTGCGGCGATCCTCAGGGAACTGATCCAGAAGCTCGAAGCCAGCGGTCGCTGGACCTTTGCCCTGGTCGGCCCCAGGCACGGCGTGGCGGCATTGGCACGTTTGCTGGCCATCAACCCTTCCAACACCACCGGCTTCAATCCGGCATCGGAGTCTGATCGGGTCGACACGCAGATCAGAATGGCCTGCGCCAGTGCCAGCTACATGTCGTCCCGCTCGGCCGGGCACACGCAGATGAGCGGGCTTTACGACGAGGAAGGCTGAAGGCGAGTGCCGGAAGCGGAAACCGTAGGGGATGCTCAAGACCATTGGCATGGCCAGCCCCGGGAAACAATTTCATTGACAGGGTTATAGTCGCCGGCTAGAATCGCGCGCCATCAAGCAGTCGTTTGTCGGGGGGCGCGATGCTTAGTCAATACCGGGGGCGGTGGGTTTTCCTTTCGCAGACAGTCGTGACGGCGGCCCTGCTGACGACCGCGACCGGCGGCTACGCGGGCGCCGGAATAGCCACCGACGGCAGGGCCGGCCCCGCAGCGACGATTGCCGCGGCCAATGCGGGTCCCGGGACGTTTCGCGTTCCGCAAGGGCTGGGTTCAGTCGCCGGCAGCAATCTCTTCCACAGCTTTTCGCGATTCAATATCGACTCCGGGCAAACCGCGAGGTTCGAGACCAACACGGCGGCGATTGCCAACGTGATCAGTCGCGTGACCGGCGGAACGGCCTCGGAGATCTTCGGCCGTTTGCAACTGGCTTCGCCCGCGGGTTCCACGCCGGCTTTCTTCTTCATCAACCCGGCCGGGGTCGTTTTCGGCGCTGGCGCGACCATCAACGTCCCCGGTGCGTTTCACGTCAGCACCGCCGATTACATCAAATTCGCCAACGGCGACAAGTTCTACGCCGATCCGGCCAACGGCAGCACGCTGTCGAGCGCCGCGCCAGAGGCGTTCGGCTTCCTCGGGAGCAATAGAGCGGGCATCACGGTCAAGGATGGCGGGAGACTAGAGACGCAAGGTTCTCAGCCGATCAGCATTGTCGCAGGTGATGTCGAGATCGACGGTGGCAATGTCTGGACGCGAGGCGGCGACATTCGGGTGGTGGCGATCGGTCGGGCGGCGCAGGAGATAGGCTTCACCGGTGCCTTGCCAGCGGCATCGGGGGAATTGAATCTTGTGAATGCTGGGTGGATTCGCTCGCAAAGCGCTGGCGCAAGGGATGGCGGATCGATTGCCGTCAGCGCTGGCAATATCACCATCGACAGCGGCTATAGCTACGATTACACAGGGATTTTCAGTTTGGCGTATCCGGACGCCAACGCCGGCATGGTCAATGTCCGTGCCGGCAGTATCGCCATCACCGGGCAGGGAAGCGTCGGCTACCCGGCCGGTATCTTCAGTCAGGCGTGGGGTGGCAGCGGCAATGCCGGCAATGTTGAAGTCTCGACAACGGGGAGTATTTCTCTGGTCAATGGAGGCCAGATTTCAGCCGATACTTTCTCCGACGGTAACGCCGGGAAGGTCACCGTGCACGCCGGCAGCATTTCCATCGACGGGCAGGGAAGCTATGTCTACACGGGTTATGGTTATGGCTATACCGGTATCTTGAGCAACGCGAACAAGGGCAGCGCTGGCAATGCCGGTAGCGTCGACGTCTCGACGACCGGAAATCTCGACATCAGGAATGGGGGAGTACTGTCTACCGATACCTTTTCCTCCGGTAGCGCCGGCACGGTCAAGGTGAGTGCCGGTAGCATCGCCGTCGACAAGCAGACCGACAAGCAGACCAGTAGCAGTGATACCGGAATTTTCAGTCGAGCGATGTCGAGTAGCACGACGGGCAGCGCCGGCAGCATCGATGTCAAGGCCGCTGGGTTGGTCTCGCTTGACAATGGGGGGGCGATATCTTCCCACACATCCTCCTCGCGTAACGCTGGCACGGTAGCAGTCCGTGCCGGTAGTATCATCCTCGACCATGGGAGTGTCATAGATTCAGACACTGCTACGAGTTCATCGGGCAGTGCCGGCAGCGTCGAAGCGTCGGCGACTGGCAGGCTTGCTATCGACCATGGCAGCAAGATATCTTCCGAAACTGGTGGTGAGTTTTCCTCTGGTAACGCTGGTACGGTGACCGTCCACGCCGGCAATATTACCATCGGCAATGGCGGAAAAATATCTTCGGAAACCGGCACTCTTTCCGCTGGTGGCAATGCGGGCAGCGTGTATGTCAAAGTGGAAGATGCGCTTGAAATTTTCAATGGCGGGGTGATCAAGTCGTCTACTGGTGATAATCGGTTGATTACTAGCTTCGGCATATTCACGCTCCCTGCGCACAGTAATGCCAGCGATGTTACGGTCAAGGCCGCCACGATCCGGATCAACGGTAATGGTGCTGCTGTGCCTACAGGCATTCTGAGCCACTCATTTTCTAATAACATTGGCAATGTCGGCAACGTCGATGTGGATGCGACAGGTGATATCGCGCTCCTTAATGGCGGCACCATATCGTCCGCTGCGCTCTCGTCCGGAAATTCTGGCGCTCTCAAGGTCAGTGGTGGCAGCATCACCATCAACGGCCAGGGAAATAACCTGACCGGTATAATCAGCGACTCGAAGTCGACCACTGGGAATGTCGGCACTTTCGACGTCGCAGCCAAAGGAGATCTCTCTATCACCAATGGGGGCATGATAATTTCAGGAAAGGGTTCAAACAGTAGTGTCGGGTTGATTAAAGTCAGCGCCGACAATATCACCATTGACGGCAAGGAAACAGAAAGTACTGGCATCTTTACCAATGCGCAAGATTCTGCTACCCGAGTGGGGAGCATCGATGTGTCTGCGAAGAACAATCTTTCGATTAGCAATGGTGGAATACAGGCAAGCACTTTCTCCTCCGCTGATGGTGGTACGGTTACAGTCAGTGCGGGCAGTATCGACATCGGACGCAAGGGCATCATCGTCAGCCAAGCTAGTAGCACGGGTAATGCAGGCGATATCGATGTTTCGTCGACAGGGCATATTGCCATCACCAATGGCGGCGGAGTATCGACCTCCACTTTGTCCTCGGGTAATGCAGGCTCTATCAAACTCAGCGCTGCCAACATAGAAATCAATGGCCATGACAGAATTACTGGGATTTTCAGCATAACCGGCGGTGATGGCAACGCCGGCAGCGTCGAGATCCATGCCACCACTGGGAATCTTTCCATCGGGCATGGAGGCTCTATTTCTTCCAATACCTACGCACCTGGTCAAGCCGGCACCGTGATAGTCGACGCGGTGGGCAGTATTACCATCGACGGCCAGGGCAGCAGCGGCAACGACGTGACCATCGGAATCTCCAGCGACGCCAAGTCTGGCAGCACGGGCAACGCCGGCAACGTCGCAGTCTCGGCGAAGAAAAATCTGTCCATAGTCAATGGTGGCCAGATCTCCTCCGATACTCTCTCCTTGGGTAACGCAGGCACGGTGAAGGTCAGTGCCGCCGATATCGCTATCAGCAGTGGTGGAGGAATATCTTCCAGTACTGCGTCTTCCGGTAATGCCGGCACGGTTACCGTCAACGCCAATAACATCACCATCGACGCCTTTAACCAGGGAGGCTTGCCTACCGGCATCTTTAGCGAGAGTTCTGTGACCGACGAAGGTCCAAGCGGTCATGGCGGCGATATTGCGGTAACAGCAGATGCCCTCACTCTGACCCGAGGCGGCGTAATTTCTGCCCGGACCAGTTTCAACGGGCGCGGAGGGTCGATCAATCTGCAGGTCAACCACCTCGCCTTGACCGAGGGTGGCAGCATCACCGCCCTTACCTCCGGGACGGGGAGCGCAGGTGACATCATCATCCACAGTGCGAGCGACGTGACGATCAGTGGCGTGAGTGCTACAGACTTTCGGCGCGATTACGACGGTCAACAGGTGACAGGCCAGTTCTCCGGGATTTACCTCAATTCACAAGGCTCCGGCAATGGCGGCAACCTTCAGCTTAAGACGAGACAACTGACCGTGAACGACGGTGGCTTGATCAGTGCCATTGCCGTCGATGGCAACGTTGCCAGTTTGCCGGAGACCCAGGCTGGAAACATCGATATCGACGCCGGGAGCATCATCCTGGCCAACGGAGGAGCGATCGACGCTTCGACGTCCGGGGCAGGAAGGGCAGGTTCGGTGACAGTGGATGCGGGCACATCCATCACTATCACCGGAAAATTTGACCACGCTCTACACCCTACAGTTAACAATCAAACGGTCTCGGATCAAAGCCACATCGGCAGCAGCGCGACCTACCGCCTGAACCCGAACGCCAGGGCACTGGGTTCCGGCGGTGACGTAAGGGTAACAACTCCCAAGCTGATACTGACCAACGGTGGTCAAATCGCCGTCAATACCGAAGGGGCAGGCAGAGCGGGGTCGATTCAGATCGACGCCGGCACGCTGTTGGTCGATGGCGACTCAAGCAAGATCAGCGCCGCCGCCGAGGGCTCTTCCGGCCAGACCGGCTTCGTCAGCGTCACCGCGAACGACATCACGCTCTCGAACGGCGGCCAGATCTCGATCGAGAACCATGCCACCGTTGCCGCCCCCTCGGCGCTGACGCCTACCTCGATCAGCGTGACGGCGCCGCGCATCACCATCCTGAACAGCCCGCATGCGATCACCACCGAGTCGACCGGCAATGTCGCCGCCGGCAGCATCGGGATCACCGCCAGCGAGCAGCTCTTTCTCGACCCGAGCGGCATCACTACCACCGCCAACCTGGGGAACGGGGGCGCCATCGACATCATCACCGGGCTCTTCTGGCTCGAGAACTCCCAGATCGCGACGTCGGTGCGAGGCCTTTCCGGCAACGGCGGCAATATCACCATTTCCGCCGAGTCGTTGATCATGAATACCGGCTTCATCCAGGCCAACACCGCGGCGCCGAACGCCAGCGGCGGCCTGGTTTCGATTACGGTCGACAACCTGATCGCCAGCGGCGGCTCGCTGTTCCTCGGCGACAAAACGCCCTACACCTACCGACCGGGCGTCTTCGGTTTCAACGTCATCCAGGCGGCGGCGCCGACCGGGGTGAACGGCGTGGTGCAGATTTCTTCGCCACGGCTCGACATCACTTCCAGCCTGGTCGGTTTCGACACCCGTCTGCTCAACGCGCAGGTCGCGCGCCGCCTGTGTGGCAACAGCGGCGGCAGTTCGCTGGTGCCGGTCGGGCGCGGCGGTCTGCCGCTGGTGGGTGCCGACTACCTCAGCCCGGGCCAGGTTTCCGGTCTGGATTTCATCGCCTCGCCTGTGGCGAGCCTTCCTGCCGTGCGCACGAGTTGGCGAACGGACGCCTTTGCCCCTTGCCTGGCGAGCCTCTGAATGCTGAAGAACCCTTTGCGTGCTGCAGCCACCGCGCTGTCGGCCCTGGCCGCTTCGTCGGCACTTCCGATCGAACCCGATCACCTCAATCTCCAGGAGCCTGAGCGACCGGCCTACCTCGTGCCGCCGCCCGCTGGTCGCTTCACGCTGCCGCCGATACCGCCGGATGGCGCTGTCGCGGTGACCGACGCAGCCGTCGTCATTCTCGAAGGCGTGCGCTTTGTCGGCAACACGGTGATCGGCAACGATGACCTGCAGGCTGTCGCCGCTCCCTATCTCGGCAAGGCGCTTGGCGCCGCCGACGTCGAAACGCTGCGCCAGAAAGTCTCGCTGCTCTACATTGACCGCGGTTACGTCAATTCCGGCGCGTTGCTCCCCGCGGACCCCTGGGATCGCGGGACGCTGACACTCCAGATCATCGAAGGCAGGCTCAAGGAAGTTCGGTTGCGCGGCCTCGGACGGCTCAACGAGCACTATGTTGCCGACCGCCTGGCGCGCGACGACGAGCCGCTCAACATTCAGACGCTCAGTGAGCGCTTCCAGTTGCTGCTCGCCGACCCGCTGTTCGCGCGCATGAGCGGCCAATTGCTGCCGGATGTTGAGCGCGGCAAGGCGATCCTCGATGTCGACATCGAGCGGGCGCGGCCTTACCAGTTGAGCCTCTTCGCCAACAACTATCTGCCGATCTCGATCGGCCCACAGAGCGGCACGATTGCCGGTTGGGTACGCAATCTGACCGGTTACGGCGACGTCCTGGAAGCGAGCTACCAGGATCCCCTTGGCCACGGCGAGGCGCGCCGCGGCGCGATCGGCTGGCGCCTGCCGCTCAACACCTGGGGTACGCAGCTCTCGGTATCCTACGACCATGGTGTCTCTTCGGTCATCCAGCAGCCGACGCAGCCGCTCGACATCTCGAGTCACCTGACCGACAAGGAGATCGGCGTCGGCCAGGTGCTGCTGGAGACCCTCCGACAGAAGCTGTCGATCGGCCTTAACCGCGTCTGGCGGGAAAACAGTACGGAACTGTTCGGGTTTCCCTTCTCCTTTGTCGCCGGGGAGCCCTCCGGCACTTCGAAGGCCAGGGACTGGCGCTTCTGGCAGGAGTACACGCACCGCTCGGAGAATCAGGTGCTCGCGCTGCGTTCGGTGTTCACCTTCGGCGAGAACAACGAACTTCCCGCCAGCGCATTCCCGGTCGCCGGACTCACCCTGGATCACGATTACCGGATCTGGCTGGGGCAGGCGCAGTATGCCCGCCGGGTTCTCGACAACGGCACCCAGTTCATCCTGCGTTTCAACGTCCAGAAGACGTCGGACCGGTTGATCCCGATGGAACAGATGTCGGTGGGCGGCATCAACACCGTGCGCGGCTATCTCGAAAACCAGTTGGTGCGTGACAATGGCGTGGTCAGCAACGTCGAGTTCGACTTTCCGGTGCTGGCCGATCCCGCCAGGCGTTTGAGCGTTAACCTGAAACCCTTCTTCGACTATGGCCGCGCCTGGAACTCCGGCGAAGACGCGGCGGTGATCACCTCTCTGGGCGTCGCGGGTCGCCTGCGCTGGTACGGGCTGACCTTCGATCTCTCTGTTGCCAAGCGGCTGCATCACTCGGGGACGGTCATCAGCAACGGCTCGAATCTTCAGGAACAGGGCATCGAGTTGCAGTTGTCCTATGATTTCTTCTAGGGGAAGACCATGACGGTGCCGAGGTCGGTTGTCGCCGAAGTGTTGCTGGCCATGTTGTTGGCGGTTACCGCGGTGCAGGCTGCGCCTGATACGGCAGCGCCCCAGGCGGAAGCGCTGGCACACGGCGTTGCGCTACGCAATGGGGGCAACCTGCAGCTCGCCATCGACCACTTTCGCACGCTTTCCGCAAGTAGCGACGAGGGCTGGGTCGCCACCGGCGAACTCGGGGCTTCGCTGTTGCAGGCGCGCCGCTACGACGAAGCCGAGCCCTACCTGCGCGAAGCCTACGACAAGACCAGCGGCAGTGCGCGCGCACGTCACGCGATCGAGCTTGGGAACCTTGCCGCAGCCCGCCATCATCCGCAGGAGGCTTTGCGATTCTATGCCGAGGCACGGATGCTGGCCGGCGCGGACACGGCGCTGGTACTCGTCGCGCGGATCAATGAAGCACGCCTGGCCGGCCCCGGCGAACGGTCGGTGCTGCTCGTTGCGCTGGCGCGCGACGTGGCCGGCGTGCGTGCTCCCTTGGCGCGCGCTCGCATGCGCCTGTCGGTCGGCACGCTGGCGGGCGATGTCGGCAGTCTGCAGATCGCATACGACAACTTGGAAGACGCCCGCTTGCTCGCCGTTCAGGCCGGTGATGCGCGCCTTGAAGTTGAGGCGCTCGATGCTCTGGCGCAACTTTATGAGGGGCAGGGACGCGACGCCGACGCGTTGCGCTTGAGCCGCCGCGCCATCGCCCGCGCCCGGACGGCAGACGGCATGTATACCGACATCCTGTTGCGGCTCGAGTGGCGCCTGGGCCGCCTGCTTGCGGCGCAGGGCGCGCGCGACGAGGCTCTGGCTGCCTACCAACGTGCAGTAGACCACGTCGAGAGCATCCGCCCGGACATCCCCGTCGAATACGAGCACGGTCGCTCGTCGTTTCGCGATACGCTGGAACCGATGTATCTCGGTTTCATCGATCTGCTCCTGCAGCAAGCCGATGCGGCACAGGGAAGCGCGCGCAGTGTGCTGCTGCGGCGCGCGCGCGACGTTGGCGAGTTCGTCAAACAATCCGAACTCCAGGACTATCTGGGTGAGCGCTGCAGCGTCGACGCGGCACAGAACTCTGCACCGACGAGCGTTGCGCCGGGTACGGCGATTTTATATCCAATCGTCCTCAACGATCGCATCGAAGTGATCTTCGATTCGAGCGCAGGGATTTCCCGCCACACGACGCGCCTTGATGCCCCGTCGCTGCGTAAACTGGTGGAAACCTATACGCAGCGGCTGCGCGAGGGTCAGCCCGATTACCGTGGCGCCGCAGCGCAGATCTACGACCTTCTGGTCCGACCCTTCGAGAACGATCTGGCGACGCAAGGCGTGCACACCCTGCTGGTCGTCCCCGATGGCGTGCTGCGCCTGCTGCCATGGACTACACTACACGACGGTCAGCGCTTCCTGGTCGAGAAATACGCCGTAGTCATCAACAGCGGCCTGGCGATGACCAGCCAGAGCGCCGGCGGGAGGAACGGGTTCACCGCTCTTGTCGCTGGTCTTGCCGAGCCCGGACCGGTCGTCGATAAGCTGTCGACCAGTTCTCTGGGCAAGGTTCTGGGGGTATCAACGTCACGTTCGGCGGCGCTTGAGTCGGCCCGCCAGCGCGGCGGGATCCGGAAGCTGTCAGTCTCGTCGCGGACGTTCGCCGAGAGCGGTCCCGAGCGCACGGCCATGCTCAAGGAGCAATTGGCACTTCCGGGGGTCAAGATCGAGGTCGACTCGCTGGCGCAGATACTGCCGGGCACCAGTCTGCTTGACGGCAGTTTCACGACCGACCGCCTGAACGACGAGATCGGCAAGGGCGAATACCACATCGTGCATCTCGCTACGCATGGCTTTTTCGGCAGTACCGCCGACGCAAGCTTCATCATGGCCTACGACAACTTCGTGACGATGAATGGATTGCAGCAACTGCTGCAACTGGAGGGGGTCAGGAATCGCCCGATTGATCTATTGACCTTGTCGGCCTGCGAGACAGCCGAAGGCGACGATCGCTCGCCGCTTGGGATTGCCGGCGCGGCGATCAAGGCCAAGGCCGGGAGTGTCCTCGGGAGTTTGTGGCCGGTTTCCGACGAGGCGGCGCAGCAGGTCATGACCGGCTTCTACCACGGCCTCGTGACCGTCGGGCTGTCGAAAGCCGAAGCGCTGCGCCGCGCGCAGGCCGCGCTGATCGAAGACCCCCGCCTTGAGCACCCGTTTTATTGGGCGCCTTTCATCATCGTCGGCAACTGGCGATAGGAGCACGTCGGCCAACGCCGAGCGGTGCCAGTACGGGTCCGCGATGGCGGACCCCAGGACGCGTAAATGGGCGGCGACCCGCTACAATCGCTCCTTTGCCACCGTCACCGCGCGCTGCCGATCCGGCGTGCCTGCAGCATGCTTCGGCAGCGCGGTGACGAACCCGCCGGAGCCGCCATGGATGTCCTGATCACAGCAGTCACTCCCGCCGATGTCGCGCCGGTCACGGCGCTGGCACGCCTGGTCTGGCAGCAGACCTACCCTGGAATCATCAGCGGCGAGCAGATCGACTTCATGCTCGAGCAGCGCTACAACCCGCAGCGCTTGCTCGAAGAATTGACGATGCCATCGTTGTGGTGGGATCAGGCCCGGGTCGAGGGTCAACTGGTCGGTTTCTCGTCTTGCCTGCTGACCGCCACCGGCCGCGAAATGAAGCTTGACAAGCTCTACGTCGATCCGGCGCGGCAGCGCCTGGGCATCGGTGCGAGACTGATCGAGCAGGTGGTTCGCCGGGCCGTGCAGGCGCGCTGCGAGGCGCTGATCCTGGCAGTGAACAAGCGCAACGAACGCGCCATCGTCGCTTACAGGAAACACGGCTTCGTGGTCCGCGAATCGGTCTGCGTCGATATTGGCAACGGATTCGTGATGGACGACTTTATAATGGCCAAGTCACTGCTTGCACCGGCCGCAAATCCCCAACCCGAATGAGACTGACATTTGTCAAGATGCACGGACTCGGCAACGACTTTGTCGTGCTCGACGGCGTGCGCCAGTCGGTCGAACTGCGGGAGGAGCAACTGCGCCTGCTGGCTGACCGCCATCTCGGCATTGGCTGCGACCAGATTCTGCTCGTCGAGCGAGCTCGGCAGCCAGGCGTCGATTTCCGCTATCGGATCTTCAACGCCGACGGCGGCGAAGTCGAGCAGTGCGGCAACGGCGCGCGTTGCTTCGTGCGTTTCGTTCATGAGCAGGGCCTGACGGCGAAGCGTGCGATCCGCGTCGAAACCATGAGCGGCGTGATCGTCCCGCGCCTTGAGGATGACGGTACGGTGACCGTCGATATGGGCGCGCCGGTTTTCGCCCCCGAGCGGATTCCTTTCACCAGCGACAATGATGAGCTGGTGCAGACGCTGCGAATTGCCGACGAAGCGGTCGCCATTACCGCCATCGGGATGGGCAATCCGCACGCCGTGCAGGTGGTGGCCGATATCGACGCCGCCCCGGTCGAGCGCCAGGGGCCGCTGATCGAATCACACCCGCGCTTTCCACGGCGGGTCAACGCCGGTTTCATGCAGGTACTGGACCGACATGCCATCCGCCTGCGGGTTTTCGAACGTGGTGCCGGTGAAACCCTGGCGTGCGGCACCGGTGCGTGCGCTGCCGTGGTCGCCGGAATTGCCCGCGGACTGCTCGATTCGCCGGTGCGCGTCGAAACGCGTGGCGGGATGCTGAGCATTGCCTGGGCCGGGAAGGGCACGCCGGTGCTGATGACCGGCCCCGCGGTTACCGTATTCAAGGGAGAGATTGAGTTATGAGATCGGAAGAAGTCGCCCACTATCTGCGGGACAATCCGCGGTTCTTCGAAGAACACATCGATCTGATCGCCAATGTCGTGGTTCCGCATCCGCACGCGGGGCGAACGATCTCGATCACCGAACGCCAGATGCTGGCGCTGCGAGACAAGAACCGGCAACTCGAAGGCAAGATGGGCGAGTTGCTGCAGTTCGGCGAGGAAAACGACGCGATCAGCGTGAAGATGCACCGTCTGGCGGTCGGTTTGATCGCCGCCAGGAGCTTCCAGTCGCTGCTGCACACGCTGAATTTTCACCTGCGCGACGATTTCGCCATCCCGCACGTGGCCGTGCGCCTCTGGCATCGGCCCGAAGGCAGCGATGAACTGCCCGAATTCGCCGACGTCAGCCGCGATCTGCAAGCTTTTGCCGAAACGCTGGCGCAGCCCTATTGCGGCACGACCAGCGGCTTCGAGACTTCCGGCTGGTTCGGTGAAGCGGCGACGCACGTGCGTTCGCAAGCGCTGATCGCGATGCGCAACAGCGGCGGCACGATCGGCATGATCGCGCTTGGCAGCGAGGACAGCGAGCGCTTCTACACCGCGATGGGTACCATCTACCTGGAGCGTCTCGGCGAAATGGCGTCGGCGGCGCTGGCGCGCGTCCTGTCCTGAAATCGGGGCGATGAGCACCGGCGCGCGCGCCGCCAGCGTCAGCGCTTACCTCGACGAACTTGCCCAGCAGCGGCGCCTGTCGGCGCACACCGTCAAGAACTACGGGCGCGATCTCGATCTGCTCTGTGACCTGATCGGCGAACTGCCTGGCGCGTGCGGCTTCGCCGCCATCGAGACGCACCACATCCGCCGTTTCGTCGCCCAGTTGCACGTGCGTGGCCTGGGCGGGCGCTCGCTGGGGCGTACGCTTTCTGCCTGGCGCGGTTTCTATCGCTGGCTCGGCCAGCACGCGATGGCCACGCACAACCCGGTGGACAGCGTACGGCCGCCGAAAAGCCCGCAGGCGCTGCCGAAAGCGCTGTCGCCGGACGAGGCGAATCGGCTGCTGGCAGCGGCTGCCGAAGACCTCCTGGAAATTCGCGACCAGGCGATCTTCGAACTGTTCTACTCCTGCGGCCTGCGCCTGGCCGAACTCGCGGCGCTCGACCTGTCGTGTCTCGACGACCTGCTGGCCGGCGAGGTGCGCGTGCTCGGCAAACGCAACAAGTTACGGCTCGTCCCGGTCGGCAGCAAGGCCCGCGAAGCGGTCGCGGTGTGGGCCGGGCAGCGCGCCCGCCTGGCGGCTGCCGACGAGGCGGCGCTGTTTGTCGGCCAGCGCGGCCGGCGCCTGGGGATGCGCATGATCCAGTTGCGGCTGCAGCGACGCGGCCTGGCGCAGGGCCTGCCTGCCCGGGTGCATCCGCACATGCTGCGCCACTCGTTCGCCTCGCACGTGCTGCAGTCCTCGGGTGACCTGCGCGCGGTGCAGGAGATGCTCGGACACGCCAGCATCGCCTCGACGCAGGTGTATACGCACCTCGATTTCCAGCATCTGGCGACGGTTTACGATCAGGCGCACCCGCGCGCGAAGCGCAAGACCGAATAGTTGCCAACTGCCTGTTACGCCCCGCCGTGCGCATCAGTACAGCGCGAGGGCCTTGTTGGGTGGCATTTGGGTCAGTGCTTATCCCGAGGCGCGTTGCCGACCAGCCAGAGCGCGCAGGATGGCGTCGAGGACGTCGCCGAGATGCTTGCCGACGTCCTCGGCGAGAAAGCGCAGCACGAAGAAGCCGTTCGCCTGCAGGAGAGCATCCTTGCGACGATCTCGGCGGTAGGCTTCAGCGTCGTTCAGATGTTGAGCGCCATCCAGTTCGATCGCCACGCGTGCCTGTGCGCAAAGCAGGTCTACCTCCATTGCACCCCGACCGTCGAAAGGAATCGGTAGCTCGGCATTGAGAGAGAACTTGCCGGCGGTCTCGGGCAGGGTCTTCAGCCGACGGTAGAGGAACGCTTCGGTTGCGCTACGCGCTCGCTCCACTTCGATTGCGTCCGGATCAAAGGCGCGCACGGCGTAAATGAACAGATTGCCCAGCGGCGCGTCCACTCCGTCGCTGACCAGCCGTTGAACGCTGGCCGCATAGTTCCGTTTCCATTCGGGGTCCACCGGCAGCGGCACTTCGGACGGCCAGCCCGGTACGGCGCTGGCCGGCAGCAGGACGCTGTACCCGAGCGCCTCGTAGCCCCGGCATCGGCGGTCGAACATCCGAGCCAGCATGGGGGTATTGAGGTCTGCGTAATCATAGATGCGGACTTCTCGCTTGCTGTCGTGCAGGCGATGCAGGCGCCCGGCGTATTGGGCAATCGTCCCGCGCCACGAAACCGGCAGCGTCAGGAACAGCGTGTCGAGACGGGCGTCGTCGAACCCCTCACCGACATAACCGCCGGTGGCCAGGACGACGCGCTCCTCATTCTCCGGAATGCTCACCAGTTGGGCCCGCGCCTGTTGCAGTGGCTGCCGGCCCATGCCACCCCGCAGGACGATCAGGTGGCGCACCGTGGTAGACAATCGCGCCGCCAGTTCTTCGAGGTGTGCGATTCGTTCAGTGAGTACCACCGGAGAGCGTCCCTCGCGCACCGCCTGCGTCACGTCGTCAGCGATCAAGCGGTTTCGGTCTTGATCGGCAATCAGCGCCGCGTAAAGATCACGGAACTGGACCCGAGGATCGGGGTTTCCAGGTGTGGTGGTGCGGAACGCCGTCGGGCGTATCCACACCGCGTGGGTGAAGGGCCGTTCGGCTGCCTCGTCCTTTGCATTCACACGGTAGCGGACGGGTCCGCACTGCATGAAGACGATTGGCTGATGGCCGTCCTTGCGTGTCACCGTCGCGGACAAGCCCAGGAGATACCTCGCCTTCGCGCGTCTGGCCACCTGCTCGAAACTGATCGCGGGCAGGTGATGGCACTCGTCCACCACGAGTTGGCCGTATTCCCCGACGCGGTCATTGACCACGCCCTTGCGGACGAGGCTCTGTATCAGGGCCACGTCCAGGGTTCCGTTGGGCCTGCTTCTCCCACCGCCAATCCGACCGATGTCCCTGATCGACAATCCCAGAAAAGTCGACAGACGCTCCATCCACTGTTCCATCAATTGCAGGCGGTGCACCAGGATCAGGGTACTGACGCCGCGCCTGGCAATCAGCCACGCGGCAACGACGGTCTTGCCGAAGGCGGTGGTTGCCGCGAGAACGCCGGTATCGTGGGCAGCCAGAGCATCCGCGGCGAGTTGCTGCGTGTGCCGCAACTGGCCGTGAAACGAAACGGCCAGCGGCCGACCGGGATTGCGCTCGTCGCGGACCACGCTCTCGATGTTGAGCTCAGACAGCAGGCGCAGCAGTTCGTCGAGGCAGCCGCGCGGCAAACCGATGTGCAGGGGATGGTCCTCTGCACAGGAGATGACGCGCGGCTTTCCGAAGGTCGACAGGCGCATCGCCTGGGTCCGGTAGAACTCGGGATTCTGGAACGCCGCAAGGCGCTGCAGGCGATTACGCAAGGCCGGTGGCATCCCCTCCTTGGCGATATAGATCTCGTTCCCGAGAACCAGTTGCACGCGCTCGGGCAAGGGACCGGAAAGTGGAGGTTCACGCCGATCGCGCGAGGGCGGAACGTTCCAGGGTTCGTTGTAATCGCCGTCGTCCTCGGCGAGTGCGGGATGGCGAACAGCGATCACGCGCCCGTGGTGTTCCGCGGCGCTGGCAATACCTTCTGCGTCAGATCGCGCGATCTTCCCGAGTACCGAGAGAAACGCCCATTGATCCGGGTAGGGGAGCCAGTGTTCGTCGACAAACACGCTATGGCCGCGTTCGCGCGGGTGCTTCTGCAAAGGCAACGCGATCAGGTTCCCGAAGCCGCCCTTGGGCAGGGTGTCCTGGTTTGGAAAGAAGCGGTCGTAGGAGGCGAGCCCAATCTCCGGTCGTCGCTCCAGGGTCTCGGTGAGAAGGTGTGCCCCCAGCTTTCTGGCCAGCACGGCCGGAATGGCCTCCTCGAAGAATAGCCACAGGTGGCCGCCGTTGCCCGATCGGGATCGTTCCAGCGCTGCGGGAAGCGCCAATTGACGGCAACTTTCGAGGACGGCAGCGACATCCTCTTGCCAGCTTCCCTGGTCGAAATCCATGGCCAGGAAGAAGCACGTTTCATCGAGCAACATGGGGTAGAGACCCATGACGAAGTCTCGGCCGCTGGGGTCCTGACCGGATAGATGTTGGCGGATCACCTCGTCGGTTACGGGAAGAAATCTCCGGTTCGGGCAATCCTGGCACCTCAATCGTGGCTTGTCGCACACCTCGCGTACCCATTCATTTGAGCAGGCAGGGCTGTAGCCCGGCTTGCCGGTCTTGCGGCTCTCGAAAAGGCGGGGGTATACATCGTCCCGGCCACGGAATAGGGACCGATAGAGGGCGATCTTGGCGGCAACCTGGGAGTGTCGGGTGACTATGCTCGCGTTCATTTGGCGGTGGAACGCAAACACCTGTGCCGATAGAACAGCCAGCCATAGATGGCTACATTGACCACGATCACCACCGCCGCAAGTCCGTACTGAATGCCGCGCGTCAGCCCGGCCGGATAGATGATCGGCAGCAGGTAGTGCTCAATGAAGCTGCCTGGATAGCCGGCCGCACCGGCCGCCAGCCGGAATTGATTCTCGAGCGGCGTCAAGGGACAGATCCCGCCGCTCAGTTCGATTGCCGCGCCCCAGCAGGCCGCCGGGAGGTGCAGCAGTGCGAGCCCTGGCCAGCGCAGTACGAGGCCTCCACCGAGAACGACGAAGATGATGAACAGCAGGTGCAGGACGACGATGCCGTCTGCCAGGACTCGATGGGTCATGCTTGCAGACCGAGATTCGAAAGTCCACCAAGCGTGGTCTGGGTCATCGTCGCCGCCCTCCGGTTCAGAAACTGTCGTTGAAACCCTTGATCTGGCGTCTGGCCTTCTTGGTGGGTCGACCACGCAGGTCGCTGCCGGGGACCGGCGCGAGCTGTCGCACCTCCCGCTGCGCCGCACGCCGCGCGCGGCTTTCGCTGCTCTCCTCGTAGAGTTGCTGCGCCTCGGCCGCCGGGCGGCGTTGATCGGAGAGACCGTTGACAGTGATCGTCCATGTCTGGTCGCCGATGGCGATTTCGAGTGGGTCACCGCAGCGTATCTCGCGCGCAGGTTTGAGTGTGTGCCCGTCGAGCCGGACGTGGCCGGCGGCTACGGCCTGTGCGGCCAGGGACCGCGTCTTGTAAAAGCGCGCCGCCCACAGCCATTTGTCGATCCGCATGCGCTCCAGTACCCCCTGTTCGATGCTGCTCATGGTTACTCCCGGCTCGGGTGTTTGCCGAGCTTGCGCTGCAGCGTGCGGCGATGCATTTTGAGGGCTCTGGCGGTTGCCGAGACATTGCCCTGCTGCTCGACCAGGACACGCTGGATGTGTTCCCATTCGAGCCGATCGATCGACAGGGGCGAGCCCGTAACCGGGATCGCCGAGTCGCCGCCGCTGCTCTTGTTGAGCGCCGCGACGATTTCGTCGGCGTCGCACGGTTTGGCCAGGTAGTGGACGGCGCCGAGCTTGATCGCCTCGATGGCGGTGGCGATGCTGGCGTAGCCGGTGAGCATGACGATGCGCGTGTTCGGGTCGAGTTCCAGCAGTTTCTCGATCAATACCAGCCCCGACTGGCCGGGCATCCTGAGGTCGACGACGGCGTACTCCGGCGACTGTGCCTGTGCCTTGACGATGGCTGCCGCGACCGTGGCGGCAACGCTCACGGCATAGCCGCGTCGATCCAGCGCACGCGCGAGAACGCGTCGGAAAGCGTCGTCGTCGTCGACCAGGAGCAGCGTCGAGCGTTCGTCATCGGCTGCTTGCGGGTTTCGTCCAGGCATCTTGATCACGCTTTCAGGCGGTTCAGGGGGAGGGTGACGCGGGTGCAGGCGCCGCCCTGCGGGTCACTGCGGTTGAACAGTTCAACCTGGCCACCGCAGCGCTCGATGGTGGCGTTGCTGAGAAACAGTCCGATGCCGATGCCGCCGGCCTGGTCGTGCGCCGCGCGCTTGCTGCTGAAAAACGCCTGGCCAAGACGCAGCGCCGCTTCTCCCCCGATCCCTGGGCCGCGATCGAAAATCTCGATGCGACAGCTGTCGCTGTCCCAGGACGCCGAAAACCGGAGCGCTTCCGGGTTCGCCGCGTGCGCATCGGCGGCATTGTCGAGCAGATTGAGGAGCGCCTGTTCGAGCGTGCGCTCGGCGGTGACCAGCGGGGGGGGTTGCTCGCCTTGCAGCGTAACGCTGATCCGGGCATGCGGGCGGATGACCTGCCAGTCGTCGAGCAGACGCTGCAGATAGTCGTCGAGTGCCAGCGAGCGCAGACTTTCGTCACGGCCCTGTCCAGTCGATGCGAGGATCTGCGAGATCGTTTGCTTGCAGCGGTCGACCTGTTCTCGCAACAGCAGCAGGTCCTCCTGCAATTCGGCGTCATCGCCGTGTTGCAGTTCGAGTTCGTGGATCACCACGGCCATCGTCGCCAGCGGCGTGCCCAACTGGTGCGCCGCGCCGGCGGCGAGCGTTCCGAGCGAGAGAATCTGTTCGTTGCGCAGTGCCGCTTCGCGGGCAGCGGCGAGTTCGCGCTCACGGTTCTTGAGCGTCGCCGCCATGCGCGTCAGGAAGAAGGCCACGACGCCGAGGCTGATCACGAAGTTGAGCCACATCCCCAGAACATGCAGCGCAAAGCCGCTGCCGTGCGCGGCGTGTGTGTGGGTGCCGCCGGTAGCGCGGGCAAGCAGGGCGTCGAACTGCGCCAGGTCACCCTGCGGTGGTGGTAGTGGCAGGTTCCAGAACATCAGGAAAGTGTAGGCGAAGAGGGTGAGTCCCGCCATCGCCCAGGCGTGTCGGGCCGGCAGCATCGCCGCGGCCAGGGTTGGCGGCAGCAGGAACAGCGAGACGAAAGGGTTGGCCGGGCCGCCGGCAAAATACAGCAGCACGGCGAGGATCGCGACATCGATCGCCATATGGGCGAACACCTCGTTCGCGGTGGGCGGGCCACCCTTGTCGATCCACCATTGCGTGACGAGATTGACGGCTGCGAGCACGGCAATGGCGGCGATCATCGGTACCCCATCGAGGGGAATTTTCAGCCACGCGAGTGCGAGCACCAGCACTACGGCCTGCGTCAGCACTTCGATCCGGCGCAGCGTGACCAGCCGCCGCAGCGGATTCGCCGTGGACGAAAGAACAACGGGTGCGTGCGTCTGATGGACCCGAAACATGCGCTGCAGCATTGCCTGACAGTGATCGAAGCGCCGAATTCTACGCCCTGTGCGTCGCGGTGATGAGGGCTGCGGCAATTGGTCGCGCCTCCAGCTAGCCCTGTCCGCGATCGGAATGTGACGGAAGTCGCACATCGCCGGTCGGTTCTCCTCATATACTTCCGGCACGAGTTGAATAGCAAACGGGGCGAAAGCCCCGGACGCAAAGCTGCAGGCCCTAACCTGAAGTCGAGGAGGGTGGCTGGGTTGCCTCATGGCAAGACGTTCGTTCTGACGTCGAATGCCTCCCTGTCTGCATGCGTGCGTCTCGTGCGAGCGCGCGGCCGGTCCCTTGCGGGCGCGCCGTGTCAAACATATCAGCGGGAGCGCGTGATGAGCAAGACCATCCTGATTGTTGACGACTCTGCCTCGATGCGGCAGGTCGTCAAGATGGCGCTGAAGGGTGCCGGATTTGAAGTAATCGAAGCCTGCGACGGACGGGACGCGCTGAGCAAGCTGGGTGGACAGAAGATCCACCTGGTGATCAGCGACGTGAACATGCCGAACCTGGATGGTATCAGCTTCGTCAGGGAAATGAAGAAGCAGCCCGCCTACCGGTTCGTGCCGGTGATCATGCTCACCACCGAAGGCAACGAAGAAAAAAAGAAAGCGGGCCAGGAAGCCGGCGCCAGAGCCTGGGTGGTCAAGCCCTTCCAGCCGCAGCAGATGCTCGCGGCGGTATCCCGACTGTTGATGATCTGAAGCCGCGATGAGCCTCGCCCGCGCACGCCACGGCCAGACCGCGCGGCTGACCCTCACCGGCGAACTCACCATCTACAGCGTCGCCGAAACCAAGGCCGGACTGGCCGACGCCATGCGCAACGCCGACGACCTCGAAGTCGACCTCGCCGGCATCACCGAAATCGACACCGCCGGACTGCAACTGATGCTCCTCGCCAAACGCCATCCCGGCAAGAACGTCCGCTTCATCAACCACCCCGCGAGTGTCCTGCGCCTGATCGACCTCGCCCATCTCGGCAGCGTGCTCGGCGACCCCCTGTACCTCCCCGCCAGCGAACCGGCCGCGCGCACCCCATGAACGACACCGCCAGTGACCTCAGCGCCGACCTCGCCCAGGCCCTCGGCACCTTCATGGACGAGGCCGCCGAACTCCTCGCCGAAATGGAAGCGATCCTGCTGCGTGCCGAAGCCGGCCGCTGCCGCGAAGACGACCTCAACGCCCTGTTTCGCTGCGCGCACACCATCAAAGGCTCCGGCGGACTGTTCGGCCTCGACGCCGTCGTCCGCTTCACGCACGTCGTCGAAAACGTCCTCGACCGCCTGCGCAACGGCCAACTCCAGTTCGACAGCGAACTGATCAGCCTGCTCCTCGACTGCCAGGACCACATCGCCCAACTGATCGCCGCCGTCGCCGAACACACCACCGCCCCCCTCGCCGGCAGCGACCCCCTGCTCGCCCGCCTGCAAAGCGTCCTCGGCAACGGCGCCGGCCCGCTCCGCGTCGGCACCGACCCGTCGCCCGCCGGCGAAGTCAGCGCCAGCGGCGGCGGCGCGTTCGGCGCCGACCACTGGCATATCTCGCTGCGCCCC
This sequence comes from Candidatus Accumulibacter propinquus, assembly GCF_056856495.1. Taxonomy (NCBI): domain Bacteria; kingdom Pseudomonadati; phylum Pseudomonadota; class Betaproteobacteria; genus Candidatus Accumulibacter; species Candidatus Accumulibacter propinquus. The sequence continues at coordinate 140,402 of NZ_JBSEHC010000006.1, forward strand.
GGCAAACAGGTCCTGCAGGACGGCATGGACCCGCTCGCCTTCATCCACTACCTGAGCCAGTACGGCCAACTGCTGCACGTCGAAACCCTCACCAGCGGCCTGCCCGAGTTCGCCGCCGCAGATCCCGAACTCTGCCACCTCGGATTCGAAATCGCCCTCGCCAGCCAGGCCAGCAAGGCCGAAATCGAAGGCGTCTTCGATTTCCTCCGGGAAGGCTCGCAGATCCACATCCTCCCCCCGCAGAGCCAGATTGCCGAGTACCTCGCGCTCATCGAAGCCCACCACCACGACGACGTCGAACGCATCGGCGAAATGCTCGTCGCCTGCGGATCGATCACCGCCCACGAACTGACCACCGCACTGGCCGCGCAGCCACACCAGGCCCCGCGGCGCCTCGGCGAGATCCTCGTCGAACAAGCGGCGCCTGTCCCGCCGCGGCCGACAAACAACAGCGCGCCGAAGCCAGGCGCAGCAGCGACGCGCGCCTCGTCAAAGTCCCCGCAGACCGCCTGGACGCCCTGATCGACCGCGTCGGCGAACTGGTCATCGCCGGCGTCGGCACCCACCTGCAGGTCAGCCGCCTGCAACGGCCCGACCTCCAGGAATCGGCCGAAACCCTGCTCTCGCTCGTCCAGGACATCCGCGACATGACCCTGCGCCTGCGCATGGTCGCCATCGGCGAAGTCTTCGCCCGCTTTCCGCGCGTCGTTCGCGACCTCTCCCGGGAATTGGGCAAGGACATCGAACTCGCCATCCGCGGCGCCGAAACCGAACTCGACAAATCGATGGTCGACCGGATCGGCGACCCCCTGATGCACCTGGTGCGCAACGCCATCGACCACGGCATCGAGACCGCCGAAACGCGCCAGGCCCGCGGCAAACCCGCACGCGGCACCGTCGCACTCCACGCCTACCACGAGTCCGGCAGCATCACCATCGAAGTCAGCGACGACGGCGGCGGCCTCGACCGCGAACGCATCCGCCAGACCGCGATCCAGAAAGGCCTGCTCCCCCCCGACGCCCAACCGACCGACCAGGAAGTCTATCGGCTGATCCTCGCCCCGGGCTTCTCCACCGCCGAAAAAGTCACCGAGCTCTCCGGCCGCGGCGTCGGCATGGACGTCGTACGCAGCAACATCGAAGCCCTGCGGGGGACGATCGACATCGATTCCGTACCGGGGCAGAGCACCACCATGCGCCTGTGCCTGCCGCTGACGCTGGCGATCATCGACGGCTTCCACGTCGGCGTCGGCGGCTCGCACTTCATCATCCCGCTCGACATGGTCGTCGAGTGCCTCGAACTCCCCCCCGAAGTCGGCGAACGCCAATACCTCGAACTGCGCGACCAGGTCCTGCCCTTCGTTCGCCTGCGCCAGCTCTTCGACGAACCGGGGCCGCAACACCCCCGCCCGCGCGTCATCGTCGTCCGATACGGCCACCGCCAGGCCGGCCTGGTCGTCGATCGCATCCACGGCCAATGCCAGACCGTGATCAAACCGCTCGGCCCCCTGTTCGCCGGTGCGCCGGCCGTCTCGGGGTGCACCATCATCGGCAACGGCGAAGTCGGCATGATTCTCGACGTCCCGGCCCTGGTCCGACATTGCGTCGCCGCCGGCCGACGACCGCGCCGCCTGGCGACGCCCCCGCCAGGCGGCGCCGCGCAAGGACCAGACACCGGCGCCATCGACGCCCGGACAGCGATTTCAGACGATTCAACAGGGAGTAGCACATGAACGGATTACGTTCGATCACGGTCGGCAAACGCAACCTCATCTGGGGAGGGGTCACGGCCATCGGCCTGATCCTCTTCTGTATCGTGTCGCTGGTCACCATCCGCGACAGCATGATGGAAGACCGCAAGCAACGGATCAAGAGCCTGGTCGAAGCCGGCACCGGCGTGCTCGACCACTACCAGCAACTCTCGGCGAGCGGCAAGCTCAGCGAAAAGGACGCCCGCAACACCGCGCTCGAAGCCCTGCGCCACATGCGCTACGAAGGCGGCAACTACCTGTTCGGCTTCGACCCCGAAGGCAACTACTACCTGAGCCCGGCCAGCCGCGACTTCGAAGGCACCAACAAGATCGATCTCAAGGACGCGAACGGCAAGTACCTGATCCGGGAGTTGATCACCGCGGCCAAGGCCGGCGGCGGCTATGTCCAGTACGACTTCCCCAAACCGGGCCTGCAGTCGGCGTCGCCGAAGATCGGCTACGCCGCGCTGTTTGCGCCGTGGAATCTGGTGATCGGCACCGGCATCTACATCGACGACGTCGATGCCGTCTTCCGTCGCGTCCTGATCCAGCTGGGCTCGATTTCCCTGGCGCTGCTGGCGCTGCTGACTGCCCTGGGCTGGGCGATCTCGCGCTCGATTTCGGTGCCGCTCAACGCGGTCGTCGACGTCTCCAAACGCATGGCCGCCGGCGACTTCGCGTTCAAGCTCGACACCGCCGGGCGCGATGAAGCCGGCGCCGTGTTCCGGGCGGTGATGCTGGTTCAGGAAGCGGTGCGGGCGATGATCGGCGATGCCCGCGCCCTGTCGGCGGCGGCGGCGCAAGGCAACCTGGCGGCGCGCGCCGATGCGGCCGCGCACCAGGGCGAATTCCGGGCCATCATCGAAGGCCTCAACAGCACCCTGGATGCCGTGGTCGGCCCGATCAACGCGGTCAAGCAGGTGATGGCGGCGGTCGAGCAGGGCGATCTGAGCGAAAGCATCGACGCCGACTACCAGGGCGACTTTGGCGCCCTGCAGGCGAGTGTGAATAACACCGTCGGCAAACTGTCGGCCACCATCGCGCAGGTGAATACCTCGGCCAGCGAACTCTCGAACGCTGCGACGCAGGTCTCGGCGACCTCGCAGGTCCTGTCGCAAGCCACCTCCGAGCAGGCGGCGAGCCTCGAACAAACGACCTCGGCGATGGAGCAGATGTCGGCATCGATTGCCCAGAACACCGACAACGCCAAGACCACCGACGGCATCGCCGGGCAATCGGCGGCCGACGCGCTGGCCGGCGGCGAAGCCGTGCGCTCGACGGTCGCGGCGATGAAATCGATCGCCGGCAAGATCTCGATCATCGACGACATTGCCTACCGCACCGACCTGCTGGCGCTGAATGCGGCGATCGAGGCGGCCCGCGCCGGCGAACACGGCAAAGGGTTTGCCGTTGTCGCCGCCGAGGTCCGGAAGCTGGCCGAGCGCAGCCAGATCGCCGCGCAGGAGATCGGCGAACTGGCGAGCAGCAGCGTCGAGACCGCCGAACGTGCCGGCCAGTTGTTCGAGACGATGCTGCCGTCGATTCGCAAGACCGCCGATCTGGTCGGCGAGATCACCGCCGCGTCGGAGGAGCAGACCACCGGCGCCGGCCAGATCAGCCAGGCGATGGCGCAGTTGAACACCGTCACGCAGCAGAACGCCGCCACCGCCGAGGAACTCTCGGCCACCGCCGAGGAAATGAACGCGCAGGCCGAGAACCTCAACGACCTGATGCGGCAGTTCACGCTTGCCGGCCACGACGTCGCGGCGCCGGCGGCCAGGATGGCGCGACCCGGCAAGGCCAGGGCGCGCGCGGCCACCGCGCAGCCGCTGAAAGACTATGAGCGATTCTGAGGACCTGGCCATGCGCACGGCTCTTCCGGTTCCGGCCTCCCACCAGCCGCCGGTCGTCGTCGGCGGTGCGACGGCGCTGTATCTCGCGTTCCGGCTGGCCGACGAGGTCTATGCGATCGATATCCTGCGCATCCGGGAGATCCTCGAGTACCGCGTGCCGACCGGCGTGCCGATGATGCCGCCGTCGGTGCGCGGGGTCATCAACCTGCGCGGCGCGGTAGTGCCGGTGATCGACCTCGCCGTCCGTTTCGGCGGCGGCGCCACCGGCGTGGGGAAACGCAGCTGCATCGTCATCGTCGAAGCGACGCATGCGGGGACGACCCAGATTCTCGGATTGATGGTCGATGGGGTCAATGCGGTGATGGACATCGGCGCCGACCGCATCGAGCCGCCGCCGGCCTTCGGGACCGCGGTCAGCAGCGACTTCATCGCCGGCATGGCGCGCGTCGATGGCCGCTTCGTGGTCATTCTCGACATGGCGCGCGTCCTGTCGATCGGCGACATGGCAGTGATCCCTGCCCGGTCGACCGACGCGTGATGGCCGGCAAAGTGTCGCCCCTGGCCGAGCATGCGCCAATGCTCCCCATGAGCCGTACCCCCACTTTCTGGGAAGCTACGTATTGAGGGGCGTGGAGGATTTCTCCAACCACCTCAGCATCGTCGAAAACAATACATCCGGATCGACCGGCTTGCCGATGTAGTCGTTCATGCCGGCCGCCAGACAGCTGGCCGCGTCGTCGGTGAAAGCATTGGCCGTCATCGCAAGGATCGGCACGTCCTTGTAGCGGGGGATGCGGCGGATCGCGCGGGTTGCTTCAAGGCCATCCATCTCGGGCATCTGCATGTCCATCAGAATTAGCGCGTATGGATCCTGGCTGGCCATTTCGACGGCTTCCCGGCCATTCGACGCCAGATCGACGGTCAAGCCCAACGTCTCTCCGAGCAGTTCCATCGCGACTTGCTGGTTCACCCAGTCGTCTTCGGCAACCAGGATGCGGGCATCGCTATACTGTATGCACAGCCGCGTTTCGACCTCCAGCGCGGCTTCCGCCCTGGCCTCCGGCGAACTCGCCGAATCCCCGTCGGCTTTCTCAAATCGCAGGGCGAACGAGAAAGTACTGCCGGCGCCCAGCGTACTGCTCACTTCGACCTCGCCGCCCATCAGGCGGATCAGGCGCTGGCAGATCGACAGGCCGAGCCCGGTGCCGCCGTATTTGCGTGTCGTTGAACCGTCGGCCTGTTCAAAGGGATCGAAAATTCGTTTCAGGGTCTCGTCCGAAATGCCGATGCCGGTGTCGCGCACCGAGAATTTGAGATGGGCATTGTGCTCCGTCTCACTGATCAATTGCACGGCCAGTGTCACACTGCCGCGTTCGGTGAATTTGATGGCGTTACCGACCAGATTGAGGAGCACCTGTTGCAGGCGCAGCGGATCGCCGAGCAGTTCCAGGCGCCGCAGGCTGGGCGCGATCTCGCTGCGCAGTACCAGTTGCTTCGTCTGCGCCTTGTCGCCGACCAGACTCTCCAGATTGCGACACAGGCTGCCGACGGTGAAAGGAGTACGTTCGAGCGTCAGGCGTTCGGCGTCGATCTTCGACAGGTCGAGAACTTCGTTGAGCAACTGCAGCAGATGGTTGGCTGAATTGGTGATCTTGCCAAGCTTGTCGCGCTGGCCTGGATCGGTACTGTTGCGGGTGAGCAGATGGGTCAGGCCGATGATGGCGTTCATCGGCGTGCGCAGTTCGTGGCTCATGTTGGCGAGGAAAGTACTCTTGGCGCGGTTGGCCGACTCGGCAGCTTCCTTGGCGATGGACAGATCAAGCGTACGCGCTTCAACCAGTTCTTCCAGATGCTCGCGGTGATGTTCCAGTTCTGCCTTGATGCGGTTGCGCTCGGTCACGTCGTGGATGATCGAGTAGAGGTAGCGATGCACGCCGACGGTAGCCGGCCCCGAGTACACCTCGACATCGCGGATCTCCCCGGTCGCCAGGCGGTGGCGGAAGTTGAAATACTGCTGCTCGCTGCGATTCGCCGTCTGTATCTCCGTCGCGACTTCGTCTTTGCTCAGCGTGTTGATGTCGCTGATGTGCATCGACAGCAGTTGCTCGCGCGGATAACCGTAGTAGTCCACGGCAGCGCGATTGGCGTCGACGATCTGCTGCGTCTCCAGGTCGATGATCAGTTTGACGGCGGTATTGACCTCGAATGACTGCCGATAACGCTCCTCGGACTCCTGCAGACTGTGCGCCAGTTGTTCCAGATTGGCATTGGCCTGCTGGTAGGCAGCAATCGCCATGCGCAAGGTCCGGTTGAGCACGCCGATCTCGTCCAGGGAGTCATCTGGCGGAATGTTGAATTCCTCGCCGTCCAGGGTACGCCGGCTGGCGGCAGCCAGTGCATCGAGGCGCGTCGTGATGGTTGACGCCAGGCGGCGCGACAGCCATGTCACGATGATGGCGAGCGCCAGTCCCACGATCACGTAGATCGCAATGCGCTTCGCGATCGGTGCCAGAAATGAGTCTTCGACCGAATAAAATTCCAGTTGCAGCGCGTACGCCGCAGGGAATTCCGGATGCTGTAACTGGAAATACTCCGGAAAATAATGCTTTGCGTCTGGGCCGGCGGTGCGCAGCAGCACCGCGCCGTCCGACCCCAGCAGACTGATGCCGTGCTCGGTAGACACTCCCAACGTGGCACGCTGCAGCATCCGTTGCAGATCCAGTCGCCCGAAAAGGATGCCGATCACGTCTTTGGTATAGGGGAAACGGATCGGGAAGCTCACCAGCAATTCGGGCTTTGCCCCGCCCAGCACGTCGAAACGCGCGACCTGTGTGCCTAATACCTGGCTGACGGCCTCCTGCATCAACTCGCTCAAACGCTCGACCGGTGCTTCCCCCGTCACCAGGCGGCCGCGATAGTCCAGGAGGGCGAGCGCCAGAGCCGGCTCGCCCGACTGCCGATCGGCGAGGTAGGGTTTCAGATACGCTTCGCGGCCGACCGAGTCGGTCAGGGCCGTCCACATCAGCGGCGTGCGTGCCAATGCCTGCAGGCTGTCGATCTGGTGAATCAGGTCGCCCGACAGGCGCTCGCCGATCAATTGCGCGGCATTGCGGTGCACGTCGCGCTCGTTTCCGCGAATCTCCAGTATGGCCAGGAAGAGCGAAATCCCGCCGAGCACCAGGACCACGGCCATCGTGATGCCAAATGCGGCGCGCTCGAAGCGCGCTGCGAGAGAGTCGCCGCGCCTGGGGAGCAGATCGGTGGGAAAAGACAGCCCTGGCATCGTTGGCGTAAATGCTTAATGGGCGTTCCGGCGATTGAGCGGCTTCAACAAGTCGTCCGCGCCGTAACGCGCCATGAAGATGTTGGCCGGTGACAGCGCATCGTGGCGATCGGCCGAGAACGGTTTGGCGTAGCGCTGAACCAGGCCGTCGTAGGGGCCGAGTTGCTCCATCGCGACCCTGACCTTGCCACGGTCGGCGCTGCCGGCACGGGTAATCGCCTTGGCCAGCAGATGCGTCAGGTCGTAAGCGTGGGCAATGCCGACCGGACTTTTGACTCTCTCGGCCGACTCGACGCCATAACGCTGCTTCAGCGCAGCGAGCACACGCTTCGCCGCCGGAGAGGCATTGCCGATGAAGCTGTAGGTCTGAATTACCGAGAAGTCGACCGCCTGCAGCGCGTCGCCCGACATGCGCACGAAATCGCCGCCGGTGACGCCCCAATGGCTGACGATGGGCAGGCGCTCGTTGACGGGCAGTGCCGCCAGTTCGCGTACGAGAAGGGAGCCCTCGGTTTCGTTGGCGACCAGAATGATGGCTTGCGCGCCGGCCTCGCGCAGCGCGCGGTATTGCGTGAGCAGGCTGGCATCGCCCCAGTTGTACCAGTGCTGCCCGACGATGCTCATCTTGAGACCCGGCGCGGCTTGTGCAATCGCTGCCTGGTTGCTGCGCCCCCACGCCGTGTTCGGCAGGAGCACACCGACCTTGCTCGCCTTGCGCTCGTCCCGCGCGAATTGCAGCAATGCCGGTCCGGCCCAGGCGTCCTTCAGTGAAAGCCGGAAGGTGTAGCTCGGCTGGTAGCGGTGGTCGGTGATGCCGTCGGCCGAACCCCAGGGGTCGAGAAGGAGGATGCCCAACTCATGCACGGCCGGCAGCAGTTCCATATACGTCGGGCTGAACTTGCCGCCAAACACCGCCACGACGTTGGGGTTGCTGGCGTGTGCGCGCAGATTATCGACGGCGATTGCCGGTATCGAGCGATTGTCGCTGGTCACCAATTGCAGCTTGCGCCCGCCCAGCACGCCGCCAGCCCGATTGATTTCGTCGATGGCGATTTCGATTCCCTGCTGTACGGCCTGCGCCGAGGTGCTTGTCGTGTGGCCGAATTCGGCGTCGAGCGCAAGCAGGATGGGGGCCTGTTCAGCCGCGCCAGCGGGCAGCCAGAGCATCGAAAGCAGTAGAACCAAAGCAGGGAACAGACCACGAAACCAGGAATACATGGCGAAAACTCCACGTTCGAAGGCAACAGCAGTGTAAGGCAGTGAGCCTACTTCACTGTAGTGGTTTTGACCAGATCGCCTTGGGACTCTCTTGATCCAGGTCGACCGATACGCGCTATACAGGCATTATGGAGCAGCCATCCCAACCCACCTGGTGGCCGTCCCGGCGCCGACGATTTCCCCCGGGTCCCCCCAACGCCGCGCCTGTACGGTGTCACTTCGTTTCCGCCCTAGCGGCGTCCCGCAAGACAATGAGCGTTTTTCTTGTTGTGCTGCGCGGGGGCAGGTTCACAGCGATGCGGCGGTGGCGCTCATCGCAGAGGCCGTGGCGGTCGAGATACGCCGCCCAGTCGTCACCGGCAAACGGGGTCGTCCGCAGCCGCTCGACCAGCGCCTCCTTCATTCCCTGCTTCTGCAGATGGCTCAGGGCGATGTCGTTGAGCACCCAGGGCGGCTGCTCGTCATGCAGGTGGGCCAGGGTGGCCAGACCCGGCAAGGTCAGGTCGCGCTCGGTCGCAACCCATCCGCTGAATGACTACGAGCGATTCTGAGGACTAGGCCATGGCGCGCATCCTGTCGATCGACGACGTGGCCGCGATCCCCGCGCTGTCAGCCGACGCATGATGGCCTACGGGTCTGTAGAAGAATTCGTGATGGGACAAGAAATCAAGGTCATGATTGTCGATGATTCTGCCGGGGTGCGCAGCCGGCCTTCGAGGAGACAACCAGGCAGCCGAACTCGACACGGAACCGACTTCTGACAACCCCCCGCAAGCGAACCGATGCCGGCACTGACTGATCGATGGCGTTCTCGCGGCGAAACGAACGGTTCCCGTCTTATACGGTGGACGTGCGGGTACAGGTTGCGCACATCCGCCAGAAGAGAATGCGAGGCCAGGCGCGGCTGGCGACACAAGCGGTTGCTGCGACGATGCGCGGACCCAGTTCGGCGAGGGCTCTGTCCGGCGGACAGCGGTCCAGGTTCGCCGCTTCGTCAGCCGCCCCGCATTCGACGGCGGCGCGGCTCTCCGGTCGGTTCCGGCAGGTCGCGAAGGCGCCGCACCCAAAGCGTGATGTCCGGGTCCATACGCGCCAGCACCACTTGCGGGTTCCTGGCTTCGTCCACTCGCGCGATGGCCACACCGACGGCGGATCCGCCAAACAAGCCTGCCCCCCACAGTCGGTCAGCATGCTTGTCAAGCAATTCATCCAGTGCCTCCCAGGTGCGCGCACGGGTCGCGGCCGCAAACAGTTCTTCGAGCCAGAGCGGCCAGCCGGCCCTCTTCTCGAAGTGCGCAAACTAGCCGAGCGTACTACGCAAGCCACCATGGACATCGCGCGGATGATCGACGCAATACAAGACAGTTCACGGCCGGTTGTATCCGCGATGAGGTCCGCAGTCGAGGATGTCGGCGGAGGTGTAGGCATGGCCGAGCAAGCCGGTTCGGCGATCGTTCAAATCAAGGATGGCGCAGAGCGCGTGGTCAATGTCGTAGCCAACAACTCGTCGGCACTGGTTGAGCAAGGTGTCGCCAGCGAGGGCATTGCCGTCCAAGTCGAACAGGTGGCGCAAATGACCGAGCAAAACAGCGAGGCCGCATCCGTGGTCGCTACCGCCGCAGAAGTACTCATGGAGTTGGCTATTGTCATGAAGGTCCCTGGCAGCCGGTTCCAGATAGGCTGATGGCGGGGGCCGTTGGTGTTGCGATGCGGATTGGGAAGATCGGTCGCGTGCGTATCGGCAAGGTGTCTTTGGGGGGCGAATACCAAAAATCGGGCCGGGGTGCATTTCCAAGACTGTTGCGGAGGGAGTACGCGGCGATAATGACGATGGTCATCGCCCTTCGCTACGGGTGCACCGGCGGCAGTCTAATCGCTGATTCGCCGATAGCGGCCGGCATGGAAGATCAGGGGAGCTGCCGGCTCACCACGGGCGAAGCGCTCGACCCGACCCACGAAAATCAGGTGGTCGCCGCCGGGGTACTGCGCTTCGTTGCTGCACTCGAACCAGGCCGAACAGCGCTTGATCAGTGGCACGCTGGCCAATCCTGCAGTGAACTCCACCTCGCGGAAACGGTCATCCTCGCGCTTGGCAAAGCAGTCGGAGAGCCATTGTTGATCTGCCGTCAGGACGTTCACTGCATAATGCCTGGCCAGTCGGAAGGCCTCCAGTCTGGGCGAGGCGCATGCCAGGCTCCAGAGGATCAGGGGCGGTTGCAGCGAAACGGAGTTGAACGAACTGATCGTCACTCCGATTGGCTCCCCGTCAGGGGTCAGCGCGGTCAGCACCGTGACGCCGGTGGCAAAGCTTCCCAAGGCCTCGCGAAAATCAAGGCAGATCAACTCGCTCGCTGCCAGCGAGCGGCCAACTTCACAGTCCCCGCAGGGCGGGGTGAGCATCGCTGTTTCCGGGCACTCCGGAGAGGCAAGAGTAAGGTTCATCAGGCAATCCGGAGACGTTGTCGAGGCATGCTAAGATTCCCGGTCGATAGAGAAAGGAGAGACTTCCGCGATGTCACCTGCAGCCTTGGAGTGCGTCACAAAGCACATCGCCAGCGCTTGCATGCCCTTGAGTCGGTTCCCTGCACAAGCAGTGGATGCGGCGCGCCGACTATCGGCCCAGGTTCGTGATTATCGCCGTGCGACCGGCGCGTGTCGAGACGATTCTGCTGGCCCGGCGCCATGCGGGTGGTCGGTGCCAGGTTGCTCGAGTGAGTCCGCAGATCGATCCTGGTCATCGTTTATAGGCGGATGGGCAGCACGCCAGAGGTTGTTGCCTCGGGGATGAAGGCGGCTCGGTCGTCCTTCATCCCGAGCTTCTCCGAACGGGTGATCGCCTGGCAGAAGGTGAGCGGTCGTCACGACCTGCCATGGCAGCAGGGCGGCGACGCCTACCGCATCTGGCTATCCGAGGTCATGCTGCAGCAAACGCAGGTGCGCAGCGTGATTCCGTATTTTGCTCGATTTCTGGAACGCTTTCCGACGCTGGAAGTGCTTGCCGCAGCGCCGCTCGAGAGCGTGCTGGAACAGTGGTCTGGTCTTGGCTATTATGCGCGCGCACGAAATTTGCACCGCTGCGCGCAAATCCTTGTCCACGAGCGTGGCGGGGGCTTCTCTGCCGAACCGGCCGACAATGCCCAACTGCCTGGAATTGGCCGCTCCACCGCGGCGGCGATCAGCGTTTTTGCCTTTGGCCGTCGGGCAGCCATTCTCGATGGCAACGTCAGGCGCGTGCTCGGGCGTTGCTTCGGTATCGCCGGTGGCGACTCGCCGGCACGCGACGCACGCGTGTTGTGGGATCTGGCCGAATCGCTACTCCCGGAAAGCGACATCGAAACCTATACCCAAGGGATGATGGATCTCGGGGCCACTGTCTGCAGCCGTCGCAAGCCCAGTTGCGACACTTGTCCTTTGCAGGGAATCTGCGTCGCCCGGTACGAGGGTCGGCAAACCGACTTTCCTCAACGCCCGAAACCAAAGGTGCTGCCGCAACGTCTCAGCCGCCTGTTGCTGTTTTGCGATGGCCGACGAGTGCTGCTCGAACGTCGCCCGCCTAGTGGCATCTGGGGTGGTCTGCTGAGCTTGCCTGAATGGTCAGGCGAATCTGCCGAACGTTTCGCCGAGAACCAGGGCTGTCGTCTGGTGGATACACAAAGCCTGCCGCCAGTTACCCACGCCTTCACGCACTTCCGTCTGACCATCGATGTGCTGCTCTGCAAGGTCGAAATCGCAGGCCTGCGGGCAATGGAAATGCGTTGGCAATGGTTGCCTCTGGAGAACGTCGCTGCTGCGGCCTTGCCGATGCCGATCAAGAAGCTGTTGCTGACGCTGCCTCTGCAAGGTTGATCCGACAGCCTGCCGGCTCGGGTGCTGGCGGGTCAGATCGGCTTCTCCCTCAAGAACTGTTCGAAAGCTTCGACCGGCAAGGGGCGGCTGAAGAGGAAGCCCTGGTAGCCGTGGCAGCCGTGATTGGCAAGGAACTGGCGTTGGGCTTCATTTTCCACCCCCTCGGCAATCACCTTCAGGCCGAGGCTGCGTCCCATGGTGACGATGGTCTGAGCGATTACTGCGTCGTTCTGGTTGTCCGGGAGGCGGCGGACGAATGCCCGGTCGATCTTGAGCTGGTCGAGCGGTAACCGGGTCAGGTAGGAAAGCGAAGAATAGCCGGTGCCGAAGTCGTCCATCGAGAAAGTTACGCCAAGCAGCTTGATGGCATGCATCTTGGCGATGGTATCGGCGACGTTGTCCAGCACCAGGCTCTCGGTCAGTTCGAGTTTCAGGCGTGTCGGCTCGGCGCCGCTACGCTCCAGTAGCTCCCGTAGTTGGTCGACGAAATCGGCTTGGCGGAACTGGCGTGCGCTGACGTTGACCGCCACCTGCAACTCGCGAGTCCGGGCATCGGTTGCCCACGCGGTGATCTGTGCGCAGGCGGTTTCCAGTACCCAGTGCCCGATCGGCACGATCAGCCCGGTGTCTTCGGCCAAGGGGATGAATCTGGCCGGTGCGACCAGCCCGTGTTCGGGATGCTGCCAACGCAGCAGCACCTCGGTTCCGAAAACACGCTGCTGGGCGTCGATCTGCGGTTGGTAATGCAGTACAAACTGGCCCTGCTGCAGGGCCAGATGCAGATCTTCCTCGAGTTGTCGTCGGTCCCTGGCGGCCTCGTTCATGCTCGCGGTAAAGAACTGCACGTTGTTGCGTCCGGCCGATTTCGCGTGATACATCGCGGCGTCGGCATTGCGCATCAGGATTTCGACGGTTTCGCCATCTCCGGGGAAGACGGCAATGCCAATGCTCGACGTCGTATGCAGCCCATGCCCGTCGATTTGACACGGTTGCGACAGGGCCTTGAGCACTTTCGCCGCCACTCGCTCGGCAGCAACGGCGTCGGCCCCGGTCAATACGACGACGAACTCGTCGCCGCCAAGGCGTGCCACCACGTCGCTCTCGCGCACGCTTGCCGTCAGCCTCTTGGACACTTCGAGCAACAGCGCATCGCCGACGTGGTGACCGAGAGTGTCGTTGATATTCTTGAAGCGGTCGAGATCAAGGAACATCACGGCTACCGGGTGGCGATGGCCGTCTCGTCGCGCCGAGGCCAGGACCTGATCGAGCCGGCCCTGCAGGTTGGAGCGGTTGGGCAGATCGGTCAGAGTGTCGAAATGTGCCAGATGACTGATCTTTTCTTCGGCAGCCTTGCGCTCCGAGATGTCGACGAAGCTGCCGATATAGTGTTCGATGTCGCCATCGGCAGCGCGCATGGTCGAGATCGAGAGCCATTTCGGGTACACGCTGCCATCCTTGCGGCGATCCCAGATCTCGCCTTGCCAGTGGCCACTGCAGGTGATCGAATGCCACATCGCTCGATACTCTTCCGGGGCCGATCGCCCGGAAGACAGGAGACGTGGATCCTTGCCGCGGACTTCCTCGGCACTGTAGCCGGTGAGGCGACAGAAGGCCTTGTTGACTTCCAGAATGCGGTTGTCCCGGTCGCTGACCATGATTGCTTCGGCACTGTGTTCGAAAACCCCGGCCAGCAGGCGCAAGCGCGTTTCGGTGATGCGCCGGTCGCTGATGTCGCGCCACAGGGTGTGCAAGATCACCTCGCCACGCAGGGTGATCGGGGTCAGCGTGACCTCGACCGGAACCGGTGTGCCGTCCCCGCGCTGGTGCGTCCACTCGAAACGGTGGTAGCCGCAGCGATGTGCGGTAGCCATCATCGCTGCGGCTTTCTCCTTCGATGGCTGACCGTCGGGTTGGCAGGCCGGCGAGATGTCTTCCGGGTTGCGTCCGAGAAACTCGGCCTTGGAAGGGTAGCCGAGAAGTTCCAGGGTGGCTGTGTTGCAGTCGATGAAGTGTCCATCCTGGAGCAGCAGCAGGGGGTCCTTGGCGTCTTCGAAGAGGTGGCGGAAAGCCTCCTCGCTCTCGCGCAGCAGCTTCTCCGCTTGCAGGCGCTCGGTGACGTCTTCCTTGACTGCCAGATAGTGCGTCACCTCGCCGTGATCGCCGAATACCGGGGCAATCGAGGCCTTTTCCCAGAACAGTTCGCCATTCTTGCGCCGGTTGTGGAGAAGGCCGTTCCAGACCTTGCCCGCGAGCAAGGTTTGCCACAGCGTCTTGTAGGTTTCAAGAGGGACCAGGCCGGATTTCAGAATGCGCGGGTTCTGGCCGATCGCTTCAAGCCGCGTATAACCGGTTACGCGCGTGAAGCTCGGATTGACGTACTCGATCTCGGCATTGCGGTTGGTGATGACGATGGCCACGGGGCTTTGTTCCACAGCCTGCAACAGGTTCTGGGATTCTTCCTCCGCCTGACGCTGCTCCGAGATGTCGGCGTAGACCCAGATGCTGCCTTCCTGTGGTTGGCTGGGGTCGATGGCCCGTCCGGTCAGCACGCCCCAGAAGAGGTTGCCATCCTTGCGTCTCAGCATCAGTTCGGCCCGGAAATTTCGGCCTTCGGCGACGATGCTGTAAGCCCGGGTACCGATCTGTTCGAAGACCTCGTTCGAAGGGTAAAAGCATTCGGACGTTCTGCCGATCAGTTCCCCCGGGAGATAGCCGAAGATCTCCTCAAGACGCCGGTTGCACGAAACCACTCGACGGTGCCGCAGGTGTACGATGCCTACCAGTGCGTTGGCGAGGAGCGTTTCCATTTCGGCCAGCAACTGGCGGTTGGTTTCCTCCATCTGTTGCCGCTCGCTGAGGTCGGCGAGCACATTGGCGATGATCGGATCGTCACCAGCCACGTCGTGGACGACGAACAAGGTATGGATCGTCGGGATCCGCCGTCCGTCGAGCGCGGACAAGTCCAGTTCACCTGTCCACCGCCCCAACGAGAGAACGTTTGGCAGCACCTCTTCGTGCAATCTCGTGGCGTTCTCCCCGCTGTAGAACTGCGTGAAGGAGTACGTGCTGCATGTCGCGTCGAGGGGTATTCCGAGCATCTGGCGAAGCGCCGGGTTGGCATAGAGGATGGTGCCGTCAGGGTGAGCCATGCCGATTCCCTGTCCGGCATTTTCTGCCAGGCGTTCGAATATCTCGAGCCGCTGGCTGTTGGCTCGTTGTTGTTGTTCGCTGTCGATCAGGTCGGCCAATACCTTGGCCTCGCGCTGCTCGCTGTGCCACAGGCGGCGTAGCAGTCCCGCCAGGAGCATCAGCAACAGCAGCCCTGAAACCCCCACCACCAGGGCACGTGTCCGCCAACCGGCCAGCAACTCATCGCGACTGATGCCGATAATGAAATAGAAGGGATAGCGTTCGAGCCGGTGGAAACTGTAAATGCGGTAGGTGCCGTCAGTCTGCGAGACGAAATGCAGGGTGCCGGTGGTGTCTCCGCGCGCGATGGGTTGCCGAAGGGGATGGCCCGGATCGAGCGTCTGGTTTGTCTGGGTGGGTACCGACGGCCAGCGTACCACTTGCCGGTGGTCGTCGCTGCGGCGAAAGGAGATGACCCCATCGGTTCCGACGTCTACCGAGCGGAAGATCTCCGCGTAGAGGTCAAGGTTGAGTACCGCGGTAACGATGCCGCGAAAGACGCCATCCGCATCGCGCAGCGGGCTGGCGACAATCAGACTGGGGCGGTCCGTGGCGCGTGACACGATGACTTCGGAGAACACCAGACCATTTTGTGGCTTGTCCTGCAGGGCGCGGAAGTATGGCCGGTCGGCGACGTTGATGCGCGGGGTGTTGGCCCAATCCGAGCTGTACAGCAACTCGCCCTCGACATCGAAAACGCGCAGGCCGACGAGTTCGCTGAAATTGAGCAGTTGGGAGTCGAGTTCGCTGGTCATTTCGCCGATGTAGGCGGACGAGGCCTGGCGGGAGAGTGCCCGTGCCGGGATACGACGGGTCATCCCCTGCAGAATGGCATCGGTGCGGCGTAACGTAGCGTCGAGGCGGGTTTCGAAGATGGCCGCATAGCTGCGAGTCCTCGTTTCGGCATCATGAATTTCCTCGCGGTAGCTCAGCCAGAGTTGATAAGCGAGGAGTTGCACAACCAGGAGGACCAACAAGCCGAGGACCAGCAGCAGCGTCTTGCGCTGACGACGGATTTTGACGAGTGAATTCGGTGAGGTCATGCGAGAATACTGCAAGACTTCCCAAGCAAAGGCAAGGCCACCCTGCGCGACCGGGGATCTTGCGCAGGGATATCCTTGTGGCCTGAACACGAGTTTGTTCTGCGGGCTACTGTGGCCTGGTGTCGCTCCCCTGGCTTTCGATTCGGCCAATCGCCCAGCGCCCGCAGCCGACCCCACAGGCCAGGGTCACGAAACCGGCAGCCCAGCCGGCGTGAGTGTTGCGCCCGAAGGCGTCAAGTGCGGCTCCGAAGGCCACCGGCCCGATGAAGCCGCCGGCAAAACCGATCGACGAATACAGTGCGAGCGCCGTGCCGCGTTGCTCGGGAGGGGTTTCGGTGAGCAGACCGGCGGTCAGCGCCGCCGAGTCGAGGTTCATGCTCGCAGCGTAAACGAGGATCACGGGCACCAGCAAGCGGCTCGACTGACTACCCGACAAGCCGACGATGAGCGCCAGAATGCAAGACAAAGGCATTACGCTCTGCAGCCAGCGCTTGCGGCCCCAGTGTTGCGCGCCTTCGTTGCCGAGAATGCTGGCGGGCACCGCCAGGAAGGTCGCCAGTGCGGCAATCCACCCTGGTCTTGCGGTCCATGCGTCAGGTGACATGGCGTGCGTCCAGGTCAGGTAAGCCACCAGCCAGGCCCGAAAGCCAAAGAGTTCCCAATTGTGTCCGAAATAGCCGCCGCAGAACGCCAGGATGCGTCTGTCGTGCAAGACATTGCGCCACTGACCGTGCCCGACTCTGGGACGCAGCGATGACTTGCCCGGTGAGACGCCGCGCCAGACCAGCAGCACGGACAACGCGGCACCAGCGGCCGCGAGGGCGAACAGCGAGGGCCAGGGCATGAGTCCCTGCAGCAGTTCGATCCAGAGGTACGAAAGACCCACGCCGACACCGAAGGTGGCGGTGTAGAACGCAGTTGCTCGCGATTGCACGGGCACCGGCAATCGATCGGTCATCGCCTTGAGGCCCGGCATGTAGGTGCCAGCCAGGCCCAGGCCGGCGAGCGACCACCAGCACAGGGCGGCCGAAAGACTGTCCGCGAGGCTGGCAAAGCCGGCCAGTGCGATTCCGCTCAAACCTGCGCAGGCCAGGTAGACTCGCCTGGCGTCAAGGCGATCGGTCAGACTGACCAACAGCGGTACGGCGAGGATATAGCCGAGAAAGAAGATGCCGCCGAGCCAGCCGCCTTCCGTCGCGGATAGCGACCATTGCTCCGAAAGTCGTGGCAACAGCGAAGGTACGAGTGCAAATCCGGCCATCGAGAAGGTTTCTGCGGCACAAAACAGGGCCACCAGCAGCAGCGGCGAGCGGGTTGTATCGGTCACTGAAGTCGTTGCCTCCGCAGCGACAGCCAGTCCGGAATACTGTGTGCTTGCAGCAGGGCCTGATGCTGAGCGCGTAACGCAGGATTTCCAATGGGCTGACGAGCAACCGGCGTTGCCGCCGGGGGCCGGTGCGCGGCGTCAGCGGCGCTCACCTGGCGGGTTCCGCCTCTCCCCAGCGCTGCAGCAGGGTATGGCTGACCTGCAGTTGATCGAGGATGCGGGCGACCACGAAGTCAACCAGGTCCTCGACATGGCGGGGATGATGATAGAACCCTGGATTGGGAGGCAGGATCACGGCTCCAGCCCTGGACAGGCGCAGCATGTTTTCCAGATGGATCGCCGACAGGGGCGTCTCGCGCGGCACCAGAACCAGCTTGCGCCCCTCCTTGAGAACCACGTCGGCGGCACGCTCGATCAGCCTGCTCGCCAGACCCTGCGCGATTGCCGCCAGCGTTCCCATCGAGCATGGGCAGACAACCATGGCGTCGGGAGGATTGGAGCCACTGGCCAGCGGTGCGAACCACTCCTCCCGGCCATACACCTCGAGCGTGCCGGGCAGGGTGGCATAGCGTTGCTGCAGACTGGCGCGTGCTTCACTCGCTCGCGCTGGCAGCTCCAGCCCGATTTCCTGCCTGGCGACAATCTGCGCGACCTGCGAATACAAGAGCTGAACACGACACCCGGCTGCCAGCAGGCATTCGAGCAAGCGCACCCCGTAGGGCATGCCCGAGGCGCCGGTGAAGGCCAGGCAGATGGTGGCGGGCATTTTCGATATCACTGGCGTCAATGTGCAAGGGTTTCAGGGTTCGCCGTTGTCCCGCGCGCGGGACAACGGGGGAGGGGAGGCGATGGAGTGATCCTGTTCCGGGTCTGGGTGGCCATTGCATGGAAGGGCGTTGGCCGGCAACTCCAGAAGCAGACGCGCGGCGACGAGGCCGTTGATGAGGCCGAAAACGAGTGCCGCCATCGCGAAAAAAGGCACCAGAAAAAACAGGCCATCATGTGGAATGAGCCACAGTCGAGCCAGCAGCAGTTGTCCCCCGATATGGGCAAAGGCGGCCAGTATGCTCCAGCTGACGGGTCCGAAGTAGCGGCGTGGCAGGCGCATCGCCATGGCCAGCATGAGCAGACTGAAGAGCGCGCCGGTGAGGCTCATGAAAAACCCCGGCGAGAGAAAATATCCCAGCAGCAGACTGCCGGCAAAGACCCGCAGACCGCTGACCCAGGCAGCTGCGACCCAGCCGTAGCGGGACAGGACAATCAGCGACACGATGTTGGCCAGGCCAGGTTTGATTCCGGGCAGAGGCAGCGGGATTGCCGCGTCGATCAAGGACAGACCGATCGCCGCTGCCGCGAGTTGCGCAATGCGGTGGTCGTCCGGCGTCGTCGTGAGTTTGATCACGCGCAGTGTATCGGGCATCGAGATCAGTGCCGGCAGCCGACATCTGCGGAGTCCACGTGCGGGTTGCGCGGCATGCTCAAGGCTCCGAAATGGCACGTCCCCGCGAAATGAAGGCGACCGAATAGCCCGCCTGGAACTTCGAGTGCAGGGCCTCGATGGTCGGCGGGGAAACCGGCGTGGCTGCATCCCACTTGATCGCGTAATTGGCGCCTGAACCCCCGGCGTTCTCGCGCAGTTCGACGAACAGTTCGAAGGTGCCGAACGGGGCGATGACTCTTGGCGTCTGCACCGAGTTGCGAATCAGGACGCCGTCGGTGTTGTAGTACGGCGCGGCGACGACCCGGATCGGGTTGCTGGGGTCGGTGTTGCGGACGCTCACCAGTACCGACATCAGTGTGCTGTCCGCTCTCCCTGACGATGCGACATTGCCGTGCCTGATCTCCGAGTAAATTGGCACGTAAACGGTTTGTCCCTTGGTCGGGGGTTCGATGCCCTCGGCCAGTGCCGGCGCCATCGTGCCGGTGAAGAGCAGCGCTGCGAGCAGCCGGAAACTGCCGGCCGGGCTGCTGCGGCGCATGCGCGAGGAAATGCGGAGGGTGGACATGACATACTCCCTTACAGGTCAAGAGTCGCTATGGTCGTCGGGGTAGCGAGGATGAGGATTTTCATACGAGCCGGATCGTCAGCTCTCCGACGCCGGCGACCCCGGCTTCGAGGACGTCACCGCGGACCACAGTGGAGACGCCTGCCGGGGTGCCGGTGAAGATCAGATCGCCCGCCGCGAGCGCCACATAGCCCGATAGCCTGGCAATCACTTCTGCGACCTTCCAGGACATCTGCTGGAGATCGCCACTCTGTCGCAGCTGGCCGTTGACCTTGAGCCAGATCGATCCGCGCGTCGGGTGGTCAAGCGCCGCCAGCGGATGAATCGCTCCGATGGGCGCGCTCTGATCGAAGCCCTTGCCCATGTCCCAGGGGTGCCCCTTGTCCTTGGCAAGTTGCTGCAGATCGCGTCTGGTCAGATCGAGTCCGACGGCGTAGCCATACACGTATTCGAGCGCCCGCTCGGGCAGGATATCGGCACCGCCATCGCGCAGTGCCACCACCAGTTCGACCTCGTGCTGGAGATTGCTGGTTGCCGGGGGATAAGCGACATCGCCGCCGCCGGGTACCAGTGCATCGGCCGGTTTGCTGAAGAAAAAAGGCGGCTCGCGGGTATCTGCCCCCATCTCGGCGGCGTGGTCGGCGTAGTTACGGCCGACGCAGTAGACGCGGCGTACCGGGAAAAGGGCGCTGCCGCCGGTGACCGGGACACTGACCCGCGGGGCGGGTGAAAAAACGTAGCTCATAATGGCTCCTGATGTGATTCAGACAGGGTTGTCGATGTCGACGAATTCGCAGTCCAGGGCGAAACGCTCGGCCAGATGTTCGGCAAGGGCCTGTACACCGTAGCGTTCGCTGGCGTGGTGACCGGCAGCAATATAGGCGACGCCGGACTCGCGTGCCAGATGCACCGTCGGTTCGGAGATCTCGCCGCTCAGGTAGAGGTCGACGCCGAGCGCGATCGCTTGCTCGAAGAATCCCTGGGCCGCCCCGGAGCACCACGCGACGCGGCTCACCATGCGGCCGTCGCCGGCAATGACCAGCGGTCGGCGTTGCAACTCGCTGCCGACGCGATCGGCGATGGCCGAGACGCTGCACGGGTTTTCCAGGTGTCCCAGCCAGCCGAGTTCCTGTTCTCCGAAGTGGTCGTCGGCAATCCAGCCGAGTCGTTTGCCCAGTTGCGCGTTATTACCGAACTCGGGATGGGTATCGAGCGGCAGGTGATAGGCGATGAGGTTGATGTCGTGCCTCAGCAGTGTTTGCAGGCGCGTCTTGCGCAGGCCAGTGACCCGCAAATCGTCGCCGCGCCAGAACCAGCCGTGGTGGACCAGGACTGCGTCGGCACCGCGGGCGACCGCGGCATCGAGCAGGCTTTGGCTGGCGGTCACGCCGGCGAGCAGGCGCTGGACCTCAGGCCGTCCTTCCACTTGCAGGCCGTTTGGGCAATAATCCCGGAAGCGCCCTGTCTCCAGCAACTTGTCCAGGTAGCGTGACAATTCTTCGCGTTTCATTCACTGGCTCCGATTTTTGCCCATGCGCAGGCTCTGGCTGATTTTTGCACAAACGGTGACGGTTGGTCTTGCCATCCTCTTCGTGGTGAGCACGCTCAAGCCGGAGTGGCTGGGCAAGTACCCTCCGGCCGGCAGCAGCGTCGTCGCCTTGCAGGAGTCGGCGGTGGCGGCGGTGCCAGCAATTGCTGCCACATCCTTTCGCGACGCGGCGAAAAAAGCCCTGCCCTCGGTAGTGCACATTTTTACTTCACAAAAGATCAAGGCGCGTCGTAATCCGCTATTTGACGATCCGGTATTCCGTCACTTCTTCGGTGACAGCGCCGAAGGGGAGGGTCCAAGGACCTCCGGACTCGGTTCGGGGGTCATTGTCAGCCAGAACGGCTATATTCTCACGAACTTTCATGTTGTCGAGGCTGCCGACCAGATCGAGATAGCCCTAAGCGACGGCCGCAACCTCAATGCCCGTGTTGTCGGGAGTGACCCGGAGTCCGACCTTGCCGTACTCCAGATCACCGAGCAGAACGGCAAGGAACTGGTCCTGCCGGCAATCACGCTCGGGAAAATGGAGAATGTCGTGGTGGGTGACGTCACGCTGGCCATTGGCAATCCTTTCGGGGTTGGTCAGACGGTGACCATGGGAATCATCTCGGCCCTGGGTCGCTCGCATCTGGGAATCAACACCTTCGAGAACTTCATCCAGACCGATGCGGCGATCAACCCGGGCAATTCGGGGGGCGCTCTGGTAGACAGCCAGGGCAATCTGATCGGCATCAACACGGCCATTTATTCGCGCTCAGGCGGCTCGCTCGGGATCGGTTTTGCGATTCCAATCTCGATTGCGAGGAATGTCATGGAGCAGATCATCCAGAGTGGCAGCGTGACGCGTGGCTGGATCGGCGTCGAAGCACAGGAGATCAGTATCGATCTGGCGGAGTCCTTTGGACTGCCGGATACCAACGGCGCCTTGATTGCCGGCGTCCTGCGCGGCAGCCCGGCGGATGCGGGCGGGATCAAGCCGGGCGACATCCTGCTCGCTGTCGACGGCACGGCGGTCAAGGATCCGCAAGGCATGCTCGACCTGATCGCCAGTCAGAAGCCGGGTGAGACGGTTGCCTTCAAGTTGCGCCGCCAGAACAACGTGTTGGAAACCACCGTCCGGATCGGCAAGCGCGCGCCGCAGCGCCGCGAGCGCGACTAGCCGAGGCAAGATCGATGTGTCAGTTGCTGGCCATGAACTGCAATGTGCCGACGGATATCTGCTTTTCCTTCGCCGGCTTTCAGGCGCGTGGCGGCGCCACCGATGTGCACGCGGATGGTTGGGGAATCGCCTTCTTTGAAGGTCGTGGCACGCGCGTGTTCCTCGATCCGCAGCCTTCCTGCGTTTCGCCGGTAGCCGCACTGGTGCGCAGCTACCCGATCCATTCGAAGAACGTCATTGCCCACATCCGCAAGGCGACGCAGGGGGAGGTAGCGCTGGAGAACACGCACCCTTTCATGCGCGAACTATGGGGACGTTACTGGATTTTTGCCCACAACGGCAACCTGCCTGATTTCTCGCCTCAACTCGACGGCAGTTTCACGCCGGTCGGCGAAACCGACAGCGAGCGCGCGTTTTGCTGGCTGCTGCAGAATCTGCGCCAACGTTTTGGCTCCCGGGCGCCGGCGCAGGCCAGCCTGTTCGATGCACTTCATCAAATGACCGTCGAGCTTGGAGCGCGTGGCGCTTGCAACTATCTGCTGTCGAATGGCGACTGTCTGTTCGCCCACTGCTCCAACCAGCTCAGTTACATCATCCGACAAGCACCTTTCAGCGTTGCGCATCTGCGCGATCAGGATCTGAGCATTGATTTCAGTGCCGTCACGACACCCGATGATCGGGTTGCGGTGATTGCCACCGTGCCGCTGACCGACAACGAGCGCTGGATAACGATGCCCAACGGTAGTCTGTGGCTATTCGAAGAAGGGGCAGCGGTCAGGCATCAGCTCACCGTTGCCGGCCCGGTGAAGGTGCCTTCCTGAGCGGGGCAGGCAGCACAACGACGGCAGCGTAGCCGGTCACGGCGATGGATCGGGAGACCTTGCCGGCTTGTCGTCGCCATCGGGCCGATGACCCAGTCCCTCGATCGCCTTGTCCATTTCCGCAGCCGACATCGGCGCCCAGTCGGCTGTCGGTGCCAGCGGAGCGGTTCGGCGTAGCGAGCCCTTGCTGACAAAACGCGCGAGCAACAGCCCGAGCTCAAAAAGCAGGCACAGCGGAATGGCCATCATCAGTTGTGAAATCACGTCGGGTGGCGTAAACACCGCGCCCACGACAAACGCCCCAACGATCACATAGGGGCGCCATTCCTTGAGCTTGGCCAGTTCAACGACCCCTGCCTGGACCAGAACGACCACCACCACCGGGACCTCGAAAGTCACCCCGAAGGCGATGAAGGTGGTCAGTACGAAAGAGAGGTACTTCTCGATGTCGGTCATCCACGCGACACCTTCGGGCGCCACCGTGGCCATGAAGCCGAAAACCGTGGGAAAGACCAGGAAATAGGCGAAAGCCATGCCGAGAAAGAACAGCAGCACGCTCGCGGCAACCAGCGGCAGTGCCAGCCGTTTCTCGTGCGCATAGAGGCCGGGGGCGACAAAAGCCCAGACCTGGTAAAGCACGTAGGGCAGGGCGATCAGGAACGCCACCATCAGCGCCACTTTCATCGGCACCAGAAAAACCCCGATCACGTCGGTCGCGATCATCTGACCACCTTGCGGCAGTGTCGCCAGCAAGGGCTGCGCCAACAAGGCATAAAGTTCCTTGGCCCAGGGGAAGAGGCAAATGAAGACAATGCCTATCGCGATCAGCGCCCGTATCAGGCGGTCACGCAACTCGACCAGGTGCGAGAGAAAGGAGTCTTCGGGGAGGTTCATCGCGATCAGAGCGTGCGGGTGGGTTGCGCAGCTTCAGCTACCGAGGGGCCAGTCGGTGCTGGTGGTTGGGGGTTGCCCGTTGCAGCCGATGGCGATTCTGCGATGGTTGGGTATACGAGCGCCGCCGGCGCAGGAATATCGTTGGCAATCGTTGCCGGGATCTGGTCGAGCGCCTGTCTTGCTGCCTGCATTTCTGTCTTCAGACTGTGCTCAACGCTGTGCGCGGACTCCCGGATCTCGGACTGCAGTTTCTTGAGCTCTTCGAGTTGCATTTCTCGGTTGATGTCCGACTTCACGTCACTGACATAACGTTGCAGACGCCCGAGCATATGCCCGGCCGTCCGCGCCACCTTGGGCAGCCGTTCGGGACCGATCACCACCAGTGCGACGATGGCGATGACCAGCATCTCGGAAAAGCCGATATCAAACATTGGCAGCCGTCTGCAGGCGGGGCAAGGAATGCGGGGTCGTCTGCCGAGCGCGTGGGCGGCTTACCCTCCCCGGTCGATCCAGATGCCTGTTCCTGGTGTGTGTGATCACGTGACTGGCGCCGTAACTAGCTGCGGGTCTTTTCCCTGATTTCCCCCTCGATGGTCTGACCGGTGCCGACTTGTGGCGGCGGTGCAGGAGCAGGCGGAGGAGACGGCGTCTCTGCCGGCTTGTCCTCTGTGGTGGCGTCCTTGATGCCGTCCTTGAAACCCTTTACCGCACCACCAAGATCGGCTCCGAGGTTGCGCAGCTTCTTGGTGCCGAAAATCAACAGTACGATGACCAGAACGATCAACCAGTGCCAGATGCTGAAAGAACCCATGTCAGGCCTCCATCTAAAGTGAAACTCGGCAGCTTGCCCCGCAGGCAGCGCCGCCGGTGCCCGTGGTTGGTGGTGTGGTTCAGACGCGTTTGAGCATCGGTCCGACCGGGTCCGGTCCGCCGACGATGTGCGCGTGCAGGTGCTGAACTTCCTGGTGGCCGATACGTCCGGAATTGATGATCAGTCGAAAGCCGTCCGGGCTGCCCTGTTCCGTTGCCAAACGGTTGGCGACGGCAAGAATCCTGCCGAGAACCGGTGTATCGGCTTCGGTGGCGGTCGCCAGCGACGTGATGTGCCGCTTGGGGATGACCAACAGGTGCACCGGGCGAGCCGGATTGATGTCGTGAAAGGCCAGGATGTCGTCGTCTTCATAGACCTTGCGACACGGAATCTGGCCGCCGGCGATTTTGCAGAACAGGCAGTTTTCCATGTTTCAGCTTTTCCGTGATTTTTTCTCGTCGATTCCCGAAATGCCTTCGCGTCGACGCATCTCCTGCAGCACATCTTCGATCGTCAGACCATAAAAGGCCAGCAGGACCATCGTGTGATAGAGGACATCCGCAGACTCCCAGACCACGTGCAGGCGGTTGCCTTCCTTGCCGGCCATGATCAACTCGGCGCATTCCTCGCCAATCTTCTTCAGGATCGAATCCGGCCCTTTGGCCAGTAGCTGTGCCGTATAGGAAGTTTCCGGGTCTGCCTTGCGGCGCTCAAGCAGCGTATCCGAGATCCGGTGCAGCATGTCCATGTTCATTTGCCGTAAATGTCCTTGGGGTCCTTGAGCACCGGGTCGACCGCAACCCAGAAGTTCCCCTGCAGTTGATGAAAGAAACAGCTCTCGCGGCCGGTATGGCAGGCGATACCGCCCGCCTGGTCGATCGAGAGCAGCAATACGTCGCCGTCACAGTCGGTCCGGATCGAGCGCACCCGTTGCGCGTGGCCGGACTCTTCGCCCTTTCGCCACAGCCGCTGGCGCGAACGCGACCAGTATACCGCGGTCCCGCTATCAATCGTCTCCTGGAGTGACTGACGATTCATGAACGCAAACATCAGCACCCGGCCACTATCGGCGTCCTGTGCGATCGCCGGAATCATACCCTGGGCATCCCACTTGAGGGCATCGAGGCATTCGTGACGAGGGTTCAGATCGCTCACAGGCGAACCTCGATACCGCGCTCGCGCATGTACTCCTTGGCCTGGCGTACGGTGAATTCACCAAAATGGAAGATGCTTGCCGCCAGAACGGCGTCCGCATGCCCTTCGGACACTCCGTCGGCGAGGTGCTGGAGATTGCCGACGCCGCCGCTGGCAATGACCGGGACATCTACGGCATCGGAAATCGCCCGCGTCAATGACAGATCGAAGCCGTTCCTGGTGCCGTCACGATCCATGCTCGTCAGCAGGATCTCGCCGGCACCGAGTTGCTGGACGCGGCGGGCCCAGGCGACGGCGTCGATACCGGTATTGCGCCGACCACCGTGGGTAAATACCTGCCAGACACCCGGCGCCGACTGCTTGGCGTCGATGGCCACGACGATACACTGGTTGCCGACCTTGGCTGAGGCTTCGGCCACCAGATCCGGATTCTCGACCGCCGCGGTATTCATGCTCACCTTGTCGGCGCCGGCATTGAGCAGGCGGCGCACATCGGCCACCGAGCGCACACCACCGCCAACCGTCAACGGTATGAAAACCTGCGCCGCACAGGCCTCGACGATATGCAGGATAATGTCGCGCTGATCCGAGGAGGCCGTGATGTCGAGGAAGGTCACTTCGTCAGCGCCCTGCTCGTCGTAGCGGCGGGCGATTTCCACGGGGTCGCCGGCGTCACGCAGGTCGACGAAATTGGTGCCCTTGACGACCCGACCGGCAGTCACATCAAGGCACGGGATGATGCGTTTGGCCAGGCCCAAGGTCAGCTAACGCCCCGAGTTTGCCGGAATGTCGCGCGCTTCATGGTCCCGCGGCATTGTCGGCTGCCGCCTGCGCCACAGCAAAATCGAGCGAGCCATCGTAGATGGCGCGGCCGGCGATCGCGGCGCTGATTCCTTCGTCTTCGACCGCGCAGAGTTGCCGGATGTCGTCGAGGCTGGACAGGCCGCCGCTGGCAATCACCGGGATCAACAATGCCTGAGCGAGTTTTACCGTCGCCTCGATGTTGATCCCCGAGAGCATGCCGTCGCGGCCGATATCGGTATAGATGATCGCTTCGACGCCGTAATCCTCGTACTTCCGCGCCAGGTCGATGACATCATGTCCGGTCATTTTCGACCAGCCATCAACAGCCACCTTGCCGTCTCTGGCATCGAGTCCGACAATGATGTGGCCAGGAAACGCGCCACAGGCATCATGCAGGAAACCGGGATTCTTCACCGCGGCAGTGCCGATGATCACGTAGCTGACGCCGTCGTCGAGACAGCGCTCGATGGTGTCCAAATCCCGGATGCCGCCGCCGAGTTGCACCGGAATGTCATCGCCAACAGCCTTGACGATTTCCTTGATGGCTTTCTCGTTCTTCGGTTTTCCGGCGAAGGCGCCGTCGAGATCGACCACATGCAGGCGCCGAGCACCCTGCGCCAGCCAGTGGCTGGCCTGCGCGCCGGGCGAGTGGGAGAACACGGTCACCTGGTCCATGAGGCCCTGTTTGAGGCGGACGCACTGTCCCTGTTTCAGGTCAATCGCGGGAATGATAAGCATGTCGAAAGCGGAAGAAAGGTGGGTTGAAACAAGTCGGATCCCGGCAACCGGTCAGGGCTTCCAGGCAACGAAGTTGGCCAGCATGGCAAGTCCCGCTTGCGCGCTCTTTTCCGGGTGGCACTGAATGGCAAAGATATTATCCCGTGCCACTGCGCTGGTAAAGAGGATGCCGTAATCGGTCGTTCCGACGACACAGGCGTCGTCCACCGGGGCGACGTAATAACTGTGAACGAAATAGAAGCGTGCGCCATCGGCAATGCCTGCCCATAGTGGGTGCTCCCGACAGTGTCGTACCTGATTCCAGCCCATGTGCGGAACCTTGAGCCTGTGGTCGTCGCTGTCGCGCATTCTATCCGCCGGAAAACGGCGGACGCTGCCCCGAAGGACGCCGAGGCCCGGAACATCACCTTCCTCACTGTGCTCGAAGAGCATTTGCTGGCCGATACAGATGCCGAGAAAAGGTTTGTTGGCTGCGGCCTCGAGCACCGCCGGCCGCAAACCGCGGGCGTCAATCTCGCGCATGCAGTCGGGCATCGCCCCCTGGCCGGGAAAGACCACACGTTCGGCAGCGCCGACCACCGCCGGATTAGCCGAGACGAGCACTTCACGCCCATCGGCGACACGTACCAGCGCCTGCCAGACAGAGCGCAGGTTTCCCATGCCGTAATCAATGACGACGATCGCTCCCCTGCGTGCGGGCGGTTCGTGCATCACAGGGAGCCTTTGGTCGATGGAATGCTGTCGCTGGCGCGTGGGTCGTGTTCCAGGGCCATGCGCAGCGCACGACCGAAGGCCTTGAACACCGTTTCGGCCTGGTGGTGGGCATTGTCGCCACGCAGATTATCGACGTGCAGGGTCAGCAGGGCATGATTGACGAGGCCCTGGAAAAACTCATGCACCAGGTCGACATCGAACGTGCCGATCATTGCACGTCTGAAATCGACGTGGAACTCGAGGCCGGGTCGGCCGGAAAGATCGACCACGACCCGTGAAAGCGCCTCGTCGAGAGGCACGTAGGCATGCCCGTACCGCCGCAGACCCTTCTTGTCGCCCAGTGCCTGGGCCAGCGCCTGGCCGAGTGTGATGCCGATATCCTCGACCGTGTGGTGCGCGTCGATATGCAGGTCGCCCGTGGCCTGGATATCGAGGTCGATCAGACCATGGCGGGAAATCTGGTCGAGCATGTGGTCGAGGAAGGGGACGCCGGTGGCGAAGCTTCCCCTGCCGTTGCCATCCAGATTCAGACGAACGGTGATCCGGGTTTCGAGCGTATTCCTGGAAACTTCTGCTTGCCGCATCGTGAGACCATTGCAGAGTGGCAAAAAACTGTCAGGTGGGGAAAGGCTTCGGTTTGCTGCTGCGAAGTGTTGATCGCCGGCAGGCGATGGTTCTGCATCGACAGAGACGCATGATACCATTTCACGCTTGCCGTGCACCCAACCTGACCAGCCTTTCATGAGCCGCTACTGGAGTTCCCTCGTTCACCGTCTGACGCCTTACGTTCCGGGCGAGCAGCCGAAGCTGCCGAATCTCGTCAAGCTGAACACCAACGAAAATCCCTATCCCCCGTCGGCACAGGTCCTGGCGGCAATCGCCGACGAACTGGCGAATGGTGGGCGGTCGCTGCGCCTTTACCCGGACCCGAACGCCGATCGCCTCAAGGAGGCGGTTGCCGCCCGTTACGCTGACTTCGGCATCAGGCCGCAGCAGGTATTTGTCGGCAACGGCTCCGATGAAGTGTTGGCGCACATCTTTCCGGCGCTGCTCAAGCATACGTTGCCGGTGTTGTTTCCGGACATCACCTATAGCTTCTATCCGGTCTACTGCGGCCTCTATGACATTGCCTTTAGTACGGTGCCGCTCGATGAGGAGTTCACCATCCGCGTCGAGGACTATGCCATGGCCAACGGCGGCATCATCTTTCCCAACCCGAATGCGCCAACCGGCTGCCTGCTGCCGCTTGCAGACATCGAGCGTTTGCTGCTTGCGCATCGCGAGTCGGTGGTCGTGGTCGATGAAGCCTACATCGATTTCGGCGGTGATACGGCGATTGCCCTGGTTGACCGCCATCCAAACCTGCTGGTGGTGCACACCCTTTCCAAGTCGCGTTCGCTGGCCGGACTGCGGGTTGGCTATGCGGTGGGCCAGAACCATTTGACCGAAGCGCTCGAAAGAGTCAAGAACAGCTTCAATTCGTACCCGCTCGATCGCCTGGCGATTGCCGGTGCCGTTGCCGCGATCGACGACCAGGAGTACTTCGAATTGACGCGACAAGCCGTCATCGACAGTCGTGAGGCTTTGCGCCGTGCGCTGCAGGAACTTGGTTTCACCGTTCTTCCGTCGGCAGCCAACTTCATCTTCGCCAGCCACCCGCAGCGCGATGCCGGTGAACTCGCCGCCGCCCTGCGCCAGTGCGGCATCATCGTTCGCCACTTCAGGTTGCCGCGAATCGACCAGTACCTGCGGATTACCATCGGCACCGACGCACAATGCGAACTGCTGGTCGAGGCCCTGCGCAATATCCTGATTTGAACGGCGGGCCTGACGACCCGCCAGTCCGGGCGGCGCGGCGCCGGAGGCCAGCGCCGCACTTGCCACGTCGTGCCTGTTATTTGCTGATTGACTCACCAGGCGTGACGATGCCCAGGAAACTGTCTGCCTTGAGCGCGGCACCGCCGATCAAGCCACCGTCGATGTCCGTCTGAGCCAGCAGGCCGGCAGCGTTCTCCGGCTTCATCGAGCCGCCGTACTGGATTGAAATCGACTGGGCGACGTCTTCGCCGTAGCGTATGGCCAGCAGGCTGCGCACGAAAGCATGCGCTTGCTGAGCCTCGTCGTCGCTGGCGGTGACGCCGGTACCAATTGCCCAGACCGGTTCGTAGGCGATGATCGTGCGCAGCGCATCGTCGGCGGCAAGACCTTCGTAAGCGCCGTTGACCTGCGTGGTCAGTACGCTCTCCAGACGGCCATCCTTACGTTCCGCGAGCGTCTCGCCGATGCAGATGATGGGTGTCATGTCGAGTGACTGGACCTTGCGGACCTTCTTGTTGACCGTTGCGTCGGTTTCACCGAAGTACGTTCGTTGCTCGGAGTGGCCGATGATCACGTACTCGACGCCGATTTCCTTGAGCATGTCTGCGCTCACCTTGCCGGTGAATGCGCCCTGGTTTTCCCAATGCACATCCTGAGCCGCGAGTTTGACGTTGCTGCCCTGCACTACCTCCGCGACCTTGGCCAGGGCAAGGTAGGTCGGAGCAATGATGACGACTACACTCCGGATGCCTTGGGCAGCTGCCACCACGTCGGTGGCGAGCTTCACTGATTCGGCAACGGTCTTGTTCATTTTCCAGTTGCCGGCGATAACGATCTTGCGCATGGTGTTCCTCAATGTGGTGATTCCTGGGTGAAGTGATGGGCAAGCTGGCCCCGGTGAGGCCGGGGCCAACCGCACTTATTTCTCGGAAAGGGCGGCGACGCCCGGCAGGATTTTGCCTTCGAGGTACTCGAGCGACGCGCCACCTCCTGTTGAACTGTGGGTGACCTTCTTGTCGGCACCATACTTCTTCGCGGCAGTGGCCGTGTCACCGCCTCCGATCACGGTGATTGCGCCTGCAGCGGTGGCCTGGACGACTGCTTCAGCCATGGCCCGGGTACCCGCTTCGAACTTCTCGAACTCGAAAACGCCGGCCGGGCCGTTCCAGATGATGGTCTTCGCCTGCAGGATCGCGTCGCTGAAGATGCGCGTCGATTCCGGACCGCAATCAAGCCCCAGCCAGCCGTCGGGAACGCCGTCGACGTCGTTGGCACTGCCGGTGTTGGCCGCGGCGTCAAACTTGTCGCCGATGACGAAGTCCACGGGCAGCAGGATCTGCTTGCCTTTCTCGCGGGCCTTGTCCATCAGGCCGGGTACGAGTTTGGCGCCTTCTGCGTCGAACAGGGAGTTGCCGATCGGCATTCCGGAGAGGACCTTCTTGAAGGTGAAGGCCATGCCGCCGCCGATGATGATCTGGTCCGCCTTGTCGAGCAGATTGTTGATCAACTGAATCTTGTCAGCGACCTTGGCGCCGCCGAGGATGGCCAGCAGCGGACGCTGCGGCGATTCGAGAACGGCCGAAAAAGCCGCCAGTTCCTTGTTCATCAGGTAGCCCGCCGCGCGTTCGGGCAACTGCACGCCGGTCATCGACGAGTGGTCGCGGTGAGCGGTACCGAAGGCGTCATTGATGTAGACGTCGGCGAGCCTGGTCAGCGACGCACGGAAGGCTTTCACGTTTTCCGGGTTGGCATTGATCTTGGTGACCGTGCCGTCGGGGCCGGTCGCGGTGGCTTTGCCTTCTTCCTCGATATGGAAACGAAGGTTCTCGAGCAGGATGACTTCGCCGGGCTTGATCTGCGCGCATGCGGCCTCGACTTCCGGCCCGACACAGTCGGAAAGGAAGGTCACAGGTTTGCCGAGAAGGCCTTCGAGAGCGGTGGCAACCGGCGCCAGGCTGTATTGCGGCACGACTTTCCCGTCGGGGCGCCCGAGGTGCGACATGAGAATGACGGCTGCACCCTTGTCCAGGGCATACTTGATCGTCGGCAATGCGGCCTCGATGCGCTTGGTGTTGGTAATGGCGCCGCTGACTTTGTCCTGGGGGACGTTGAAGTCAACGCGGATCAAGGCGCGCTTGCCTTCGAGGGCGAGATCTTCAATGAACAGTTTGGGCATGATTTCCTCGACAGTGAGTGGGTGTTGAAAAAGGCGGGAATCCGGATCGAAAATAGCACGGGGTGTCCGTGCTGGTTGCATGACGACTCCTCGGCAGAGCATTTTCAGCAGCGACCTTGAGCAAATGAACCCCGAGGGAAGGCGTTTCAACCACGCAGACGAAGTATCCTTGGCGCTGCATACTGAGTCAAATGCCTGTTGTCAAGGGGAGTGTGGTCAACTCGTGGCAGGTGCGCATGCGGTGTCGGTGGCTCACCATTCCCCGGTTCCCGACAGGCGGGAACGAAGGATCGGGCCTCAGTAATAGATTCTGAAAAGACGCTGTATTTGCTCGAACTCGTGCAGATATGCCTTCGCTACTTCGCGATGGGTTGCCAGTACCGTCAAGTCATGCGAAAACACCGAAGTGTTGTACCAGTTGAAGCTCCCTTCGATGATCGTCGCTTCGTCGATGATGCAGTACTTGGAGTGAATCGGAGAATAAGGAACTGGTTGATCGGCTTGTCCGTAGACCAGCCCCACCGCGATTCCGGCCGATCGCAGCGCTTGTGCTGCCGGCAAGAGGGGGCGATCAAGTTCCTCCTGCATCGTACGTTCGGTGCCGACTTGCCCCTGCCGGGCAAGATGCCCGTTGAGCAGGATATGCACATGCACGCCGCGCTGCTGCGCGTGTATCAGGGCATCGACCACGCTGTCTCCGTGTTCGCCCAGAAGGTTGCCGATCAGAAACAGCGTGAGTTTGATGGAACGTCTGGCGCGGTGTATCTCGGCCAGGATGGCATGGTGCGGACGGTAATACTTGCCGTCCATTAATGCGTGTCGGCCGTAGGTGTAGAGCAGGTTGAAAGGACTCAGTGGGTCGATCCCGTATTTTTGAATCACCCCGCCGCGTTCGCTCTGAAATACGTTGTCCAGCAAACGGCATACGCCTTTCGAATGAAAACTCATCCCGGATTCCCAATTGGCCCACCATCGATCAAAGGTGATATTGAACGACCCTAATATGCAGTCTTCATCGTTGAAGATGATGAACTTGGTATGCATGTCGGGAGCGACCTCGATCAGGTGATGGTGCGGCGTGCAAAATACCCCCAGCAGTTCGATGCCGGCGCGCTTCAGACGCGCATAGTTCGAACTGTTGGTCAGCGTCATCTTTCTCCAGTCGACAATGCATTGCACGCAGACACCATGGTTGCTGGCATGTACCAGGTGGCGGGTAAAGTCATTGTCGTCGATGCAATCGACGCTGACCTTGATCGTGCAGAAGCGATTTGGGTTTTCATTCTTGCAGCGCACGACCTTGTCGATGTGATCGTGTATGAAGCGCTTGGGGTGATAGGGATGGTACTGTTGTCCCTTGGTGAACTTGGGAGTCAGGTGCAGCGATTCGAAATGATGGTTGTACCAATCGACATCGCTCTGGAGTTGCCAGGCATTCCCCTCGTGCGTACGGAAAGGGTTGCTGGTTGCCCATTCCGGGCTGATTCTTCGGTATTGCGGATGCTCGTCCCTCAATTGGGGCCAGTCCATGAAGATATACTCCATCTGTGAAGGGATGGAGCGTTCTTCTACATGCGCGATGAAGGCGAACTTGACACAGTTGGCCTGCCCGAAGGTGGCGGAGCAAGGGTGGATATAGAAATCCCTGGTCCGCCGCCGGTGATGGTTCCACTGGATATCGTAAGGGTCGGTGTCGACGATGTACGTTTCGCAGATGTTGTTATTCCGATAGACCTTGAGAATAACCTTGATATTCACCTGCACACCGAACCACACATCGAAGCTTATCTTGCCCCAGCGCAGGTGAAATTTCTCGTTGAAGTCATTTACCCGCAGGCAGGAGCCACCAAGATTGCCGTGCACAGGAACTGCATAATTCTCTGCTGTCTTCATCATCCCACTGCGTTGCTGTTGTATTGGTTAAAGCGGTACCAGCCGAACCTGTGCCGATGCCGCCACATTCCTGCTCATGCAGGTCACTTCGGCTCGAAGGTCATCAGATAGCCGCAGTGATCGGACACGGTTCCATAGTCCTGCTCAGTGAACACGGTTCGTCCCGAGGTGACGCGAAGATTGCTTCCCTTGCGGAGGAATACATAGTCGATACGATGATCATCGTCGAGGTCGTGCTGCCACCCCGGATCCCGGGTTTCGAAGATCCGTCGAAATAACTGCGGCGAAGTTGCCGACAGGTACTGGTCGTCGTATTCGTGCGAGTTGGCCACCAACTGGTAACCACTGGAACCGGCCTTGATGTTGAAATCCCCGCCGAGCAGGGTGGCGGCAACCTGCGCGCCATGTTCAGCGGCCGCCCACTGCCTCAACGCCTCGAACTGCTCCGGGAAACCATCGTCCCACCAACTCAGGTGGGACGAAAATACATTGAGCAAGCCGACATGCGGTACCCTGATCTGGCCCATCACCACCTTTCTCGAATGAATACTGTAGGGGTCGCGACTAGCCGAGACATATCTTGCGGCATGCTTCTCGATCGGGTATCTGCTCAGGATGGCAACACCTTCGCGATAACGCGCAAAGCCCAGATGCGACCAGTCCGTCACCAGATGATAAGGCGAGGCGAGCCGCTCATTGATGATTCTCGCCGTATTGGTCTGCCAATCACCCTGGCCGTTATTCCACAGTTCTGCAACTTCCTGGAGACAGATGATATCAACCTCAAGGGCACCGATCGCCTCGGCAATCAGTGACAGCTTGTAGTCCTGGTTGTCTTCCTGGCGGCAATGCAGGTTCAGGACCAGAACCTTTAGCGGGCGCCGCTGGATTGCATGGCTCTTGCCGAAATTGTCGTCCCAGAGAACGCGCTGCCGGGTTTCGCAGGAAATCTTGTATCGTACCCGGAAGGCATCGTCGACCTTGAGCGCAGCATGCCAGATCTGGCTGCCGTAGTGGTTGGGGTTTCTGGCATTGCTGAGAAACTCGGCATCCCAATAGTTCAGCCGGAAGCGGCAGTTGGACTTGTGCGTAGTCTTCCACTCGTCACGGGTCCAGTGAACGGTGACGCGCTTGACGTGCAGACTTCTGTCGACTGCCACTGCGATGGGCAGGAGGCTTTGTCCGTCTGTCAGATTGCTCTCGAACTCAACGTTCAGAAGGGGGTGTTGCTGGTCCACCCGGATCCCGGAATCCGCCTGAATCGAATGGTTTTCGCCGTGATTGTTGTCCCAGTATTCGGCGCCGGGCGTTTGGTAGCGCACCGCGAACTGAACGTTGCCAGGAAGGGGTTCGTCTGGCCCAAGGGTGAATGCAACCCGGGCGAGCCAGTATTCCTTGTGGTCATCGATCGTGCTGTGGAAGTGGGCGGGCAGGGTGCGCCATTGCCCGTCTTCCCCGCTCCACACGACATCCACACGCTTGACGAACGCCAGGTTCTCGACCAGCAGGAGAAACGACAACTCCTGCCGGACGGCAGTGGCCTTTCGGGTGATCAGGTTCTTCGCGTAGAGTAGGTCGATCTTGTGCATTTGTTCTCGCGTCGTAGATGGGCTACACAGGGATATCCGGCAAGGCGGTTCGCCTTGTGCTCCTGGGGTCGGTTCGCTTCAGCCGATGAGGACCCGATTCTTGCCGGCCTGCTTGGCAGCATACATGGCGTCGTCGGCACGCTTGGTCACCGAAACCTGTGTGTCGCCTGGCCGAAAATCGGTAACCCCGGCACTGAAGGTGATCAGTTGTCGATTGTTGTTGTGCAGGAAGATGCGTCGGGTCAACTCGCGTTGGAGCCGAACGAGAGCCGTCCGCGCGTCTTCGGAGGTCGTGTCGGGCAACACGATGATGAACTCCTCGCCGCCGAAGCGGGCAACGGTGTCCTGCGGTCGCATGGTCTCCCGGATGACGGTCGCCAGGTGGATCAGGGCAGCGTCGCCTGCATCGTGTCCCAGTGAGTCATTGAGCTTCTTGAAGTTGTCGATGTCGAGCATGGCGACACACAGCGTCGACTGGCGGCGTTGGGCGCGTGCGGTTTCCTTGTCGAATGCTTCTTCCAGTCCCCGCCGGTTGAGGGTACCGGTCAGTTGGTCGTGCCGCACCAGCGTGCTGGCCTTGTCGAGTTCCATCTGCAATTCACCGATCCGCTTGTCGGCTTCTTCGACGCGCTTCTTGGCGGTACGCAGGTCGTCACGCGAACGCTGGGCATTCAACTGGATGATGCTGGTTTCCCGAATCACTTCGGCGAGCACCTCTTCCAGTTGGGTGATGTCCTCGGTCTTGCTGATCCTCTTGGCGCAGATTTCGATCTTGTCATGATAGTCCGAGGTCGAATCGGCAAATTCTGCCAGGTGATCGACGAAGCCGGCAAGCATCTGCTTGAGGTTCTCCTTGGCTTCGTTAAGGCTGTGCTTGAGCTGGCTCTGCTTGAAGATGACGTCCTTGAGGCGGCTCTCGGCGTCACCAAGGGAGCGGACGTTCAAGGGAGCAGAGACGATGTCCCGTACGATATCGATTTGTCCCGCCAGCCAGCGGTCCTCAACGACCAGTTCGCCGACGTTCTCGATCAGCAGTTGCAGCAAATTGAGCAAACCTGCACGCAGTTCGGCACGGTCTTCGGTCAGGAGCTCAAGGCGGAATGCCAGGCGCTTGACATTGGCCAGCAAGGCGTCGATTGCTGCCGCTGAAGTTGCCGTGCGAACCTTGTGCGCCAGCGCGCGGGCATCTGCGGCAATGTCCGGTTGATCGGCGAGTTGTGACGTAACGAGTGTTTCAAGCGTGTAGGCGAAGGTGTCGCGTAGTTCGTTCGACAAATCGTTGACGGTTGGCGTGGTGACGGAGACATTGTCCGCCGGCGGGACGCCGGACTCCGGTCCGGCTATCGCCGGGTGTTCCACCAGGGTCATTTCGTCGCCGACCGGGGCGTTGAGTGACCACGATTTCACCAAGCCCTGCAACCTTGTGAACAGTAAATCACCGTTGCCTGAACCGCTGGCCAATACACGTTCAAGGGCTTCACGCTTGCGAGCGATGGTCAGGCCAGCCTGCTTGTTTTCCCATTGGCGGAGGAAATTGCCAATCAGTTCGCTCCAGGGTAATTCCTGCGCTTTGCCGAGTTGCTGCGCCAATTCGGCAAAGCCCTCGCTGATGCCGCCCCAGTTTTTCCCCTTCAGCGCCTGCTCGAAGCGCTTGGCCAGTTTCTGCTGGGCCGCGTTCTCTTTGGGCAGCGAATCCAGCAGCCCTTTGAGTTCACGCTCCGGAAATGCGTTACCGACATCCTCCGCAATGCCGGCAATCTCGTTGTAAAGCTGCCGGTAGTTCTCTGGGGAGGGAGACATCCGCCTGACAGCCAGAAGGCGCAGGGCTTCCCGGGCAATTTCCGAAGGGTTGGAGAGCTTGGGCATGACTGTCTATCAAGGAAGCAGGCAGCGCATTTTAACAGTGGGTTTGCAACTACGAAAGAAACGGCCCCAATCGTCTAGTGACCGCTGGCCGGGAGCAGCACCAGGGGTGTGGGTTTGCGATCGGTAGAAAACGACCAGGCCTTTACCGTACTCGCATTCACCCATCACCAGAGGTGGCTGCGCGAGCGTGGACAAGCCAATCTGAATGCATAAACCGGGGCTCTGTGCGTGGTTGGTCTTGAAGATTATGGTGGAAACCTCGGCCATCCACGCCTCGTCTGCCAAAGTCTGCGCCAACGAATCGGCCAGTGAGGCGACGCCAAAGAAAGCAGGAACAAGCACGATAGTTGCCAGCAAATCCTGTGCCCCGACGGGTTGGCGTCATACTCTGTACCAGTGGCGAGACCCTGGCGGCGCGAGGCGCCCGCCGACCATCCACGAGCCAATTGTCCCGGCAGAGCCGGTTACCCCGGATAAAGCGTGGCGTCGATCAGGGCAGGCGCATGCATGCATAAGCTGAATGTGACCGCACGGTGGCGTGGATGGTGGCGACGGCTTCTGGTTCCGCTATAATGCAGCGGTCCGAAGCAAGATGCCCCCGTAGCATGAAGGTCGTGCAGTTGATTTGTAATCATCAGGTGTTGGTTCGATTCCGACTGGGGGCACCATAAGTCAAGAGCTTGCGGATATTTCTGCGGTAAGGTGGGCGGGTTTAGTCACGAACTACGTCGTGCCGCCGTCCTTACCGATAGGCGTGCCCGCCCATTCTTCTCCGATGCCGCGGCCAAGCACCCTACGCAGTGCCGATCTTGCCGGGCGACGTTCATGCGCCATTGCGGGCGGTGGCGGGTTGTCGAGCCAGGGTTCCGGTGAATGACCGGTTCCGGTATTGATCCATGACGGCGAGCGACCCGTTGCGGTCATTCAGGCTTTTGAAAAAAGCAGACCCTCAACGCATTCGGTCACCCGCTCCACGTAGCGGGGTTGAGTGCGACGCCCAGCTGGGCGGGTTTCGCTTTGCTCTACCCGCCCTATACGCCACAAACAACCGTTAGCCCCCATTCAGCGCCGAACGCCGACGCGGTTCACTCCGCCATTTCGATTGGTTGCACTGACGCCCGGAGCCGCAACTACGGCGGGCCTTACCACCGTCGCGGTGGGCCGAGCCACACAACCTTTCGGTACGCCCACGGTCTTGCAATATACGACGGCGCTCGCGGGCATGGTTGTGAAAGCCAGGCCCAGGGCTAGCCCTGTTGCTACGATGATTCGGTTCATCATTGACTCCTTCATCATGAAATAAACAACACGAAATCGGTGCTTCAGGATATGGAACGTCAGCTTACACCCAGAACGCCTCGATGACTTGTTTGGGCTGACTTCTTTGGCGCCCATTCCTGGCCGGCGGCCGTCACCCACCAATCACCCCACCCGACCTACTGCATGTCCCGCACGTCGAGATCAGTGAATCCTGCCGGCAGATCGTTCACCGGCGTTCTCCTGTACTGGCAACGTGCAGGCCTGCAGCGTTCGCGGCCGATATCAGGCGCCGATTTTCCCCCGAAATGGGTCCAGCCAGGCTCCCCGATGCATAATCGATAGCTGGACCAACTCTCAGCGCCTGCCACCCCATGCTCGACGACATCAGGAAGACCTTGTGGGCGACCGCCGACAAGCTGCGCGCCAACATGGACGCCGCCGAATACAAGCACCTGGTCCTCGGGCTGATCTTCGTCAAGTACATCTCCGACACCTTCGCCGCGCGGCGTGCCGAACTGGCGCGGCGCTTTGCCGACCCCGACGACGATTACCATCTCGACGCCGCCGAACTGATCGCGGCAGAACTCGAAGACCGCGACTACTACCGCGAGGTCAATGTCTTCTGGGTGCCCGAGTCGGCGCGCTGGGAAGCGCTGCGCGCCGCCGCCAAGCAGCCGGACATCGGCAAGCGCATCGACGAGGCGCTGACCCTCATCGAAGTCGAGAACCCCAGGCTCAAGGGCATCCTCGACAAGCGCTACGCGCGCGCCCAGTTGCCCGACGGCAAGCTCGGCGAACTGGTCGATCTGGTGTCCACCATCGGCTTCGCTGCCGACCCCGGCAAGGCCCGCGACGTGCTCGGGCAGGTCTATGAATACTTCCTCGGCCAGTTCGCCAGCGCCGAAGGCAAGAAGGGCGGCCAGTTCTACACGCCGGCGTCGATCGTCAAGACCCTGGTCGCCGTTCTCGCTCCCCACCACGGCAAGGTCTATGACCCCTGCTGCGGCTCCGGCGGCATGTTCGTGCAGTCCGAGAAGTTCATCGAGGCGCACGGCGGCAAGCTCGGTGACGTGTCGATCTACGGCCAGGAATCCAACCCGACGACCTGGCGCCTCGCGGCGATGAACCTCGCCATCCGCGGCATCGACTTCAACCTCGGCCGCGAACCCGCCGACACCTTCACCCGCCACCAGCACCCGGACCTGCGCGCCGACTTCATTCTCGCCAACCCGCCGTTCAACATCAGCGACTGGTGGCATGGCAGCCTCGAAGACGACCCGCGCTGGGAGTACGGCACCCCGCCGCAGGGCAACGCCAACTACGCGTGGCTGCAGCACATGCTGTACCACCTGAAGGCGGGCGGCCGCGCCGGCATCGTGCTGGCCAATGGCTCGATGAGTTCCAGCCAGAACAGCGAGGGCGACATCCGCCGGGCGATGGTCGAGGCCGACGTCGTCGAGGTGATGATCGCATTGTCGGGGCAGCTTTTCTTCAACACGCAGATCCCCGCGTGTCTGTGGTTCCTGACTAGGCGGAAAGCTGCTCGACCGGGTGAAGTGCTGTTCATCGATGCTCGCAAGCTCGGCCGCATGATCAGCCGCGTGCAGACGGAGTTCCCCGATGAAGTGATCGAGCGCATTGCCGGTACCGTCGCTGCGTGGCGCGACGAGCTGGACGCCGGGGAGTATCAGGACGTCCCTGGCTACTGTCGCAGCGTGCATCTCGCCGAGATCGGCGAGCATGGCCACGTGCTGACGCCGGGCCGCTACGTGGGCGCCGAAGCGGTCGAGGACGACGACGAGGCCTTCGCCGGGAAGATGCAGAAGCTCACCGAGAAGCTCGGCGAGCAGATGGCGAAGGGGGCGGAACTCGATGCTTTGATCCGGCAGAAGCTGGGGGGGCTGGGGTATGAGTTCTGAGTGGGAGACGGCCGCTCTTGGCGAGACTGTTGTCTTTCTCTCTGGCAACACACCTTCCAAGAGCAACACGGATTATTGGGGAACTGGCACGTCTTGGATTTCTGCCAAGGACATGAAGTCCTTCTGGGTCGAATCCGCAGAGGACACCCTGACAGCAGCAGGTGTTGAAGCCGCCTCGCGGCTCGTTGAACCTGGGACAACGTTGTTGCTTACTCGTGGTATGACGCTGCACCACGATGTTCCGATCGTGCGGACTCGGTTTGCTGCGGCATTCAATCAGGACGTGAAGGCTGTAGTGCCGCGTTCCAGGGTACTTGCTGACTATGTGCCCTATTTGCTCTTGGGAAACAAACCTAGACTCCGGAGTATGGTCGATAGCGCAGGACATGGCACGGGGAGACTCAACTCCGATTCGTTGAAGGCACTGCAAGTTGCGATCCCTTCCATTGAGGAGCAGCGAGATATTGCCTCTTTTTTTGGTGCAATTGACGACCGCATCGCCCTCCTGCGCGAAACCAACGCCACGCTCGAAGCCATCGCGCAGGCGCTGTTCAAGTCGTGGTTCGTCGATTTCGACCCGGTCAGCGCCAAGCAGGAAGGCCGCGCCCCGGAAGGGATGGGCGAAGCCACTGCTGCGCTGTTTCCGGATGGGTTCGAGGAATCGGAACTGGGGTTGGTGCCGAGGGGGTGGCGGGTGGCGCCACTTGGCGAAGTCGTCCAGTCCGCAGGTGGCGGCACGCCAGACACCAAAGACGCGAGCTACTGGGAGCCAGCCCAACATTTCTGGACGACGCCGAAAGACTTGTCGGGTATGCAAGCGCCGGTGCTGCTGGGTACGGAGCGGAAGCTATCGGCCAAAGGCATTGCCAAGATAAGCTCAGGGCTGCTGCCGGTCGGTACGCTGTTGATGTCATCACGAGCGCCGATTGGCTACTTGGCAATGACCAATGCGCCGATGGCGATAAACCAAGGTTACATCGCAATACTGCCGGACAGCGTCTTGCCTCCGCTCTACATGCTGTTCTGGTGCCGGCTGAATATGGAAACCATCAAAAGCCATGCGAATGGTTCAACCTTCATGGAAATCAGTAAGAAGGCATTTCGACCCCTTCTGGCTCTTGTGCCTTCGATTGCCTTGCTTGCCGAATTCGTTGCTGTTGCAAGCGCTTTGTTCGAGCGTATCGTTGAAAATGAAGTGCAAGCCCAAACCCTCGCCACCCTCCGCGACACCCTGCTTCCCCGCCTGATCTCCGGCCAACTGCGCCTGCCAGCCGCCGACGCCCTGCTGGCAGAATTCGCCGCATGACCGAAAACCACCTCGAACAGGAAGCGCTCGGCTGGCTGAGCGAAATCGGCTACGACACCCGCTACGGCCCCGACATCGCCCCCGACGGCGCGAGCCCGGAGCGCGCCCGCTACCAGCAGGTGCTGCTGCCCTTCCGACTGCGCGAGGCGATTCATCGCCTGAACCCCGCCATCCCGGTCGCCGCCCGCGAGGACGCCTTCAGACAGGTGCTCGACCTCGGCATCCCGTCTTTGCTCCCGGCCAACCGCCACTTTCACCGGCTGCTGGTCGGCGGTGTGCCGGTGCAGTACCAGAAGGACGGCGAAACCCGCGGTGACCGGGTCCGCCTGATCGACTGGAGCAACCCCGCCAGGAACCAGTGGCTGGCGGTCAACCAGTACTCGATCAAGGGGCCGCGCCACACCCGCCGACCGGACCTCGTCCTGTTCGTGAACGGCCTGCCGCTGGTGCTGATCGAACTGAAGAACCCGACCGACGAAAACGCCGACATCTGGCGCGCCTACGAGCAGCTTCAGACCTACCAGGAGCAGATTCCGGACGCCTTCCTGTACAACGAGGTGCTGGTCATCTCCGACGGCAGCCAGGCACGCCTGGGGTCCCTCTCGGCGAACGCCGAGCGCTTCATGCAGTGGCGCACCATCGACGGGCTGGCG
Source organism: Candidatus Accumulibacter propinquus (assembly GCF_056856495.1). NCBI lineage: Bacteria > Pseudomonadati > Pseudomonadota > Betaproteobacteria > Candidatus Accumulibacter > Candidatus Accumulibacter propinquus. The sequence goes on from NZ_JBSEHC010000006.1 coordinate 183,043, forward strand.
CTCGATCCGCTCGGCGAATTCAACGAACTGGAGACGCTGATCCGCGGCCTGCTGGCGCCGGCCATGCTGCTCGACTACCTGCGCTACTTCGTCCTGTTCGAGGATGACGGCACGCTGGTCAAGAAGATCGCCGGCTATCACCAGTTCCATGCGGTGCGCGCGGCGATCAATCAGGTGGTCACCGCCTCGCGCCCCGGCGGCACGCACAAGGGCGGCGTCGTCTGGCACACGCAGGGCAGCGGCAAGAGCATCACCATGACCTGCTTTGCCGCGCGCGTCATGCAGGAAGCGCTGATGGAGAACCCGACGATCGTCGTCATCACCGACCGCAACGACCTCGACGGCCAGTTGTTCGGCGTCTTCTCGCTGGCGCAGGACCTGCTGCGCGAGGAGCCGGTGCAGGCCCACAGCCGGCAGGACCTGCGCGCCAGACTCGGCAACCGTCCCGCGGGCGGCATCGTCTTCGCCACCATCCAGAAGTTCATGCCCGGCGAGGACGAGGACCGCTTTCCGGTGCTTTCCGACCGCCACAACATCGTGGTCATCGCCGATGAGGCGCACCGCACCCAGTACGGCTTCGAAGCCCGGCTCAGGACCGTCCGGGCGCCCGGGAACACCGCCGGCGACGCCGTCAACGCATTCAACGACGCCCACGCGCTGCTCGCCGCCGAGCCCGCCGCGTCGTACCGGGCACGCTACCAGCCCGGTTACGCCCAGCACCTGCGCGACGCCCTGCCCAATGCGACCTTCGTCGCCTTCACCGGCACCCCGGTATCGAGCGAGGACCGCGACACGCGTGCCGTGTTCGGCGACTACATCCACATCTACGACATGCAACAGGCGAAGGACGATGGGGCGACCGTCGCCATCTACTTCGAGTCGCGTCTCGCCAGACTGTCGCTGAACGAGGCCGCGCTGCCGCAGCTCGACGACGCGGTCGATGAACTCGCCGAGGACGAGGAGGAAGGGCAGCAGGCCCGGCTGAAGAGCCGGTGGGCCGCGCTTGAGAAGGTCGTCGGTGCCGGACCCCGTATCGCCAGCGTCGCCGCCGATCTGGTCGCGCACTTCGAGGAACGCAGCCAGGCCCAGACCGGCAAGGCGATGGTCGTCGCCATGAGCCGCGAAATCTGCGTCCATCTCTACCACGAGATCACCCGCTTGCGCCCCGCGTGGCATGACGCCGATCCGGAAAAGGGGACGATCAAGATCGTGATGACCGGTTCGGCCAGCGACAAGGCCCTGCTGCGGCCGCACATCCATAGCGCCCAGGTCAGGAAGCGCCTCGAAAAGCGCTTCAAGGACCCCGCCGACGCGCTGCGCATCGTCATCGTGCGCGACATGTGGCTGACCGGCTTCGATGCCCCCTGCGTGCATACGATGTACATCGACAAGCCGATGCAGGGCCACAACCTGATGCAGGCCATCGCCCGCGTCAATCGCGTGTTCAGGGACAAGCAGGGCGGCCTGGTCGTCGACTACATCGGCATCGCCCACGAACTCAAGAGTGCGCTCAGGGAATACACCGCCAGCCAGGGACGCGGCCGGCCGACGGTCGATGTCGCCGAAGCCTACGCGCTGCTGGAAGAGAAGCTCGACATCCTGCGCGCGATGCTGCACGGCTTCGATTACCGTGATTTCCTGACCGCCGGCCACCGGCGGCTGGCCGGCGCCGCCAACCACGTGCTGGGGCAGCCGGACGGCAAGCAGCGCTTCGCCGATGCCGCGCTGGCGATGAGCCGGGCGTTCAGCCTCTGCTGCACGCTCGATGAAGCCCGGGCGGTGCGCGACGAGGTGGCTTTCCTGCAGGCGGTGAAGGTCATCCTGAGCAAGCGCGACAACAGTCAGCAACGCCAGTCCGATGAGCAGCGCGAACTGGCCATCCGCCAGATCATCAATTCGGCGATCGTTTCCGGGGAGGTCGTCGATGTGTTCGACGCGGTCGGCCTCGACAAGCCGAACATCGGGATTCTCGACGACGCCTTTCTCGCCGAGGTGCGTAACCTGCCCGAGCGCAATCTGGCCGTCGAACTGCTGGAGCGCCTGCTCGAAGGCGAGATCAGGAGCCGCTTTGCCGGCAACGTGGTGCAGGCGAAGAAGTTCTCCGAGTTGCTGACCAACGTGATCAAGCGTTACCAGAACCGGGCCATCGAGACCGCGCAGGTCATCGAGGAACTGATCGAGATGGCCAGGAAGTTCCGGGCGGCGGCGAACCGCGGCGAGGCCCTGGGCCTGACCGAGGACGAGGTCCGTTTCTACGATGCCTTGGCCGACAATGCCTCGGCGGTCCGCGAGTTGTCCGATGAAACCCTGAAGAAGATTGCCCACGAACTGACCGAGAACCTGCGCCAGAACATCACCGTGGACTGGTCGGCCCGGGAGAGCATCCGCGCCAGACTCCGGCTCATGGTCAAACGTATTCTGCGCAAGTACAAGTACCCTCCGGATCAGCAGGAGGCGGCCATCGAGCTGGTGCTGCAGCAGGCCGAGGTGTTGGGCGAGGAGTGGATGTGAGTGCTGGCGCCCTGGCGCGGGATCGGCTCGCATGACCGGACCCGGCAGCCGCGCCGTCTCGCCCGCCTGCCGCTACGGCGCGCGCCCGTTCCTGCGAACGACGCTGCCGTGCTGCCGAGGCACGCTTTCGTCGCCCGGAACTGCGCCAGCGTCGTTCGGAACTGCACCTTCGTCGCTCGCAAGGACGAACGCGTTCCTCTGTGCAGCGATGTCGATGTTCAGAACCCCCTCCGGCGACTTCCGGAAAGACAGCGTCGTCGATCCGAAGCACGACGCCATCCCCCCGCGCAACGGCGTCGATGTTCGGAGCAACGACTTTGCTGCATGACGCCGCGTCACCATTTTTCCGGGCGACGACGGCGTAGCGTCGATCGACGCCTCTGTTATTCCTCGCCAGAGGTTGACGACTCGTATCCCATAGACTACAGTCCGGCATGCGCATTCAGTTCACCGAGGTCTATCGAGATTGGATCAATGGGCTCAAAGACCGAACAAGCCGGGCAAGGATTCAGGTGCGAGTCGATCGTCTTTCGCACGGCAATCCTGGCCAGCATCGTCATCCGACTGAAGGCGTGTCCGAACTGAAGATCGATGTTGGGCCTGGCTACCGGGTTTACTACACCGAGAGAAACGGTGAGTTGATGGTTCTTCTTGCTGGCGGGGATAAGTCAAGTCAGCAGCAAGACATCAAGGCAGCTAACGCGCTGGCGCGAAACCTTCAGGAGTACGAGATGGCTAAAGCAGCAGCAAAAGCGAGTCCGAAAACCAAGACCGTTGCCTACGATGTCGCTGAACAGCTTCGCACGCCCGAAGAAATGGCAGCGTATCTGGATGCCTGTTTCGTTGAGGCACCAGAAGATGCTGCAGGTATCGCCCGTGCGCTAGGTGATATCGCTCGCGCCAAGGGAATGACGCAAGTCGCGCGCGACGCCGGCCTCAGTCGAGAGAGCCTCTACAAGGCTCTCAGTGAAAACGGAAACCCGAGCTTCGCAACCATCCTGAAGGTCGCCCGCGCGTTGGGTGTGCGTCTGCACGCAGAGGCGGCGTAAGCGGGGCGAACGTGCCTCCGGTGACACCCTTTCCATCGAGAGGACCGTTCCGGTAAGCCGGGCCTGGCCTGTCATGCCAAACTTTGCTTCGGTGCAGTCAATGGTGGCGTCCTGATGCAGGGTCCCGGCAGTCCTCCGGAAACGATTTTGCTAATCACAGTGGCTCTCCACGGCGGGTCATGCAGCGGACTGGCCAACGCCGCCTGCAGCCGCCGCGGCTCGGCCACGCGTCAGAAAATACGACCTGATGTGGTCCGGCCTTGACCGTCGAGGCTGAGGATGCTGGCCCTGACCCTTACACTGCGTGAGCTTGGCGCTGTGGCTCCGGTCAATGACGGGGCACCCGGATCAACGCCTGGTCGCGCGATGAACGTAGAAGCTTACCGGGGTGGCGATCAGCAACGCCCTGCCGGCGCGGTCCACCACGGCAACTTCGACCTGATGTTCGACCTGATCCTTGGCCGCCATCTGCCACTCGTCGGGACTGATGTCGAACTGCAGCGTGACTCGCCGGACCGGCAGGACCGTTCCGTCGAGCCTGATCGCAATGGCGTCCCCCCGCGCTGTCCGCAAGTCGGGGGAGAGCGTCACGGCCATCGAAAACAGGCCGGTATTCGTGTGTACCGTGCCGCCGTTTTCAGGCTGCATGATCTGCACTGCGGAGTAGGGCGCCACCGCCGGCGCGGGCTGGCCGGCAACCTGGGGGGACGGCGAATCCATCAGATTGATCTGCGGCAACGTGATCTCGCGGGCTCCGGCACTCGGGAGGTCCGAAAAAACCGGGCCAACGCGGTCACTGGTTTCATACACCGGCTGTGCAACAGCGACCGTTGCGATGCTCAACACGACAAGGAGAGAAGGTTTGCTCATGGTCAGGGTTCCTCGCTGCTTCCGATCGCCCGAGCAGGCATCCCGAAGCATGCTCCGGCGCAGTTCTGCGGGGGTGTCCCCGCGACGCTTGTCAATCCTTGTCTTCCTCGAAAGGAATCCGCGCATCCCGCTCAAAACGCGCCTTGCGCTTGCGGGCGAAGACCCAGAGCACGATGCCGATGAAGGCAATGATCAGGACGAAGTGATAAATGGTCAGGTTCATGTCGTTCCCGTTGCGCAGCCAAACGTCGAGGAGGGTCTGGGAGCCTGGGCGAACTTATCTGCTCAGGTTTCGCCGGCCGCCGTTGCCCTGGCGTTGCCGCACATGTCCAGCCGATGGGCTGCCGCGACGGGTGTCAGGGAAATCTTGATCACCGCTATCCGCTTGCTCATGAGCAGTTCTCCTGGATGCCTGGTCAATGGACGATGCCCGGAACGTTTGTCCAGGTTGGATCCTATGGGTGAATTATAAGCGGCTGGCGAACAGGTACGACAGCAGATCCGACCGCAGACGCGGTTTTCCCTGCGTCGAGGCCGGCGCGCCGTCAGGCCGGAGGCTCATGCCTGTGGGTCACGGCCAGGCATTGGCCGGCGGCAGGCAGGATCGCCAGCAGGGTTGCGCGTGTCGGGTTTCCCTGGCGGGGAAGGGCGCGGGAAGGGCTTGCGCGACGCCGGCCATTGGCCTGGCACGACTTCTTCGGCAACTCGTCGCGCGCCAGGCGGGTCTTTCCAGCGTCGGCGCACACCGGGTCGCGGTAGTGGCGTTGCCGGGGTGGCCGCGTTCAAGGCGGCCGGAGGCGTAGCGGTGGGCGGCGCTTGGCTCGTCCCCGTGTGCGCTGGCGAACAGATGACGTCCCATCATCAGCATATCGTCTTGACTGGCTGTTGAAGGGCACGATGCGTACGCGTCAGCGACATCCCCGCGCGGGCATACCGGCGACGGCAAGGCGTTTCACCAGGCCTCCTGATATTCCTTCCTTCACCGCCATGACCCTGACGCGTTCGCTCAAATGGACAACTGGAGTATTTCTCGCCCTGGTGGTGCTGACCGTCATGCTTGTCGACCGGAACGGGCTGCTTGAGCCCATTGCGCGCCGGATCAGTAGCGCTACGGGTAGAAGTGTCGCCGTCAACGGCGAACTGAGCGTGCATCTTTCATGGCGGCCGCGCATCGTTGCCCACCACGTTGTCTTCGGGAATGCCGCGTGGAGCCCCGACCCCGTGATGGCCGAAATCAAGCGCCTGGAGTTCACGATCGACCTTTTCAAGCTTCTGATCGGCAGGCTGGAATTTCCCGAAGTCGCCTTGTCCGAACCGCAGGTGCTGCTTGAGGTGAGTCGGGATGGCGTGCCCAACTGGGTCTTCGACGAGCAGGACAAGAACCATGCCGTCGATTTTCCGACCATCGGCGTGCTGACCATCGATCACGGCAGCGTGCGTTATCGGGATCCCGACAATCATACCGAACTGGCGCTTGACATCAAAACGCGGGAAGACAGCAAAGATAATCCTGAACTCGGGCTGGAAGTCGCGGGCAAAGGCCGCTTCAAGGGCCTGCCGACGACGCTGCACGCGCGCGGTGGCGGGCTGCTGAGTCTGGGCAGCGCCGAAAATCCCTACCCGATCAGGGCAAATGCGATGCTGGGTAGCACCAGGGCCAGCATTGACGGCAAGCTGCTCGATCCGCTGCATCTCAAGGGAGAGGAACTGAACTTCAAGCTTGAAGGGAGCGACCTGGCGTTACTCTTTCCGATCATCGGTGTGCCATTTCCGCCGACACCCGCGTACAAACTCGTCGGATTTCTGGATCGTGAAGGCGACGTGTGGACTTTTCGCCGCTTCAAGGGGACGGTGGGGCAAAGCGATCTGGGGGGAAATTTCACGGTTGATCGGGGTCAGCGGCCCCAAATGATCAGCGCCGACCTGGTCTCACAACAACTGCTGATGAAAGACCTCGGCGGCTTCATCGGAGCTGAGCGCGGTTCGCAGCCGAGTCGGAACCCACCACTCGGCGACAAGGTGCTGCCGGCCGAGCCGTTCAGTCTGGAAAAGCTGAACGCGGCGAACGCGGATGTGCATTTCCGTGGCGAGAAGATCCTGACCGAGAACATGCTGCTCAACAAAATGAGTGCGCATCTCACCGTAAACGATGGTGTGTTGAAGCTCACACCGCTGGATTTCGGAATCGCTGGCGGAAATCTGGTGACGCGCATCGAAATGGACGGGCGCCACCGGCCCATCGCGATACAGGTAGACACCACCGCGAAAGGTCTGCACCTGGATCAGTTGTTCCCGACTTTCAGATTGGCCGACGCCAATACCGGCACGATGGGGGGGCGGGCCAGACTGGCTGGCCATGGCAATTCGGTGGCACAGATGCTCGCCTCGGCCAACGGCGAGGCCGCTCTGATCATGGCTGGTGGTTCGGTCGGGGAGTTGGTTCTCAGACTGTCGAACCTTGACCTGGCCAATTCGCTCCTGGTCATGCTGGGTGGCGACAGGCAGGTTCCGATTCGCTGCATGGTGGGTAATTTCAAGGCGCTTGATGGCGTTTTCAGCGTGCAGAACCTGGTGCTCGATACGCCCAAGGTCAGCATTACCGGTAGTGGCAACGTAGACTTCACTGATGAATCGCTCAACCTCAGATTGGTGCCCGAGTCGAAGGGCTTCAGTCTGGCATCGCTGCGCGGCCCCATCGTGATCACGGGGACGTTCAATAGCCCGACGGTACGACCTGAAATGGGCGGCGTGATCGCGCGCGGCGCTCTCGCGGTGGCTTTGGGTGCGGTGACGTCAGGTGTGGGAGCATTGATACCGCTGCTCGACTTTGGCAACGACAAGGACAGCGACTGTGCCTTACTCATCAACCAGGCCAAGTCGGATGCGCGCGTGAAGACGAGCGATATTGCGCCACGTGCCGGAAAACGGTAAACAGCGCTTCCGGCTCGACCATCAGGTTGCGTTTGGGCGATCAATTTCGCCAGTTCTGCTTCAGTTTGTCGCCGGTAGCGTCAGCGCCGAACGCAATCCGCCCAGTGGCGAATCCATCAGCTCCAGCCGGCCTCCATACAGCCGTGCCAGATCCTCGACGATGGCTAGTCCCAGCCCGGATCCCGGTACCTGTTCGTCGGCTCGAATGCCGCGGCGGATAACGGCATCCCGTTGCGCGGCGACAAGCCCCACGCCGTCGTCGTCGATGATGATGCACAGTTCACTGCCCTTGCGTTCCGCGTCGACCCTGACCTGCTGTGAGGCCCACTTGCAGGCGTTGTCGAGCAGGTTGCCTAGCATTTCCTGCAGGTCCTGTGCTTCACCCCGGAAGACCAGGGCCTCGGAAAATCTCCGGCAAGTGAGGTCAAGCTGGCGCTCGGCGTGGATATGCCGCATGGTTCGCAGCAGGCCGTCGATGACTGGCCGCAGCGAGGTTCGTGCACCGGGCATGCGGCTGGTGGCGGCGGCTTGTGCGCGGGCAAGGTGGTAGTCCACTTGTCGACGTGCGGTGGAGACCTGCTCCAGGACGAGGCGGGCGAGTGCCTCGTGCTCCCGGCTCGCAGGCTTGCTGGCGGCATCTGCCGCGTTGGCCAGTACACTCAGCGGCGTTTTCAGCGCGTGCGCCAGATTGCCGGCCTGCGTACGCGCGCGCTCGACGACCTCGGCGTTCTGCGCCAGCACGGTGTTGAGCTCTTCGACCAGCGGCATGATTTCGGCCGGAAAATCGCCATTCAGGCGCGGCGTTTCGCCGCTGCGCACCTTGCCAAGCGCGGCATGCAACTTGCGCAGGGGTGCCAGACCGACGAAGACCTGCACCAGGGCAGCGACCACCAGGCCCATGCCGAGCACTCCCAGTGCCACCCACAGCGCATCGCTGAAGCGTGCCACGGGTTCGGACATCAGGCTCTCGTCGGCAGCCACGATCAGACGGAAGCTACGGGGCTTGCCGTCCGGTATGTCGTCGATACGCACGCTGCGTTCGCCCATGCCGAGCATCTTTCCCTCAGGTCCAGCGATCCGGTGCTGGTGAATTTCGCCGTCGGCTGGCGTGTCCGGCGGGACGGCAAGCACGTGATCCCACAGCGAGCGCGAGCGCAGCAGCCCGCTGCTTACCGGGGCAGCGTCATTGATCTCGTCGATCTGCCAATAGCACCCGGAATAGGGCCGGCTCAAGCGTGGGTCGCTGAGCGGGAGGGCCAAGGTTGGCTGCCCCTTGCTGTCAAGCGTCAGTTGCGCCGTGAGTTGGTCGAGATAGGTTTTCAGTTCGGCATGGAACTGAACTTCGACATGCCGCTGGAAGAGGCTGCTCAGCCCCCAACCGGCAGCGATGATCGAAGCGGCAATCCAGAACAGGGTGCCGGCCAGCAGGCGTAGGCGTAACGAATTTCGCAGCGCGCTGCTGACGGCATTTTTCATTACGGAGGGGTCAGCCGGTAGCCGAGGCCGCGCACGGTCTCAATCAGCCCCGGCGGCAGCTTCTTGCGAAGCCGGGCGATGAACACTTCGACGGTGTTCGAGTCGCGGTCGAAATCCTGGGCGTAGATGTGCTCGACCAGATCGCTGCGCGAGATGACTTCGTCGCGGTGATGCATCAGGTAGGCGAGCACGCGGTATTCGTGGCTGGTCAACGTCAGCGCCTGTCCATTGACCGTGGCGCGGTGGTTACGGGTATCCAGCGTCAGCGGTCCGCAATTCAGTTCGGCGCTGGCATGGCCGCCGGCACGGCGGATCAGCGCACGCAGGCGGGCCAGGAGTTCTTCCATGTGGAAGGGTTTGCTCAGGTAGTCGTCAGCACCGGCGTCGATCCCGGCCACTTTCTCGTGCCAGCCGTCACGTGCGGTGAGGATCAGTACCGGCATCGTGCGTCCGCTTGCGCGCCATTTGCGGAGCACGGTGATGCCATCCACCTGCGGCAGGCCAAGGTCGAGAACCACCGCGTCGTAGGACTCGCTAGCGCCCAGGTAGTGCCCGTCTACGCCATTTCCGGCGGTATCCACGGCGTAGCTTGCAGCGCCCAGACCTTCGGCCAGTTGCGCCTGCAGGGTCGGTTCGTCTTCAACAATCAGTATGCGCATCAGCTGCCCTCTCCGCCGCGTCGATGACCACGTGGTTCCCGTTCTTGCTCCGTTCCGCTGCGTTCCTTCTTGCCGATGACTGCGCCGGTACGCGCATCGACCTTGAGTTTGATCAGGCTGCCACCACTGCGCAGCAACTTGATCTTGTAGACCCAGGGTTCAAGCTTGTTCTCGTGTTCACGTTCCAGTTCGACATCAATCACGTGTCCCGGGTATTCGCGCTCAACTCGTTCGAGGATAGTGCGCAGCGGAAGTATCTCGCCTGCCTCCACCGCCTGTCGGGCGCGGTCATGGTCGCGGCCATTTTCCGCCATGCCGCTACTGGCGCCAAACGCCAGCAACAGGGTACACAAGGCGCCTGCAGCCCTATGGCAACGGTGGCTTGCAGATCGATTGGTAGTCGGGTTCTGTTTCAGCATGCCTGATTTATAGCCCGGACTTCATGAACGCAGGATGAACGGGGGATTAACCTTCCATTCAGTTCACTCTCTGCATAGTACGCCTGACACCGACCCCAACGAGGAGTACACCATGCACAGAAAACTGACCATCACCTCGCTTGCCGTCACGCTCGCACTGAGCTTTTCCGGTGCCGGCATCTCCGGCACGCGCGAGGATCAACTGGACAAATATGCCCGTACCGCCAAGGCATCCAACCCCGCATTTTCCGGATTTTCCGCCGCCCGCGGCAAGGTGCTGCACAACCAGGCCTTCTCCGGCGGCAAGCCCGATACGCCGTCCTGTACCTCGTGCCACGGCAACGACACGCGCGGCGCAGGCCGCAACCCGGCCGGCAAGGCGATCGACCCGATGGCGCTGTCGGCTTCGCCCTCGCGATATACCGACCCGACGAAAGTCGAAAAGTGGTTCAAGCGCAACTGCAACGAAGTGCTGGGACGTGAATGCACGCCGCTGGAAAAGGGCGACTGGCTGAGTTTCATGATTAGCCAGTAGTCCAGCAATTACCAAGGAGCCGATCATGAAAATTCCCGCTCGCCTACTCGCCCTCTGCCTGCTCGCCCTGGCCTTTTCCGCACTGGTCCTCGGCCGTGCCCAGGCCGGCGGCAGCCACTATTTCGCCCCCGTTGCCGACCCGATGGTCAAGGAAGAGTGCGGCAGTTGTCATCTTGCTTTTGCCCCTTCGATGCTGCCTGCCAGTTCATGGAGACGCATGATGGCCGACCTCAGGAACCACTTTGGCGACGACGCCTCGCTCGACCCAGCCGTGACGACGAAGATCACCGAGTACCTGGTCAACAACGCTGCCGATACCGGCGGCCGGCGCTACAGCGACAAGCTGCTGCGCGGCGTGTCGGCCACGAATGCGCCGCTCCGCATCACCGAACTGCCGAAATGGGTGAAGGAGCACCGCAAGGTTCAGGACTGGGAGTGGAAGCACAAGGATGTGCGCTCCAAGGCTAACTGCGCGGCCTGCCATACCGGCGCCGAGCGCGGTTACTATGAAGACTGAGATGCTTCCTGAACGGCTGATGAACAGGACTTTCACCTCGCATTCAGGCTGCGCCGTGCATTATCTTCACATGCTCTGCAGCCTGGCTGCGACAAACGGAGGGTTCCAGCATGCGTCATCCGCGTACAGGCAACGCTTCGGTCGAATGCAAGCTGCCGCGACGATACGCCACAGCGCCCTGCGGTCATGCGGCCGGCAGCGAAGCAGGTCACCCTCAACATTTTTCGAGCGCGATGCCATGAAAACCATGCTTGCCAGTCTGTCCGCCCTGGTCGCCGTAGTCTGGGGCTGGGATGTGCTCAATACGAGCTTTCCTGTCCATGCGCATTCGTTATGGATCGCCCGTCAGGAAGCGCTCTACCTGAGCGGCCTGCTGTCGATCGCGCTGATGTCGCTGGCGATGCTGCTGGCCACGCGCCCCACCTGGCTGGAATCTTCCCTGGGGGGCATGGACCGCGTTTACCGGACGCACAAGTGGGCCGGCATTCTCGCCATCTCCTTTGCCGCGCTGCACTGGCTGATCGAACTGGGGGGCGACATCCTCAAGTCGAGCATCGGTCGCGAAGGCCGCCTGCCCAAGGAAAAATTCACCGGCCTGCTGGAAATCATGCGTGATCTTTCGAAGGACATGGGCGAGTGGGCAATCTACGCCGTGTTGGCGATGCTGGTGATCACGCTGTGGAAGAAGTTTCCGTACCGGACCTGGCGCCTGCTCCATCGGGCCATGCCGATCATCTATCTGATGCTGGCCTTTCACGCGGCTCTGCTTGCCCCCCGGAACTACTGGTTGCAGCCGGCCGGCGCGCTGCTCGCGATCCTGCTGGCTGCGGGCACCTACGGTGCCATACGCTCGCTGCTCGGTCGCATTGGCACGACTCGCAAGGCTTCCGGCGAAATCGTCGCGGTCGAACATCCCGCACACGACATCACTACGGTACACTGCCGACTCGACTCCGGCTGGCAAGGACACCGCCCAGGGCAGTTCGCATTTGTCACATTTGACGACCGGGAGGGGGCACACCCCTTCACGATCGCCAGCGCAGACCATGGCGATCGTACGATCAGCTTCCAGATCAAGGCACTTGGCGACTACACCAACCATCTGTCGGTTAACCTCAAGCCAGGGCAAGCGGTTCGCGTCGAAGGACCTTACGGCTGTTTCGAACTCCGTCGTTGCGATCCCACGGCCCGGCAGATCTGGGTAGCGGGCGGTATCGGCGTCACGCCTTTCCTCTCCTGGCTGGAATCGTTACAGGCCGACCCAGCCAGCGCACCGATAGCCGAACTGTACTATTGCACCCGCGACCAGGCAACAGATGCCTTCGTTCCTCGGCTGCAAGCTTTGTGCGCCAGCCTTCCACGCGTCCATCTGCACGTGCATGGCGCCCGCCAGGGTGCAGTGCTGGAAGTGGCATCGCTGGGCGCCTCGAAAGGCTCGGAAATATGGTTCTGCGGCCCCGCGGGCTTGGCCGAAGTACTGCGCAACGGGCTGCGTTCGATGGGAACGATGACGCGCTTCCATCAGGAAGCTTTCGAGATGCGCTAGGCCTGGGTTTCACAGTTATGAAGCTCTGCAGACTGAATCTCCAGGAAAGAGGGTTACCCAATGGGTGAGTTGGATTTTGATCGAAAAGCGCTGGTCAAGGCGGTTGGTGGTGCCTTGCAGGAGATCGGACAAGGGGCTGCGGCGATGCGGGTTGCGGCGCCTGGCGGGCGATTTCACGTTCGTTGGGACGAGGGGTGGAAGTGCCACGGTCCTGGGGCAGTTGGCGTTCTTTGCCAATTTTCTCGGAGTCTCAGGGCTATTCGCCCGCTGGCGGGACGAGTGACCCTTGGCAACATCCAGTCGCGCCAACAGGCGCAGCAGTATTGCGAATGGTGCGGTTGAATGCCGGCTTGCTGCACGTCTAGAAGAAGGTCGGGAGAAACATAACCTTCGAAGCGAGTACCTGCAGCATGCATTCAGTATTGACCATGCTCTCATGAGAGCACTATAATCACACGCCCAAGGTGATGTAGCTCAGTCGGTTAGAGCGATGGATTCATAACCCATAGGTCGGTGGTTCAATTCCACCCATCACCACCAAAGAAACAAAGAGTTAGCCTCGGTCAAATGCCGGGGCTTTTTTGCGGGGTTACGCCGGGGTTACACTTGCCATTTTTCCTCCGCAATGTTGCCCGCCGCCGCCACCACCTGCACCAGGGTGGTCCGCAGCCCGCGGCTTCCTCAAAGCAGTAGTTCGTTCTCATCGACTTTTACCTTTTCACGTCTTGTTTGGCCTCGTGGATGGTGGTAGTTTCGCTGGACGCTGCTGGAAAGCCTGCGCAACAGCGCGTGCAGCCTGTTCTGCTATTGGAGGACCAACGATGCCAGAACCCTGGGTTTCCGTAGACGAAGTCGCAAACCACTTGGGCGTGGCCAAGGACTCGGTCTACCGCTGGATCGAGCAAAAGGGCCTGCCGGCTCACCGCGTCGGCAGGCTCTGGAAGTTCAAGCTCTCGGAAATTGACGAGTGGGTTCACGTCGGGGGGGCCGGGTCGGACGATGACCTTTCAACCGGACCGCGGAGAGAGAAGTAGGATGGTGCCCCCGCTTTCACATCAAGTTGCGGAGCAGATCAAGAAGGCGAGCCAGCTGTATCACCGGCTCGTCATCGTCGCGGGTCCGCCGTGCTCGGGAAAGACCAGCGCGTTGCGCGACCTGCATGAAGAGCGCGGCTGGCCGCTCGTGAACGTCAACCTCGCGCTCTCGGAGAAGCTGCTTGAGCTCACCACCAAACAGCGCGCCCTGCGTGTCGCCCGGATCATCGACGACATCGTCCAGGGGCAAACGGGCGACACAGTCCTGCTGGACAACGTCGAGATGCTCTTTCACCCGGACTTGCATCAGGACCCGCTCCGCCTGCTGCAGAGCCTCTCGCGCAACCGCACGATCGTGGCGACCTGGCGTGGCGCGCGTGTCGGCTCCTCGTTGACCTACGCGACGCCCGACCATCCTGAATTCCGGCGCTTCGAGGAACCTCATGCGCTCATCGTTTCGAGCGGGGGCGTCCCCAGCAGTAGCGGGGCCACGTCTGCACAGGAGCACTCGGCATGAACTACGTGGACCTCATCCAGTTCGACCCCATCGAGACCGTTGTTCAGCTCCGCGAGGCTGACCAGGCTGCCAGTGCTCGTCGCCTCGTTGAGACCTTTGTCATCTCCAACCGGATGGGCGAGCAGCTCGCCGACTTGGTGCTCCCGCAGCTCCAGTTCGAGACCCCGGCCGACAACAAAGGTCTCCTCGTCGTCGGCAACTACGGGACCGGTAAGTCGCACCTCATGGCAGTCATCTCCGCCATCGCGGAGCATGCCAATCTGGCGGGGGTTCTCACCAACCCCGCGGTGGCGGACAAGGCCTCGCTTGTCGCCGGGCGCTTCTTCGTGATCCGTGCCGAGATCAACTCGTCGATGCCACTGCGGCAGTTCGTCATGGAGACGCTCCAGGACCAGCTGTCGGAACAAGGCGTGCACTTCGAGGTGCCGCCCGAGGACCAGGTCAAGAACCACAAGGACGTGTTCGCCTCCATGATGGCAGCGTTCACCGCCAAGTTCCCCGACAAGGGGCTCCTCTTCGTCCTCGACGAGCTCCTCGACTACCTTCGCTCCAACCGGGAGCAGGAGCTGATGCGCAACCTGAACTTCCTCCGCGCGGTCGGAGAGTTCGCCAAGGGCTCGCGCTTCCGCTTCATCGCCGGTGTCCAGGAGAGCCTCTTCGACAACCCGCGCTTCCAGTTCGCCGCTGACAGCCTCCGGCGAGTCAAGGACCGCTTCGAGCAGATGCGCATCGCTCGCGAGGATGTGGCTCACGTCGTCGCCGAGCGGCTCCTCAAGAAAGACGCGAAGCAGCAGGCGCTGGTGCGCGAACACCTGACCAAGTTTGCGCCGCTCTACGGCTCGATGAACGAGCGGATGGACGAGTTCGTCCGCCTCTTCCCGGTGCACCCTGCCTACCTCGACACCTTCGAACGCGTGTACGTCGCGGAGAAGCGCGAGGTCCTCAAGACGCTGAGCGCCGCCATCCGGCGGATACTCAGCGAGAGTGTGCCGGCCGACGAGCCGGGCCTCATCGCCTACGACTCGTACTGGCAGAACCTGAAGGACAACCCGTCGTTCCGCTCGGTGCCGGAGATTCGGGACGTCATCGAGAAGGCCGACGTCCTCGAAGCGCGCATCCAGCAGGCCTTCACGCGGCCGCAGTACCGCCCGGCTGCGCTGCGCATCATCCACGCGCTCTCGGTCCACCGCCTGACAACCAGCGATATCTTCGCCCCGATCGGCGCGACCGCTGAGGAGCTACGGGACAACCTCTGCGTGCTCATGCCGTTGCCGGAGCGCGACGCGGAGTTCCTCAAGACCGTCGTCGAGACCGTGCTCCGCGAGATCGTGAAGACCGTCAGCGGGCAGTTCCTTTCGTTCAACCGAGAGAACGGCCAGTACTACCTCGACCTCAAAAAGGACATCGACTTCGACTCGCTCATCGACAAGCGGGCGGAGTCTCTCAGCGACTCCCAGCTCGATCGCTACTACTTCGATGGTCTGCGCCGCGTCGTGCTCGAAGTCCCGGAGGCGCCGCCCTACGTCTCCGGCTACCGCATCTGGGAGCACGAGCTCGAGTGGCGCGAGCGCAAGGCGGGCCGCAGCGGCTATCTCTTCTTTGGCGCCCCCAACGAGCGCTCCACAGCTCAGCCGCCGCGCGACTTCTACATCTACTTTATCCAGCCATTCGAAGCGCCGTACTTCAAGGACGAGCGTAAGCCCGACGAGGTCTTCTTTCGGCTGACGCACCGGGACGAGGAGTTTGACCGCGCCCTCAAGCTCTACGCCGGCGCGCGAGAGCAATCGGCCACCGCGTCGGGCAGTAACAAGAAGATCTACGACGACAAAGCGCTCGAGCACCTGCGGACGATGACCCGCTGGCTACAGGAGAAGATCACGACTGTCTACGAGGTCACGTACCAGGGAAAGGTGCGCAGCCTGGGCGAGCTTCTTCAGACTCTCTTCGCTCGTGCACCATCGCGCGGCGGTGTTCGTGACTACGTCGACGTCGCAGCGGCCGTGTGTCTGTCGATGCATTTCGAAGATCTCGCGCCGGATTACCCCATCTTCGACACCCCCATCACGCGCGCGAACCGCGGGCAGGCGGCGCAGGACGCCCTGCGCTGGATCGCCGGGAGCGTGAAGAGCAAGCTCGGCGCCGCCGTTCTCGACGCGCTTGAGATGCTCGATGGCGACCAGCTCCGGCCGCGTGAGTCTCGCTACGCGAAGCACATCATCGAGCAGCTGGGCGCCAAGGGCGAAGGCCAGGTGCTGAACCGCTCCGAGCTCGTTCATGAGCAGGCCGGCATCGACTACTGGAACCGCTTCCGGCTCGAGCCGGAGTTCCTCGCCGTGGTCCTGGCGGGGCTGGTCCATAGTGGCGACGTCGTGCTGAGCATCACCGGCAAGAAGATCGACGCTGGTGCGATCGACCAGTTCGCGAAGCTCTCGGTGAACGACGTCGCGCAGTTCAAACACATCGAGCGCCCGCGCGACCTGCCGCTCGGCGCGCTCCAGGAGCTCTTCGACCTGTTCGGCGTGCCCAAGGGTCTGATCGTCAACCCGGCCAAGCGCGACGACGCGGTGACGCAGCTGCAGGCGAAGGTCGCCGAGCTGGTCAACAAAACGGTGCTCGCGCACGCCCACGTGGCCGACATGGTCCTGTGGGGCAAGCCCATCTTCTCGGAGCAGGAGCAGACCGAGTGGCGGCAGCGCCTCGGCAACCTGAAGCGCTTCCTTGAGTCGCTCCAGGCCTTCAACACCGCCGGCAAGCTCAAGAGCTTCCCGCACGACGTCGCGGCTATCCAGGCGCAGCGGCCCGGGCTCGCGCTCGTGCGCGAGATCGAGGAGCTCGGCGAGCTGGTGCAGCAGGTCGGTCCCACGACCTCGTACCTGGGCAAGGCGGAGGCGGTGCTCCAAGCCGGCCACCCATGGGTGGACCAGATGCGAGGGCGACGCAGCGACCTCATGGCCAAGATCACGAGCCCGAAGCACCGCGCCGACTCGGGCTTCCAGCGTGCGCTCGGCCAGGCCCTGGCGGATCTCAAGACGGCCCACCAGGACGCCTACCTGCAGCGCCATGCGCAGGCGCGCCTCGGGGCCACCGATGACCAGCGCAAGGCCCGGCTGGGGCAGGACCCGCGCCTCAAGCAGCTCCAGCAGCTCTCGACAGTCGAGATGATGCCGACCCAGCAGCTGCGCGACTTCCAAAACACGCTCTTCGGCCTGAAGACATGCTTCAGCCTGACGAAACAGGATCTCGACGCCGACCCCATCTGCCCGCATTGCGCGTTCCGCCCCGTCGAGGAGCCCTTCGCCGGGACCAAGGCGGGCGACCGGATCGGTCAGCTCGACACCGAGCTAGACGACATGGTGCAGAGCTGGACGAACACGCTGCTGGGCAACCTCCATGACCCGACGGTGTCCGGCAACATCGAGCTCCTCGGCACGGGCGAAGGCCGTGACGCCGTCGAGGCCTTCCTCAAGAGCAAGAGCCTGCCCGACCCGGTGAGCCCCGCGTTCGTGAAGGCGCTCCAGGAGATCCTGAGCGGGCTCGAGAAGGTCGTGCTCACGGAGGCGCGGCTCAGCTCTGCGCTCACCGACGGTGGCGTCCCGTGCACGGTCGGCGAGCTGAAAGAGCGCTTCGACGCCTTCGTCGCCGACCTCACCAAGGGCAAGGACGCTTCCCGCGTACGCGTCGTCGTGGAGCGCTGAAATGGCGGAGACCGCAGCCGAACAGTGGCCGCTTCGCCGCGGCAGCCTCATCTACCCGACGCCGGTTGCCATCGCCTGCGGCCGGGTCCTGCGTGCGCGGACGGCTGCGGAGCGCGTGAACGCTTGCCTCAAGGCGGCCGAGGTGCTCACCCGCTATCTCGCGACGGTGGCGGTGGCTTCGTTCGCGTCGCGGGACGATGACGCCGAGGCCAAGCTCAGCGAGCTGAGCGGCAACCTCTCCTTCGGCCACTTCCTGACTACGGTGCTGGAGATCACTGCGGCGCGCGGCCAGCATCCAGCCCAGCAGCTGCTTCGCTACTCCTTCAGGGTCAGCAAGAAGGAAAAAGGCAGCGGTGCAACGAACGAGGCGCTCTCTCGGCTCCTGACCCTGCGCAACCGACTTGGCCATGAGCTTGCGACGCTCGACGAAACCAGGGCAGGCATCGTCGAGGCTGAGGACCGGCCCCGGTATGCACTTGTTCATGCGCTCGTCGGCGCAGAGGCTCTCCTCGCCCTGCCGCTCTTCGTCGTTGAGCAGCAGGAGTGGGTGAAGAAGGACCGCGTCTTCGTTCTGCGTCGGCTGCTGCTCATGGGAGAGTCGCTGGACCCCGCGCCCACCTTTGCCGTTGTTCAACTCGAGTCGAGTATCGAGAACCTCGGTGTGCCATACGTCGCTATCGGCGAATCCTGCGTTCAGCTGCCGCCGTGGATTCTCTGGGGGATCGACGAGAAGCGAAAGAACCTATCGCTCCTGTTTCTGGATGGCGTCGAAGACGACAAGGTCATCTACTGCACCATCGACGGGACGAAGCAGGACGGCGCCACCCCTCATGCGGACGCGCTTCGAGACTTCTTCGGAGGCGTGATCGCGAGGCCGTTCGACAACGTGCTTCTCGTGGACGGCCGACACCTTGCCCAGGAGTGGGCGGAGATCCGAGAACGAATCGAAGAAAGTGGACGCCGTCAGGATGGTACGGTCGACTGGAGCACCTTCGATGCCGCGACCCTTCAGTGGTACGCACAACGCCTTGATCGCGATGCGTCAGACCCCCACGCGCTCATCCGCGAGCGACTGCTCGACGATCGATCCCACGTGGAGCCGGACGAGTTCCGTCAACTGACTCTCCTGTTCGGACGTCCTGCGGAGATTCGCTCCCGGCTACAGCGAGATGTACTGGACCTTCGGGTCATCGACCCCCAGTCGATGCGGCCCGTCAAAGACAAGAGAGACACCGTTGAGTCGGCAAACCTCGTCGAAGCACTCAAGCGGGCCGTCCGGTTCTTCGCCGAGCACACCGGCATGAAGGATGCCGATCCCGAAGACCTTAGCAGGACCGAGGGGACGATCGACTACCTCACGCTTCGTGAGATCTTCGTCAACCAGACCATCCACCAGGACTATCGGGACTCGACCGCTGCGGCGCAGATCGAGCTCTATCCAGACCGAGTGACTGTATTCAACACGGGTTACTCGTTGGTGCCGACCGACAAGCTGCTCGACGGCGGCAAGAGCCAGTCGCGCAATCCCCTTATCGCTAGGGCGCTGCGCCTCATCGGCTTCGCGGAGATCTCGGGTTCCGGCATCCGGGCAGTTCACCGCGCCTGCCAACAGGCGCGCCGACGGGCACCTACGTTCGAGAGCGACAAGGACGCCAACACATTCGCGCTGACCCTCGACTGGTCGGAAGGCGCGGTCGACATCGATACCTATTGGCAGACGCTCGTGGGAGTCCACCTCACGCAAGGACAAGCAGCTGTACTGAACGCTGTCGCGAGCGTCGCCAGCGCCACCATCCCGGTTATCGAGTCAGCCACGGCATTGAGCGCGGAAGATGTCGTCGAATCACTCGACCTCCTCGTGTTTCAGCGCGTCGTCGAGCAAGACGACGCAAACTACCGCCTCGCGCAGCACCTCAGGGAGAAGCTGGGATGAGCAATCAGCAGAATCTTGGCTTCGCGAAGCCTCACACCGACGACGGGCCCGTCGAGTGCCTCGGTAAGACCTTCGAGAGCGACGATGCGCGCCGCGCGCACTTCCTCAATCTGCTCAGCGAAAAGCTCCAGAACCCGGAGTTCCGGAACACGCCGGGATTCCCGGCAGGGAGCGACGAGTCCATCCTGCGTATGTCGGACCCGCCGTACTACACGGCGTGCCCGAACCCGTTCCTCGCGGACTTCGTTCGGGTCTACGGCAAGGTGTACGACCCCAGCGAGGAGTACGAACGTGAGCCCTTCGCTGTCGACGTGAGCGTGGGCAAGACCGACCAGCTCTACAAGGCGCACGGGTACCACACCAAGGTTCCGCACCTCGCCATCGTGCCATCGATCCTGCACTACACCCGTCCCGGTGAACTCGTGCTCGATGGCTTCTGCGGCTCTGGGATGACCGGTCTCGCCGCGCAATGTTGCGGGACCGCTTCGGCCAGCTACCGCCAGCAGGTCGAGGCGGAGTGGAAGGCTGCCGGGCACGCCAAGGCCGAATGGGGCGCGCGAAGGGTCGTCCTGAACGACCTGGGGCCTGCCGCGTCGTTCATTGCTGCGGGCTATAACCTTCATTTCGATGCGGAGCGCTTCGAGCAGGAGGCAGAGCGCATCCTGCTCGAAGTCAGCGAAGAGCTCGGATGGATGTACGAGTGTTTGCATACGGACGGCAAGACGAAGGGGCGCCTCAACTACACGGTCTGGAGCGAAATCTTCTCGTGTCCGCAGTGTGCCAGGGAGGTTAACTTCGTTGAGGAGGCCTTCGATCAAGCGTCCGGCGATACAAGCAGTGAGTTTCCTTGCCCACACTGTGGGATAGAACTCACGAAGAAGCGTCTCGATAGGCTCTACGTTACTCGTTACGACCAAGCGATCGGCGTCACAGTAAAGGTCCCGAAACGTACGCCCGTGCTCCTCAACTACAACGTGGGAGCGACAACACATCAGCGCGCTCCTTCGCAGGCGGACATTGATCTGCTTGGAAGGATCGAAGAGCTGGCATTGCCGCCGGACGTTCCGACTTCTGCGCTTCCGTACATGCACATGACGCACGAGCGTGCCCGGATGGATTTGGTTGGCGTCACCCACGTGCATCACTTCTTCATTCCTCGCGCTGCCCACGCTGTCGCAGCACTCTGGCGGAAGACAAATGCGGTGCCAGATCGGAGCCTCCGACGCATGCTGCTCTGGTTCATGGAGCAAGCAATCTGGGGGATTTCTCTCCTCAACCGCTATAAGGACAAGCAGTTCGGCCGGACGGGTGGGTCTCAGGTCAACAACTACATGTCTGGGATCTACTACATCTCCTCCGTCATTGGGGAGTGCAGTCCGTGGTACATCCTCCACGAAGCGACGAAGCGCTCTACCAAGTTGAGCCGCCTTGCAACATCGTTTACGCCGACTCCCGCGGTCGACGGACAAGCAATCATCCAAACCGGCGACTGCGCCTACGTTCCGATCCCTGACAAGTGTGTCGACTATGTCTTCACCGACCCTCCGTTCGGCGAGAACATCTACTACGCGGATCTGAACTTCCTCGTCGAGGCGTGGCACGGGGTGATGACCGCCACCGCCAACGAGGCCATCGTCGATCAGGCCAAGAAAAAGGGTGTCCACGAGTACCAGGAGCTGATGCGCCGCTGCTTCGAGGAGTACCACCGCGTGCTCAAGCCCGGCCGCTGGATGACGGTGGTCTTCAGCAACTCGAGCAACGGGATCTGGCGCGCAATCCAGGAGGCAATGGGCACGGCAGGATTCGTTGTCGCCGACGTGCGCACCCTCGATAAGAAGCAGGGCTCTTATCGCCAGGTGACCAGCTCGGCCGTGAAGCAAGACCTCGTCATCTCGGCCTACAAGCCCACCGAGGCCCTGACCCACCGGTTCGAGCTGGGTCACGCCACGGCTGAAGGAGCATGGGCCTTCGTCAAGGAGCACCTCGGCAACGTCCCGGTCTTCGTTGGGCGCGCGAGCGAAGGAAAAGTCGTCGCACAGCGCACGGCGCAGATGCTGCTCGACCGGATGACCGCGTTCCATGTGCAGCGCAGGCTGAGCGTGCCGCTCTCCGGCCCCGAGTTCCTCCAAGGCCTGTCGCAGCGATTCCCGGAGCGGGACGGAATGTACTTCCTTCCAGACCAGGTGGCGGAATACGACCGCAAGCGGACGAGCATCAGCGAGCTGCGCCAACTCAGTCTCTTCGTTAACGACGAGGCGAGCGCCATCCAGTGGGTTCGGCAGCAGCTGCAGGACAAGCCCCAGAGCTTCCAGGACCTCACGCCCCAGTACATGCGCGAAGTCCAGGCGTGGGCGAAGCACGAGGAGACAGTCGAGCTGAAGACCATCCTCGAGCAGAGCTTCCTCCACTACGACGGCCGGGCCCCTGTACCGAGCCAGATCCACCGATACCTTTCGACGAACTATAAGGACCTCCGCAACCTTGAAAAGGAGGACCCGCGCCTCGTCGAGAAGGCCCGTGACCGCTGGTACGTGCCGGACCCGAGCAAGCAGGCGGAGCGCGAGGCCATTCGCGAGAAGGCGTTGCTCCGCGAGTTCCAGGAGTACAAGACCAGCACGCAGCGAAAGCTCAAGGTCTTCCGTACCGAGGCGGTGCGCGCGGGCTTTAAGGCCTGCTGGCAGGAGCGTGACTACGGCACGATCGTCAAGGTCGCGGAGAAGCTCCCGGACGCCGTGCTCCAAGAGGACGAGAAGCTCCTCATGTACTACGACAACGCGCTCACGCTCCTCGGGGACGAGTGAGGTTGAGCGAGGCGCATGTCTGCGGGTGACTGGTGCTACAGCCTCGACCACGATGAGCCCTGCCGGGTCATCGCGCTGGACGTCGTGTGGGGGGAGGAGACCGCGCAGGTCTGGCTCGCCCGGCGCGACGCGGTCGTGCGCTTGCACCGAAGCCGCCTGCAGCCGCTCGCCGGTGCCGTCGCGCCATCGCTCGACCAGCTCTGTTACGTCGCCTCGGCGGCCCGGATCCTCGACGCCATGGAGCGCGATGCGCTGATCGCGCCGCTCGAAGGCTCGGTCATCCCTCTGCCCCACCAGCTCTTTGCGCTCCAGCGGGCGATGTCCGCTGACCGCCTGCGGTACCTGCTGGCCGACGAGGTCGGCCTCGGCAAGACCATCGAGGCGGGACTCATCCTCCGAGAGTTGAAGGTCCGAGGTCTCGCCAAGCGCATCCTCGTCGTCGCGCCCGCGGGGCTCACGAGCCAGTGGGTCAGCGAGATGAAGACCCACTTCAGCGAGGACTTCCGCCTCGTGCAACCCGGAAACTTCCCCGCGTGGCGGCAGCTCACCGGCGTCGACGAGAAGGAGAACCTCTGGCGCCTTCACGATCAGGTCGTGTGCCCGCTCGACTCGATCAAGCCGATGGACACGCGGCGGGGCTGGTCGCGCGAGCAGGTGGCTCGCTACAACCGCGAGCGCTTTGAGGACCTGGTCTCCGCCGGCTGGGATCTGGTGATCATCGACGAGGCTCACCGGCTCGGTGGCAGCTCCGAACAGGTGGCCCGCTACCGACTCGGCGAGGCGCTGGCCCAGGCGTCGCCGTACCTCCTGCTGCTCTCGGCCACGCCGCACCAGGGCAAGACCGACGCCTTCCGGCGCCTGGTCGCGTTCCTGGACGCCGACGCGTTGCCGGACGACGAGTCCGTCACGCGCGACAACGTCGCGCCCTACGTCATCCGGACCGAGAAGCGGCGCGCCATCGACGCCGATGGCAAGCCGCTTTTCCGGCCCCGCTACACCCAGATCGTCTCCGTCGAGTGGGACGCCTCGCGGCAGGAGCAGCGCGCGCTCTACGAGGCCGTCACCGAGTACGTGCGTGAGGGGTACAACCAGGCGCTCCGGGAGAAGCGAACCGCCATCGGGTTCCTGATGATCCTCATGCAGCGGCTCGTGACGTCGAGCACGGCCGCCATCCGGACGGCTCTCGAGCGGCGCCTCGATGTGCTGGAGCTGCCTTCCGGTCAGCTCTCGCTCTTCGGCGAAGATGTGGGCGCGGAGTGGGTCGAGCTCGACGGGCAGGACCAGATGGAGTCGCTCCTCCAGAGCCGGCTCAAGGGGCTCAAGAACGAGCGAGCCGAGGTCGAGCTCCTGCTTTCGGCTGCGCGACGCTGTGAGGCCCGCGCGCCCGACAGCAAGGCCGAGGCGTTGCTCGCCTGGATTCAGAACCTGCAGCGTGAGGAGAACGACCCGGCGCTCAAGGTGCTGGTCTTCACGGAGTTCGTTCCGACCCAGACGATGCTCGCCGAGTTCCTGCAGCAGCGCGGCTACACGGTGGCGTGCCTCAACGGCTCGATGGACATCGAGGCGCGCCAGTCGGTTCAGCGGGCGTTCGCCGGGGACGCCCAGGTGCTTATCTCCACGGACGCCGGCGGCGAGGGGCTCAACCTCCAGTTCTGCCACGTCATCGTGAACTACGACCTGCCGTGGAACCCGATGAAGATCGAACAGCGCATTGGCCGGGTCGACCGCATCGGCCAGAAGCACGTCGTGCGTGCGCTCAACTTCGCGCTTGAGGACACCGTCGAGCTGAGGGTGCGTGAGGTCCTGGAGGAGAAGCTCCAGCGCATCCTCGAAGAGTTCGGCGTCGACAAGCTCTCGGATGTGCTCGACTCCGAAGAGGGCGGCGTCGACTTCGAGCAGCTCTACGTCGGTGCCGTGCTCTCGCCCGAAGAGGCCGAGGCCCGGGCCGAGGCGCTGGCCGAGTCCATCCGAGCGCGAGCGCGCTCGGCTCGCGAGGGCTCGGCGGTATTGGCAGCCACCGAGGAGCTGGATCCGTCGGCCGCCAAGAAGGTCGCCGGGCACCAGATGCCCTTCTGGACCGAACGTATGACCGTCGCGTGGCTGCGCACGCAGGCCGCTCGTGGATCCTCGGTCCAGAGCAAGGCGCCCGGCGTCTACGACCTCACGTGGCCTGGTGGCGGAACGACAGCCGCCGCGTCGTTCAGCCGTTCCGCGGCCGACGATCCCGGCAAGGCGCTGCTCACGATCGAAGACCCACGCATCCGTGGTCTGACGACACGGATCCCGCCCTACGCGCCCGGCATGCCAGTCGCGCACGTCGTCATTCCTGGCGTGTCGGACAAGGTCGGTGGCTTCTGGTCCTTGTGGCGAGTAGGCATGTCGACCTTCGACGGCCGGGAGCAGCGCGTGCTGCCGATCTTCGTTACGTCCGAGGGGCAGACGCTCGGGCCAACGGCGCGCGTGGTGTGGGATCGCCCGGTCGAACTGGCCGACGGGCTCGAGGTGCTGCCAGCGGCCGCTACCACGGACGGGTCCGCGGAGCGGGCGTTCGAGCAGTCCCGAGGGGCAGCGGAGCAGCAGGGGAAGGCTACGTACCACGAGCTTTTGCAGCGGCACCGCGAGCGCCTGTCGATGGAGTCGCGGAAGATGAACGTCGCCTTCTCCGCTCGACGCCGCATGATCGAACGGCTCGGCCTGCCGCAGGTTCGCGACTTCCGGCTGGCACAGCTCGCGGACGAAGAGGCGGCCTGGCGGCGCGAAATCGAGGCACGAGAACACGGCCTTCCCGAGCTGAGCCCGATGCTGCTCGTCGCGGTGACACGGACCGGGGGTGCGCCATGACGCAGCGGCGCGACGGCTGGCGCGGTCCAATCCTGCAGCACTTCAGCGAGGCCAGCGCCAAGGCGGGACGGCTCACCGTGGTGAGCGACCCCGATGAGCTGCTCACCGAGCCCGGGGTAGTCGAGCGCCTCGCCGCGCGGGGCTTCGAGCTCATGACCTTCGGCGATCCGGTGGCCTTCCGTTACGCCTATGAGAGCCGTTTCCGTCAGCACTGGGATTGGGGCGAAGCCACGCACCTGGTCGTCGTCATCCGCACCGACCACGGCGACCTGAAGCACATTCCCCACGACCTGCTCGAGGAGGCGCGCGAGAGCGGACGTGTCCTGTCGTTCAGCCTCGTCCACCTCTTCCCGTCGCTGGCCCCGAACGTCGTAGCGGAGCTGGATCCACAACACTTCGACGCGCTCGCACAGGCGCACGAGCACGCGGGCGCGGGAAACCTCGGGACCAACGCCACCCGCGACTTCGTTCTGCGGCATGTCTTCGAGATCGCGCCCGAACTGATCAAGCAGCCGGCGGACCTGCTCCGTGTTCTGCTTCGCCGTCACTACCGGTCGCAGGTCTTTCCCGAGAGCCTGGACGCACGCTTCATCGAGGTGCTCACACAGAGGCCGAAGTGGCGGTCGTGGCCACTGGAACGTATCGTGCCGAATCGCGAGGCGTTCCTGAAATTTCTCGGCGAGCGCTGGCCGGGCTTCCTCGTCTCCAAAGGCCTGGAGGCTGTGCCTGGGCGTGAGCCGGCGGAGCCGAGCATCTCCGGCCCGACGGACCTGCCATTCGACCACGACGATGTCCGCGTCTACATGGACAACCTCTTCGTCGAGGGGCTGCTCGAGCCGACGGCGGCCGTGCGCCCGATCGACGACGACCGCTGGTTCGGCGTCGGCATCGCCGGCTCTCCCGCGTCGAGCTCCGAGGGCCGGTTCTTCCACCTGCTCGACGAGCTCGGCGCCACAATCCCGAGCTCGGACGATGCGACCTACCAGGAGTGGCAGGACTACAGCCTCCGCTGGGGCACGTGGGTGCGCCTGCGATGGCAGACCCAGCCGGACCGCGACAGGACGAGCGAAACCGCTGCCATCGGGTTCGTGGAACGTGTTCAGGCGGCCTTCTCGAACTGGCTTCTGCGGTGCTTCGGCCCGATGGCGACGCTCCCCTATCTGCCGCACCCGGTGCTCGGACACCACGTGCCCCACTATCTCGCTCATCACCTCGGCCAGCCAGGCACTGAGCGTGTCGCGCTGCTCGTGATCGACGGAATGGCCATCGACCAGTGGCGTATCGTCAGAGACTCACTCGAAGGCTTCCATTTCGATGAGCACGCGATCTTCAGCTGGATCCCGACGCTCACGCAGATCGGGCGACAGGCCATCTTCTCGGGCCGCGTCCCGCTCGAGTTCGCGAAGAGCATCGAAGGCACCCACCGTGAGCCGCAACACTGGTCGAACTTCTGGCAGGACCATGGGCTGCCGGAACGCGCGATCCGGTACCTGAAGCCGCAAGGGAAGAACGAGTCGTTCGAGCCGCTGGCGGCGGACATGCTTGGCGCTGCGGATGACGGTGCCGTGCGCGTGATCGGGGCGGTCATCGGGCTCATCGACCAGAGCATGCACCAGGTCGGTCTCGGCACGCCCGGGCTGCACGGTCTGGTCGAGGTCTGGTCGCGCACCAAGCAGCTCGCGGGGCTGGTGGACGCGCTGGTTCAGCGAGGCTTCGCCGTGTTCATCACCGCGGATCACGGCAACGTCTTCGGGCGAGGCTTCGGCAAGCCCGACGTCGGAGTGACCGCCCAGCAGCGTGGCGAGCGCGCCCACATCTTCCGCAACAAGGGCTTCCGCGACAACACCGCGCCCCTGTACCCGAACGCGATCAAGTGGCCGCAGATCGGACTCCCCCAGGACTACTTCCCGCTGATCGCACCGTACGGCGCCTGCTTCATGCCAGAGGGCAAGGAAGCCGTGAGCCATGGCGGCATCGCGCTCGAGGAGGTGATGGTGCCCTTCGTCCGCATCGCGGGGCGGTCATGAACCGGCGCTCCAGCATCGGGTTCGACCGGCGTATCGATCTCGCGTGGCTCGACTCGGCGGCTGGTCAGGCGGCGGCGGATGCCACGCCCGACGAGATGCGAGCATACCTTCGGAACTTACTCGAGGGTGTGCTAAGTGGCGATAGGTGCAACAGCGCCCGGGGTAAGACGGTAACCGTATTGAATCACATCTGGGGCGAGGTCCATGAAGGCGCCGAGGCCCTTCGGCAGCACGCCACCGTACAGCTCGCCGGGTGCTCGGCGGACGAGAGGCTCGCCCTGCACTGGGCGATGATGATGGGCACGTATCCGGTCTTCACGGATGTCGCGGCCGCCATCGGCCGTCTTCTGACGCTGCAGGGCAGCTTCACGCTCGCGCACCTGACGCGCCGCCTCGTCAGTACCTGGGGTGAGCGCTCGACCCTCGAGCGCGCTGGACAGCGCATCGTTCGCTCCATGATTCAGTGGGGAGTACTTCGGGACACCGCAACGCGAGGGATGTACGAAGGCGCGCTCCATCGCAGAACGGTCGGGCCGGCTGTGGGCACGGTGCTCATCGAGGCTCTGCTCGTCGACGCCGAGGAGGCATCAATCCCGTTTGACCAGCTGATCGGACATTCAGCACTGTTCCCCTTCGAGGTCGACGTGAACGCCAGTCATGTTCGTGGCGCCTCGCAGTTCCGAGTGCATCGGCAGGGGCTCGACTCGGACGTCGTGGAACTGAAAAGGGGCCGAGCCTGATGCATAGCGGCGCGCGACAACTTCCTGTCCAGCATCTGTCGGTCCGGGTTCCTTGGCACTGGTTGGGCGGCTGCCGTGTGCCAGATACCATCGGAGAACAGTTGGTCGACTGCACGGTCAACATGATCAATATGGAGCTTTCACATGAGGCAAGCCAAGACACAGGCCCGGGTGCTCCGGGATCCTGAAGTCGTACTCAACCTGTGGGCGTATGCGGACGAGGAAGGCTACGTCATGCGCATTGCGGGTAAGACCTACGTGATGGATGGCGACGACGCCAAAAAACTCACGTTGCTAAGACACTTGTCGGCCACTGACTTTCTGTCTGCGCCGTGGCAAACGATTTCCCGGAACTTCACTGTTCACAACGCGGATGGTCAGAAAATGCTGGGCGTTGCGCATGCCTCGCTCGTGGGTGACCCGAACGCGCAGGAAGCGCTGTTCGGGCCGCTCATGGATTCTCTGGCGAAGGGTCTGCCCGAGCAACTGCGAAATCTGCACGGCGATTACTCCAGTTTTCGTCTAGAGCTGTCGAACTCCCCGCTCTGCGTGACGACCGTAGTGATGGAGTACGAGGACGGTCGTTTGGAGCCTATGGTCTCGGTCTGCGCTTAGGACGTAAGCAAAAATAACTTGAACATTTGTGGTAATTGTCTTATGGTTTCTGCATGGAGCAAGAGCTAGCCATAGAAGCCAAGTATCAAGCGCTGTGTGGAAGGCTGGATGAGTCCACGCTTCGCCTTTGGGCGGCGACGGAGGCACGAAGCCTGGGGCGTGGTGGCGTCACCTTGGTCGCCAAGGCGACTGGCCTGTCGCGCACGACGATTCATGCCGGTTTGAGTGAACTGAATGCACCGGTGTCGGCCGGGGAGCAAGGCGTGCAACTCCGGGCGCGAGCGGCAGGAGGTGGGCGAAAGAAGCTGATTGACAAGGATGCCAGCTTGCTGAGCGATGTCGACGCCTTGGTGGAGCCGACAACGCGTGGTGATCCGATGTCGCCGCTGCGCTGGACCTGCAAGAGCACCTATCGGTTGGCTGAAGAACTGAGGCGGCAGGGGCACACGGTCAGCCAGCGAAGCCTGTGTGATTTGTTGAGTCTGGCAGGCTTCAGTCTGCAATCAACGCGAAAGACCCGAGAGGGTGGGCAGCATGAAGACCGCGATGCCCAGTTCAGCCACATTGCCCGCACCGTTGCGGAGTATCAGGCGGCAGGTGATCCGGTCATTTCGGTGGACACCAAGAAGAAAGAGTTAATCGGCGACTTCAAAAATGGCGGCAAAGAGTGGCAACCCAAGGGCAAGCCAGAAGAAGTCCGGGTTCATGACTTCATTGACCGTGAACTCGGCAAGGTCGCACCCTACGGGGTTTATGACTTGACCACCAATACGGGCTGGGTCAGTGTCGGTATCGACCACGATACCGCCGAATTCGCCGTCGAGAGCATCCGGCGCTGGTGGCGCGAAATGGGACAGGTGACCTACCCGAATGTTCGCCGTCTGCTGATCACCGCGGATGGCGGTGGCAGCAACGGTTATCGCGTGCGTCTATGGCGAAGGGAGTTGCAGAAACTGGCGGATGAACTGCGCCTGACGGTTCAGGTTTGTCATCTCCCGCCGGGAACCAGCAAATGGAACAAGATCGAGCATCGCATGTTCTGCCACATCACCGCGAATTGGCGCGGACGACCGCTAGTCAGTCGACAGGTGGTGGTGAACCTGATCGGCAACACGACCACCGAGACCGGCTTGCGAATCCAGGCGGCGATCGATGAGAACGCTTATACGTCGGGAATCAAGGTGTCCGACGAAGAGCTGGCTTCGCTCGCCATCGAGCGCGACGCGTTTCATGGCGAATGGAACTACCGGCTGATACCTCGGGACAATGACAAATAACTCGTATTGTTCAAGTTATTTTTGCTTGCGTCCTTAGCGAATAAGGTGCTTTGCCCTCTGCGCAACCTCGACAAGTGGGTACGACGCAAGTTACGCTGCTATCTCTGGAAACAATGGGGTCGAGCGGGTGTCAATGGCGGTCAAGAGGTGCCGGTAGTTGGCTGCGAGGCGTAGAGGGGGCTGCCGGCGAGGGATGGTCCGTGGCGGGTGTCGCAGACACCGGCCCCGCCGATCGCGCTACCCTTGTGCTTCTTCGACCAAATGGGCCTACCGAGCCGTGCGCCGCGGTAGGAATTCAATTCATCGAACCGCCGGATACGTGACCCCTTCGTCCGGTGGTGTGGGAGGGGAAGGCCGCGAGGCTTTCTCCTATCCCGATTAGGCATCTGAAACCGGCGTCCTATGCCCTCCTCCATTGAGCAATACCTTCTTCATGCTGCGCTGCTCTGCGGCATGAGCCCGAACGAGGGAACAGTCGTCTATCGCCAACAACTGTTCTTTGTCGCCAATCGTGATCTGGGTTCGCGAAACCACGACAGCGATTTCCAGCGTGCCCTTGAAACCGCCGTGGACAAGAAGGGGCTCTTCCGGAATGCCGAGAAGGGGCAAGGCGAATACAGCCTTACCGGGGCGGGGTTCGCCGCAGCCACTGCTCATGCAGGTAGCGTCCAAGCTCGCTACGCGCCAACACGCAGAGATGACTTTCGCCTAACTGTACGAGGTCAGGTGGGTAGGACAAGAGTTGAACTGAGGACACGTGGAGTGAGAACCACGGTGCTTCTAGATGGTCAAGCGATCCGTGCAGCAACGGACGCATGCCGTAGGCTTGAACTCGTTGCCGGCCTCAGCCTGCCCACGCAAGGAACTTCTGCCGTCCGTGTACTGCATGACTTCGCCGTCGATCGCAACTTTGAGATTGAGTTCAGCTGAAGGTTCAGCGCTTGCACAGAGGCCTAACGAATAAGGATTGATCGTGCGAAGTCACGATCTGATCCGTTTGTTGGACGAGCCAGGGGAGAGCGGCGGATTGAGTCCGTACAGCGCTCTGAATCGGTGGTGTGGGCAGCCCACCGACCGTCTAGCCGATGCGCTTCAACGTTTCGGCCTGCTCCCGCAACGCCCGTGCAAGTTGCCGCAACTGATCACGCCACCCCCCCTTGAATCCGCGCATCGCCGATCGCGCCTTACCCTCGGGAGACTTCGGCCCGGTCGACTTCTCCCAAGGTTTCCAGCGCCGGATCAACTCGGCTCGCAATGCCCGATGTTCGGGCGTCCGGTAGTAGCTCATGGGTTCCCCCTGATAGTTGGGTTTGCTCAGCGTCGATTTCCCGCGGGCGCGAAGGTACGGCGACGCTATTGTTGACCTGCTGCGGCCCAGTCGTCACGTTCGCTTGCCGGGCATAGACAATCGGCGGATTCTTGATCGCGGCCAGTGTTTCCAGCGTTGCCCGGCATTGAGACTGCGCCCGAAGCGCCAGCCGCATGAAGCCTTCAAGGTTCGGCATGTGACTTTGCTCCACCGCCCGCTCGGCGAGCCGCACGAAAAGGGCTTGCAGCGCCGCGGCCTGATTGATCAACATCGCCTCGGGATGGGACATGTCGCCGCCTTGCACCGTCGCCGCTTGCTCGCGCAAGATCGCCAGAAATGTCGGGGCATCAATTTCTTTCGCCAGATCCTTTGGGTGGTTGGCGAGAATGACGCGGTACGCGCATACATCGGGGGAGGATAGCAGCTTTGCGTACGCCCGCCCTTGCTCCTCGGCGGAAGGCCCCGACTCGCAAGGGATTGTCTTCCTTGGGAACTTCTCGGCTTCCTGTGTCTTCTGCTTACGAACCATCATTCGACTCCTTTCTGGATCAGTCCCGTCCAACGTTCGTGCCCCGGACGTTGATCGGTGTCACTGACATACGGTGAGTAGCCCGCGCACCGCTGAAGCACGCCAGGGGATGCCGGCCGGTAGCCGACGATTGCCGACACCAGCCCGCCAGGTCGAGCGGCGACGCAGACGCCGGACCGCAGGTTGCCGCACTGCGAACAGCATCGCTGGTCGTCGTAGATTTGCGGATCTGCACCGGCCCGACCCAGGTAGTACGCCCGCGCATGCGCAGCGTGCTCACACTGGGTCAGCACTTCGGCAATGGCCTCCTGATCGGTTTCTCCGATCTGCGCCAACCAGTCCAGAACTACCGCTTCCTGGTTACCGGCCAGCAGTGTGTCGGGTTGCCGCCGGCCCGGCTCGATCGGTTCCGCCGCCAGAGCACTCGGGTACGTGTCGAGCACCTCGGTATGGGTCGCCACTGACGAGAATGTGACCTCCAGCGGGTTGCGGTC
The DNA here is from genome assembly GCF_056856495.1 of Candidatus Accumulibacter propinquus. Taxonomy (NCBI): domain Bacteria; kingdom Pseudomonadati; phylum Pseudomonadota; class Betaproteobacteria; genus Candidatus Accumulibacter; species Candidatus Accumulibacter propinquus. The sequence continues at coordinate 215,368 of NZ_JBSEHC010000006.1, forward strand.
GGCGAAGTGGAACAGCCAGCGCCACGAGGTGATCTCTGAAGAAATGGAGCTATTGAGAGCTATGGGCGAACTGCATAAACTGCGTAAAGCACTTTTTGCAGATTGTGCAGTTGCGTCCGATGGCTTTTTCTGCCGGAGAAGTGCGAGGTAGTCAGTCATCTCTTCACTGCCGGAGACGCGGCGTAGACCGGATCACCAGGCCTGCCGCCGTTCGACACGCCACCTTCCTGTATTTCAATCAGCCAACCAAACTCGAACAGCAGACGGCACGCTTTCTTGACCGCCTCGCGGTCGGCCAGCCCATGCCATCCCTTGCGCGAGATTTCCCAAGACTTGAAGGTGTCGGGCAATTCGCCGCGCCGCATCCGTGCAAGCAGCAGGTCGGCAGCTCCCGTTTCCGGGTGCTGCGCCGAGTGATAGACGCGCTGCGCGTGAGGCGTTAGGTAGTCGAGCCACGCCAACGCCTTGAGAATGGTTCGCTCGGATACCTCCGTACCATCAGGGTCATCCGCAACGTGTATGATCAGCGTCAGCTTACCGACAAGCCCTGGGTATTTCCCGAAGTGAGCCGATACTGGGCCGCTTTCGTCGGCCGATGCCTCGACCGATCGGCGATTCTGCATGAAGGCGATGTACCACTCATTGAAATGCCCTTGTGCCTTGTCAGAGAGACGAACAAATGGCGGGTCGTTGCCGAAGCCGTCTGTCTGGCCCATGGCGATCGGGTCAAAGCTATCTGCCCGGTCAAACAGTGTGTCCACCGCGGTTCGTGCGTCGCAATTCGGGAATCTATCGACAAGGACAAACGGTTCAGAATCCGGCCAGACGATCAGTTGGAATCGTTGCAGCAGGCCGTCCGCCCGTTCGCCTGAATATGCGCTGCGCACGTAGCGCGATAGCGGCCCAGGCTGCATTCCGCCGACCACGGAAAGCGCGAACTTTGGCAGCGCCGTAGTGCCCCTGCTGATGGAGTCGAATCGGTATCCCTCGTTGCCAGACCACCCCGAAAGATACAGGCCCCGCAACGTCGCGTTACGATCGTCTTCCAACTTGACCAGCAGCGACGATAGCTCGTCGCGCTCAACCAGTAGTCCATGCGGATTCTCGACCAGCATCACGCCAAGCTTTTCGGCCGTCGGCTCGCTTGTCCAGTAGGTCCGCGCAACGGGCGCTGCAGGGAGTTCCTCATCACCCAGATCGACTGCGGCGCCATAGTCCATCGCCAGCGCTTCGACGACTTTCTTCCGCTTAGCATCCTTGCGCAACTTGAACGCTTCCGCCTTCAGGTCGTATTCGGCCCGTTGTTGCCGGTGCAGATCGTCAGCCGCGACTTGCAACTTCTTGAACGGTCGCATGGCTGCGCGTTCCGCAGGCGACTTTAGCGCAGACGGCGGACCAATCATTGCAGCCCAGACATTAGCGTACTCTGTCCAGTCGTCGCACCGCTTCAGGCGAATACCGATCTTCCTTCCGATGACGCTGCCAAGAGCGGCCATGCTCGCCACCGCAGCGAAGTCCGGCCGAAATCGTGCTCGTTCCGATGCGTCTCGAACGTAATCCACCAGATCATCTGGCAGTAACTCCAGCGGGAAGTCTGGCACCTTCGGAAGTTTTGGCAACGGTTGAGGTTCAGGCCATGCAGGGCTTGCAGAATCGTCCGCTGTCGAGCTTTCGCCGTCCGGCCACTCTGCCCTTGCCCGGCCTGTGGTGCTGCCTACGTGGTCCGCAAGCATCCTTCTGGCCTCTTCATCGAGAAACGATTGACCGCGTTCGACGCCCCTATCCATGGCGCACCCCCGCCGCAGTGATCGCCGCATGAATTCGCGAGGCGGCCAGGATCAGACGATCGCGGTCTGTCTCGGTGACCGGCTTCCCGTCCGCCACAGCCACTGCTGCCGCCGCGACAACCAACGCATCGAAACCGACTGCGCGAAGACAGTCTGCCGCTGGGAACGGTCGACGTAGCGGCTGCACCATGTGATCGATGGCGCGCGGCGGGTATAGGTCGGAAATATCCAGATCGACGGCAGCCAGAACGTCGTGCACATCGCATCCGGCAAAGCAATGAAGCAGGACGCGCCCATCATCAAGTTCCCGGACAGCGAGACTTGGGCCGCGGTCGTCGTGAGCAGAACATCGTGCTGACCACGTGCCGGCGCCGGTCCGCCGAACCTTGTCGAGATGAGGGAGGATCTTGTCGACGGCGCTCATCGCTTCGCCCCCCTTTGCCAGCCGCGCTTCGGTTTCCGATTGCGCGAAGGCTTCAACCAGATTTTCAGCGGGTTAGGGGTTGCGGTAGAATTGCGGGCAGAGAATGCTTTTGTATTTGGGGTCGCGCGGTTGCCACCGTTGCGGCCCTTTCCTTTTGTGCTCATCGCCGCCACCTACGCCGTTGCGCCGGTTTCGCGGGTGCGCTTTTCCAGCCAGGCAATAAGATCCGCGCGCCGATACCGCACGTTGCGCCCGATCTTGATAAAGGGAAGGTTGTAGCGCCCGGTGCAGCGCCACACAGAAAGGGTGCCGGGGGAATTGTCGAGAAACCGCGCCGCTTCTTTCTCGTCGAGCAGGTCCGCGCCTGCTGCGATGAGGTTACAGAGATTCTTGGTAGTCATCATTCGCTCCAATTGAGAACTGCAAAGCGCAGTTCAAGAAGCGAAGTCTGGGGAAAGGAAAATAGGGAAAGTGGTAAATACCGATTACAGGTTCGGTATTTACCGAATGTTCCAATGATTCTTCAGGGTTTCAGGCTCGTTTCAAGGTTTTTGATTTTTCGGCTCAATGACGTTCGCCGCATCTTTCAAGAGTCCTCGCAGGGTTTTTTCCGTTACAGCCGCTCCCGCGGTCTGCAGGTCTCTGACTAAATCGCTGATACGCTCCAGCCGCGTGGCGTGAATGTTCAGTCCGTAGCCCTGCATCGCGAGACCGCCGATTATCTTCAACGCCGTGGTCCTCGACTTTCCGGTCAACGCGTCTGATTTCATCTGGTTCAGTTCGACAGTCAAGGTTTCCTGCTCATCGGTCTTTGTGCGCAGATCTCCGCGTAGCCTTTCGATCTCAATCTGCAAGCTCTCGCACTGGCCGCCTATTACTGACATGGACTCTGCTTTCGATTTCCACTGCGCGCGTTCTCGGTCGCAGCTTGCCAGTGCCTCTCGGAGTCCCGCATCAGTCGTCGGCAAAGACACGCGAGACGGCAGAGGGTAAGCAAGCCCGTTCGCGTGACACCATGAAACCATATCAGCAGGCACAATGCACCACTCTGTAGGCATTCCATTATTGTCAAAATCAGTGGCTTCGGCAGTAAGCTCGTCAGCCACGATCGCCCGCTGGAGTACTGATTTCCACCGCGAGACCTCAACATACTCGTCATCTGATCGATAGCCACTCGCTTCTAGGTCAACACCGGCGAATGCTGATGCTGCCTCACTATTGGTTAACGTCGGAAGCAAGGACATAACTTGCTTCCAATCTGGCCAATCAGGGCAAGCCGGCTCCCGTGCCGGCAGGACAGCGGGTACCTGTATTCCTCCCTTCTCCAGCAATGGCCATACCTCAGAGCGAAGGAAGCCAACGCAGTCGAGCATATCAGAAGGGTATTTCATCGTCGAAATCCTCGAATCCTGGTTTGTCTTTCCCGTATTCCGCCCATGTATTGAGGCGTTGACGGGCTGCGTTCTCGCGCCTTCCATTCTCTTCAAGTGCTACGCACCCATAGGATTGACTCCATTCGTGGAATGCTAGACGCGACCACGCCGGATCTTTCGCGAGCGAAGCAGCTAGCATTGCCGCCGCCCTCTGCTCCGGTTTCCCCGTGCTGCTTGCGATGATTCCGACCAAGTCACGGATCGAAATGAAATCTTCCCGTTCCTGCTCCGGGTCTATCATTTCAGCGCCCCTTTCACGCTTCGCCCTTAGTTCAGGATGCCGCGCCAGCCAGGCAAGGGAACCAGGTTTTTGCCCTCGGGGATCAGCCTCGGGCTAGGCGCAGCAAAAATCAGGTCTTTTCAGGTCATGCCGCCACCGCAAAGCGTCGCACGTCGATTTCCACACCTGCCGCCGCATGTTCGGCTTGTTTCAGCAAGGCAGCGGTCACGATTTCTTCATGGAAGGGTTCGCCGCAGTTCTCGCACACCAGCGTCGGCACTTCGCGGAAAACGATCGTCATGCCGTCGCGCTCAAATGAAACAGTCACAGCGCCGGGTCGGGTTTCACCGTATCGGCAGATAGGGCATTTCACTTTGTTCCCTCGCCTTGCTGACAATCTTGACGAAGAGATAAACCAGCGGCCGCTCAGGCTTGCCGTTGATTCGCTCGATGCTGGCCTCTACCGTGTAAGCGCGCAGCCAGTTCGCCACGGTGGCGCAGTAAGGCTTGGCGATGTAGCCTATACGGCCGGCACGATGACGCACGGCGATAGCATCAGGATCAGCCGGGTTGTCTGGCTCGGCGACCAATGTGACGGACTCGCCAACAGACAAACTACTTGCTGACACCGCCTGATGGCGAAAGCCGGCAACCTCCATTACAAGCTCAAGGGGGGGGAGGGCATCGGCTAAGTCCGGAATGATCTCGAAGCCGTCTCCCGGTAGCTTCGCCCCCGTGTAGGCCAACAATGCCATGTCGGAGCCATCGAAAGGTATCGGCAATCGAAACTGTGCCAGGTACTCGGAAAAATCTTCCCGCTTCCTGGGCGGTAACCGACGCATGAAAGCTTTGAGGACGCCTGACGAAGTGTATTCCTGGCCCTTGCCGATTGAGAACGCCGGAAACCCCTGAAAACCCTCGCTCCGAGCCTCCTGGTAGTCCGACAGATTCTCCAGGTATCGGAAGACGGCGCCGTCCGCCCTCCGCTCAATCTCACCCACGATGCGACGCGAACGATGCTCCATGCCGGCCACTGGCCGTTGCCAGGCCAGGAACAGGCGATGTGGCTCAACAAGGTGTTGGATGCGGTTCATTGCAATACCTTCAGCAAAAGGTCTCGACGAATCTCGACAAGACGAAATATCAAGTTTGCCCGCCACGGCGACAAGGGAACCGTCATCGGGATCTCGGCAAGGCGATTGAGAGTGTCACGCAACGCGACCATGTCGAATGCCGATAGGCGAGACATCATCAGATCGCGCAAGAGCGGAAACAAATGGGCAAACTTCTGCACCCCCGATAGATGCCCTTCCCGGTTCGCCGATTCCAACGTCCATTTCATGTGATGCGTTCCATGGGTCACATACCGTAACCATCGTGCATCGTCCCAATTTTTTCCCTGAATATGTTCCGACAGCTCATGGCCCAGACTGGTGCCGTTGTCGTAGCAGGGCGAAAGCCGGACCTTCGGCCCTTCATCGGTAAGATCGAACAGCGCCCCCCAATTGTCCTGGTGCCTGTCAGTATTGCCGCACAGTGCATCGAAAAGCAGGGTTTGCCCCCACGTCATTCGCCAATCTGACTCCATCCAGCCGTGCCTATCTATGGTGCGGAACAGGACTCGTATCGAATGGAAATTGTGCTGACTACCCTTCTCGCGATTGAAGCCTTCGAGCATTTTCTGCATGAAGTCCCCGCCCATCACGAACCGTGTCTTGCCATCCTCATAGAACCACTCAATTAGTGCGGCACATTGCCCCGAAGAACTATTGACAGCAGGGTATGCCGGTGGCACCTCGACTCCCAATAGGCCACCGATGTGATAGGCAGCGATCTCTGCCCAGAACTGCTCGGGAAATGCCTTCCGCGATCGCTTGAACAGATACCGGCGCCCAGGCCTGATGTAGTTGGGCAGAGGCCCGGCGGGTGGAAAACACGCCGTCTTGGCGCGCGCGCCCTCCGGGTAGCGTGCAAAATCTTCATCCTCCGTCCAAGTGGCGACGTCAATAGGCTCCGACGGAATGATGCGGGTCGCGAGGCTCACGGAATGATCCTCATGCGTGCTCGTCAACGGCGAAGATGCGTCGCACCATGTGCTCCCAAAAAATAAGCATTACGCTACGTTCCGGCTGATCGACAAATTCACCACTTCGGCCGCCTCTTTCATGCCGCCAGCTTCCATCATCGCCGCCGTTGCCGTGTTGACAGATGCCCGCACCGGGTCAAGGTCGAGTCGCGCATAGATTGCCGTTGCCTGCTGGCTCTTGTGGTTCAGGCTCTTGCCAATGATGGCCAACGATGCGCCCGTCTTGGCTTGCCAGCTTCCCAGGGTGCGCCGCAGATCGTGAAGGGTAACGCCGTTCGGGTCGTTGCGCCCATAGGGGATACCGGCCCGCTCCATGATGCGAATGACCGCCTTCTTCGGTTCCTCGATATGCCCGCTGGTGCCGGTGCCAGGAAAAACGAACACAGCGCCGGGCTTGGCAGCCTCCTTTCGTGCCTGCAAGATGGTCACTGCTTCAGGCGATAGGGTCACGTTCTGCGGTGTGCCGTTCTTGGTGTCGGGAATGCGCCAGACGGAATCGGCCAGGTTGATTTCTGCCCAGCGCATCGCCAGCAAGTTGGCTCGTCGTGCGCCGGTTAGCAGCGCCAGCAGGACGTAATCCCGTAGTGTTTCGTTCTGCTCTTCCGCCACCGATTGAAAGAAGCGAGGCAGTTCGTCGGCTTGTAGGAAGCGGTCGCGTTTCACCTTGGCGCGCGTTCTGATTCCCGTTACCGGGTTCGCCGTGGCATAGCCCCATTCGATCGCGCGGCCATAGATGCTCGAAACCAGCGCCCGCACGTTGTTGATGGTTGCACCGGCTTTTCCCTCCCGTTCAAGATCGGACAGGATGCGCGAAATCATAGCGCGTGAAATGGTGGTCAGCTTTCGCGGGGAGAGACTTTGAAGATGATTGGTGTACAGGCTTTGGTCGGTGGTCCAAGATCGTTTTTTGATGCCGTGCCGTGCGCCATATTCCTTGAACATTTCGGCAAAGGTCGGTTCTGCCTTGAGTGCGCGTTTCACCTCAGCAGGGTTCGCGCCGTTCTCGATTTCGGCATTCACCGTAGAGGCAGCCTTGCGCGCTTGCTCTACGGTCATGGCAGGGAAGCGCCCCAGGGTTACGCGCTCCGGCCCGCCGCCCTTGGTGCGCCGGTACATGGAAAAGGTTTTCACGCCTGTTGGGCTTACCCGCAGTTGCAGTCCTGTTGTCTTGGTGTCGTGGTAGGTCATCCGCGCGCCGGTCGCCGGCAATGGCAGAGCGAGCAGCTTTTCCTTGTTGAATTGGAACCTCGTTTGATCGTCCATGCCGTCACCTTATGCTATTAGGTTGTACCGGGGTTACTCCTGGGTTACATTTGCGGTCAAAAACCATGCAATTTGGTGTAACCCAATTAAGGAAAGTATGTCAGCAACGTCTTGATTTGTCAATATTCGTTAAGGTTTAGTAACCCACGGAAAACGCTGGACTTTGTGATTCATAACCCATAGGTCGGTGGTTCAATTCCACCCATCACCACCAGCAAAAATAGAGGCTTAGCCCAACTCCCCAGGTTGGGCTTTTTGCTTTCTGGCCTTCGTGTAGCCACCGTGTAGCCAGATTCGATCAATCCGAATCCACTCCAGCAAAGAAAAACCGTCTGAACGGGTCGTTCTCTTTCCTGTACGCCTCGACGGCTTCAAACGTATCGTATCGGCGCCAGACAGATCCGCGCAGATTGACGTAAAATTTGCTGCTAGGAAATTGTCGATTGCCACCATGTCCGTCACCATGGAATCCGCCAGATCAACCTGTTGCCGACCCCAGCCTCGCGCTGGAAAAGACCATGAAGAAATGCAGCATCTGGTAATGCGGCACGATCTCATTGCCGTGTCTGACCGGGAGTTCGTTAACTTGTCGGCAGCAGTTGTTCCAGGCGGTTCGAGTACAGACTTCGACAGTTTGCCGTGCCGTCGCGGATGAGTTCCGGACTCGGCGAACTCGCCGGATAGCGCCTCCCCTGTTTTTTCCATAGCGAAACCACGACAATCATCATGAGCAACGAAAAAAATCCCGTCGTTTTCGGCACCGAGGACCTGCTGATCAGCCTGTGCAACTCGGTAAGCAAGGTGCTGACCGCCGCAACAAAAAGCCAGATTCACTATTCCGGAATGGCTCAGCGGATCACCAAGACCTGCCTGAAGCCGGATATCGGCTGCTTCGTCCTGTTCGATGGTGGTTTTTCCGGCCTCGTGGTCATCAACTTCTCGGCGCAGGCCGCCATGGAACTGTACGAAAGCTACATGCTGGACATGGGCATGGCGAAGGAAGGCTTGGCCAGTTCTCATACCTCGGACGAGGTCAGCGATGTCATGGGGGAACTGATGAACCAGATCGTTGGCGACTTCACCGGCAAGGTCGAGCGTGAATTGCAGACGCATATCACGCAGAATCAGCCGAGGATGCTGGTCCTCAACAAGCAAGTGATGTTGAGCGTGGATACCAACCTCGACAATCCCGAGGCCCGGCGTGTGACATTTTTCACCGGTCGTCACAACATTTTCTACCTGGAACTGGCAACCGACCGGACCGAGTTCATCCGACTGTATGACTTCGAACCCGAGAAGGCTCCCGACCCGGACGAGTTGATCGCCCAGGCCAATCGTGAGTCCAGGGACTCCACTATCGTTTCCCAGCAGACGCCGGCAGACGATAGTGACGACCTGCTCCGGTCGCTCGGTATGTGAAACTGGCGCAATAACTCCTCGGTCTGCTCCTGCCAGGAGTTCTGCGCTGCTCCGATCTTGTTAGGACTGACCGCTGTCCATCCCTCAAAACGGTTGGACCCTCTTCAATCCTGGTTTGGCGCCAAGCACGGCATTGCCACGAGAAACGGCGGTATCAAGTGCTGCCTTGGCCGGTTTCCTGTCGGCCCAGACGGCTTCCAGTTCCTCGTCGGTAATGATGCGAACCGGGTCGATGTTGGCGACGCGAGCGCCCGGTTGGGCACCCTTGCCATCGATCGAGGCATAGGCCAGTTGCAGGGTCTGATCCTCGTTCTTCAGGAGCTTGCTGTGGGCAGCGCTCCGCGCCGCAGCGGTGAGTGGCAAGGGGCCGAAGGTACGCACCAGTTCGATCTGCATCTCGGGCTTCAGCAGAAAGCTGACAAATTCTGCGGCCTGTTTGTATCGGGCCGGCGAATGCCCATTACCGGACCATAGCGAAGCGCCATCGGCCAGAGTGTGCTGGCGGCCGCCATAGACATCCTCGTGAAAAGGCAGCGCTGTCACACCAAGTTCAACGCCCTGGGCATCGCGAAAATCGGTTGCCTCACGGGAATCCGTGGTGATCATCGCGCATTCGCCATTGCTGAAGTGGGCACTTGCCTCATCACGCCTTCCAAAATTCCTGAAGTAACCTGCCTTTACCCAGGTGGCCATCATCGCGACGTGTTTTACCTGTGGTAGTCCGTTAAAGGTCAGCTGGCCCCTGGCGTTCATCGCCGGCGCGCCGGACAGCGAACTGACGTTGTCGATATGCACCCATACTGGCCAGGACGACGTGTAGGGGCAGCTATATCCGGCGGCCTGAAGCTTGTCGAGCATGCCCTGCATCTCCAGCCAGGTCTTCGGCGGCTGCTCGGGATCGAGCTTGGCCTTGCGCAGCGCGTTCTTGTCAAAGAACAGAACCGGCGTCGAGTAAACCAGAGGCAAGGCGACCAGACGGCCCTTGGCATCAAGTACGCCGGCCTTGAGATCAGCGGACAACTCGTCAACATTGAGCGGCTGCCCGGCTTTGGTCATCATGTCATGGAGCGGCAAGAACTTCTTCTGCTGAACCAGCACTTCAGCCATGTCATAGCGGCTAACCAGGTTCAGTACTGCGGGTTGTTGGCCCTTCTCATAGCGAACCAGCTTCATCGAACGACCACTTTCCCTGTTGAAACGGTCAACGACTCCCTGCAGGCGTTCTTCGCCAAGGGGACCGAGGTTGTGGGCAAGTTCGAGATCGGCGGTGGCAATCGGTGCCGGCTTCGGCTTGGTGGCCGGTTTGGCTGGGGTTGCTGCCGGTGCGGCGAAAGCCAGCACCAGGCCGGCGGTGAACGCTAGGGGACGGAGGAAGGACATGAGCACTCCTGCAAGCTTGTTGAACCACAAACGAAACCGCCGCCCAAGGCCCTGGTGGGCACCGGTGCCGGCGGCACTGACGTGCCAGGTATGCGTTGACGCACCCGATCTGGCCAGAAAGACAGCGGGCACCGTCGCGCAGTGGCTATTCCATGCCAACGCTGGCCTCGATCCGGAAGAAGTGCTCGGCACGGCGATTGGCTTCACTCCGATAATCTTTGCGCTTGTCATCGGTGGCGTCGAAGTCGATCCTGGCCGCCTGAACCGCGCGACAGGTCATGTAGGCTTTGGCCTCCGGCGTCGAAATATCATCCAGATGATTGCTGACGACATCGACCAGGCCCGCCTTGCGCCGGAACAGATTCACATGCGACTTGAAGTCGGTGGCGCGCTCGTCCATCAGGCTGGCGGCGCAGACGCTGAAGTCGGCGCCATGACACCATCTCGGCAACTCGACCTGGTGCAATGCGTGGGCATCGACACCCAGATGCTGATCGACCTGTATCAGCGCCAGCAAGAGTGCGTCCTGATACGACTGTGCATTCTGGAATACGACTTGCTGGCATTCGCCGTCCTCGCACCTCGAGCTCAACTCCTGCAGCAACCACTCGATGATGCTGCCACGCGAATCGCGCTGGCGTTTCACCAACGCGGCGTCGTGTATGCGCAGAAATTCCGGCTTGAGTCCGGAGCGGGCGCAGGTTTGTGCCTCCCAGGCGGCCATCAGGTCGTCGTCGGTCAAGCTTGGGGCAGCAGCGTGGGGCATCAGATCCCCGCGGACCAGCAAGCGGTTGGCCTGTTCATCAATGGCAAAACTGATCCGCCGGTAGCCGATCGGCCAGTCCGACAGCGAACTGACGTTGAGTTCCAGTACCGGGCGCAGGGCGAGTAGGGTATGCACCGCCCAGAAGCCGCGGTGGGTGTGCGCCGAAAGGTACACCAGCGGATGACGCAGAATCGACATCAGGTTGCGCAGCAGCAGGCGCGACGGTAGACCAAGATTCGACCAGTTGTGATGTCCGGCGAAGACCACGATGTCGCCGGCGATCACCGCTTCGATCACCCAGTCCCTGACTACCTGAATCTGATCCGGGTGGATATGACCGGTGGTTCCCGGGCTACGTCCCATCAGGGTATCCCAGGTGCTGACCAGCGATCCTGCCTGGTTGGTGTCCAGGCCGATGATCACCACCCCGCGCGGGGCGCCCTCGGCGCGGGGAAGGCGCAGCCGTTGCGCGAGGAACGAATCGGCATACTGATAGCCGTCCAGCAAACGCACCTCCATGGCGGAAATGAACGCCTGCGGATCCGGATTTCGCCAACTGATCCGGAAGTCTCCCTCGACGGGCGGATCCGGCAGACCCGGAGCACGCCCACTACGCGCCTTGTTCCTGAGGTAACGGACAATGAAGTCGCGTTTGCTCAGCGCTTCGCGATCGGTCTTGCGCTCGCTGTCTTCGGGCGCTGCTCCGCGGCGGCAGGCACGATTCCAGCGTTTGGCGCCCGCATCCATGACCGCGTCGAGCAGCCGATAACCGTAGATCCCGAACATCAAGCCGTCGTGGTTGCCCGGCAGGATCGCTACCGGCTGCCGAGCGCCTTTGAATATGCGATCCATGCGCTGCGCTTCCGATTGGCACGAGAGGTCCATCACATCGCCGAGGTGAATGAAAGGCTCGTCGGGATCATGCTCAAGCGCCCACTCCAGAATGCGCCGCCCGAACAACGGTTGCTCCGGCGGGCGCTGGGCCACCTCGACGAAAGCGTCAATGGCGCTGTCGTTGTCGTGCAGGGGATACCCGGTAGACTCGTGCTCCTGCGTGTCGCCGACCGCGATGAACGGCGTTGTCAGCGTGACGTACTGGCCGCCGGGTTCAGGCAGTGGCCCGGGTTGCGGCTCGAAACCGGCACAGCCGCCCAGGACTACCAATGCCAGAGTGAAAACTGCCCACAGGGGGAGGTCGACAAATCGGCAATCCGGGCAGGAAGCGACAGCAAGTGTCGCAAGACTAGTCGCATCGTCGTAGCTGCCGTCGCCATCGTGCCACTGCGGCGAGTTCCCGAAAATGAGCGGCTTCATGGTGGTGAGGGTTTCCGGCGTTTCTCCAGAGCCAGGCACTGCATCAGTTGTCGTTCCGCATCGTTGGCCTCTCCGCGCGTATCGATGCCCAGGAAATGACGACGAAACGCCGCCAAGGCGGCCTCAGGGTTTGCCACGTCGTATCCGATGGCCTGGAGTGCGAGGACAGGATCGGATAGATCCGGAAGCAGCGTAGTCGCTTGCTGGCGGCACCACAAACCAAATCCCTCAGTCGCCAGACGTTGCCACGGGAAGTACCGACTCGGGTCGACTTTTCGACCAGGGGCCACATCGCCGTGTCCCAGGAAATTGTTTGACGGAATCCGGTAACGGGTTTTCAGGCCCCTCAGCAAATCAAGGAGAGTCAAGATCTGCGCCTCGGAGTAAGGTTCGGCCCCCGTATTGTCGAGTTCGATACCGATCGACGCGGAGTTGATATCGCTGTTGCCTCCCCAGTAGGACGCTCCGGCGTGCCAGGCGCGCCTGTTTTCTTCGACCAGTTGGTACAGGGTGCCGTCGCGTCCGATCAGATAATGCGAACTGACTTCGCGGGCGGGATCGGTGAGCGTCCTGAGTGCACGCTCGACGTCGCCACTGCCGGTGTCGTGAATGATCACGAAGTTTGGCCGGCGGGCGTTGTGGTTTGGCGATGGCACAAGAATGGCATTTCCCTCGGGACTCACCGGAAATCCGCCGCATCCGGCAAGCAATGCACAGGCGAAACCAAGAAACACGCAATGCAGGAGCCGAGAAATCATCTCAAGTCACCAGGGTTGAAATCTTCATCCGCGGCAACCGGCACTCCTGCCGTTGAGGGCGCGCCAAGCCAAACGAACTGTAGCAGCAAAGCTTACCAGCGAACCTGCACTTCCTGGATCACCTGTGGCGTGGCGCGCTGGATCGTGAACTTGATGCCTTCAACCTCAAGCGTTGTTCCCGGACGGGGAATCTCGCGTGCGTGCTCCAGGAGAAAGCCGGAGAGTGTGTCGTAGTTACCATTGCCGGGGAGCTTCAGTCCCAACTTCTCGACCAGCATACCCGGATCGGCGCGGGCACTGACCAGGTAGTCATGGTGGCCCAGTTTCTTCAGCCACTCGGCCGGCTTCTCCTGCCGATCATATTCGTCCTGCATGTCCTCGACCACGTCTTCGATGATGTCCTCAATGGTGACGATGCCTTCCGCGCCACCAAACTCGTCCATCACCACCGCCATGGCATCACCATCCTTGCGCAGTTCGACGAGCATCGATTCGGCACTCTTGCTGGCGGGAACGTAGCGTGTCGGGCGGATGAATGGCTCTATCGACGAGGACTCGTCCATACCGAGCAGGTCCATGGTGTTCAATACGCCGACGACCCGGTCGATACGCCCGTCGTAAACCGGCAGGCGAATGTGCGAACTCTCCACCGCCAGACGCACCGCCTCGCCGACGGTCACGTGCTTTTCGACGGCGTTCACGTCGATCAGGGGCACCATGACGTTGTAAACCGTGGTCTCGGAGAAATTGAACATGCGCCGGATCATCGTTTTCTCGATCGGCTGGATGTCTCCGCCTTCCTGCGGCGGCATCTGCACCATGCTCTGGATCTGCTCGCGCAGAGTGAAGGGGTTGTGTTCGTCTCGGCTACCGGCAAGACGTGAGAGAAACTTCGATAGCGTCACGAAGACGACCAGAATCGGCCAGAAGAGGATCGAGAAAAAGCGCAGCACGTAGATCACGTACGGTGTGATCGTGTCGGCGCGCTGCTGGAAGACACTCTTCGGAACGATTTCGCCGAACACCCAGATCAGTGGCGCGACCAGGATCACCGCCAGCCAGCTTCCCGCCTCACCGAACAGCGAGATCATCAGAGCCGTGGCGATCGTCGAGTTGGTGACCACCGCAATGTTGGTCCCCACCAGGGTCGTCGAGAGCAGCCACTCCGGCCGCTTTTCGAGCATTTCCAGGGCCAGGCGAGCACCGCGCGAACCCTTGGCGGCATCGTGACGCAATTTCATGCGGTCGGCACTGACGACACCAAGCTCCGAGCCCGAAAAGAATCCCTCGGCGATCAGGCAGAGCACCATCAACGAGAGCGTGATCCAGATTTCAGATTCAGACATTCTGACGTCCCCCGTTTGGTCGCGGCGCAGCCACGTCCTCCTGGGCAGCCGGCACGGTGGCTGGCAGCAGTTCGGGGGACGCACTGCCGGTGTCGGCGCACTCCGTTTCCTGCGGTTCGACCGAAATCGGCAGGCGTTCGACGACGACGCGCGTGATGCGGTTGTGCTCGATGTTGTCAACCGTGAATTTCAGACCACAGAGGACGGTTGCTGCGCCGGCAGCGGGCAGCTCGCCAAAGGCTGCGAGCAAAGCGCCGGCCAGAGTCTCGACCTCTGCGCTTGCGATGCCGACCGAGAACTCCCGGTTGAAGTCGTCAAGCAAGATGCTGGTTTCGATCAAACGACGCCCGTCGGGAAGTTCGCTGAGCAGGTGTTGGTCAACCACCTCGCTGTCCGAGGGGCTGACGATCTCGCCGAAAACGCACTCAAGCAGGTCTTCCATGGTCACCAGGCCGGTGACGCCACCATACTCGTCGACGATCAATCCGAAGGATAGCTTGCGCTGGCGGAAATCGTGGAACAGTTCGACCGCCGGCTTTGATTCGGGAAAAAAGTTCGGTTGTCGCAGCAGCTTGCGGAAACCCTGGGGATCACGTTCCAGTCTCGCGAGATCCACCCCGAGCAGATCGCGCGTGTGCAGGATCCCGAGGATCATGTCGCGATGCCCCTTGAAAACCGGGTAGCGTGACTGGCGGCTGGCCCTGATCTGGGCAATCAGCCCCGCCACCGGCAGATCGGCCGAAAGAAACTGAATGTCCGATCGCGGCCGCATGATGTCGCGCAGCGATTTGTTGCCGAACTCGAAGATCTTTTCGATGTACTGTGCTTCCTGGCTGTCGAGCGCGCCTTCGCCGACGGCGTCGTGAACCAGCGTGCGGATCATGTCCTCGGTCACCAGGTTGCCCTGCGAGCGCTGCTTGCCGACGATCAGGGTAATGAAGAAATCCGAGACGTACCGTATCACTTCGCGCAAGGGCGTGATCAGGCGGGCGACGAGCGCGATCGGGCGGCTCTCGAAGCTGGCGAAAGCGACGTTGTTGCGAATGGCCAGGACCTTCGGGGTGATTTCGCCGAACAGCAGCAGGATCGGCACCATCACCAACAGGTTGATCATTTCGTTTTCGGCGCCAAAGAGGTGGATGATCATTGCCGCCGAGATCACCGACGCGGAGACATTGACGAACTCGTTGCCGATGAGGATGGTGACGATCAGGCGCCGCGGTTCGCTGCGCAGCCTATCGATCAACTCGATACGCGGATTTTTGGCGGCGCGCATCTGTTCGAGCTGGAAAGAACTCAGGGAGAACAGCGAGGTCTCGGTACTTGAAAAGAAGCCCGAGAACCCCAGCAATACGACAAAGACGACCAACTCTATCCAGAGTGCTGGATCCATGCATATCTCCTAAATTTCCTGCCTGTGCTGATCAGAAACTGGCCCTCGCGGTGCCACAGACAGTTCGATGGAAAGTTCGAAGCTGCCGGCGATGCGTTCCTGCCGGCTTGGTATTCGCATTGCGCGATGGTCTGGTTATCGGCGACGAAGTGCTGTAGATCAATCCGGTGGCCCTGCTTCACAGACTCGGCGAGCCATTTTCTCGGAGTTTGATGCCAAGGTCAATGGTTCGAAGTCTGGTCGTGAGAGCAGACTTGTCTTGCCTAGCCGCGGTTGACGCTGGTCGAGGAGATCAGTTCGCGTTCGTCGAGTTCCGCTTCAATCGTCCGCAAGGTTTCGTCGTTGATGGCATCTGCTGCGTGCAACTCGTGCAGGCGCTCGCGTTCGGCGCGGATCGCCGCCAGACGCAAGTGCCGTCGCAGCGTGATGTGCGTTGCCCGCAAGTTCGCATTCTCGGAATCACCTTCGAGCAGTTCGAGCTTGCCTTCATAGCGGTGCACCAGTTGTTCCACGAAAGACACGTCCTCGGGATCCGCAAGCCCCTTCGCGCTGAGCGTCACGGCGCCGATCGCGGCGCGCGCGATTTCTGCGCGCGCTGCGCTCTCCTCACGCGCAGCCTCTTCCTCGTGGTCGAGCGCCAGCTTGCGGATAATCCAGGGCAAGGGAACGCCGTTCAGGGCGAGCGTCAGGATGATCGTCGCCGCTGCCAGGAAGACGACGAGATCGCGCTCGGGGAAAGGTGAGCCACCCGCAACGAAGGCAGGAACCGACAGCGCTGTCGCCAGGGTGATCGAACCGCGTACCGCTGCCCAACTCACCAGCAGCATCCGCTTCGGGTCCGGCCCGGAGCGGCTGCCTGCCCAGCCCCAGTGCAGGCGAAATCGCGCATGCGCGGAGGCCCACACCCAGCCGATACGCAGTGCCATCAACAGCAGCCACAGCACGAGAGCATAAAGCGCCAGGTCGAGCGGGGCGAAGTGGTCGACACTGGTCAGCATGCGGCGCAGTTGCAGGCCCAGCAGGACAAAGACCAGTCCGTTCAGAATATACGAAAGCATCCGCCAGACCTCACGCGCGTGCCGGCGCGCATCGGCGGTGAGCCCCTTGATTTCCTGGCCGCTGGCCCACAGCCCGGCGGCAACAACGGCCAGGATTCCCGACACCTGCAGCACCTCGGCGGCGAGATACGCACCGTAAGGAATCAGTACCGTCAGCAGCGTTTGCAGTACCGGGTCGCCGGCCTGCAGACGGATGAGTCGCTGTCGCAACTGACGTCCGCACCACTCGCAAGTGATGCCGACGACCATGCCGCCGCCGGCCAGGATCACGAAATTGCCGGCGACCTCGGCCGACGAGAACAGTCCGGTCGCCGCCGCCGCCACGGCAAGCTTGAAGGCCACCAGTCCCGAGGCATCATTGAGCAGGCTTTCGGCATTGACGATGTGTACGATCCGCCCCGGCAAGGGCAGGACTTCGGTGGTCGCCACGGTCGCCACGGCATCGGTCGGCGAGACGATCGCCCCGAGGGTAAAGGCGACCGCCAGGGGCATCGACGGAATCAGCCAGTGCATCACGTAGCCGACAGCGACCACAGTCAGCACGACCAGGCCCAGCGCCAGCAGCAGAACCGGTTTCAGCACGCGCACGAAATCGCGACGCGGCAACACCCAGGCGTCGGCAAAAAGAATCGGCGGGATGAACAGCAGCAGGAACAGTTCCGGATCGATGTGGATGGCGTCGAGGCCGGGCAGAAACGAGCACGCCAGACCGACGACGACCAGCAGGATCGGCAAGGGCAGCGGTGTCCAGCGAACGAGCGCGCCGCCGACGGCGATCGCCAGCAGCAGCAGCAGGGTGAGTTCGATGACAGGCATGGCTGATTCTACCGTACGCCCGCGAGGAATGCGACGAACGTCAAGCGGCGGGGACGGGCTGGAGGAGTAGCGATTTCCCGGCCGCTTGCACTGCGAATCCCGCACTTCCTATACGGGCAGGTCGGCCCTGCCCGTCGCCGCGACGATTACTGGCCCTGCAGTACGGCCGGCATCACAGTCTTCGCCATCCTCTTGGCGAAATAGTAGATGCGCTTCTGCTTTTCGCTGATGTCGACTTCCAGAACGTAGGCTGGGAGGCGATTGGGTTCCTCGGCAATCAGCCGGCTAGCTTGATGCGCGGCTGCCGATTCGGCGATGGCGTTGATCTCCTGCTTCATGCCGATCACCACCTGCGCCGCCCGTTCGTTATGTTGCCCGACCGCCTGCACCGCCGCCGCAACCGCCTTGCTGATGGCTGCCTGGAAGCCCATGAGCACTTCCTGGGTCGTTTCGCTGACCTGTATCCTGTCGCGTATGCGGTCATGCCCCAGCACCACCAGATTGGTTTCGACGATGTCGCCGATGTTTTCGAGGTTGCCGACCGCTTCCATCAACTGCAGCAACTCCCGGCTTTGCTCGTCACCAAGTTGCTGTTTGCTGATCTTGCCCAGATAGTCGATGATCCCGGCATGCAGGATGTCGACCGTGTCGTCCATCTGCCGGATCTCCTCGAGCGCCTGGCGGTCGCCCTTGATGATCGCCGGCATGATGCCGACAAGCATCGCGTTGACTGTCTCGCCCATGTGCGTGATCTCCATGCGGACCTGGTCGAGGGCTAGCGAAGGCGCACTCAGCAATTCATCCTGCAGGAACCTGGGGCGGACGATGAGCGCCGCCTCGGCGAGCGGCTTGTCGGGTACCAGCCATTCGACCAGGCGCGCGATCTGGGTGGTAAACCAGATGAAGATCAGCGTGTTGGCGATGTTGAAGAAGGTGTGCGCGTTGGCGATCTGGCGCGGCGTCTCGGCCGCCAGCCGGGCCGTGCCGCTGAGATTGGGGTAAGCCGGAGAGATGCTGGTCACCAGATCAGCAATGAAGCCGATGAACGGCAGCCAGATCAGTACTCCACCGACGTTGAAAAACAGGTGGACCAGCGCCGCGCGCACCGCTTCGCGCGGCTTGCCGATCACCGCCAGCAGCGCCGTCGCGCAGGTGCCGATATTGGCGCCGAACGCCAGCGCGATGCCCGCCTGCAGGCTGATGAAGCCTTGGCTGGCCATGACGATGACGATGCCGGTCGAGGCCGACGAGGACTGGATCAGGGCGGTGAAGGCGGCGGCAATCAGGACGCCGACCAGCGGGTTGTCCATGCTCTTCATCAGGTCGAGGAAGGGCTGGTAACTGCGCAGCGGCTCCATCGCCTCGCTCATCACATGCATGCCGAAGAACACCATGCCCAGGCCCATCAGCATCCCGCCGTAGTGTTTGATCCGGTCGTTCCTGGCGATGAACAGCATCGCAAAGCCGACGGCAATCATTCCCAGCGCCGCCTTGGTGATCTTGAAGGCGACGATCTGGGCGGTGATGGTGGTGCCGATGTTGGCGCCCATGATCACCCCGACGGACTGCGACAGCGACATCAGCCCGGCCGAGATGAAGCCGACGACGAGTACCGTGGTCACCGAGGACGACTGGATTACCGCGGTGACCAGCGCACCGGTGCCGACGCCCATGAACCGATTGACCGTCAGCCTGGCGAGAATGCCTTTCATGCGCTCACCGGCGACGGCCTTGAGGCCTTCCTCCATCTGCATCATGCCGAAGAGGAAAATCGCCAGACCGCCGAGCAATTCGACGGTCATCATTCCCCACGCCATTTCGCCGGCTTCGTCGCCGGAGGCCGCCAGCGCCGGCCAGGCCAGCGCACACGACCATGCCCCGAGAGCACAAAACGCGAGGGGGAGAGCAGCACGCGTACAGAGATTCAGATGCGTTTTCAGCATGGATCACTCCTTCGATGGTTGCGAGCCGGTGAAGAATACAATAAATCCTTGCCGCATACATTCCTCTGGCCCTCGGCGACAGTCACGCGCCCATCGCCGAGGTGGTCGCGTGTACCCGACAGGCTCGCTGTCGGCATTCCTGCAGACCGCTGCTGGTCGCCGGGTTGCGGACCGTAGCACCACCGCTGCCGATGGCGTTTGTGCTTGTTTCTTCGCAACATAAAGCTTATCCTCTCAGGTCGGGCGGGGGACCGTCCTGGCAGCGGGTTGCTTCGCAAGCAGCGTCCGGCGCTGCGATTCGAGATGCGTGGCACGGCATGCTGGCCGGTGAACATCTGCTGGGGCGGGGGTATTTCATGGAATGGGTGAAGGTGGCCGGCGACTTCTTCGGTCAGACGTCGATCGACTGGGAGTTGCTGGTCCGTCTGTTGATCCAGTGTGGCCTGTTCAGCATGTCGGCTTTTTTCTCGGGTTCCGAAACGGCGCTTTTCTCGCTCAGCCGCATCGACCTGCAGAAACTGCGCAATTCGCGCAATCCCCATTCCGAGAGCATCCACGCCATGCTCGACGAGCCGCGGCGTCTGATCGTCTCACTGCTGTGCGGCAACGAACTGGTTAACATTGCCGCGGCGGCGAACATGACAATGATCCTGGTGCGAGCCTTTGGCGAGGAAGACGCCGGCTGGATCAACGTCGTGGTGATGGTGCCGTTGCTGCTGCTGTTCGGAGAGGTGACGCCGAAGACCATAGCCGTCAATTTTCCGGTCAAGTTCGCCACGCTGCTGTCGGCGCGCTTCCTGCCCAAGTGGATCTTCATTGTCACCCCCCTGCGCAATGTCGTTCGGATGGTTGCCGATCGGGTCACGACGCTGGTCGTCGGCGAGCACGTCGGGCGCGAGAACATCCTGAAGGCCGACGAGTTGCGTACGTTGATGGCCGACAGCGAGGAAACGGGGGTCATCCAGGCGTCGGAACGGGTGCTCATCGACAAGGTGCTCGAAGCGGCGGAGACCGACGTGGCACGGATCATGACCCCCGGCCCGCGCATCCGCTTCCTTGACGGCGACCTGCCGATCGCGGAACTCGTCGAGCGCTTCCGCAGTTTTCGTCATCCACGTGTCCCGGTTTATCGCGGTCACTGGGACAATGTCATCGGCTTCCTGCATGCCGAGGATCTGCTGCGCCGCGTCCGCAGTGAAGGCGGCCTGGCCGCGATCGAACTTCGCGACATTCTGAAACCGGCGCACTTCGTTCCGCCGACCAAGAAGGTCGATGAGATGCTGGAGTACTTCCAGCGTTTCGACACGCGCGCGGCGGTGGTGATCGGCGAGTACGGCGAGGTCCTGGGCATCGTCACCATCAAGGATGTGTTGAGCTTCATCTTCGGCGAGATTTCGGGAAAGATGCGCGGCCAGGAATACTTTCAGCAGGAAGACAACGACAGCTTTACCGTCCCCGGCTACATGCGCCTGGCCGACGTTCGCACACTCACCAATTTCGATATCGACGACCCGCTGATGAACACCATCGGTGGGGTGACGCTGGTGCTTTTCGGGCGCCTGCCGCGTGTCGGGGAGAAGGTGTTTTATGCCGACTACGAGATCACCGTGAAGGAAGTGAGCGGCATGCGCATTACCAGGGTGCGCGTCTCGCGCGGCGCCACACCCGATGAGCCTGAGGACACGCCGGACGAACCGCTGGAGATGGAAAGTGTGGCCGAGCCCGCTGCGGGAGGCCCATCCGAGAGCCTGCAGGTAGATCAAGGGCAGGCAGCCCTTGGCGAGTACGAAGATGATCTGCTCAATGAGCCTCCCGAGTCTGGGTCGGAGCCCGGGCACCTGGAGGATGACGCGGCCGAGCACAGGACGCCGGCGAGCAAGACCACCGGTACGACGGACTAGAAGGGGAGAAATGCAATGGAGCTGGTTCTGCAATTGCTGGTCATCCTGGTCTTTCTGGTGCTGAAGGGGTTCTTCTCGGGATCCGAGTTGGCGATGATCAATTCCGACAAGATCCACCTGCGCCATCAGGCGCGGCTCGGTGACCCCGGTGCGAAACTGGTGTTGAACCTGTTTCGCACTCCTGACGTGATGCTGGGCACGACACTGGTCGGCACCAACATCGCGACGGTGACGATCACCACCATGGGCACGCTGATCTTCGTGCACCTCTTCGGGGATAACGGCGACCTGTTTTCGGTACTGATCTTCACGCCCTTCCTGCTGATCTTTGGTGAGATCGTGCCGAAAAGCATCTTTCAGCAGAAGGCCGACTGGATCGCCACCCGGATCATCTATCCGCTACGCTTCTTTTCCTACGTGTTCTATCCGGTGATCTTCGTCTTCAGCCGGGTCGCCCGCGTCGCCGCCCGCCTCTTCGGCGGCGCCACTTCCGGGCAGAGCGGATTCATTACCAAGGACGAGTTGCGTGTCCTGATCGACCTGTCCGAAACGGCATCGGACAGCGCCGCTACCAGCAAGCAGCGAATCCGTCGCATTTTTCGGTTTGCCGACACCACGGTGGGGGAGGTGATGACACCGTTGGCCGAGGTCATCGGCTTCAACGAGGCACGTGAGATGGGCGAGGCTGTGCGCCGTGTCTGGGCGTCCGGGTTCAATCGATTGCCGGTGTTTCGCGGCAACATCACCAATGTCACCGGGGTGATGACCTTGAGCACCTGGGATCTGCTGCTGCCGGATATCGAGCTGCGGCCGGTGGAGGATTTCGTCAAACCCGCTCTTTATCTGACGCCGAAGCAGAACCTGGATCAGGTGCTGCCGCTGCTGCGCGCACGTACCGATCATATGGCCATCGTCGTCGACGAGTTTGGTTCGGCGATCGGGATCCTCACGATGGAGGACATTTTCGAGGAGGTCGTCGGCGCGGTGGACTCGGGCTACGATTTCGACACCATCAAGACTCGTCGGGTGAGCATCGAGTCCGCGGGTGATGACACACACGTGGTCAGCGGACGGGCGCCGATTTCCGAACTGAATGACTCGTTGAAGCTCAATCTGCCGGTTGGCGAAGCGCATACGGTCGCCGGATTCCTGATCAACCGCCTGCGGCATATCCCGGAGGTCGGTGATACGGTGGTGGAGCAGGGGTATCGCTACACCGTGATCGAAGCGGACGCGCGCACCGTGACCAAGGTGCGTGTCGAACGTCTGTAGGAGGGGGGCGGGTCAGTACGCCCCGTGCCGCTGCACAAGCCCGGGTGCAGGCTGTCAATGCGAAGGACGTGCTCGCTGTATCAGGGCCATCCGCAAGGTGATGCTCCACCGATGATCCCGGCAGCTGAGGGGGCGTCGGCGGCATCCCGCAACACCGCAAAGGTGCGCTGCGAAGGGTGACCCGCGTTGCTCTGCGGCGCAAGAATTCCGGCATATCGCAACTGACTGACCATGCGTGAGACCGTCTCCAGGGTCAGTGCCGTGATGTCGGCCATGTCCTGGCGTGACGGCAGGACCACCAGCAGTTCGCCAGCCACCTGCCGCGCCGGACTTTCTTCGCCGGGATGTGCAAGCATCATCACCAGGCGGCGGACACGGTCGGCGGCCTGCCCACAGCGCAAGCCGATGACCTCGGCGGCGCGGCGCTGGGTCCTGGCCAGCGTATGCAGCAGCGAGTCACCGGCGGGAACGGTCTGCCCTTCCGGCCAGGGTTCGAGAACGCAGGTGGAGAGGGCAGTGGCGGTAAAGGTGTACTTCCCGAACAGCAGTGTCTCGGCACCGATGATGTCGTTCTGCACGGCCAGAGTGGCAAAACTTTGTTCGCCGTTGGGTTCCTCGCGGTCGAGGCGGACCGAGCCGCTCAGCACGCGCCAGGCACCGCCGTGGGCCTCGCCGGCGTAGATGCGCTGCCCGCGCCTGAAGTGGGGTCGCCACTGTTTCGCGCGCAGCGCCTGTGGGACGGTGCTGCGTGAAATCTTTTCGGCATTCAACATTTCTGCTTCCTCTCGCTCCTAGAATCGTAGATTCATGCCGGCATAGATCGAGCGTCCCATGCCGGGAACCGCGGTTCCCCATGCGGGGTTGCCGCTCCCAGGGTTAAGCGCCATGGTGGTTCCTTGACCGACGTAGGCGCCGCCAAGCGGCAGCGAATAGAACTTGTTGAACAGGTTGTCGACTCCAAGGTCGAGTCGCACCTGCTTCCAGGTGTAGCTGCCGCGCAGATTGGTCAGCCCGTAGCCCGCCGTCCTGGTTTCGTTGCGCACGTCGGAGAGATCGTCTTTCGCCGCAACCGCGACAATCTCGACCACACCTTTCCAGCCACCCAGCGCGTGCGTCAGCGCCAGCTTGCCGTTAAGCGGCATGATGTTGTAGAGGCCGTCGCCGGTGTCAAGATTCTTGCCGTGGGTGTAGGTGAGCGAGCCGGTGAGGCCAAAATCACCCATCCCGGTCGAGGCGAGCGGCATGTGCCCGGAAACATCGAGGCCGTAAAGCTCGGCCGACTGGTTGGCATACTGGAGGACAACGAACTGATTGGTCGTCGTGCGGTTGGCTGGCGTGCAGGATGCGCCTGCCGGGCAGCGAATGGCATCGATGTAGTCGGTGACCCGTGTGTAGTAGGGCGTGGCGCGAAATTCCCAGCGACGGTCCGCCGCATGCAGGTCGAAGGAGGCGGAAACGGTGTGCGCCTGTTCCGGCTTGAGATGGATATTGCCGAAGTAGCCGTTACCGTCGCCGACGAAGTTGTTCATCACGGCAGCCATCGACCAGGTCGACCAGGTGTAGCGCTCATACAGGTTCGGCGATCGTACCTTGCGCGCGACGCCGAATTCGATGTCGCTGTTGGCATCCGGCGTATAGCGGGCAAGCGCTGTCAGGTCCCAGTTGTTGTCGGCGCGCTCGTGATTTTGCGAATTGAACGCGGCGGCGTCCTTCTTCTGATCGTTCACCATCATGCCCATGCCGTTGGTGGTCGGGTCATAGCCCCGAACATTGCCGGCATCCGTCGTGACCCGTTCGTAACGCACACCGAGCAGGGTCAGCCATTGCCTGTCGAGGTGCGACTCCCACTCGCCGAACAAGCCTGCCCGGTCGCGCGAGCCGTCGTTGATGTTGTCGAACGTGCCGGGCCACATCATCGCGCCGGATGGTGGCCACCAGTCGTTGAGGGTGTAGTGCTGATAGAGGCCACCGACGCGGAGCAGATTCCGCGTATCGACATTCATCTCCGCCTTGACGTTCACCCCGGTGTTGCTGCTCTTGGTATACATCGGCATGCCGGCCGCGCATCCGGCCATCGCGCCGTTCACCATGCGGGTTCCGGAAATCGGGGAACATGGCGAACCGTTGACCGCGTTGTCACCTCCAGAACCTGCCGGTGGCGCGCCAGGGCCGTACCAGTACCGCTTGTCGGGTCCGAAGTCCATGAAATGCGGGTCGACTTTCTCGTAATAGGCCCTCGCCTCGAACTGTCCCCAGTCGTATTGACCGAGATAGCGCAGGTTGAATGTCTTCTGCTCGTTGTCGAGCATGTCCATGCGCTGGTTCGGATAAAGTTGTTCGGGGATGTGCTGGAATCCGAACTTGGCCTCGACGAGATGGTTGCCGCCTTTCAGTGCGAAGCTCAGCATCTGGTTCAGGCTCTCGTAGGCCGTCGAGCCGACTTCGTCGAGCGGCAGCGTGTGCCCGATGCGGCCGGTGGCCGTGGTCGTCTTGAAGTTGCCGCCGGCCTTGTAGTTGTCGGCCCGGGCACTCGAACCGGTATAGGTCAGGCTGATGTTTTCGGTGGCGGCAGTCGCCGCGATGTTGGCGCCCCAGGCGTTGCCGTTGCTGCGGTAGAAGCCGCCGAGCTGGCCCGTAGTCAGGACATTCTGGCCCGGCGCAGCGAACACCGGCGCCGGCGTCTCGGCGATGATCGTGCCGGCGATGCTGTCGCCACCGACGCTGACCGGCGTGATTCCGGCATAGACCTTGAGTGTGCCGACATTGGTCGGATCGAGGTAGGACAGCGGCGGGTTCATGTGGTTGGGGCAGGAAGCGATCAGGTCCATGCCATCGACCTTGATCCGGATGCGGTCATCAGCCAGGCCGTGAATTGCCGGCAGGCTGGATACCCCTCCGGCACCGTAGAGGCTGACTCCCGGCAGGCGTTCGAGCAGGCGGGCGGTGTCGCTGCTGGCCGCACGGTAGGGCACGATGCCTGCCGCATCGATAAGGCTTGCAACAAACGGCTCCTTGTCGTCAATGCGTGCCGCCTTGACGACGACTTCGCCCATTACCGGTACATTTGCCGCGTCCTGCGCAACCGCCGCATGCCACAGGCCCGGCCAGCCCAGCGCAGCGGCTACCGCCAGCGCACTTGGTTTTTTGACGAATTTCATTCCCCACTCCCCCATGTTTTTGGTATGCGGCATTCTAGGGAGTGCTGCCGGGTTGTGGAATGTGACATTTCGCCGCACGCGCGTGCACGCGCAGGCTGCTCAGTGAAGGCGAAAACGCTTGTCAGACGGCGGCCGTCTGCTGCTCGGCAGGCTCCTGAGTGCCGCCGCTCTCGGTCACGGGCGCTTGTTCAGCCGCCAGCGCTTCGTACAGCATGGCCATGCTCCGGGTCGAGTGTTCGATGGTTTTTGCGTCATCGGCGCTGAGCCTGCCGGAGCTGGCGATAGCGCGTCGAGAGACATCGACAATAAGTTGCGAATGTTGCAGCAGGCGGCCACGGATCGCGTTGAGTTGCTGTAACTTGGCGATCTCGGCCACATGCAGGTCTCGGTTTGCTTCGTCGCGCGCCGCCTCTGTACGCGCGCTGTCCAGGTCACGCAGGGCCATCACTTCGTTCATCGACGCCTTCCACCACCCCAGGAAGTTTGCCCGGTGATCGATCAGTGCATTCAGCGACTCACCCATGGCGTTGATCTCGTCACGTCCGCCGGGCACTGTCGGAACGCGCCCGGTCGGTGTTCCGTAGGCCAGGTCGTCGAGCAGGCCGGCCATTTGCCGAACGGGACGAACGATGCGCGCCGTGATCAGCACTGCGAAGACGATGGACAGGGTGATCGCGCAGGCCATCACGATCAGGCTCAGACGAACGCTGGCCTGCGAAGATTCGGTGATTTCGCCGGTACGGGCAGCCATCATCTGATTTGCTTGATCGACGTTTTGCCGGATCAACGGTACGACATGGTTGGCAGCCGCATCCATCTCCCGAGTCCGTTCCGCGATGATGGCACGCCGTGATACCAGCACCAGAAAACTGCGTTGATAATCACGCAGCAGGCCGCTGAGGAGTTCCTTGTCCGCAGCGGCAATATTCGACTCGGCAATCTGGGCGCGAATGCTTCTGGCGATTTCAACGACCATCTGCGGGTAGGAGTCGTCGCCGCGCAACAGGTAGTCCTTCTCTCGCCGCCGGAGCTGGAGGACGTTGGTTTCGAGGTTGCTGACCTGGAAGGCGTCGAGAATCGCTTCCATGCGCTGCGCCGCATCGCGGAAAGGCCCCTTGCCACCGTCGACGACACCGGCCTTGAGTGCGCTGTCGGAATATTCCGCGAAGGTTCTCGCGTAAACCGCCAGTTCGGCGAGTAATTTCTGCTTCACCGCTTCCTGCAGATCGGAAGTCTCGACCAGTAGGCGGAACTCGGTGACCAACTGGCGGACGCGCTCGCGGTACCTCGGATCCTTTCGCAAGGCGAAGTCTTTCTCGTTGCGGCGAATCTGCAGCAGGCTGGTGTAAAGACGGTCGACGTTGTAGTTGGCCGACAGTTCGTGAAGACGATGGATGCGGTTGCGGAAGGAGCCCTGAATCCCGGAGTTCTCGTCCAGGCCCATGCTCCGCCAGGCATCGGCGACGGCATGAAAACTCGCCTGATAGGTCGCTATCAGTGCCTGGAGTTCCTCGGCGGTCTGCCGCGACTGCTGATCGACCGTAGCCAGTGCCTTGACCTTTTCGAGCAAGGCCTGCAGATGCTGTTCGACTTTCCCGACGAAGCGTTCCTGGTGCTCGATCAGGAAGTCCTTTTCTGCTTCTCGCGCCGCGGCCATCTCGATCTCGATTTCGAGCGCCAGCGACTTGCGGACTTCGAAAACGGCATGGAGTTGCCGATAGTCGTCGAGTACCGAGCGCAGCGTGTGGTGGTAGTGCCAGACGACACCGATGAAGAGCACGCCGACCAGTCCGAAGCCGAGGCCGAGCCGTTCACCAATCCGCAATTTACTGGAAAATTTGGTCATATCTCGCTCCAGTCTGGTGAAACTGGCATTCGCCGGGCTTGCCGCACTCCGGTCGGCAAGCGCCAGCAACGACTTTCGGGTTGCGTCTACAAGCAGGCAAGGCGCTTGACTGACAGTATATCTGGCGCATCGAGTTGCTGTCGAACGGCATCTGTGGGGACTCGGCGGCCCTCCTGCGTCGACGAAAGCCAGAGGTCATTGCGGGTGTGCCGCTGTTCGGGGGGCAACCCTGCAGTCAGAGTCAGCCGGCGAACAGCCGGGCATTGATGTATATGTGGACGCCGATGCTCGCCGCATAGCCGAGGGCGATCGCCCAGGTCCACTTCAGGTGTGAGCCAAAGGTATAGACACCGCGGGCGATGCCCATCAGGGCGACACCGGCGGCCGAGCCGATGGACAACATGCTGCCGCCGACACCAGCGGTCAGCGTCACGAGCAGCCATTGGCCGACGGACATCTGCGGATCCATGCTCAGGACAGCAAACATTACCGGGATGTTGTCAATGAAGGCCGAAAGAACGCCGACGAGAATGTTGGCGACGGTTTGCCCCAGTCCGTCGTACAAAAGGGCGGATGTTCTTGCCAGATAGCCAAACTGACCGAGCCCGCCGACACAGAGGATCACGCCGTAGAAGAAGAGCAGGGTGTCCCACTCGGCCTTCGCCACCTTGCTGAAGAGATCGAAAGTCTCATGTTTGTGTCCGGTGACGTCGAGGGGGTTGTCACCGCTCAGCATGCGCCCTTCGACTTTGCTCAGGTAATAGGCGAACAGCGACAGATAGCCCATGCCCAGCATCATCCCGACGGCCGGCGGCAGATGCAGGAAGTTGTGGAATGACACAGCGGTGACAATGGTGAGCAGGAACAGCACCATGATCCGCTTCGCTCCCATTTTCATGCTTATCTTGGTGTCAATGACCTGCGGCTTGCCTTTCGGCACTGTCAGGCTCATGCAGACCGCTGGCACCAGCCAGTTGATCAGCGAGGGCACGAAGAGGGCGAAAAAGCTGAAAAAATCGACCTTGCCCTTCTGCCAGATCATCAGCGTGGTGATGTCGCCGAAGGGGGAGAAAGCGCCGCCAGCATTGGCTGCGACCACGATGTTGATGCACGAAACGACCATGAAGGCCGGATTGTTGGCGCCCACGGCCATCACCACCGCGCCCATCAGCAGGGCGGTGGTGAGGTTGTCGGCCACAGGAGAGATGAAAAAGGCAAGCAGGCCGGTCATCCAGAAGATCTGGCGCAGGGTGAATCCCTTGGTGACCATCCACGAGCGCAGCGCCAGGAAGGTATTGCGTTCTTCCATCGCGTTGATGTAGGTCATCGCCGCGAGCAGGAAGAGAAACAACTCGACGTATTCGCTCAAATTGTGCATCACCGCGGCGTGGGCATGGTCGGGCTTGCCGAGGGCCTGGTAGGAGAGGGCGACCAAGATCCAGATGATGCCGGCCGCAACCATCACCGGCTTGCTTTTGCGTAGATGCAACTGCTCTTCAAACATCACCAGTACGTAGCACACGACAAACAGCACCAAGGAGATGATTCCCATGACACTGCCGGTGAGATTCGCGATCTCGCTGCTGCCGCTTGCTGCCCAGGTCAGCGCAGGTATAACCAGCAGGGTAAAAAGGGCTACCAGATGTGGGTACATCGATGCAACTCCTTTAGTACGAGGTGGATGAGGCTTTGGAAGGCAAAGGGGGACGCCGCGTACGGGTTGGCGAGCAGATCCTCTCCGGCGCAATGATGGAGATAGGGCGAAGGGCATCATCGGGTGCCACGGCTGACCACCTTCATGAAGAGGGGGCATGATGTGACTGGCCGAGTTTCTCCCCTCGATTTGCAGGTCAAAGGTCTCTTCAATCAAGGGGCTACGACCAGCACTGCCTCGTTCTCGCTCCACAGGAACTGTCCGGTTTGCCTGCGCCAATGAGCTGTGCTGCGGGCAAGCGGTTGCCCCAGACGGGCCAAAAAGCATGGCAAGAAGGCCAAGCCTCTCGACAAAGTCAATCAATCAAAGAATTGAAAGTTGGTCGATCGAGATGCCAGGAAACGCCTCGAACCGGACAGCCTTGGCGAAGGCCGTCGTTGGACGTCTCAACGAATCCGCCTGACGTGCGCTCCGAGTTGCCCCAGCTTGTCCTCGATTCCCTCGTAACCCCGGTCGAGATGATAGATCCGCTCGATCAACGTTTCACCCTGCGCCACCAGTCCGGCGATGACCAGGCTGGCCGAGGCGCGCAAGTCGGTGGCCATCACCGTCGCTCCTTGGAGATGTTCGACGCCGGTGACCATCGCGTTGTTGGCGTCGATCCTGATGTCCGCTCCCAGGCGAATCAATTCAACGGCATGCATGAAGCGATTCTCGAAGATCGTTTCGCGAATCACCGCCGATCCCTCGGCAACACAGTTGATGGCCATGAACTGTGCCTGCATGTCGGTCGGAAAGGCCGGGTAGGGCGCGGTGCGCACGCTGACCGCCTTCAGTCGCGCCGGTGCCTGGAGGGTAATCGCATCGCGCTCGATGACGATGTCGCAACCGGCGTCGAGCAACTTGTCGACCACTGCATCCAGATAGGCCGCTGACGTCCGGGTCAGGCGAACTTGGCCGCCGGTTGCTGCCGCGGCACAAAGATAGGTACCAGTCTCGATGCGGTCGGCCATGATCGGGTGTGTCGCCCCGTGCAGACGTTCCACTCCCCGGATGCGAATCCTGTCGGTGCCGGCGCCGGATATCTGCGCGCCCATGGCGACCAGGCAATTGGCCAGATCGACTACCTCAGGCTCGCGCGCGGCGTTCTCGATGACCGTTTCTCCGGCCGCGAGCACGGCGGCCATCATCAGATTCTCGGTGCCGGTGACGGTGACCATGTCGGTGACGATGCGTGCCCCCTTGAGGCCGCCGGCGCCCGCCTTGGCATGGATGTAGCCGTGCTCGACATGGATTTCGGCGCCCATCGCCTGCAGCCCCCGAATATGCTGCTCCACCGGGCGCGCGCCGATCGCGCAGCCCCCCGGCAGGGACACCCGCGCTTCACCATGACGCGCCAGCAGGGGACCAAGCACGAGGATCGAGGCGCGCATGGTCTTGACCATGTCGTATGGGGCGAGCGGGTTGTCAAGGCCGCGGCTGTCCAGTGATACGCCATGGGTACCCTCGTCGGTGACCCGTACGCCCATCTGTTCGATCAGGCGCAGCATCGTCGAGATATCCCGGAGTCGCGGCACGTTGCTCAGATGCAGTGGCTCCGACGAAAGCAGGCCGGCGCAGAGGATCGGCAGCGCCGCATTCTTGGCGCCGGAAATGGCGATTTCTCCCGCCAGCGGCGTGCCGCCCTGGATCAGCAACTTATCCACGCGCAGCGCTCCATTCGTCGGGGGTCTGGGTTTTCATCGACAGGGCGTGCAGTTCGCCGCTGTCGAAATGCCGGCGAAGCACCTCGTTCACCCGTTGCTGGCGTTGCACACGCGTCTTGCCGACGAACTCGGCGCTGACGATCAGCGCCTCGAAATGGTGCCCATCGCCGGCGACCTGCAGGTGTTCGCAGGGTAGACCGTCGGCGATGATCTGTTGGACTTGTTCAGGCTGCATCATGATTCAGGACCTCAGTTTGTAGCCGCTCCTGAGCAGCGCCAGCGTCGCCGCCGACACCAGCAGGAAACTCGTGGCGATGACGGCCAGGCTGACTTCCGGCGGTACGTCGGAGACGCCGAAAAAGCCGAAGCGAAAGCCGTCGATCATATAGAAGACGGGATTGAAACGCGACACCTGCTGCCAGAACTCGGGCAACGAATGAATCGAGTAAAAGACCCCGGAAAGCATGGTCAGCGGCATGATCAGGAAGTTCTGAAAACCCGCCAGTTGGTCGAACTTGTCGGCCCAGATGCCGGCGACCATTCCCAGCGCACCCATGATCGCCCCACCCAGGACGATGAACGCCATCGCCCACAGCGGCGCCACCAGCGCAGGCACGGCGAAGACCATCGTCAGCAGCAGGACGCCGGTCCCGACCAGCAGACCCCGGAGAATCGCTGCCGACACGTAGGCGAGGAAGAACTCGACGTAGGAAATCGGTGGCAGGAGAACAAAAACCACACTGCCGGTTACCTTCGACTGGATCAGACTCGATGAACTGTTGGCAAAGGCGTTCTGCAGGGCCGACATCATGACCAGGCCGGGAATCAGGAAGGCGGTGTAAGGGACGCCATGAACCTGCACATGCGCTTCGAGCACATGCGAGAAGATCATCAGATAGAGCAATGCCGTCAGCACCGGCGCTCCGACGGTCTGAAAGCTGACCTTCCAGAAGCGCAGCACTTCCTTGTAGAGCAGGGTTCGGAAGCCGGTCATGGCCGCTGCCCTTCCTGCCGGTTGCCGTTGTCCTGCATGACACCGAGGAAGACGTCTTCGAGGTCGGTCTGCGTCAGACGCAGATCGTCGATCGCGCAGCCGGCCTCACGCAGCGTGGCCAGCAATGGTTCGATCTCGGCGATACTGCCGAGGTGGAAGGTCCACGTCCCTTCACTTTCCGTGGCGCCGGCGCGCAGCGTCTGGGGGATTGGTGCAAGGCCGGCCAGGCGCAGGCTCAAGGTCTGGCCCGAGAAGCGGGCCAGCAGGTTGCGAGTCGTATCCAGGGCCACCACCCGTCCCTGTTTGAGCATTGCGATGCGCCCGCACAGGGCTTCCGCCTCCTCAAGGTAATGCGTGGTCAGGATCACCGTATGTCCGTCGCGATTGAGGCGCTGGACGAACTGCCACAAACCCTGCCGCAACTCCACGTCGACCCCGGCCGTCGGCTCGTCGAGGACGATCACCGGTGGTTTGTGCACCAGCGCCTGGGCGACCAGCACGCGTCGCTTCATGCCGCCGGAGAGACTGCGCATATTGGCGTTGGCTTTGGCGGTCAAATCGAGGTTGGCGAGAATCTCGTCGATCCAGTCGTCGTTGTTGCGGATTCCGAAGTACCCGGACTGGATGCGCAGCGTCTCGCGAACGGAAAAGAACGGATCGAAAACCAGCTCCTGCGGTACCACCCCAAGCAGGCGACGCGCGGCACGGTACTCGGAGCGCACATCGTGCCCCATGATCATCAACTTGCCGGCGTTCGGGCGAGAGAGGCCGGCCAGACAGGAGATCAAGGTCGTCTTGCCGGCGCCATTGGGGCCGAGCAGCCCGAAAAACTCACCCTCGGCAATCTGCAGGGAAACGCCGGCCAGCGCCAGCAGGGAGCCGAAACGCTTTTCGACGCGATCGATGGCAACGGCGATGCGCATGGGATCCAGCCTGGTGACGGGGGGGTGTCCCCGTCAGGCGCGAGGGAGCAGTTCGGACACGCCGTAAAGCGTTGCCAGGCTGATCAGGTTTGCCGGCGGATTGGCAACGCGCAGGGTGATGCCCCCGGTGCCGGCCGTGCGCAACCAGGCAAAGACGACGCTCAAGGCTGAGGAGTCGACTTCGGTGACCGCCGCGAGATCAAGCAGCGTCAGGCCCGTATTCTTGCTGGACAGCAACAGGCCGCGCCCAGCCTCAAGCAGGGCGCGTGCATTGGCAATGATCATCGGTACCGTAACGCGCAGACTGCCGTCCGCCTGCTCGATCATTTCTTGCCGGCTTCGAGTTGCTTGTTGCGATTGCTGAGCATCGTGATCAGGCCGTCGAGACCAGTGTTGCTTACTTCCTGCTTGAAGGTGTCGCGATAGTTGGTGACCAGGCTGACGCCGGCGACGACGACATCGTAGACCTTCCAGGCGTCCCCCTGCTTTTCAAGCGAGTAATCCAGTTGCACCGGCTTGCTGCCGGGTTGCACGACTTCGGTCTTGACCACCACGCTGGTATCGCCGGCCTGCATCTTGCTGGGTTTGTAGACGACGGTCTGGTTCTTGTAGGAAGTCAACGCGTTCGAGTAGGTGCGCACCAGCAGCGTCTTGAACTCCTCGGAGAGGCGTTTCTTCTGCTCCGGCGTCGCCTTGCTCCAGTCGCGTCCCACAGCGAGCGCGGTCATGCGCTGGAAATTGAAATACGGGAGCACCTTGGTCTCGACCAGATCGATGGCCTTGCGGGTGTTGCCGCTCTGGATGTCCTTGTCCTGGCGAACGACGGTCAGCACATCCTCGGTGACCTGTCGGACCATGGCGTCGGGTGCGAGCTCCTGCGCGACGGCAGGGGCAACCATGGTCAACAGGGCAAACAGCAGGGAAAATAAAGCTTTCATGGGCGCTTCCTGGCAAAGTGGGGTCGTGAACCCGGCGGGAGGTGCATCCGCCTACTGTGAGGATTCTTCGTCAACGGCTTCGTGCGGCAGCTCGCCGTCAAAAATCTCGCTGCGGCGATGCTGCAGGTAGGCGTTCCTGATGTAGTCGTATTTGTCGAAAGCGGCCTCTTCGACCACCTTGTCGGCGGGCAGGAGGCTCGCGCGCACGCTGATATAGCGGGTAGCGACCAGGCTGTTGCGCAGCCCGATATCGTCGATCCGCCAAACCGGGTCGAAATACGTGTCTAACCATCCAGCCGAACGTATCGCGTGTCGTACGTGGCCCGATAATCGGCCAGTAGAAATAGGGACCGTCGCCGACCCCCCATTTGCCCAGGGTCTGCCCAAAGTCCTCGGAATGCTTGGTCAGGCCCATTTCCCCGGCGACGTCGAAGGCGCCGCCAATGCCTGCGGTAGCTGTTGATCAACACCCGGCCGACATCGGAAACGGCCTGCTGGCCCTTGCCCTGCAGCAGATTGTTCACCGCTGTCCAGACGTCCCAGATGTTGCCGAAGAAGTTGCCGACGACCACTTTCACCGGCAGCGGCGCGGCCGCGTCATAGCCCTGGGCGACCGGTTTGACGACCAGATCAAGGCCTTCGTTGACCGCAAACATGGCCCGGTTGAAACCCTCGAAGGGGTCTTTGGGGTTGTTCGCGGTGGTCGCACAGCCACTGGCGGCGAAAATCGCCGCGGCACAGGCCATGCAGGACACGCGCTTCGAATGGTATGGTTTCACACAATTTCCTTTCATTCTATTTGTCGCTCTGTCCTTCGGACGCCTTGTTGAACATGAACTGACTGATCAGCTTTTCCAACACCACCGCCGACTGTGTCTTGGCGATCACTTCGCCAGCCTTGAGCATCGACTCATCACCCCCCGGATCGAGGCCGATGTACTGCTCGCCGAGCAGGCCGGCGGTCAGGATCAGGGCGAAGGTATCCTTCGGGAAGCGATAGCGGCCGTCGACATTGAAGACCACTACTGCCTCGTACGTTTCCGGGTCGAAACGGATATCGGCGACCCGTCCGACGACGACGCCGGCGCTTTTCACCGGCGCGCGCACCTTCAAGCCACCGATGTTAACAAACTTGGCCGTCAGCGGGTACGTCTCGGAAAAATTGGCTGCTGCCAGATTTCCGACCTTCAGCGCCAGGAACAGCAATGAAGCCAATCCCAGGGCAACAAAAACACCGACCCACAGGTCGAGCAACTTGCGACTCATCAAGCCTCCCGGAACATGAACGAGGTCAACACAAAGTCGAGCGACAGGATCGCCAGGGCCGACTTGACGACCGTGCCCTTGATCGAACTCGACACGCCTTCAGCGGTTGGCACGGCGTCGTAGCCCTCGAAGACTGCAATCAGGGAGACGGCGATACCGAAGACAAAGCTCTTGACGATGCCACTCCAGACATCGTAGCGAAAATCAACCGAAGCCTGCATCTGCGACCAGAAGGCACCTTCGTCGACGCCGATGAAAACGACGCCGATCAGGTATCCGCCGAAAACGCCGGTGGCCGAGAACAGCGCTGCCAGCAGGGGCATCGAGATTACTCCGCCCCAGAAGCGCGGGGCCACGACGCGTGCAATCGGATTGACCGCCATCATGTCCATTGCAGTAAGCTGCTCGGTGGCCTTCATCAGGCCAATTTCTGCGGTGATCGATGAACCCGCGCGCGAGGCGAAAAGCAGGGCGGCGACCACCGGGCCAAGCTCGCGCACCAGCGACAGGGCGACCAGAACGCCGAGCGCGTCGGCGGAGCCATAGCGCTGCAGCGTCTCGTAGC
The DNA here is from genome assembly GCF_056856495.1 of Candidatus Accumulibacter propinquus. NCBI lineage: Bacteria > Pseudomonadati > Pseudomonadota > Betaproteobacteria > Candidatus Accumulibacter > Candidatus Accumulibacter propinquus. The sequence goes on from NZ_JBSEHC010000006.1 coordinate 250,997, forward strand.
CCTGCATCCCGAGCACCATGCCGATGAACAGGCCGGAAACCATGATGATCAACAGCGACTGGAAACCCGAGAAATAGATCTCGCGAATGGTCAGCGACAGACGCCGGAACGACTGCCCGGACCAGTACAGCAGCATGAAAAAGAAGCGCGTCGCAAATCCCAGTCGTTGCAGGGCGTCGTTGACGCGCCGTCCGAGGCCACTGATCGCCGACAGCATCGCTCCGGGTTTCGGGTCAGGACTGGGCATACACGCCTCTTCCGAGCAGTTCCTGAGCGAGCGGGGCCGCTGGATAGTGGAAGGGGACCGGTCCGTCCGCTTCGGCGAAAACGAACTGATGCACGAAGGGATGTTTCGACGCCCGGATTTCATCGGGCGTTCCGAGCGCGACAACTTTTCCGTCGGACATGAAGTAGATGAAATCGACGATCAGCAAGGATTCCTGGATGTCGTGGGTGACCATGATCGTCGTCGCGCCCAGCGCATCATTGAGCTTGCGGATCAGCTGGCCGATGACGCCGAGAGAAATCGGATCGAGGCCGGCAAACGGCTCGTCATACATGATCAACATCGGATCCAGGGCAATCGCCCGCGCCAGTGCCACCCGTCTGGCCATGCCGCCCGAAAGCTCGGCCGGCATCAGGTCATGCGCACCGCGCAGGCCGACGGCATTGAGCTTCATGAGCACCATGTCGCGAATCAGTTCCTCCGGCAGATCAGTGTGCTCCCGCATCTGGTAGGCAACGTTGTCAAATACCGAAATGTCGGTGAACAGCGCGCCGAACTGAAAGAGCATGCCCATGCGCCGGCGCAGGGCGTACAACTCGTCGGCGCCCAAGGCGGGTACCGCCAGTCCGTCCACCAGAACCTCGCCGCGGCTCGGTTTGAGTTGTCCGCCGATCAGGCGCAACAGGGTGGTTTTCCCGCAGCCCGAGCCGCCCATGATGGCCACCACTTTTCCGCGCGGGATCTCCAGCGTGATGCCCTTGAGGATCGGGCGATCCTCGTAGGCAAAATCAAGATCCCTGATCTCGACCAGATTTTCGGCAGGCACAGCAGCATCCCGGGGCAAGAAAATGAGCGCGAATTATACCTGAGCACCTCGGGGTCGGCTGTGAATTACTTGACGTTAATACAATTGTGGAATAATGCCGAACACGCTCATTCCTTAGGCGGCACCAGCGCTTGATGCCCACTCGTCCGGAAACCTCCTTGCCAGAAAGACCGCTGCTGCTCATCGTCGATGATGACGCACTGATCTGTGACACCTTGAGTTTTTCGATGCGTCCGCTCTTTGAAGTGGTTACCAGTCACTCGCGTCCGCACTGCATGCAACTGCTGCGAGAGTTGCGAAGAGCGCCATCACTGGCGTTGGTCGACCTCGGCCTGCCGCCGGTCCCGCATCGTCCCGACGAGGGGCTGGCGCTGATTTCCGACCTGCTCAAGGCCGCCCCGGAGATCCGCATCGTCGTCCTCTCCGGGCAAAGCGACGAGGGCAACGCGCGTCATGCGCGCGCCCTCGGTGCCGCAGATTTCGTCGCCAAGCCGTGCAATCCGGCCGATCTGCAGCAGGTCCTCAAGAGAGCGCTGGCGTTTCGCGCGCTCGACGAAAGGCACCACCAGACGGACGGCACATCGCCGCTGATCGGCAGCAGTCCGGCCATTGAAAAACTGCGGGTGCAGCTTCGACAGTATGCCGATTTGCCTTTCCCGGTGTTGATCGAAGGAGAGTCGGGCAGTGGCAAGGAGATCATCGCCTCCAGTTGCCTGCATTTTGGTACCCAGCGCAGGGAACGGCCGTTCCTGGCGCTCAATTGTGCCGCGATATCGCCGAACCTGGTCGAGGCAACCCTGTTCGGCTACGCCAGAGGTGCGTTTACCGGTGCCGTGACGGTGAAGTCCGGTTATTTCGAGGATGCCGCCGATGGCACCCTGTTCCTCGACGAGATCGGCGAACTGGCACTCGATCTACAGGCCAAGCTGCTGCGCGTGCTGGAAAATGGCGAGTATCAGCGGCTCGGGGAAACGCGGAAGCGGGTCAGTCAGGCGCGCATCATTGCCGCCACCAACCGCGACCTGCGTCGGGAGGTCAAGGCGGGAAACTTTCGTGCCGACCTTTATCACCGCCTCTCGGTGTGTTCGATCGTTGCCCCGCCGTTGCGCGAGATGGGGGAGGACAAGCTGCTCCTGATGGAGCACTTTCGTCACCACTATGCGGCGCAAACGCGACAGCCGCCGTTCCACCTCGCCGCCGAAGCGGAAGCCCTGTGGCGCAGCTACGCCTTTCCCGGCAATGTTCGCGAACTGCGCAACATCGTCATCCGCCTGACCACCAGGCACGCCGGGCAGGTCGTCGGCGCCGCGGCGCTGGAAGTCGAACTCGACCTGCCCGACGAGCCGCCACCCGCAGCGGCGCCGGCGACAAGCGTGCTCGACCAGGGCGCCGGCGATGCCATCGTCACTGCTGCCATGCATCGCCTGCGTCAGCGGGAGCCTTTCAGCCTCGACCGCCTGCTCGATACCACCGAACGCGGCTACATCGAGGCCGCGCTGAAGCTGGCGCACGGCAATGTCAGCCAGGCGGCGCGACTGCTGGGCATCCATCGGACGACGCTCTACAACCGCATGGAAGCTGCGGCGCGGGAGCCATGATGTATCTGGATCATTTCGGTTTGCAGCAGGCGCCCTTCCGCATCACGCCGCACACCGAGTTCTTCTTTGCCGGGGCCAACAGGGGCGCCACGCTCGAGGCACTGTGCTACGCAATCACCCACGACGAGGGGATCGTCAAGGTCAGTGGTGAAGTGGGCAGCGGCAAGACCATGCTCTGTCGGATGCTGCTGGAGAAACTGCCGGACAACGTCGAGACGGTTTATCTGGCCAACCCCACCTTGTCGCGTGACGAGATCCTGCTGGCCATTGCCGCCGAACTGCGGATTCCGCTTCCCGAAGAGCGCAGCCATCTGCTGCTGCGCGCGCTACAGGAGCGCCTGCTGGAGATCTATGCCGCCGGGCGTCAGGTCGTCGCCCTGATCGACGAAGCGCATGCCATGCCAGCGGAAGCTCTGGAGGAGATCCGCCTGCTTTCCAATCTGGAATCGAGTCGGCACAAGTTGTTGCAGATTGTGCTCTTCGGCCAGCCCGAACTGGATCAGCGCCTGGGTGAAAGCGCCATGCGCCAGCTCAACGACCGCATTACGCACAATTTCCGACTCGAACCACTGCATCGTCGCGACGTCGCCGGGTACCTGATGTTCCGTCTGCGCGCTGCCGGCTACCGCGGTCCGGACCTGTTCACCAAAGGCGCCATCCAGTTGATCAGCAAGGCCTCCGAGGGGCTCACCCGGCGCATCAACATCCTCGCCGACAAGGCCCTTCTGGCCGCCTTCGCCGAAGGGGGCCACCAGATTGATTGCCGGCAGGTGCGGGCGGCGGTCCGCGACGCGCAGTTCAAACCCATCGCGGGTCGTGTCGGCGTCCGCTGGGCATGGGCCGCCGCGGCCGCGACCGGTTTGTGTACGATAGTCGCTCTGGCGTACCTGGCTGGCCGCCATGACGCCGGCAGCACGGCAGCAGCGCCGCTGCCGATCAGCACCTTGCCGGATGGTGCCGCGCCCCTGTCGTCGCCAGCGGAAGTCGTTTCGTCAGTGGTCGCGGTGCCTGCTGCTGTACATCGCGAGTCTGGCTCGCCGGTGGCAGAGACCACCGGCGCAGCACTGTCGCTGACGCTTGCCGAGAGAATTGCCGCCAGCCAGAATTGGCTGAAAAGGACACCTGACAACCATTATTTCATCCAGTTGCTGGTGACTGACGCCGGCAGCCAGCGCGAAGTGGCCGATTTCATTGCCAACAACAGCAGAGCTCTCGATTTGCGGCAGCTTCGGGTTTATCGTTCGAGTTTCGGAGGCAAAGAGCGACTCGGGGTCATTTATGGCGACTATGCTTCCCGTGAGCAGGCCAACGCCGCGCTGGCAACGCTTGGCGAGATCAGTCCGTCGAGCAGGCCGTACGTGCGGCCGGTGGCCAGGTTGCGCTCTGCGCGTCTTCCGGAAGGATCAGAAAGCAAGGCCTTAAGACAATAAAAATCATGTACTTGTAAGAAAGTTCCGGCGTGGTATCATGAACTCACCCATTGACTGGATCAAGCTTGAGCGTGTCCCTGCGAATCCTGCGCCTCACTGGCGCCCTCCTTCTCCCGCTCCTGTTCGGAGCCTGTACGCCGACCACGCTCAGCAACGGGCCGTCGGCGGGGCATCTGCAGGCGGATAGTGTCGCCAAGCCGCAGGGCGCGATTCCGCAGCCCGTACAGCAGAGCGTCTATTTGCCCAAGCCCCGCGCCATCGGCAAGACGGAAACCTACAGCGTGGTGGTCAACAATGTGCAGGTGCACGACCTGCTGTTTGCCCTGGCCCGTGACGCCAGACTGAACGTGGACGTCCATCCTGGGCTCACCGGCCTGGTGACCCTCAATGCCATCGACCAGACGCTGCCGCAGTTGCTCAGCCGCATCGCCAAGCAGGTGGACATGCGCTTCGAACTCGACGGCCCCAACCTGGCGGTGATGCCCGACGCGCCCTATCTCAAGAACTACAAGGTCGACTACGTCAATATTGCTCGCGACGTCACGGCCACCGTGTCGACCAATACGCAGATTTCGACCAGTTCGCTGGCGACCGGTAGTGGTGGCGTCGCGGGCTCCGGAAATACCTCACGCATCCAGATCGAGAACAAGTCGAGGAACCGCTTCTGGGAGTCGCTCGAAAAAAATCTCAAGGATCTGCTGCACGAAACCGACAAGGTTTTCCCGGAGGGCTCGACCGAAACGGTGACCGAGCAGACGGCCTCGCAGAGCACGACCGGCACAGGTGCCGCCAGTCCGCCCAACGCCGCGGCACGTGTGGCGCAGGCCGTGCAGACGCTGGCCGGCAGTCCGAATCCGACGACGCTGCAGAACAGCGGCGCCACGGTAGTCAAGCGCATGACCTTCCGGGAAGCGGCATCGGTAATTGCCAATCCGGAAGGCGGGGTGATCACCGTTCGGGCGACCTCGCGACAGCACGAGAAGGTGCAGGAGTTCCTCGATCGGGTGATGAGCAGTGCGCGCCGGCAGGTGCTGATCGAAGCCACGATCGTCGAGGTGACACTTTCCGATGGTTACCAGCAAGGCATCGAATGGAGCCGGTTGACCCAGGCGACCGACATCAGCATCACGAAACCATCGCTGACCACGAACGTGCAGAATATTGTCACACCGTACGTTCTCAAGTACGACAGCAAGAATCCCTTGGGGGTGTTGGCAACCGTGGATTTGCTGCGCGCTTTTGGCACCGTCAAGGTGCTCTCCAGCCCAAAGCTTTCGGTGCTCAATAATCAGACGGCAACGCTAAAGGTTTCCGAGGATTTTGTGTACTTCAGTGTCAAACAGGACACGTCTACGCTCGGCGGGACGCAAGGCGGCACGCTGACCGCCACCACCACGACACCACAGTCGGTGTCGATTGGCTTCTTCATGAGCCTGACGGCGCAGATCAGCGATAGCGGCACGGTCACTTTGAACGTTCGGCCGTCGATTTCAAGCATCGTAGAACTGAAGCAGGATCCCAATCCGGCCTTGGCCGCAAACAATATCAAAAACCTGGTACCGCAGATTCGCATGCGCGAGATCGAGTCGATGATGCGTGTCGAAAGCGGGGACATTGCGGTACTTGGGGGCTTGATGGAGGATCGCCTGGACAACCGGACCGGGCGCCTGCCGGGCCTCGGCGATATTCCGTTTCTCGGCGAGGTTTTCAACAACCGCAACAACTCGTCAGTGAAGACGGAACTTGTCGTTCTCCTGCGTCCGACGGTGATCAATGATGCATCGATCGACGGCGATTACCGGAGCTTCAGAGAAACCCTGCCCAACAGGGAGTTCTTCAAGAGCGACCAGGTCTACCGACCGTTCTCGCTTCCCGAGCGACATCCGGTACCGCTGCAATGAGCCTGCTCATGGATGCCCTGCGCCGGGCCGAAGAGGCCAAACGGCTTGCCGGTCCGGCAGGGAAGCCAGACGCGCCTTCTCCGCTCGAACTCACCCTCGACCCACTTGAGCCGACGCGTCCCGCAAGCCGGCCACTGCCACCGCACGCCAGGCGCCCTGACCCGTTCGACACGGAGACGAGCCTGGAAACAGGCCCGACGCCGGCCCGACGTAGCTTCCCGTTGCCGGGAGAGATGCCGGCAGATTCCAGCAGCGGCGATGCCGGCCAACGTAGCGCGGCGAAAAACCTCTTTGCCGCCAAGCAGGCTTCCCGTTCGTCGCGCCGATCGCTGTGGATCTTTCTGGGTCTGGGAGGCCTAGCGACACTGGCGATTGGCGGTTATTTCTGGTGGCAGTTGCAAACCCTTTCCGGTGGCGCGCTCGCCAGACCGCCAGTCGCGGCATTGCCGGCAAGCCAGACACCTGCACCCCTGGTGCCGGCCGTTCAGCGCCCGGCTCCCCCTTTGCCGGCGCCGCTGGTCGCGGCTCCGGTAGAGTCGCCGCAACCGGCGACCGCCGTCAGGACACCTGCCGCAGCGCCGCGTGCGGGGCTACCGCAAAGAGAGTTCGCCGGCGTTCCGGGCGGCAGCGCGTCGGGAGTTTTCCGTCCGGGTGGCGGCCGGGAAAAGCAGCAGCAGGCGCTCGACCTTGCCTACCAGGCGTGGCAGGCGGATCGGCTGGACGACGCGCGCCACGGTTATGAGCAGGTCCTGCGCAGCGACGCCAGAAATGCCGACGCGTTACTCGGTCTGGCGGCGATTGCTGTCCGCCAGGGGCAGCCAGAGCGTGCGCATGACCTGTATCAGCAGGTGCTCGAATCCGACCCCAACGACGTCACCGCGCAGGCAGCCTTGATCAACCTGCGCGGGCAGGGCGATGCGGGCCAGTCCGAGAGCCGTTTGAAGACCCTGCTGGCCAGCCAGGCCGATTCGTCCGCCGTCCCGTTTGCGCTGGGCAACGTCTATGCCCGGCAGGGCCGCTGGAGCGAGGCGCAGCAGGCTTATTTTCAGGCCTATGCGCTGGAACCCGACAACGCCGATCTCCTCTTCAACCTGGCCGTCAGCCTTGATCACCTCCGTCAGCACAAACTGGCAGTGCAGTACTACCGGATGGCGCTGAGTGCCGCCGAAACGCGGCGTGGCGCCTTCGACAGGAACGCTGCCGGGAAGCGCATTCTTGAACTGCAACCGTAATTCCGGCACCTTGCAGGGATTTCTGCATCCGGATTGCCGGGCTCTCCGCCCATGAACGCTCCCAGCCTCTATCCGCATTCGCGACCCCTGGGTCAGATCCTGATCAGCAAGGGCATCCTCAGCGAGGATCAACTGCGAATTGCCTTGCTGGAGCAGATGAAGTCGAATCAGGCGATCGGGAAGTTGCTGGTCGCGCTCGGCTTTGTCTCGGAAGCGACGCTGCGCGACGCGCTCTCGGAAAGCCTCGGCAAACAGAGCGTCGATCTGTCGAATGCGATTATCGATCCGTCGGCGCTGAAACTCGTCCCGCGCGACCTCGCCAAGCGCCACCATGTGCTGCCGCTCGACTACGACGCGGAAAACCTGCGCCTGACGGTGGCCATCGCCGATATCAACGACATCGTCGCGCTGGACAGGATTCGTGGGCTGGCCGGCGACGAAATCGAGATCGACACCCTGCTCGCCGGCGAGACCGAGATCGATCGCGCGATCGACCAGTACTACGGCCATGAACTGTCGATCGACGGCATCCTGCACGAAATCGAAACCGGCGAGATCGATTTTCGCGGCCTGCAATCGTCCGCCGACGAGTACAGCCAGCCGGTTGTTCGCCTGATCGACTCGATCCTGACCGACGCCGTCAAGCACGATTCTTCCGATATCCACTTCGAGCCGGAGGCGAGTTTCCTGCGCATCCGCTACCGCATCGACGGCATGCTGCGGCAGATTCGCTCGCTGCACAAGACCTACTGGCCGGCGATGGCGGTGCGCATCAAGGTGCTTTCCGGGATGAACATCGCCGAAACGCGAGCTCCCCAGGACGGCCGCATCTCGCTCAACATGCGTGGTCGCCAGGTGGATTTTCGTGCCTCGGTGCAACCGACGATCCACGGCGAAAACATCGTGCTGCGCATCCTCGACCGGCAGAAGGGCATCGTGCCGCTGGAAGGTCTGGGTCTTGCCGAGAAGCAGCTCGATCAGCTCAAGCTGATGATCGCCCGTCCCGAAGGGATCGTCTTCGTGACCGGACCGACCGGCAGCGGCAAGACGACCACGCTCTACTCGGTGCTCAACCATATCAATTCCGAGGGGGTCAACATCATGACCCTCGAAGACCCGGTCGAATATCCGATGACTCTGGTCCGGCAGACCTCGGCGGCCGAGTCGGTGAAGCTCGATTTTGCCAATGGCATTCGCTCGATGATGCGCCAGGACCCGGACATCATCCTCGTCGGCGAAGTCCGCGACGCTGAAACCGCCGAAATGGCCCTGCGTGCGGCGATGACCGGTCATCAGGTGTATTCGACCCTGCACACCAATTCAGCGATCGGCGCCATTCCGCGCCTGCTCGACATCGGCATTCTGCCGGACATCATGGCCGGGAACATCATCGGCATCATTGCGCAACGCCTGGTGCGACGCCTGTGTGTGCACTGCAAGATCGCGTACCAGGCCGAGGCCCACGAAGCCCGTCTGCTGAGCAACCTGGTCGAAGGGCCACGCCCGGTCATCTACCGCCCCGGCGGCTGCGAGCGTTGCGATTTCCAGGGTTATCGTGGGCGTCTGGCGATCATGGAGCTGCTGCGCATCAACGGCGACATGGACGAACTGATCGCGCGTCGCAGTACCGTTCGTGAAATGCGGCAACTGGCGACTCGTCAGGGTTTCGCCACCCTTGCCGATGACGGTCTGCGACGGGTACTCGACGGCTCCACCTCGCTCGAGGAAATCGGCCGCGTCGTCGACCTCACCGACCGGATGTAGCACCGGTGCCGCTCTATACCTACAAGGCGGTCAACCCCGATGGGCGCCTGGTCTTCGGCAGGATCGACGCCATCAACCTGGTGGACCTCGAACTGCGACTGCGGCGCATGGAGCTCGACCTGGTCAGCGGCGAACCGCTCAGCAACCGCAGCCTGCTGGGCGGTGGTGGCGTGCCGCGTCGGGAGATCATTCACTTCTGCTTTCACCTGCAGCAACTGGTGCGCGCGGGCGTGCCCGTCCTCGAAGGACTCACCGACCTGCGCGACAGTCTGGAACATCCGCGTTTCCGGGAGGTGGTGGCGAGCCTGATCGAGTCGATCGAGGGTGGCCAGACCCTGTCGCAGGCCATGGACAATCATCGGCGCGTCTTCAACCAGGTCTTTGTCAGCCTGATCCGGGCCGGCGAGACGACCGGTCGCTTGCCGGAAGTACTGCAGAGCCTGAACGAATCGCTCAAGTGGGAGGACGAACTCGCGTCGCAGACGAAGAAAATGGTGGCTTACCCGGCCTTCGTCGGCTCGATCGTTCTCGCTGCCACCTTCTTTCTGATGGTCTACCTGGTGCCGCAACTCAAGCTGTTCGTCAAGAACATGGGGCAGGTGCTGCCGATGCAGACCAAGATCCTGTTCTTCGTCTCGGACCTGATGGTCGCCTACTGGTACCTGCTGCTTCTGCTGCCGGCTGTCGCCGCACTGGCCGTGAAATTCCTGCTGCACAGCAACCCGCTGGCGCGCCTGCGCTTCGACGGCATCAAGCTACGGGTGCCGGTGCTCGGGAACATCCTGCGCAAGATCGTCCTCTCCCGTTTCGCCAACACTTTCGCACTGCTCTATTCGTCGGGAATACCGATTCTCGAATCGATCCGGACGACGCAGGATGTCGTCGGCAATCTGGTGATTCGGCAAGGCCTGGAGCGGGTGGAACAACTGATCGGCGAGGGGCAGAACGTGACGGCGGCGTTTCACAGTACCGGCTTCTTCCCGCCGCTGGTGATCCGCATGTTACGCGTCGGCGAAAACACCGGCGCGCTCGATGATGCGCTCCTGAATGTCAGTTACTTCTATAACCGTGATGTCAGGGAATCCGTCCAGAAGATGCAACAGTTGATCGAGCCGCTGCTGACCGTGGTGATGGGCGGACTGCTCGGGTGGATCATGCTGTCGGTGCTCGGACCGGTGTACGACGTGATCAGCAAGATCAAGGCTTAGCGCCATGCATGTCCGTCGCCTCCTCTACCTCAGCGCGCATCAGCTCACGGCCTTCAAGTGGCAATCGGGTGTGCTGTCCGAGGAGGGTTCCTTCGACGCCACGGAAGCCGGGAAGCTTGGCTTTGCCAACTACCTCGCAGGCAACCGGAAGAGCATTTTCTCGATTCTCGCCAATGTCTCCGACGAAGGCTTCCATATCGAGACCATCCCCTTCCTGCGCGGCGCGGATCGAACGGCGATCGTCAGACGCAAGCTCGGGCAGCTGTTCTTCAGCGCCGCGCTGACCACGTCGATGTCTCTCGGACATCAGAAGTCACGCCGCAAGGACGAGCGCATCATGCTCGCCGCGCTGACCAACAACGAGGTCTTTGCACCCTGGCTGAGCGCCCTGGCCAGTGCCGAGTCGCCTCTCGCCGGTGTCTATTCGCTACCCCTGCTGGGTCCTGTACTGCTGCGCAAGCTCGGTATCACTGACGAGCGTTGCCTGTTGCTCACCATTCAGGACCAGAGCATCCGGCAGAGCTACCTGGAAAAGGGGGAGCTGTTTTTCAGCCGCCTCACCCCGCTGCACAACAGCAGCATTGGCGGCATCGCGCAGACCTTCGCCACCGAGGCGCGCAAACTGCAGCAGTATCTCGTCAGTCAGCGTCTCATCGGTCGTCAGCAGCCGATCAACGCCTACCTGCTGGCGCATGCGAATACCAGCAAGGCACTGGAAAGCAGTTGTGTCGACAGCGACAACCTGTCCTTCACCATTCTCGACATCGAGGCCTGTGCGCAACAATGCAGCTTCAAGACGCTCCCTGCGGATACCCGCTGCGAGCCGCTGTTTCTGCAGTTGCTGGCTGCTGATCCGCCGCGTACCCAGTTTGCCAGCGACGCGCAACGCCACGATTACCATTTATGGCTGGTCCGTTCGGTGCTGCAGGGAACGGGTGCCATTGCGCTGTTCGGCTGCCTGCTGTGGTCGGGCAGACAACTCTACGAGGCCTATCAACTCAACCAGGAGGTCGAAGTGATCACGGCGGAAACCAGCCTGGCGCGACGGCGCTACGAGGACATCCTCAAGACCTTCCCGCCCATTCCGACCAGCAACGAGAGTCTCCGACGAGTCATCAACCGCTACGTCGAACTGGAAAATGCCAGCACCTCGCCTGCGTACCTTTGGCGGGAAATCAGCCGTGCGTTGCACGACGCGCCGTCGATCGAACTCGACGGTATCGAGTGGAAAGCGGGTGGAACACAGCCGCCGCGCGCACCCCTTGGGGTCGAGGCGCAGCGCAATGAGCCGCCAGGTGTCGAACGCGAGATTGCCGTGGTGCACGGTACCCTGCGGCTCGGCGCAGAGAGTAATCCGCGCCAGGTCCTGGCGGCATTCAAGGGACTGGTTGACGCTTTGGAGTTGAACCCGCAACTGGAGGTGGAGGTATTGCAGCAGCCATTTGACGTCGAGTCGGGAAAACCGCTCAAAGGTGGCGACGCGACGGTCGCCGACAGCCAGCCGCGCGCTTTCAAGGTGCAGATCCGCAGGACGCGTGGCTCATGAACTTCGGCCGCTCCGACTTGCGCAAGGTTCAGGTGAGCGTGTTGGGAGCCGTGCTGATGCTGCTCGTCGCGGCGATCGTTCTGTATGTCGCGTATCAGCTCAGGGACAAGGCGCAACTGGCCAGAGTGGCCATTACCGCACAGCGTAGCGACGCCGATGGCAAGCTCAAACGGGTTCGCGACGAGGAATACGAGATTCGGCAAAAATCAATTCTCTTCAACCAGCTCAAGGAGCGTGGCATCATTGGCGACGAACAGCGCCTGGAGTGGGTGGAACTGCTGAAGGACATCCGTGACAAGCGTCGTTTGATCGATTTGCAGTACGAGATCGCGCCGCAGCGTTTGCTCGACGGCAAGTCGGCCGGGGAGTTTGCCTTTTCCGCCAGCGCCATGAAACTACGGGTGAAGTTACTCCACGAAGAGGATCTGAGCCGGCTTCTCGCCGACCTGCGAAGCCAGGCGAAGGCGCTGATCCAGGTCAAGGGCTGCAACGTCGAGCGTCTGCCGTCAACCGCCGACGAGCGGACGAGCGGTCGGGCAAGCTTGCTGGCCGATTGCGAAATCGACTGGCTGACGGTGCGCGAAGTCAACAGAAAGTAGCAACCAGCAGGGGGAGGGCAGTGATGACCAGGTTCTCGCGGGTGGCGGAGAAGATCATCACTGCGGTCGTGGGGGCTTGCGTGCTGCTGTCGACATGCCCCGCGGTACGCGCCGGGGATGATCTCGGTCGTTTGTTTTTCACCCCCGAGCGCCGCCAGCAACTTGACCGCCAGCGCGAGATGAATCTCCTGGACAAGCAGCAGGCACCAGCCGATCCGACGCTCACCGTAGACGGCGTCGTCACTCGCAGCAGTGGCAAGCGGACAGCGTGGGTGAATGGCAACCCGCAGCATGAGAATGATGCCTGGAGCGGCCTGACCGTCAGCACGCGGGCCGGGAATCCTGCGCAAGTGCTGATCGAATCGGGCGACGCGCCGGCGGCCAGGGCGCGTGTCGGCGAGACGGTCAACCGCAATACCGGTGAGTCGCACGATCTGCTGAATGGCGGTCGGATCAGTACTGGGTCAGGGGTTGCAAAATAACGCCGTGCGTCGAAATTGCTCCCTGTTCTTCTCAGCCCGCCAGCGTGGAGTGGCATTGCTGATATTCATGCTCTTCGTCTTTCTCGCCGCCACGGCCTGGACCCTGGGTCAGAGCCGTGCCACCGGTTTGCGCAGGCAGATTGACGAGACGACGGCCGCCGCGATGGCGCAGGCCAAGGAAACCTTGATTGGCCGTGCAGTGACCGACGGCAACCGCCCTGGAAGCCTGCCCTGTCCTGACGGGGATAACGACGGTGTGGCCGATCTCTTTGCCGGCCAGAATTGCCCCGCCTATGTCGGTCGCCTGCCGTGGAAGACGCTTGATTTGCCCGAATTGGTCGACGGCTACGGGGATCGGCTTTGGTACGCGATCTCTCCCGGGTTACGTGACCACCCTGCCGTGCAGCCGCTCAATTATCAGAGCGCGCTGCAACTCACGTTCGACGCGAGTCCGAACATTGCCGCCATTGTTTTTTCACCAGGTCCATCGCTCGCGACTCAGAACGGCCGACCAAGCGATGTCGTCGCCGACTATCTGGACGGCGCCAACAGCGACGGCGACAGCGCCTACGTTTCCGGCCCGCTGTCGCCGACCTTCAACGACAAGGCCTTGGCCATTACCCGGGATGACCTTTTTCGTACCGTCAACCAGCGTATTCTGGCGGAAATTCGTGGCCCTGACGATAACCCGGCGGGCGCTCCGACCTATGGCTTGCGCCGTTACTGGGCGGACAACGGCTTCTTCCCATGGGCTGACAGTGCCAGCGACGGCTTCGGAGACGCCGGCATCACGATCGGCAGCCTGCCTTTTAACGACCTGCTGATCAACCCGGCTGCTCTGATCTGGCTCAATCCCAACGGTTGGCTGCCGCTGGTTACTTACCAACGCCTCGGCCCGAACCTGGCCAGGATCGGAATCGTTGGCAGCGGTCACACGATGGACATCATCCCGTGCCCAAGTTCGCCCTGCCCGTGAGTCCTTCTTCCAGGAACCTCCCAGAGTTAATTCGCACGGGAGGTTTTTCTCTGGTTGAGTTGGCCATCGTTCTGATCATCGTCGCGCTACTCCTGAGCAGCCTGCTGTCACCTCTCTCAGCGCAGATCGACCAGCGGAACTACAATGAGACACAACAGCAGATCAGTGAGATCCGCGAGGCACTGATCGGTTTTGCCGTCGTCAACGGCAGACTCCCCAGACCGGCAACCTCGGCAACCAACGGCGCGGAAAAACCGGCGAACTGCGGCAGCGAAGTGAATTGCACTGGCTTCATTCCCTGGTCAACCCTCGGGGTCAAGAAGACGGACGCGTGGAACAAGATCATCCAGTACAGTGTCAGTCCGGAGTATGCCGATCTCCCACCATTTGCCTTGAATACTCTCGGCAGCAAGAAAGTGCAGACTCGCGATGGCGCCGGCAACGCCACGTATCTCATTGGTGCCAATGCCTGCAGCGTCGCTTCTCCGTGCGCACCGGCGGTCATCTATTCCGCCGGCAAGAATAACTTCGGCTTCGCCGAGGACGGTACCCCTCTGCCGAACGAATCGGCAAACAACGCTGACGAAGTTGCCAATGCAGGGGTGGCCTTGCCACCCCCCCCCCCGGTGTTCTTTTCAAGGGACCGGTACACTGTTCCGGTGGGTGGAGAGTTTGACGACATTGTCGTTTGGATTCCGCCTTACCTCTTGTTCAACCGCATGGTTTCGGCAGGCAAACTTCCATAACAGATGAACAACAAAGGCAGCTTTCTCACCGCCTTGCGCACGGCCGGAATCCTCCCGACCGACTCAGCGGAACTGCGCCTGCAGAAATCCCTGCTCTTCTTCGCTACTGGCCTGATCACGCTCGCGTCGATGGTCTGGTTGCTGATTTACTGGCAGCTCGGGCCGCAGTTCTCGTCGACCCTGCCCTTCGTCTTGCAACTGCTGCTCGTCGGCAATCTGTTGGTATACCTGAAGACGCTCAATTTCGAGGTTTTTCGGGTCGTCCAGTTGTCACTGTTCCTGTTCATGCCCTTCGTCGCGCAATGGAGCATCGGCAGTTTCATTACTGCCAGTGGCATCAGCCTGTGGGCCTTGCTGGCGCCTATCGGAGCGATCCTGTTCATCGGGCCGAGAGAGTCGGCCGCATGGTTCTTCGCTTACGTCTTTCTCACCACGCTCTCCGGAGTCTTCGATTACTACCTCGCCGAACCGCTGAACCTGCCTGCGTACAAGGTGCCGCCGCAGACCACGGCGTTCTTCTTTGCCCTCAACTTCGCCGCCGTGTCCAGCATCGTGTACCTGCTGCTGCGCTACTCGGACACCGAAAAGCACCGCGCTCGGCAGCACCTGCAGGAAGCACACCGCCTGCTGCAGATCGAGCAGGAGCGCTCGGAGCGTTTGCTGCTGAACATCCTGCCGGGTCCGATTGCCGAGCGCCTGAAAAACAGCACCCAGACGATTGCCGATGGCTTTGCCGAAGTTTCGGTGATGTTCGCCGACATCGTGAACTTCACCCGCGTCGCCGAAGGCCTGACCCCGCAGCAGGTGTTCGCCATGCTCAACAAGATCTTCTCGTGTTTCGACGAACTGGCCGAGCGCTATGGCCTGGAGAAGATCAAGACCATCGGTGATGCCTACATGGTCGCCGCCGGTCTCAATGCGGCGTCTCGTCATCCGACCGAGTCGCTGGTCGACATGGCGCTGGAAATGTGTCGCCTGCTGCACCATGATTTCAGCATCAACGAGATGCACCTCGAATTGCGCATCGGCATCGGCACCGGCCCGGTCGTCGCCGGCGTGGTGGGTAAGAAGAAGTTCATCTACGATCTCTGGGGCGACACGGTGAACATCGCCAGCCGTGTCACCACCGAAGGACTTCCCGGCATAGTGCAGGTGGATCAGCGAACCTACCGGCGCTTGTGCGATCGTTTCGATTTTCAGGAGCCGCAGACGATCTATCTGAAAGGCAAGGGAAACATGGTCGTCTATCGGCTGATCGGGCGACGCGCCGGCACAGCCGGCAGCCGCTAGACTGCGGGCGGCGTGCCGGGCTCGCGCCGGCACAGCTCGAAACACACCTTGCCGGCGACGTTGCTCGTCAGCCGCAGTTCGTAGCCGCCGCTTTCCGCCTGCTGCGCGGCGTGGTAGAGCCCGACGCCGAGGCCGTTCTCCGAGGCCACCGGCGCCCGCAGCAGGTCACCGAGTACCTCCTCGCCGATCGGGCTGCCGGTGTCACAGACGCACAGGCGCGAGGCGTCGGCGGCGAGTGTCAGGTGTACCCGCAGGCCGCTTTCCGCGCGGCCCTTGAGCAGTGCGTTCTGCAGCAGGTTGTCGGTGATGCTGTCGAAAAGCGCCGTCGGCAGCAGCACATCGGCCTGGAACTCTGCGGCGGCGAAGGTCACCGGTGCCGTCGCGTAGCGCTGTTGCTGAATGGTCCACCACATCTCCGCCGGCAGGACGCCGCCAGCCTCGGTCTGTGGTTTTTGCAGCTTGCTCAGCGTTTGCTGCAGGCGCTGGGTAATCTGCGGCAACTGTCGCTGCAGCAGCAGGTCGAGCCGGTCGTCGTCGTTGCCGCTCATGGTCTGCGCGAGAAAACACAGATTGTTCAGCGATTGCAGCAGATTCTTCACATCATGCGTGAGGCGGGCCCCGGTTTCATGGATGGCGCGCAGGTAGCTCACCTGCTGCAACTCGCGAGTGCGCAACTTGGCAAGGTAATGCTCGTTGGCCAACTGCGCCAGCAAGTGGAAATGCCAGATCAGGGCCGGACTGAGCTTGTGGCGGGTGTGCAGGGTCAGCAGCAGAGGTTGGCCGGGAAACTCGTGGCTGAAACGCGATGGCTTGCCGAATGCCCCGCTGCGGGCACCGGCGATCCAGGTGCCGCCATCGACCCACGGGAGGTCGAGCATCTCCGCCAGAGCCTGCGACAGGAAACGTTCGGGTTCGCTCTCGCTGCTGGCCAGCGTCGTCAATCGATGCAGCCACTTTTCGAAGGGCAGGCCGATGGTCAGCAGGTAGCGCGAGAAGAAGACGTCGATGCCGGTGAAGCCGGGACGGGTGTTCCACGTCCAGCCGATCAGCAGCAGCAGCAGAGCGATCGAGATCAGCGTGTTGAGCACGGCTTCGAAGTATCCGGACTGCCGCAGGAGCATGAACGCCAGGCTGCCGAGCACCAGCACGGCAATCAACAGGAAGATGAACAGGCTATAGAAGAGGTCGACCATCCCACCGCCGGGCCGGTCGCTCTCGCGCGACAGGGGGAGCAGCGTCATCGCCAGCAGGAACAACGGCATTCCCCAGGCGAATTCGCGATCCAGCGAAGGGCCGGTCAGGGCTGCGTGCGGTACCACCTTGGGCACCAGCCAGAAGAGCAGTGCCGCCAGCAGGTAGGCAAAGGCGACCAGGTAGAAGATGCGCGTCGGGCGATGGTCGATGAACATCACCCGTCCACCGACCAGAGCGGCGAGCATGACCACCCAGACGATCAGCAGCCACCAACCGTACCAGGCCGCGCCGCAGGCGAGCATCAGGGCAATCACCGCCAGGCCGGTGAGATCGACTTTTCTTTCGGCGTAGATGAACGGCTGCCAGAGAATGAACAGCCCGACGTTGACTACCCAGCACAGCAGGCTGATCGTCGTTGTGGCGCCGGCGACCAGTGCCAGGTGCACCACCGCGAGCAAGGCGATGAGCAGCCAGCGTTGGCGTTGACACAGCGCCGTGCCCATACGTTCGAGAACGGTCACGCGGCGCTCCTGGCGGTTGTCGGTAGCCGAGTGACAGGCCTGTGCATCAGTCGGACTCCGGGCAATAGTGTCGAAAATTCGACAGATCGGCAGGCTTTGACAGCCGGATCGGTGTAATTTTCCGGGCACGAAACATGCTATTAGCCAATATCATCGTCGACACGGACCGGAGAACCATATGAACCAGATGCGCAAGCAACAGTCGGGTTTTACCCTGGTAGAGATTGCGATTGTACTCGTCATCATCGGCCTGCTGCTTGGCGGGGTGTTGAAGGGGCAGGAACTGATCAACAGCGCCAAGGTGAAGAACATGGTCGGTGACTTCCGGACCGTGTCGAGCCTGGCCTATGGCTACCAGGACCGCTTCAAGGCGCTTCCCGGTGACCAGACGCAGGCTCAGCTTGACCTGGCCTTCGGTGCCGGCGTGGCCGCAGCATGCGCGCCACCGGCCGCCGCGGGTCAATGTGTGCAGAACAACGGGCGCATCGACGGCGCCTGGAATGCCGCCGCTGTGACCGACGAAACCTTCGTTTTCTGGCAGCATGTCCGCCTGGCCAACCTGGCGAGCGGGCCGACTCAGATCGCCAATCCCAATTACCAGCCGCGCAATGCCGATGGTGGTTTGATCGGCATCGAGAGCGGTCTGAATGCGGCCGGAGCGGCTGCGCCGTTCATTGTCGGCATGCGGGGAACTTTCTTTGTGTGCTCGGACGGCATCCTTGGGCGATACGTCAGGCAGATCGACACCGTGATGGATGACGGCGATACCGCCGCCGGCTCAGTCCAGGCCGTGCCGACCGGTAGCGCACGTGGTGCCGTCGCAGCGACGGCCACGGCGGCCATTCAGGACGGCGCGCAATACACGGTTTGCGCTTCATTCTGAGCGGGCGACGGTAGTCTGTCGCCGCCGGCAGGCGAAGCGCAGCTGCACGCTCACGCGGGTTGCTGCGCTCACTGTTTTTACCCTTGCAGTAATCGAGTCTCGGCAGCGGCCATGGCCGTCGGGGTACCCAGCACGACCACCACATCCCCGACCCGAAAACGGGTTTCCGGTGAGGGTTCCAGCCCGCGGATATTGCCCCGGCGAATCGCTGTCACTTCGACCCCAAGTCGCCGCAGGTCGAGTTCGTCCAGCGTGTGCCCGATGGCATAGGCACCAGCCACGAGGTGGATGGCGTGCAGACGTGCTTCCTTGCTGTCCAGCGCGTCTGTTTCGAGGTCACTTTCACCATGGAAGAATCCGCGCAACGTCCGATAGCCGGCAAGCCGCGTCTGACGGAAGCGCTCCAGCACCTGCGTGACCGGCACACCGGCATGTCGCAGCGCGTGCGAGGCGAGCACCATGCTGACTTCGAGAGTTTCCGGAACGACTTCTGCGGCGCCCGCGTGCCGAAGCGCCTCGATGTCCCGCTCGTCGAGCGTACGCACGATCACCGGCAACTCCGGATTGAGCTGGCGCACGTGTTCGAGGACTCTCTCCGCTGCACGGGTTTCGGCAAAGGTGATGATCAGCGTGCTGGCACGGCCGACGCCCGCAGCAAGCAGCGTTTCGCGGCGAGCGGCGTCGCCGTAGATGACGTTCTCTCCACCAGCCGCCGCCTCGCGCACGCGTTCGGGGTCGCGGTCGAGCGCCACATAGGCTACCGCTTCCTGCTCCATGAAGCGGGCCAGATGCTGGCCGCTGCGGCCGTAGCCGCAGATCACCACGTGCTTATCCGTATTCATCGTCTGCGCTGCGAGCTGGGTCAACTGCATTGAGCGCATCAGCCACTCGCTGGCGGCGAAACGCAGGACGATGCGGTTGCTGTACTGTACGATGATCGGCGCCAGCAGCATCGAAATGACCAGGGCTGCCAGCACGGCCTGCAGGGCCAGCGGTGGAACCAGGTGCAAGGGGCCCATTTCCGAGAGCAGGACGAAGCCGAACTCACCGCCGGCACACAACCACAGGCCGCTGCGCAGCGCGCTGCCTGGCGCGGCGCCGAAGAGGCGCGACAGGCCAAGCATCAACGCGAACTTGACGGCCAGCAGCGCGGCCAGCACGCCCAGCACCAGCGGCAGGTTGGCGAGCACCAGCGGGGCGTCGAGCAACATCCCGATGGTGACGAAAAACAGGCCCATCAGCACGTCGCGAAAGGGCTTGATGTCTTCTTCGACGTGATGACGGTACTGGGTTTCGGCAATCAGGATGCCGGCCACAAATGCGCCGAGGGCCAGCGACAGGCCGGCCAGTTCGGTCACATAGGCCAGACCCAGGGTGACCAGCAGCACGTTGAGCATGAACAACTCGGCCGACTTGCCGCGCGCGACGATGAAAAACCACTTGTTCATCAGCCGCTGGCCAAAGAACAGCACCAGCGACAGCACCAGCAAGGCCTTGACGGTCGCCACGCCGATCATCGTCGCCATCCGTTCCGGGGACTCGGAAAACGAAGGGATCAGGATCAGCAGCGGCACCACCGCGAGGTCCTGGAACAGGAGGACGCCCATGACCTCGCGGCCATGCGCGGAATCGAGTTCGAGCCGCTCGCTCAGCAACTTGGTGAGCACCGCTGTCGATGACATCGCCAGCGTGCCACCGAGCGCCACGCCCGCTTGCCAGCTCAGCCCCAGGCCGACCACGATGCCGGTGACCACCACCAGCGTCAGCAGTACCTGCAGCAGACCGAGGCCGAAAACGATGCGCTTCATGGAATGCAATTTGGGCAACGAGAACTCGAGTCCGATCGAGAACATCAGGAAGACGACGCCGAATTCAGCGAGATGTTGTGCCCCCGCAAAATCTCCTACGAGGTTGAGTGCACGCGGGCCGATGAGCGTGCCGACGAGCAGATAGCCGAGTACCGGCGGCAGATTGGCCAAGCGAAAAACGATCACCGAAACCACCGAGGCCCCGAGCAGCATCAGAATCGTTGGCAGCGTCTGCATCTTTCCGGTTCGTGCTTCCTGTCAGGTCTTCGTCGCGTGGCGCGCAGTCGGCGCGAGATGAGCACGCCGGGGCCTTCTGTTATACTCGCACCATGATAACCGCTGCCTTCTCATGAGCCAAATCCAGCCCTCGTCGAATGCGCTCAATCTTGCTCGCCGGGTGCTGCGCATTGAAGCCGAGGCCGTCCTGGCTCTGATCGACCGCATCGACAGTGATTTTCTCCAGGCGTTGCGGCTGATTCTCAATTGTCGTGGGCGGGTGGTGGTCAGTGGCATGGGCAAGTCCGGGCATGTTGGACGCAAGATCGCGTCGACCCTGGCCAGCACCGGCACCCCGGCGTATTTTGTGCATCCGGCGGAAGCCAGCCATGGTGACCTCGGGATGATTACCCGCGACGATGTGCTGATCGCGCTTTCCAATTCGGGCGAGAGTGCCGAACTGCTGATGATCGTTCCGATCATCAAGCGGCAGGGGGCCAAGCTCATCAGTTTGACCGGCAATGCACAGTCGACGCTGGCCATCGAGGCAGACGTGCACATTGACGCTGCCGTTAAGCAGGAAGCGTGTCCGCTGAACCTCGCGCCCACTGCCAGCACTACCGCTGTGCTGGCACTGGGCGATGCGCTGGCGGTGGCCCTGCTGGATTCGCGTGGTTTTGGCGCTGAGGATTTTGCTCGCTCGCACCCTGGCGGCTCGCTCGGGCGTCGCCTGCTGACGCACGTTCGCGACGTGATGCGCGTTGGCAGGGCGGTCCCGGAAGTCGTTCCCGCCACCACTTTGCCCGATGCCATCCTCGAAATGTCGCGTGGCGGAATTGGCATGACCGCTGTGGTCAGTCCGGAACATCGGGTGATCGGTATCGTCACCGACGGCGACTTGCGGCGTGCGTTCGCCAGGAACCTCGATCTGCGCGCATTGACGGTGAGCGACATCATGGGCCGGGAGCCACGCGCGATCGGACCTGAGCGTCTCGCGGTAGAGGCGGTGGAGATGATGGAGCAGCACCGGATCAACCAGTTGCCGGTGGTTGACGAAACGGGCATTCTGGTCGGCGCACTCAACATGCACGACCTCTTCAAGGCCAAGGTGATCTGATGTGGGCCACCCACGACTGTGAACGCGGAAGCGTCAGCACCCCTGGTCGCCGACGTATTCAACGAGTTGACCAACCGTTCGGCGCGCTGCCGTCACCGTGTTTCACGATGGCCGGGCGATGAGACAGTGGAGTAGCGCGGTTCTGCCGCTCAGCATTCTCCTGATCCTGCTCGCCCTGACTTCCTGGCTGCGCTACGCGACCGAATTCCCAGAAGCACGAAGCGATGGGAAGAATCGTCACGACCCCGACTACATCGTCACCGATGCGAAAGGGCGCAAGCTCGACCCATCGGGCAGACTGCTGTACACGCTGGTGGCTGATGAGCTTCGCCACTACCCGGACGACGATACGACGGATTTTCTGGGGCCGACCTTGGTGTACCTGCATCCGACGCGGCCGCCGGTGACCATCAGTGCTCGCTACGGTCATTCGACTGCGCAAGCTCAACGCGTGGATCTCAGCGAGCAGGTCGAGGTACGCCGCGCGGCCACTGACAAGGATGCGGAACTGCTGGCCGAGACGTCCGAACTGACGGTACTGACCGAAGAGGAAAAGGCTTTCACCAGGAGCAAGGTGCTGATCACCCAGGGGAACTCGTGGGTACAGGGGGTCGGCATGCAGGCCGACAACCAGTTGCAGACCTATATACTCGAATCGCAGGTTACCGGACAAATCGAGAGCCATTTCGCCAGGAAGAAACCCTAGACATGAAGAAGACCGTTTGCGGTGTCTGCGCGAGCAGCCTCATCGTCGCCCTTTCGATGCCGGCGCAGGCCGAGCGGGCTGACCGCGAGAAGCCGATCCACCTGGAAGCGGACCGCATGAGCATCGACGACGTCAAGAAGGTCAAGATTCTCGAGGGCAATGCGGTCCTCATCCAGGGCACGATGGAACTGCGCACCAGTCGGCTGGTCGTCACGGAAGACGCCGATGGCTTCCAGAAGGCGTCCGCCATCGGCGGGGCCAATGGCCTCGCGCATTTCAGGCAGAAGCGTGAGGGGCGCGACGACTTCACCGAAGGTGAGGCCGAGCGCATCGACCATGACGCACGTAGCGAAATCACCGAGTTCTTCATTCGCGCCTGGGTGCAAAGTGGGCTCGACGAAGTGAAGGGGCAGTACATCTCCTACGATGCTTTGAACGAGAAATATCTGGCCACCACCGGTGGCGGCACCAAGAGCGCTACAGGTGTTGGGCAGGCGCGTGTGCGCGCGATCATCCAGCCCAAGAGCAAGGACGAGAAACCGGCCGAGAAGAAAGGTGAGCCGTTGACGCTCAAACCCGCGCCCAAGGTCAACCCCCGGCTTGACTGAACGCACATCCGGTGCGGCCAGAAAAATTGCTTTACACGCTGCAGGCTTGTTGTTAGATTGCTTTACACGCTGCAGGCTTGTTGTTAGCATCTAAAGTAAAATATCTAAAAACACGCTAACTGCAAATTATTGAAGGGTTTTTTGAGCAGGGGGTGGCGAGTTGCAGCTTGATCTTTCGATCTTTAATCCCAAGGCCCGCTCATTGATCGGGCTGGACGTCAGTTCGTCGTCGGTGAAGATGGTCGAGTTGGCCAGCGATGGCAAGGGCGGCTACCGGGTCGAGCGTTACGCGATCGAGGTCTTGCCAAGGGATGTCGTTTCGGACGGCAACATCGTCAACCTCGAGGCAGCTGCGGAATCCGTCAGGCGGGCCTGGAAGAAACTCGCGACTTCGACGCGGCACGTGGCCATTGCCCTGCCGGCGTCACACGTCATTACCAAGAAGATCATCGTTGCGGCCGGGCAACGCGAGGAGGAACTGGAGCTGTTGGTCGAGTCGGAAGCCAATCAGTACATTCCGTTCGCGCTCGACGAGGTGAACCTCGATTTTCAGGTGGTGGGACCGGCGCCATCGTCGCCGGATGAGATTGAGGTTTTGATCGCCGCGTCGCGCAAGGAAAAGGTGGAAGACCGGGTTGCCGTTGCCGAATCGGCCGGCCTCAAGCCGGTGGTATTGGACGTCGAATCCTACGCCGTGCTCGCGGCTTTCGAGTTGATCGAGGCACAACTTCCGGAGCGCGGCAAGGGGCAGATCGTTGCCTTGGTGGATATTGGCGCGAACGTCATGAACTTGACCGTTCTCCGCAACAGCCAGCCGCTTTACGTGCGCGAGCAGGCCTTTGGCGGCAATCAGCTGACACAGGACATCGCCCGTCTCTTCGGAATGACTTTCGAGGAGGCCGAAACCGAGAAGCGCCATCACAATTTGCCGGAAAAATACGACACGGAACTGTTGCGGCCATTTCTCGAGGCCATGGCTCTGGAGCTTTCGCGGGCCCTGCAGTTCTTCTTCACCTCGACCCAGTTCAACCAGATCAACCATATTGTCCTGGCGGGGGGGTGTGCAGTCATCCCTGGTGCCGATGAAGTCGTTGCGTCCCGAACACAGATCAGCACCATCATTGCCAATCCCTTTGCCGAGATGTTGCTGTCCGATCGGGTTCGCGGGAAGAGTCTGGCGACAGATGCGTCGTCATTGATGGTCGCCTGCGGGCTCGCGCTGCGGAGATTCGACCAATGATGCGCATCAATCTCCTTCCGCATCGGGAAGAAAAGCGCCGGGCGAGACGGCAGCAGTTCTATGCCTTGTTGGGACTGGTCACCGTTCTTTCGGGACTGATCGTCTTTCTGGTCTACTCGGTGATTGGCGGATATATTTCCGCACAGGACGCCAGAAACGATTTCCTGAAAAAGGAGATCACCCTGCTGGACAAGCAGATCGATCAGATCAAGCGGCTCAAGGAGCAGAGCGACGCCTTGATGGAACGCAAGCGGATCATCGAATCACTGCAGCGCGATCGTGCGGAAGCTGTGCGCTTGTTGAGTGAACTGGCCAAACAGATGCCCGAGGGCGTGTACCTCCGTTCGCTGAAGCAGGAAGGACAGCGGATCAGCCTCTTTGGACTCGCCCAGTCGAGCGCGCGAGTGTCCACGCTGATGCGTAACATTGAAGCTTCACCGTGGCTGGAAAAGCCGCAGTTACTTGAAATCAAGGCAGTGACGGTCGACAAGCGGCGTCTCAACGAGTTCAGCATGAATGCGTCGCTCAAGAGAGTTGCCGCGGCGAAAGGAGGGCAGAAGTGAAAGCGCCCGTTCTTCCGAGCATTGATTTCCGCGCCATACTGCGGGACTTTCAGAACCTCAATCCCAAGGATGTCGGCGCGTGGCCGGTCGTGCCGCGCGTCAGCGTGCTGGTGGGCGTGTTGTTGCTGATCCTGCTTGCCGGCTGGTTTCTGGTCTGGGTTGACCAGTTGGAGGCTTTGCAGGCCAAGCAGCGGACCGAGTTGAAGCTGCGCGAAGAGTTTGTGGTCAAGAAAAAACAGGCCGTAAACCTTGACCTCTACATCCAGCAGTTGAACGAAATCGATCGCTCCTTTGGGGCGCTGCTGAAACAGCTGCCGAACAAGTCGGAAGTCGAATCTTTGCTGGTGGAAATCAACCAGGCGGGGATGGGACGGGGGCTTCAGTTCGAGTTGTTCAAGCCCGGCGCCGAGCAGATCAAGGATTTTTATGCAGAATTGCCGATCAATGTCCGTCTGACCGGTACCTACCATGACTTTGGTGCCTTCGCTGGGGACATCGGCAAGTTGTCCAGAATCGTGACCTTGAATAATGTGGCCATTGTCATCAACCCGCAGAGCAAGGACGGAACGCTGGTGATGGATGCCATTACCAAGACCTTCCGCTATCTTGACGAGGAAGAACTGGCAGCGAAGAAGAAGGCCGCCCAAGCCGCCAAGGGTGGGAAGAAATGAGAAGGCCGGCTATTCTGATTTGCTGTATCGCGTTGGTTGCGTGTTCAACAGACGATCATGAGGAATTACGGGAATGGATGGCTGCCGTGGCGCTGGATGCCAAGGCCAAAATCCCTCCACTCCCCGTGGTCGAAGCCTACGAGGCCGTTCCTTACGATGTGGGCAACCTCCTTGACCCTTTCAAACCGGCCAAGATGGCTCCTGACGAGAAGAAAGGTGGCGGGGGCTTCCGGCCTGATCTGGATCGGCCGAAAGAGCCGCTGGAGCTTTATCCCCTGGAATCGCTGAAATACGTCGGTGTGATGACCAGGAAGAAGGTGTCGTATGCCATCGTACAGGTCGACGGTACTTTGCACCAAATCAAGATCGGAAACTACATGGGGCAGAACTTCGGCGTGGTGGTGGACGTGTCCGAGTCAGAGATCACCTTGCGAGAACTCATCCAGGATTCGGCGGGTGACTGGGTGGAACGAACGAGCACCTTGCTGTTGCAGGAGAAGGGAGCGAAGTAAATGAAGCAGATTAGACAATACCTGCTCGGTCTGGTTGGTGGTGTGCTGTTGGCGCTGGGAACGGCGAATGCACAGGAAGCCAGGCTGAATTCCATCGAGTCGATGAACGTCGTGCAGCAAGGCTCGGTGCTCAACGTCAAACTTACCTTCAAGGAACCGTTGCAGGCTCTTCCGCCGGCGTTCAGCGTTGCCAAGCCGGCACGCATCGCATTTGACTTTTCGAATACCACCAATGGCTTGGGCAAGTCGAGCCAGGCGTACAACGAGGGAGACTTGAAGAGCGCCAATATTGTCCAGGCCGAGGACCGGACCCGTGTGGTCCTGAACCTGAACAAGGCCATGACCTATGAAGCGACCATCGATGGCAACAGCCTGCTGCTCGCCCTGGTTCCCAGTGCGACACCTGCCGGCTTGGCGCCGGTCGAACATTTTGCACAGGCGCGTCCGTCGGCAATGTCCAACAGCATTCGCGACATCTCGTTCCGGCGAGGAAAGGATGGTGAGGGCCGGATCACGGTTGACCTGACTGACGCCAATGCCGGAATCGACATCAAGCAGCAGGGATCGAATCTGGTGGTGGACTTCGCCAAGGTGACGCTTCCCGAGGCCTTGCGGAAGCGACTCGATGTGACCGATTTTGCGACGCCTGTGCTGACCGTGACGACCGTCGAGAAAGGGCCCAACACCCGCATGACGATTACTCCGCGTGGCTTGTGGGAGCACAATGCCTACCAGAGCGACAACCAGTTCGTCATTGAAGTGAAGCCGATCATCGAGAATCCCAACAAACTGGTGCAGGGGAGCCGCGGCGGCTATCAGGGCGAGAAGCTCTCCCTGAATTTCCAGAATGTCGACGTGCGCCGCCTGTTGCAGGTCATCGGCGAGTTCACGGGCATGAACATGGTCGTCAGCGATTCCGTGGGCGGGTCGATCACGCTGATCCTCAAGGACGTACCATGGGACCAGGCGCTGGACATCATCATGCAGCAGAAGGGTCTCGACATGCGCAAGAATGGGAATGTCATTCTTATTGCGCCGCGGGAGGAAATCGCCACCAAGGAGAAGCTCGAATTCGAATCGAAAGCGCAAATCGGCGACCTGGAACCCTTGCAGACCGAGAGTTTCCAGATGAACTACATCAAGGCTGAAGCGGTTCAGAAACTGCTCATCGATCCCAAGCAGACCTTGCTGTCCAAACGCGGCAGTGCGCTCCTCGACGACCGCTCGAACATGATGTTCGTCAAGGATACGCCGAGTCGCCTTGATGACGTGCGAGCGATGATTGCCAAAGTCGACGTCCCGGTCCGGCAGGTGATGATCGAGGCGCGTATCGTTGAAGCCGGGGATAGCTTTGCGAAGAACCTCGGGATTCGTCTCGGCTGGAACCAGAGCATTCCGGAAGGTGGCAACCACATCAGCGGTAACAGCACCTTGTTCGCCGCGAATTCTCAGGTCAATCTGCCAGCAACGCCGCGGACCGGCAATGCGGGGAACCTGTCCTTCATCCTCTTCAATAGCTCACTGACGAGGTTTCTGGCAACCGAGATTTCAGCGCTGGAGGCTGATGGTCGCGGCAAAGTGATCTCAAGCCCGCGCGTCATGACCGCCAATCAGGTGGAAGCGATCATTGAGCAGGGGGTGGAGATTCCCTATCAGCAGGCGACCAGTTCTGGTGCCACCAGCGTGTCCTTCCGCAAGGCCAACCTGTCGTTGAAGGTGAAGCCGCAGATTACCCCGGATGGCAAAATCACGATGACCCTGGATGTCAATAAGGACACGCCGAACACCCGTCTATCGACAGGCGCCGGGGTGGCGATCGATACCAAGCACGTCAAGACCGAGGTTCTGGTGGAGAACGGCGGCACGGTGGTGATCGGGGGAATCTATACGCAGGAAGTGCGCAACAACACCACGCGGATTCCGTTCTTTGGCGATCTCCCCTATATCGGGTTCCTGTTCAAGAACCGGGAATGGATCGATGACAAGACCGAGTTGCTGGTGTTCGTTACCCCGCGGATCGTGGCCGAGAGTCTATCGGTACGCTGACTGAATTTCGTGGTAGACCACAAGCCGGCGAAGAGCCGGCTTTTTGTTGCGCCGTCACGGATGGGGCATGGGATAAAATGCGGTCGTGAACAGCGAACACGACAAATGCAACGTCTACCTGGTCGGCCTGATGGGGGCCGGAAAGACGACGATCGGCAGGGCACTGGCGAGGCGTCTGGCTTACCGTTTCATCGATTCTGACCACGAGATCGAGGCGCGTACCGGCGTCAGCCTGCCGACGATCTTCGAAATCGAAGGCGAAGAGGGGTTTCGCAAACGTGAGGCTCAGGTCATTGCGGACCTTGCCAACCTGAACTCCCATGTGGTGGCGACCGGGGGTGGCGCGGTCCTGCGGCAGGAGAATCGGGAAAACCTGCGGGCCGGAGGGTTTGTGATCTACCTCAATGTGCCGCTGCCCACGCTTTGGGAGCGTACGCGGCACGACAAGAACCGGCCATTGTTACAGGTCAGCGATCCGCTGCAGAAGCTCAGGGAACTGCACGCGCAGCGCGACCCGCTTTACCGCAGCATCGCCGACCTGATCGTCAGTGGCAGTCGAATCACTGTCCAGTCGGTCGTACATCTGCTGATCAAGGAACTGGGAGAGCCATGGAAACGCTGAACGTCGCACTCGGGGATCGATCCTATCCGATTTACGTAGGGCCGGCCCTGCTTGAACGTGCCGACCTGTTGTTGCCATTCCTGCGGCGGCCGAAGGCGGCGATCGTCACCAACACAACCGTTGCACCGCTTTACCTGCAGCGCCTGGCAGACCCTTTGCGCCGGGCAGGGGTTGATGTCGCCGAGATCATTTTGCCCGATGGCGAGCAATTCAAGGACTGGCAAACGCTCAACTCGATCTTCGATGTCCTGTTGCAGCGACGCTGCGATCGTTCGACCACGTTGATCGCTCTGGGCGGCGGCGTCGTCGGCGACATCACCGGCTTCGCCGCCGCGTGTTTTCAGCGTGGTGTGCCGTTCATACAGGTTCCGACGACCGTTCTCGCGCAGGTCGATTCGTCAGTGGGGGGCAAAACGGCCATCAACCACCCGTTGGGCAAGAACATGATCGGCGCCTTCCATCAACCGCAACTGGTCCTGGCCGATACGGACACCTTGAACACGCTGCCTGACCGCCAACTGCGGGCCGGTCTGGCGGAAGTCATCAAATATGGTCTCATTCGGGATCTGCCCTTTCTTGAGTGGCTGGAGGCGAGTCTCGATCGTCTGCTGGAGCGGGAGGCGGTGGCACTTGGTGAGGCCATTTGCCGTTCCTGCCGGAACAAGGCCGAGGTCGTCGTCGCGGATGAGCGGGAGACTGGCGAGCGGGCCTTGTTGAATCTTGGCCATACCTTTGGTCATGCCATTGAAACCGGCGTCGGGTATGGTCGGTGGCTGCATGGCGAAGCGGTCGCGGCAGGCACATTGATGGCGTCAGAATTGTCGTCACAACTGGGCTGGATCGCTCCGCATGACGTCGGTCGAGTGGAGCGGATTTTTCAACGTGCCGGCTTGCCGGTGTATGGGCCGGCTTTGGCTGGCGAACGCTACCTGGACCTGATGCAGAACGACAAGAAAGTGCAGGACGGCAAGATCCGACTGGTCCTGCTGAGACAGATCGGTCAGGCGGTGGTCAGTGACGCGGCCCCACAAATCGAAATCCTCACAGCCATTGCTGCACGCTCCGCGCATGTCTGAGCTGGCACCCTACGCCGTTTGCCAGGCCAATTCCCGCGGTCGCCAGCACCCCGACTCAGAGCCCTCGCATCGCGGGGAATTCCAGCGCGACAGGGACCGAATTGTGCACTCAACCGCGTTCCGGCGCCTTGAATACAAGACCCAGGTCTTCGTCAATCATGAGGGCGACCTGTTCCGTACGCGGTTGACACATAGCCTCGAGGTCGCGCAGATTGCACGCGGGATAGCGCGTGCCCTGCAACTCAACGAGGATCTGGTTGAAGCGATCTCGCTTGCGCACGACCTGGGACACACCCCTTTTGGTCATGCCGGACAGGAGGCGCTCAACGATTGCATGCATGACCATGGCGGGTTCGAGCACAATCTGCAGAGTCTGCGCACGGTGGACCTGCTTGAGGAGCGTTACGCGGCCTTCGACGGACTCAACCTGTGTTTCGAGACACGCGAGGGCATTATCAAGCATTGTTCCTTGGAAAACGCTCGCCGGTTGGGAGAATTGGGCGAACGTTTCATCAGTCGCACGCAGCCCTCGATGGAAGCGCAGATCTGCAATCTGGCCGACGAAATCGCTTACAACAATCACGACGTGGACGATGGATTGCGTGCCGGGTTGATTACACTGGAGCAATTGGAAGATGTCAGCCTCTTTGCGCGGCATGCGGCCGATGTCCGAAGACTTTATCCGGGTATTGGTGGGCGCCGGCTGATCCACGAAACCATCCGGCGCATGATCAATGCGCTGGTATGCGACCTGGTAGAAACGACCGCCGCCAACATTTCCTGTGGGCGGCCTGCGGACCTTGCCGAGGTCCGGCTGCGGGGTGCTGCGCTGGTGGTGTTTTCCGACGATATGGGCAATGCACAGCGACTGATGAAGCGCTTCTTGCGAAGCCACCTCTACCAGCACTTTCAGGTCCTGCGGATGGCCAACAAGGCGCGGCACATCATCTGCGACTTGTTTGCGGCGTTTACCAGCAACCCGCGTCTGCTGCCTCCCCAGTACCAGGAGCCCGGGTCAAGGGAGCAGGCGCGTCGGGTTGCCGATTATATTGCCGGGATGACCGATCGTTACGCCATCAAGGAGCATCGACGACTGTTTGCGATTGGTGAAAGCTGAAGCGCTTTCTTTCGTCACTGAGTCGCGAGTGCTTTGGTGGCCCAAGGTGGCCACTCGCCAGCATCAGAACGAACAAAAGCCGACTGGATGCCGGCATGATGTCCTGTTGGTGAGATTGCCTGGCGGCCGGCAAGCGGCCGCTGCGACGTCTATGGTGCCGGCCAGTCCTTGATGTAGGCCTTGAGCAGCTTGTTCTCGAGGTTGCGCTCTTCGAGTACGGCCTTGGCCACATCGTGAAAGGAAACGATACCCACGATGGTCTCACCTTCCATCACTGGTACGTAACGCGTGTGCGAGTCGACCATCATCCGCCGCAGTTCGTCGACATCCATGTCGGGGTCTGCCGTCGGTGGGTTGCGGTCCATGGCTTCGAGCACCAGGATCTCGGCGATCGGCGGCGTCGGACCGACCCGACGCTCGGTCTGACGCTTCGCGAGGATGGCAAGCACCTCACGGAAGGTCAGCATCCCGGCCAGCTTGCCCCCTTCGGTGACAATCACCGAGCCGATGTCGTTCTCGGACATCATGATCACGGCTTCCGAGAGCGGTGTTTCGGGATGCACGCCGAAAAGCCTGGAATCCTTGACCTGTAGTACTTCTTTGACCTCCATGTCACCTCCTGGAAATAGGGTAGCTAGCTGATGCGCCCAGTTGTTTGTCGGAGTGATTCTACCAGATGTCCATCAACATCCGAAAAGCGGGTGACATCATCTTTTGATCCCTGGTTGACTCGTCCCGGTTTCCCCTGCTGGTTTCAGTGGACCGCGTTGACAGGCCGCCTTGGCAGCAATGCGCGATCAATCCCAACAGCGCAACGCCCGCGTTTGCGGACGTTGCGGCCGAAGGACGCCTCGGTTTCAGGCCTTCAGCGCCGACAGGACCTCATCAAGCATCTTCTTCGCGTCGCCGAAGAGCATGCGGTTGTTTTCCTTGTAAAAGAGCGGGTTATCGACTCCAGCATAACCGGAGGCCATGCTCCGCTTCATGACGATGGAGGTCTTTGCCTTCCAGACTTCCAGTACCGGCATACCGGCGATGGGACTGCTGGGGTCGTCCTGCGCCCCTGGATTGACGATGTCGTTGGCGCCGATCACCATCGCCACGTCGGTCTGCGGAAAGTCGTCGTTGAGCTCATCCATCTCCATCACGATGTCGTAAGGTACCTTGGCTTCCGCCAGCAGCACATTCATATGGCCGGGCATGCGCCCAGCCACGGGGTGGATGCCGAAGCGGATGTTGACGCCCTTCTCGCGCAGGTATTTGGTGATCTCGTACACCGTGTGCTGGGCCTGCGCCACTGCCATGCCATAGCCGGGAACAATGATCACACTCTTCGCCTCGCGGAGCAGTTCGGCGGTTTCGACACTGCTGATGGGCACCACTTCACCGGCCGGCTGCGCGGCATCACCCTTGGCTGCCGGGGTACCGCCGCCGGTACCGAAGCCACCGGCAATCACGCTGATGAAGTTGCGGTTCATCGCCCGACACATGATGTAGGACAGAATCGCTCCGGATGAACCGACCAGCGCGCCGACAACGATCAGCAGGTCGTTGGACAGCATGAAACCGGTGGCTGCCGCCGCCCAGCCGGAATAGCTGTTGAGCATCGAAACCACCACCGGCATGTCGGCTCCCCCGATGGCCATCACCATGTGGATGCCAAACAGGAGCGCGATCACCGTCATCACGACCAGCGGTGTCATGCCGTCGCTGATCGAGTGCGCGTTGAGGAACTCGCGACCGAACCAGATCACGACCAGCAAACCGAGGAGATTGAGCCAGTGGCGTGCCGGCAACAGCAGCGGTGAACCGCCGATCTTGCCGTTGAGCTTGCCGAAGGCGATCAGTGACCCCGAGAATGTCACCGCACCGATCAGGATGCCGATATAGATCTCCATCTCGTGGATGCTCTTTTCAGCACCGGTCAATTCGATTGAAGTGTCGATGTAGCTGGCGAAGCCTACCAGCGCCGCTGCGAGGCCGACCAGACTGTGCATCAGCGCGACCAGTTCCGGCATCTGCGTCATTTGCACGGTGCGTGCAGCGTAGAGGCCGATGGCACCACCGGCAACC
The DNA here is from genome assembly GCF_056856495.1 of Candidatus Accumulibacter propinquus. Taxonomy (NCBI): domain Bacteria; kingdom Pseudomonadati; phylum Pseudomonadota; class Betaproteobacteria; genus Candidatus Accumulibacter; species Candidatus Accumulibacter propinquus. The sequence continues at coordinate 283,794 of NZ_JBSEHC010000006.1, forward strand.
ATGGCGCCGATGATCCAGGGAATGCCGGCAAAGCTGACGCGCGGCCCGAAGACCGTTGCCAGTACGGCAATAGTCATGCCGATCATGCCGTAGAGGTTGCCGCGGCGGGAGGTTTCCGGATTGGATAGGCCGCCGAGGCTGAGGATGAAGAGAATGGTTGCTCCAATGTAGGAGACGGTGGCCAGCTCAGGTGTCAAAACTGCGGACATCTCGTGTCTCCCGGGTTACTTGCGGAACATGGCCAGCATGCGCTGGGTCACGGCAAAGCCGCCGAACATATTGACTGCGGTAAGTACGATGCCGCCCACCGCCAGCCAGCGTATCCACTCATTGGGTGGCGGCGCTCCTCCAGCCAGGGGTGGCGCAATCTGGACCAGGGCACCGATGGCGATGATGCTGCTGATGGCGTTGGTGACGCTCATCAGCGGCGTATGCAAAGCGGGCGTGACGTTCCAGACCACCATGTAGCCGACGAAACAGGCCAGCACGAAGACCGTGAAGTGGGCGAGGAAGGCTCCCGGCGCGTGCGCGCCGACGAACCAGAACAGCGCTGCGGCAACGCCAAACATGATCGCCAGTTTCTGTGCCGGCATCGGTTCGCCACCGCCACCGTGACCATGGCCCTTCTTTGCGGCAGGCACCGCCGCCGGCTTCGCAGCTGCCGGCGGGGTCGCAGACGGTTTCGGAGCCGGCGGTGGCCAGGTGATTTCGCCGTTCTTGATTACCGTCAGGCCGCGGATGGCTTCGTCGTCCATGTTGACGTCGATGTTGCCGTCCTTGGTCTTGCACAACTCCTCGGTGAGGCGAAAGAGGTTGGTGGAGTACAGCGTCGATGACTGCTTGGCCAGGCGCGAGGCGAGGTCGGTGTAGCCGACGATGGTCACGCCGTGTCTGACAACTACCTGGCCGGGCTCGGTCAACTCGCAGTTGCCGCCCCTCTCGGCCGCCATGTCGACGATGACGCTGCCCGGCTTCATGCTCTTCACCATCTCGGCGGTGATCAGACGGGGTGCGGGCTTGCCGGGGATCAGAGCGGTGGTGATGATGATATCCACCTCCCGGGCCTGCTTGGCGTACATCTCGCGCTGAGCCTGTTGAAAGCCCTCGCTCATCACCTTGGCGTAACCGCCGCCGCCGGAACCCTCTTCCTCGTAATCGACCTTGACGAATTCACCGCCCAGGGACACGACCTGATCGGCCACTTCGGCACGGGTGTCGTTGGCGCGCACGAGGGCGCCCAGGCCGGCAGCCGTGCCGATAGCCGCCAGGCCGGCGACACCGGCACCGGCGATGAAGACTTTGGCCGGCGGAACCTTGCCTGCGGCCGTGATCTGGCCGTTGAAGAAGCGGCCGAAGGCGTTGGCGGCCTCGATGACGGCGCGGTAGCCGGCGACACCGGCCTGGGAGGTCAACGCGTCCATCTTCTGGGCGCGGGAGAGCGTCCGTGGCAGCGAGTCGATGGCCAGCACGGTCGCGCGTTTTGCGGCGAGTTGCTTCATCAATTCCGGGTTTTGCGACGGCCAGATGAAGCCGATCAGGGTGCCGCCATCGCGCAGGAGGCCAACTTCCTCCGTCGTCGGCACGCCTACCTTGAAAACGATATCGGATTCCGCCCACAACCGGGCGGCGGTGTCGATGATCCTGGCGCCCGCTGTACGGTAGGTCTCGTCGCTGCAATTCGCCGCATCTCCGGCGCCGGCTTCGACGGCCACCGCGAAACCCAGCTTGATCAGTTTTTCGACGACCTCGGGTACGGTCGCAACCCGCTTTTCCCCAGCAGCAATCTCCTTTGGAACTCCGATTGTTAGCGGCATTCTGTCCTCCATCACTCGTTTCGTTATGCCTGCGTTCAAAAAAACCGGCCCGCAAGGCGCGGAACCTGCCCCCAAATGACACCTTCTCGGCGGACTACCATGCGGCCGAGACGCCCGCTTTTCTCCGGTCGGCATGGGGAGAACCGGCTCCTGGTTATGGCCAAGCCGGTACCCAACAGTCTCCGAAAGACGTTTCCAACAGCTTACCACAAGCGTAAAGCGGAATTTACCATGGCGATTACACGGCAGCTCCCCCTTGCGGGCGGCGGAGTAGACGGCTCCGCGTGCGCCGAGAATAAGGGTCACCGCTATCCCTGTCGCCGAACTGCTGTTTCACTGTTCCGTTCCCAAACAGGCCGGTGCGCTCAGTCAAGCTTTCGAATAGTCGGTTGTAGCGGGGCAGGCATATTAATTGCATATGGTGCAAAAAGCCTCGTTGAGGCTGTGCTGGCACAGAGAAATGGCCGCCACTGCTTCATTGCGGTGCCAAAGCGTCAACTGCGCGCACTTCCTTGGTGCGGCGCAACATCTTGAATGGCAGGAGTATTCAGGGTATAGTCGCCAGTCCCCGTGGGTGGGTCGGTGGTCGGTTTGCGCCGGTTTTGTGGCGGTTTTGCGCCCTACAGATTGCCGGGGTACCGTTTTTTGTTTTGTGAGGATTCGAGCGTGATGAATTCGGCCATACCTGAAAGGCAGGGGCTTTACGACCCGGCCAACGAGCACGACGCCTGTGGCGTCGGTTTTGTAGCGCACATCCGGGGCAAGAAGAGTCACTCGATCATCGAGCAGGGCCTGTTGATCCTGAAGAATCTCGATCACCGCGGGGCGGTTGGTGCTGACCCGCTGATGGGCGACGGGGCCGGGATCCTGATTCAGATTCCGGATGCCTACCTTCGTGAGGAGATGGCCAAGCAGGGGGTGCAATTGCCGCAACCCGGGGACTATGGCGTTGGAATGGTCTTCCTGCCGAAGGAGTCGGCTTCTCGCCTTGCCTGTCAGGAAGAAATCGAACGCGCCGTGCGCTCCGAGCATCAGGTTGTTCTGGGTTGGCGCGATGTGCCGATCGACCACGCCTTGCCGATGTCTCCCACCGTGCGTACCAGGGAGCCGGTCATCCGCCAGATCTTCATCGGTCGTGGTCCGGACATCATGGTGACCGACGCTCTCGAGCGCAAGCTCTACGTGATCCGTCGCAGCGCAGCCAACGCCGTGCAGGCGCTTGGACTGAAGCACAGCAAGGAGTTTTACCAACCGTCGATGTCGGCACGGACGATCGTCTACAAAGGGTTGCTGCTCGCCAATCAGGTCGGTGAGTACTACACCGACCTCAAGGATCCGCGTTGCATCTCGGCGATGGCCCTGGTGCACCAGCGTTTTTCGACCAATACCTTCCCGACCTGGCAACTGGCGCACCCGTTCCGCATGATCGCCCACAATGGTGAAATCAACACCCTGCGCGGCAACTACAACTGGATGCGGGCGCGCGAGAAGGGCACCTCGTCACCGCTTCTCGGCGCCGATCTTGAAAAACTGTGGCCACTGATCTACCCGGGTCAATCCGATTCCGCTTCCTTCGACAACGCGCTTGAACTGCTGGTGATGGGCGGGTATTCACTTGCGCACGCAATGATGATGCTGATCCCGGAAGCCTGGGAGTCGCATACCTTGATGGACGAGAAGCGCGGCGCTTTCTACAAGTACCATGCGGCGATGATCGAACCCTGGGATGGTCCGGCGGCAGTGGCGTTTACCGACGGGCGCCAGATTGGCGCGACGCTCGACCGCAACGGCTTGCGACCGGCGCGCTATCTGGTCACTGACGACGATCTGGTGGTGATGGCCTCGGAAGCCGGGGTGTTGCCGATTCCCGAGGAGCGGATCGTCAAGAAGTGGCGGCTGCAACCGGGCAAGATGTTTCTGATCGACCTCGACCAGGGGCGGATCATCGACGATCTGGAACTCAAGGACACGCTGGCCAGGACCAAGCCTTACCAGGACTGGCTGAGCCGCATTAATATCCGGCTCGATGAACTGGAGGTCCCGAAAAACCTGCCGGAGACAGACTGTTCCGCGTCGCTGCTCGACCGTCAGCAGGCGTTCGGCTACAGTCAGGAGGATCTCAAGTTCATACTGGAGCCGATGGCCGCCTCGGGCGAGGAGGCGACCGGTTCAATGGGCAACGATTCGCCACTGGCAGTCTTGTCGGACCGAAGCAAGCCGTTGTTCAATTATTTTCGCCAGCTCTTTGCGCAGGTGACCAATCCACCGATCGACCCGATCCGCGAGCAACTGGTGATGTCATTGGTTTCATTCATCGGTCCCAAACCCAATCTGCTCGGGATCAACGAAATCAATCCGCCCTATCGTCTCGAAGTCGCCCAGCCGGTACTCGATTTCGATAACATGGCGAAGTTGCGGCGTATTGCGACCTACACCGGCAACAAGTTCCACTCCGCCGAACTCGACATCTGTTACCCGCTGGCGTGGGGTAATGAAGGCGTTGAAGCCCGTCTGGCTTCGCTGTGCGCGGAAGCCGAGGACCACGTCCACAAGGGGTCGAGCATCCTGATCGTCTCGGATCGGCGGATCGATGCCGAGCATGTCGCGATTCCGGCCTTGCTGGCCACCTCCGCCGTGCATCACCATCTGGTTACCAAGGGTTTGCGCACGCGTGTCGGGCTGGTTGTCGAAACCGGTGCCGCGCGTGAAACGCATCATTTCGCCTTGCTTGCCGGTTACGGCGCCGAAGCCGTGCACCCGTACCTGGCGTTCGAAACACTCCGGCAGTTGGCTGGCGGGGACGCCGAAAAGGGCGAGAAGGCGATCAAGCACTTCATCAAGGGTGTCGGCAAAGGCCTGCTCAAGGTGATGTCGAAGATGGGCATTTCGACTTACATGTCGTACACCGGAGCACAGATCTTCGAGGCGATCGGTCTTCAGAAGAAGATGGTCGACAAGTACTTCAGCGGAACTTCGACGCAGGTGGAAGGCATCGGTGTCTTCGAGGTGATGGAAGAAGCGATTCGCCTGCACAAGAAGGCTTTCGGCGACGACCCCGTGTTGGCCACCATGCTCGACGCCGGCGGCGAGTACGCTTACCGCGTGCGTGGCGAAGAGCACATGTGGACGCCCGATGCGATCGCCAAACTGCAGAACGCGACACGCACAGGAAAGTACGAGACCTACAAGGAATATGCCGCGCTGATCAACGATCAGACGCGGCGGCACATGACGCTGCGCGGGTTGTTCGATTTCAAGGCTGCCGGGCCGGCGCTGTCGCTTGACGAAGTCGAGCCGGCCAAGGAAATCGTCAAACGCTTCACCACCGGCGCGATGTCGCTCGGGTCGATCTCCACCGAGGCGCACAGCACACTGGCGATCGCCATGAACCGCCTCGGCGGCAAGTCGAATACCGGCGAGGGCGGCGAAGACCCGGCACGTTTCAAGACGCTGAAAGGCGGCGAGAAGGTTTCGGATGTCATCGGTCGGTCGCGGGTGGAGCGCGATTATCAGCTACAGCCCGGCGACAGCCTGCGCTCGGCGATCAAGCAGGTCGCCTCCGGACGTTTCGGGGTCACCGCCGAGTATCTGGTCAATGCCGACCAACTCCAGATCAAGATGGCGCAAGGCGCCAAACCTGGCGAAGGGGGTCAGCTTCCAGGCCACAAGGTTTCCGAATACATCGGTTTTCTGCGCCACTCGGTGCCTGGTGTCGGGCTCATTTCGCCGCCGCCGCACCACGACATCTACTCGATCGAAGACCTGGCGCAACTCATCCACGACCTCAAGAACACCAATCCCAAGGCGTCGATCAGTGTCAAGCTGGTATCCGAGATCGGTGTCGGCACGGTCGCTGCCGGAGTCACCAAGGCCAAGGCGGATCATCTGGTGATTGCTGGTCACGACGGAGGAACAGGAGCCAGCCCGCAATCGTCGATCAAGCACGCTGGCTCGCCCTGGGAACTGGGTCTGGCCGAAACGCAACAGACGCTGGTGCTCAATCGCCTGCGTGGTCGCGTACGGGTGCAGGTCGATGGCCAGATGAAAACCGGGCGCGACGTGCTGATCGGTGCGCTGCTGGGTGCCGACGAGTTTGGTTTTGCCACCGCACCGCTGGTTGTCGAAGGCTGCATCATGATGCGCAAGTGCCATCTCAATACCTGTCCGGTGGGTGTTGCCACACAGGATCCAGTGCTGCGACGCCGGTTTTCAGGTCAGCCCGAGCACGTCGTCAACTATTTCTTCTTTGTCGCCGAGGAACTGCGCGAGCTGATGGCGCGGATCGGCGTTCGCAGCGTCAACGAGTTGATCGGCCGCTGTGATCTTCTCGACATGCAAAAGGGGATCAATCACTGGAAAGCCAGGGGGCTCGACTACAGTCGCATCTTCCACCGCCCGGAAAACAAGGTTGGCGCGCCGGTGTTCCAGTGCGAATTTCAGGATCACGGCTTAGTCAGGGCGTTGGACAATCAACTCATCGAGCTTGCCGAACCGGCGCTCGAACGAGGTGAGAAGGTGAACATCGACCTGCCGGTCCGCAATATCAATCGGACAGTCGGGGCCATGCTCTCTGGCCGGGTAGCCGGGCGCTACGGGCACGCCGGCCTGCCGGAGGGAACCATCAACATCCATCTCGCGGGCACCGCCGGCCAGGCCTTCGGCGCGTTTCTGGCGCGCGGCGTGACCCTGGACCTGGTTGGCGAAGCCAACGACTATGTCGGCAAGGGCTTGTCGGGTGGGCGGATCATCGTCCGTCCGAGTGCCGGCTTCCGGGGCGAAACCACGAACAACATCATCATCGGCAATACCGTTCTCTACGGTGCAATCGAAGGCGAAGCCTTTTTCGCTGGTGTCGCCGGCGAGCGCTTTGCCGTCCGCAACTCGGGCGCTACCGCCGTCGTCGAGGGTGTCGGTGATCATGGTTGCGAGTACATGACCGGCGGGACGGTGGTCGTGCTCGGGATGACCGGTCGTAACTTCGCGGCGGGCATGTCCGGCGGCGTTGCCTACGTGCTCGACGAGGAAGGCAGCTTCGAGTCGCGCTGCAATATGGCGCAGGTATCGCTGGAGCCTGTCGAGGAGGAACTGGTCGCCCGCCAGGGCAGCGATGCCGGTGACGACCTCGAAGGCCACGGCAAGGTGGATGTTCGCCATCTTGGCGTGATCGACGAAGTGCTGCTCAAGGGGTTGGTGGACAAACACTATCGTTTTACCGGAAGCCGCCAGGCGCTGCGATTGCTCAATGACTGGGAGCGCTGTCGCAGACGCTTCGTGAAGGTGATGCCGCATGAGTACCGGCGCGCCCTCAACGAACTGGCCGTGCAAAAGCAATTGGAGGCCGCATAGGAATGGGTAAGCCGACTGGATTCATCGAGTACCAGCGTCTGGCAGAGGCTAGCGAGCCTGCTGCATCACGCCTCAAACATTACCGCGAGTTTGTCCGCGTCCTGACCGACGAACAGGCCAGTGTCCAGGGCGCACGCTGCATGGATTGCGGGATCCCGTTTTGCAATACCGGGTGCCCGGTAAACAACATCATTCCCGACTGGAACGACCTCGTTTATCGCGGTAACTGGGAGCAGGCGCTGGTCGTACTGCATTCGACCAACAACTTTCCCGATTTTACCGGGCGCATTTGTCCGGCACCGTGCGAAGCAGCGTGTACGCTCAATATCAATACCGATCCTGTAGGCATCAAGTCGATCGAGCATGCGATCGTCGATAAAGGTTGGGAAAAAGGCTGGATCGTTCCGCAGCCACCGAAGGTGAAGACCGGCCGGAAAGTCGCCGTCGTCGGCTCCGGTCCTGCCGGTTTGGCGGCAGCACAGCAACTGGCGCGCGTTGGGCATGCGGTGGTCGTCTTTGAAAAGAACGATCGCGTCGGTGGCCTGTTGCGCTACGGTATTCCGGATTTCAAATTCGAGAAGTCGCACATCGACCGCCGCGTCGAGCAGATGCAGGCCGAGGGAGTCGAGTTCCGAGTCAATCAGGAGATTGGCGGTAGCGGTGCGAACGCTGTCCCGGTCGGCACTCTGTTGGCCGAATTTGATGCGCTGATCGTTGCCGGTGGTGCCGAATCGCCGCGCGACTTGACGGTACCGGGCAGGGATCTCGATGGCGTGCACTTTGCCATGGAGTTCCTGCCGCAACAGAACAAGGTCAACGCCGGCGATGCGGTGCCTGCGCAGATTCTGGCCACAGGCAAACGCGTGGTGGTCATCGGTGGCGGCGATACAGGCTCCGACTGTGTCGGTACCAGCAATCGTCATGGTGCACGGTCGGTTACCCAGTTCGAGGTGATGCCGCAACCACCCGAGCAAGAGAACAAGAGTCTGACCTGGCCGTATTGGCCACTGAAGTTGCGCACCTCGTCGTCGCACGAAGAGGGTTGCACGCGCGACTTTGCGGTTTCCACCAAGGAATTCGTCGGCGAAAACGGTAAACTGACAGCCCTCAAGGTGGTCCGCGTAAACTGGAGCGAAGGCCGCATGCAGGAAGTTCCGGGCAGTGAAGTGGACATTCCGGCCGATCTCGTGCTGTTGGCCATGGGTTTTGTTGCGCCGGTCAGGCAAGGCCTGCTGCAGGAACTGGCAGTCGATCTCGACGCCCGCGGTAACGTCAAGGCGACCACCGATGGTGCGGGTTGCTACGCCACCAGCGTGCCCAAGGTCTTTGCGGCGGGTGACATGCGGCGAGGGCAGTCGCTCGTCGTCTGGGCAATTCGAGAAGGACGGCAATGTGCGCGTGAAGTTGACGCTTTCCTGATGGGCCATTCAGATCTTCCGCGCTGAGTTTTCGATGCGCGGGCACCGGCACCATTCGGTTTCCGCGTCACTCGCCGCTCGGCTTGTACGCCCGGCTCAAGAAGGCTCCGCTGGCAGTGGTCGTATCGACACTCGGTTCACTGAACCGAAGGCAGTCTGTGACATACTTGTGCGTTGTCGGCTGCCAGATCTGAAATGATACGTCTGAACGAAGGGAGAGCGGCAGCACCGCAATGCTGATCTCTCTAGCCGGACCCTTCGTCATCCATCTGCTTGCCGAGCGACGGCTTTGGCGGAAGCAGAAGAGAAACCAACCTTACCGTCCCTGAGTCTAGCTGATGAACATCGTCATTCTCGCTGCCGGACAAGGCAAGCGCATGCATTCGAACTTGCCGAAAGTGCTGCACCCGCTGGCCGGCAAGGCGCTGGTCCAGCATGTGATCGATACCGCGCGCAGTCTCGATCCACAAACCCTCTGTCTGGTTTATGGCCACGGCGGTGAGGCGGTGCATACGCGCATCGATGCACCGGATCTGATCTGGGTGCTGCAGGATCCGCAACTCGGGACTGGACACGCGGTCATGCAGGCCCTGCCGCATCTGAAGGATGCCGCCATCACTCTGGTGCTTTATGGAGACGTGCCACTGATCCAGGCTGAGACGTTGCAGCGGCTGGTACACGCAGCGCGGGACGCACTCGCCATTCTGACTGTCGAACTTGCCGACCCAAGCGGTTACGGTCGGATCGTGCGTAACGCCGGAGGTGATGTGCTACGCATTGTCGAGCAGAAGGATGCCTCGGCCGAGGAGCGAGCCATCAGGGAAGTGAATACCGGTATCGTGGCGCTGCCGACGGCGCGCCTGGCCGAATGGCTGGGTCGCTTGTCAAACGACAACGCGCAGCAGGAGTACTACCTGACCGACATCGTTGCCATGGCGGTGGCCGACGGGGTACCGATTCGCACGGCACAGCCGCAGGGTGCGTGGGAAATGCTGGGGGTCAATAGCAAGGTGCAACTTGCTGAACTCGAGCGTATCCAGCAGCGCCGGACGGCGGAGCGCCTGATGGAGCAGGGCGTCCGCCTGGCCGATCCGGCGAGGATCGACGTGCGGGGTGAACTGGTTTGTGGCCGCGATGTGTTTATCGACGTGAACTGCGTTTTCGAGGGCAGGGTTGTTCTCGAAGAGGCCGTCGAAATCGGGCCTGCCTGCGTGTTGAAAAACGCCTGCATCGGTGCCGGTTCGCGTCTCGCCGCCTTTAGCCATATCGAAGACGCGATCGTCGGGCCTGACGGGGTAATCGGCCCCTTCGCGCGCCTGCGTCCGGGCACGGAACTCGCCGCTGGCGTGCACGTGGGCAACTTTGTCGAACTCAAGAACAGCAAGTTTGCCGCCAAATCGAAGGCCAATCATCTGGCCTATGTCGGCGACGCGATCGTCGGCAGCCGGGTGAACATCGGGGCCGGGACCATTACCTGCAACTACGATGGTGCCAACAAGTACCAGACCATCATCGAGGACGACGCCTTCATCGGCTCCGATACGCAACTGGTCGCACCCGTCACGGTGGGTCGTGGGGCTACGCTTGGTGCGGGAACGACGCTGACCAGGGACGCTCCGCCAGACATGCTGACCGTCTCGCGTGCGCGGCAAGTCTCCATTCCCGGCTGGAAACGGCCACAAAAAACGAAGAAATGACCTGACCATGTGTGGCATCGTTGCCGCGGTCGCCGACCGCAATATCATTCCCGTTCTCCTCGAAGGTTTGCGCAAGCTGGAATATCGTGGCTACGATTCGGCCGGGCTTGCCTTGATTGACGAAAGCGGTTTGCACCGATTGCGTTCGGTCGGTCGTGTGGCGGAGCTGACTGCCCAGGTTGACGCATCGCAGGCCGCCGGCAAAACGGGCATTGCGCATACTCGCTGGGCGACGCATGGTGTGCCCTGTGAGCGCAACGCGCATCCGCATATCTCTGCCGGTCTGGCGGTGGTGCACAACGGGATCATCGAAAACCACGAGTCACTGCGCGGACGCCTGCGCGCCCTCGGCTACGAATTTACTTCGGATACAGACACCGAGGTCGTAGCGCATCTGATCGCCCATGAATTGAAGAGCACTCCAGACTTCCTGACTGCCGTTCGTCAGGCCATTGCTCAACTGCAGGGCGCTTACGCCATTGCCGTGCTGCGCGAAGCCGACCCAAGCCGCCTCGTCGTCGCCCGCGAAGGCGCGCCCCTGCTGCTCGGTCTCAGCGATGACGGATGCTACGCGGCTTCTGATGCTTCGGCGCTGGTGCAGGTCACGCGCCGGATGGTCTATCTGGAAAACGGCGACTGCGCTGAACTCAGGCGTAACAGCTATCGCATCACCCGTGTCGACGGTACCCCGGTGGAGCGGGCCGAGACCCAGTCACAACTTTCAGCCGATGCCATCGAACTGGGTCAGTACCGGCACTACATGCAGAAGGAGATCTTCGAGCAGCCGGTTGCTCTGGCCAACACACTGGAGATGCTGGGTGCGGCCCGCAGCATCCAGCCCGGCGTCTTCGGTGCCGAAAGCGAAGTGCTGCTTGCGGATGTCCGACAGGTGCTGATCATTGCCTGTGGAACCAGCTATCACGCGGGTCTGGTCGCCCGTTACTGGCTCGAATCCATCGCCGGCATCCCGTGCTCGGTCGAGGTGGCCAGCGAGTATCGCTACCGTGATTCGGTTCCCGATCCGCAGACTCTGGTGGTGACGATTTCGCAGTCGGGTGAAACCGCCGACACGCTGGCAGCACTCCACCATGCCAAATCCCTGGGAATGCAACACACGCTATGCATCTGCAACGTCCCGGAGTCATCTCTGGTGCGCGAGAACGCCCTGCGCTTCATCACCCGTGCGGGTCCGGAAATCGGCGTTGCCTCGACCAAGGCCTTTACCACGCAACTCGCCGCGCTGTACCTGCTGACGCTGGTTCTGGCCAAGGTTCGCGGACGCCTTGACGAACAGGCCGAGGCCGCTGAACTGCATGCGGTGCGGCATCTGCCGATGGCCGTGGCCAAGATCCTCGAACTGGAGCCGCAGATTCGCGAATGGGCCGAGCGCTTCTCGATGAAGCAGCATGCACTCTTCCTCGGGCGTGGCCGACACTACCCGATTGCGCTGGAGGGCGCGCTCAAGCTCAAGGAAATCTCCTACATCCATGCCGAGGCCTATCCGGCCGGAGAGTTGAAGCACGGTCCTCTGGCTTTGGTCGATCGGGAAATGCCGGTGATCGCCGTCGCTCCCAACGATGCGCTGCTCGAAAAGCTCAAGTCCAACCTGCAGGAAGTGCGCGCCCGCGGGGGCGAACTCTACGTCTTTGCCGATGCGGATAGCGAGATGCAGGAGTCGGACGGTATTCACGTGCTCCATCTGCCTGAGCACTACGGTGCTCTATCGGCTCTGCTGCACGTCGTGCCGCTGCAACTGCTGGCCTATCATGTCGCTCTGGTACGTGGCACCGACGTTGACAAGCCTCGTAATCTCGCCAAATCGGTGACGGTCGAGTAGGCCGCGCGTTTGCCCTCAGCCTGGCGCCGAATGAAACGAAGGGTAGCGTCGTTGCGTTGCTGACCACGCTTGCCCTTGCGTGCATCGACCTCAGACGGTTGCAACGTCTGATTCCCATGTGAGCTCACCCTGCAGATGGCTGCGACTTGTGCTAAGTTGTCAGGCGTTTTCGGCGTGATGGTGCCATCTGCACGATGCGCTGCAGCACAGGGCATGAACCGGTCCTGCTGGCAGGTCTCATGTTTCAAGCCCTTGATGTTTTTCCCGCATGCGGTTTTCCTTGGTATGCCGATAGGGGGCGATATGAGGCGGTGGACAGTTTCTCAGGGCGACGGGATCTCCTGGTGTTTCAGCATTTGCCTGGTGGTGATCTCGACGGGTGTCGGAGCAAGACCGCTACCCGAGGACCCGTTACAACGGCGCTGCTGGTTGCAGCACACTGGCGAAAGAACTGCCCCTAGCCTGATACCCGACCCGACTCCGGTGACATTTTCAAACCTGGCGAACGGCTATGCGGTACGCAGTCCGTTCTGGGTCGAGTTCGGTATCCAGGGCATGGGCGTGATGCCCGCGGGCAACAAGAAAGAGAAGACCGGTCACCATCACTTGCTGATCGATACCCCCTTGCCGCCGGGTGTTTCAGATCCGCTTCCTTTTTCGGAGACGCACCGCCATTTTGGCAAGGGGCAGACCGGGACCGTGCTTGAACTGCCGCCTGGCCAGCATACGCTACGCCTGCTCTTTGCCGATTATGCACATCGTCCCTATTTTGTATTCAGCCCGGAGATCAAGGTAAACGTTGGCGGCAAACGTGACGCAACCCCGGCACCGCAGATCAACGCCGCTCAGTTCGAAGCGACCTGCAGGGCCTGGTACCAGGACGAGATGACCACTCCGCCACGATCTGGCAAGGCTGTCTATGTGAAGAACATTCGCGATGGCGAGGTGTTGGGTTCCCCGTTCCTGGTCAAGCTCGGGGTGATGGGCTTCGGAGTTGCTCCCGCAGGGAGTGTGGTCAAGGACGCCGGTTACTTTGTGTTGAACGTGTCCAGAAGCGGCATTCCCGTGACCAGTGTTTCGCTGAAAAACGGCGAGACGGAAGCTGTTCTTGATCTCGCTTCCGGTGATTATGACCTTGCGGTCGAATTCCTCGGCGTCGATGGCGGGCGCTTGCTGAAGGAGGAATTGCCGATAGCGGTCGTCAGGAAGAGCCAGAAACGCCGTTGACCAGGAGAGCATGACCGCAACAGGTTACGCAGACGGTCAAGGCGTGGCATTTGGTCAATCAGACGGCGGCATGGCTCCCGTCGCAGCATCGCCACGCCCTGCAGGGTGCGCATCGAATCGGTGCGTCGCAAGCCTTTGCCTGCACCGGGACGGCGCGCGTACGCAGCCGATCCGAACGCCGCAGCAGCCCGAGACAACTGAAATCAGTGGCTTGCGGGGGTGGCACCGACGAGCATGATTCTTGCTGTCGGTAAGAGGTTTTCCGGCACAGATTGCAGCAATGAACAATGTCCACCGACTCGAACGGCCCCCGACTTACGACTCGCCTCCTCCCGAGGGAACGCGGAGGATCGTCAATGATGAGGAGCGTGTGCTCTACGATGGCTACTGGATCAAGACGTATCCGGTTCCCGGTGATTCCTTGCAGGCCAAGAAGCTGTTGATCGAAGCGCTGACCCGGCGTCTGTTCAACCACACCGAGCACGGACTCAATATTCCGGGATGCCGCCTCGGCGAAGCCCGGCAGAGTTATCAGGCGGAGAACGACCCGGGTCGGCGTCGGGTCAAGGCCGCGATGCTCGCCGGCGCCCTGTTCAATCGCGCCACCGATATCTTCCGGAGGTTGGTGGAGTTGCAGGCGGACGGCATCGAGATCCACGGTGACGACGCGCTGATGCGCGAATGTGGCCAATGCCTGCTCGATGCGATGGACCTTGGGCATGTCGTCCTTCACCGCAGTGGCGAGGAAGGCATCGACGAACTCTGGGGCGAGCCCTTCCGTGCCTTTTCGGTGCCGATCGAGGAGTTCTACGAGAATCGTTATATCAAGATCGGCCAGAGCATGCGCGACATCGACCGTATCGCCAATGCCATGATTGCCAACTTCAGCCGCATTCCCGCTTTTGACGCCATCGAGGCCTCGGTTCGGGATTTTGCCAACGCCGCGAAAATCAAGACGGAAACCTTGCGTACCGACCCGGGAATCTTCGATGTCTGGTCGCAACTGGTCACCGCTGGCGAACGGCTTGCCAACTTCACTCCGAAACAAATTCCAAGATCGCTCGGAGAAGCAGGCGGCAGGCCTGCTCACCGAGTCTGTGATGGTCTCCTGTTGCTTCGCAATGGCCGCGATCTGGTTTTCTACATCACCCGGGCCCGTACGCCGATGCCCAAGAGCACCTGCGAATACATCGAGCGCTGTGCGGCCTACCTCGCCACCGGTCGGGTTCCCGTCACGCCGGCGCCGCTGCCAGCCTGAAACGCGGTTTGCAGAGCGTTTCGTCTGCGATGTGAAAGCATTTTTCAGGCCCCCACGGTACCGGTCCTTGCGGGCTGCCGCCACGCTCGTCGGTATCTTTCTCCCCGCCGGAATGGGGCTGCCAGCGGGTGGTCTTGCTAAACCGGACTTTCCGACCACATCTCCCGGATGAAACGGACACTCTGGTTGCGGCCCTGATCCTTGGCCCTGTACAGGGCCACGTCGGCAAACTTGATGCACTCCCAGAGGGTGCCGCTGTCGTCGGGGAATTCACTGATGCCGAGGCTGATGGTCTTTTCCAGCGTTCCGTCAGACACCTTGAAGCGGGTGCCTTCGATATTCCGGCGAATCTTTTCGGCAACTTCCAGGCTTTCCCCACCGTTGATGTCCAGCAGGATGACCAGAAACTCTTCGCCACCAAAGCGGATCACCACATCCGTTTCACGGATGCTTTTTCCGATCCTGGTCGCCGTTTCCTTGAGAACCAGATCTCCAGCATGATGGCCGTGAACGTCGTTGACCTGCTTGAAATAGTCGATGTCGCACATGATGACGCCGATCGATTTCTTGCGGCGGGTCATGCTGGCGACGAGATTGTCCATGTGCTCCTGCAGGTAGCGTCGGTTGTGCAGACCCGTCAAGGGATCGCGCAGCGACGATTCGCGGAGATTGCCCATCAACCGCTTGGTCTCAATGACGGACAGCGACTCGTTGATGTAATGCTCGGCCTTGCCGATTTTGGCCCGGGTCTGCCGGGCCTGTTCGAGGCTGGCTGGCCGGGGCGCGCGGAAAAGAATGACGCCGGTGGTGCCGCCGCCGACGATGATCGGGAAGCAGTAGTGAATTCTGCTGCCATCCGGATTCTGGAACATGGTACAGACCGACGGAAATGTCGTCGAGTCGATGATATGGCCGGTCCTCTTGGCCTTGCACAGTTCGCAGTCACTGAGGATTTCCGGGTTGCAGAACAGTTCTTCGTCATGGATCGTGACCGGGTAGGCTTGCCTCATGCCGCCACCACTGGCTGATATTTCGTAGATCACGCAGTCGGCAATGCCGATGGTTTCCGTGAATATCCAATGCAGGCGCATATAGACCTGTTCAAGAGAGGCGTCCTCCTCGATGACCTTCTTGAATACGGACAAACGGTGCAAGGATTCCATCAGTTCGTTGAACTTAGAAGTGAGCAAGCCGATTTCGTCAGTAGCGGTGATTTCGATCCGCTTGGCGAGTGTGACGCCGGTTTGCCCTTCGGCGACTTCTTCCAGCCCTTGCATGACTTCGTGCAGCGGGCGGGTGATATTGATTCCGATGATCCACGCCACGCTCAGCGTGACAACGGCAAAAATCGCCGTGCCAGTCATCAGGATGATCCGCAGTTGCCGCAAATCCTTCTCGATGTCGTCAACGTATACCCCGCCGCCGATCACCCATCCCCACGGCTCGTACAGCTTCACGAAGGCGATTTTCTTTACCGGCAGGGTGGTTCCAGGCTTGGGCCACAGGTACTCGATGAAGCCGCTGCCATCCCGCCTGCTGGCATCCACGAATTCCTTGAAGATGAACTTGCCCGTTGGGTCCTTGAAGCCACTTTGGTCGAGCCCGTCAAGGTCGGGCCTGGTGGGATGCATCACCATCCGGTAGTTGCTGTCGTTGATCCAGAAATAGTTGTTTTCCCCAAAGCGAAGCTGCTTGATGCGCGCCGCGGCGCGCGTCTGCGCATCCCCTCGGGTGACCTGGCTTTTTCTGACGTCGGCTTCGTACTCGTCGAAAATGTCGTGAGCCATCGACACGAGGTTGCGGATTTCATTCTGTCGCGCGTCCACCACCCTGCTTTCGATGAGCGGCACGAAGTAAAAGAGATTCAAGCCACTGATGAAGGCAATGCTGATTGCCGAGATGGCCATGATCTTCATGATGATCGGCCACTTCTTGAATCTCAGACCGCTCACGGCTGCTCTCCGGGCGTCAGCAATGTTCATGGACAAGTTCAGCGAGTCTCCAAAGGCATACACCTGCTCGGCTATGGCCGTCGAACATGCTATTTGCTGGCCTCCTGCAGGTCTGGGGATCGACGTGCCATCAACTCTTGGTGTGCTCTTGAGGATAACCAGCCCATGCCATGCCCCTGAAGTTGTCGCTAGTGTAGTCGAGTTCCCAATTGTTTTCCGACATGCTGTCGACAGGTCAAAGGCAGACCTACGGCAATCGCATGATTGCCAACGTCTTGGACCCTCGACCTGGGCGTGTTGCTGAGATCGTGGTAACGGGCGATGTACTCGTTCCACGGGCGGGAGTCCGCCGGACCGATGATCTGGCGCAAGCGGAGCGGCGGTAGCTCATGCACCGGCCGGACGAGCAGCGGTTGAGGATCGATGGCGGCGGTGGCGAGAGACTCGGGATGGCGAGGGGCGCGGCCGCGTGCGGTCGGCAGAGTGAACAGACCCTCCGCTTGCATGTGTAGCATGGCCACCCGACAGGTGATGTCCTTCAACCTATTTTCCTCAGCTGACCGCTCAAGAACTGGTGCAAACTCAGCGCTGATGAGGGTTTTCAGCCAAGAGGGAAGATTGAGCTGCCGCAATGGGCTAACCGAGGAATCTAGAATGAAGCACTCATCCCATCTGGTTAATGGTCGTGCGAAAACGGCGCAGTGAGGCGATGAACAGGAGGCTGCCAATCGCCAGAATGGCCAGGAGTTGCGGCCATACCACGTCGATCCCGGCGCCGCGATAGAGAATGGCCTGTGCGGCCGAAACGAAGTGCGTCGTCGGCGCGACCTGCATGATGTCCTGCACCAGTTGCGGCATACTTTCGTAGGGCGTGCTGCCCCCCGAAAGCATTTGCAGCGGCAACAACACCAGCACCAGCAGCATCCCGAATTGCGGCATCGAGCGCGCCAGCGTCGCCAGGAAAATGCCCATCGAGGTGGTGGCGAACAGGTGCAGTGCGGCAGCCAGCATGAAGAGGGCCAGCGAGCCCTGGATCGGCACCTTCAATGCTCCCTGGACAACGAAGACCAGCGCCACAAGAGCCGCGAGCAGGACCACCAGTCCCATCGACCAGACCTTGGCCAGCATGATTTCTGCCGGCGTTACGGGCATCACCAACAAGTGTTCGATGGTGCCATGCTCGCGTTCGCGGATCAGCGCCGCACCCGTCAGGATGATCGACAGCATGGTCACGTTGTTGATGATCTCCATCAGTGAGCCGAACCACGCCTGTTCGAGATTGGGGTTAAAGCGCATGCGTAGCGCGAGATCGACCGGCGGTACTCCCGAACTGCGATAACGCTGGATGAATTCATTGACCTCGCTGGCGACCATCTGCTGGATGTAGGCGTTGCCGGTGAAGGCCTGGCCCATGCGCGTGGCGTCGATATTGAGCTGGATTGCCGGGGTGCGCCCGGCCAGCACGTCTTTCTGGAAGTTCGGCGGAATGTCGAGCGCGAAGGTGAAGTCGCCGCGGTCCATGCCGGCATCCACCTCGGCCAGCGAAACCATGGCCGGCGTCATGAAGTGCGGTGGATAGAAGCTGGACACGATGCGTGCCGAGAGCGGCGACGCGTCCTCATCGACAATCGCGATTGGCGCATTGTGCAGGCTGTCGGGCATCGCCGTGGCGGCGACATAAATTGCCACGGTAAAGGTCCAGGCGATCAGCACCAGCAGCATCGGGTCGCGCACCAGGCTCCACAGTTCCTTGACGCCGAGGCGGAAAACGTTCTTGCTGCTGATCATTGTCTCAGGCCTCCTGTTTCCTGAGCAGCAGTATGGCCGCACCGAGGATTACCGGGATGGCGGCGAGCAGCGGCCAGAACGATGGGCCGAGGCTGAAAAGGCCGAGCCCCTTGCTGAACACGCCGCGGCTGATGGTCAGGAAATGGGTCGCCGGGTAAATGTGGCCGATGAAAGCAGCGATGCCTTCGAGCGACGACACCGGGTTGAGGAGCCCGGCGAACTGCACGCAGGGGATGATGGTGCCGATCATGGTCACGAACATCGCGGCGATCTGGCTTCGGGTGAAGGTCGAGACGAGCAGGCCGAAACCGGTCGAGCAGACGACGAAGATCAGCGCCCCCAGCGCCAGAGTGAAGAAGCTGCCTTTGATCGGTACCCCGAATACCGTCACGGCCATCAGCGCCAGGAGCAGGAAGTTGACCATCGCCAGCGCGATATAGGGCAACTGCTTGCCGACCAGGAATTCGCTGCGCGTCACCGGGGTAACGTAGAGATTGATGATCGATCCCAGTTCCTTCTCACGCACCACCGACAGCGCTGCGAGCATCGCCGGAATCATCATCAGCAGCATCGGGAGTTGGGCGGGAACCATCGCTGGCAGGCTTTTTACGTCCGGGTTGTAGCGGTAGCGGGTTTCCATTGTGCTGGGCGTGGTCAGCGTGATTCCCAGACGATGCGTCGCCATGTCGGCGAGCCACATCTGGTGCATCGCCTGAACGTAGCCGCGAACGGTCTCGGCGCGCGTCGGCATGGCGCCGTCGACCCAGGCTCCGACCTGCACCTGCGTGCCGCGTTCGATGTCGCGCGCGAACCCCGACGGAATCTCGATGGCCAGCGACAGTTCGCCATTGCCCATGCGCCGATCCAGGTCCTCGTAGTCGCTGATCGGTGGCTTCTCGATAAAGTAACGCGACCCCGAAAGGTTGAGCGCATAGTTCTGGCTGAGCACGGTCTGGTCGCGGTCGAGCATGGCGTAAGTGAGGTTCTCCACGTCCAGGTTGATGCCGTAGCCGATGATGAACATCAGAATCGCCGAGCCGAGCAGCGCGAGCGTCGCGCGCACCGGGTCGCGCCGCAGTTCGAGCGTCTCGCGCAGGGTGTAGCTCAAGGCGCGGCCCAGGTCGAAGCCCCAGTGCGGGGTGATGGCGCGGGGCCGGGCCGACGGTGGCGCTTCGGCGGCGGGCGCGGCGGGCTTTTCGCTGTCTGCCGAGGCCTCCTCGAGATAGGAGATGAAGGCCTGCTCCAGGGTTTGCGTGCCGCGCTGGCGTACCAGCTCAGCCGGGCTGTCGCTGACCAGCACGCGGCCGGCATGCATCAGCGAGATGCGGTCGCAGCGCGCGGCCTCGTTCATGAAGTGGGTCGAGATGAAGATCGTCACCTGGTCGTTGCGCGAGAGATCGATCATCAGTTGCCAGAACATGTCGCGCGCGATCGGGTCGACTCCCGAGGTCGGTTCGTCGAGGATCAGCAGTTCGGGCTTGTGGATCACTGCGACGGCCAGCGACAGGCGCTGGCGGATTCCCAGCGGCATGTCGTCGGGCAGGGTGTCGATGACACTGGTCAGGCCAAAGCGTTCGACGAGTTCATCGACGCGCGCGGCGATTCCTGCCTCGGGCAGCGTGAACAGCCGCGCGTGCAGCACCAGGTTCTGGCGCACAGTCAGTTCGCCGTAGAGCGAGAATGCCTGCGACATGTAACCGACGCGCCGCCGCGCATTGATGTCCTGAGCATTGACCGGCTGGCCGAAGAGCCGCGCGCTGCCCTCGCTGGCGGGCAGCAGGCCGGTCAGCATCTTCATGGTCGTCGACTTGCCGCAGCCATTGGAGCCGAGGAAACCGAAGATTTCGCCGCGCCGGATGCGAAAGTCGACGTGGTCGACGGCGACGAAGTCGCCAAAGCGCATGGTCAGGCCTCTGGACTCGATGGCGATGTCCTCTTCGTCGCCAGTGCTGCTGAACGCCAGCGGCGGCACGACAATGGCTTGATGTCCGCGCCGCTCATCCGCAGGCAGCAGGGCGATGAAGGCTTCTTCGAGCGACGCTGTGGCGGTGCGGCGGTGCAGTTCGGCCGGGGTGCCGGTGGCCAGCACCTGGCCTGCGTCCATCGCCACCAGCCAGTTGAAGCGTTCGGCCTCCTCCATGTAGGCGGTGGCGACGATCACGCTCATGGTGCCGCGTTCGCCGCGGATACGGTCGATCAGGTCCCAGAATTGTTTGCGCGACAGCGGGTCGACGCCGGTCGTCGGTTCGTCGAGGATCAGGAGGTCGGGGTCGTGGATCAAGGCGCTGCAGAGCCCGAGTTTCTGCTTCATGCCGCCCGAGAGCTTGCCCGCCGGGCGCGACAGGAAGGGCCGCAGGCCGGTACTGGCGGTGAGCTCATCGATGCGCGCGCGGCGCTCTGCGCCGTTGTGGCCGAACAGGCGACCGAAGAACTGCAGGTTCTCCTCGACCGACAGCGTCGAGTAGAGGTTGCGTCCCAGACCCTGCGGCATATAAGCGATGCGCGGGCAAACGCTGTCGCGGTGGCGCTTGCTCGCCAGGTCGCCGCCCAGCACCTGCAAGCTACCCTGCTGCAGCTTGCGCGCGCCGGAAAGCAGCGCCAGCAGGCTCGACTTGCCGACTCCGTCGGGACCGATCAGTCCGACCATGCAACTGGCCGGGATCGCCAGCGTGATGTCGTCGAGCGCGATAGTCTTGCCATAGCGTAGGCTGACACCGTCAAGCCGGACCACCGGCGCCGGGCCGCTGGCCGCCAGACCGCTCATTGCGGGACCCTGACCGCCAGTTCGGCGGGCCACGGCGCCTGGCCGTCGAGCCTGAGCCAGGCGATTCCGGGCAGGCCGGTCTTGATCTGCGTCAGGTTTTTTAGCAGCAGGTCGCGGCCGATCTGCGCCTTGACGCGGAACATCAACTTTTGCCGTTCGCTCGCCGTTTCGACGGTCTTCGGCGTGAACTGCGCGGTACTGGCGACGAACGAGACCTTGGCCGGGATCACGTACTGCGGCGCGGCGTCCAGCACGATATGGACTTCGCTGCCCAGCGCCAGCTTGCCGGCAATGGTTTCGGGCACGAAGAAGGTCATGAATACATCGCCCAGATCCACCAGGTTGAGCACCTTCCCGCCAGCGGCCAGCACTTCGCCGGCTTGCGCGACGCGGTATTGAACGCGGCCGTCGCGCGGCGCGGTGAGCGCGCTGTCGTCGATGTCGACCTTGATGCGCGCGATCGTCGCGCCTCCGGCGTCGACCGTCGCGCGCGCGCCAGCGACCTGCGCCTGTGCCGCTCTGATCGCCGCCACGGCGGCCTGCACCTGCGCCCGGCCAGCGATGACGGCGGCCTGCGCGCTGCGCACCCGCGCGCGGTCGTCATCAAGTTCCTGCGCCGAAGAAGCGCCTTCGCTGGTCAGCGTTTCCGAACGCGCCAGGCGCCGCTGCGCCGCGTCGAGTTCGCTCTCGCGCTGGGAAACGAGCGCCAGCACCGCCTGGCGGTCGCTTTCGCGCTGCGCGACCTGCGCCTGCGCGCTGGCAACCGCAGTGATCAGTTGTTGCTGCTTCGCCGCCGCTTCGTCGCGCTGCGCTTCGAGGGTCTGCACCTGCATGTGTGCCAGGATCTGGCCGGCTGCCACGAAGTCGCCATCGGCGACCAGAATGTCCTGCACACGTCCGCTGAACTTGGTTGACACATCGATTTCAGTGGCCTCAATGCGGCCATTGCTGCTCACGAACCCTTCGCCAGGCCCCTTGGTTCGCAGCAGTTGCCAGGCTAGCAGGGCGAGCGCGGCAATGACGGTCACGATGAGTGCTGGAAGCAGCCATTTTTTCCATTTCTTGAATAGTGAATCCGCCGCCACCATGACCGGTGCAGCAACCGCTGATTCGGCTGGCGGAGTGAGCGATGCGGTGGCCGGCTCGCAAGCCGCCGGGTTGGCGATTCGAATCACTTCGGGATTGGCTGCTGCATCGCCCGTTGCCTTGACTTGTGCAATAGCTGCTACGGGGGCTGGTGGTGTAGCCGTTGGGCTGACGGTTACGGTAACCGGCTCGGCCGCCAGCGGAATATCCACTGGGCTGACGGCTGCGGCGAGCGGGGGGGCGAACGTGACAGTGACCGTGACTGAAGCCGGTGGGGCAAGCGGTGCGATGACCGGTGGGGTGGCGGTAGTGCTCATGGGGTGCTCGTGGCTCGTGTGGGTTTAAAGTGAAGTCGCGCGAGTGGCTCTCGAATCTCCCCACGTTCTTTGGGAGAGGGGGATGACGATGCGGGATAGTGGCCTGATCTTCATTTCCCCGGCAGCCCGCCGATGCCCTGCCCGTCAGGCTGGTCGCCTGCGGGTGGCGAAGCGAAATCGAGCGCGCTACCGCCGAGTGCGGCATACAGGCTGACCTGGCTGCTCAGCAGTTCGCGCCGCGTCTGCACGAGCTGTTGCTCGGCGTTGAGCAGGTCGCGCTGGGCATCAAGTACGTCCAGAAAAGCCGAGGCGCCGTTGTTGAAGCGCAATTGCGACAGCCGTGCGCGCTCCACCTGTGTCGCCAGCGCTGTGCGGGCAATTGCGACCTGCTGCCTTAGCCAGACACGTGCCGAAAGCGCATCAGATACGTCACGGAAGGCAACCTGCACGGTTTTCTCGTATTGCGTCACGGCCAGATCGCGATTCGTTTCGGCCAGGCTCAGGTTGTTCTGCCTGCGCCCAGCGTCGAAGATCGGCAGTGAAATGCTCGGCGAAAATAGCCAGGCAAGGCTGCCCGAGGCGAACAGGTCCGTGAGTTCGACACTCGCGGTGCCTAGCGAGCCCACCAACGCAATGCGCGGAAAAAATGCGGCACGTGCCGCACCGATGTTGGCATTTGCGGCTTTTAGCAGATGTTCGGCAGCGACGATGTCGGGGCGCTGCAGCAGCAGATCGGAAGGCAGACCAGGGCGCAGTTCGCGAAATACATTGCTTTCATCGAGTTGGCCTTGCTCGGGAGGCAATTTGACGGGAACCCCGACCAGCAGGGTCAGGGCATTGAACTGGGCCGCTCGCGCCAGTTCAAGCTGGGCGCCAAGCGCCTGGGCCTGAGTCAGCAGGGTTTGCACCTCGGTCAGGTTGAAGCGCGAGGTCGAGCCGACCTCGACGCGGCGTGTAAATATGCGAAAGGTCTTCTCATGGCTGGCGATGGTCTGGCGCGCCAGTGCAATACGCTCGTCGAGTCCGCGTAACGCGAGGTAGCTATTGGCAACCTGAGCAACCAGCCCGATGCTGGCCGCACGGCGTGCGGCGTCGGTAGCCAGAT
Organism: Candidatus Accumulibacter propinquus; assembly: GCF_056856495.1. Taxonomy (NCBI): domain Bacteria; kingdom Pseudomonadati; phylum Pseudomonadota; class Betaproteobacteria; genus Candidatus Accumulibacter; species Candidatus Accumulibacter propinquus. The sequence goes on from NZ_JBSEHC010000006.1 coordinate 307,403, forward strand.
AGGTTTCCAGCGCCGCGTCCTCCAGACTGCGTACGCGCCCCCAGAAATCGATCTCCCAGCTTGCCAGGCCCAGTCCGACCTGATACTGGCTGGCTACCAGTGGCCTGCCGGTGAGGCTCAGCCTGGCCGGCGTTCGCGAGCGGTCTTCTCTGGCTAGTGCGCCAATGCTCGGGAACAGGTCTGCCCGTTGAATACCGTAGGCAGCACGCGCTTGTTCGACGCGCAGCACGGCACTCTGCAGATCACGGTTGTTGTCCAGCGCCAGCCCGATCAACGACCGAAGTTGCGGGTCGGTGAAATAATCACGCCAGCCGATGGCCGCCGCGCTGGCACCATCCTGATGGGTAACGGACGCATAGACGGGTGACACCGGAAAGGCGGACACCTCGTAGGGCGGTGCCATCGAGGCGCAGCCCGCCATGAGCAGGGCGACGGCCGCGAGCCTGAGGCTGGACGATCCTGCATTGAGTATCCGGCTGGCTTCCAATCAAATCTCCAGGCGAGCCGGCGTGCCGGCGATTAGGTGGATGCCATGAATATCCTTCTCAAGCTGGGTGGGAACGCGTTGGCTGCGCTGCCACTCAGGATCATCGCCAATTCGACCTTGGCCGACGGTGCGTCAACGCACATAACTACACGACCACTGTAGGTGAAAATCCGCGGGTATCTGGCTCAATCTGGACGTGCTGAGTGCTTGTGCCGATCACTACGGGTCGTCCATGCAGGCGGTGATCCGGCGCTGGATCGAGTTCACGCCCGAGCGTGCCGTGATGTTGGTCTGGCGAAGAGAAATCCATCACCGAACTCGCTGCCCGGCAGAACTAAGCCGAAGTCATTCTGTACGGTAGCGCGCATAGAAGAAAAAGGACTGCGGGTATCATGGGGCCGACTAATCCCAGCGAGTGCGCCTAACGATGTCTACCCCTTTCCTGGAGCGACCCTGGCGAGCGGGTTGACAGCGTCGGTTTTCGTCTGATGTCGTCTGGCCCGATTGAGGACCCCGTCCGCGGGTAGCACCGAAGCGATTTGGTCAACGATTAGACCGTCTACTGCCAGGACCGGCGGAAGGATGTGTTGGTGCTGGCGACCTGATTGTACTGTGGAAGCGTCAATGCAGCCGATTACCCCAAGGTCTCCTTCTGGGTGCGTCCCGATTCCGGAGTCGGCGGCGAAGCCTGAGGCGACGCTGCAAACGCCCTGAACCTGGGCCAGGCCACATGGCCATCCTCAATGGCCGTCTGTCGGGCAAGCCCCGGGGTCACGATGGCGAAAGGAAACGGCGATGAATACCATGAGCAGTGCCCAGTGGTTCCTGCTAGTCGGTGGCCTGTTGCTCAGCATGGGGCTGAGCCGGCCCACCCTTGGTCACCTGCCGGTGACTTCGGCTATCATCTACCTGCTAGTCGGCCTGGTCGTCGGACCGACGGTGTTGAATGTCTTTCACTTCAATCCGCTCAAGCAGTCGGGGCTGCTCGAGGTGCTGACCGAGGCGGCGGTGCTGATCTCGCTCTACGCTGCCGGCGTCAAGATGCCGGTGCCGGTGAGACGGCAGCGCTGGCGGACGCCGATCCTACTCGCCGTGCTGTCGATGACGGTGACGGTCGGCCTGGTGACGGCGTTCGCCCACTATCTGCTCGGCTTGCCGCTGGGCGCTGCCGTGCTGCTGGGGGCGATCGTCGCGCCCACCGACCCGGTGCTCGCCACCGACGTTCAGATCCGCCATCCCGGCGACCGCGACCAACTCCGCTTCACGCTCACCTGCGAGGCCGGCATGAACGACGGCACGGCTTTCCCGCTGGTGATGCTCGGCCTCGGCCTGCTCGGCCTGCATGAGTTGGGCGACCTCGGGCTGCGATGGGTCCTGGTCGACGTCCTGTGGGCGACAGCTGCGGGCATCATTGTCGGCGTGCTGTGCGGCGTGACGCTGGCTCATCTCGGCAAGCGCCTGCGCGTGGAGGGCAACGAGCATCAGCTGATGGACGATTTCCTCGGGCTTGGCCTGATCGGGGTGGTTTACGGCCTGTGCCTTTTGCTGAGCGCCTGGGGTTTCCTGGCCGTGTTCTTCGCCGCCGTTGCATTGCGCCAGACCGAACAGCGGCTGGCCAACGTTGCCGAGCCGGTGGAGAGTGCCGATGCCTTATGCGGAGCACCGCCTTCGGTGAGTGCCGGCTCGCTGGTGTTCAAGGAGCACCTCGAACGGCTGTCCGAGGTGCTGCTGATCCTGCTCATCGGTGGCTCACTGTTCCTCGACTCGTGGAGTTGGCGCGCGGTCGGTCTCGCCGCCTTCCTCTTCGCGGTTGCCCGCCCACTGAGCGTGCTCGTGGGACTGCTGGGATCCGGCAACTCATGGCGAATATGCGGGCTGGCGGGCTGGTTCGGGGTCCGTGGCATCGGCTCGCTCTACTACCTGATGTATGCTATCGAGCACGGGTTGCCGGAGGAGATCGCACTCGAACTCATCCACATGACCCTGATCGTGGTGACGCTGTCGATCCTGGTCCACGGCATCAGCGTCAAGCCGCTGATGGATCGTTTCTGGAGTCGGCGCCGGCGCAGCCACTGAGAGGCTTGCCAAGAGTCATGATGGCATCAGCGATCATCGGAACGGGGGTTGTAAACCAAAGCTTTGCTTTTCGATGATCCTGCGCAAGTGATGCCCGATCCCGAGACGATGCGCCAAACTCTACCCCGGCTCGCCCTCTGTGTTCAGTCCTCGCCACCCGATGTGTCACCAACTACAGGCTGCCGCCTACGGACTACGGGTTCGCCGAATACTTAGGTGATTTCCAGAAAAAAACATCCCGGAATTCCGATGCCTGGACATTATTGCCAAAGCAACTCCTTCCCCTTGAATGCATGGGTATCTACACAAGTCCGAAAATAGGTTAAAAGTAGGCGGTATGGATCTGAAAATCTGGCTTTTGAACCTCGGCTGAAGCGAAGGTACGAGAAATTGGTGATGGGGCATAGCCACTGTGCGCATCAGTTGGCTGCGGGGATGAGGGCATTGCTGAGTGGCGAGCAGGCGTTTGCACACACGCAAGCCCTGTGGCGCTTTCTGGGCAACGCGCGGGTAAGCGCCTAGCAAAAAGTCATTCGATAATGAGAGCCGAAACCGTCCAGAATTTTGTCGACGTCAGCCTCAAGCCCGGCAGAGTTCCGTGCTTTGAAGGCCATCCACTCGTACTTCATTTTGTGCCAGAGCTTCTCGATGCGGTTCAGTTCCGGACTGTAGGGTGGCAGGAAGTAAAGCGTGAGGCCCTTCTCTTTCAGCAGGGCCAACAGGGTCTGGATTTCCTTCGCTTTGTGGATGGAAGCATTGTCCAGAATCACCGTCAGGGGTCTGCCGACGCTTTCCAGGAGGAGACCGAGGAAGCCGCCAAAAAGAGCTGCGGTCGTTGTCTCCCAGAACTTGGCCGTGAACAATTCACCCGTCGAGATCAACGCGGCCATCACATTCAGACGCTTTCCCCGCGCGGCCGTGATGCGGTGCACCTCTCCTGTCTCGGTCCAGGCGCTCCGATTGGGCTGGGTCTGCACAAAGCCGGCTTCATCCATATACGATAACGTGAGTTCGCCAAGCTTTGTTTTTTCAAGCAATTCATCTATTTCTACCTGGGCTGCTCGAAATTTCGCCTCATCCCGTTTTTTTTAGACTGTGCCGGGTCCTTTTCCAGACATAGTTCTTCTCTTTCAAGGCCGCCTGAACCACTCCCACCGAAACCTGTACGCCATGTTCCTCTGACAGGCGGTCCCTCAACTGGGGGGCCGTACAGGCCTCAGCCGTCGCCCAGGCGCAGAGTACCTGCTGATACGTTTCCGATAGTTTGCGAGGGGCACCACTGCGCGGCAGGTCGCGCAGCCCGATGAACCCCCTGGCCAGCCAGGCATCCCTGTGGTTGGCTACGGTTTCCTTGTGGAGCTTCTGCTGTTTCGCCACTCCGTCAAGGGACCCTCCTTCAGCCAGGAGAAGTACGGTCCGGGCTCGCCGGCGTTCGCGCCAGTCACTGCCTCGCTCCTCTACCTGCGTCAGTTGCTGGCGCTCTTGTGCTGTGAGGGTGAACTTTTTGGCTCTGCGGGACATGGCGAGGCATTCCGGAGGTTGGAGCGGACAGTATGCAGGCATACTGGCTTAACTCGAAAAATTTATCTGGAAGCGCTTAAGTGCGTCGGACCTGGGTGCGCCGCTGCTGGCGCTGGCACGGGAAGGCGTAGCCGAGGGTTGCGAGGAGTATGCCTTGGCAGTGCATGACTGGTCGCGGCTGAACTACAACACCCACAGCAGCAAGCAGGATCGTCTGCAGATGACGCACGCGACGGATTTGGGCTACGAGTTGCAGAGTATGGTGCTGGTGGCGGATCGGGATGGGGCGCCGCTGGCAGCGGTGGCGCAGAATCTTTGCACCGCGCACGGTGTGTGGAGTTCGCGTAGCCGGGAAATGCTCCCGCAGAGGCCCCATCTGGACGAATTGACCGAGCGCATGGATGGGCTGGAAGATCAAGTGTTTGCCAAACGATTGGTGCATCTCGTGGACCGTGAGGCGGACTCGATTTTCCATCAGCGGCAGTGGAGCGCGCGCAATCGACTCTGGCTGGTGCGTGTCAAGGCCGCCGGACGGGTCAGATACCAGAAGAAGGCCACCAGCTTGCAGCGCGTGGCCGATGAGTTGTGCTTTGCCAAAGTTCGACCGGTCGAACATCGAGGGAAACCGGCTGTGCAATGGCTGGCCAGCGCCGAGGTGACCATCGTCCGGCATGCCAGGCCCAAGCGACTCAATGAGCAGGGCCAGCGTGTGCCGCCGATCCCGGGTGTGCCCCTGACCGTGCGCTTGATCGTGAGCCGGATCTGTACCCCGGATGGGAAACCTCTGGCCGACTGGTTCTTGTTGAGCAACCTGCCCGGCACGGTTTCCGATGCCCAGATTGCCCTCTGGTACTACTGGCGTTGGCGGATCGAATCCTACTTCAAGTTGCTCAAGCAGGCCGGCCAACAGCTGGAACGATGGGAGCAGGAATCCGGCCCGGCCATTCTCAAGCGCCTGTTGATCGCCGGTCAGGCCTGTGCCTTGGCGTGGCGACTCATGCGCACCGAGGGGGTCTTCGCCGAACAGACGCGTGCTTTCCTCGTGCGGCTTTCCGGACGGCAGATGAAGCGCTCCACTCCTGTTACCACCCCGGCACTTCTCGCTGGCCTCCACAACCTCTTCGCCACGCTCGAAATCCTGAAACATTATTCCCCCGATGAGCCACAACGCTTCGCTCTCTTCACGGGTAGCTTGGGCCCAGGACCGTGATGAGTTGTGTAGATACTCATGTCTGAAAGGGAGGGAGCGCGTGCCGAATTCCGGTATGTGCATTGCAGGAAATCGCCTTACTGCTGGCGGGAGGAAGATCCGAATGGTTGTTCCCGGTGCTTGCCAGTCGGAGCCAGACCGGCAAGCGCGTGCGGGAGGCCGGCGGGAGTGAGCAGCTTGGCTGTGCTGCCCGTCAGGAAGGAGCGCCGAGAGCCTTGGCGCGCAGGGCGCTGAGTTCCAGGCAGGCGGTGTCGGGTGCAACCTGAGTTGGCCAGCCTTGCAGGTGCTGGGCGACAATGTCGCCCAGTGCGCGAATCCAGTCATCACGCTCGTTGAGGCAGGGCAGGTAAAAGAACTCCTTGCCGCCGGCGCGCAGGAACTCGCTCTTGCCTTCGATGGCGATTTCTTCAAGCGTTTCGAGGCAGTCTGCCGGAAAGCCGGGACAAATCGCATCGATCCGCCGCACCCCCTGCGCGGCGAGGGCCTGGAGCGTTGGCGCGGTGTAGGGTTGTAGCCACTGCGCACGTCCGAAACGCGACTGGAAACAGATCTGGTACTGCTCCGGACCCAGACCCAGTGCCTCGGCCAGCATGCGGCCGGTTTTCTGGCACTCGCAGTGATAGGGGTCGCCCTTGTCCAGCGTGTAGCGCGGCAGCCCATGGAAGCTCATGAGCAGGCGATAGGAACTGTCCGGCCGCCGGTGGCTGGTCCAGTGCTCGCGAACACTGGCTGCAAGTGCTGCGATGTAGCCCGGATGATCAGCAAAACTCCTGACGGTCCGTATTTCCGGCTGGTTGCGCACCATCTTCAGCCAGGCACCGGCCGCGTCGAGGGCGGTGGCGGTTGTGCTGGCGGCGTATTGTGGATAGAGGGGCAGCAGCAGGATGCGGCTACAGCCTTCGGCCTTGAGGCGGGAAAGCGTAGCCGGAATCGACGGCTCACCGTAACGCATCGCGTAGTCGACCAGCACCCGCTGCCCGGCTTGTCCGAGAAAACCTCGCAACAGCTTGGCCTGGCGTTCGACATGAATCTTTAGCGGCGAGCCCTCGGGAGTCCACACCGACGCGTATTTTTCGGCCGACCGTCGGGGTCGAATGTTGAGAATGATGCCGTTCAGGATCAGCCACCAGATGGGGCGCGGGATCTCGACGACGCGTGGGTCGGAAAGGAATTCCTTCAGATAGGCGCGCACCGCCTGCGTGTTCGGCGCCGCCGGCGTCCCCAGGTTGATCAGCAGCACCGCGGTCAGGGCGGGCGAACCGTGGCGGTAGGCCGGCTCCGGAAGGTAGCGTGGCATCAGCAGTTGGCCTGGAAAGTGAGTGCCGAAGAAAGCAGCTTGGCGGTGATCTCGACGATCGGGATCACTCGCTCGTAGGCCATGCGGGTGGGGCCGATGACGCCTACCGAACCGACCACCTGGCCGTCAACCTCGTAGGGAGCGGTGACCACGCTGCATTCGTCCAGAGGAGCCAGTCCCGATTCACCGCCGATGAAGATTTGCACCCCATCGGCGCGCTTCGAAAGGTCAAGCAACTGCATCAGCGCGGTGCGCTGTTCGAAGAGGTCGAACAACTCGCGAAGGCGCCTCATGTTGGAGGAAAATTCCTCGACTTCGAGCAGGTTACGCTCACCCGAGATGACATATCGGTCGCCTGGCCCCTTCATCGCCTCGTCGCCGGCGGCCAGCGCCGCCGTCATCAGTGTCTGCAAGTCACCGCGCAACTCGCGCAATTCCTCCTGGACGCGGGAATGGATATGCTCGAAGTCATGGCCGACAAAATGCTGATTCAGATAATTGGTGGCGGTGACCAGTTCGGACGGGGTATAGGAGCGCCCGGGGAAAAGCAGGCGATTCTGTACGTCGCCATCCGATGTCACCAGGATCAGTAGCAGGCGCCTCTCAGAGAGAGTGACGAACTCCATCTGGCGGATCTTCGGAGCCATTCGTCGCGGCGTCAGGACGATGCCTGCAAAATGCGTCAGCCCGGAAAGGAGATGCGAGGCGTTGCTGATCAGTTGCCGCGGCTGCGAAGGGAGCAATTGCCCCTCGATGGCGTCAAGCTTTTCCTTTTCGAGCGGCTTGACGGTAAGCAGGCTATCGACGAAGAAGCGGTAACCCCGCGACGTCGGTACGCGCCCTGCGGAAGTGTGCGGGCTGGCAATCAGCCCGATATCTTCGAGGTCGGCCATGACATTGCGCACCGTCGCCGCCGAAAGGTCCAGGCCTGAATACCTGGACAAGGCGCGCGAGCCAACTGGTTGCCCTTCTGCAATGTAGCGTTCGATCAGGGTCTTCAGGAGGGTTCTGGCACGGTCGTCGAGCATGGCTCCGATTCTACAAAAAATCCTTCCCGCACGGGGCGGCGCGGAAGCAAGCTGAATTGTGGTTTAATTCGTCCCATGAACAACGCCTTTCCTCAAGCCTCGGCTGATTGCGCGCCTCTCCCCAGGACGATAGCGCTGGTCGGAAAGTACCACAGTCCGGAGATTGCCGAGTCGACTCGTTTGCTCGCCAAGTACCTGCATGAGCGCGGCATGACCGTACTGATCGAGGAAGAGACCGCGCGCAACGTGGTTTCGCACCTTGACCTCGGGAGTTGGGCCAGCGGCGGTTTCGCCTGGCTCGGGGCACACGCCGACATCGCCATCGTCATCGGCGGTGACGGCACCATGCTCAATGCTGCACGCCAGCTTGCCCGCTATCGCGTACCGCTGGTCGGCGTCAACCAGGGGCGCCTCGGTTTCATGACCGACATTGCGCGTGCCGACATGCTGACCTGCCTGGACGACCTCCTCGACGGCAAGTTCATTCCCGAAACGCGCATGCTCCTCGATGCGGAAATCGTGCGCGACGAGCGTGGTGTCGTTTCCAACCTGGCGTTGAACGACGTGGTCGTCGACAAGGGCGCCATCGGGCGGATGATCGAATTCGAACTCTTCATCGATGGCGAGTTCATCTACCACCTGCGCTCCGACGGCTTGATCGTGGCCACATCGACCGGCTCGACAGCCTATTCGCTGTCCGCCAACGGTCCGATTCTGCATCCGCAGGTCTCGGCCATCGCTCTGGTGCCACTCTGCCCGCATGCCTTGACCAATCGGCCGATCCTGGTTGGCGACCGCAACGAGATCGAGATCCGGATTGTTAACGCAACGGATTCGCGTGCCCATTTCGATGGCCAGGTGACGGCTGATCTGCGCAACGGGGATGTCGTGCGTATCCGCCGCTCCGAATACTCGATCTGTTTCCTGCATCCACCGGGCTACAGTTACTTCGCCATGCTCCGCCAAAAGCTGCACTGGAGCGAGCGGCCCAAGGGTCATTAGACCATTCTGGCAACGGCCATATCATGCTGTGTCGTTTGACAATTCGCGACTTCGTCCTGGTTGAACGGCTGGAACTCGATTTTCAGGCGGGATTCGGCACGCTGACCGGCGAAACCGGTGCCGGCAAGTCGATCCTGGTCGACGCCTTGGCGTTCGCCCTGGGCGATCGCGCCGACGCCAGCCTCATTCGGGCCGGCAGCGAACGTGCGGAAGTGAATGCCGAGTTTGACCTTGCCGCTGCCCCTGCGGCGGCGGACTGGTTGCGGGCGCACGACCTGGATGCGCAGGGCGTACTGCTCCTGCGTCGCGTCCTGGATGCCAACGGCCGTTCGCGCGCCTATCTTAACGGCTCGCCGGTGACCGTCCAGCAGTTGCGTGAGGTGGCCGAATCGCTGGTCGATATTCATGGCCAGCACGCCCACCAATCGCTGTTGCGGAGCGAAGCGCAGCGCGCTCTGCTCGATTCGCATGCAGCGCTAGAGCCGCTGCTGGCAGAGGTTGCCGGCGCCTGGCGCCAATGGCGTGAAGCCAGGACCCTGCTCGACGCCGCCAGCAACGGGCTTGAGGCGCTGGCCATCGAGCGCGAGCAACTGTCTTGGCAGGTCCGCGAACTACAGACTCTCGGCTTCTCGCCCGAGGAATGGCTCGCGCTCAACGAGGAGCACCAGCGTCTGGCGCACGCCGCGAGCCTCGTCGAGGGCGCCCAGTCCTCGCTACAGGTGTTGGCCGAAGGCGACTCCGCGTGTGAGGCGCAGGTCGCTGGCGTAGCCCATCGTCTGCAGGACCTGTCCGAATACGATCCGGCGTTGTCGGAAATTGCCGCCTTGGTGCACTCCGCCCAAGCGGAGCTTGCAGAGGCAATATCCGCCTTGCGCCGTTACGCCGACCGTGTTGAACTCGACCCGCAGCGTCTGGCCGAAGCAGAGCGGCGTATCGACGCGGTTCTCGGCTGCGCCCGGAAGTTCCGCTGCAGTCCCGCGGAACTTCCGGCATTGCTGGTACGCTGGCAGGAGAGATTGACCATCGTCGGCCAAGCAGCCGACATCGACGCCCTGGAGCAACGCGTTGCCGCAGCACGCGCGCAATATGAACAACTGGCGCAGCAGCTCTCGGGCCAGCGCGCCAAGGCCGCCGCGGCGCTTGGCCGCGACGTCAGTCAGGTGATGCAACAACTGGCATTGGGCGGAGGTCGCTTCGAGGTCGGCTTGCTGCCGGTTGACGGGGGCAATGCAGCCGGGATGGAGCAGATCGAGTTTCGTATTGCCGGTCTGGCCGGCAGCGAGCCACGGTCTCTGGCCAAGGTGGCTTCAGGTGGCGAACTGTCGCGTATCAGTCTCGCCATTCAGGTCGTCGCCAGTCAGGCAGCGAGAGTCCCGACGTTGATCTTTGACGAAGTGGATGTCGGTATCGGCGGCGGAGTCGCCGAGGTCGTCGGTCGTTTGCTGCGCGAGTTGGGAGCCGAACGGCAAGTCCTTTGTGTCACCCACCTACCACAGGTGGCGGCACGCGCCAACTGGCAGTGGCAGGTGAGCAAGGTCGCTGTCGCCGATCAGCTTCGCAGCCATGTCGCCACGCTTACCGGGGAAGCCCGGGTCGAAGAAATCGCCCGCATGCTCGGAGGTGTCGAGATCACGGCGATTACCCGCCAGCATGCCAGGGAGATGTTGAAACTGTCCTGATCAGCACGCGGCCGGACAGCGCGCGTGTCGAGTCGGTACCCGAAACGACTACTGCGCGCCCAAACCGACGCGAATCAAACGGGCTTCTTGAGCTTGCTCCGGGCCGCTTTCCGGAGGGTCTTGAATAGTTCGGGGTCTTCTGCCTTCAGGTACTCGACGACCTCGAAGTCTTCGCGTTTCAGGCGTTGAATGTCGATCTGCTCCACATGCACGAGCCGCAGCAGTTCACGCACCGGCTTGGGCATGTTGCGGCCGCTTTCATAGCGTGAACCGCCACTCTGCGTAACGCCAATCTTCGACCAGAACTGTTGCTGATTCAAACCCAGCTTGCGGCGGATTTCTCGTGGATCGACTCTCTCAACGACTTTGACGGTGCTCATGGCTGTCCTTTCTTACAATTGCCCCAAATGAACCAGCAAGAAGCCGACTTCCTGCCAGAGATCCACACCATATGACTCTGGTAATGCACGGCACACTATAAGCGATTCATCGAGAATTGCAAGTGGCATTCTAATAGAACATCTGGCTAATGCCGATCGGCTCATCCGGGGCGGTGTTCCTTTGCCGCAACATCAGGCAATGCTTTAGAATACAGGCTTTTTCGGTTTTCAACTGGATTTGGCATGGCACTGATAGTTCAGAAGTTCGGCGGCACTTCGGTCGCATCGACGGAGCGCATCAAGAATGTGGCAAAACGCGTCGCCCGTTGGCGAGCTCAGGGCCACGACATCATCCTCGTACCGTCGGCCATGGCCGGCGAAACCAATCGCCTGATCGGCCTGGCCAAGGAAATTTCGCCTTCCCCGGACCCCCGCGAACTCGACGTGATCGCCTCGACCGGAGAACAGGTGACCATCGCTCTGCTGGCCATGGCCATGCATGCCGAGGGGGTCAAGGCCAAGAGCTTTACCGGTTCACAGGTCGGCGTATTGACCGACAGCACCTTTACCAAGGCACGCATTCTGAAGATCGACCAGGAACGAATTCGCAAGGCCTTGGGCGATGGCAATGTCGTCGTCGTCGCCGGCTTTCAAGGCGCCGACGAGGACGGCAATATCACCACGCTGGGCCGTGGCGGCTCAGACACGTCGGCCGTAGCGCTGGCGGCCGCGCTGAAGGCCGACGAGTGCCAGATCTATACGGACGTTGACGGTGTTTATACCACCGACCCACGCGTCGTGCCGGAAGCGCGCAGACTCGACACCATCACTTTTGAAGAGATGCTGGAAATGGCCAGCCTTGGCTCCAAGGTCCTCCAGATTCGATCGGTCGAGTTCGCCGGCAAATACAAAGTCAAGCTTCGTGTGCTGTCCAGCTTCGAGGACGAAGGCGAAGGCACACTGATTACTGTTGAGGAAAAAGGGAAGATGGAACAACCGATCATTTCCGGGATTGCTTTCAATCGCGATGAAGCCAAACTCACCGTTCTGGGCGTTCCCGATCGCCCGGGAATTGCCTACCAGATCCTGGGGCCGATCGCCGATGCGAAAATCGACGTCGACATGATCATCCAGAATATTGGCCGTGACGGCACTACCGACTTCTCATTCACCGTCAATCGAAGTGACTACAGCAGGTCCCTCGAGATCCTGCAAACCGTCAAGGAAAAGATAGGCGCACGCGACATCACCGGCGACAACACGACCTGCAAAGTCTCCGCCGTCGGAGTGGGGATGCGCTCCCACCCGGGGGTCGCGAGCAGGATGTTCGGCGCGCTGGCCAAGGAAAGCATCAACCTGCAGATGATCTCGACATCCGAAATCAAGATCTCGGTAGTCATCGAAGAGAAGTATCTGGAACTTGCCGTGCGCGTCCTGCACAAGGCTTTCGGCCTCGAAAAACCGCCAAAGTCGAAGTTGGGTTTGACCGGTCGCGGCGAAACCGATATCATCACCCCCTCCTAGGAGACGTGGCCGAGAGGTCGAAGGCACTCCCCTGCTAAGGGAGCATGCGGGCATAAACCTGCATCAAGGGTTCGAATCCCTTCGTCTCCGCCAGGACACCGGCTGCAAACGCTCTGCAGCCAAAACGGACACCCCGCTTAACGCCTTGTTTTGCGGGGTTTTTCGTTTATACCTCCTGACTTCGCTTACCCCACAAATGTCATATTTGCGCTCTTAACGGCCATTTCTCTCGAAACCTCCTGACTTCGGGAATTTGGTACGGTTTTTCAAGCTGTTGTTTTTGCTTGAGAATTACGGTGTGGTGGGCGGGTTTTGCGATGGCGTATGCTCTGGTTTCGTGAGGTACGCCATCGCGAAATGTCTGGTTGGTGAGGGGCAGGGAATGGCCATTACCGGTGACTTTCCCGGAATTTCCCGCTGTGATCTGCGCGGAAACGGATCTAGGCAAGTTCACCGACCAGCCAACCCATGCTCAGGCACTTGGATTTCGCCGCAGCTTGTCTCGCAGCCACGATGCAAGCCGTGAAGGGTGGAGGATGCGCCTGACAAGCTGTGTACTCGGGTGCTTCGGGGCAACCTGACACATCAGATCATAAGATCTCTGGGCCTGATCGCGGTCACCTTGGGCATGAAAGTAACGCGCCACAATGCTGTGGAAGCCTAATACCTCAGAGATGTGGAAGCGCACGCGATCCGGGTAGAGCAGCTTGAGATCGAACTTACCCGCAAAGATCTCTGCAATCTTTGCGGCCTCGCCGCGCTTGAGACATTCTTCTGCCCAGGCGATGCGGCCGAACAAATAGTCGGGAAAGCGATGCACAGTATCCTGCATCACGCTCGCGGCCTCGGCATGCTCACCCATGTTGAAATAAGCGGCGTACAAGTAGTTGTGGAGCTGCGCAATTTCGGGATACTGCTCGATCAAGGCTTTCACGTCAGCCAAGGCCTGTCTTGGTCGTGGCTTTAGCACTTTTTCGTACAGCCCGTTGATCCGTTCCTGCACCTCAGCCGGAAGTCGGTCGACTGCAGCGTCGGGCATTGGTTCCTCGGTGATCTCGTAGCTATACAAGGTCACGGGCTCGGAAGCTTCCTGCGCAGATATCACCTCGGGGGTATCGACCGCCGTAACGAAGTGGAACCCCTTCGGACCCAGCCGTCGCGTCAGTGCTTCCATGATGCGCTGCGACTGCGCCGGCGTGTCGTCAGGTCCGCTCACGTAAAGTGGCTTGCCTTCCTTGCCATAGGTGTAGCGCACGGGACACGCGGTCGCCTCGGTGGTCCCGAAAAGCGCAGCGGCACCAGTGTAGTCGGGATGCGGTGGGAAGCCGTGATCTCGGGCATAGGCGACGACGCCCTCCACGAGCTTGCGCAGGCAGCTTGGATGGATGTGATCGAAATCGAAGCGCTGGACGAATTCCGCAAATTGGTCTGGTGATACGACGCGATAAAAGGCATCCTTTACACCCAAGCAGTAGACGTCCACCAGAAAAGCGGCCAACGCCACGTCGCCGTTAGGAAGCGCCCGGGCGAGTGCCGCCATACCAATACCCGTTTCAAAGAGGTTCTTCGCCACCAGTGAATCGTGGATCGGTCGATGCGCCACACTTGCCGGAGAGTGCAGCTGACTACGGGTCGGCAGCGGCCTCTTGCCATTTTGGCCCTTGCGCTTCCTGGCGAGCTTCTTCTGCCAGCGCTGTTCGTCGAGGGTCATCGTGATATCGCCCGCTGGCAATTGACGCCTGAGGGTGTGGCCAAGCAACTGGTACTCCCCGTCATGGCGAGACCGACCGTATCCGACCCCGGCTAACGGTCATTGCAGTTGCCGCCGCCCCGGATGATGAAAGAAGATGCGGGTTGGGAAGCGGCGGGTAGAGGTCGCGCAACATTTTGGCGGCTCGACCCCGCAAGCTAACGTGACCCGCTGAACCGACTCGTACCCCGGATTGCTGCCATCGAGCGCACACATTAAAAGGGCCGTTGGCGACCTGTCGCCTTCAGGCAATTTCGGTTCTGGCACCCACCGCCTCCCGCGTTCAAGTTTATGGCGAAAGGAGACGGTATGGAACTGGTTCCGATCCACAAGCGGGTCATTGGGCTGGATATTCATCAGGCCCAGGTCACGGCGTGCGCGATCATCGAGGAATCGGGCGGCGAGACACGACTCGAGCAGCGGCAATTTGGCGCGTTCAAACGGGACCGGCGGGAGCTGGCGGTCTGGGCGGCGGCGCTTGATCCGGACGAAGTCGTCATGGAAAGCACGGGCATCTACTGGAAGAGTCCGTATGCGGCGCTGGAGGCGGTCGGTATCCGGGCGACGGTGGTCAATGCCCGTCACGTCAAGCAGGTGCCGGGACGCAAGACGGATGTTGGAGATGCCCAGTGGCTGGCCACCCTGGCGCGAGCCGGTCTGCTCCGAGGGTCTTTCGTGCCGCCGGCCCAACTGCGCGAACTGCGTCTGATCGCCCGGCAACGGCAGAAGCTCGTCGGGCTGCTCTCGTCCGAGAAGAACCGCATGCACAAAGTGCTGACCGATGCCGGCATCCGTCTGGGCGTGGTGGTCAGCGATATCCATGGTCAGTCGGCACGCGCGATGATCAAGGGGATTCTCCGGGGGCAGGCTCCGCATGAGGTTCTTCAACTCGCCAGTCGACGTCTCAAAGCCAGCCGCGAGGAATTGCACGATGCCCTGCAGGGCGAATTGACCGCGAGTCACGTGTTCGTTCTTGACGAACTATTGCGGCATATCGAGGAACTCGAAGCGCGCATCGCCCGTTTCGACGCCCGCCTGCTCGCCGAATTGGCGAGCGAGCACAATGCGCTCGCCCTGCTGCAAACCTTACCTGGCGTCGATCTCATCGGCGCCGCCATGCTGCTCGTCGAGATCGGCAGCGACATGAGCGTCTTCGGCACCTCGGACCGCCTAGCCTCCTGGGTTGGCCTCTGTCCGGGCAACAACGAGTCGGCCGGGAAGCGCAAATCGGGACGCGTCCGCAAGGGCAATCCCTACGTCCGCCGACTCCTCTGTGAGTTCGCTCACGCCGCCAGCCGCACAAAATCGGCGTTCCAGGCCAAGTTCCAGTCGTTGATCGTTCGTCGTGGTCACAAACGCGCCATCGTCGCTTTGGCTCACAAAATGTTGCGCACCATTTTTTTCATGCTCAAGCGTGGCGAACATTACCGGGATTCCGCCACCAACTATGAGCAGCTCTCCGTGCAGCGCAACGCCTCTCGCTGGATCAAGGCGCTAACTCGCTTCGGCTTCATCCCCGCAGCCGCTTGATTCACGACAACCGATCTCCATGACCGCTCGCGGTCAGGTACCCGTGCGCTTGGAGACTGGGTTCTTTCACATTAAAAATAACCGAGATCGTTGCCTCGATATCCATGGAAACGATCTCAAGAAAGCCGGCGGCGATCGCCGTGATGCGCTCGGATTTGTTCACGGCCGTATTTTACCGGAGGGACAGTCGATCAGTAAGCTGCGGCAAGCGGGGGAAACGTGTTGGCTACGGAGTGAGCGAAATGTCTGGTGGGTGATGGGCCGGGAATGGCCACCAGCGCCCCAACCCTTTACCTTGGCACACCAAGACCCTACTATTGACTCCGTTGAACAGCCATTCGAATGCGCTGGATCGTGTCGTTGACCAAAGCTGTTCTTGGCACCTCAAGCCCCAGGTTGCGTGCGATCGCGTTGATCGTTGCAGGATTCAATGGCATACCTCCTGCGTCTATGGCCGCGATGACTTCCTTGGCTCGCTGGACTTCTGGAGGTAACTTGGCTCGGGGAAGGAAGAAACCTTTCAGCCACTTCAACAGAGTCGGCTTTCGGTGAGGTATCACAATGTGTAGCCTGCTGAAATCGCCTATCTTTTTTCTGACATCCGTTTTGGCACAATTTGTTGTCGGTCCGCTGCCTTGGCGGCAACCACTCAAGCTGGAGATAAGATCGTGGACATGACCATCACTTCAAGTACGTTCGAACACAACGGGTCGATCCCAAAGCTGTACACCTGCGAGGGCAAGGATATTTCTCCACCGCTGGCATGGAGTGGCATTCCTGCTGGCGCAAAGAGTCTGGCATTGATTATAGACGATCCTGATGCGCCAGATCCCGCAGCGCCACGCATGACCTGGGTTCATTGGGTGCTGTATAACCTGCCTGTTACCAGCATCGGGCTGACCGAGGCCGTGCATTCGTTACCCGCAGGCACGCTGGATGGACTGAACGACTGGCAGCGCACTGGTTACGGCGGCCCCTGTCCTCCCATCGGTCGGCACCGTTACTTCCACAAGCTTTACGCTCTTGACGTTGTGTTGCCCGACTTGAAAAAACCGACCAAGAAGACCCTGGAGCAGGCCATCAAGGGGCATATCGTTGCGGAAGCACAGTTGGTCGGCACCTATCAAAAGGATCGTTGATCTCGCTTTGCAGGGAGCTATTGCGAATCATCACGTTTTGTGTCGAGGCCTCAACCGCAAGCCTATAGCGGCAGAGAAAGGTCGCTGGACTCAAGCGCTGGCGGTCGGTTCCCATGGGAATTGTAAGCGACATCTTCCCGGCGGCAAATCCGAACTCACCGCCCCACCTCAATACCAAACTGCAACCGGCAATAGGATCACCTTGCGCCTACCCCGCAGCTTGAAGGTCATGGGCAGATCAACAGAAATGACATTGCCGTCCATCACGCCACCACGCAAAGGTATTACAATGCAATCATGTGTAATACACAGGAGATTTGCCATGTCGACGACACTCACCAGCAAAGGACAAGTCACCATCCCCAAGCAGATTCGCGAGGCCCTCAATCTGGTACCGGGCTGCTCTGTAGACTTCGCTGTCAATCGCGTTGGCGATGTGGTGATCCACAAGGTTGGCGCCTGTTCGAGCCGTCAGCCCGACCGTTTCGATGTCGCTCGGGGCAAGGCTGACGTAAAGTGGCGAACCGACGACTTGATGGCTCTGCTGCGCGGCGAGGGCTGATGCTGTTGGTCGACACCAACGTGCTGGTCGACGTTCTGGAGGACGATCCAGAATGGGCCGACTGGTCGACTCATCAATTGCGTGCCCAGTCGAAGATTCATCGGCTGGCAATCAACCCGATCATCTACTCCGAACTTTCGCTGACCTTCTCGACGGTGGAAGCCCTGGATCAGGCCCTCGACGACCTCGGCCTGGTCATGATTGAGACACCGCGCCCAGCCCTGTTTCTCGCCGGCAAAGCGTTTGTACGTTACCGGGGACAAGCGGGTACCAAGATCAATGTCCTTGGCGATTTCTTTATCGGGGCGCACGCCGCAGTGTCAGGCTATCCCGTTCTGACCAGGGACACACGACGATACTCCTCGTATTTTCCCAGCGTGGTGCTGATCGCCCCGGAGGGATTCGCGTAACCGTCGATCAGCGAATGCGGCAAGCGGGGAATACGTGTTGGCTACGGAGCATTGGTTGCCCGGTCCGTTTCCATGGGAAATTCTGATGTCTCGATTCCGCTGTCCGTGAAGCGCATTGCCGCAGCCATCGCCACCGACAGCAATGGCGAGGCGGTATCGTTGCGCTCGGCCTGGGAGCAGTGGCAGAACGACGGTCGCACTTTTTTGCTCCAGCCAGCGAAACGCCCTGGATATCGCCTTGATCATCGTAGCCATCGGCGCCGGGTTGCCCTGCGTCCCATCCGGCTATAGGATCACCTTGCGCCCACCCCGCAGCTTGAAGGTCATAGGCAGATCAACAGAAATGACATCAGAGGCAGTGGTCGAGCCGCTGGTCTGCAGGGAAAATTCCGGCGCGCAATTAGTCACTTATGACTCAGATCTTTACATTTCCTGAGCAGATTCAGTTACGGGGTAGCGTGGGCGAGAGCCGGGACGATGGTTTGTTCAGTGATTCGACAAGCGGCGGCGATGGTCGAGCGGCCCAGACGGGTCAGGTAGTAGCGATAGCCATGAACGACTTTCTTGATGAGACCGAACTGGCGCAGGCGCCAAAGCTGGCGCGTGATGCTGGCCGGCGAGATCTGGCGCAAGAAGGGGACGAGGTCGGCACGGCGGATGCCACGGATGTTGAACTCGGGACGCTGAAGCGCCCGCAGCAGGGCCTGCTGAGTGGCATCGAAGAAATTGAAGCCCTTGAGGGTATGGCCGTTGACCGTCTTGGGGTTGACCAGCCGATGCAGGTTACGATCGCCGGCGGAAAAGTCGTCGAGTGCGGAGAGGTATTCGAGGTAGCGGCGGTTACAGCCGAGCAGGATCTCGCGCAAGTCGATCAGGCTGTAGATGGTCTTTCGGAGGGGGGCGATCTCGCGCGACTCGTGACCATCCCGATGTTCCACCTTGCGGTGGTGCTTGAAGAAGGAAACGTTGTTGGTCGTGGTTTCCAGGCGCAGCACACGGTTGAACTTGTCGTACATCTTGACCGATACCTTGCCAAAATGGTGCTTGATGCAGGTGCCCTCGATACGCGTCGTGAAGCGGCTGCCGAGTTCCTGTGCCAGTTGCGGCGTGATCTTCTTGCCCAGGAAACTGGCGACCTGCTCGGCCTTGACCGAGAAGATGGCCTGCCGGGAGAGTTCCTCGTAGAGCGACTTCAGGATGGCGTCGGAGCGGAACACCAGATCGGTAGAGTATTCGACCTGCATCAGGCTCCAGTGATAAGACTGTCCGAAGACATCCAGAATTGGGCAGCACTGCTCGGCGTAGTGGTCCAGAAGCGCATGCAGGGTGTCTGGCGAGAAGGCGTCCGCGAGTTGCTGCGCCCGTTCCCAATCGGTGATACGGATGAACGCATTGTCCGCCATCGCGTAGTCGATACCTGCCGTTGTCAGCGAGTGTGCCAACCGACTGTGGCCATTGCAGTAGAACTGCAGCCGGAATGGACTCCACGTCGGCACGCGCAGGTAGATCAGTCCGAGGGTTTCGTCCATCCAGTAGAAGTAGTAGTGCAGGCACTTGCCCGAGGTATGGCGCAGAAAGGTTTGGTGACTTTGCTTGTCGTGCCAGGGTTCGTAGGCGTCACAGGCTTCCATGGCGGAGAGCACATGCACCAATCCTGGATGATCCCCACGGTCCTTGAGCACCGCGGCAACGAGGTCTTCCTTGCGGATGTGCGCCTTGGCCACGTGCTCGATTCGCGCTCCCTGCGCGGTCGCCAAAGCCTGTGCGGCTTCACGAATGCGATCACGCAGCGGTTCGGCAAAGCGCGGGTAGTCAAAAATGCGAATGTGCCGGGCATTGAGAAAACTCGTCATCCCCGCCGCGTAGCACGCGCCCGGCAACGTGCCCGTAATCACGATCCGGTCGTAGCAGGAGAGTGTTCCGGCAAGCCGCTCGTGATAGCGATCGGTCAGCATCTGTGTCATGGTCGCCTCCGCTTTTCCGTTTGGGCTATGACAGAAATCTCAACCTGTTTGGTTCCGGCTTCGCCGGCTTAGTATTTTCCAATTCAGGTATGAGCCTGAACGAGCAACGGAATGGGTGACGCGGTGATGTGGGTTGAGGGGTTGAAAAGGGAAGTCTAACGGATTCCGCCGAGGGGCGTTGAGATGATCCTGACGGGTTGGTTTTGATCTTGGGGGTAAAGGATATTTATTCCGGTGGTACGCTTTGCTGCCCGCAGGGCTTCCGGCGGGCAGATGGCGCAGCCATTCGTCCGTCTGGCAAGCGGAGCGCGGCAGTCGTTGGGTGGCATCGTCGGGGGTCCGTGTCAGGCTCGGCGCTTGGGCTTGACGAAGCCGGCAAAGAGTTCGCGTTTGGCGCGTTGCATGGCCTGGGCGGCAGCCAGATCGGTTTGTGACTTGGCCTGAGCCTGCAAGGCTGCCAAGGTGACACCTGGCTGGAAGGTGAGCAGGTCTTGCGCCGCCAACTGGACCAAACGTTCGAGCGGCGTCTTCACATCCTGAGGCTTGTAGCGCTTGACGGTCTTGCCCTTGTCATTGGTAATCGAGGTCGCGAACAGGCACGGGCGATGCAGATTGAGCCAGGGATTGAACGTTTCCTGGTAGAATGCGTTGATCGGTTTGGCATACGCCTGCGGGATATGATCGTAGCCCATGTGCCTGCGTACCACGCTGGCATTCTTGCTCTCGGCCAGGGCGTTGTCGTTGCTGTGCCGAGAGCGTGACTTGGTTTGCTCGATGCGCAGTTTCTCCAGCAGCTTCGCGACGTGATGGTTGATGTACTCGGAGCCGTTGTCGGAGTGAAATCCGACGATGACGAACGGGAACTGGTCGATGATCAAGGCCAGCACGGGCAACAAGAAGGCCTCGCTGATGCCCTGCACGCACGCCTCGACCTGCCACTGACTGACGGCATCGACGCAGGTGATGTGATAGACGCCCTTGACGCCGTCCTGATCGCCCTGGTGAACGGTATCGATGCGCACAAAGCCGGCGCGTCCCTCGGGGCCGGGGGCTTTGCGCACGCCAATCGCGTTGCACACCGGGCGGGTCTTGGTGAAGTTCCTGCGCTGGGCCTGATAGCCGGCGCTCTTGCGTAGGTTGTACAGATGCGAGACGGACAGCGTGGCCAGGCGCTCATAGCGGGGATCGCTATAGTCCCGGTAAGCCCGTTGCAGAAGGTGCGCAATGGCCGGCCCGCAGACGTCTTCATGAGCCTGGTCCATCTCGACGAGCAACGCCACATCGAGGGCGGTGTATTTGCGCGCAAAGGGCGCAGCAGGGGCACGGTAGCGTTTGGCCAAGGGGACCGCAGCCAGGCGGTTACGCTGCCACCGGGTGACCAGACGCGTGACCTGCGCCCGACTGTAGCCACTGGTGTGCTGCAGGTACCTCAGCAGTACACCACGCTCGCGCTTCTTGCGACCGGGGTAGTCAAAGCGGGTGAGCACGCGACTGATGTGCTCATACCGCTCGCTATCGCCGCCTGCCGCCGAAAACTCTATCGAGGTGCTGGCGCTGAGAAACGCCTCGATCTGCTCGATCGTCGTCAGCCGTGCTTCGTTCATGTGGATCACCATCCTTGCGATGATCAACCCACACCTCATTTCCCCCCCAATTTCTATTCTTCAGGCTCATCCCTGGTTGGAAAGACGCTCCTCGTTCAGGCTCATACCACGTTGGACAAGGCTCAATTTTGCGCAGTGTGCGACGAAGGCGTACACTCGAACACTACCGTTCGCACGGCTTCACCATTTACAGCACGCTTACCTTCGTGGTGACGTACTCTCCGTTTTCACTTTGCCGCCGAATTCATTCCAAGCGTGTCGGCAACAAGTCAAGGGCTCTCGATGCGACAGCTTTCCCCCAGTGGCCAGCACGCCATCAGCGACATTTCACAGCGTCATGGCTTCAGCACCCATGCCGTGCAGTGCATGCTCGAAGCAGTGATCAACGGCAATGGCAGCATGGCGCAGTTCTCTCATCCCGAATTCTCCGGATCGGGTCAGTGGATGCGTGGTGGCATGGTCATGGTGTCGGACATCTTCGACAACTACCTCAAAGCGCGCGTCGACGGATTGTGCAACGAACTGTCGAACCTGGTCGCGGCGCAGCCGGATCTGGTCCGCAGCGGCAGCTTCCAGTCGCAAACCCAGGGTAGCCAGGGAACTTGCAATCCTGCGCAACCATCGGGCGCTTTCTCCGGCGTGCGCCAGCAGGGCGGCGCAGGGTCCATGGGTCCGGTGAGCCTGTTCGTGTCACCCGTGCCCGGTACCTCCGGCAACTGGTGGCCCGAAAACCTGCTTGAACCGAACAGTACCGGTGCGCAGAACGGCGTGCGCTATGCCTACTTCGCGCAGGCGCAACGGTTGGCGATCGATGTCGGCGGCACGGTCACCGTCTATGACACGCTCGATCACCAGATCGGCGGTTTTTCGCAGCAGCAGTCGGTCGGCGGCACGCTGAGCTTCGCCAGCCAGTATGGCTTGATCGATGTCGCGAGCCTGCCGGTGGTCTGGTCCACAGGTCAGTCACCACGGTCAGCGGCGACTCCGGCAAGTACACAGCAGCCGAGCAGCGCATCGCAGGCGGCGGCACCGACTGGTCGAGAACAGGATGTCTTCGCGGTGATTGAAAGACTGGCCGACCTCAGGGCCAAGGGCATCCTCAGTGACGAGGAGTTCTCAGCCAAGAAGGCAGAATTGTTGAGCCGCATTTGACATCCTGTGGTTTGCGGTTGCCGGCAAAGCGGTGAACAAGACTTGTTGCCTCGTGGTCAGCTGTGAGCACGGCGGACATGAAGTGCCGGCGGCCTACGCGGCCAACTTTGCCGGTCACGAGGGATTGCTGGAAAGCCACCGCGGTTGGGATGCCGGCGCATTCCAACTGGGGCGGCAGATCGCCAAGGCATTCGCCGCGCCGTTCTACGCCTCGATGACCACCCGCCTGCTGGTCGACCTGAACCGGTCGATGGGTCACCGCCACCTCTTTTCCGAGGTCACGAGCGGGCTTGCACGTCTGCAGCGACAGGAAATCGTCGCCAGACACTATCGGCCGCACCGGGACGCTGTCGAATGCGAGATCGCCCGGCACATTGCCGATGGGGAACAGGTGATCCATATTGCCTCACACAGTTTCACCCCACAGCTCAACGGTGTTGTCCGGTGTGCCGACGTGGCCTGGCTGTACGACCCCAGGCGAGTCCGGGAATCCGCGCTGGCGCAACGCTGGCAGGCGGAACTCGCACAACGCGCGCCCGCGCTCCGGTTGCGTCGCAACTATCCCTATCAGGGTCGCAGCGACGGCCTCGCATCGCTGTTGCGCAAACGCCATCCGGATCATGCATACATCGGCGTCGAACTCGAAGTCAACCAGCGCTTTGTGCAGCGCGGGGGATCGGCCTGGACGATGCTGCGTCGCCACCTGGTCGACTCGCTCGCGGCCGCGCTGTGCATCGAGCCGGAACACTGCTCGGGATGAGAGGGCGCGTGTCTGGTGTCACCATTGTAGTGGCGGCAACTCACTGAAGACCTTGCGTGTGCCGGCAATCCAGTGCTGCTTGAGCGTCTCGAAGTAGCTGTCGCCGGTGTCGAAGCGTCGCTTCATGGTGATCTTCAGGCTGTCTCGCGCGTAACAAAGCAGGTCGATCGGCATGCCCACCGACAGATTGCTGAGCATCGTCGAGTCGAAGGAGACCAGCACGCACTTGCTGGCGTTCTCCAGGGTTGCCGTCGGGGTCACAGCAAGGTCGAGAATGGGTTTGCCGTACTTGGCTTCACCGGTCTGCAGGAAGTTCGTATCGCTGCCAGCCTCGATGAAGTTGCCCTCGGCATAGATACGGAAGAGCCGCATCTCTTCACCCGCGATCTGACCTCCGAGAATGAATGAGGCGTTGAACTTGAGGCCGCCAGTTTCCAGGAATGGGCTGTCGCGGCGCTCGATGTCGCGCATGGCGTCGGCCACCAGATTGGCTACATCGAACATCGAGGTGACCGTCCAGAGATGCGGCGGTGCAATGGACGCGCGTTTGCGCAGCACGTTGATCACCGCTTGTGTCGCAGCCAGGCCGCCGGAACTGAGCAATACCAGCACACGATCGCCGGCGCTCTCGAACACGGTCATCTTGCAGAACTTGGCGTAGTTGTCTACGCCCGCATGGGTGCGAGAGTCGCTGGCGAAGATGAGACCGTCTTCGAGCTTGACGCCCACGCAGTACGTCATTGCTCTGAGGTCACGTCGGTCCAGACTCTGAAACCCTCCAGCGTGTTCGGGCCGAAAGTGCTGGCCAGTGCGACATCGCAGGCGTCGCGGCCGCGAGCAATCAGCACGCGACCGACTCGTGGGGTATTGTTGCGCGCGTCGAAGGTGTACCAGCGGTCGCCAAGGAAGGCCTCGAACCAGCCCGCGAAATCCATGGTCCCGTAGGGAGGCTCGGTACCGTAGTCGCCCAGATAGCCGGTGCAATAGCGCGCTGGTATGTTCATGCAGCGGCAGAACGCGATGGCGAGGTGCGCGAAATCGCGGCACACGCCGCGTCTTTCGTTGTAGGCTTCCATCGCCGAACGCGTTCGGCGTGCGTGCTGGTACCCGAACTCGATGTGTCGGTGTACAAAATCGCAGATCGCCTGTACGCGCGCCCAGCCGGGCGGGCCCGAGCCAAACTGCTGCCAGGCAATCTCGGAGAGCTGGTCGGTCTCGCAATAGCGGCTTCCAAGGAGGAAAACCAGCGTCGATTCCGGCAGGTGTTCGACTGGTGTCTGCGTGGCCCATGGAGCGACGACGTCAGGCATGCCGGAATCGTTCACCAGCGCGTCCGCGCTGAGCACGAAGTGACCCGCCGGTGCGACGAGACGACTGCACCAGTTGCCGAAGAGATCCCGGTACGCGGCAACGGGTACCGAAGGATTGCTCACCAGATAATCGGGCCGCACCAGATCGGAGGCACGCGAATAGTGGATGCTCAACGCCAGGATCATGGGTGTCGGCTGCGGACACCGGTACGCCATTTCGAAACCAACGCGAATTTGCATGTGCCTCCTTTACCCTGGTTATTCGGTCACCCCCTGCGGGTGGGCGCCGTGCTGCTGTCACCGAACCACGTCCTGCCGCGTGCTGCGTTCTGCCGGCGTGACGCCACACGGTCTGCAGAATGCACGCGCTGCCGGTGTTGGAACGGCATCCGGGCAAGACACGGTGGCCTGCAGGCGCGCCTGCTCTGAAACGACCAACCCGGTCAGTCAGGCGGCTTCCCTCGCGACAAGTGCACAGTCTTGCCGGTCAGGAGGCGTCGGTCTGTTCGGCAGCGAACAGACCGACGTTCCTGGACGATGCTTTGCGGGGAGACCGGCCAGTACGGTGGAGAGCGCGGGTGGTGTCGAGTGAAGGTCGAAAGTCCATGCCGCCCCGACTCGAGTTCTGGTAGTGCCGCAGTCCGGCCTGCACGGGAAGTCTCAGACCCGAGCACGGTAGTTGTCCGCCAGCAGGCAGCGTCGCTGCCTGAATGCAGCCCTGCCGTGTCAGAAGCCCTGTATAGTTGTGCGCTCCGTATGGCGCCAAAGACCTGCGGCTTTTCAATGCGGCGTTGCCCATCACTACGCCGCAACGTCACCTTGACCGATCGAAGTCGGTTTTCCCTTGGAGAATGCGGGTTCCATGCGACTCAAAGCGGGCTGCGAGATGACCCTTGAAGCATCCGACCCTTGCCCGGCGGTGGGCATGTTGTGCCCGCGCAGCGGCGTGGCACAGTGGCTCACCAGTGAAACCTATCTCTTTGAGCCGCAGGTGCACAACACCGAATACGTCGATACCTATGGCAACCGCTGTCTGCGCTTCGTTGTACCGCGCGGTCAGATGCGTCTACGGGTCGAGGCGACAGTCGAGACCGAGGATACGATCACCGTCGATTGGGGCGCGCCACCGACGCCCATCGCTGCGGTTCCGGACGATGTGCTGCTGTTCCTGCTACCGAGCCGCTATTGTCCTTCCGACAAGATGGCCGGGCGCGCCGAGCAGATGGTTGCCGGTTGGGCGCCGGGTTATGCGCAGGTCGAAGCGATCCGGGCCTGGATACACCGTTACATCAGCTACGTGTATGGTGTCAGCGGTCCGACGACCGACGCCATCAACACGCTCGAAAGCGGCGCCGGTGTTTGTCGCGACTTTGCGCATGTTGGCATCGCGCTCTGCCGCAGTGTCCGCATCCCGGCCCGGATGGTCGTGGGCTATCTCCACGGTCTCGATCCGATGGACCTGCACGCGTGGTTCGAGGCCTACCTTGGTGGCCGGTGGTACACCTTCGATGCGACGCAGGAGCAGCCGCGCGGCGGGCGCATCGTCGTCGCTTACGGACGTGATGCCGCCGACGTCGCCTTCATCTCCAATTATGGTGACCTGAAAGTGGTGGGCCTGAGTGCTTGGGTCCTGCGTGACGACGTAGCGGGCACCTGAACCGCCGTGGGTGAGTCAGCCGCTCAACGTGGCTGCAGCCGTGCCAATTGTTGCCAACGCACGCGTCACGTGCCCACCGTGATCCAGCGACCGAGGATATCGTCGAGTGCGACGGCCGGGAAGGGCTTGCCGAGATAATCGTCCATGCCCGCTAGCAGGCACTGCTCGCGGTAGCCGGCCATCGCGTGCGCGGTGAGCGCGACCACGGGTGTGCGTGTCAGGCCGCTGCTGTGCTCCGCGTCTCGAATCCGCCGCGTTGCCTCGAACCCGTCCATTCCCGGCATTTGGCAATCCATCAGGATCAGGTCGAAGGGCTGGCGCGCGTGCTCGGCCACGGCCTGATCCCCGTCCCTCGCCATGACGACGTCGATCCCGTAGTAGACGAGCATTGCCCGCGTCACCTCCGCGTTCACCGGTTCGTCCTCGGCCACCAGTACCCTGCGGTTCGCGAAAGACCCGGCGGGTACGTGGTCGCGGCGCTCCGCCCCTGCTGGCATTGCCGGCAGCTTTACCCGAAACCAGAAGCATGAACCTTCGCCCGGTATGCTGTGCAAGCCGATCTCTCCGTCCATCAGGCGCACCAACTCACGCGCGATCGACAAACCCAGGCCGGTGCCACCGAAGCGCCGTGTCGTTCCACCGTCGGCCTGCGCGAACGCTTCGAAGATCTGCTCCTGTTTGTCGGGCGCGATGCCAATACCCATGTCCCGGACTGCGAAGCGCACCGTATCGCCGGTTTCGCGGCGCACCTCGATGTCGATGGTGCCTCGCGCGGAGAACTTCACCGCGTTCGACACCAGATTGAGCAGCACCTGCCGCAGTCGAACCATGTCGCCGCATACCCAGCGCGGCACTTCGGGCGCCACCGTGACCTGGATGCCTGTCCCTTTGGCACGCGCCACCTCGCCAAACAGGTCGTCCATTTCTCGGACGATTTCCGGCAGATCAAACCTCGCCGATTCCAGGTCCAGCCTCCCGGCCTCGATTTTCGAGAGGTCCAGCACGTCGTCCAGGATCCCCAGCAGCGTCCGTCCAGAGCGCTGGATCGTCTGCGCGTAGTGCCGCGCCTGTTCATCCAGCGGCTCGCGCAGCAACAGTTCCGCCACCCCGATCACGCCGTTCATCGGCGTCCTGATCTCGTGACTCATGTTCGCGAGGAACGCCGACTTCGCCCGGCTTGCCGATTCGGCGGCCTCCTTGGCGGCGATCAGTTCCGTTTCGATCCGCTTGCGCTCGCTGACATCCTGCACTACGCCGACCAGTCTGGCTATGTTGCCGGCGGTATCGGTGCGCAAGACCTGTGCGCGCATTTCGACCGTCCGCACTATCCCGTCTGGTCTTACGATGCGGTGCTCCAATACTTTCGGTGTGCCGGTCGCCAGGACCTGCTCGAGTGCCTCGGTGAGCCTTGGACGGTCTTCCACATGCGTGGCGGACAGGTACGCGGTGCGAAAAAACGGCTCGAAGCTGCCAGGTTCGTGTCCGTAGATGCGGTAGACCTCGTCGCTCCACTCCAGGCGATCACTCTGCAGATCGAATTCCCAGTTGCCGACGTGCGCCATGGCCTGTGCTTCGGCCAGTTTCGTCTGGCTTTCCTCAAGGGCGAGCAGTGCCCGCTTGCGTTCGCTGTCGTCGATCCCGAAGATGTAGGCTCCTTGTACCGCGCCGTCCTCGGTCCAGTCGGGGACCAGGTACATGCGGTCGTATCTCGTCATTCCATCAGCCATTGAAAACGAATTGTCAAATTCTACATATTCTCCTCGATGCATCCTCTCCAACAAGGACTCGTCCTGAGGATACGTTGCCTCGCCGGTCGCGTTACCGAGGGCCAGGCCAGCGACTTCCTCCGGTGTTTTCCCCAGGCGCTCGGCAAAGCGCCGGTTGGCAAACGAATAGTGCGCAACGCCATCCCTCTTCTCGGCATAGGCGATCGATGCCGGCAGGCCATCGACGATGCGTTGCAGGCGCTGCGCGCCTTGCCGGACGCTTTCCTTGGCGGCCGCCCGGGCGCGCACCACGATCCGGGCGGCCATGGCGACGACGGCCAGCGACGAAAGTTGTGCGATCAACGCAAGCGTCATGGCCTCCTCGGGCGGAACCAGGTTGTGCTGCAGCAGGCCGTTCGCGGTCCCCAGATAGAGGCCGACGAGAACCAGAACATCCGCGGCGAAGGCAACGAGCAAAACGCGCGCCTTGCCGAAGGTTCCGAGCGTCGCGAGCAGCGCAATCAGCCAGGGGATTGCCACCGACAGAACGCCCCCGGTCACACTGGCCCAGATGGCGACATAGGCGATGCCTGCGAGATTCGTCAGCAGGAGCACGCCGGTCGGGTTGGGCGCAAAGCGGATGCAGACCGCGGCCAGCACCGGCGTTACCATCGCGGCAGCGAAGACCGACAGTTCGAGCGCACTGGGCCGGTCGCGCACGAGCAGGAACACCACCAGCACCAGCGAAAGAACGCCGGAAATCGTCAGCAGCGATCGCGCAACCGTTCTCCCGTGCGCGGCAAGCCTTGCGTTGGCACGCGCCTGCGGTGGCAAGAACCAGTCGATGCCGTCCTTGTGAATCACTCTGTCAGGATTCCGCCGACAAAGCGTCGAGAACGCTTTGTCGCTGGCCTACGCGTTCCTGGAAGGCGCGCAGCGTTGGCCACTGGCCGATGTCAATGGCGACTGCGCCGCCCCAGCGGAGGACGGTAAACAAGTAGCCGTCGGCGACCGTGAACTGATCGCCCAACAGATAATGCTGGCCGTGCAGACGTGCGGCCACGTAGTTTAGCCGAGAGGCAAGGTTCTCCCTGACCCTCCGCTTGTACTCCTCGGGCGTATCCGGTTTGAACAGTGGAACGAAGGCCTGATGCAGTTCGGAGTTGATGAAACCCAGCCACTCCTGCAACTGGTAGCGTTCGAGCGTATAGGGTCGCGGCGCCAGACCGCTCTCCGGCATGCGGTCGGCGATGTACTGGACGATGGCCGGGACTTCGGTGAGGCAAACGCCGTCGTCAAGTTCGAGTACCGGCACGTAGCCCTTGGGGTTGATGGCGGTAAAGTCGCTGCCGTCGGCGAGCTTGCGTTGGCGGATATCGACGCGGACGAGGTCGAAATCGAGACCGGCCTCGCGCAGGGCAATATGAGGTGCCAGCGAGCAGGTTCCGGGAGTGAAATAGAGTTTGACGTCCAGGCTGCCGGGGACCAACTGCGGCAGCAGCGCCGGTTTATGGTCGACTTCCGTCGACCATGGGAGTCGGGTCACCTGGACGGTAAGGAAGCCGCTGTTGTTGCCGTAGGAAAAGGACGAGTCGTTGGCAAAGAAGTACAGGAAACCCGGTTCGATGATCTCGATTTCACAGCCGTTCGGAGTGGCGACCAGGCTGCTCTCGTCGTCGATGCGCGCGACCCCGTTGATGGCGCTTTCAATGAGACCGCTGAGCATGTTCTCCGAGTCTACGTTGTTCGCTTCCAGGTCGGGTCGCGGATGGATGGCCGCGATCAATGAAAACCATGGGCGTTCTTCCATGCGGCGGCTACCTTCCGCGAGTTGAAGGAACCACGCCTTCGACTCATAGCCCTCGGCGCCAGCTGCGACCTTCTTGTCGATCCATGCGCCGCTGGCCTCGATGCGGTACCTTTCGCCCACGTCCACCTCGACGCCGGAGGCATTCCACCATTTGTGGGCATACGCCGGGAAGCTCGTCGAGCCATCAACCGGCAGCTTCCGGAAGGGCAGGGCTTCCCGTTCCTGCTGCAGTTCTTCTTCGGGGTGCGGCTCATCCTGCAGGTAGAAACCGGCGCATGCCGGAAGATCTTCCAGCGCCTTGGGTCGATAGTCGGCCCGCTCCTGCAAGCGTTGCAGGACACTCGGGTGGAGTTCTGCAGCTTCGGGGATCTTGCGTTCCTTGCTCGGCCGTGTTCGCCAAACTGGTCCACGGGTTTCGTCGTGTCGGTCCTGCAGGCAATCGGGGGTCAGTGCCTGGCTGAGTTGGCTGGGCGACAGCCACAGGTCGGCATCGAGCTTGTTGACCTCCTGCATCATCCATTCGAGCGCAATGTCCGAGAGACCGCGGTTTTCGTAGCCGCCCCCGACATCGGCATGCGCGCCGGGGAACCAGACCTGTTTGATCCCCTCGCGCTCGTCCCACAGCGTCGGTACGAAGTCGGCGCGCTCCTCGTCGATAGCCAGCGCCTGGCGAGCGTGCTCGACGCGCGGACTCAGTTCGCAATCACTGAATTTCAGGAAGCGGAGTTCGTCCCGGTCGACCAGGCGCAGGCCATTGAATACCGGCACGCCCAGTTCTCCAACGGTATCCCAGACGCCGATCATGCGAATCGGGGTTTCGTCGTGATGCCTCCAGAATCGCCCGCCGCGCTTCTTGCCGCGATCTTCCTTGTAGTTCAGCCAGATCTTCTCGGCCTGGTCGGCCGCACTGTCGTCGTCGGCATCTGCCGCCGGGATCAAGCCTGAGCGGGCAATGAAGGCCCCCAGACTGCGGGCGGCCCAGGCGCCGCGCGAGAAACCAAAAAGCCAGATCTTGTCGCCGCGCTGATACACCTGCGAGATCAACAGATACGCGTCGATCATGCTGTCGTGCAAACCGATTCCCTGCGTGCCGCCGAGCAGCCCCTGCGACCGCCCACCGTTGCCGATGCTTTGGAGATAGAAGGCGATGAGTTCCTCGCTACTTTTCACCAGATGTGAACGGATTGGTCCATTTTCCTCGACCTGCTGCTCCTCGCCGGTCAGCATCTGGAACAATCTGTACACGTTGGTCTGCTCGATGGGGTCGTTCCAGGTGCCATCCATGCAAACAACAATCTGTCTGGTCATCGCTTCTCCTCATTGTCAGCGCGTCGTAACCTGATGCTCGCGAAAAGTTTACTTTGGGCGGGCATTGGTCTTCGGGTCTACAAGCATACTCCGCTCGTCATATGATTTGGGTCAGCGAAGGGACTCAAATCCTCCGACGAGTCATCCTGCCCGGACGTCTGGCCAGTCGCTCCGGTCTCGCGAAACGGCTTGATCCTGCACGATCCTCGTCTACAATGCTTTTAATTAATGGCTTTTCCATACCATGTGGCAAGCAGGGCGATAGACTCCCGAACAGCGCTACGTGGGAGGAGAAGATGATGGACGCCATACGGCAGCAGGCAATGCCTTTTCACGCTCGCAACCTGGAACGTGAAGCCGGAAGGATCCGCCGTGGGCCTTGAGCGAGCCGCTTGGCTGATTTTTTCCCTCAACACCTGGCCTGCACTTTGCGGGCTCAGAAAGGAGCGTCACAAATGCCTCTCATCATGCACGGAAACTGGACCGTCGCGGTCAAGGAGAAACACGCCGCTTTCCCGCAGCGTTTCATCATCAGTGGAGCGGCCAGCGGCAATGGCACCTACCTGGCGCCGCACGCGCCGGTTCCGGTCGCCGGCGGCACCTGGTCCGTGCGGATCCAGAGCGACCCCGGCGGTTCCTCCTGGGCTGACTCGGAATACCAGATCACCTTCCCCAGCAAGTCTGCCGGACAGTACCGATTTGATCTTCAGTCCAACGATGTGTGGGGTGGAGACAAGGACTTCAATGACCTGGTCCTGACCTTCTCGACACCGGTCACGGAGACTGACTTCCTGGTCTATGGACACGTGAGCACGTACAGCGGGTGCTCCTACAACCCCTGTTACCCCGGTTACATTTACATCGAGAGCGCCCTGGCCCTCGCGAATGCTCGCCGCTTCCCGATCCTGCGCAAGGCGATCGAGCAGTTGTATCCGCAAAGCATCCCGGCCCAGCGCATTCCGCTGCCCGACCCGCCACCCGATCTGCCCGCCGCCCTGCTGAGCGGTCAGGCTTACAAGCCGGTGCTCATTCCGGTGCAGGGCAAGACGTATACCCCGGTGAAGAAGGCGCAAGTGATGCGGATTGTGCCGGACGAACGCGCAGCCGGTACAGACAACGAAACTGCGGCTACTGCTGAAGCCCGCCGTGTTCTGGTGCGTACGGTCGAGGTGGCTCAGGCGGTCAGCGAAATTGCCAGTCTGGACAAGGTTGCCCTGGGCCGCCTGCTGGATATCGGCGTCCGGAATTGTCAGACCGAATCACTGGTCAATGCGGCACTGCGTTTCCAGGAGTACGACCGCACGCTCGCGGAGTTGGGTGGCGGACCGTACACCGGTGAGGGCAATCGCGAAGAGCTGGGTCAGGCCAGCACGGACCGGAATGGAAACTACATCTTCCGTTACAGCCGCACCTTGGCCCAACTGATCGACGAGACCAACAGCGATGTCGCGCTCGGCGAGAATGAGGTCCTCGAAGCCATGCCGGATCTGATCGTGCAGGTGCTCGGCGCCACCTTGCCAGGGGGAACTCCCTACGAGACCGCGCCTTGCTGGAATATGCCGCTGGTCAAGCGCCTGAACATCTGCATTCCGTCAAGCTATTGGCACACCCCCAGCGGGTGTCATGGCAAGCCGATCTCGCACATCGGTTTCATCCCGGTTGGCAAGGCAACCACCGTCACGCTGGATGCCGACGGGCGCGTGACCTGCACCGACACCTCGAAGATCGACATCCCGCAGACGCACTGCGCGGCATGGTGGGGTGCCCTGCGCATGAGTGCCTGCATCGGCAAGTATGATCAGGTGCCGCATTACACCATTGAATATCGCGCCAAGCGGCCAGACAACAGCTGGACCAACTGGAGTCTCTATCAGGAAGCTCTGATGCTGGATAACTGGAAGACGACCGTGAACGAGTGGGTGGCCACCAAGGCCGGTCCTTTCATCCACAACCTGGAACTGCTCAAGGGGCAGCCCAAACAGGATGTCCTGGCCTATAACAACATCCAGGGCAACATGGACTGGTCCGGCCCCGACTGGTTCATCAAGGCGATCATTCCCAGTTGGGCCTATTCGTACCAGGGTGGGCCGGGTAGCGTCCAGTTCCGCCTGAAGGCCTATGGTCCGGATGGCAAGCAGATCCAGCTCTGGAGCGATCCGGTGACCTCGGCACCGCTGTATCAGGACAGCATCGTGCTCTATGTCGACCATACCGGCCCGGAGTTGAACTTCAAGGACGTGACCATCGGAACCGTCACCGCCAATCCGTGCCCCTTATTTACCCTGACCGGCAGCGAGTTGGTGAACGCGACGCTTGACCTGAAGTTCAAGGCGGTCCAGCGTCAGGGTTTCCTGGGCGCCTACACCCTGAGCGTCAGCAAGTGCAATACCCCCAACTTTCCGCTGGAAGACCTGGCATCCGCTCATCCCCTGCATCTCGACTACCTGGCCGGCCCATCTCCCTGCGGGGACCTGTTCGGCACGCTCTTCGGCGTCGACGTGGATGCCGACGTGGACGATTACGTCGCGGTTCAACTCAACCCGCCCGGAAATGTGTCCTGGCTGGAGGCCACCGAAACGCTGTCGAGCTTTACCCTCAACCTGAGCGCCAGCGTGCGCCGCACCGATGGTCACAGCAGCAATTACCCGGGTTACTACGGACCGCTGCAGTACAACCTGGTGATTCAGCGCGGCTCATAAGGTCGCGACATCGGCATGCAGCAGACGGATGGTGTTCCCTGGTTTCTGTTCGGCGTCGCGACGCTGGCGGTTTGGCGTCTGACGCACCTGCTGCACGCCGAGGATGGGCCCTTTGACCTTTGCGTGCGTCTGCGCCACCTCCTGGGCGAGGGCTTTTTCGGGAAGCTGCTGGACTGCTTCTACTGCCTGAGCATGTGGACGGCCGCTCCGGCGGCTTGGCTCGTTGGCGGCGACTGGCGGGAGTGGATTCTGCTGTGGTTGGCGCTTTCCGCGACCGCCATCCTCGTGGAAAGAGTACATGCCGGATTGTTGGCCCGGGAACAGGCTTGCAGTCTGCCGGCCATTTATTCGGAAGATGCAGCGATACCGGAGGAGGAAACGGATGGGCTGCTGCGGAAATAATCGTGCAGCTTTGGCGCAGCCAAGCCAGGCAAAACCGCTCGGTTCAGGTGACGGCACGTCGCGGCAGGCGACGAAGCGACCAGCGGCTGAAGCGGTCCATTTTCAGTATCTGGGCAAGACCGCATTGAGCGTGCGCGGTATGTTCTCCCGACGGATCTATCGCTTTGCCGCCTCTATGGCTGTGCTGGAAGTCGAAGGGCGCGACGCGCCTGGCTTGGCGGCGGTGCCCCTTTTGAAGAGGGTGAGTGCGCCGGATTGCTGAGCGGGCAAACTGCTTGATAAAGGCTCCTGGCTTCATTTCAGGACGCAAAAAAACCCGGCCGGCGTATTTTGCGCCGGCCGGGTTCCGAGAATCAAACCGCTACTTAGAGCGCAGCAGCGCGGCGACGGCGGCTCAGCCCCAAAGCGCCCAGACCGCCAAGCAGCATGGCCATGGTCGCCGGTTCCGGCACGCCAGGATCGCGCGAACCGGTGAACTCGGCATCGTCGAGAGTGAAGTTGTTGCCGCCACCGCCGGCGATCACAACCTTCGCAATCGCGCCAATGGCGTCGACCTGCAGAAACTCATTGTCAAGGCAACCCGTACCGGATCCGATGTAATTGGCGGTGCAAGCGCCGTTGGCCGTATCCAGAAGATTGTTGAGGCTGTCGTAGGCCTGAATCACCAGCGGCTGATTGTAGGTGAAGAAGCCGCTGAAGAAATCGACGGCCGTGGTGAAATTGAGCGTCATCGCCCCGATCGGGTTGTAGACGACGTTGTGACCGGAATGGGGCGGAAACGCGGGATTCAGGCTGCCGGGCAGCGAAAGGATGGTGGCGCCGGCGAAAGTGACGCCCGAGCCGAAGTCCTGGGTGGTGAACACGGTCTGGTCAGGAAAACCTTCGAAGGTGATGACGGATGCCGAACATGGAGCCGCCGCGCCGACGAGTGCGAGCGATACGACAAGTGCTTTCAAATTGCTGGTCATTTTGGTCTCCCAGAAAAGGGGGGATAACAGGGAAAGATTCAGACTTCAAACCAAACACTATCCGGTCGGGTTTGGCAATTTATAAGCAACAAGCGTGCCGATCAAGAAAATGTCTAAATATCGTGACCTTAGTCGCCGCAAGGCGAAACGGGCTGCGCGGATTGTAAAATTCGTCGACACCACGTTGCGTGTTTGGGTTAAGCCGTGCTTGCGCGATGAGACTGCATCTGCATGATATCGTGACCAGAAGACTGGCGCCTGTCCTTCAACAGGCGCGCAACAGGCCGCTGCTGGTGCAGTACTATCGCTTGTGGCGGGCGGTCAGGCGGCGGGTTTCCTGCACGAGGGCGAGCAGGCCGGCCAAGGCTTTGTTGACCGCTTCGGAGGTCGGAAAGGCCTTGTGGATTTCGGGATCGAGGACGACCACATGGCTTTCCGGCGGACCATTGCTCCGTTGTGCCAGGGGTCGGAAGTACTTGCCGCGCACACCCACTCCGACTTGCTCGCTGGTCGGTTCCGGCTTGCCCTGGTCGGGTTTTGGCGGCGAAGCTTCTTCATAGCGTGTCGCCTTGCCGGCGCTGATGATGCGCAGCTTGTTGCGGCGCTCGGTATGCACCACTACCAGCAGGCGCCCTTTCCTGGAGATGCCGTAGGTCCGGCTGCGGTGTTCGGACTCGAAGGTCAGAGCCATCGGGTCGGCAAAGACACTCACTGCCTCGTCGAAAGACACACCATGTTTCTGCAGGTTGCCTGCGGCCTTGTGATGATCCCACTCATAGTTGAACATGGTTGTTCCTGTGAGGTGAAACTACCGGTGGACGGAGGCCCTCGATCACCCTTGACGCGCATCAGCTGCGGGTTGGCGCCGAATCAGGCTTTGGCCACAACACCATCTGCGTGCAACGGAACAAGGCCAGACGGCGGCCGTCTTCACTGCTCACTTCGGCGTCCCAGACCTGCGTCGTTCGCCCGCTATGCACTGCTGTCGCCGTGCATAGCAGGACGCCTTCGGTCAGCGTGCCGAGGAAGTTGGTCTTCAGCTCGATGGTCGTGAAACTGTCGGCACCTGTCGGCAGGTGTGCGAAGGTCGCGTAACCGGCGCTGGTATCGGCGAGGGCTATCACCGTGGCGGCGTGCAGGAAGCCGTTCGGCGCCAGCATCTCGGGCCGGATCGGTAAACGGGCGGACAAGCGCCCAGGTTCGATGGCGGTGATCACGATGCCGAACCAGCCGGGCAGATGTCCGGGGCCGCGCGCGTTGAGCGCGGCGACCGTGAACTCCGGGCGCAGAATGTGCCGGCGCATGCTATTCGCTTGCCACGGCGCGGCCGATCACCAGCCGTTGGATGTCGTTCGCGCCCTCGTAGATCTGGCAGACGCGCACATCGCGATAGATGCGCTCGACCGGGAAGTCGCTGACGTAGCCGTAGCCGCCGAGAATCTGGATGGCGTCGGAGCAGACTCGCTCGGCCATTTCGGAAGCGAACATCTTGGCCATCGACGCTTCCTTGAGGCAGGGCTTGCCGGCGTCCTTGAACGTGGCCGCACGCCACACCAGCAGGCGGGCGGCATCGATCTGGGTGGCCATGTCGGCGAGGCGGAAGCTGACCGCCTGATGCTCGATGATCGGTTTGCCGAAGGTTTCGCGTTCCTTGGCGTATTGCACCGCGGCTTCGAAGGCGGCACGCGCCATGCCGACCGACTGGGCGGCGATGCCGATGCGGCCGGCTTCGAGGTTCGACAGCGCGATGCGGTAACCGTCACCTTCCTTGCCGAGCAGACACGACGCCGGCACCCGGCAGTTCTCGAAAAGGATCTGCGCGGTGTCGGAAGCGCGCTGGCCCATTTTTTCCTCGATGCGGGCGACGACGTAGCCCGGCGTCTCGGTCGGGACCAGGAAGCAGGAAATGCCCTTTTTGCCGGCAGCCTTGTCGGTGACGGCGAAGACGATCGCCACCTGTGCGTACTTGCCGGTGGTAATGAACTGCTTGACGCCGTTGAGCACGAAGTGATCGCCATCGCGGTCGGCGCGGGTGCTGATCGCCGCCGCATCGGAACCGGTATGCGGCTCGGTGAGGCAGAAACAACCGAGCATCTCGCCGCGCGCCAGTGGTTTGAGCCAGGTTTCCTTCTGTTCGTCGCTGCCATATTTCATGGTAATGCCGCAGGCCAGGGAGTTCTGCACGCTGACGATGGTCGAGGTCGCCCCGTCACCGGCCGCGATTTCCTCGATGACCAGCACCAGCGACATGTAATCCATGCCGGCACCGCCCCACTCTTCGGGTACGACCATGCCGAGTGCGCCGAGCTCGCCGAGTTCGCGCAGCGCCTCGGCGGGAAAGGTGTGCTGGCGGTCCCATTCGGCGGCAAAGGGGGCCAGGCGCTCCTGTGCGAAATCGCGCAGCGAGTCACGGATCATTTCCTGTTCCTGTGTCAAGATCATGCCACTTTCTCCTTGCTGATGACGCCGGCCGCAAGGCGCGCGCCGGCATGATTGGTGATGACGACGCCGGCGATGACCAGCGCCCCACCGGACAGAACGGCGACCCCGAGACGTTCGTCGAGCAGCACGGCACCGAGGATGACGGCGCTGACCGGGACCAGGTTGATGAATGCCGCCGAGCGCGTGGCGCCGATGCGCTGCACGGCCTCGGCGTACCAGGTGAAGGCCAGTGCCGTGCCGAACAGCCCGAGGAAAACGATGGCGCTCCAGCCGCGCCAGGTCGTCTCCGCCAGCAGAAACAGCGAACCCTGCAGCAGCGCCGCGACGGTGAGCATGATCCAGCCGGTGAGGCTGGCGCCGAAGGTCATCGCCAGCGGCGACAGCGTGCGCGTGCCGCGCCGACCGACGAAGGTATAAACCGCCCACAGCGCACTGCAGCCGATGATCAACCACTCGCCGAGGCCCACCTGACCGGTGAACAGCAGTCGCGGGTCGCCGTTGGTGACCACCAGAAGGCAGCCGAACATCGCCAGTCCGATTCCCGCCGCCTTGGTCGGTGACATCGGCGCGCCGAACAACAGCCAGTCACTGGCGGCGACCAACGCCGGCGTCAGGGCGACCACCAGAGCGCCGCGGCCGGCTTCGATCATCCTCATCCCGTAAAGGAAACACAGGTTGTAGAGAAAGATGCCGCTGGCACCGAGTGCGGCGAGGGTGACCCATTCCTTGAGTGACCAGCGCGGGCGCCCCTCGTGGACCACCACCAGCGTCCCCAGGACCAATGCCGCGAGCAGGAAACGCCAACTCGCGACCGCCAGCGGCGATGCCTCGCTGACCGCCACGCGGGCGGCGATCCACGTCGCCCCCCAGATCAGGGCGGTGGCAACCAGCTTCAGATAGGTCAGTGGTGATGCGGGCACGCTTCGGACCCCCGGTGGCAGGGCAATGGTCGCACCACCGCGGTGGTGGATGTCCATCGGCGTCGCGCAAGGACAGCGGCGCTCAAGTCGGCAGCGCCTCTAGCGCCATGCGGTAGCCGGGCAGCAGGTCATCGCGGTGGTGTACGGTGAACCCGAGGTCGCGCATCAGCCCGTCCTTCAGTCCATAGATCCAGCCATGCACGGTAACCGGCTGACCGCGTTGCCAGGCGTCCTGGACGACGAAGGTCTGGCACACGTTGGCCACCTGTTCGAGCACGTTGAGTTCGCAGAGCCGATCATGCTGCCGCTCAGGCGGCAGGGCATCGACCAGCGCCAGATGCTTGTCGTGCACGTCGCGCACATGTCGCAGCCAGATGTCGACCAGTCCGGCGCGGTCACGATTGAGGGCTGCTCGTACACCGCCGCAACCGTAGTGGCCGACGACCATGATGTGCCTGACCTTGAGCACGTCGATGGCGAACTGAATCACCGACAGGCAGTTGAGGTCGGTATGCACGACGACATTGGCGACGTTGCGATGGACGAAGACCTCACCCGGCAGCAAGCCCACAATCTCGTTCGCCGGCACCCGCGAATCCGAGCAGCCGATCCACAGGTAGGCCGGCGTCTGCAGTCGCGACAGTTTGACGAAGTATTCGGGATCGACCTGCTGCATGCGGCTCGACCAGGCGCGGTTGAAGTCGAAGAGGTGGAACAGGTTTTCGTTGGCGACTTCTTCCTCGGACCAGTTCTCCAGATCGAGCGCCAGGAACATCGTGCCCTCGACCGGCGTCTGGTAGTACGCCGGTGTCTCCTTGAAACCCAGTTCGCGATAGAGTTTGACGGCGACGCGCATGGCCGGCAGTGTGTCGAGCAGCAGCTTGCGGTAGCCGATGGCCTTGGCCGCCTTGATCGCAGCCAGCGCCAGATCGCGGCCCACTTCGAAACCGCGCTGGCCAGGTTCCACATACAGCCGCTTCATTTCGCAGAGTCCGGCCGAAAACGGTCGAATGCCGACGCAGCCTGCCGGCTGACCGTTGCGCTCGGCATAGAACAGGCGGCCGGACGGCAGTGCATAGGCGCCCGGCAGCGAGGCCATCTCCTCTTCGAAATTCTGGAACGACAGGTCGACGCCGAGCCAGGCTGCGTAATTGCGAAAGAACTGGCGAACGTGTTCGAGGGCGGTCGTATCTTCGGCGGTGAGCGCGCGCAGCGTGTTGGTCATGGCCGGCTCACAGCGTCTCGGCGAAGAGTTCGCGACCAATCAGCATGCGTCGGATTTCGGAAGTGCCGGCGCCGATCTCGTAGAGCTTGGCGTCGCGCCACAACCGCCCAGCCGGATATTCGTTGATGTAACCGTTGCCGCCGAGGGTCTGGATCGCCTCGCCGGCCATCCAGGTCGCCTTTTCGGCGGCATAGAGGATCGCTCCGGCGGCGTCCTTGCGCGTCGTTTCTCCGCGATCGCAGGCCTGGCCGACGGCATAGACGTAGGCCCGGCAGACGTTGAAGGTGGTATACATGTCGGCGAGCTTGCCCTGCATCAATTGAAATTCGCCGATCGACTGGCCGAACTGCTGGCGGTCATGCACGTAGGGGAGCACCAGATCCATGGCCGCCGCCATGATTCCCAACGGGCCGCCAGCGAGCACGGCGCGTTCGTAGTCGAGGCCGCTCATCAGCACCCGCACTCCGCCATCGACCTGGCCGAGCACGTTTTCCGCGGGGACCTCGCAGTCATCGAAGAACAGCGGGTAGGTGTTCGAGCCGCGCATCCCGAGCTTGTCGAGTTTGGATCCGCAGGAGAAGCCGGGCATGCCCTTTTCGACGATGAAGGCGGTGATGCCGCGCGGCCCGGCTTCGGTGTCGGTCTTGGCATAGACCACCAGGGTGTCGGCGTCACCCCCGTTGGTGATCCACATCTTGCCGCCGTTGAGAACGAAACGCTCGCCCCGGCGCTCGGCGCGCAGTTTCATGCTCACCACGTCCGAGCCGGCGTTGGCTTCCGACATGGCCAGGGCGCCGACGTGTTCGCCGGAAATCAGCTTCGGCAGGTAGCGATCCTTCTGCGCCGCCGTGCCGTTGCGACGAATCTGATTGACGCAGAGGTTGGAGTGCGCGCCGTAGGATAGTGCGACACTCGCCGAGGCACGGGAAATCTCCTCCATGGCTACGATGTGCGCGAGATAGCCCAGCCCGATGCCGCCGTACTCTTCCTCGGCGGTAAGACCGAGCAGGCCCATACCACCCAGCTTGCGCCACAGGTCGGCGGGAAACAGGTTGTCACGATCGATGGCTTCGGCACGCGGCGCAATTTCGTCGGCGGCAAAGGCACGCACGCTGGCGCGCAGCATGTCGATGGTTTCGCCATGGGCAAAACCGAGGCTCGGGTATTCCATTTCTCTCGCTCCTTGATCAGGGTTTGACGGCTTGCTCCTTTTTGCCGTGTATCGACATGATCGTCTGCTGCAGCAGCGCGCAAGGGGTCTTCTTGCCGTTCTTGATGGCAAATACCTCGGCACGGGTGACGATCAGCGTGCGCCCGTAGCGAACTACCGATCCCTCGGCAATCAGCAACTGTCCGTCGGCAGGAGCCAGCAGGTTGAGCTTGTACTCGACGGTCAACACCTCGGTTTCGGCGGTGGTCAGCGTACTCGCGGCGTAGCCGGCTGCCGAATCGGCAATCATGCCGACCACACCGCCATGGACGTAGCCGTGTTGCTGCGTGATCTCGGGCTTGAACGGCAGGTGGATCTCGGTGTAGCCGGGCTCGACCACCGACATTACCGCGCCGATCAGCGTCATCGCCTCCTGGCGCGCAAAACTGGCGCGGACGCGTTCGGAAAAATGTGGGTCCTGGGCTTTGTGCATGGCCGCCGTGTGGAGTTTGAAGGGCATCTGGACGTTGCTGCCTGACCGTTCCAACGCAGGGCTGCTCGCAGCCGGATCGCGTGTAGAATGGTGCGCACTCGGAGCCTCCGCAAGCTGGCCCCTGAGGCGCGCAGTTTATACCCTTCAGAGCTTTTTACAATCCGCCCCCAGATGCTGCCAGATTACCCTTTCGCCACGCCGCCCGCTGCCGGGGAAACCTTTGAGGTTTCCCCGGGCATCCACTGGTTGCGGATGCCGTTGCCCTTCGCGTTGAACCACATCAATCTCTGGTTGCTCGAGGATGATGCCGGCTGGAGCATCGTTGACACCGGCTTCGCCCTCGATACGGTCAAGGCGTGCTGGCAGCAAATCCTCGCCCGACTACCTTCGACCCCGCTTGGCGGAAAGATCGCGCGCATCATCGTGACGCATTTCCACCCCGATCATCTCGGCCTTGCCGCCTGGTTGCAGGAGCAGACGGGGGCACCGGTGTGCATGACGCTCGGCGAATATCTGACTGCGCATGCGGTCTGGCACGAAGTCGGAGGGCACGGCAATCAGCCGATGCTGCAGCAGTTTCGCGCACACGGGCTCGATGCCGATCGCTGCGCCGCGCTGGAGCGGCGTAGCGGCGCCTACAACCGTGGCGTACCGAGTTTGCCGACGCACTACCAGCGCCTGTTTGGCGGTGACCGGATAGCCATCGGCGGACATCGCTGGCAAGTGCGCATCGGCTTCGGCCACTCGCCGGAACACGCCGCGCTGTACTGCGCCGAGCTCGGGGTGCTGATTTCCGGCGACATGTTGCTGCCGAAGATCTCGACCAATGTCAGTGTCTTTGCCGTTACGCCGCTGGCCGACTCGCTCGGCGACTATCTGCAGTCGATCGACCGTTATCGCGAACTGCCCACTGAAACCCTGGTCCTGCCCTCGCACGGCCTGCCATTCCACGGCATAGAGAATCGGGTCGATGCCCTGCATGCCCACCATCAGGAGCGCCTGCAGGTCCTCGAAGAGCACTGCAACACGCCGCGCAGCGCGGCCGAGTTGCTGATCACCCTGTTCCCCAGGGACCTCGACACGCATCAGACGATGTTCGCCATGGGCGAAGCGATTGCCCACCTGAACCGGCTTGAACACGCCGGACGGCTGCTGCGCCTGCAGGACGATCAGGGGCGGGTGCGTTTTGTCAGGAAAGCGGCCGCGGCGGCGGCCACCTGACGCGGCAGCCTTCGATCGGCATGCCGGCGCCCGCAAGCGAAGGAGAGGCAGGCCCCTTGCCGGCTCCGCTGGAGTCCGCAAGGAACTATGCGTCCATGGCGCAACACGCCTCGCGGCTGCTGGCCGGCTACCTGCAGCGCCTGACCCGGAATAGCCGTGTGGCCTTTTCGCCCGAGGGACTTGCGGTTGCCAAGGCCTGCATGGATCTCTCGGTGCGCTTGCTGGTCAATCCCTACCGTTTGGCACAGGCGCAAATGGAAGTCGTGCACGACCATCTGCTGTTGTGGCGACAGGCGATGCTGAAAGCCATGGGCATGCCGTCGCAGACACTCGCCGAACCCGATGGCGAAGACCCGCGCTTCAGCGATCCGGCATGGGAAGAGAACTACCTCCTGGACTTCATCAAGCAATCGTACCTGATCACGGCCCGTCACCTGCAGCAGACGATCGAACAGGTCGAGGGCCTGGATGAGGCCAGTCAACGCCAGGTGAGATTGCTCACGCAGCAATACCTTGACTCGCTGTCGCCAACCCATTTCATTCTGACCAACCCGGAAGTGCTGCACGAAACGCTGCACAGCAAGGGCCGCAACCTGGTCGATGGCTTGAAGATCCTGCTCGGAGAACGGGAAACCGGTGTCGCGTCGGGCGGTCCAGGTGCCGGGCCCGACGAGCGACGCCTCGTTGAATACTCCGCCAATCCCCGCGGAACAGTGATCTTCCGGAACCGGCTGATGCAGTTGCTCCAATTCGAGCCGACGACCCCCCGACATTACAAGATACCCCTGCTGCTGGTGCCGCCAAGCAGCAACCGGTATTACCTTCTGGACCTGCGGCAGGATGACTCCTTCGCTCGATGGACGAGCGAGCAGGGCTTCGCTACCTTCATGGTCAGTTGGCTGGATCCCGACGAGTCCGTCGCACGCACGACTTTCGAAGACTTCTGTACCGAAGGCGTGATGGCCGCGATCACGGCGGTCGAACAAGCCACGGGCGCGACGCGTGTCCATCTTGCAGGCTACTCCATCGGCGGCAACCTGGTGATGAGCACGCTCGCCAGTATGGCGGCAATCGACGACCAGCGTGCCGCTTCGGGAAGTTTTCTGGGGGCGATGATCGAGTTTCCGGATTTGGGCGAGTGCCGTGGCGCGGGTGGACCGGATGTCGCTCAAGTCACGGTGCCGTGCTATTTCTTTTCGAGCATCGACGACCACGTTTCGCCATGGCAGCGCAGTTACCGTGCTGCGCGCCTGCCGAGCGGGCCGATCAGGTTCGTTCTCGGGGGCTCGGGCATGTTTGCCGGCGTCGTCCTTCCACCTTCGGCCAGGCGGTATGGCTACTGGACCAATGAAGTCCTGCCGGAGACGCCGGACGATTTTCTCGCCGGCGCGGCCAAGCACCTGGGTTCGTGGTGGGACGACTGGCGGCAATGGCTGCTCGCGCAGCCGGAGGGCCATGTGCTGGTGCCGACAGACATGCCCGGCGACGCTGCACCCGGGATGCTCCAGGACAAGCTCCGTTGCCATCCCGATCCGCAGCAATGAACCGCTTGCCGGGCACGCACGGTCATGTCGTGCGCTGCGGCACGGTGGCACCCAGCGCTGTCGCTTGGCGTAGAATGGCTGGACCATGAGCACCACCCTCCTTCCTGACTATTGCGGCGGCAGCATCGTGAATCTGATGCAGAGCATCGCCACCGCCTGCGGCAGCACGCTTGCTCGTTATCCGCAATTAGCGACCTTGCCGGCAGCCACGCTGAGCAGGGCACGCCATGTGGTCCTGCTGGTCATCGACGGGCTGGGCCAGCGTACCCTGGCCCGACACATGGCCGCCAGCCCGCATCTGCATCAGCACCTGCTCGGCAGCATGACTTCGGTGTTTCCATCGACCACCGCCAGCGCCATCACGGCAATGATGACCGGCCTGGCTCCGGCGCAGCACGCTCTCACCGGCTGGCACATGCACCTCGACGAAATCGACCAGACTCTGGCCATCCTGCCGCTGCTGCCCCGCATGGGGCCTGTCCGCCTGCCCGCCAACGAGTTGCCGCCGAGACTTTTCGAACATGCGTCCCTGTTTCAGGGGCTCGACCGCGAGTCCTGGGTGGTGGCACCACAGAATATCGTCGGCAGCGCCTTCAACGCCTGGCACTCGCGTGCGGCCCAGACCAGGGCCTACGGTTCGCTCGACGAGATGTTTGCCTGTCTGGGCGAGCTGTTGCAGGAAACCGCAATACCACGTTATATCTACGCCTACTATCCGGACCTCGACAGTTATTCGCATCATTACGGAACCGACAGCCGACAGGCGGTGCACACGCTGGCCGCTTTCGATGACCTCTTCGGCGACTTCCTGCGGCGGGTGCGCGGT
The DNA here is from genome assembly GCF_056856495.1 of Candidatus Accumulibacter propinquus. Taxonomy (NCBI): domain Bacteria; kingdom Pseudomonadati; phylum Pseudomonadota; class Betaproteobacteria; genus Candidatus Accumulibacter; species Candidatus Accumulibacter propinquus. The sequence goes on from NZ_JBSEHC010000006.1 coordinate 352,159, forward strand.
AGTCGCAGCTGGGTACTGGTTACCGCTGACCATGGTTTCATCGATTCGCCGCCGCGACGGGTGATCAGTCTCGACGACCATCCGCAGCTCGGCGATCTGCTGCTGCGTCCCCTTTGCGGAGAGCGCCGGGTCGCCTATTGTTACGTTGCGCCGGACAAGCGACCGGCTTTCGAAGCTTATGTCCGCCGGCATCTCGCACGCGCGGCGCACCTCTATGCCAGCGACCGGTTGATCGCTGCCGGCTGGTTCGGTCCCCCGCCGTATCATCCGCGCCTGTCGTCCCGAGTCGGCGACTACACGCTGGTGATGAAGGACAACTGGACGATCAAGGACTGGTTGCCAGGCGAGAAGCACTTTGCCATGCTCGGCGTCCATGGCGGCATCAGCGCCAGCGAAATGCGCGTCCCGCTGGTAGGCCTTCTGGCCTAGCAGCGGCTGCCGGCATCGCGCACGCGCTTCATTCCAATGAGAGTACACCAATGGCCAACGACAACACCAAGAGCGCACAAACCGATCGTCTGATTGCCGACGCCGTGCGCAATCGCCTTGGCCGCGAGGCGGGTTACCGTGAACAGGCACTCAAGATCTACCCGTGGATCTGTGGACGCTGCGCCCGCGAATTCACGCACCAGAACCTGCGCGAACTGACCGTGCATCACCGCAACCACAATCACGACGACAATCCCAGTGACGGCAGCAACTGGGAACTGTTGTGCCTCTACTGCCACGATAACGAACACTCGCGACAACTCGACGCCGAAGCCGCGCGCCGGAGCGGCATCCACTCGCTTGGCGCGTCGACCAGGGCTGCGGCGACGGCACAGCCATTTGCCAACCTGAAAGACCTCCTGAAACGCCGTTAACGGTCATGGCCGTTTCCAGGCTGCGCTGCCGCCTTGCGGCGCACAGCGTGTGGACTCAAAAGCACAGAATGAACAGTCAATACAACTTCAGCATCCTCGAAGACATCGCCAGCGATCTTTCCGGCGAGGTGATTTCCTTTCCGATCTTCCTCGACATCACCTTCCAGGTGCGTAACGCACTGCGGAAACCCGACCTGACCATCGAACAACTGGGTACGGTAGTCAGCGCCGAACCCTTGATGAGCACCAAGATCATCCGCCTGGCAAACTCGGCGGCGATCAACCGCTCCGGGCGGCCCATCGTCGACATCAACAGTGCGATTGCACGTATCGGCATGGAGGCCGTACGCACCGTCTCCTTCGCCGTCGCCATGGAGCAACTGCTCAGTTCGAAGAAGATGGCGCCGTTTGAAGCGCTGTCGCGTCGGCTGTGGGAGCACACCATGCACGTGGCCGCCCTGTCGCGCGTATTGGCTCGCCGACTGACCCGGGTACATCCTGACGAAGCGATGTTTGTCGGACTGGTCCACGATATCGGTGTCTTTTACCTGCTCTCACGGGCAGCGAACTTCCCTGAACTGGTCGACGACCCGGCCGAGTTGCATCAGTTGCTGGTCCAGTGGCACGACAGTATCGGGCACGCACTGCTGGCGGCCATGGGGTTGCCGGAAGAGATCCTGGTGGTGGTGCAGGAGCATGAGATGGAGCGTAGCGTAGCTAGCCCGACGACGCTCGCCGAGGTGCTCTTCGTCGCCGACAAGCTGGCCAATGTACAGCACGCGTGGCGGGATCCCACGCTCTGCGAGCCGGTCGACGCCAGCATTCTGTTTGAGTTGTTTGACGCCGAAGGGCTGAGCACGCTGCTTGTCGAGTCGGCCGAAGACGTTGCCTCTCTGAAAAGCGCTCTGGGTACTTGAAGCCGTGGCGCGGCAGGCCTGATCCTGGCCGCGTCCGAACCATGCCGACTACAGGCGCCGGATCTTGTCGAGCAGCGCACTGGTCGAGGTCTGGTGAATGAACGGCAAGGACAGTACCCGTCCCCCCCAGTTGGTGACTTCACGGTTGCCGACGATTCGCTCGATTGGCCAGTCGCCACCCTTGACCAGAATCTCCGGCCGGCAATCGAGGATCCGTTGCAGCGGTGTATCCTCGTCGAACCAGGTGACCAGCGACACCGATTCGAGAGCGGCGATCACCGCCAGTCGATCAGACAGGGTGTTTACCGGACGGTCGTCGCCCTTGCCAAGGCGCCTGACCGAGGCATCGGCGTTTAGCGCCACGACCAGCGACGCACCAAGCGCACGCGCCTCGGCGAGAAGGGTGACATGACCGCGGTGCAGAAGGTCGAAGCAGCCGTTGGTAAACACCAGTGGGCGTGGCAGGACGAGCAGGCGCGGTGCGATCTCGCCGGGGGCAATGATCTTGCTTTCGAAGGCCGGCAGGCCGGTCGATGATCGGGACATGGTATGGGGCATGCCTCATTCGGCGAAGAACGCTCATCGTACCGGTTCCCGAAACGCGGGCCAAGCGCTGTTTGCGCATCCGATCGGTCATTGCCAGGCGGCCCCCCGGGGTGGCGAAAATTGCGAGCACGCACGCGCAGTTCATTTTTCGGTATCGTTAGATCCGTCAATCGTACTCCGAGGACCGACCGATGCGTCGTCATTACCCGTTGCACGTCCATATCTCGACGCTGTTTCTGGCGCTGATCCTGCTCGTCTGCGGCGTCCTCGGAGGCATAGGCTACCAGCTCAGCTCGGACCTGCTGGCCGCGTCCGCCGCCGACCTGACCACCCGCATCAGCCGTGAAGCGCTGCTCGAAATGGAACACATCATCGAACCGGCGGAGGTGGCCACCCGCCTGCTGAGCCTGCAACGGGTGACCACTGCCACTTCCCTCAAGGAACGTCTCGACAGCGTCGAATTTCTGCGCGAGGCGCTAGACAGCTCTGCGGCGCTGTCGTCGCTCTATGTCGGCTACGACAATGGCGACTTCTTCCTCGTCGGCCGTGTCGGGCAGGGCAGTGAAGCCGAGGCCTCGCGAGTACCGGTCGGCGCCAGCTACGTCGTTCAGAGCATCGAGCGGGCGGGCGCCGCGGCGCGTGGCCGCTTCATCTATCTCGACGCCAGGCTGAAGATCCTGCGCGCCGACGACCGCCCGGACTACGCTGCCGCCTACGATCCCCGGCAGCGGCCCTGGTTTCAGCAGGCGCTGACAGCGTCGACACAGGTCAAGACACCGCCTTATCTGTTCTACTCCAGCCGCAAGGTCGGCACCACCCTGGCCAACCGTGCTGGTGGTGGACACGCGGTGGTGGGCGCGGACATCCTGCTGCATACCCTGGGTATGATACTGGCTACCCGGAAGGTGACCCCGGGCAGCGAGATGGTGCTGGTCAATTCACAAGGTTACGTTCTGGCCTTCGAAGACCTCGACCGGATGGTGATGGCGTCTCCCGAGAGCGATGCCGCTCCCAAACTGGCGCGGCTTGACGAACTCGGCGTGCCGGCGCTGGTGTCGCTCATGGAAACGGTGAGAAACATGCCTGGCCAGGCTGCCCAGAGCCTGCGCGTCAAAGTTCGGGACGACGGTTGGCGGGTCTCGGTCAACCCGCTGTTGCTCGAAGGCGTGCCGCCGTTGTATCTGGTCACCGCGATTCCCGAGAGCGAGTTGATGGCCGGAGCACTGCAACTGAGACAGCACTCGGCGGTCGCCACGCTGGTCGTCCTGCTGATCACGATCCCGTTGACCTGGCTGCTGGCGCGCAGCATCGCGCGTTCGTTGGGCAGCCTGGCCGACGAAGCCGAGGCGATCCGTCACTTCGAGTTCACACAGCCGATCAAGCTTGAGTCTTCGATCAAGGAAGTCAGCGAACTCGCGCAGACCATGGACAGCATGAAACGAACGATTCATCGCTTTCTCGACATCAGCCACGCCGTCGCCGCGGAACAAAACTTCGACCGCCTGTTGCCGCGACTGCTCGTGGACACGCTCTCGGCATCCGGAGCGCGCGCCGGCATCCTTTACCTCGCCGAAGAAACGCAACTGAAGCCGGCAGCGGCGCTCGATGAGACCGGGTCGGCATGGGCTGGCGAATTGCCCGCGCTTGAAATCTCGAACAGCGGGCCATTGCTCGGTGCCGCCCTCAGCGATGGCAGCGCACGCGCCGAACGGCTCCGGCCCGATGACATCAGATGCCTGGGACTCGCGACCGCTGATCTGTCCGGGGCAACGCACGCGATTGCCCTGCCGCTGCTCAATCGGCAGACCGAACTGGTCGGGGCGATGGTCCTGCTCTGCGACAGCGCAACCGACAGCAGCCGTCTGAGCTTCGTCAAGGCGCTGTCCGGGTCGGCGGCGGTATCACTCGAAAGCAAGGCGCTGATCAAGGCCCAGAAGGACCTCTTCGAAGCCTTCATCAAGTTGATCGCCGCAGCAATCGACGCCAAGAGCCCGTACACCGGCGGCCATTGCAAACGCGTCCCTGAACTCACCGAGATGCTGGCCGACGCCGCCTGCGAGGCGAGCAGCGGACCCTTCCAGGGCTTTCAGTTGAGCGAAGACGAAAGGGAGGCGCTACACGTCGCCGCCTGGCTGCATGACTGCGGCAAGGTGACTACCCCCGAATACGTGGTGGACAAGGCCACCAAGCTGGAAACGATCCATGACCGTCTCCACGAGGTACGGATGCGCTTCGAAGTGCTCAAGCGTGAAGAGGAAATACGTTGCCTGCAAGCGATTGCCGACGGCGGCGATGAACCCTCGCTGCGCGCCGGGCTCGCTGCCGAATTGCTGCGCATCGACGACGACTTTGCCTTCATTGCCAACTGCAACGAAGGCGGCGAATTCATGGCGCCGCAGAAAATCGAGCGCCTGCAGGTGATCGCCAGGCGCACCTGGTGGCGCACACTCGATGACCGTATCGGTATTTCCGAGGAGGAGAAGCTGCGCAAGGCGCGCACACCACCTGCCTTGCTGCCGGTCGCCGAACCGCTGCTGGCCGACAAGCCCGAGCACCTCTTCCCGAGACGCCCACAGGATCAAATGCCGGCAGACAACCGCTGGGGGGTTCGCATGGCCGTTCCGACGCTGCTCTACAACCGCGGCGAACTTTACAATCTCGCGGTCGAGCGCGGCACATTGTCGGAAGAAGAGCGCTACAAAATCAACGAGCACATCGTGCAGACGCTGGTCATGCTCTCGCAATTGCCTTTCCCCAAACACCTTCGAAAAGTCCCTGAAATCGCTGGTGCTCACCATGAGAAGATGGATGGCAGTGGCTATCCCTGTAAACTCCGGCGAGAGGAAATGCCCCCGGTGGCGCGGATGATGGCCATCGCCGACATTTTCGAAGCGCTGACGGCCATCGATCGCCCCTACAAGAAAGGCAAGACCCTGTCCGAAGCGCTCGCCATCATGAGCAGGATGCAGCAGGAGCAGCATATCGATCCAGAACTCTTCGACCTCTTTCTGAGTTCAGGCGTATACGACAAGTACGCCAGGAAACGCATGCGCCCCGAGCAAAGGGATGTGGACCACGAAAACCTGATCATCGGCAAGCAGCGTCCGCACCCGACTGTCTGAAGCGATACCTTTGCGTCCTGCACCCCCTGGGGCGCAGCGGCTTCTCGTTACGTAGGCAAGCTGGTCGATGCAGCGGCGCGTCCGCAGGAGCCCCGACGGCGCGCCACTGTCAGGATACTTTACAACCGCAGCCGCGCGTTCGGAAGCTGTAACAGCAGACCCAGGCTAAGCCGCTGATGAATAAACACTGTTTATATCAAGGCATAGTCCTTGCTTAGATTGGTCTGGCCGCGCTGGCAAGCCCCCAAGCATTCGTCGTTGCCGTGGTGGCCGCCGCAGACCGCAGCGGCGCGCTCCGCTCGCCCGCAGTGCCCCCACGGGAATACGGCAACCCTTTGCTTTTAAATCTTTCTGTACCGACCATCCGATGGGGTCAAGAAGCATCCGGTCACCTGGAAGCGAAGCACCTAAACAACGGCAAGGCCGCAATCCGGCCCATTGCCCCGGTCAACCGCTGAAGTTTTGCATCAAATTTTTTGTTCTACCACCGAATGGATATTGTCAGTTTTATACCCTCGCAAGCGGACATCGCTTCGTCACCTCCTCCTGGCCTCCGCTGATCCCACCATTGCTCACTCTCCTTCTCTCCCCACATGAACACGAAAATCTGCGTCAAGTGCAAACAAGAAAAACCCGTACTGGAGTTTCACAGGAACTCACGGAGCACGGATGGTAAGGAGTGCAACAAGGCGCAAGCCCTGGCGCACATCAAGGCTGAAAAGGCCAGGCGGGCTCTGCTACGAGCTGCCAGGAAATGCGTCGCCGGCGAGTCATCAGGGAAATAAGGGAAACATTGTCGCGACAGGATCACTCCGCTTCCGGCGATGCGCGCGTTTCACCGCACAGGCACCAGTACCGGGGGTTACCAAAAGTGATCTTGAGTTGGTCAATGAACAAGCGCACCCGCAAGGGCAAGTGCCGTCGCTGCGGAAAAACCGCGTAGATGCCGACGGCTGGTGCGGCGTAATCGTCGAGCACGGAAACCAGCAGGCCATGGCGCAGATCGTCGCCGACTTCCCACATCGATCGCCAGGCCAGACCCTTGCCGGCCAGTGCCCAGGCATGCAACACGGCGCCGTCGTTGCACTCGAAAGTTCCCGAAACCTTGATATTCGCCACTTCTCCACCCGGCGTCTGACGTAGTGCCCAGCCACGCTGCTGGCCAAGGGACAGGCAGTTGTGGGTCGCCAGTTCGGCCGGCGTACGTGGGACGTGGTGCGCTGCAAGGTAAGCGGGACTGGCGACCACGACCCGGTGCATCTCGCCGAGCTTGTTGCTCGCCAGGCTCGAATCGGCCATTTCGCCGATGCGTACGGCACAGTCCACCCCCTCGTTGAGCAGATCGACCAGACGATCCGTCAGATCGAGCCGTACCGTGATATCGGGATTGGCGAGCATGAAGGCCGCTACTTGCGGCGCCACATGACGGCGCCCGAAACCTGCGGGGGCAGACACCTTGAGATGACCACTGGCGCGAATGCCGCCGAGCGAAACCGCCGCTTCGGCGTTTGCCAGGTCGTTGAGAATCCGTTGACAGTCCTCGAGAAATGCCTGTCCTTCGAAAGTCAGCGACAGTTTGCGCGTCGAGCGCAGCAGCAGCTTGACGCCCAGGCGTGCCTCAAGGGCATCTAGACGGCGCCCGATCACCGCCGGGGTAATCCCTTCAAGCTGTGCCGCGGCCGAAAGACTGCCACGTGTTGCCGAGTTGACGAACGCTTCGAATTGCTTGATGTGATCCACTGGTTTATTCGATACCTGAAGTAAAAGATCAATTGATTTTAATCGATCTTATCTTCTATTACGGCATTTAATAAGATCCTTGCACCGCACCATAACCCATCGCCAGGAGCCATCACATGAGCCTCACGCTGCCCGCCGGAATGCAGATCAGCGCGCCGATCCAAGCCGGTTACGAAACCATCCTCACCCCCGCAGCGCTGGCTCTGGTCGCCAAGCTGCACCGCGCTTTCGAAGGTCGCCGTCAGGAATTGCTGCAAGCACGGATCGCCCGCCAGGCGCGCATCGACGCCGGCGAGATGCCCGACTTCTTGCCGGAAACGCGGCACATCCGCGAAGGCGACTGGAAGATTTCCCCGTTGCCGAAGGCTCTTGAACGCCGCCGTACCGAAATCACCGGACCGGTCGAAGCGAAAATGATCATCAACGCCTACAACTCGGGCGCCGATTCGTACATGAGCGACTTCGAGGACTCCAACAGCCCGAAGTGGGACAACCAGATCCAGGGCCAGATCAACCTCTACAAGGCGATCCGCCGCCAGCTTTCCTTCATCAACGAGGCCGGTAAGGAATACACCCTCAACGACAAGATCGCCACACTGCAAATACGGCCGCGCGGTTGGCACCTGGACGAAAAACACGTCACCGTTGACGGACAACGCGTTTCCGGCGGCATCTTCGACTTCGCGCTGGTCTTCTTCCACAACGCCCACGAACAGATAGCGCGCGGTGCAGGCCCCTTCTACTACCTGCCGAAGATGGAGTCGCATCTCGAAGCGCGTCTGTGGAACGACATCTTAATCATGGCCCAGGAGCACATCGATCTGCCGCGGGGAACGATCAAGGCCACGGTGCTGGTCGAGACGATCCTCGCCACCTTCGAGATGGAGGAAATTCTCTACGAACTGCGCGACCACTCTGCCGGCCTCAACGCCGGCCGCTGGGACTACATCTTTTCATGCATCAAGAAGTTCAAGACGAACGCGGATTTCTGCCTCGCCAACCGCGGGGCAATTACCATGGAAGTCCCCTTCATGCGCAGCTACGCCCTGCAGTTGGTCAAGATCTGCCACAAGCGCGGGGCGCCGGCGATGGGTGGCATGAGTGCCCTGATTCCGATCAAGAACGATCCGGTAGCCAATGAAAAGGCGCTCGCCGGTATCCGCCACGACAAGACGCGCGATGCCAATGACGGTTTCGACGGCGGTTGGGTGGCCCACCCAGGCCTGGTCTCGATTGCCGGCGAGGAGTTTCAGAAAGTGCTCGGCGAGCGCCCCAACCAGTGGGAGAAACAGCGCGACGAATCGTTTACCGCCGCCGACTTCCTCAACTTCCAGCCTTCGCAACCGATCACCGAAGCCGGCGTGCGCAACAACATCAACGTCGGCATCCACTACCTGGGTAGCTGGCTGGCCGGCAACGGTTGCGTGCCCATCCACAACCTGATGGAAGACGCCGCCACTGCCGAGATCTCGCGCTCACAGGTCTGGCAGTGGGTGGTGTCCCCGAAAGGCGTTCTCGACGACGGCCGCAAGGTCACCGCCGAGATGGTCCGCGGCATGATCGCCGAGGAACTGCTCAAGGTGAAAGCCACAGTCAGTGCCCAGGGTGAAGATACCGCGACCTACGATCAGGCGGCGGTCATCTTCGACAGGATGTCGCTGACCCCGGAATACCCCGAGTTCCTGACCCTGCCGTTGTACGAGGCGATGGACTGACGGATCTTCCCCACACCCGTAAAATAACGAACAAGGCTAGATCGTGCGAACCCACGATCTGAATCGTTTGCTGGACGAAGCCGCTGCGCGGAGGAAGCAGCGGCGCCGTAGTCGTGCTGAAGTCAAGATGTGACCTCGCTCCTCAACCGAGGGATATTCATGACGAACGCGAGGTTACCGCAAGATGGAAGACATGTCCGCTGTCGCAGCGTCGATTTTTGACAGGAACTACGAACTGCATCAGAAGCACCTGAAGCTCAAGGGCTTGCAGCCGGACGATCGACGCGTAAGCGGTCAGTAAGAAGTCTTTCGTGTTTCTAGGAACGTATTTGCCTGGCTTGGAGCCTCTGAAGATCGAAGAACTTACCCGATAGCGCTTATTCGCGCACCATCCGCTGGGTGGGATACTATTTCGATCATCAGATCGACGATCTGACAGGCGGTCCCTCAACCGGGAGGCCGTACAGGCTTCAGCTGTCGCCCAGGCGCAGAGTACCTGCTGATGCGTTTCCGATAGTTTGCGGGGGGCGCCACTCCGCGGCAGGTCGCGCAGCCCGATGAACTCTCTGGCCAGCCAGGCATCCCTGTGGTTGGCTACGGTTTCCTTGTGGAGCTTCTGCTGTATCGCCACTCCGTCAAGGGATCCTCCTTCAGACAGGAGAGGTACGGTTCGGGCTCGCCGGCGTTCGCGCCAGTCACTGCCTTGCTCCGCTACCGGCCTCAATTGCTGGCGTTCTTCTGTTGTGAGGGTCAGCGTTTTGGCTCTACTGGCTGGAAATGCACTCCTCGTTCAGGCTCATACCACGTTGGACAAGGCTCACTCTAGGCCTGAAGCAGCGCTTCGATATACAATTGCAGGTTATGATGCTCAACATCCACCTCACCGGGACAAGCAAGACGCAACTGATTGACCCCATCTCCGGCAACAAAGTCGGCTCCGGTGGGGAGCCGCCGGTTACGCCGACGGCTGGTATGGCGGCGCACCCGTCGATCCCCCCGAGGCGTTCACCCGCTTCAATCGCCATCCCGGCTATGAAGAAGTGCTGATACTTAAGCCGGCGGCCGAGCGCCCGAAGTTCGCCAATCCTTTCTTCCGCACGCACGAAGGCGTTGCCTGCGCCACCTCGCGTGTCGACGGCCGCGAATACATCAACTTCTCCAGCCACAATGACCTCGGTCTTTCAGGCCACCCGGCGGTCAACCAGGCCGCGAGAAAAGCTATTGACCGCTACGGCACATCGGTCTCGGCCAACCGCTTGGTGACTGTCGAGCGGCCAGTTCAGCGCGAACTCGAAGAAGCTTTGGCCCACCTTTACGAGGTTGAGGACTGTATCTTCTTCGTCAGCGGCCTTGCCACCAACGTAAGTACCAGCGGTGACCTCTTCGGGCCAAAGGACTGGGTTATCCACAACAGCGTGCTCGAAGGCATCAAGCCCTCAGGTAGCGCTCGCCGTTCATTCCAGCACAACGACACGTCGGCTCTCTACCAGATCTTCGCCGGGATCCGCTGCCAGTTCAAGCACGTGCCCATCGTCGCCGAAAGCCTCTACAGTATAGGCTGCGACATTCCCGACCTGCCGGTGCTCTTCGCTCTCAAGCGTCGCCACAAGGACTTCCTCATGGTGAATGAGGCGCATTCCATCGGCATGATCGGTGAATCCGGGCGGTGCATCTGTGAGCATTACGGCATGGCCGGCAAGGACGTTGACGTCTGGATGGGCACGCACAGCAAGACTCTGGCCGGGTGTGGTGGCTACATCGCGGGTGAAAGAGCGATGGTCGAGCAACTCAGGTATGCGGCCCCCGGTATTGTCGACAGCGTCGGCATGGCGCCACCGCTGGTTGCGGCTTCACTCGAAGCGCTGAACATCCTGCTGACGGAACCCGAACGAGTATCGAGATTTCGTCAGCGAGCTAGTTTTTTTTCAGTTGGCCGGTTCGGCAGGCATCGATACAGGTTATTCTGCCGGGCACGTCGTGATCCCTGCCTTTGTCGACAGTTCGCTCAAGGCAACCAAATTGTCCAATCAGCTATTCGATGCCGACATCAATGTACAGCCGATCATTTATCCCGCCGTCGAGGAAAACCTGCGCACTTGAGGTTTTTTATTTCAGTGATGCACACGGAGCAGGAAATACGGTAAGCGGTCAGTAAGAAGTCTTTCGTGTTTCTAGGAATGTATTTGCTTGGCTAGTAGCTTCGGAAGATCGAAGAACTTATGCGAGAGCGCTTACGCGGTTTCTGCCATTAAAAAGAAATAGTCATATTTTGGGTAATTGCATAATTCATGACATCTCAATGCGAGACCTGTCACTGCGGCAACAAGGAAAATCGGAAATCATTATGTTCTTAGTCTTTCGGAGGCTAAGTCTGGCCCTTGGTGGCTTGGCACTTGTCGTGTCTGTAGCGGGCTGTGCCAGCTTCCCCGATTGGCTTTCCGCCGCCGGACCCAGCCGAGAGCAGGTACGTGCAGAACGCGATACCGGTAGTATTGACGGCATCCAGGTTGTGGATGTTAACGATGCGCTCGCCAGAAGACTTTCGGAAAGCAAGAAACTTGGCCAGTTTGTCGATGTTTTCCCAAATAGTGGCACCAACAATTACGGGATTGGACCTGGAGACATCATCGAGGTGTGGGTCTGGGAAGCGCCACCCGCCATGCTCTTCGGAGGCTTCGTGTTGGACGCGAAATCCGGCCCGACGACACAGCGTGCCGCGACCTTGCCCGAGCAGATGGTCACGCCGGATGGTGCGATCACCATGCCGTTTGCTGGCAGAGTGCCGGTGAAGGGCCGAACAACGCAGGAAATCGAGGCAGATATCGTCAAGCGCCTCACTGGCAAGGCAAACCAGCCGCAGGTGCTCGTGCGCGTGATCAAGAACAACACCTCGAACGTCACGGTGGTGGGTGAGGTTAACACCAGTACTTTGATGCCGTTGACCGCGAAAGGCGAACGCTTGCTCGATGCCCTTGCTGCAGGGGGTGGAGTGAAGCAACCCATCAACCGCATGGCGATTCAGCTTTCTCGTGAAAAGGTCACGGCCAGAATGCCCCTCGACTCTGTCATAAGTGATCCGCAGCAGAATGTCCTGCTTAAGCCTGGTGATGTTGTCAGTGCCCTCTTCCAACCTCAGAGTTTCTCGGTCCTGGGAGCAACAGGCAAGAACGACGAGGTCCCATTCGAAGCCCAGGGGATCTCGTTAGCCCAGGCCTTGGCGCGTTCTGGCGGCCTGAACGACAGTCGTGCCGATGCGCGGGGGGTTTTCGTGTTCAGGTTCGAGGATGCGAAGTTGGTCGATGTCCGGGGTACGACAGCCGCGGCGACCAATGGCACGGTGCCGGTGGTTTACCAGATCAATCTGCGCGATCCGGCGTCGATCTTCGTGATACAGAACTTCCCGGTCCAGAATCGTGATGTGATTTATGTTTCGAATTCGCCAGAAGCGGAATTCAATAAATTCTTGAGGCTCGTGATCTCGGTTGCCGTGCCTAGCGCAACCATCAACAGTGCTTTGCATTAACACGATAAAGCAAGGGGGAATTCGATTTTGCTCCTTGCCTTCATTCAGACGGTGAGAATGCGCAGTTCCTTATCGATTACTATTTCAGTCTGGCAGGCAATATTCTTGCGCGAGGCACTGGATCGCCTTTTTGGCGTGCGGGCCGCATGGCTGTGGTTGCTGGTTGAGCCCGTCTTCCATATCGGTTTTATTGCGACCATCTTCACGGCACTTCGCATGCGTACCGTCGGAGGAGTCGACGTGGCGGTATGGATCATCGTCGGGATGCTTGGTTTCTTCCTGTTTCGACGTACGGCCATTCAGGTCATGTATGCCATTGATTGCAATCGCCCCCTGTTTGCCTACCGTCAGGTCAAACCCTTCGATACGGCCATTGTGCGGGGTGGCCTGGAAGCTTTCCTGATGGCGAACATCTCGCTGGTCATTCTGACTGGGGCTACATTACTGGGCCGCGAGACACTTCCCAGTGACCCACTTTTGGCGATGACGGCAGCTGCGGGACTTTGGCTCTTCGGCGTGGGATATGGCCTCGTGGCTTCGGTGTTGATGGAACTCGTTCCAGAATCCGAACATATCCTTAATATTCTCATGCTTCCCTTATATCTGATTTCCGGCACGATCTGGCCCATTTCGAGCATCCCCTCGCCCTATCGTGATATGCTGATGATCAACCCGATCGTGCATGGTCTCGAAGCAATCCGCTTGGGGTTTGTTCCTTACTACCACGTTGTACCTGGTTATAGCTTGGGATACCTGTACTCATTTGCGATTGTCAGTATTTTCCTGGGGCTGTTGTTGTATCGACGCTTTGCGCTACGCTTGGTGATGGAATGATCATTGTCGAGGACGTTCACAAGCGTTACAAAACCGAGCATGGCGTTGGCAAGTGGGTGTTGCAGGGGATCAGCCTGACAATCCCGCCACACTTGAACGTTGGATTGATCGGAATCAACGGCGCAGGCAAGTCTACCCTTTTGCGCATCATTGGTGGCGCCGATTATCCGACCAAAGGGCGAGTCGAACGGCGGTGCAGAGTCTCCTGGCCGATCGGGCAGGGGGGGCTGGAGGGTACACTAACAGGTCGGCAGAACGCGAAGTTCGTCTGCCGAGTGCATGGCCATCAGGAGGATTTATCGGATCGACTGGCCTTCATCCAGGATTTCTCTGAGTTGCGAGAGTCCTTCGATGAACCGGTAAGCACCTATTCGACAGGCATGCGTTCGCGATTGCAGTTCTCCCTTTCGCTGGCCTTCGACTTTGACGTTTACATCTCGGATGAGGTGACCGCGGCGGGGGACGCTTCGTTCCGCCAAAAGGCCGCTGCCGCATTCAGGGACATGGCAGATCGTGCCGGCCTGATCATGGTGGCTCATGACGAAGGGACGCTGAAGGAATTCTGTCAGTCGGGGATATGGATCACCGAAGGAAATGCGCGCTGGTTCGACCAGATTGATGACGCATTGAAGGCGTACAAGGAAAGTTTTGCTAGATGAAAAGCGCTGTACAAGACTTTTTGAGGAGTGTCCGAGGAGGATTGGCGAAGGCACGTGACCGTGTGTCGGAATCCATTCTCTCCATTACGCTATTCCGCCAGGCGGTGCGCTTGACCGTTGTTTTGGCAGTAGTGGCGTCGGTATACTGGCTGATGATCGCTTCGGACCGGTATGTTTCAGAAGCCAATGTAATTATTCAGAAAACCGAGTTGGTCAGCGGTCCAGTTGTCGATATTACATCTCTGATCGGGGTTGGCGGTGCGGGAGGCGCCATCCGCCCTGACCAGCTATTGCTGCGCGAATACCTGCTCTCGGTGGATATGCTCAAGAGTCTTGATGCCACTCTCGACCTGCGCTCGCACTACAGCGACTGGCGTCGTGACCCCATCGCTCGCATGTGGTTCAAGGATGCCTCAATGGAGTGGTTCCATCGCTACTATCTGTCGCGGGTCAGTGTTGAATTTGACGATTACGCCGGGGTCCTCCGGATCAAGGTTCAGGCGTACGAACCCGAAGTAGCCAATGCAATTGCCAGCATGCTGGCTCAGGAGGGTGAGCGCTATATGAACCAGATCGGCCATGAACTGGCCGAGACACAGGTGAAGTTTCTTACCACGCAAGTAACGTTGGCTCAGGAGCGCTTTCGTCAGGCAAGCCAAGCCTTGCTCAACTTCCAGAACAAGAAGGGCCTGGCGTCACCGCAAGCGACGGCGGAAAGCATCATTGCCATTATCGCCAAGCTGGAAGCGCAGCGAACCGACCTCCAGACCCAATTGGCTTCTCTGCCCGCTAGCCTTGAAAGGAATCACCCGAATATCTTGATGCTCAAGCGGGCCATTGAGGCTGTGGAGCGACAGATATTGCAGGAGCGGGCCAGGCTGGCGTCGACGTCCGGCAAGACGCTCAACTATACCGTCGAGGAGTTCGAGCGTCTAAAAATGAATGTGAGTTTCACCCAGGATATCTACAGGACAGCTCTAATTGGGCTCGAAAAGGGGCAGATCGATGCAACCCGAACGCTCAAGAAGGTTTCACTGCTGCAGGCACCGACCTTCCCGGAATACCCTATGGAACCGAGGCGTATCTATAACACGGTAGTGACCCTGCTCCTTGCTACCATGATCGCGGGCATACTGAAGTTGCTGGAAAGTGTGGTGCGAGATCATGTCGATTGACTATAACGAGGCGTGTCTATGACTTCCGAATTTCTTACGCAGGGTGAAGCAGGAAATGACGCTTCCGAAGTGCGGATCAAGGATCTGGAAGAGGAAAATGAACTGTTGCTTTCGCAGCTTCATCAGATCCAGGAAGATCTGGAATGGAATTTCTGGCAAGGTAAAACTCGCGATTCAACCTATTCAGCCGCTCCGCAGAGAATAGCTTGGGTAGCCGATGAACTGCCGGAGGTTGTAGCAGAAAATCTTCGTTTGCGCACCATCCTGGAAGTACAGAAGCGAACGCACGACGTTGTGGCGCGCAATGCCTTGAATGTCAAGGTTGGCGATGTGCTGATTCAAGGAGTCGAGTCTCCGGCAGGTCTGTTGAGGATTCCGGGCAAGCTTGGGCGCCTATGGCGTGAGTCGAATCGGCAGAAGCCTCCCGATGTTCTAGGCGGGCAATCCTATGGCAAACTCATCGAAACATATCGCGCGGGAGGCGTTGCAGCGGTGGATGCACTGCTGACTTCCGCATCGGTTTCACCGGGTCTGCAGGCGAATGCGCTGACAGCCCTGGCCCGCAGCTTGGTGCATGTCGAGGCAGATCAGGCCGCAGAGTTTGCCAGGAAAGCTTACTCGATTGACCCCCGTGCCTTCCGGCTTAAGTGGCTAGCCTTCAGGCTGCATGAGGCAGGGGAAGTGATCGAAGCGGAAGCGGTGCTGGAGACACTGCCCCCACATGTCAAATTCAGCGATTCGGAAGCTCGACAGGCAAGCCGTCTGCGTTATGAAGCGAAACAAGCCCGCCTCCATGCGGCGAAGCAGGAGACCGAATATACGGAGCGGCGCGCCCAGTTGGCGCAACAGTGGAGCAACCTGGCACAAGAGCGAGACGAGCAGACACAGCTCGCGGCTGAGCGCAGTCGAAAGATCGACGCGTTGCAGACGGCGCAGACTCAATTGGAACAGGAAAAATCGGCGCTCTCCGGGCGGCTGGACGAACAGGCGCAGCTCACTGCGGTACGCAGTCGTGAGATTTACGCGCTGCAGGCGGCACGGACCCAACTGGAACAGGAAAAGGCCGCGCTCTCCAGGCGGTTCGACGAAAAGACGCAACTCGCGGCGGCGCGCAGTCGCGAGCTCAATGCGCTGCAGGCGGCACAGGCCCGACTGGAACAGGACAAGGCGGCGCTCTCCGGGCGGCTGGACGAACAGGCGCAGCTCGCGGCGGCACGCAGTCGCGAGCTCGACGCGCTGCAGGCGGCACAGGCCCAACTGGAGCAGGACAGGGCGGCGCTTTCTTGGCGTCTCGGCGAACAGACGCAACTCACTGTGGCGCGCAGTCGCGAAGTCGAAGCGCTGCAGGTGGCACAGGCCCGACTGGAACAGGACAAGGCCGCGCTCTCCGGGCGGCTAGACGAAAAGGCGCAATTCGCGGCGGCGCGCAGTCGCGAGGTCGAAGTGCTGCAGGCGGCACAGGCCCAACTGGAACAGGATAAAGACAACGCTCTCCGGGCGGCTCGACGAACAGACACAACTCTCTGCGGCACGCGGTCGTGAGCTCGAAGCACTGCAGGCGGCGCAGGCCCAACTGGAACAGGATAAGACAACGCTCTCCGGGCGGCTCGACGAACAGACACAACTCACTGCGGCACGCGGTCGTGAGCTCGAAGCACTGCAGGCGGCACAGGCCCAACTGGAAAAGGAAAAGGTCGCACTCGACCGGGGCGGCTCGACGAGCAGACGCAACTCACTGCGGCACGCAGTCGTGAGCTCGAAGCACTGCAGGCGGCACAGGCCCAACTGGAAAAGGAAAAGGTCGCACTGACCGGGCGGCTCGACGAGCAGACGCAACTCGCGGCGGCACGTAGTCGTGAGCTCGAAGCACTGCAGGCGGCGCAGGCCCAACTGGAACAGGAAAAGACGGCGCTCTCCGGGCGGTTCGACGAACAGACACAACTCACTGCAGCGCGCAGTCGTGAGCTCGACGCGCTGCAGGCGGCGCAGACCCGACTGGAACAGGAAAAGGTCGCACTGACCGGGCGGCTCGACGAGCAGACGCAACTCGCGGCGGCACGCAGTCGTGAGCTCGACGCGCTGCAGGCGGCACAGGCCCAACTGGAACAGGAAAAGGCCGCGCTCTCCGGGCGACTGGGCGAACAGTCGCAGCTCGCGGCAGAGCGGTCAAAGCAGCTAAGCGACTTGCAGCAACAGATTCAAAGCCGCAAAGCCGCAGAGTCTGAACTCTCCACCCGCCAGCAGGGCCTGCAGGAAGAACTCATCAAGGCCGAAGCACAACTTGATCTCATCAAGGATCTGTTCCTCCGAGATGAGGGGCTATGAACACTACCTCCTCTGGAAGCCGACGCCGTGTATCGCCTCCCAATAATTCGGTTGATGTCGGCGAAGCGCAACCTGAACAGGTGGTTGTTCCGTATGACGAGAACCTGCTTGAGCGTGCACGCACTCAATGGCAATTCGGCGATTGGCAGAGCCTGACGAGGCTCGACCGCGACACCTTGCTACATCATCCGGATCGCGCCAAGCTCGCCTTGCTCGCCGCCGCCGGCCAGCTTCAGGCTGGCGGCGTGGGGCTTGCCCGCCAATTCATACGCCTGGCGCAGGATTGGGGCTGCAGTCACAAGTTGCTCACCCAAATTCTTGCCGCGGGTGTGCATAACAGCCTTGGCCGAGCCTATGCCCATGGAGGTAGTTACGAGCGCGCCTACAACCATTTCGAGAAAGCGATTCGCCTTGGATCTGCTGGCAGTGATGTCCGTTTAATGACGCAAGCGCGCGCTGGCGAGCAGTTTTCGCAACTTCGCCTGAAGCCCCCAAAGGACTCAGTGGGCGTGGCATCGGCCAATAGCACACGGCTCAATACCCCGGTACCACTCAGTGTGCAGCCAGCGTTACGCGATTCCCCGATCTCCGTCGAGATGTTCTTTTCGGAGCACGATGGTGATCGAGCAAAGTCACTGGAAGGTTTGCAGAAGTCGCTAGCGCGTTTGTCGTCGGCAGGAAATCTGCCAGATGTCGCTTGGGGCAGTGCCGAGCATAGAAACAAAACGTTCTTTTTTGTTCACCTTTCAGGTGACTATATACCTGCGAAGATTGCGGAGAAGAAGCAGTTCTACGAATCACCATTTCTCAATCTTCTCGCCCGTCTGCACCATCCGGGAAGACTGATTGTCGACGGTGGCGCAAACATCGGCAATCATAGTGTTTTCTTCGCCGGCGTAATCGGCGCGCCAGTAATTGCATTTGAGCCGCAGCCGCATAACTTCGAACTGCTTCTTGCCAATGTTCGACTGAATCGTCTCGAAGCTAAGGTCGATGTTCGTAATGTAGCTATTGGTGACCGGTCAGGGGGCATCGAGTTGGTGCAGGTATTGCAGGGTAACTCTGGATCTTTTACTGCCGATCCAAGTTTTCTTCAAAGAACCGAGGGGACGGGGACTTCTCTTGATAAGTTCGAAGCAAATCTCTCGACGCTCGATGAGGAACTTGCAAACTTCAGGGATTCCATATCGATCATCAAGCTCGATCTGGAGGGAATGGAGCTTTCCGCGTTGCAAGGTGCAAGGCGAATTATCATGGAGAGCATGCCGGTGATTGCCGTCGAGTGCTTTACCAGATCCCAATATTTGCACATCAAGGAATTTCTGGCTCCTTACGATTATTTCGTCATCGATTCCACCAATGCCACGCCAACATTCATCTTCCTGTCCCGTAAGAGTCCGCACCATCAGGAAATGCTTTCGCGATACCTGGAGATGTCGTCGATAGGCAAGTTTTCCACAAACCAGTCATTTAACGAAACGACAGCATGATAAACAAAGGAATAAACAACAGTCGACGACTGACGCGGGAGTCTGGCTGTGGAAATCGCCAAGGTGTCGCTCCCTTGGATGCCAAGTATTAGTGACGGAGCCAATCATCGAAGCCCATTCCGGAAAACCAACCGGGTGCAGGCACAGCCGGGTGTCATTGGACGAGGCCTTGGCAAGTGCCGATGTGGTGGGCGTGCTGGTGAAGCACCGCCCATTTATTCATTGAGGAAATTTCAGAGATCAGGAAGCACGCCAGGGCTGTCGACGCCGTGGGCTTGTTCGCTTCCGGCGTAACCAGAATGTAAGGGGAAGCAGTTGATGCAGCAGCAATCCATGGTGCGGCGCGCAGCGGATGAATTAACGCAGGGCAACTATCTGGTAGCACTCGACCTTTACCGGCGGCTGGCAGAACAGTTGGGGGAGCGAAATTTTCGGGCGAATATCTGGCTTTGTGAGAAAAGATTGAGAGGGCAAGGCCGCAGGAATTGTACGAATCTTGCCCTCGGGGCGATCAAGGTGGCCGCTGTCATGGACGAGTTCACCTTCCATTGCTATGCACCGGAATGCAATCTGTTTCCACTTACGCCGGAACATGCGCTTGGAGAATTGGAGGCATTTAACCCGGATTTGCTCTTCATCGAATCAGCTTGGCGCGGTAAAGATGGGCTTTGGGATCGAAAGATTGGCACATTAAGCCAGGAACTGCGAGCGGTACTGCAGTGGTGCAAGCAACGGCAAGTGCCGACCGTATTCTGGAACAAGGAAGATCCGATTCATTTCGAGACCTTTCTGACGACCGCTCAGCAATTTGACATGGTCTTTACTACCGACATCGACTGTATCGCCCGATACAAGGCAGCATTGGGGCATGAGCGGGTCTATCTGCTTCCCTTTGCCTGTCAGCCGAAGCTGCACAACCCAATCGAGTTCTATCCGCGCAGGGATGCCTTTTGCTTTGCCGGAGCATATTATGTTCGTTACCCGGAGCGCACTCGCGACCTTGAGAACTATGTGGTCGAGTTTCCCAAGTACAGGCCCCTGGAGATTTTCGACCGCAATTTTGGCAAGAGTGACGGCAACTACAAGTTTCCACCCGAGTACGAACCCTACATCGTCGGCACGCTGCCGTTCAACGAGATCGACAAGGCATATAAGGGATACCGATACGCCATCAACCTGAATTCGATCAAGCAGTCACAGACCATGTTCGCGCGGAGGGTTTACGAGCTACTTGGTTCAAACACCATCACGGTCAGCAATTTCTCGCGCGGCGTTCGACTGATGTTTGGCGATCTGGTCATTTCCAGCGATAACGGGAAGGAAATCGTTGAACGCTTGCAACGGCTGGACGAGGAGGTCAGCCAGAAGTTCCGGTTGGCGGGCCTGAGAAAAGTCATGCTTGAACATACGTACGAGCAGCGTTTGGCGTATGTGGCGCGCAAAACGCTGGACTGGCGATTGGACGATGCCCTACCCGTCATGGTCGTCGTTGCTCTGGTCGCCTCGCGGGGCGAATACCTGCAGGTGGTCGAGAATTATCAGGCGCAGCAACATGCTCGCAAGCGACTCCTGGTCGTTTTGAAGCGAGCCATAGATGTTGAGAAATTGGCAGGGCCCCATGACAAGACAATCCGTGTGGTAGATTCGAGCAAGGCTGCGGAATTGCATCTTGGCAACGACCTCGGCCATGATGAATGGCTTGCCGTGATGACTGCAGATGACTATTACGGACCGAACTATTTGCTCGATCTGGCTATCGCCACTCGCTACAGCGACGCGCAAGTCATCGGCAAGTCGACACGTTATCAATGGACTGATGAAGGTGTTCACCTAATCGATCAGGGCCGCTCCTATCAGCCCGTAAGTCGCTTACCTGTCCGTTCCAGCGCCATTCAGTCAGATGCCTTGCCGTGCGGGCAGACTCTGCTGCCGTGGCTGTCGAGCGCATCTTGCGAGGACTGGAAACTGACGGGGTTGGCAATCGACCCATTCAACTACTGTCTACAGGGCCAACATGCACATGATCCTGCGGCGGTTAGTGCGCGCGTGGACGATCTGGCTCTGGACACCGGGCTATCGATACATGAACTCATCCGCGCGGCGGAAAGCATTCCCCCGGCCGAGTTCGACGAAACGAGTGTTCCCAATTGGACAGCCGCTAGGCTTATGCAGGTTTTCGGCCAGGTAAGGCGTACGCAGGTAAGCATTGAGGCCAAGCAGGGGGGACTTTGTGTACAATCGGCCCTGCCCGAAGGTCAGCATGAATATCTCTACGCTGCCCAGGATCTGCCGTTGGGTGCAGTACCGGTCAAGAACACCATTGACACCTACCTCGATGCCACCCCGGGGCTCGATCTTCAATACGTATTCGTGTTTGTCGATGACAAGAAACAGAAAATTAGTCACGTCATCCGTACCGCCAATCGTAACCACACAGCCCCTATCCCCGCCGAGACGGCGTTCGTGCGAATGGCTTGGCGCATCAGTGGAAGCGGAACGACCACCATCAAGTCATTGCTGTGGGGTCATCGCAAGCTCGAGCCGGCCCAGTTACTCAGCCGTTGCGATATCCTGCTATTGACCAACCACTACCCCAGTTACAACGACCTCTACCGGAATGGTTTCGTTCACAGCCGGGTCAAGGCCTATAAGGAGCGCGGGGTAGAGGTTGACGTCTTCCGGTTTCGCGCGGCCGAAACTGTCGGTTATCACGAATTCCAAGATGTCGATGTGGTTACCGGCGGACAGGAAGCTCTACGGAAATTGCTGGACGGCGGACGCTACAAGACTGTTCTGGTGCATTTCCTGTCGTCAGAAATGTGGGAGGTGCTTGAACGGTACCCGAAACTTAAGCGGATCGTCTGGGTCCACGGTGCCGAGATCCATCCGTGGCATCGCCGCGAGTACAACTACCAGAACGAACAGGAGCGTGCCAAAGCAATGTGGGAAAGCGGAGGGCGCATGGCGTTCTGGCGTGGCATTCTCAACCCTATGGCACCCAACCTCAAGTTGGTATTCGTGTCGCGCCACTTTGCGGAGGAGGTTTTTGAAGACTTAGGATTCCGCTTGCCCGATGACAGCTACACGATCATCCATAATCCTATTGATACGGCGCTGTTTTGCTACCAGCCGAAACCGCCAGATCAGCGAAAACTTGTCCTTTCGATTCGCCCATATGCGTCGCGCCAGTATGCAAATGACCTGAGCGTTGCCGCAATCCTGCATCTAGCTAATAAGCCCTATTTCAGTGAAATGCAGTTTCGTCTTATCGGCGACGGTAAACTCTTTGAAGAGACCGTTGCTCCCTTACGAGAGTTTGCCAACGTAATTGTCGAGAAACGATTCCTAACCCAATCAGAAATTTCGAGCCTGCACAGAATGTATGGTGTTTTCTTGTGTCCTACTCGGTGGGATTCACATGGGGTCTCCCGCGATGAAGCCATGTCATCGGGGTTGGTGCCAGTGACAAATGCTATTGCTGCAATTCCTGAATTTTTGGACGAATCCTGTGGGATATTGGCACCTCCGGAAGATTCAGTCGCCTTGGCCGACGGTATCGCCAAGCTATACGAATCCCCTGCGTTGTTCGGTCGGTTATCGACGGCTGCTGCGCAACGCGTAATACACCAGAGTGCGTCCAATCGCATAATCAAGCAGGAAATTGCTTTAGCAAAGCCAACATATGGTCGGATCGATGACGGACGTCCCATATCGTTTATTTCGTTCGACGTTGAGGCATTGCCTGGGCGAGCCGCACAAGACCCTTTCGAGCGCCTGATCTGGGGGCGTTACGATGGACAGGAATTCGGCATTCGTCGGATCAGCGGCATTCTGAAGCAATACGACATCAAGGGAAATTTCCTAGTCGATTTCTCAGCCTGTCTTCTGTACGGGGACAAAGCCGTTCGAGAGGTCGTCGAGTTCTTGTTATCTGAAGGTCATGAGGTACATGTCCATTTGCATTCGGAATGGGTCGTCCGCAAATGGGGCCTTGCGAACAAAAAATGGGTTGACGGTGCTGTCGCAATGGACATGCTTGACGAAACGCTAAGCCATTCACTACTCCACTTTGCGGCCTTCAAATATCGTGCCATGGTCGGACAAGCGCCAACGGTGTTTCGATCTGGCGAATACAGATTCAATTCTTGGACTATCGATGCGGCCGGAAAGTTAGGATTCAAGGCCTGCAGTAACTTCAACAGTACCCGTCATGCGAAGGCATGGCACAGCCAAGATCCGGTGGTGGTCAATAACGAGCCATTCCGTTGGCAAAACGGCCTGGTTGAATTGCCGGTCGATTTCTCGCCGGAGCCACTGAGTCACAACTGGGAAATATACCAAGGGAGCTTTGATCGCGTACTGTCGCGCAAGCGTCTGCGAACCTTCAACTTGACGCTTCACTCATGGTCATTGTTGACGCGTGAAACTGGTGGTCACTTTATTGGGTTCTCTGCTGCACATGAAGAGCGCCTGCACGAGATCTGTGAGCACTTGCGTGCGAATACCCGTTCAATGGGATATGCGGAATTTCTCTCCAGCGACGTCGACATTCCGGTAGAGACGGATTGTCACTGCGAACTGGCATCCCAAGTAATCACTGAACGAACCTGGAACTGCAGTATCTGCGGTGCAACCTACGGCATGGCCCTGAATAGCGACATCTGTCCGAGCTGTGAGTCGCGTGCGCGCCATCGTCAGATTCTCGATGTGCTTAACAAAATCGGAAATCCATTCGATGGCCATAGCGTGCTTGCGTGCCACGCCAATCCTGTTGAAATGCAAGCCTTTCTTGCAAAAGCAACTGAAGTCGTTAATTTTGATGTCCGTCCGCTGGGCTATGCCGATTTGCAAATGGACATCCAATCGATGGACAAGGTTGAGGATGACAGCTTCGACACTTTTGTCGCGATTCATGTCCTCAACCATGTTGCGGATGACGGTCGGGCACTGGAAGAAATTCACCGGGTCTTGAAGCCGGGCGGTGTCGCCTTAATTACCATTCCATGTCGGGAAAAATCCTCTACCGAGCCTTGCACGAATGTCGTCGAGCACTATGGCCAAGAGTCACTAACACAATTCGGTGTTGGTACGTATAGAATCTACGGATTGCATGATACAGTTAAGTTATTTTCAAAATTATTTTTTGTAGAGAAATACGACGGCTTTGACGAATTATCATCGAGCAATGGAAGTGTCTTTATATTGACTAAGGTGCGAGAAGCAAGTTAGTACGACTGTGTGGGAATAACCATTCGAAGTAAAGCATGACGTGGTTTATATTTGTCAGTAAGGTTTGACAAGAATTTTCCTTGGAGGTTAATGAATTGAGTGCTCAACAAACAGCAGTGTCGAAGGATGTAGTGAAACTCTTGTACGACGATAGTAGCCGGCTTGAACGTGCCAGAGAGCGAGCGAGTCGCTTAGATAAACTCCTGGAGCTTCGCGGAAAAAAAGTTCTTGAGATCGGATGCGGCCACGGCGACTTAGCCTATGTATTGGCGAAGGAATATGATTGTGACGTGGTTGGTTTAGAAATAAGGGGATACGACACATGGAAAGATATGAAGCACCCCAGATTGCAGCTTCTGGAGGCCGATATTTCATCCTTGTCGCCGGCGGGGTATGACAAGCTACCTACTGATTCGTTTGATCGAATAATCTCATACGTCGTATGGGAGCACATGCGCCATCCTTACTCAGCTTTGGTACAGTGTCAGAGAATCTTGAAGCCAACAGGAAAGAAATATCTACATGCCTATCTGGGCGGAGCGCCGACATTGAGTCACTTGTATCATGAGCTCAAAGAACCGTGGATTCACTTGACACACTCAGTGAGAGAAATTAGGACGGCCCTCGGTGTTGATGAACTGCCGTGGTATTACTGGTGCAACCGGCTGACGCATTCTCACTATCTTACATATTTTAGACAACTGGGGTTCTTTGTCACTTGGGAACATGTGATTAACGAACCTTTTGATGAGGAGTTTTATATCAATAACGAACAATTTTTAGGCCTGTTTCCTCTCTACGATTTGAAGGCACACGCTTTGCAGGTTGTCTTGGAGTTTGACCCAATAGAATCCAAGAAGCCCATCGCTGACCCCGTCTATGCTAAGTGCCGCCATCGTTCTAGATAGGTTAATTGTCACCGTAGCTGTTATTTAATAAAGGTGGTTATATGAACACAGAGTTTGGAAAGAATTTAGTCCTAAAGATACAAGATCAAAAGGCCAAATGGGATGCCGATACGAGGCCATTGATTGATGGTTCACTGGCAGTAGCCGGTGCGTTTGATGTCCCGAGTGACACTATTGCTTCTGTCGTGAGGGCTTCTGAAACGTGGCAAACATTACAGATATTGTACAATCTATGCCTTATTCATCGGCCTAAATTTGTACTTGAACTAGGCATGAATATGGGCATCTCGACGGCATATATTGCTGCCGCACTGAAGGCCTTGGGTGAAGGGAATCTGGTTCACACGGTTGACGCCTCGCCTTATAAAGGAAAATATGCAAAAGAAATGCACTTGTCCCTTGGCCTTGATAATATAAACTATACTTTTGGATTGTTTGCAGATGTCCTGACTGAAGTAGTTGATAGCTGTCCAGTTATCGACATGGCCTTTATTGATGGGCAACACGAATATCGTCCGACAATGGATTTCTTTCGC
The DNA here is from genome assembly GCF_056856495.1 of Candidatus Accumulibacter propinquus. Classification (NCBI taxonomy): domain Bacteria; kingdom Pseudomonadati; phylum Pseudomonadota; class Betaproteobacteria; genus Candidatus Accumulibacter; species Candidatus Accumulibacter propinquus. Next base: position 377,741 of record NZ_JBSEHC010000006.1, read on the forward strand.
ATTATCTCCAAGAAAGCGTCGAAGGGCGCGCTCTTGATATTCGATGATATCAATGGTTATTCAGCGGAGATGGATTCTGCTTGGGCTGAAATAAAGAAAATGGATTCTGTTTTCTCTTGGGCGGAATTCGGTACGATTGGATGGGTGGTTGTCAATTGAATACTCTGATTGCGAGGCAGAGGGTCGGTTAAAATTTTAGAGGTTACATTCCGGCACCATTCTCTTTCGAAGATCCGGTCGATATCGGATCTGACGTACTTGTTTTCCCCGACGTAACCATTGGTGCGCATTCATATGTGAATGGTGGCATATTATTCGACCGTGTCAAAATCGGGCGATTTTGTTCGGTTGGCTATGGTGTGAAGATCGGCGTAGGAAACCACCAGATGGGCACCTTATCTACCCATCCGTTTGCATCAAAACGCTTTGATCCGGAGTGTGAAAATCCATACTTAACCGTAAATCGATCGCTTGAGTATACGGAAATGGAGCATGATGTTTGGGTCGGTCAGGATGCCATTATTATACAAGGCGTAAGGCTAGGGTTGGGCTGTGTTGTAGCAGCAAACTCGGTGGTAACTGAAGACGTGCCAGATTATGCGATTGTGGGAGGTAGCCCTGCACGCATTCTAAAGTTCAGATTTGATAATGACTAAAATATTATCGTCCCCCTAAGAAATTAGGCTTGGTGGGAATGCTCAATGGGGTTTCTTGCCACCCTGCCGACCAACAATATAGTTAAATCAGTGGGGCTTATACAAGACTGGAAAAATAGTCGGCATGAATTAAATTCATGTTATGTTATGAGACATATTTCAGAGTCATTGCAAGCTGTTTCGTAGATCTAGCTTAAAAGGATAGAATGCGCGACGGCAGTTTTTGGTTATTCTAGCTTCGGAAAGAAACGCTGATAGGGGCGTCGCGCTGAGAGAGAGTGATGTCGCATGGTGGGGTGCGGGAAGGGGTCGAATTTTTAGCTTTTTGGCCTGTTGGTGCGGGCGGTAATCCTGCGGACCTTGACGGGATTGGCTGATGAGGTTCTCATTTGGACATGGAGTCGTTAGTGAATAAGCGTTTGGTGAAAAGGGGGTCTTTCAAGGGAAGGGGTAGAACTCCCTGTAAAGGTGGAAGGATAGCAGTATTGAAGATACTGAGGATGTGCGGCGCTATTTAGGACATTGATCAGGATGTCCGAAAAATACGAACCAGTCGCCGCCAGTACGCCAAGAGTAAAGAGGACGATAGGCACAGATTGCCCGGAGCGCTTCCGGATCTGATGTTTTCCGATAGTAAATTTCAAGCCACCCCATCATTTGTCTGTCGAAGTTCTCTTTATCTATGGCGGATGGCTCATCTGTAAGGGGCAGGAAACTTTCGGGGTCATTAATTGTCATTACCATGCGACGCATTAAGCGAAGAATGGACTCACCTTCCGGTTCGGAAAAAATGTCAATTCCGTTTGCTTGTCCAACGACAATGATTATGGTCAGTGCCTGCGTGGCTGACATATTATACTGAACAGACATTCTGCCGCGAGCCATTTCCTGGGGTAGGACGCCATCGGAGGTAACATTGCCTGCTTTCCTGCGAACCACAGCGAAAGCGTCGTTTAATAAGTCAGGGCGATCGAGTGCCACGGCCCCAAGGGCATATGCGGATGCTGTCCAGTCTTCAAGATTGTTGTCGTACTTCCACTCAATTTCAAGTCTCTTCAATAAAACCATTAAGTCTCTAATCCACTCACGAATTTCACGGTCTTGTTCCGGAAGTAAGTGCGCTCCTTGACGAAGCAATATGTACGTAACCAATGGCGCAGTAGTCATCAGTCGAACTTGGCCGCCTCCGCGCTGATCGAGTGACTGAAGAAAAGCACGATCACGTGCAAAACGAAGCAAGTGTGCTATCAAACACTCGCTGAGCTTTAGGCGCATTGGCGAATTGGCCTTTACAAACTCTCCATTTATAGTGGAGAGAAAATTCTCTTCATCTACAACGATTTTACGCAACTGCAGGTGCTTCTCTAGCAATAAAGGGTCGATGATGGAATTCTGTGAATCAACATAAATTTTGTTAGACACTACCTTTGACGGGAGTGCAGGGGGAGTAGGACAGAGACTAGCAACACTCGGGTGTGGCGGGAAAAAAGTTAAATCCAGGCGGAAAGGTGACAAGACAACTGCATTAGAATCGTGCGACATCTGGGCCCAGAAAAATGAGCAAACAATAATCCACCTAAAGAAAGCAGTTAATGGTTTATTTCTTATGCGTTGTCTCATGGTCAACTTCCGAACGTTATGGAAAATGTTGCTAGATAGTTACCGGCCGGTTGAGGAAGAAGCCTCACCGGCCACTTTTATACAACATTAAGGAAGCGCGGAAGGAGAATGCCTAGTGCGAACTGCGAGTGGCTGTTGGCGTCTAAGGTGGCTAGGGAACCACTGATTAATGGACGTTTGCAGCAGACCGAATGACCGGAATCTTACCCGAACGTAACCAATATCATACAGATACATTGCGATTGAATCAAATGCTCCCTTCGCTGCGGGTCGGCGCGCGTCAAGATAGATATGTCGCTGTAGATAGTTATGTCCCTCGATAGATCGCTATAATCGTGTTTGGTTCGGTTTCATATTTACCAGATGAAATTACTACAGCGTTATGCAATGCTCACTGTCGACACCGAGGCCTTGCCGAAGCGCGCGCTTAATGATCACGTCAATCGGCTTATCTGGGGAAGGCATGACAAGGGCACTGCCGGAGTACGCGAGATGTGCGCGATCGGTGACGAGTTCAATGCCAAGCATGTGTTCTTTGTCGATATGTGCGGCGCCTATTTTTATCCTGAAGAAATGTGCGAGGTGGTCCGCTGGCTGGACCGGAGTGGTCAGGATGTTCAGTTACATACCCATCCGGAAGTGTTGCCCAAGAGTTTTTGGACGGAGAATGGCGTCGAATTCCGTCCCGAGTACATGAATGACTACACCGAGGATGCCTGGGCGGGGTTTATCATCAGCCATTTCGGAAAAATGATTTCTGAGATTACCGGCAAGGAGATTCTCGCGTATCGAGCCGGCTCATTTCGTTGGAATGGATGTTCCATCCGCGCACTAAAGGCGGCCAACATACTGCTGTCCTTCAACAATTCCATGCGCGCCTATCGTGCGGGGCGGTGTGTTTTCAGCGAACCCACAAACTTACCCTACGCATGGTCCAACGGCATCATCGAAGTACCGGTTACTGAAAAGCAAATTCTTATTCAGCCCGGAAGAACAGAGTCTTGGGCGAGTTTGACCTATCCCCAGTCAGCCTATTTTCCGTTCTATACTGAGCGGCAATCAGTAATTTCAAGGATTTTTGGCAAAGGTTTAACATTATCTGTTTTTCTAATCCATTCCTGGTCACTGCTGTCTTGGGACGAGAATGGCCACGCCACTTACCGGGATGATCAGCGCCTGGAAGGATACCGCAAGCTGTTGGCCCAGCTTGCGGGCGACTACGACATCATCACCACACGGGATTTTCTCGACCTGTACGCGCTGGGCAAGATCACTGTCTCGCAAACGGTCGACATTGCTAAAGCGGACTTGAAGCGGTATGCCTGAGGTTGTTCTTCATGTCCAAGGCCAGGAGTCGAGGACTTTCCGGGGGCAATGCGCACGAAATGGAAATAAGGAATGACGAATCGCTACGTGCTCTTGACGGTTGATACGGAAGCGTTGCCGAAGCGTGCTTCGCTTGATCACGTCAAGCGGCTGATTTGGGGTGTCCATGACAATGGGTCGGCTGGTATTCGGGAGATGTGCTCGCTTGGCGACGAATTTAATGCCAAGCACGTTTTCTTCGTGGATCTGTGCGGTGCTTACCCATACCTCGATGAGATGCGCGAGGTGGTAGAGTGGCTTGATGGGCAAGGCCAGGACGTTCAGCTGCACACGCATCCCGAATATCTTCCCGAAAGCTTCTGGGGCGAACATGGACTCGACTCCAGGCCGCAGTACATGAATCAGTATGCCGATGATGCGCGCGCCGAGTTTGTCATCCAACACTTTGGGAAGTTGATCGCACAAATTACAGGCAAGGAAATTCTGGCCCATCGAGCTGGCTCGTTCCGGTGGAATGCTTGCTTGATTCGCGCGCTGAAGGCCGCCAACATCCCGCTGTCTTTCAACAATTCGATGTGCGCCTTTCATGCCGGGCAGTGTGTGTTCAGTGAGCCAACCAATCTGCCATTTGTTTGGTCAAACGGTGTGATCGAGGTTCCGACAACGGAAAAGAAGATTTTTCCGAAGGTTGGAAAGGAGGAATGGTGGGCGCGTTTGACTTACCCTGAGTCGAGCTATTTCAAGTTCGATCCGTGGTGGGGGGGATTTCTGCTCAACCTGCTGAGTGATAGTCCTGCGTTCTCGGTGTTTCTGCTACATTCTTGGTCTCTGCTTCATTGGGACGAGAATGGGTACGGTGTCTATAAGGATGATCAGCGCCTGGAAGGGTATCGAAAGCTGCTGGCCCGGCTCACCAAGGACTACGATGTGATCACGACAGCGGACTTTCTTGATCTGCATGCTCGTGGCCTGATCACCCTGACGCAAACGGTCGATCTCTCCAGGGCTGAGTTGGCGGGGTCAGTGTCGGGTAACCAATGAGCAGGATCGCCAGGCGACTCCAGTCGCTACTGAGAGAACAGTGGCTCGCCTGGAATCGGGTGCTGACGTGCAGAGTTCTTGGTCGCAAGTTGCTCAGGCGTCGCCGAGGGTTATCGTATGCGCCGGAGCCAGGAAGCATTTTGTATGTGGCGGCGAGTTCCCTGCCTTACCACACTAGCGGCTACACGACACGTACGCATGAGGTGATCTGCGCATTGCGCTCCGCCGGGCTGACGGTGCATGTACTGACCCGGCCTGGCTATCCCTGGGACCGCAAGGACCGGGATTGCGACGCCGATGGTGAGGAGACGGTGGTGGGTGATGTGACGTATCGACACGTGCGCAAGCCTTCCAATACGCGGCCAGCGTTGCAGTACGCAGTGCAGGCGGCGCCGGTGGTGGCGCGGGCGGCGGCGCGCCATAGGGTTTCGGTGATCCACGCAGCCTCGAACCATATCAATGCGCTGCCGGCGCTCCTGGCGGCACGGCAACTGGGTATCCCTTTCCACTATGAAATGCGCGGGCTCTGGGAACTGACCCGCGCATCCAGGATGCCGGAATACGAGGGTTCGCAGGCCTTCCGGCAAGGGATCGATCTCGAAGGCCTGGTGGCCCGCCAGGCGGACAGACTGTTCGTGATTTCGGAGCAGCTGGGCAATTATGCCCGGGAGAACTGGGAGGTTCCCGCCGAACGTATTGCCTTGCTGCCCAACTGTGTCGATCCTCTACGCATACTGGCGGCCGATCCGCAGTTTGTTGAACCGAATACCATTGGCTATGCGGGCTCGTTGATTTCCTACGAAGGCCTGGATACCCTCCTGGACGCGGTCCAACTGCTGGTCAGGGGTGGTTCGGATGTCCGAGTGAACATCGTGGGTGATGGGGAGGCGCGTGCGCAACTCGAAGCGCAGGTGCTGTGCCTGGGGCTTTCCGATCGCATTCGTTTTCTGGGCAAGGTGCCGCCGGACTCCGCCCGTAAAATTCTGGGGCGCTGCGCATTGGTCTGCATTCCGCGCAAGCCGTTCAGGGTGTGCGAGATCGTGCCGCCGATCAAGCTGATAGAGGCCCTTGCCATGGCGAAGCCAGTCGTTGTTGCCGATCTGCCGGTATTCCGCGATGAACTGGGAGAGAATCCTGCCGGCTGGTTTTTCCGGGCGGGAGATGCTGCGGATCTGGCGCGTGTCCTCGGGATTGCCCTGGCCGATGGCGAGGTACTGGCAGCTGTCGGGACACGTGCGCGCGAATATGCGGCCACGAAGCGTTCCTGGCAGGATTTCGTTCGCAATGTGTTGTCGGCCGTATCGGATGAGGAGTCAATTGGTCGCCAGGGTCATTAGAAAATTGGGTTCGCTCTTCTACGAGTATCCGCGAGTACCGGAGGATGTCGTTCGCCAGGGAAAGTTCGGTCAGTTGAAGATGGCCGTCGTCACGGACTACTTCACAACCGAGTGTTTGTCCGAGGAGTGCCGGATCAGGTCGATGACGCCGGGGAATTACAGAGAGATCATTAACGAGTGGAAGCCGGACTTGGTCTTCGTGGAGTCGGCATTTCATGGGTTGCGCGGCGCTTGGCGCTATGAGTTGGCGAAGCAGCCGAAACTGTTGCTCCTGAGTAAGCCCAAGGCGATCTACCGCCTGGTTGAGTACGCCAGGAGCCGTGGCATCCCGACGGTGTTTTGGAACAAGGACGATGGCGCCTTTTTCGATGCCTTCATCGACGTGGCTCAGGCATTTGACTACGTTTTCACCACCGACAAGGAATGCATCGAGCGTTATCGGCAGCATGTGCCAGCGCGTGTGCCTGTGAACACCCTTGTCATGCCGTATCAGCCCGCGTTTCACGACTTCGCGGGCTTCGATTTCACACGCAAAGAGGCCTGCTTCACAGGGAGCTATTACCGTCGCATATTAAACGAGCGCAGGCGTTTCCTCGACATGATGTTCGATGCCTGCGAAGAGGCCGATGTGCTGCTGAATGTCTTCGACAGGAATCATGATCGCCTGTCCCGGCACTTTGAGTTCCGCTTTCCTCGGAAGAGCCAGCTACGCTTGCACGGCAGGGTGCCGCATCGTGAGACGGCCCAAGTCTACAAGTCGCATGCCGTGTCGCTCAACGTGAACTCGGTAACCGATTCCGAGACGATGTTCTCGCGGCGTTTGCTGGAAATCCTGGCCTGCGGTGGCATCGCCGCCACCAATCGCAGCCGTGCCGTTGACCGGTATTTCTGCGACTACTGCCATGTGGTGAATACGCCCGAGGAGGCGCAAGAGTTGTTGTCCCGCCTTCGGCACGGTCCATCACGAGAAGACATGGAGCGTGCCGAAGCAGGTGCGACCTACGTACGACAGAACCACACTTGGACCCATCGGCTGGAAGAGCTTTGCGCCATTGTGAAAATTTGAGCGGCGCCTGGAACGATGCTCGTTTTTCTCTCTTACTTCGCCCAGGCCGTGTTCGCAGTGGTGGTGGCATATTTTGCGTTGTACGTGTTCCTCGAACTGAGAGTCTTGCTGATCTCGCGCAAAGTGGAACGGCGCAAATTGTCCGAGGTTACACAGCCATCGGCCGGGTTTGAAGACTCATTCAGTCCACCTGTCAGCGTCTTGTTGCCGATCTGTAACGAATCGGCGATGGTCGAGCGCCTGGTTGATGCCGCCTGCCAATTGCGCTATCCGGCGAAAGCACTGGAAATCTTGCTACTCGACGATTCCTCGGATGACACGTCCGAGCTTGCCCAGGCGAAGGTTGACCAATCTGCCGCGCAGGGAACCAATATCCGGCTTGTCCAGCGGCAGAACTGTCAGGGCTACAAGGCCGGGAATCTGGTCAATGGCATCCAACTGGCGTCCGGCGAATTCTTCGCCGTTTTTGATGCGGACTTTGTCCCACCGAATGATTTTTTGATGAAGGCCATGCCGTGCTTCAAGGACCCCAGATTGGGTTTCTTGCAGACCGGGATTGGCTATGAGAACCGGGACGTTTCATTTCTGACCCGGTTTCAGGCCATGGAAATGGGGCATCAGCAATTTATCACGGTGGGCCTGAGCGAAGACGGTGACATGGCATCCCTAAGCGGTAGCTCTTGCATATGGCGCAGGGCGTGCGTCGAAGCTTTGGGGGGCTGGAATTCGACGACCGTGACGGAGGACGTGGATCTCGGTTACAGGGCGCAGATTGGGGACTGGAAGTACGCCTATCTGCGCGATGTGGTCTCCATGTCGGTACTGCCCGAGACTGTCAGCGCGTTTCGCGTTCAGCGCGAGCGTTGGGGAAGGGGGCTGATTCACAGTGCGTTCAAGCATGTCAGGGAGATGCTCAGGCAACCCATGCCTTTGGTAAAGAGACTTCATGCGATTTCCATGATGTTCTCTTCTGTGCTCTTGGCTTCGATCTACGTACTGGTGCTACTGAGTTTGCCGTTGAACTATCTGATTGATTTCGATGGATCAACTGTACGTTGGGTGGCTGTGGGCTTCTTTGTTCTGGTCGCGATTTGGACGCTAGACAATGCCTTCGGAGCACGTAAAGGAGCAAGGTTCGATCAGAGACCAGGCGTCGTGCGAACGCTATGGGACGCCTATCTTTATGTCGCCATGTTCTTGCCGATGTCCTGGTATTACTTCGCCGGCGGCATTCGGGCGTTATTTGGCGTTTATGGAGATTTTCACCGGACTCCCAAGGGCGAGGACGAGCATCGAACAATCATGCCCCGCATCAACTCTATGCTGCTGGCCGGTGAACTCTTCACTTTTTCTTATTCGCTGCTGGCGGTTTTGCTGGCCTTGCAAAAGGGGAATTGTTTCTTGATGCCCCTAAATGTAACGGTGTGTGTGGGTTTTGGCATGATTCTCTACTGGTCCTGGCAAGAAGGGCGTGCGCGTGCCCGCGGGTGATGTGCAAGCGTTCAGCCACTCCATCTGTAAAGCGGCTGAGATGTGGAGACCCGCCATACCACAGCAAATACAATCCGGTGGAGCGTTGCTGGGGAATCCTGGAAAAGCACTGGAACGGTGCCAAGCTGACACCGATACCCAAATGATGCTGGAGTGGGCCAAGACCATGACCTGGAAAGGCGTTCATCCCTTCGTCGAACTGAGCCGCACGGTCTACGAGAAAGGAGTAACGGTGGCCAAGGAGGCTATGCAAGCGGTCGAGTCCCGGCTGGAACGAAAACCGCTCCTAACCAAGTGGGACATCTTGATCCGACCAGCCTGCGCGGTATGAACTTTCGTAGAAATCACCTGCATTTGATTAGCTTTTGGCCAGCGCCTGGTCGATATCCCAAAGAATGTCGTCGAGTGTTTCCAGGCCGACCGAGAGTCGGATCAGATCGGGTGGCACGCCGGCGGCCACTTGTTGCTCTTCGGAGAGCTGACGGTGTGTCGTCGACGCCGGGTGAATGACCAGGGTCTTGGCATCACCGACGTTGGCCAGGTGGGAAAGGAATTCGACGCTGTCGATAAACTTCTGCCCGGCCGCAGCGCCGCCCTTGATGCCGAAACTGAGCACCGCGCCGGCACCTTTCGGCAGGTATTTATTGGCAAGGTCGTAATAGCGGTTGTTCTTCAGTCCCGGATAATTGACCCAGGCCACCTTCGGGTGATCCAGCAGGAAACCGGCGACTGCCAGCGCGTTGCTGCAATGACGTTCCATACGCAGCGGCAAGGTTTCGACCCCCTGCAGCAGCAGGAAGGCATTCAGCGGGGAAAGCGCCGGGCCGAAGGTGCGCAGGCCTTCCATGCGGCATTTCATCGTGAAGCCGAAATCACCGAAGGTCTCGTAGAATCGTACGCCGTGGTAGCCCGGCGAGGGTTCGGTCATGGTCGCGAACTTGCCGTTATCCCAGGGGAATTTTCCGGATTCGACGATGATGCCGCCCATCGTCGTGCCGTGGCCGCCGATGAACTTGGTCGCCGAGTGCAATGAAATGGCGGCGCCCCACCTGAAAGGCTGGCACAGATAAGGGCTGGCGAAGGTGTTGTCGATGAACAGCGGCAGGCCGGCCTGGTTGCCGAGTCTTGCCACCGCCTCGATATCGAGCACATTGAGCGACGGATTGCCCATCGTTTCGGCGTAGATGACTTTGGTCTTGGGCGTGATGGCGCGGGCGAAATTTTCCGGATCATCCGGGTCGACGAAGATGGTATCAATGCCGAGCTTGCGGAAATTGACGTCGAGCTGGGTGTGCGTGCCACCGTACAGGGTGCGGGCTGCAACAATCTCGTCGCCGGCCGCGCACAGGTTGAGCAGGGCGATCATCTGGGCGGCCATGCCACTGCCGGTAGCGACTGCGGCGCGGCCGTTCTCGATTGCCGCGATGCGTTCTTCCAGCACAGCGACGGTCGGATTGGAGAGCCGTGAATAGACGTTGCCGAAGGTTTGCAGGTTGAACAGGCTGGCCGCATGCTCCGGGCTGTCGAAGACGTAGGATGTGGTCTGGTAGATGGGCACAGCGCGGCTGCCTGTGGCGGCGTCGGGAATCTGGCCGGCGTGCAGACAGAGGGTATCGAACCCGTATTCATGATCAGCCATGGAAAACTTTCAGTGAGGCAGCCAGGTCGGCCGGCGGGAGGAAATCAGACGGGTATTGACCCCGAACCAGTTGAGGCCGCCGAACAGGCGGGCATATTCAATCTTGACGCAGCGGTCCATCACGACGGTTAACCCGGATTCCTCGGCAATTTTCACGGCCTCATCGTTGATCACGCCGATCTGCAACCACAAGGTCTTGGCCCCGATGGCGACAGCCTCCCGTGCGATCTGAGGCGTGTCGGCCGGCTTGCGGAAAACATCGACCAGATCGACCGGTTCGCGAATCGCCGACAGCGTCGGGTAGCACTTCTCGCCCAGGATCTCGTCGTACTTCGGATTGACCGGAATGACCCGGTAACCGTGTTCCTGCATGTACTTGGCCGCGAAGTTGGAGGGGCGGAACCAGTCGGCGGAAAGGCCCACGATGGCCAGGGTACGGCTTTCACGTAGCACGCGGCGCAGGGTGTTGATATCGCTCATGGGTGTGATCCTAGTGGACAGTGCGAAAGCCGATACAACGAAATGGTTGGAAGCTTATGAGCCGATCGATTCGTCAGGGCTTGACCGTGAACCGAATCCTCGAAAGGACGGCCGGGCCTGCGTGCCATAACGTCAGGCGAAACCGAGACAGACACCAATGCGCAAACCGCTATTGGGCCTTGCGCCGCATCATTTCTGCGGCAATCAAGGCAAATTGCTCCTCGACCTCATGTTGAACAAAGGGGCCACCGAATATCCGTGCGATGCTCGAATCAGGAACAATCTCGGCACGGTAGCGAACTCGCGTGCCGCTCCTGGTTTCCGACAGCGCCATCTCACTTTCGAACCGCTTGGCACTTCCAGTGAGTTGTATGGCGAGAATCCGTTTCATCGGCTCAAGCTGTATTTCTCTCACGGAAGCAAACGAGTAAGAAAAGATTCCGAACTTTGCGCTTCCTTCCTGCATCACAAACACCGAACTGCCTTTTCGGCGAATGATCCTGCTCAATGTCAGGTTGTTCATAATGCCAACCATGTTGTTGAAGTCCGTGAGTACCTCCCATGCTGTGCGCAAAGGCACCGGAATGACGATCGTTGCATCAACCAGAAAAGTATCATCGCTCTTCTCGACGGCGACCAGGATCTCGGGTTCGGCTCCGAACGCGGCGAGGCACATGATCAGCAGCAAGAGGACGGCGACACATCGCAATTTGGGCATGGCGGGGGCGCGCTTTGCTTTTGGATTTCAGGTTCTGACTGAACGAGTTGCCCATTACATCCACGGGGTGCACTGCTAGCGAATGGCCGCCTGTAACTTGCGCAGTTCGACTTCAGCCCAAAGTGCTTTGCCAAACGCCTTCCAGGCTGGGCCTCCGTGGCATTCGAATCCGACACCGGCACATTCCTCCATCGTCTTGAGCATGATGGCGGCGAGACCGAACAGATCGACCTTGGCCATGAGCTTGTGGTCGATAGGACTGGAAGCGGCAAGTTTGACCTCGACAGCGGACTGGTCAAGCGCTTCCTGTGCCAGTGCACGCACCCGGACGTCATCCGTCCAGTCGATACCGAGCACAATTCCCTTTCGCTCGATTTCTAGCTCAATCTCCCTTACAACTTCAGTGTAATTTTCATAGCCGGCCATCGTGGTCTCCATCGCTCGTAGCACTCGACTCTAGCAGGCTTGAGGAAAGCCGCAACGAAGATTGCCACAAAGGCATCACACGCTACTCAAAAACACCTCCCGTTTCACCATCCGACCGCCCGAGGCGCACGCCTTTGGCGGTCTTTTTGCATTGGCGATTCACCATGCTGGAACCTACCAGTAGTGCCGTCTCCGGGGTGGCGTGCTGCAAGGCGACTGGCGGCGCCTTGCAGCATGCCACCATAGCGGTGATGTTGATAACGCAGCCACTCGCATCGGGAGTGGGCGGTCGGGGCGATCAGTACCGTGCTGATCTGGGTCGGTGGCGGGGCGATTGCGGCCCAGTTCCATGGGCTGCAGGAGTGGGTGGATTCGGTGACTGCCGCAGGGAGGACGCCATGAACCGCCGGAAAACGCGCCATAATGTCGAGCAATACCACCCATTGCCTTGACGACATATTGCATTGACACCATGTTCACTAGAGCCAGCATCAAGTTCCTTGACGATCTCGCAGCCAACAACAACAGGATTTGGTTTGAAGAGAACAGATCACAATACGAAGCGCTGGTGCGTGCGCCAGCGTTGGCATTCATCTCGGAAATGTCTCCGGTGCTGAAGACGTTTGCACCGCACTTCCGCGCAGACCCACGCAAGACAGGGGGTTCCCTGATGCGGGTTTTCCGTGACACACGTTTCTCTCGCGACAAGACTCCGTACAAGACCAACATCGGTATCCAGTTCCGCCACGCCGTCGGCAAGGACGTGCATGCGCCGGGATTCTATGTGCATATCGCCAGCGATGAATGTTTCTTGGCCGTTGGCTGCTGGCATCCAGACGCAGACTCCCTGGCGCGGATTCGAGACTGGATGGCGTGTAATCCAGAGCAATGGTTTGCAGCACGTGACCACAGCAGTTTCGTCGGAACATGGACATTGTCAGGTGATAGTCTGGCGCGGCCTCCGCGCGGCTACCAGGCAGATCATGAAGCGATAGAGGATTTGAAGCGGAAAGACTTTATTGCGATTGCGGCATTGTCTCTGGACGAGGTCACCAGTCAAGACTTAGTGAGGTTGGCCGGATCGCGGTTTGCCGTCGCCACACCGTTCATCAGGTTTTTGTGTGATGCTTTGGATGTCCAGTGCTGACAAGCAGTGTCTGCGCCCTTCCCAAGGCATTGCTGCGATACGCCCAAAGATACGCCCGATTGGTCTTGCGCCGGTCCGGATCGGGTTGTGGCACCGGGGTTTCATCGGCATGCAGCACCGCGCCCTGGCGCAGCTGCTCGGCGAGGCACCGCCAGAGCGGTTCCAGGGCGACGCCGGTACGGCCCATTTTGTTGCCATTCGAACTCAATAGGCGGTGGCAGCATCCGAAGCAATTGCCGTTGCAGAATCGTCAATAGCATCACTGCCATACTCTTCAATTCCGCTGGCGTTTCCTGGCGCCATGCTGCCAGGCATTTCTCCTGACAACACATCAACACCGGCTATCCCAAGTGCCGTGTTCGACGATGCTGCCAGAATCCGGCCAGCCGCATCGACACCGGGAGGCAATACTGTGGTTCCGCCGCGCACTCCTGTCGCTGCTCCCATGGCAACATCCCAGGTTCCACTGGCACCCGCGCCGCCGAAGTTGCCATCCTTGCCCTGAAATGGGCTGTTCTCTGCAAATACGTTGTCCTGGGTGTCGTGATCATCCCGCCAGGTATCGGCACATGCGACTCGCTGTATGCCGGGCTTGCGGCTGACGACATGGCGCATCGCTTCAGCCAGCAAGGTGGCTTCGTCGAGAGGCGGTGCGGTGAAGCGAGGTCCGTCTGTCGACAACGGGTATGGAGTCGGCAAGCGACGCCAGAATTGCCAAAATGATGGGGGTACCAAAGGCGACAGGCTTACCCGTATTTCCGCCTCCGTGGCCATCCGCAGCCGAATCAGCTTCATGAACTCCTCGGAAATGCGCAGCCCTCCCTGTGTACGGCGCGGGCGCCGGTCACTGCCCGCCGCACCGGCGTAAACCGCGAGGCCGAGGCGTCCAAACGATTCAGCGTCCAGAGCAACTCCGCTTTGCGGCTCGAAGGCCAGCAGCACCAATCCATATTCACCGCGGCAGCACTCCGGTAAGTTGGTACTGCCAAACAGGCGGTAGCTGCCGAAGGCGGGGTTGCCCCATTGGCGCATCATGTCGCAGGAAGGGTTGCCTTTTTGTGCCGCGAGTTCGCGTGCCACTGATGCTGCCGCATGGCCTGTTTTCAGAACCTGTCTGTCCGCGTAGAGGGTAGCAATGGCCGCCTGGTTCCGGTTGGCGGGTACGCGCACGTCGAGCATCAGCATGGTTGCCTTTCCTTCGCCACGGTATCGAATAATTGCAGATAGGCGTTAGCCATCGCCGCCATGGAAAATCGTCGAGTCACGTGCGCGCGTCCGCGCCTGGACAGGCGCCTGGCCAGTGCTGGATTCGACAATACGGACAGCAAACCCGCGGCAATGGTCGCTGGTTCGCGGTCACGCAACAGTATCCCCGTCTTGCCGTGCAGGACTTGTTCGCGCGTGCCGCCCGAATCGTTGGCAACCACCGGCAAGCCCGCCGCGAGTGCCTCCAGAACCGAGTTGGGGCATCCTTGATGCTCGCCTAGAACCAGAGTCAGGTCATACTCGGCAAGCCGCTCGGGGGCATCGAAGGCGGCGCCGTGCAGAAGGACCCGCCGCCCGAGTTCATCGCCGGCCGAACGGAGCACGGCGGCGGCATACTCCGCATGGCGTGGCTCCGCCGTTCCCAGGAGATGAAGCTCGACGTCCGGAAAGCTTGCCCATACCCGCGCCATCGCAGAAATGGTTTCCAGGAGGAATTTGGACGGCGCGAGACGCCCGCTCATGACAATGCGCGCGCGGTTGTAAATCGTCATCCCGTCTTCCACAGTATGCTGTCGTACCGGAATCACCACTCCGTTGGGGATCACCGCGGTAACCGGCCTGCTGCCTCGCCAGCCTGCAGCTTCGGTGGCTCTGTATTTCAACACCAGCCGAGACAGGCGCTGGTAGTACTCACCCGCCGCAAAGGCGATCCACTGCCGGAACGGGGCCATGCTCCGCATCTCCTCAAACGCATATTCGCCCGGCGAGACGTCGATGAAACGCAAGCAGCCTGTGCCCAATACCTTCACCAGCAGCAGTTTGATCTTCGGATCCACGTTCCAGAAACACATCACCGCCGGCCGCGTGGCAATAACGAATCGCACCAGCGCTTCCACGTGGTCGAAAACATCTGTTGAATCCGCGCTGCGACGCAAGGGAACACCGACCTTGTGCAATGCCTGGGTGAAATGCGACGCCGTCGAATTGCCGCAAACCACGATTTCGAACGGCATCCTGTCAATCAGCGCTTGCGCAAGATTGACCAGCGAACGTTGCGCCCCGCCAGCGTTGAGGTTGGCAGTGACGAACAGAACACGGGGCCGCGCGCCCTGGCAAGGGTCGAACGGTTCGGCCAAATGGAAGAGCGTCCACAATCGATCGCTTGGAAAGCCGCTCCAGTCAGGCTTCGCCGGGCAGGTCCGGACATTCGCAGCCACAGCAGAGGCCTAGCTCTCGTCGGTTTCGTCAACGCCCACCAGCGTGAGCCCGGGCGAACTGATCTCGCCCTGTCCGCCGACGCGGCTGGCGACGACCGGCAGCCCGCCCACCAGCGCTTCCAGAGTGGCGATCGACAGCCCTTCATAACGGCTCGTGTTCAGGAACAAATCGAATGCTGCGAAGCACTGTGCCGCTTGCGGCACAAAACCCGGCAAACGCACATGGGCTTCCAGCGCGAGGCGCCTGGTCTGTTCCAGAACGGTTCGCCATGCCAGCAAGCCATCGCGCCCCGTCGGCCCGCCAAGGATGACCAGGTGCGCGTTGGCCAGAGCGGGCCATGCACGCAAGGCGGCAAGCACGCGCAGTGCGCGCGGATAGGCTTTCTGCGGCTTCACACCGCCGGCCATGCCGATGACGATGGTGTCCTCGCGCAGCGCCCAGCGTATACGCCAGTCACGACGCGCATCGGGATGGTTCGTTCGCTTGCGCGGGAGGTAACGCACTACCGCGCACGGCAGCTTGGGCGCTGCCACACGCAATTCATCCGCGGCCGCTTGCGAGACGGCAATGGCGAATGGCGGGTTGCCGCTTGCTGCAAGACAGCGACCAGGCTCCAGCCAGCCGGCGCTGGCGTTATGCAGCACCGGGATTGGCAAGGCGCCGCCGCGCGCAAGGGCACTACGCTCGTCGTTCAGAAGCATATGACACAACACGATGCGATTGCCATCGGCCGTAAGTCTTGCGCCCGCCATTTCGAGCCGCCGGCCGATATCAACCCCGCCAAGCCGGGTGATTTCAATGCCGGCTGGCATGGGCCATTCCTGGCTGGCGTCGCGTAATACCAGCAGCCGGACGCCATGCCGTACGGCGGCGCGCGCAGCCCATTGCAACACGATGTACTCGGCACCCCCGAGGGCAAGGCTGCCTACTGCGACGTTCAGTACCGCCGCGGGTAAAGCGAGTAGCTTCGGCTGCTCAGGCACTGGCTGCTGCGCAAGGTGCATGGGCTGAACGGTGGCAAGGCTGTTTGCTGCTGACATGGGATAGCGGGTTACCCGATCTTGTATAGTCCCACAGGATCATCTCCACCAGCAATCCCAAACGACTCGTTCCGCCCCTCCCGCCAACCGCAAACGGTGCCAATCAGCTCCCTGACCTTCAGCCACGCCGGTATGATGCGCTGCGAGAAATTCCATGCAGCACGCCGATACGCAGTGGAGGCGGTCGGCATCACCAGTATTCGCGGTAGCTTCCAAGACGGCCGGCAGGACGCCGGCGATGGACATTCGCCATTTTCCCGGCAAGAATAGTCGGTTACGGCACGCCGAACCTGCTCCCCCGGGGTTGCCGTGCAGGAATCCGCATCGCCAGGGCCGGCGTCGGCCTTGCGGTGCACCCGTTTCGCCCGTTCTGAGCGATCAGCATAGAGCCCCACACCCCTTGGGAGAACACACCATGTCGCAGCCCATCGAAGCCACTGCATCCCTCGCACCCGTGGAATTCTACTTCGACTTCACCTCGCCCTACGGCTATCTGGCTTCCGAGAAGATCGATGCCCTGGCCGCGCGTTATGATCGCCGGGTCAAGTGGCGGCCGTTCCTGATGGGGGTGGCGCTCAAGGCGACCGGTGCCGGGATTCTGACCCGGATACCGCTCAAGGGCGAGTACGCCTTGCACGACTTCGCACGTTCGGCGCGTTTCCTCGACGTGCCGTATACGCAGCCGGCGAACTTCCCGCTGGCCACGATGCAGGCGGCGCGCGCGTACTACTGGCTGCATGACCGGGACTGCGCGACGGCGCGCGCTTTCGCGCATTCGCTCTATCGCGGCTACTTCATCGATGGGCGGGACATTTCCGACCCGGAGGTGGTGCTCGAACTCGCGGCACGGCATGGCGCCGACCGCGCTACACTGGCGGCAGCGCTCAACGACGCGCTACTGAAGGAACGCCTGAAAGCCGAATGCGAGGCGGCGATCGCCAGAGGGGTCTTTGGCTCGCCGTACCTCATCGTCGACGATGAGCCATTCTTCGGCGTCGACCGTCTGCCACAACTTGAACGCTGGCTGGCCAGCGGAGGTTTCTGATGCCTGTTCTGCAAACCCGGCTTGATGCGCGCAGCGCCGACTTTCAGGCCAACGCGGCGGCGATGCGCCAGATCGTCGCCGACCTGCGCGCGACGGTGGACCGGATCGCCCTCGGCGGCCCGGAAGCCGCACGCCAGAAGCACCTGGCGCGCGGCAAGCTGCTGCCGCGCGAGCGGGTCAACGCGCTGATCGATCCGGGTTCGGCCTTCCTCGAACTGTCGCAACTGGCGGCGTACGGCATGTACGGCGCGCAGCCCTTCGAGGTTCCGGCGGCTTCATTGATCACCGGCATCGGGCGGGTCAATGGTGTCGAATGCATGATCGTTGCCAACGATGCCACGGTGAAGGGCGGCACCTATTACCCGCTGACGGTGAAGAAACACCTGCGGGCGCAGGAGATCGCCGGCGAGAACCGCTTGCCGTGCATCTACCTGGTCGACTCGGGTGGCGCTTTCCTGCCGCTGCAGGACGAGGTCTTTCCCGACCGCGACCATTTCGGCCGCATCTTCTACAACCAGGCCAATCTGTCGGCGGCGGGCATTCCGCAGATCGCCGCGGTGATGGGCTCGTGTACCGCCGGTGGTGCCTACGTGCCGGCGATGTCGGACGAATCGATCATCGTCAAGGAGCAGGGAACGATCTTTCTCGGCGGGCCGCCGCTGGTCAAGGCGGCCACCGGTGAGGTGGTCAGCGCCGAGGATCTCGGCGGCGCCGACGTGCATACCCGCATTTCCGGTGTCGCCGACCATTACGCCGAGAATGACGCGCATGCGCTGGCGATCGCCCGGCGCATCGTCGGCAACTTCAACTGGCGCAAGCGTCCGCCGCTGCGCCTGAGCGAGCCGTGCGCGCCGCTCCATGCGCCCGAGGAACTGTATGGCGTGATCCCGACCGACGCCAGGAAGCCCTTCGACGTGCGCGAGATCATCGCCCGCCTCGTCGATGGTTCGGATTTCGACGAGTTCAAGGCGCGCTACGGGACGACCATCATCTGCGGTTTCGCGCGCCTCTGGGGATATCCGCTGGGTATCGTCGCCAACAACGGCATCCTGTTCTCGGAGTCGTCGCTGAAGGCCGCGCATTTCATCGAGCTGTGCGCGCAGCGCGGCATCCCGCTGTTGTTCCTGCAGAACATCACCGGTTTCATGGTCGGTCGCAAGTACGAAAACGGCGGCATTGCGCGCGACGGGGCCAAGATGGTCACCGCCGTGGCCTGCGCGCGCGTGCCGAAGTTCACGGTGGTCATCGGGGGTTCCTTCGGCGCCGGCAACTACGGCATGTGCGGGCGTGCCTATTCGCCACGTTTCCTGTGGATGTGGCCGAACGCGCGCATCTCGGTGATGGGCGGCGAGCAGGCCGCCAAGGTGCTGGCGACGGTCCGGCGCGACGGCCTCGAAGCCGCCGGAAAAGCCTGGAGCGCAGACGAAGAGGAGGCCTTCAAGGCGCCGATCCGTGCGCAATACGAGTTGCAGGGTCATCCCTATTACGCCAGCGCCCGCCTCTGGGACGACGGCGTGATCGACCCCGCGGACACCCGCCGGGTGGTCGGCCTCGGCCTGTCGGCGGCGCTGAACGCCGACGCCGAAGCGACGAAGTTCGGCATTTTCCGGATGTAAGGGGCCTTGATGAGCGAGTACCAATCGATACTGACCGAAGTCGACGGCTACGTCGGCATCCTGACGCTGAACAAGCCACAGCGGCACAACGCTTTCGACGAGCAACTGATCGCCGAGATGACCGCCGGCCTGCGCGAACTGGCGGCCGACCCGCGGGTGCGCGCGGTGGTCCTGTCGTCTACCGGCAAGAGCTTCTGTGCTGGCGCCGACCTGCAGTGGATGAAGCGCGCGGCCGGCTATTCGGATCAGGAAAACCTGCAGGATGCCAGGCGGCTCGCCGAGTTGATGGCGACGCTGAACGAACTCGCGAAGCCGACGATTGCGCGCGTGCAGGGCCCGGCCCACGGCGGCGGCGTCGGACTGATCGCCGCCTGCGACATTGCGGTCGGCACCTACGATGCGCTGTTCGCGCTCAGCGAGGTGAAGCTGGGCATTGTGCCGGCGGTGATCAGTCCGTATGTGCTGGCGGCGATCGGCGAGCGCTATTGCCGTCGCTACATGCTGACTGCCGAGCGTTTCTCGGCGGCCGAGGCCTATCGCATCGGTTTGCTGCATGAACTCGTTCCCGGCGAGGAGCAACTCGACGAGGCGATTGCCGAGATCATCGACAGCCTGCTGGCCAACGGACCGCAGGCACAGGCCGCGTGCAAGTCGCTGATCCGCATCGTCGCCGGGCAGCCGATCGACGAGGAGACCATCGACGAAACGGCGCGGCGGATCACGCGCGTACGTGCCAGTCCCGAAGGCCGCGAGGGGCTGGCGGCTTTTCTTGAAAAGCGGCCGCCCAACTGGGTCGCCGATTGACGTGGCGGCTGGCCGGCAGCGCTTGCTCCCGGAAGCCGAGACCTTGAACGGGCGCCAGAGGGCTCGATGAAAGATTGCCGATGTTTACCAAGATTCTGATTGCCAACCGCGGCGAGATCGCCTGCCGCGTGATCCGGACCGCGCGTCGGATGGGCGTGCGTACCGTCGCCGTCTATTCGGAAGCCGATGCCGAGGCCCGGCACGTGCGCGTCGCCGACGAAGCGGTGTGCATCGGTCCGGCGGCGGCGCGCGCATCGTACCTGTGCGGCGAGCGCATCCTCGATGCCGCCGCGCGCACCGGCGCGCAGGCGGTGCATCCGGGCTACGGCTTCCTCTCCGAAAACGACCGTTTTGCCGACGCCTGCGCCGCCGCGGGCATCGTTTTCATCGGCCCACCGGCGGCGGCGATCCGGGCGATGGGCTCGAAGTCGGCGGCCAAGACGCTGATGGCCGCGGCCGGCGTGCCGCTGACGCCGGGTTACCACGGCGACGATCAGGAACCCGCCTTTCTGCAGCGGCAGGCCGAGGCCATCGGTTATCCGGTGTTGATCAAGGCCGCCGCCGGTGGTGGAGGCAAGGGCATGCGCCTGGTCGAACGCGGCGACGATTTTCTGGCCGCACTGGCGTCATGCCAGCGCGAGGCGATCTCCGCTTTCGGCGCCGATCAGGTGCTGATCGAGAAGTATCTGCGACGCTCGCGGCACATCGAGATCCAGATCTTTGCCGATACGCAGGGCAACTGCGTGCATCTCTTCGAGCGCGACTGCTCGGTGCAGCGCCGCCACCAGAAAGTGCTCGAAGAAGCGCCGGCGCCGGGCATGACACCGGCGCGGCGCGCGCTGATCGGCCAGGCGGCCGTCGAGGCGGCGCGCGCGGTCGGCTACGTCGGCGCCGGCACCGTCGAGTTCATCGCCGGCGACAGCTTCTCGCAGGACGGCCGCTTCTATTTCATGGAGATGAATACCCGCCTGCAGGTCGAGCATCCGGTGACCGAGATGATCACCGGCCAGGATCTGGTCGAATGGCAGTTGCGCGTCGCCGGCGGCGAGCCGCTGCCGCTGCGCCAGGAGCAACTCGACATTCGTGGCCATGCGCTCGAAGCCCGCATCTATGCCGAGAATCCCGAGCACGATTTTCTGCCGTCGACGGGTCGCCTGCTGCATCTCGCGCGCCCGCCCGAGAGTCTCAACGTCCGCGTCGATACCGGCATCGAGCAGGGCGACGAAATCACGCCTTATTACGACCCGATGATCGCCAAGCTGATCGTCTGGGACGTCGACCGCCATGCCGCGCTGGCGCGCATGCGGCAGGCGCTGGCCGACTACCGCATCGTCGGGGTCAGCACCAACATCGACTTTCTTTCGCGCCTGGTGGCCTGCCCGGCCTTTGCCAACGCCGATCTCGACACCGGCCTGATCGAGCGCAGCCGCGACTTTCTCTTCCCGGCGCACAGCGAACCACCGCAGAGTGTCTTCTTTGTCGCCGCGGTCGCCGGCTTGCTGCGCGAGCACGCCGCCGCGCTGGCGCGCGCCAGCCAGTCGGGAGATCCCTGGTCGCCGTGGAGCCTGCACGACGGTTGGCGGCTGAACCTCCAGTCGCGGCGAACGCTGACCTATCGCCACGGCGACACCCGGCACGAAGTCCTGGTCGCCTATGAGGCCGACGGCTGGCGTTTGACGCTGGGCGGCGAATCGGTGCTGGCGCGCGGCCGGATCATCGACAGTGGCCAGTTCGCCGGGCAACTGGCCGTCGAACTCGACGATCGCCGCCTGATCGCCAGCGTCGTCGCGGTGACCGAGAAAAACGAACAGAAGCGGCACGTGTTCCTCAACGGCAGCAACTACGTCATCCTTCGCGACGATCCGCTGCACCTGGTCGCAGCCGGCGGCACGCAGGGCGGCGGTCTGACCGCGCCGATGCCCGGCAAGGTCATCGCCCTGCTCGCGACGGCCGGGCAGAAGGTGGACAAGGGCGCGCCGCTGCTGATTCTCGAAGCGATGAAGATGGAGCACACGATCACCGCGCCGAAGAACGGCCGGGTGCGGGCTTTCCGCTACGCGGCCGGCGACCAGGTCGCCGACGGTGCAGAACTGGTCGATTTCGTCGATGGCGAGGGCGAGCCATGAGCCTGCCGCAGCGGGTGAAGCTGGTCGAGGTCGGGCCGCGTGACGGCCTGCAGAACGAGCGGCAGCTCGTTCCCGCGGCGATCAAGATCGAACTGATCGAACGGCTGGCTGCCGCCGGCTTGTCGGCGATCGAAACCACGTCCTTCGTGTCGTCGAAGTGGGTGCCGCAGATGGCCGACAATGCCGAGGTTCTGCGGGCGGTGCTGGCCAGCCCGCGGCGTCGGTCGCAGGTTTCCTATCCGGTCTTGACGCCGAACCTCAAGGGCTTTGACGCGGCGCTCGAAGCCGGCGCGCAGGAAGTGGCGATCTTCGCCGCGGCCTCGGAGACCTTCTCGCAGAAGAACATCAACTGCAGCATCGCCGAGAGCCTGAAGCGCTTTGCCGCCGTGCTCGACGCCGCCAGCGCCCTGGAGATCAGGGTGCGCGGCTATGTATCGTGTGGCGTGGCCTGTCCGTACGAAGGCGCGGTCGATCCGGCGAAGACGGCGCGGGTGGCGCGGCAGCTGTTCGAAATGGGTTGCTACGAGGTCTCGCTCGGCGATACCATCGGCGCCGGTACGCCGGCATCGGTACAGCGGATGATCGAAGCCTGCGCGGCGTTGCTGCCGATCGACAGACTCGCCGGGCATTACCATGACACCTACGGGATGGCCATCGCCAACATCTACGCCTCGCTCGAACTCGGCATGGCGGTCTTCGACAGTTCGATCGCCGGCCTCGGGGGCTGCCCCTACGCCGCCGGGGCGACCGGTAACGTGGCCACCGAAGACGTGGTCTATCTACTG
This sequence comes from Candidatus Accumulibacter propinquus, assembly GCF_056856495.1. Taxonomy (NCBI): domain Bacteria; kingdom Pseudomonadati; phylum Pseudomonadota; class Betaproteobacteria; genus Candidatus Accumulibacter; species Candidatus Accumulibacter propinquus. The sequence goes on from NZ_JBSEHC010000006.1 coordinate 400,528, forward strand.
CAGGGGCTGGACATCGAAACCGGAGTCGACATGGAACAATTGCTGGCCGCAGGCCAGTTCATCGCCGGCTACCTCGGCCGCGAACCGGCGTCGAAAGCGGCGCGTGCCCTGCTTGCCCGGCGCGGTGCCGGATGCTGATGCCTGCAGAGGGCCGCGCGCGTGCGCGTGTCGTGCATTCGGGAGACCACTCATGAGCTCGATGGTCGTTTCACCGTGCATCAATGTCTGCCGCATGGATGCGCAGACCGGCTTGTGCCTGGGCTGCTTCCGGACGATCGAAGAGATCGCGGACTGGAGCCGAGCCTCCGATGCGCAAAGGCTGCGGGTTCTGTTGGCGGTCGAGCGCCGCCGCGTCGAGCACGATCCGCTCGGGTGTGCCGCGGGCGGTGATTTCCGTGGCGATTGCGAGCGTTGACCATGAGCGATTCCGAAGAAGAATATCTTTGCGTCGGCATCTGCATGCCCGACCCGGATTCGGGTTATTGCCTCGGCTGCGGTCGTCCGCCGCTGCCGGTGTCGCTGGTCACGCAGGGGATCGTCGCCGAGGAACAGCGCCCGCTGCGGATCTGGGGCGAATTCCCCGACGGCGATTCCCCGAAAAAGCCTGATGCTTCCCGCTAACCTGCTGGTTTTCGAACGCGGCTGGTTGTCGTCGAACAACATCCTGTTTCTCGAAGGCGAGCAGGCGGCGCTGATCGACAGCGGTTACGTCAGCCATGCCAGCCAGACGGTCGCCCTGCTCGAACATGCGCTGGCCGGCCGTCGCCTGACACGGCTGCTCAACACCCACTCGCATTCAGACCACATCGGCGGCAACGCGGCGGTGACCGAGGCCTTCGGCTGTCGTGTCGTCGTCCCCGCAGGCATCGACGCGACGATTGCCGAGTGGGACGAAGAGGCGCTGCTGCTCTCGCCACTGGGCCAGTCGGCGGCGCGTTTTCGCCATGACGAATCGATTGCCGCCGGCGACCAGGTCGAACTCGGCGGTCTCGAATGGCAGGCCATCGCGGTTCCCGGCCACGACATGGACGCGCTCGCCTTTCACAACCCCGAGCGGCGTCTGCTGATCTCCGGCGACGCCCTGTGGCGCAACGGCTTCGGCGTCATCTTCTCGGAACTGCTGGGTCACCCCGAGGATGCCGGCGGCCTGAAGGCGGCGCGTGAGACGCTCGACGTGCTCGCCCGGCTGCCGGTCGAGGTGGTGATCCCGGGCCACGGCGCACCCTTCGTCGAGGTCGAGGATGCCTTCGAGCGCGCTTACCGGCGCCTCGCGGCATTCGAACAGGATGTCGAGTTGCTGGCCCGGCATGCGCTCAAGGTCATTGTCGCCTTTGCCCTGCTCGAAAGGCGGCAACTGGCACGCGCCGATCTCCCCGCTTTCCTCGCCAGCCTGAGTTTCTGCCAGAGCGTCAACGCCCGTTACCTGAATCACAGCAATGAGCAACTCGCGCACTGGCTGGTCCGCGACCTGCTGCGTGTCGGGACGCTGAAAGACGTCAATGGGGTGCTGTTGGCGACGTGAACACCAGGCACTACGGCGGTTTTACCCCAGTTCGTTTCTCTATCGGCCGGCCGCGCAGATGCGACCGTCGGGACGCCCGGCGATCAGCCTGCCCGGAACGCGCGGACTCCGAGGATCACCCCGCTGACCAGCAGGGCGATACCGAGCAGCGCCATGCCGCCGGGCAGTGCGCCGCGCCAGATGAAGGCGTAGGCCAAGGCCGAGAGGGTCTCGAAAACGATCAGTTGCCCGGTCAGCGCCGTCGGCAGCAGCCTGCTGGCGCGGTTCCAGAGCAGCGTGCCCAGCCACGAGGCACACAGTCCCAGGGTCAGCATCAGCCCGACATAACGCAGCGGCTGCGGGCCGAGCGGGTAGTCGAAGCCGCCGGGGTCCTGGAACAGGAGAGCCGCGGCGGCCATGCCGACGGCGGCCAGCGGCAGCGTCGCCAGCCCCTGCGCGACGGCCCAGGTGCCGGAAGCGAGGGTCGGTCGCTGCCGCAGCCAGCGCGAGTTGCGCAGCGGGTACCAGGTCCAGGCGAGTACCGCGGCGACCGCCAGCAGCGCCCCGAGCAGGTAGTCGTGGGGGCTGCGCCGTGTGCCGAGCAGCGCCATTTCATGGCTGTTTACCAGCGCGATGCCGACCGCGATGACCAGCAGCGAAGGCAGCAGGCGACGCCACGGCAGGGCTTCGCTGCCGAAGTTGGCGGCGATGGCGATGACGATCGGCAGGGTACCGATCAGCATCGTCGGCAGCGGGGCGTCGGCCAACTGGATGGCCGCCGCCAGAAACAGGTAGTAGAGCAGGTTGCCGACCAGCGCCAGTTCGCAAGCCATCCGCCAGTCCTGGCGCTGCAGGCGTTGCAGGCGCTGCAGGTCGGTGCCGGCGAGGAGCAGCGCGATGACCCCGAAACCGAGATAGCGCCCGCAGGAGAGCATCGCCGGCGGATAGTCGGGCAACATCAGCGGCACGACGAATACCAGTCCCCAGAGCAGGCCGGCACCCAGCGCGCAGGCGATGCCCTCGACCAGGACGCGGCTGGCCGGCAGCTCTGGCCGCATGGCTCGCGCCGGCTCTTGCGGGGGTCAGTGACGAAAGATCGGCAGCGTCGGAAGCTGCGGCCACTCGATCGCGTCGAGCATGTTCTTGATCACCAGGCCGAGTTCGGTGTCGCCGACGATCGACAGTTCGCGGTTGAAGAACAGCGTGTCCGGATCTTCCTGGCGGGCGAGCAGTTGCAGAAAGGCCGAGAGGTTGGCGCGGAACGACAGATCGGGGCTCGCGGGGGCGGTGAACAGCGGCCGGAAGAGGCCGTCGCGGTAGCAGAAGCACGCTTGTCCGCCGGCATCGAGCACCTCGACGAGAAAGCTTCGCCCTTCGAGCAGCGCCAGGCTGTCGTCAGGTAGCAGGCCAATCCTCGCCGCGACATTGAGCGCGCTGGCGAGCGCCAGCGAATGCGGCCATTGCGGCAGGCGGGCGCCGATCGTGGACAGGACGCCGGGCAGTTTGAAACGGGGTATCGAAAAGCTCATCACAGGGTTCCTTGCAGGTGTGCGGCGGCACCCGACTGGTGGCAAACGATGCCGGCATCGGCATACCAGTAGCCGTCGGCCAGACCGTCGCTGGCCCAGCCGGAGCTGTCGACGTCGACCCGCTGGCCGCGACGGGCGGCATCGAAGGCGGCGATGATCGCCGGCATGGCCATCGGCTGCGGACTGAGGCGCGCGACCTCGATGCCCATCGCCAGCAACTCCGGTATCTGCGGCAACAGGTTGTAGGTCTGTGCCGACATCGTCTGGATACCGTTGATGGTCAGGAACGGCTGCCCTTCGCGGGTGCGCAGGGTCAGTCCCTCGGGGTGATCGAGACACTTGAACTGGCAGTCGTCCTTGTTGAGATTGTAGTGCCGCGCGGTGAAGCAGCGCGCGGAAAAGGCCAGCGGCAGCTTGCCGAAGACGAAGACTTCGGTGTCGACGCCTTGCGGGCGGCTGCGGTGCAGGGTTTCGATCAGCCGGCGGTCGCCCTCCAGCGGCGGCAGCCAGCGACACATGCCATAACGGGCAAAGGTGGCCAGCGTCGCTTCGTTGTAGATGTTCAGGTGCGGGCCGGCGACAAAGGGGCGGCCAGCGGCGATGTTCACCGCGCCGAGATCGTTGGCTTCGAGCCGGCAGCCGGGAATTTCCGTCAGTTCGTCAGCCAGGCGGCGCAGCGCCTTGAGGTCGCCTTCCGATTCGAGCAAGGCCTGCGCCGAAACGACTACCTCCTTGCCGGCGTCGCTGAGGTCACGCGCCAGTCCCAGCCAGTCGGCGACGCGAATCTGCTGGCGGCGCGAGCAGACCACCTCGCCGAGGTAGATGATGTCGATCGCCGGGTTCTGTGCCATCTCGGCATAGAACTCGAAGACTTCGTTTTTCGGCCAGAAGTAGAGCAGCGGCCCGAGAGCCAGTTTCATCGCGGTCTCTCCATCAACGCCACGGCCGGCTGTAGGCGCCGAGGGTGACCTGGCTGCCCTCGGCGACCTTGGCCAGCGTCGCCTGCCAGGCCGCCTTGACGTGAAAATGCTGCGCGTCCCTGGCCAGTTCGTCGAGCGCGGCGCGCAGGGTGCGGGTGACCTGCGCGACGTAGGTCGGGCTGCGCTGGCGTCCTTCGACCTTGATCGCCGCGACGCCGGCGCGCGCAATCTCGGGCAGGATTTCGAGCACGTTGAGGCTGGTCGGTTCCTCGAGGGCGTAGTAGGTGTCTCCCGCGACCTCGAAGCGACCCTTGCACAGCGTCGGGTAGCCGGCCGGCTCGTCATCGCCGAAGCAGTCGATGAGGATGCCGTTCAGGCGCGTCGTCATCTGGCCAGGCGATCTTTCCCACTGCACGTACCTGGCCGGCGAACAGGCGCCGACGGTATTCGGCGATTCGCCGGTGGCGTACGAGGACAGCCAGCAGCGGCCCTCGTTCATCACGCACAGGCTGCCGAATCCGAACACCTCGATCTCCACCGGTGTGTTGCGGATCACCGTTTCGACCTGGGCCAGCGTCAGCACGCGCGGCAACACCGCGCGCCGCACGCCGAACTCGCGGTGCGCGAAATTGACCGCTTCGTAGCTGGTGGCCGATCCCTGCACCGAGAGATGCAGACGCAGGGCAGGGTGGCGCTGGCTGGCGTAGTCGAGCAACCCGACATCGGCCAGGATCACCGCGTCGACTCCGAGATCGACCGCGCCATCGACCGCGCGCTGCCAGTCGGCGGCGCGACCGGGCTGGGCAAAGGTGTTGATCGCCATCAACACCTGCCGCTGTCGCGACTGCGCGTAGCGGATGCCCTCGACCATCGCCTTGTGGTCGAAATTCAGGCCGGCAAAATTGCGCGCGTTGGTGTCGTTGCGATAGCCGAGGTACACCGCGTCGGCACCGTGGTCGACTGCCGCCTTGAGCGCCGGCAGGCTGCCGGCGGGACAAATCAGTTGGGGAACGCGTGGGCGCGTCATGGCAAACCTCGTCTGGCGAAGCACGCCAGTATAGTCACGCCGGCCGGGTTGCGCTTGATGCTCGTCAATTTCCCGAGGATTGGCCGTCCCGGCAGCGCTCAGCGTTGCCCAAGGCGGGTCCGCAAGGCGCGCAGATAGGCCAGTCCGGCGATCGCCCGGCTGCCGTACCAGGAAACCATCTCGCCGTCGATCAGGGCGCAGCGCACTTCCGGCAGTTGTGTGGCCAGCAGTTGCCGGTGTTTTTCCCGAAAGGGGTAAGGTTCGCTGGACAGGAAAACGATGTCCGCCGCGCGCGCCAGCGCCGGCAGATCGATCTCCGGGTAGCGCAGCCGGCTGTCGACCGGCAGCGTATCCCAGCCGGCGGCGGCCAGCATGCGCGAGATGTAGGTGTCGCGGGCGACGCCGAGCCAGGGCTCGCGCCAGATCAGGTAGAGCACCTTCTCGCGCGGCAGCAGCTCAGTCGCGGCACGCAGCGCCTGCCATGCGTTCTCGAAGTCGGCACACAGGGCCTCGGCCGCGGCCTCGCGCCCGAAAACGCCGCCCAGCAGGCGGTAGAGGTCGAGGTTGTCGCGCGCTTCCAGCGGGTGTGTCACGATCAGGTGCGGCACGCAGTCGGACAAGGCTTCGACTTCCTCACGGCGGTTTTCGTCTATGTTGACGATCACATGCGTCGGTTCCAGGGCGCGCAGTTTGTCGGCGTCGAATCCCTTGGTGCCGCCGAGCTTCGGCACCCGCCGCAGCAACTGCCGCGGATGGATGCAGAAGCCGGTACGGCCGACCAGCGCTTCGGCGAGTCCCAGCGCGACCAGCAGTTCGGTGATACTGGGCACCAGCGAAACGATCCGTGGCCTGCCAGAATAGCGGCCGTGTGTCTTGCCGAGCGCGTCAGACCATTGCATGATGGGGGTTTCCGGTGCAAACAACAGGAGGAACAGATGCTAGCTCAGAAACTTGCGGTCGTCACAGGAGCCGCCCGTGGCATCGGCCTGGCCGTGGCACGCCAGCTTGCGGCCGCCGGCTGCACGGTGCTGATGGTCGGACGCGTTGCCGAGGCGATCGAAAACGCCGCCGGACAGTTGCGCGAGAAGGGCCACGACGTGCTGCCGCACGTCGCCGACGTCACCGACGCGAGTGCCGTGGCAGCGCTTGCCGCACGACTGCGCCGCGAGTTCGGTCGCGCCGACATCCTGGTCAATAACGCCGGGGTGTTGCTCGAACCGAAGGATTTCGCCCTCCCGCAGGCCGCGAGCGTGTTCGTCGTCGACCCCGATGTGGTTGCCGCCACGCACGCCTGCAACGCGCTTGCACCGCTGCGCCTGATTCAGGCGATCACGCCGCTGATGCGCGAAAACGCCTGGGGGCGGATCGTCAATGTTTCGTCGAGCCTGGGGCAACTGAGCGAAATGGGAGGCTGCTGGCCCGGCTACCGGATGTCGAAAGCCGCCCTCAACGCGCTGACGCGGCTCACCGCCAAGGAACTGGAAGGCAGCCCGATCAAGGTCAACTCGGTCTGCCCTGGGTGGTGCCGCACTGACATGGGGGGCAAGGATGCCGCACGCAGCGCAGACGAGGGCGCTCGCGGCATCGTCTGGGCCGCGCTGCTGCCCGATGACGGTCCGAGCGGTGGCTTCTTTCGCGACGGGCAAGCGATCGACTGGTGAGGGCAGCGGCAGGCGAGCGCGCGGCCGAGTTGCACAGCCGGCGGCGTCCGGGAAAGTCGCTTTCCTGATCAGGAAACCCCACGCGGCTTGCGCGGTACCCCGGCAAACAGCCGATCGTAGAGGGCATTGGGCAGCAGCCGCAACAGCTTGCCGACGAGTGCCATCTGCCAGGGCACGACGGCATAACTCCTGCCGTCGGCGATGACGCGCGCAAAACGCCGCGCGGCCAGGTCGGCGGGAATCAGGAAAGGCATCGGAAACGGATTCGACTCGGTCATCGGGGTCCGGATGTAGCCTGGACAGAGGGTGACCACCTTGACGCCCGAGCCGCGTAGTTCCAGACGCAGGCTTTCGAGATAGCTGATCGCCGCCGCCTTCGAAGCGCTGTAGGCCTCCGCACCCGGCAAACCGCGGATTCCGGCCAGCGAGGCGATTCCCACCAGGCGACCACCGGCGGCGCGACGCATGGCGCCGATGAACGGCGAGAAGGTGGCCGCCATGCCGTAGAAATTGACGTCCATGATCCGGCGGATCGCCGCCAGGTCTTCCCGGTACTCGCTCAGCGTGCCTGCCGAGACGCCGGCGTTGGCAATCACGATGTCGGGAACGCCGTGGCGGGCGATGAAGTCTGCGGCGGCGGCACACAGGGCCGCCGCGTCGGTCACGTCGAGCGGGTAGCAATTGACCTGCCCCGGCCAGCGTTCGGACAGGCTCCGCAAGCGCTCGGCGCGCCGGGCACAAAGCCCGACCAGCGCTCCCTGCGCGGCGTAGTGCTCGCTCAGCGCCCAGCCGATGCCGGAAGAGGCGCCGGTGATGAAAACCTTGAGGACGGGGGTCGGCACGCGCAGGCGTGGAACGTCACCGCATCAGGCGGCAGCCGACTCCCACCGGGCGGGCGGCGGCGTCACTTCTTGCCGCGCTCGCCGCGTGCCTTGGCGATCACCTGGTCGGTGAGCGCGATCAACTCCGGAAAACCCTTGCCGCCGGTCATCAGGTACTTGCCGTCGACGGCCAGCGCCGGAACGCTCTGAATCTTGTACGCCTGCGCCATCTGATCGCCACGCCTGGCCTTGCTGACGACTCCGAAGGAGTTGTAGGCATCGCTGAATTTCTTGGCATCGACGCCCTGTGTGCTCACCCAGTCGATGATGCTCTTGTCGTCATAAAGCTTGCTGCCCGTCTTGTGCAGGGCTTCGAAGACCGCGGCATCGAGCCGGGCCAGATCGCCGGTGGCCTCAAGGGCATAATAAAGCCTGGCCAGGCTCGCCCACTGCGGTCGCGCGAACGAGATCGGCACGCGCTTGAAGACCACATCGCCCGGCAAGGCGGCGGACCATTTGCTGACCGTCGGGTGAAATTCGCTGCAATGCGGACAGCCGTACGAGAAGAATTCGATCACCTCGAGTTTGGCCGGGGTGTCGGAGGCCTGTGCCGGGACGATGGGCACGTAATCGCGGCCGACGACGAGTTCGGCGCGGGCCGGCAGAACCACTGTCAGTGCGGCCAGGGTGAGCGCCGCGAACCATCCGCTGATACGTCGATGCATGACTCTTCTCCTGAATGGGTTAGTCTTTCTTGACCACGTTGGCGTCGATGCCCTGCTTGGCGAGGTCGGCACGCAGATGGTTGACGTCGTCCAGTTTCTGATACGGTCCGAGACGAACGCGGTACCACACCTTGTCCTGGAGCATGACCTGCTGGATCCGCGCCTCGGCACCCATCATCGCCAGTCGCGCCTTCTGGTTGTCCGCCTCGTTGGCGCTCTGGAACGAACCGGCCTGCAGATAGATCGGCTCCTTGAGCGTTTCGCTCTTGCTCTTGCCGCTCTCCGCCTGCTTCACCTCGCCGGGTTTGCCTTCGACGGTTTTGGCTGCCGCGGCCTTGCTGTCCGCCGGTTTGGCTTCCACCGGCCGGGAGTCCACGGCCTTGGCATCGGCCGGTTTCGCTTCGCCTGGCCGGGTTTCGACCGGCTTGGTCTCGGCATGTTTGTTGTTTACGATTTTGCCTTCGGCGGGCTTGGCATCGGCCGGTTTCGGTTCTTCGGGTTTGGGGTCGGGAATGGCTTCGGCCTTGCCTGGCAGGATCTTGTAGAAATCAAAGCGTGGCTTCTCGGTGCCGATCGGGTCGCCCGGCTTGCCAGGGAGCGCCACCGGCGCCGTGGCGACCGGCGGCACTTCTGGTGTGGTGGCCGCCGGGGTCGGGGGCTTGCTGGCCACGGGTGGCGGCAGCTTGGGTTGCTGGCCGGTGGTGGTGAACGGTAGCGGCGCCTTGTTGATATACCAGACGACGCCGGCCACTCCGATGACGCCGATGACCAGGCCGATGAACAGGCCGAACAATGTGCCCCCCCCCGACTTCCTTGCGGGGGGAGTTCTAAGGGGTTTCATGTCGCGACTCATGGAAGTCCTCTGTTTCTGATTACATCGATTCGGGGCAGGAGACACCCAGAATCGTCATGCCGTTGCGAATCACCTGCCTGACCGCAGCCGCCAGTGCCAGGCGCGCATCCTTCTGCGCCGTATCATCGACCAGAATGCGTTCGGCATTGTAGTAGCTGTGAAATTCGGCGGCCAGGTCTTTGAGATAGAAGGCGATCAGGTGCGGTGCCAATTCCGCGGCGGCGGTTTCGACGACCGCGGGGAATTCGCCGATCCGGGCCGCCAGGGCCAGTTCATGCGCGCCTTCGAGGCGGTCGAACGGCGCTGCGGCGAGGGTTGCCAGATCCCCTCCCCAGAGTGCCAGCAGCGAACTCACGCGGGCGTGCGCATACTGGATGTAATAGACGGGGTTGTCGTTCGACTGGCTTTTCGCCAGGTCGAGGTCGAAATCCAGGTGCTGGTCGGACTTGCGCAGCACATAGAAGAAGCGGCAGGCGTCGTTGCCGACGTCCGCGCGCAGCGTGCGCAGGGTCACGAATTCGCCCGATCGGGTGGACATCTGCGCCTTGCAGCCGGAGCGGTAGAGCACGGCAAACTGCACCAGCGCCACCTCCAGAGCTTCCGGATCGAGCCCCAGCGCGCCGAGCGCGCCCTTGATGCGAGGAATGTAACCGTGGTGGTCGGCGCCCCAGACATTGATCATCCGCTCGAAGCCACGCTCGTACTTGTTGAGGTGGTAGGCGATGTCCGACGCGAAATAGGTATAAAGGCCATTGTCGCGGCGGACGACGCGATCCTTCTCGTCGCCGAACGCAGTCGACCGGAACCACAGGGCGCCGTCCTGCAGATAAAGATGGCCGGCCTTCTGCAGTCGCTCGACGCCACGCGCGACCAGACCGGTAGCAAACAGCGACTGCTCGGAGAACCACACGTCGAAATGCACCCCGGACTCTTCGAGATCGCTGCGGCAGTCCGCGAGCTGCTCGGTGAGCACGAAGTCGTGCACATACTGCCACTCCTCGCCAAGCAGTCGCTTGGCATTGACGATCAGGGCGTCGAGGTGCGCTTCACGGATTTGCGCGGCCGCGGCGTCGGTGCGGCCGGGGTCGGGCAAGGGCGGAACGCCGTCGATGACGCCGGCGGGCGCCCGCAGGAAGCGCTCGGCATGCGCCGCCAGCATCTGTCTGGCCATCTCGCGCACATATTCGCCCTGGTACGCATTGGCAGGAAAAGGCAGGGGTTCATCCGGTTGGCGGTGCAGCTCCAGATAGCGTAGCCAGGTCGACAACGCCAGGATGTCCATCTGCCGGCCGGCGTCGTTGACGTAGTATTCACTGGTCACGTCCCAGCCGGCGAAAGCGAGCAGCGTACACAGGCTGCCGCCGTAGGCGGCGCCACGACCGTGACCGACGTGCAGCGGGCCGGTCGGGTTGGCGGAGACGAACTCGACGAGGACCTTGCGTTTGCCGCCGGTCGTCGAGCGGCCAAAGGCCTCGCCCTGTTCGAGAACGGCGCGCACGACTTCGAGCTTGGCTGCCGGCCGCAGGTGGAAGTTGATGAAGCCCGCGCCGGCGATGTCGGTCTTGTCGACCAGGGGCGAATACGGCAACTCCGAAACCAGCAATTGGGCCAGTTGCCGTGGGTTGCGCTGCATCGAACGCGCCAGTTGCATCGCCAGGTTGCACGAAAAATCACCGTGCGAGGCCTGTTTGGGTCGCTCGATATGGATGCTGGTGTCGGCCTCGTTCGGCGCGACGCTGAGCAACGCGGCACGCATCAGGTCGGCGAGGTGGGACTTCAGGTCGGAACTCATCGGGGAGCGTCTGCTGTAGGATTCGGTCAAGCCGCTGATTATACGATGCACGACCGAGCGCGGGGCGAAGGATGCGGCGCGATGACGCGCGTTTCTGTGTAAACTCCCCGATTTGCCCAAGACTAGGCCGTTGCCAGCCGTGCGACTATTCCGCCTCGCCAAAATCCTCAGTATTGCGCACCGCTACGGTCTCGACGAGATGCTCTTCGAGCACGAGCCCAGCGGTCGCCTGGCGGCCGTGTCGCGGGTCCTGCACTTCCGGCGCCGCTTCGACGCGCCGCCGGCGGTGCGCCTGCGCCTGGCGCTGGAATCGCTGGGGCCGATCTTCGTCAAGTTCGGCCAGGTCCTGTCTACGCGTCGCGACCTCCTGCGTCCCGACATCGCCGACGAACTGGCCAGGCTGCAGGACCGCGTGCCGCCATTTTCACCCGCCCTGGCGCTGGCGCAGATCGAGAAGGCCTATGGCCGGCCGGCGAGCGCGGTGTTCGCCGAGTTCGATTCGACACCGGTGGCCAGTGCCTCGATCGCGCAGGTCCATTTCGCCCGGCTGCGACCTGAAGACGGCGGCCAGGAAGTGGCGGTCAAGATCCTGCGCCCGGAAATGCACGCGGTGATCGCCAACGACCTGGCGCTGCTCGAGACCCTCGCCGGCCTGCTCGAGAAAGTCTGGTCGGACGGCAAGCGGCTGAAGCCCCGCGAAGTCGTCGGCGAGTTTGCCAAGTACCTCTACGACGAACTCGACCTGATGCGCGAAGCCGCCAACTGCTCGCAATTGCGGCGGAATTTCAGCGGTTCGCGGCTGTTGCAGGTGCCCGAGGTGTATTGGGATCAATGCACGACGACGGTGATGGTCATGGAGCGCATGCGCGGCGTTCCGATCAGCCAGACCGAGGCACTGCTCGCTGCCGGCATCGACCTGCCGGCGCTGTCGCGCGCCGGCGTCGAGATCTTCTTTACGCAGGTGTTTCGCGACGGCTTCTTTCACGCCGACATGCACCCCGGCAACATCTTCATCGCCACCGATCCGGATCACCACGGCAGCTACATCGCGCTCGACTTCGGCATCGTCGGGACGCTGACCGACACCGACAAGAATTATCTGGCGCAGAACTTCCTGGCCTTCTTCCAGCGCGACTACAAGCGCGTGGCGACGGCGCACATCGAAGCCGGCTGGGCGCCACCCGAGACGCGGGCCGACGAGTTCGAAGCCGCCATCCGCGCGGTCTGCGAACCGATCTTCGACCGGCCGCTGCACGAGATTTCCTTTGGCCGCGTGCTGCTGCGCCTGTTCCAGACCTCACGCCGCTTCAACGTCGAAATCCAGCCGCAGCTGGTGATGTTGCAGAAGACCTTGCTCAACATCGAAGGCCTCGGCCGGCAACTCGACCCCAACCTCGACCTGTGGAAGACCGCCAAGCCTTTCCTCGAACGCTGGATGAGCGAGCAACTCGGCGGCCGTGCCTTTCACCGCGGGGTGCAGCAGGAAGCCCCCTACTGGGCACGCATCCTGCCGCAGATACCGCGCCTGGTGCACCAGGCTCTGGCGCAGGCGAAAGCGCCCGATCTCGCGCCGCTGCTGGCTGACCTGGCACGCACGCAGCGCCAGCAGCGGCGCTTGCTGAGCCTCATCGCCGTACTCCTGGCCGCCCTGCTGCTCAGCCAGTATCTGTGACCAGCCTGGCGATGCGCTGAGGCTCAGGCTGTTGGCGGTCGCGGCCAGCGCAGGTGCGCGGCGAATCCCCCGCCGGGCAGGTTTTCCAGTTCGAAACGGGCGGCGTGCAGTTCGGCGACGCGCTGCGCGATGGCCAGCCCGAGGCCGCTGCCTTCGGCCCGCGCCGCGCTGCCGCGATAGAAGCGTTCGACCAGCCGCGGCAGTTCCGCGGGCGGGACGCCGGGGCCGTCGTCGATGACGCCGAACGTCAACTCGCCATCCTGTCGCGCGGCAATAACGCGGATCGTCGTCGCGGGCGGGGTGTAGCGCAGCGCGTTGTCGAGCAGATTGCGCAGCGCGATGGCCAGCAATTCGGCGTCTCCACTGAGCAGCAAGGGGTCGTCGCTGCGTTCCAGTGCGATGCAGCGGTCAGCGGCGGCGTGGCGGGCGTCGCTCAGCACCCGCTCTGCCAGCTCGGCAAGATCGACTTCGGCGGGATGGGGCAGCCCGTCCAGCGGGTCGAGGCGTGCCAGGCGCAGCAGTTGTTCGAGCACGCGGGTGGCGCGGTCGGCGCCAAGCAGGATCTGTTGCAACGCGTGCTGCCGGTCATCGGCGTTCCGACTGAGTTGCGCGACCTGTGCCTGGATCCTGACCACCGCCAGCGGCGTACGCAACTCGTGCGCGGCGTCGGCCGTGAATCGCCTTTCGTTCGCCAGGGTGTCGTCGAGCCGGCCGAAGAGGCGGTTGAGCGCCGAAACCAGCGGCCGGGCTTCTAGGGGGGCCGCGTTCTGGGCCAGCGGCCGGAGGTTTTCCGGCGAGCGCGAGGCCACCTCGGCGGCCAGCTCATCGAGCGGCTTCAACGCGCGCCGCACCGAGTAGTAGAGCAGCAAAAGCAGCACCGGCGAGATCAGCGCGATCGGCAACACCGTCCGGCGGGCGACCTCGAGCGCCGTGTGATCCCGCAGGTCGATCGATTGTGCGACCTGTACCCGGTAGTCTCCAGAGGTCGAGGCGATGGTCAGGACACGCCAGGGGTGGCCTGCGTGGGTCATGTCGTCGTAGCCGGGCGCCGCGGCCAGCGATTTTGCCGGCGCGTGCGCCGAGCGCAAGAGCAGCGAACCGTCGGCACGCCCGACCTGGAATTCGAGCGGTGACTCGTAACGATGCCTTTCCTGGCTGCGGACCGTCGCCAGGCGCGCTGCCAGGTCTTCCAGGTGGCTCTCGTTGTCGCGCACCAGCGCCAGCAACAGGCGGGCGGCTTGCGCCAGATGGCCGTCTATCAGTTCTTCGGCTTCGTGCCGGGCCTGGGTGTAGCTCAGGATCGCGTTCAGCCCCCAGACCAGCAGCGCGGTGGCGAAGACGGCGCGCAGCAGCCGCCAGCGCAGCGACTGGCTGCGCGCGTGTGGCTCTGGCTCTGTCCCGGGCATCATCCCGGATCGCCCAGGCGGTAGCCCAGGCCGCGGACGGTGCGGATGAACTGGGCACCGAGTTTCTTGCGCAGGTGGTGGATGTATACCTCGACGGTGTTGCTGCCGGTTTCCTCGCCCCAGGCATACAGGCTTTCCTCGAGTTGGGCGCGTGTGCGGATATGGTTCTTGTGGCTGAGCAGGTCGCGCAGCAGGGCGAATTCGCGCGCCGAGAGGGTGACCGGCTGGCCGTCCCGGCTGACCCGCTTGCTGGCCGGTTCGAGCACCACGCCGGCGTGCTCCAGGCGCGGCGTGGCGCTGCCGCCGGCGCGGCGAATCAGGGCGCGCAGGCGTGCCTGCAGTTCGAACAGATCGAAGGGTTTGGTCAGGTAGTCGTCGGCGCCGGCGTCGAGCCCGGCGATCTTGTCGGCGCTGCTGTCGCGCGCCGTGAGAATCAGTACCGGCAACGGATTGCCGCGTTCGCGCAGGTCCTTCAGCAGCCACAGACCATCGCGCTTCGGCAGGCCGAGGTCGAGAACGCAGGCCTGATAGGCGTGGTCGAGCAGTGCCAGGCGTGCGGCTTCTCCGTCACGTACCCAGTCGACGGCGTAGTCGGCCAGCTTCAGGCCGGCACGTATGCCGTCACCAAGCAGGTCATCGTCTTCCACCAGCAGTATCCGCACTGATCGTCTTCCTTCCTGATTCCTGCGCGGCAGCGGCGCGCATCGTCAAAGCCAGCGGCGCAGCACCGCTTGCAGTCCGGCCTGGGTAAACGGCTTGGCGACGAAGTCGTTCATGCCGGTACTGAAACAGCGCTCACGATCCCCTTCGAAGGCGTTGGCCGTCAGGGCGATGATCTTCAGGGCGTCCCTGTCGCTGGTGCCCAGCGCCCGTTCGCGAGCCCGGATGCGTAGCGTCGCTTCGAAACCGTCGAGTTCGGGCATCTGGCAGTCCATCAGCACGAGGTCGAAGCGCCGCTCGGCGGTCATCTCGACCGCCTGCAGTCCGTTCTCGGCAAGGGTGACCTGCAAGCCGAACGCTTCCAGGAAAGCCTGCGCGACCAGTTGGTTCACCGCGTTGTCTTCGACCAGCAGCACCTGTCCCTGCAGACGCGCCGGCGGCGCCGGCGGGGAGAGCGCGGCAGAGAGGTTCGCGCTGGCCTGCCGGGCAGGGGTGAAGGCGACCTCGAACCAGAATGTCGAGCCCTGCTGCTGCTGGCTATCGACACCGATGCGGCCGCCCATCAGGCCGACGATCTGCCTGGAGATCGCCAGCCCCAGACCGGTGCCGCCATGGCGCCGGGTGTGCGAGAGGTCGGCCTGGGAAAAAGCGTCGAAGATGTGCGTCCGGTCTTCGTCGCGCAGGCCGATGCCCGTGTCCTGCACGGAAAACCGCAGGCGCTGCTCGCCGAGGCTTGCGACCGACACCACCACGCTGCCGTGGTCGGTGAACTTGATGGCGTTGCCGATCAGGTTGGTGAGCACCTGGCGCAGACGCGGCTGGTCGCCGTGCAGCTCGGTCGGCACGTCGGCGGCGAGGTGCGAGGACAGCGCCAGACCCTTGCCGTGCGCGGCAGTGGCAAAGGCATCGATGACCTCGGCGAGCATTGCTCGCAGGTCGAAGTCGTCGGTCCGCAGTTCGAGTTTGCCGGCCTCGATCTTCGAGAAGTCGAGAATGTCGTTGATCACGTCCAGCAGGCCCTGGCCGGAGCGATAGAGCGTTTCGAGGCGGCTGCGCTGTTGCGCCGCGAGCGGTGTGGCGAGCAACAGTTCGGCGATGCCGAGCACGCCGTTCATCGGCGTGCGGATTTCGTGGCTCATGTTGGCGAGAAACTGCGACTTGGCCTCGCTGGCGGCTTCCGCCGCGTCCTTGGCTGTACTCAGTTCCAGGCGAAGGCGGATGGCATCGATGGTCATCCGCTCGAAGCGGCGGGCATTGGAGAAGACGATGAAGACGAACAGGAAGGTGGTGGCACCGGTCAGTTGCAGGCCGGGGACGCCGGAAGCCAGCAGCCACAGGCCCATCGGCACCAGGGTCAGGCCGCCCAGCGGCAGGAACGAGCGGAAATGGGCAGCGAGGGTAAACATGCCGGTGGCGGCGACACCGACCAGATACATGCCGACGAAGAACTGCGCCGGATCTCCCGGGCCCGGGAACAGCACGGTGCCACAGCCCGCCCAGATCAGTCCGGCGGCGCTGGTGCCGACGATGAATCGCCGGGCCCAGAGCCGAGCCGCCGTCGGCGCCGGCTTCGCTCGCCGATAGGCGCGGATCAGCAGACAGCGGGCCAGCGTGACGAGATGGTGCAGCAGGTACCAGGCGATCAGCATGGTGCGTGGCGCCGAGGTCCAGAGGACCACCAGGATCAGCGTCGAGCCGAGCAACGACATGGCCAGCGTGTGTGGCGTCAGCCGATAGACCATGGCGATCTGCTCGGCAAACACGCGCGTCCCGATGTCGCTGGGTTCGCTGTGCGGGCTGGCCATGGGCGGTGTTCCTGAGCGTCGGCCGAGGTTACAGACGATACCCGAAGCGCTTCAACAACTGTGCCGTTTCGCACAGCGGCAGGCCCATGACGCCGCTGTAGCTGCCGGCGAGATGCGCGACGAACATCCCGGCGCGCCCCTGTATGGCGTAGGCGCCGGCCTTGTCCATCGGTTCGCCGCTGGCGACGTAACGGGTGATCTCGTGTGCATCGAGAGGGCGAAAGCGCACCTCGCTGATCGAGACGGCGAGTTCGAGGCGTCCGGCGGCGGCCACCGCCACGGCGGTGAGAACCCGGTGGGTGTTGCCGGACAAGGTCTGCAGGATGCGCTCGGCGTCGCCGGTGTCGAGCGGTTTGCCGACCAGCCGACCGCCGACTTCGAGGATGGTGTCGGCAGCCAGCACCGGTTGCGGCAGCAATTTTCGCCAGCCGGCGATGCGGCGGCCGTGTTCCGCCTTGTTGCGCGCAATGCGTTGCACGTAGCCCACCGGGTCCTCGTCGGGCAGTGGCGTTTCGTCGAGTTCCGGGTCCTCGCGCGGCGAATTGCGGAAGATGATGCTGTCGAAAGCGACGCCGATCTGGGTCAGCAGTTCGCGCCGGCGTGGGCTGCGCGAGGCCAGATGCAGGCGCGCGTGCTGCAGATCGACCGGCATCAGCCCTCCCGATGGTAAGGGTGCTGGCGGACGATGCTGATCGCGCGATACAACTGCTCGCAGAGGATCAGCCGCGCCAGGGCGTGCGGCAGGGTCAGGCTGGAGAGGCGAATCGCGTCGTCGGCCTGCAGCTTGAGGGCCGCGTCGATGCCGTCGGCACCGCCGATGACGAACGCGGTATCGCCGCCGGCGCGCATCCAGGCTGCGAGGCGCTCGGCCAGCTTCAGGGTCGGCAGGTCGGCGCCGCGCTCGTCGAGCACCACCATGCGCGCATAGCCTTGCAGCGCGGCCACGAGGCGCACCTTCTCGGCAGCCAGCAACTGTTCGCGGTTCTTCGAGCCGCGGCTTTCCGGCTTGACTTCGACGATCGACAGGGGCAGTTCGCGCGGCATGCGCTTCTGGTACTCGGCGCAGCCCTGCGCCACCCAGGCGGGCGGCTTGTGACCGACGGCGAGAATGGCCAGTTTCATCCCTGGCCCGCTGTCGCATCCTGGGCCGCAGCGGGGAGCCGGCGCACGCGCACGGGTCCCTTGCCGCCCCACAACTCTTCGAGATTGTAATAACTGCGTACCGCCGGCTGCATGACATGCACGATGATGTCGCCGAGGTCGACCAGAATCCATTCGCCGACCTCCTCGCCTTCGCACGAAAGGACCGGCGCACCGGCGGCGCGCACCTTGTCCTGGACGTTGCGGGCCAGAGACTTGACCTGCCGGTTCGATTCGCCGCAGGCGATGACCATGCGGTCGAAAAGCGAGGTCAGGCGGCTGGTGTTGATCACCTCGATGTCGTGGCCCTTGATGTCTTCGAGGGCGTCGACGACGAGCTTTTCCAGTTGGGGAATCTTCATTGTGGCTTCAGTACTCCGGGTAAAGGCCATGCTGGCGAATATAGGTGAGCACCGTGTCGGGCAGCAGGTAGCGCGCACTGCCGCCACTGGCCAGGAGGGCGCGAATCCGTGTCGCCGAGATGGCGAGTTGCGTCATCGCAAAGGTGACGATGCGTCCCGCCGGCGACTCGGTCAGCAGCGCCGGACTGGCGCAGAAACGGTCGTGGTAGCAGCGCGCCAGCGACGTGGGCAGCTGCCCGGCGTCGATGGCGAAGCCGGGGCGATGGGCGACGGCAAGGTGCGCCAGATCGAACAGCGCTTGCCAGCGGTGCCATTTCGGCAGGCCGTTGAAGGCGTCGGCACCGAGCAGCAGCACCAGCGGGCGCTGCCGACCGCACACGTCGGCCTGGCGCAGGCGTTCGAGCGTCGGTACGCTGTAGCTTGGCCTGGCCGCTTCGACTTCTGCCGCATCGACGCTGAAGCGCGGGTTGCCGGCAGTGGCCAGGCGCACCATCTCCAGGCGTTGCCCGGCGGTCACCCGCGGGACCTCGCGCAGCGCCGGCTGGCCGGCCGGAATCCAGCGGATGCCGGCCAGATCGAGACTGTCGGCGGCTTCCTCGGCCAGGCGCAAGTGACCGAAGTGAACCGGGTCGAAGGTGCCGCCGAAGATTCCCAGCGGTCGTTCGCCGGGTTGCTCAGGCATCGTCGTCCGCGCTGACGAAGACGTCGCGATAACTGACGTAGAAGCTGGCGAACAGCGTCGGGGCGAGCACCAGGATCAGCAGCACCATCATCAACACCAGCACCAGCGAGGCACCGCTGGGTAGCAGGGCCGCCAGAATGCCGAGCACGATGCCCGGTACCAGCGTGGCCACGACGCCGATGGCCAGGGAGTACACCAGGAAGGGGCGCCAATTGCGCAGGCAGGCGACGAAACTGAAGAACAGCGCCTTGGCGGGCGACAGGCCGTGCCACCCGGCAAGGACCGGCGCGTACCAGTAGGCCATGATCAGCGGGCACAGCAGGACCAGCGCGATCTCGGTCGCCAGCAGCAGGCTGCCGCTGCTGACGGTTTCGGCGTCCGGCTTCTGGCCGGCCAGCATCATCGCCATCAGGGCGCCGTCGTCGGCCAGCGCCGAGAGGCCAAGAATCGCCACCACCGCGGCCAGATAGATCGCTCCGAGGGTGAGCAGCGCGCGCAGGTTGCTGGCAAAGCCGGAAAACAGCAGTTGTGGACCCAGTGGCGTGCCGCGCTCGATGCTGCGGCAGGCATTCATCAGGCTCACCGAGAAAGCGGGGATGCACAGCGTCGTGGCGATCGTGCCGATCACTGGAATGACATTCACCAGGGCCATCAACACCCAGTAGCTGACCACCAGGAAGGTCAGCATCAGATGATTCCTGCGGAAGATCCGGAAGCCGTCGGTCAGCCAGCGCCAGCCTTGTGCGGCGGGAAGAGTCAGTGCTTGCATGGTTTGTCGTAGGGTCGCTCAGGCGCCAATGAAGATGTCACGATAGGAAGCATACACCGAGCCGGCGAGCACCGGTCCGAGGACCAGGAACCCGAGACCCAGCGGCAGCGCGGCGAAGAAGCACAGCACCAGGCTGATCAGGCCGTAGACCAGGAACACGAGGGTGTTCTTGAGGCAGGCATGGAAGCTCGCCTTGAGGGCATCGACCGGCTGCAGCCGGTTGAAGACCACCAGCGCCGGCGCAAACCAGATGGCCATGACGATCGGCAGCGACAGCAGCATCCACAGCAGTCCGGCCAGGAATACGCCACCGAGGGCGACACCGGCACCGATCGGGTTGCCGATCAGCAGGCCGCCGGCGACGCCACCGCCGACGAAGACGAAAGCCAGCACGAAGACGACCAGCATGCCCAGCATGTACAGCACGCCGAGCATCACCAGGCTGCCGGTGTGGTGCTGGAAACCGGCGAAAAGGTCGGTGATGGCGAACTCCTCCTGGCGGGCGGCCCTCTCGCAGGCGAGCAACATCCCGGCCGCGAGGACCGGGGTCAGCAGATGCGAAGCGAGTGGCCCGATCCAGGGGACGAGCGCCAGGCCCAGGTAGATGACGATCAGGATCACCATCATCGCTATCCAGGCGCCGGGATTGACGATGAAGATCGCCCAGCCCTGCCGGAACCAGTTGAAGACGTTGTCGACCTCGGTTCGGCGGCTGGCGCCGTTGAAGCCGGGGGCGGGGATCGGGAAGTTTTCCATGCGTATGCTCGTGTCTGGGCAGGGTGGCGGATCAGCCGCCGGGCCGGGAAGTGGCAAGCCGCACCTGGCTGGCGTCGCTGGCGATGTGGGCCAGCAGGATGGCCCGGTAGGCGTCGGGGTCGCGCCGGATGACCAGGCTGCCGGGCCGCGGCAGATGATGGTCCTGCAGCCGGGAGATCCAGAATCGCAGTGCCGCCGCACGCAGCATCGTCGGCCAGGCGCGCCGCTCGGCGGCCAGGAGCGGGCGGCAGTGATCGTAGGCGGCCAGCAGCGCGGCGCTGCGCTGCGCGTCAAGCACTCCGTCGGCGGTGGTGCACCAGTCGTTGACCGTGACCGCCAGATCGAACAGCAGGTCGTCGACGCCGGCAAAATAGAAGTCGAGCAGGCCGCTGACTTGATCGCCCACGAACAGGACGTTGTCGCGAAACAGATCGGCGTGGATTACGCCGCGTGGCAGGTCCGCCGGCCGGTAGCGTTGCTGATGGCGGAGCTCGTTGCGCAGCAGGCGGGCGTCGTCGTCTTCGAGGCAGGGTTCGAGCTGCGCGGCGACCTGCGCGCACCAGCCGGTATGGCGCTGATGCGCGAGGGGTTCGGGATACGATTCTGCGGCGAGGTGCAGCCGCGCCAGCATGCTGCCGATCGCCTCGCAGTGGCTGATCTCCGGCAGGCTCCGGGAACTTCCGGGCAGGCGGCTGACGATCGCCGCGGGCTTGCCGGCGAGCTGGCCGAGGTATTCGTGGCGACGGTTGGCGACCGGCGCCGGGCAGGGAATTTCACGCGCGGACAGGTGCGCCAGCAGTTGCAGGTGGAAGGGAAGCTGCGCGCCGGGTTGCTGCTCGAAAATCGTCAGCACGTACTGACCCAGCGTCGTGTCGAGAAAGAAGTTCGAGTTCTGCACGCCTTCGGCAATACCCGTGAGCGTCACCAGATTGCCCAGCGCATAGTCCTCCAGCCAGGCGCTCGCCTGCGCCGCGCTCAGTTCGGTGAACACCGACATGGCGAACCGGCGCGACCGGCAGACAGGCGAGAAGGCATCAGCAAGGTTGGGGTTCAGAAGGTGCCGATGACCCAGGTCGGCACGCTGACGTCGGGCGTGCCCATCGTTTCCTGAGTGAAGTTGCCGTCGCCTTGTCGGTCGGTCAGGTAGTAGGGAACGCCGTGTTCGGGCGTGACCTTGATGCGGTACAGCTTGCCGTTGATCCGGTGCTCCTCGACGGTATCCCCTTCGCGCTTCGTGATCGTCACCTCGGGTTCCAGCGACGCGTCGAAGGGCGCCATCTC
Organism: Candidatus Accumulibacter propinquus; assembly: GCF_056856495.1. Lineage (NCBI taxonomy): Bacteria > Pseudomonadati > Pseudomonadota > Betaproteobacteria > Candidatus Accumulibacter > Candidatus Accumulibacter propinquus. The sequence goes on from NZ_JBSEHC010000006.1 coordinate 421,890, forward strand.
CGGCGGTGGCGGCGGCACCGCCGGCAAGGGCTGCAGATCCGACCGCTGCTGGCCGACGGCAGGCGCGGCAGCGAGGGCCAGGAGTACGAGGGCGGAGCGGAGGGCTTGAAGGCGGCGCATGAGCAGTTTTCCGGGTGATTGGTCGATCAGTGAGCATCTCACCTGTCAGTGCCGATTGTAGTACAGATTGAGGAGCTGCCCTTGCCCGAAGGCGCGACGGCGACGCGGTGGCCTGGCGAACTCTGCGATAATAGGCGTCAGGACACGAAGCACCCGCCGCGCTCGACCGCCGCTGTCGCGGTCTGGCAGGAAGGTCCTCCCCTCGGTCAAAACTGTGTTGCTCGCCTATGCCCACCCTGCTGCTGGTCGACGGATCGTCTTACCTCTACCGCGCCTTCCATGCCATGCCCGACCTGCGTACCTCGCAGAACGAGCCCACCGGCGCGATCCATGGCGTGCTGAACATGCTGCGGCGACTGGAAAGCGATTACCAGGCGTCGGGAATCGACTACAAGGGCTGCGTCTTCGACGCCAAGGGGCGGACCTTTCGTGACGACTGGTACCCGCAGTACAAGGCCAATCGCCCACCGATGCCCGAGGACATGGTGCGTCAGATCGAACCCCTGCACGCGGCCATCGTGGCCCTCGGCTGGCCGCTGCTGATGTGCGACGGCGTCGAGGCGGACGACGTGATCGGTACGCTGACGACGCAGGCGGCGGCGCAGGGCGTGCAGGTGGTGGTGTCGACCGGCGACAAGGATCTCGCGCAACTGGTCGGCCCGCACGTCAGCCTGATCAACACGATGAGCAACGAGGTGCTCGACGAAGCCGGCGTGCTCGGCAAGTTCGGCGTGCCGGCGGAGCGTATCGTCGATTACCTGGCGCTGATCGGCGACGCCGTCGACAACGTTCCCGGCGTCGACAAGGTCGGCGCCAAGACGGCCGTCAAGTGGCTCGCGCAGTATGGTTCTCTCGACGGGGTGATCGCCGCCGCCGCCGACATCGGTGGCGTGGTCGGGCAGAATCTGCGCCGCGCCCTCGACTTCCTGCCGCTGGCGCGACGCCTGGTGACCGTCCGCCGCGACCTCGAACTGCCGTACGCGCCCACCGATCTGCAGCCGCGCCCGCGCGACCGTCAGCGTCTGATCGAAATCTTCGCGCATTACGAGATGCGTTCGTGGCTCAGGGAAGTGCAGGGGGGTGACGCGGGCGGTGCGGTGCCACCGGCGGCGGCCTCTCCCGCGACGATCGGCAGCGGGCCGGCCGACCAGCCTGCCGACGACGCGCATCGAGCGGCCTACGCAACGATCCTTGACCGACCGATGCTCGACCTCTGGCTGGAGAAGATCGGCCGCTGTCCGCTGACCGCGCTCGATACCGAGACCACCAGCCTCGACCCCTTCGCCGCGCGCCTCGTCGGTGTGTCGCTGGCGGTCGCGCCCGGCGAGGCGGCCTACCTGCCGCTCGCCCACACCTATCCGGGCGCGCCGCCGCAACTGCCGCGCGATGAAGTGCTGGCGCTGCTGAAGCCGTGGCTGGAATCGGCGGCGCACGCCAAGATCGGCCAGAACCTGAAGTACGACCAGCATGTGCTGGCCAATCACGGCATTCATCTGGCCGGCGTGCGGCACGACACCCTGCTGCAATCGTATGTCCTCGAATCCGGCAAGGACGGCGTGCGCGGACATGACCTGGGACAACTCGCGACCCGCCATCTCGGGCTGGCGACGATTCCCTACGAGGCGCTGTGCGGCAAGGGTGCCGGCCAGATCGGCTTCGACCAGGTGGCGATCGAGCAGGCGTCCGAGTACGCCGCCGAAGACGCCGATCTCTGTCTGCGCCTGCAGCAGCGGCTTTATCCGCAGATCGCCGCCGATGCCGGTCTCAGCCGTATCTACGAGGACATCGAAATCCCCGTGCGCGACATCCTTTTTCGCATGGAACGTACCGGTGTGCTGATCGATGCGCAGTTGCTGACGCAGCAGAGCCACGAAATCGGCAAGCGCCTGCTCGAACTCGAAGCACGCGCGCACGCGGCGGCCGGGCAGCCGTTCAACGTGAACTCGCCGAAGCAACTGGCCGAGATCCTGTTCGACAAGCTCGGCATGCCGGTGAAAAAGAAGACCCCCTCGGGGACGCCCTCGACCGACGAGGAAGTGCTCTCCGAACTCGCGCTCGACTATCCGCTGCCGAAGATCCTGCTCGAATCCCGGCAGCTTTCCAAGCTCAAGGGGACCTATACCGACAAGCTGCCGAAAATGGTGAACCCCGGCACCGGCCGCGTGCATACCAGCTATGCGCAGGCCGTGGCGGTGACCGGCCGGCTGGCGTCGAGCGATCCCAACCTGCAGAACATTCCGGTGCGCACCGCCGAAGGGCGGCGCATTCGCGCGGCGTTCATCGCCCCGCCGGGCAGCAGCATCGTCTCGGCGGACTACTCGCAGATCGAGCTGCGCATCATGGCCCACCTCTCCGAGGACGCGCGCCTGCTCGAAGCCTTCGCGCAGGGCGAGGACGTGCACCGGGCGACGGCGGCGGAGATCTTCGGCGTTCAGCCGGCAGAGGTTGGCCCCGATCAACGGCGCGTCGCCAAGGTCATCAACTTCGGCCTGATCTACGGCATGAGCGCATTCGGCCTGGCGCGGCAACTCGATCTCGAACGCGGCGCGGCGCAAGCCTACATCGAGCGCTATTTCGCGCGCTACCCCGGCGTTGCCGGCTACATGGCAAGAACGCGCGAGACGGCCAGGACCCAGGGCCATGTCGAAACCGTTTTCGGCCGTCGCCTGTGGCTTCCCGAGATTCGTTCGAGCCAGGCCGCGCGTCGCCAGGGCGCCGAACGGGCGGCAATCAACGCGCCGATGCAGGGTTCGGCGGCCGACCTGATCAAGTCGGCGATGATCGTCGTGCAGGGCTGGCTCGACGCCGAGTCACTGCGGACGCGCCTGCTGATGCAGGTGCATGACGAACTCGTGCTCGAAGTCCCCGACGACGAACTGGCGCGCGTGCGCAGCGAACTGCCGCGTCTGATGACCGAACTGACCCGCCTGCGCGTGCCGTTGGTGGTCGACGTCGGTGTCGGCACCAACTGGGACCAGGCGCATTGACGTCGGGTCTGGCGGACGGCATGCGGGAGCGGAAGATCTGGCGGGGCAGGGCGTGCATCGGCGCGCCCCCGCTGCTGGCCGCGGTCTTGCTCGGCCTGCTGGCCGCCTGCGGCAGCACGCCGGGCAGCCGGGTGGCGGTCTACCAGAACGAACGCTTCGAAGCCGGTGAGACCTTCTCGCGCCTGTTCGACGCCGGCGTCGATGCGACCTGCGAGGCCGCGCGGCGTGCGCTGCTCAGCCAGGGCTACCTGCTGACCACGGTCAGGCCCGACGCCATTGCCGCCAGCAAGCATTTTCAGCCCGATGGCGAGGTGCATGTCCAGATCGCGTTCAACGTCGTCTGCGCCCCGGAGGGCAGCCAGGGCAAGCTGGCCACGGCCTATGTCAGCGCCATCCAGGACCGCTATGCGCTCAAGAAGAGTTCGAATTCGGCCAGCGTCGGCGTCAGTGCGCTCGGCTCTGTGTCGATCCCGCTGACGCCGAGCGAGGATTCGCTGGTCAAGGTGGCCAGCGAAACGATTCCCGCCGGGCCCTTCTACGACCGCTTTTTCGCGCTGATGCAGCGCCTCCTCGCCCAGCAGGTGGACGAGCAGCAATAGCCCACCGTTGTCGGTCGTGCCGCGCGGATCGAACGGCCGGCGGGGATGCGTCCCGGCCGGCGACGAGCACGAGGCACCAACAAGGGGAAACCGATGTTCAAAGCCCTGCTGTCCCTTTTCCGCCCCAGGGCAGCGAACAAGCTGGCCGAGGTGCGGCCGGCGGCGGTCGCGGCGGCGGTCGCGGCTGCGGACGCCGGCCAGACGTACCTGTGCCACCGGCCGATACTCGACCGCGGGCAACGTGTGGTCGCGCACGAGCTGAGCGTCGACGTGCACCGTGCCTTGCGTGCCTGCCCGTGGCAAGTTCCCTCGCGCAAGCTGTTCGAGGATGTCCTGTTGCGGCAGTTCGCGCAGGCCAGGCTGGAAGCGCTGCTGGCGCAACGTCGGGTATTCCTGCCGGTGGGGAGCGGCATTGTCGAACATCCGGCGCTGCACAGCCTGCCGCGGCAGAACGTCGTGTTGCAGATTGCCTGGCACGAGGAAGGCCGTCCCGGATCGCCGGGCACGCTGGCCGACGGCATGCAGCGCCTGCGCGCCATGGGCTTCGCGCTGGCCTGCGCCCACGAACTGCTCGACGGCGACGAAAAGGCCGGGCTGCTGGCGGATTATGTCACCGTGGACGTCGGCCGGATGGCGCCGCCTGAACTCCTCGACGTGCAGCGGCGGCTGGCCACCCATCGCCAGCAACAGCCGTTGCTGGCGATGAACATCGCTTTCATGGAGATGTACCAGGCGTGCCGGCAAATCCGCTTCACGCATTTCCACGGCGATTTCATCCGCTGCAGCGAGGAGGCGCCGGTAGACATCGATCTGCCTCCCTACAAGGCGGCGGCGATGGAATTGCTCAACGCCATCCGCGCGCAGGCCAGCGCTGCCGTGCTGGCGGAAAGGGCCTGGATCGACCCGACGCTGGTCCTGCGCCTGTTGCGCGTCGTCAACTCGCCGGCGATGCGCCTGCGCACGCCGATCAGCGACCTCAAGCAGGGCATCGCCTACCTTGGCTACGACGAACTCTACCGCTGGGTGACGCTGCTGCTCTTTTCCAGCCAGCGCGCCGAAGACCGGCACCCGATGGAATACGCCTGGCGCGAAACCGCACTGGTCCGCGGTCGCTTCATGGAACTGGCCGCCGCCGGGCGGCTGCCGGCGAAGGCGTGCAGCCAGCTTTTCGTCGTCGGCGTGCTGTCGATGATCGACAAGCTCTTCGGCATGCCCATGCCTTATGCGCTGGAGAAGTTCGCCCTGTCGCCGGAGGTGAGCCAGGCGCTGCTCTTTCGCCGCGGCAGCTACGCCCCTTATTACGAACTGGCGCTCGCCTGCGAGAACGGTGAGCAAATGTCGATCGAGACGCTGGCAACGGGCTGCGGACTCGACATGGACATCGTCAACCGATACCAGATCGAGGCCCTGGAGTGGATGCTCGAGTTCACCGATGCGCTCGAGGAACTCGCCAGGGACATGCGCTAGGGCGGGCTGGCCAGGACGCGCACGAGCTTCAGGATTCGGGAAACCACAATTCCGGCAGGTCGTCGGCGAGCCAGTGGCGGGGAATCCACGGGGCCGGTGGAATGTGATCGATGGGCTCGACGAAGGCCAGCGGGACCGGACCATGACCGCGGAGCATGGGTTTCTGGAGGTCGGCGAAACGCGCCATTGGCTGGAAAGAAGCCATGTCGAGCGTGAACCATTGGTCGCCGTTGGCCCAGCACCAGCGCAATTGCCGGCCGGATTCTGCGTCCCAGAGGCGTATGGTATTATCGGCACTGCCTGAGAGCAGAAGGCTGCCATCGGGAGAAAATGCGATGCTGAACACTATCGCCTGATGTCCGGTGAGCGCGCGGATTTGCTTCCCCGATGCCACATCCCAAAGGCGCAGCGTATTGTCGCCGCTGCCGGAGAGAAGACGACGGCCATCGGGAGAAAAGGCGACGCTTCTCACCCAAGCCTGGTGGCCGGCGAAATCCCGGATTGCGTGGCCCGACTCGGCATCCCAGAGCCGCAGGGTATTGTCAGCGCTGCCGGAGAGTAAGTGGCGGTCGTCAGGCGAAAAAGCGACGCTCGATACCGACGATTGGTGGCCAATGAGGGTGCGGATTTCTTTGCCCGACTCCGTATCCCAGAGACGGAGCGTATTGTCGTTGCTGCCGGAGAGCAGGCGGCAGCCATCGCGTGAAAATGCGACGCTCAATACTGGAGCTTGATGGCCACTGAACGTGCGGATTTCACGACCGGATTCCGCATCCCAAAGCCGTAACGTATTTTCGTTGCTGCCGGAGAGTAGCCAGCGGCCATCGGGCGAAAAGGCAACGCTCGATACTGGTGCTTGAAGACCCGCGAAGGCAAGAGTTTCACGACCAGACTCCGTGCCCCAAAGACGCATCTTGTCGCTTCCGGAAAGCACGTGCTGGCCATCTGGAGAGAAAGCTACGCTTGATACTGGAGTTGAAAGCCCAAAAAAACTACGGACTTTCATTCCCGATTTGGCATCCCAGAGGTGCAGCGCATTGTCGAGACTACCGGAGAGCAGGCGGCTGCCATCGGGCGAAAACGCGACGCTCAAAACCATAAGCTGTTTAGCGGAGAAAGTTTGGACCTCCTGTCCAGATTCGGCATCCCATATACGTAGCGTACCAAGGATATCGCCCGATAGGATGCTACGACCGTCTGGAGAAAAGGCAATGCCCAAGGCCGGAACCTGAGCGTCTTTGGGGCTTGGGGTTGAGAAAATGCGGATTTCCTGACCAGAGTCGGGATCCCATAGTCGGACCGTACTGTCATGGCTGCCTGAGAGCAGACGGTGGCCATCTGGTGAAAATGCGACGCTCCACACTGGAGCTTGATGGCCGGAGAATGCTCGGATTTCCTGGCCCGATTCGACGTCCCAGAGGCGTAGAGTCTTGTCGGCACTTCCGGAGAGGATGCGGCGGCCATCGGGCGAAAAGGCGACGCTCCATATTGAACCCTGATGGCCGAGGAACGCGCGAATTTCCCGGCCTGATTTCTCATCCCATAGGCGCAACGCTCGGTCCTCGCCCCCGGAGAGCAGGTGGCGACCATTGGGAGAAAAGGCAACGCTTGACACACGACTCTTATGGCCGTCGAAAACCCGAATTTCTTGCCCAGATTTGGCGTTCCAGAGGCGCATCGTGTGGTCGAGGCTGCCGGAGAGCAGGCTGCGGCCGTCGGGAGAAAAGGCCACGCTCCACACGGCATAACGATGGCCTGAAAAAACGCGGATTTGATGCCCCGATGCTGCGTCCCAGAGGCGCAGCGTACGGTCATAGCTACCGGAGAGCATGCGGGTGCCATCAGGAGAAAAGGCGACGCTCGAAACCGATGCCTGATGGCCAGCGAAAGCACGGATTTCCTGCCCAGTCTCGATGTCCCAGAGCCGCAGAGTGTTGTCGTGGCTGCCGGAGAGCAGTCGGCTGCCGTCGGGGGAATAGACAACGCTGCTGATGCCGGTGTTGTGGCCTTGGTGTAGCCATGGCGCGAAGCGTACAAGGGTGGTGGCTGGCATGCGCGGCAGATCCGGATGCTTGGCACCCGGCGCGGTCGCGCCTTCGAGCCGCGCCCCGGCGAGTTCGGGAACGCCGCGGCAGCCCGCCAGTCTTGCGCCGCGCAGGTCGGCTCCCGAGAAGTCGGCATCGGTGAGCCGGGCGCCGGTCAGCCGCGCAGCGATCCATTGCGATCCGGCCGCTCTGGCGCCGGTCAGATCGGCGCCGTCGGCGTCGGCGTCGTTGAAGCAAGTGCCTTCGATCCGGGCGGCGGCCAAAGTGACGTTTCTCAGCCGGCAAGCGGTGAAGCTTGCGCCCCCCGCGCCAGCGCCGCGCAGATCGGCGTCGCTCAAGTCACTGCGGTCCCAGGTGCTGTCGGCGAGATTGGCGTCAGCGAGCAACGCACTCGGTAGAGCCAGATCGTTGCAGCGGCAACCGGCGAGTTCGAGGCGTTGCGGTGCTTGCGGCAGCCACGCGCTGTGTGCGGTCGCCACGTCTTCGTCGGCTTGCCTGCGGCTGACCCAGTAGCTCAGCAGGTAGGCGTTGCGGCGTGTAGTCGGTGCCGCGCTCGGATCGGCAAGAATCCGAGTGACGGCTTGTTCGATGAAGGAACGCTCGGGTAGCGGTGGCGACGCCGCGAGCAGGTCGGCGAAGAATTCGGCAAGTTCGCGGCTGGGGCGCGGCGCGGCCAATAGCCCGCCGAGTGCCAGCGCTGCCGCTTGCGGGCTGGCTGCCGCGTGCAGAGCCTGCAGCAGCGCGCGGGCGTAGAAGAATTCAAGGAAGCTGCGGTGAGAAAAGCCGTAGTAGCCGTCCGGCGTGCGCGAGAGAAAAGCCGCGGTGCGCAGTTCGACGTCGAGAACGATCGGGTCGTGGCGGCCGCGCAACTCACCACGCTGACTGATCAACTGGTAGAGGTCGGCGTGGTGGATGCGCTGGCCGTCGCGGCGCCAGAGTTCCACCGCCAGTGCTTCGAGAACCCCGCGCAGTTCTGTGCTACTGCTTTGCCGGTCGGCTGGACGAATGGCCGGGTCCTCCAGCCAGCGATTGGTGTAGCGCAGGTAGAGCGCCCCCGGCGACACCGTCTGCCCCTCACGCAGCAGGTCGGGTAGCGATTCGATGATCATTTCCAGCAATTGCGGGCGGTCGGCCAGGCTCTTGAGGTTGTAGAGCCGGTCGATCGCGGTCCACGCCCGCCGGCCTGCGTCGGCGCCGAGTCGCTTGTGCAGGTACTCGCGGATTTGCCCGTCGGAAAAGCGTGGCAGCAGGTCGATCGCGCCGTCGAAGCCGCGCGCTGCCTGTTCGAGGGCTGCCAGTCGATCGGTCTGGCCGCGGACAGCCTGCAGCGCTTCGCCCTGCTCGCGGAAAAACTGTTCGCGGCAGGTGAGCAGCACGCGGTTGGCGCGGTTGTTGTCGCCGCCGCTGCCGGTGGGCTGGGCGAGCATGCGGAATTGCTCGACGACGTTGCGGTGTGCCTGGCTGATGCCCATTTCGTCGAAGCTGTCGAGGAGCAGGATGAGCCGGCCACGTGCCTGCAGGTGCAGGAAGATTGCCGGGTCGCGGCGCTCGCCGGTCTGCCGATGCCAGTGTTCGTGCAGGAGGTCACCGAGGCTGGTCTTGTTGGGAAAGTCGCGCAGATTGATCAGCAGCGGCAGCGGGACTTCGGCGCTGCTCCTTCCCAGCGCCTGTTGCGCCAGTTCGTAGGCGAAGCGTCGGGTGAACGCTGTCTTGCCGGTGCCATAGTCGCCCAGCAGCACCCACAGGCGGTTGCCCTCGCCGCCGGCCCAGGCCAGCGCGTAGGTGAGGAGGTCGACGGTTTGTTCGTCCTTTTCAGTCTGTATCTGCTGCGGCACGTAGTACTGCGCCAGCGCGCTGTGCGCGAAGTCGGCGATCAGGCGGTTGAGGTAGGGTGAGAAATCGAGCAACGCACGTTCGAGGTCTTCGGGCGTGAAGCAGCGGATGCCGCAACCCTTGGCGGCTTCGAGCGCCTGTGGGCTGAAGCGGCGGCCGACGATCATTCCCCTGGCCTGCAGGGCGACGGCCCTGGGTCGGCGCAACCAGCTGTCGAGCGTATCGACGACAGCGGTGCCGACGGCGTCCTTGTGGTCCTTGCATTCGACGAGGTAGGCGGTTTCGTCGAGGCCCTGCTTGAGCGTGGCGACGAGGTCCACCCGGTTGCCGTCCAGCGTCTGCTCGGCTTCGACGCGGTAGCCGAGCATGCGCAACAGGTCGGCGACGCGCTCTTCGAAGCCCTTGCCCTGCGCGGTGCGCAGGCGCGGATCGGCGGGATCGAAGAGGTCGCGACGCTGCCTGACGGCCAGCGCTTCGGCAGCATTGTCGTCTTCGATGTCGCTTTCGATGGTGAGCAGTGCGCACGCCAATTCGTGGTATTTGCCGACGATCGGGGAATCGCTTTCGTTGAGTGTCAGGAGCGCTTCGGTGCGGCGCAGGTCGCTGCGTTCGGGGATTTCGATCAGGCTGCCGGCGGCGAGTTCGAAGTCCTTCTCCCATATCTGCTTGAGACGGCTGCGAATGTCCGCTCCTTCGTCGGGGATTGGCGAGGCCACGAGCCGGATCTGCAGAGGTCGGCGTAGTCCTCCGTTGCCGCGCCGTGCGTCGTCGGCGTGCGACTTGAGCCCTTCCCAGACGCCCTTCAAGCCGCCGGTATTCTGCGCGCCGTAGTTGCCGACGAGGACGGTGACGTCGGGTAACAGGGCGGCGAGAAAACCGCCGATGTCGGTGATGCCGGTGCGGGCGTCGAGCAGGAGGTAACGAAAATGGTGCTTCTCACGCAGGTGCCGCAGTACATCACGCAGGAGGCCGAGGCCCAGGTCCGGGTTGTCGGCGAGAAAATGCGGCCAGTCGATGCTCTGGTACAGTTTGGCGGCGTTGGCGCGGGTGCCATGCGCGGGCAGGATGAACAGGCGCTCCTGCTTTTCTGCAGGTAGGATGGCAGTGGCCAGCCGATCCAGATCGCGCAGGTTCGGCTGGTCGAAATGCCGCTTCTCCTGCCAGTCATACAGCCACTCGAAAAGTCCGCGTTGATTGGGGCGCGAGGGCGCGAGGTCACCGATTCGGTGCAGGCCGGGTGCTTCAAGGTCGAAGTCGCAGAGCAGCGTCCGACCATGGCGGGCGAGCAACACGGCCATGTTCGCCGCCAGCAGTGTACGGCCAACGCCACCCTTGTAGCTGTAGAAGGTGGCGGTGAGGGACATCAGGCGGCTTTCGCGAACAAGCAACTCGCCCCGCGACCTTCCCTGGACCGCTGCGGTGCTAGGGCCTGCGCCTGGCTGCTGCTGGCGGGCTGGTGTTCGCTCGTCGAGCCACCATCCCGTGCCGCCGCTCCTTCCGCCTGCAAGCTCCAGATTCCGGACGGATTGAGCCGCCGCTTGCCTCCTTCCTTGATACGTTCGATCAAGCCGGCGGCCTCGGCCAATGAGAGCAATTGACTGATCCGCGATCTGGGCAGGCCAAGCAATTCCGGCAAGTCGCTGACCGCCAGGTTCCGGCCGTGCTGGTGCAGTGCTTGCTTGAGCTTGTCCATGTGCGTGCGTGCGGCCACTGCCTGCGGGTCGTGGCTGTCATGCCGATGGGCGCGGGCAGCCAGGAGGTCGGCCATGGCGTCCCAGCGGTAGTAATGGCCTTCGACGGCAGGCTGCAGCGTGTCTGGCTGATGGCTGACGGGCTGGAAGACCTGGATTCGCTCCAGCAGACTGTGCAACTCGGCCCAACCTTCGCGGTTGCCTAGCGATGCCAGGGCATCGGCAACCCACTCGGTGACGATCACGTCGGTCCAGTGCAGACTGCGTTCATCCCAGCAGGACAGCGCCTGGACAGCCTTGAACAGGGTTTCAGGCTCGTCGGAGTCGGCGGTACGCATGGGGTTGGCGGCGTTGAAGTCGAGTGGGCTCATCACGGGAAGATAAATTATGCTGGGTCATGCGCGTTGAGCGCTGTCGGACCGACGAATGGTGAAGCGATGAAAGAGCGGCACGCACTGAGAGACGACCAATGGGAACGCATCAAAGATCTGTTGCCTGGGCGTGTTGGGCACGTTGGGGTCACCGCCGTAGACAACCGCTTGTTTGTAGAAGCGGTGCTGTACCGAACTCGAACAGGCATGCCGTGGCGCGACCTGCCCAAGCGTTTCGGGGACTTCCGCGTGGTGCACACCCGGCTCTCTCGCTGGAGCAAGTCTGGGGTCTGGGAGGGCGTATTCAGACGATTGGCGCAAGATGCGGACAACGAGTGGGTCATGATTGATTCCTCTATCGTTCGTGCTCACCAGCACAGTGCCGGAGCCATCAAGAAGGTGCCTGGAGTATGCCAAGCCATCGGACGTAGCCGCGGCGGACTGAGTACGAAGATCCTCGCCACGCTGGATGCCTTGGGCAATCCGACAGGGTTTCACCTCACCCCCGGACAAACCCACGATCTCGTCGGCGCCGATGTCTTGCTGGCGAACTCCCCGGCTGATGCCGTCCTGGCGGACAAAGCCTATGACGCACAGGAGCGTCTGGTTGAGCCGCTGGAAAAGGCAGGGAAACAGGTCGTGATCCCTCCGCGCAGCACCAACCTGATCCAGCGCCACTGTGACAGACATCTGTACCAGGCTCGCCATCTGATCGAAAATTTTTTCGCCAAGCTCAAGCAGTTCCGTGCCATCGCCACCCGTTACGACAAAACTGCCCGCAATTTCCTGGGCGCCATTTATTTGGCTGCCTCTATCGTCTGGCTCAATTGATGACACGCCCTAACCTGATGACATGGTTTTCATCGTTCGGTGCGAACCCTCTCCTGCATTCCACGAATGCACAGCGGTCGGAGAGGGAACGCTGGGGGTTATTGTCGTAATCGCATCAACTGGTCAGCGGACAGCGCCAAGATGCCGAACATCAGGTGGGCCATCACTTTGGTATCGCCCCGGACTCTGAGGGTCTTGCCGCCGAATTCGTCCTTGAGCCGCGCGTTGCTGCGCTCGGCGGCGGTCCGCTCGTTATAGCGGATCGCCTCAGCCGGGGAGAATTCGATCTTCGTGCCACGGCGTGGATTGTGATCGATCAGGGGCACATGGCCGAGACTCCGGCTGTGGTCACGCAACTCGCTGCTGCAATAGGCGGCATCCATCAGATCGTAGAGGTTGGTCACCCGCTCGGCGCTGATCAGCGACAGGGGAATGGCAGCCAGGCTGTCGTGCATCGAGGCGCTGGAGAGCAGCGCCGCAATCGGCACGCCACAGTCGGCGGTGTCGAGATGCAGCTTGTAGCCGCTCCAACTGTTCTTGTAGCCTTGGGCATTGCACTTCGTGCCGCGATCACACTCCGTTGGAATCTGATCGAGCATTTGCGCCAACGTTTGCCCGCGTTGGCGCTGGATCGGGGACGCTTTCGCTGCCGGACGCATTTCGCCGCGCCGCGGGCGGCCGCGTTTTCTGGCCGGTGCTGGCGTTTCAGGCACCGTCGTTTCGGCAGCGCTCTGTTCTTCCGACCACAGGGCGGATGGGGCTGTGGCCGCCGCTTCCGCCGCCGGCGTCTCCTTCCGAGCGGGGGATTCGCGGGCTTCGATGGCCGTGCCGTCACGACTGAGATGCCCGATCAGTTGATCCCCGAGATGTTCCTTGATCAGGGCTTCATGCACGCGTTGGCCCAAGCCGGCTTCGGCAAACTCGTCGAAGGCGCGCGAGAAGGTGGTTTCGGAAGGCAGTCTCTTGCCCCGCGGGAAACCGCAGATGCGGCGCAACGCACGGTCGATCGTCAGCCGTTCTATCAGCCCCACCGTCGTCGCCAACCCCAATACCGCCTTGGCTACAAAGCCGTTCGCCAGCCACGCTCGCTCGAAGGGCGGACGTCCCACCCCGCACCACGATGTCCCCGTGAATTCCTCAATGCGTACCCATTCCAGCGTGTGAACCACCTTCTCCAGTTTCGGCGTCAGCGAACCGCATTGCTCCGCCAACTCCGGCAACAACGCGTGCTGAATCACGAACCACCGTTGCTTGATCCGTTGCGGTTGGGTAGTATCCATTGGGCGGGCGTTATGATGTTGGTCTCGATAACCGTAGCATGCCAGAAGTGGCCGCCCGCACCCTCAGCTCTCGCCCCCAGCCGCGAAAAATCAGCCTTGCAGGGCGTGTTTTGCAAGTGGCTCATCTAAGCAAGCGATTGCCCTGAGTTTCCAGTGTGCGTCGACCGCGCGCTCGAGCACGCACTCGATGGTCGTAATCGAAGCATGTTCCATCCAGCCTAAGCCGGTGAAACCGCGCGGCTCGCCGTCTTGAAATTGTCCGTGGTAGGTGAGGGTTCGAGTAGTTGGAAGGTCCAGCCGCAACTCGAAGGTCGAGGCCGGGTGCCGAAGCACCAGATCGGCGCCGTCCAACGACGCTACCACGCCATCGCCGCAATGAAGCATCAGGCGCGCCTCTAGCTCGATGCCGTTGGCCCTAGGCAGCACGCGCTCGACGAATTCCAGGGTGAGGGTATCGAAACGCCCGCGCACGACCCGCTCGATGCGCGCTTCCGAGTAAGCGTCGTGCTGGCCTTCAAGTACGAAGTTGGCCGCGCTGCGGGTGGCGTGCAAGCGAGCGACGCCGGGAGCCAGTGAATACGCTAGCCCCAGCAGCGAGACCGCATTGTGCGCGGCGGCTCCACGCAAGTAGTTCGAAATTGGGTCGCTCGGCTCGTAGGACCGAAAGCCGGGGTCGATCAACCATTCGATGCCGTCAAAGAACAACGTGAAAGAAAGGTTGTCCTCGTGTTTATGCGTCTCGACGAGCGAGGTAGCGTTCAAGGTCAGCATGAAGGCTCGCCTGTCATGCTGGCCTCGCACGAAAACGTGCCCGGCCTTGGGCAAAAGTGTGAGCTCAGGCAACGCGTTCGGGATCTCAATCGCCCTAGCAGGCACGCCGCTGTTCGCGACGCGCGCGCTATCTCCTAGCCCCGGCAGGCGCCCGTCCGGGTAGGTCGCGAGTTCGGCGAAGCGGCGCATGGCAGGCGCGAGCCTCATAATGTGTGACTCGCTCTTCCCGAGTCGGATCAGGTTGTCCGCGAACTCGACCAGCAATTGTACGCCGAAGTGATATTTGACCGAATTCTCGATCAACACGGCGCAGTCGCCATCCTCCACGAGCAAACGCTCCACCTGGTCGGTAACCCGGGCAACGGCCAGCTCAAAGTAGCGCCGGGCTCCCGCCAGCTCAGGCACGCCGAGGGCTGCGAGCATCAGCGAAAAGTCCTGAAATACCGAGTGATTGTTATAGCGCGTCTTTTGGTCCGAAGCGTAGAAGGCTTCACTGCCGAGCAGCTGCATGTGTCGCGAGATCGCCTCCAGAACACGGGTCATGAAGCGTTGATCGAAGCCAAGTCTGAGTCCACGATCCCAAATCAGGATCAGCGCCAATATCCGATCGCCAGTGCCTTGGTCGTACCAGCAGTATTTGCTGTCGCTATCGACCTGATAGTAGCTGCGATCGAGCCAGCAGGTCACGAGCTCGCGCGCGGCGAAGATCGGTGCCACGTCGCCGGTACGCTCCGCGCGCTGCAGCAAGACCGGTACGGCGTGCAAGCAGTGCCAAGACCAACGGTAAATATTCTCCTTGGCCAGATCCGGCGGTAGCGAGGCGTCGAACGGCCACGGCAGGCTCGCATTGAAGGATGGCAAAAGGCCTTGGGTCATGAACGCTTCGGCCTGTGCATCAGCCCCGGCATGGAAGCGCTCGAAATAGGCAGCGAGTGCCGCCAACAGCTCGGGCCGCATTGGACTCAGCCGTGCAGCGAAGTTTGGCTGCTGTCGAAAGACTGAGAAGGTGGTGGATCGGCCGTCGACTTCGAGGTAGAAGTCGTGCTCTTGCTCTTCCCACACCTCGAGCTGTTCAATCGTTACGTGCACCACGCCAGTCTTCGACCGCCCGGTAAAATGCAGATGCAGCTCGCTCAGTTGGCCGCTTGGGATCCTCTCCCAGCCATTGCGAATTCTGAAGCTCAGGTCAGCCAGACCGAACGAGACGTCGACCCAGCGCTCTTGCCACAGGTTGGGTACCGTAATGCGGCGTAGCGTCCCGTCGAGCACGAAGCCGAAGAGCAACTGGTCCAGTGACTCAAAGCCGCTGACCAGGAGACGCGCGCTGAAGCCATTGCCTTGGAATGGCCGGCCCACCGGAAGCCTCAGCCAGTGCGTCCCTTCATTGCTGAACGTGGTGACGAGCTTACCCTCGGAAATCCGAACTCTGCCGGTGCTGCTCACGGCTGCCAGTTCCAAACGTTCCACGGTGCTGTCTCGGAATGCGTCGAAGGTCAGTACCTTGCGCGCGCGGAGCACACGCTCCGGTTCGACGATCCGACTATCGTCAACGGGCTCGAGGCCCAGCCCAAGGCTTCCACTCTCGGATAACATGGTACCTTTCATCATATCCTTGCAAGCAAAATTTGCTGATATTCATAGAATTATGCCATAGAACGAGCACGACACCGGCCAAACCCGCAAAGTTGACACCGATGCCGTGCCCCACACCGTGCTGGGCACGGGTGCAGGGAGGGTATTTCACGAGCGGCCTCTTCCTGTCGATAGCTCATTGGCGTGACGGGAACCGCCAATGGAAGCCACCGGCCGACACTTCCTGTGCCATCGCTGCCGAACCCAGGCGTCGTCTTCAGCCGCTGCGACCGGGGCCAGATCTATTGCGCCGCTGGCTGCGCGCAGGCTGCACGCCGCGCTTCCGTCCAGGAAGCCGGCCACCGCTACCAGAAGAGCCGAAGAGGCCGCCTCAAGCATGCCGAAAGAAGCCGCCGTTACCGGCTGCGCCGGCAGAATGTGACGCATCAGGGTTCTATGCCACCGGCACAAAGTGATCTACTGGCGGCGAACTCGGCGGTGGGCCGGGAACCGGCGGCAGCAGGGTTGCCGGCCACGCTCCGGGCGGCGCGCTGCCATTTCTGCGGTACGCGCTGTTCGGGCTTGCTCAGGCAGGGCTTCCTGGGTAGCTGCCGGGTTCCATCCGCCATCTCACCTGATTGAAGAGGAACCCGAGTTGACCATTTCCCCTGAAACGCAAGCACAGATTCTGCGCTACTACCCTGCCGAGCGCTGGCGCATCGGCACCATCGCCACCCAGCTGTGCGTCCATCATCCTATTTTCCTCAGTTGAAAGAGCAAGAATTGCTGCAAACTGAGTGCTGGTGAGGGTTTCCGGCGAATCGGGAGGGTCACCCAATGGGTGAGTTGGATTTCGAGCGAAAAGAGCTGGTCAAGGCGGTGGATGGTGCCTTGCAAGAGATCGAGCAGACGGCGCTGGAGATGCGTGTGGCGACGCTTGGTGGGCGATTCCACGTTCGCTGGGACGAAGGGGGAAGTGCCACGGCCCTGGGGCAGTTGCCGTTCTTTGCCGAATTCCTCGAAGTCTCGGGCCTATTCACCCGTTGGCTGGGGGGGTGTCCGATGGCCTACACCAGCTCCAACGCACCCGAGTCGGTCGACGTTCTCGGCACCTGGATGTTGTCGATACTGGATGGCCAGCGGCGCTATGCGCATGTGACCGGGCTACGCGGCGACGAGGTCGCGCCGCAGATTCTCGGCATGAACAAGATCATCAGCGATGAAAGTCTGCGCCGCGCCCTGGCGCATCTGGCGCCGAACCAAGCCAAGCCGTGCCGCGGCGAAGCGCGTGCTGCCCGGGCGGCGCAACTGGCAAAGAGTACGGCATGGATGGACACGGCGCTTTCGGAGAGCAGCCGCGAAGCGCTCCGTACGCCCTGGATTCTCGACGTCGACACGACCATCAAATTGCTCTACGGCCACCAGGCGGGCGCCGAGGTCGGATACAACCCCACGAAACCGGGACGGCCCAGTCATACACTGCACACCTACTGGATCGGCAATCTGCGTTTGGTGCTTGATGTGGAAGTGCAAGGCGGCAAAGCCATTGCCGGGAAATATAGCCGGCCCCGGCTACGCCTGCTGCTCGAACGACTCGCTGTTGAGGAACGTCCCGTCCTGGTGCGCGGCGACATCGCCTTCGGCAATGAAGGCATGATGGCCGAGATGGAAGAGATAGGGCAGCGCTATCTCTTCAAGCTCAAGCAAACGGCTGGGGTCAAGCGCCTGATCGAGCGGCTCTGGCGGCGCAGCGACTGGCAGGGTGTCGGCCAGGGTTTTGACGCGGTGGAAGCCGAACTCCAATTGGCGGGCTGGACTCGCGCGCGGCGTGTTGTGGTGCTACGGCGACGCGTCAAGTCCAGCCTGGTCGCCGAAGCGAGCAACGAGAGCACCCAGCCCGAGTTGCAGTTCCTCGACCATTCGGAGAGGGCCAAACTCTGGGAATACGCCGTCCTGGTCACGAACGCGGACTACTCGACAGAAGCCATGGGCCAGTTGTATCGGGATCGGGCCGATTGTGAAAATGGCTTCGACGAACTGAAAAATCAATGGGGCTGGGGCGGCTACACCACGCAGGACCTGGAGCGCTGCAACCTCTCGGCGCGAGCGGTGGCGCTGATCTACAACTGGTGGAGTTGGTATGTTCGCCTGGCGCATCCGAAGACACGCCTGGAAGCGATCACCAGTCGCCCGATGTTGCTCGCCGGGGTGGGCCGCCTGACCGAGCACGCCGGCCAGTCTCGCTTGCTGCTCACGCTCTCCCATGCGGCGGGGGACCAAATCAAGGCGATGATCGTCAATGTCCGCAAGGGTCCTGACCATGTTCTGGCAAGTGCGCCTCAGTTGCCAAAAGCTGGCCGCTGGCCGGCGCTTGTCCGCTACATCGTCGACAAAATCATCAACGCTAGACCGAAAGCTAGACCGAAAGCATCTCCTCCTACGCCTGTGGCTCCCCCAAGTCTCGCACTTGCCGCGGGTTAACAGAGGAATTTAGGATCATGGCACTGTCCTGCGTGTACTGACACAGGCGGGTCTGCCACGCGCCGGTATCGCGCTTCGCGCTTCCCGCATCGACCCCTATCTGCCCTTCGTCCGCGAGACCCTGGCGCAGTTTCCGACCCTGACCGCCAGCCGGCTGTACGTCATGGTCAAGGAACGCGGCTATCCCGGCCGTCCCGATCACTTTCGTTATCTGGTTGCCTTGCACCGGCCGCGACCGAAGGCCGAAGCGTACCTGCGGCTCTCGACGCTGCCCGGCGAACAGGCCCAGGTGGACTGGGGGCTATGCCGAGCTCGGCATAGGGGACAGTCGACCTGGGCGGCCTCGCCCGGAGCAAAGGCGAGCGTCAGAAAGGCTTCCCGCGGACGCGGGCGGATGGCCCGCACATAATCCTTGACGATGCTGATGCCGCCGCCGTAACCGTTGTCGCACAGCCGCTGAAAGACTTGCTGCGCCGACAGCGGATGGGCGTCGAGCCAGCCGACGATGCGGCCCTTGAAGGGATCGAGCTTGCTCGATCGGCGGACCGCTTGCCGCGGCGCGTAGGGGCGTCCGATCCAGTGGCGTACGGTCTTGACGTCGAGGCCCAGCGAAACCGCGAGTTGGGCGGCAGTCAGGTGTTTCGCAACGCCATCGCCAATGGCGGCCCAGGTCGCGTAGTCGATCATGGACGCCCTCCAAGAATGGCATGCAGACGCTCGATGCGGGCGGCAACGGGCACCGACTCGGGCAGGCTGAGCACTTGGGTGAGCGGCGGGTCGTAGGCGATCAGGTCGAGGGCGATGAGCTCCCGGCGGGCCTGGGCCAGCCGTCGCAGGTCCAGCTTCAGGCGCCGGGACAGGCTCGCGTCGCTGTAATAGCTCAAGCCATGGGCATCGGCGGCGGTGACGAGAAACAGATACAGCGCCCAGGCACAGACGTCAGCCTTCTCGATGGTGTGCTCCCGCACCAGGCGGTGGTCGAGCCAGCTGAAATGCTCGGGCACTTGGCGCAGGCGTTCCGGGTTCAAGACCCGCTTGGTCGTACTCATGGTTTCCTCCTCGGATGTCGAGCCCGAGTTGTAGCAAGCGCGACAGGGCCGAGGCGATGTCCTCTTGTAACGCACTGCCCCAGATGTGGGCAATTAGCCCCACGAGAACAATGGGTTGCGCATTCAAGAGATCTTGTAACGGTGCCGCCGGAGCGTTACAAGATGTCTGCGCCGGCAGTGCGGGCGGCGTCGGTTCTGACGCTGGCGGTGGGGTGATTGCGGCAGCGGCCGCCGTGATCCAGTCGTCTTGTACCGGCTCCGGCGGCAACCGCGTTCGTCGGCTGTACCCGGGATGGGCTGCCCGCCACGCCTTGACCCGGGCCACCGATTCCGGTCCCCGGTGGTAGTCCCGGTTCTCCGGCTTGGCCAGCCAGTTCGCTTGGCTGGCCCGCTTGCTGGTTGCCTTGCACGCCACCGCCGTGCAGTAACGCTGGTGTCGCGCGTTGCGCGCGTCAGCCGTGAATGGCTCGCCGCAGTTCAGGCACGTCCGCTTCTCCGTCTTCCCCATCTCGTGTCTCTCGCCAAGTCGCAACCCCGGCTAATACACGATCCCGGAAGAACACCGAAGAACACCCAAACAGCGAAGAAGACCCCAGATGCGAAACCGACCAACCCGGAAGAAAATCCAGTTTCATGTCGTCAGGTTTGAACCGGTTTCAGATTGGCCGCGACAGCTGACCCGCTTCTTCACCCAACGCCTGATGCAGCAGCGGCAAGCGAGCCCCCATACGATCCGTTCTTATCGCGACACCTTTCGCTTACTGCTCCAGTTTGCAAAATCCCGTCTCGGCAAAGAGCCGTCCCAGCTCGCCTGGGAAGCGCTTGATGCGCCGCTGATCAGCGCTTTTCTCGAGGACCTGCAGGCGCAGCGGGGGATCGGGGCGCGCAGCCGCAACCTGCGGCTCACCGCCATCCGTTCCTTCTTCGGTTATGCCGCCTTCGAGTTGCCCGAGCACGCCGAGCAAATCCAGCGCGTGCTCGCGATTCCCGCCCAACGCTGCGCTCATGAGCAGGTGCATTACTTGTCGCGGCCGGAAGTCGACGCGATCCTCGTCGCCCCCGACCAGAGCACTTGGTCGGGCCGCCGCGACCACGCCTGGCTGCTCCTGGCGGTGCAGACCGGCCTGCGCTCGTCTGAGTTGACCGCGCTGACCCGCGAGGATACCCATCTTGGCGCCGGTGCCCATGTCCATGTGCTGGGCAAGGGGCGCAAGGAACGCTGCGTTCCGCTCACCAAACAAACAGCGGCCGTTCTGCAAGCCTGGCTGAAGGAACTCGCGCTCGGGGAAGGGCAAATCCTCTTCCCCAATCGCCGTGGTGGCCGATTGAGTAACGATGGGGTCCAGTATCTGCTGGCGCAGCACGTCGCCACCGCCCGTGAGGGCTGCCCATCGCTGCGAACGAAGCATGTATCGCCGCATACGTTGCGGCATACGGCCGCCATGGAGTTGTTGCAGGCCGGCGTCGATACAACGGTGATTGCGCTCTGGCTGGGCCATGAGTCGGTCGAAACCACCCACATTTACCTGGAGGCCGATCTGGCGATGCGGGAGAAGATCCTCGCCAAGACCACACCCCATGAGGGATGCCCTGGCGTCTACAAACCGGACGATGCCTTGCTCGCTTTCCTCAAGGCGCTTTGAAGGGGCGCCGACTATGCCGGGTAAACCGCTCGCCGCGCCGGTCCGGGGCCTTGTTCTGGGCGCCAACGGGCTATCTCGGTGGAGCGACTCGGCATAGTCCGGGACTCGGCATAGTGGGGCACTTCGGCCACCTGGAAATCGGCCGCGCCCGCCGGGCACTGATGGCTTGCGACATGGTGCTGGCGTGGTCGAGAAGTAAGCGTTCAGCCGATCCACCTATAAAAGAGCCGATAGGTGGAGCAACCTCCCGGTTTTCGACAGGAGGAAGAGATGGCCAAAGGAGGGTAACTGGAAGCACGCTGGCGAAGGCATGTTGACGCCTGGCGGGCGAGCGGGGGCACACAAACTGCGTACTGCAAGGAGCACGGGCTGAGAAGTTATTCGTTCAGTTACTGGCACCTGCGCTTTTCGGGGGAGTCAGGATCAAGCAGTCCAGAGCTTCGAAGAGGGCCAGAGGATCTTGTGCAATAGCTTTCCTGAAGTCGGGGTGGGGATCTTCCAGCCAGTCGTGAAATTGGACAGTTAGTGTTGTCCGTTGCGGATGGCGCGTTTGCCAGATACTGGCTTGTTTCGCTCCCTCAACCGCGGCATTATGGAGCAGCCACCCCAACTCATTGAATCATGCACTTACAGCGCCCATGGGTGGTGCCAACGGCTCAAAAAGACGACGAAACCAGCCATCATCGTGTCGATGGCATGAGCGGACGCGGGTTGCGACCCGGTTCGGACCTCTGACGGCAAGGGCCAGACCAGTGTGGCTTGCGTAACTCGTTGATTTTGGTCATGGGGTTTTAATGTGAAAGAACCCAGTCTCCAAGCGCGCGAGTACCTGACCGCGAGCGGTCATGGAGATCGGTTGTCGTGAATCAAGCGGCTGCGGGGATGAAGCCGAAGCGAGTTAGCGCCTTGATCCAGCGAGAGGCGTTGCGCTGCACGGAGAGCTGCTCATAGTTGGTGGCGGAATCCCGGTAATGTTCGCCACGCTTGAGCATGAAAAAAATGGTGCGCAACATTTTGTGAGCCAAAGCGACGATGGCGCGTTTGTGACCACGACGAACGATCAACGACTGGAACTTGGCCTGGAACGCCGATTTGGTGCGGCTGGCGGCGTGAGCGAACTCACAGAGGAGTCGGCGGACGTAGGGATTGCCCTTGCGGACGCGTCCCGATTTGCGCTTCCCGGCCGACTCGTTGTTGCCCGGACAGAGGCCAACCCAGGAGGCTAGGCGGTCCGAGGTGCCGAAGACGCTCATGTCGCTGCCGATCTCGACGAGCAGCATGGCGGCGCCGATGAGATCGACGCCAGGTAAGGTTTGCAGCAGGGCGAGCGCATTGTGCTCGCTCGCCAATTCGGCGAGCAGGCGGGCGTCGAAACGGGCGATGCGCGCTTCGAGTTCCTCGATATGCCGCAATAGTTCGTCAAGAACGAACACGTGACTCGCGGTCAATTCGCCCTGCAGGGCATCGTGCAATTCCTCGCGGCTGGCTTTGAGACGTCGACTGGCGCGTTGAAGAACCTCATGCGGAGCCTGCCCCCGGAGAATCCCCTTGATCATCGCGCGTGCCGACTGACCATGGATATCGCTGACCACCACGCCCAGACGGATGCCGGCATCGGTCAGCACTTTGTGCATGCGGTTCTTCTCGGACGAGAGCAGCCCGACGAGCTTCTGCCGTTGCCGGGCGATCAGACGCAGTTCGCGCAGTTGGGCCGGCGGCACGAAAGACCCTCGGAGCAGACCGGCTCGCGCCAGGGTGGCCAGCCACTGGGCATCTCCGACATCCGTCTTGCGTCCCGGCACCTGCTTGACATGACGGGCATTGACCACCGTCGCCCGGATACCGACCGCCTCCAGCGCCGCATACGGACTCTTCCAGTAGATGCCCGTGCTTTCCATGACGACTTCGTCCGGATCAAGCGCCGCCGCCCAGACCGCCAGCTCCCGCCGGTCCCGTTTGAACGCGCCAAATTGCCGCTGCTCGAGTCGTGTCTCGCCGCCCGATTCCTCGATGATCGCGCACGCCGTGACCTGGGCCTGATGAATATCCAGCCCAATGACCCGCTTGTGGATCGGAACCAGTTCCATACCGTCTCCTTTCGCCATAAACTTGAACGCGGGAGGCGGTGGGTGCCAGAACCGAAATTGCCTGAAGGCGACAGGTCGCCAACGGCCCTTGTAATGTGTGCGCTCGATGGCAGCAATCCGGGGTACGAGTCGGTTCAGCGGGTCACGTTAGCTTGCGGGGTCGAGCCGCCAAAATGTTGCGCGACCTCTACCCGCCGCTTCCCAACCCGCATCTTCTTTCATCATCCGGGGCGGCGGCAACTGCAATGACCGTTAGCTCCATAATGCCGCTCAACCGTTGCTTCGGCCTTGACCCACAAGCGGATTAGAGCTTCATCCGGTTGTCCGGCGATGATGGCTTCGATAACGCTGTCCATGTCTCCAAGTTGCCAAGTGGTATCCTGTATCTATAACACGATCACGGTCGAACCGGACAATGATTCCGCTGTGGCGAAGATGCAGCAGTCCGGGCCTTTACAGAGAGGCTCCCATGGGTTTTCGTGTTGCGTCGATGAGCAGAGTGTGGGCCGACCGCAGGTGGCGCCGGGCAGGCAGCAGCATTGCCGCCATTCGCGAAGGGTAAGTTCTCCTTGATCTCGCACCGGGAGCAGCGCCAGGCCGTACAGCGCTGGTCTTCTCAACTGCGCCATACTGTTTTTTCTCCCTCACCAACCCAGCAGGATGTGTCCATGCAATCAGGAAGTCCCCTCACCCGCAAGAACGGTCCACTGGGCGCGATGCGCGCCGGCTCCGGCCGCGAGTACCCGGCTCGATCATGAAAACCCCGAGCAGATTATTGCCTCTGGTCACCGACGGTCTGGTCGACGCGGTGCTTCGCCAACTCATGAGCGGCAAGGAGGCGATGGTCTATGTCGTCCAGTGTGGCGACGAGTTGCGCTGCGCCAAGGTCTACAAGGAGGCCCAGCAGCGCAGCTTCCGGCAGGCCGTCGATTACACCGAAGGCCGCAAGACCAGGAACAGCCGGCAGGCGCGGGCGATGGCCAAGGGCTCGCGCTACGGCCGGCAGGAGCAGGAGTCCGCCTGGCAGAGCGCCGAGGTCGACGCCTTGTATCGCCTTGCAGCGGCCGGTGTGCGGGTGCCGACGCCGTACAACTTCCACGCGGGCGTGCTGCTGATGGAACTGTTGACCGATGCCGCCGGCGAACCGGCGCCGCGGCTCAACGATGTGCTGCTCAGCGAAGCGCTTGCCCGTCAGTTTCACGCGATCCTGATTCGCCAGGTGGTGCGCATGCTCTGCGCCGGAATCGTGCACGGCGACCTGTCCGAATACAATGTGCTGGTGGACAGCGAAGGGCCGGTGATCATCGACCTGCCGCAGGCGATGGACGCGGCGGCCAACAACAACGCCCGGCGTATTCTTGAGCGTGACGTCGACAACCTCAAGGCCTACTTCGGCCAGTTTGCGCCGGACCTGCTGTCGAGCAATTATGGCCGGGAAATCTGGTTGCGCTACGAGGCCGGCACGCTGCACCCGGAGAGCGTACTCGACGGGCACGTCCCGCTGGTGGAAAAAACCGCCGATCTGGACGAAGTGATGCAGGTCATCGACGCGGCGAGTGATGAAGAGGCGGCGCGAAGAGCGCGTCAGGAAGCGGTCAGGCTGGGCGGGCGAACCGTCTGAGTGCCGTTTGGGCGGGAGATGGCCCGCCGTGCCAGGCATAAAAAAGCCCGCCGGGTGGCGGGCTGCTTGGGCAGCGCTGGATCTGCCGGCCCGGGCTTATTCGAACTCGATGATCACCTGATCGACCGACAGGCTTTCGCCGGCCTTGGCGACGACCTTCCTGACCTTGCAGTCGCGCTCGGCCTTGAGGACGTTTTCCATCTTCATCGCTTCGATCACCGCCAGTTTCTCGCCGGCGGCGACGGCTTCGCCTTCCGCCACCGAGACTTCCCGCAACAGGCCCGGCATCGGCGAAAGCAGGAACCTGGAGAGATCCGGCGGCACCTTCTTCGGCATCAGCGCCAGCATGCGCGCGGCGTTGGCGGTCATCACCGTGGCCTTGACCTGCTTGCCGAAGTGGACCACCCGATAGAGCAGACCGATGCGTTCGAGTTGCATGCACAGCGGCGCGCCGTTGCAGGTGCCGTGGAAGACGAGTTCACCGAAACGCCAGTCGGAAACCAGGTCGTAACGGTCGGTGCCGTGGCTGACCGAGTAACCGCCGGGAATCGGGTGCAGGACGACCGGGTAGTCCTTGCCTTCGATCTGGACCACCCACTCGCTGCCGACCTTGCGCTCGTGGCCCGGCATCTGGCCACTGACCTTGACCGCGCGGTCGATGTAACGGCGGCGACCAAAAGCGGCGACGGCGGCCAGCAGGCCGGGATCGCTGTGCACGACATCGGCGGCGACGAAGCCGCTGGGATATTCGTCGGCGATGAACGAGGTGGTGAAGGTGCCCGACAGGAAGCGCGCGTTCTGCATCAGCGCCGCCTGGAAGGGTATGTTCGAGTCGATGCCGCGAATCACGAAAGCGTTGAGCGCGTCGCGCATGCGGTTGATCGCCTGGTCGCGGGTGCTGCCGTGGCAGATCAGCTTGGCGATCATCGAGTCGTAGTACATCGAGATTTCGCCGCCTTCGAAGACGCCGGTATCGACGCGGACTTCACCGTCGGTAGTCGCCGGCGGGCGGTACTTGACCAGCCGGCCGATCGACGGCAGGAAGCCGCGGAACGGGTCCTCGGCGTTGATCCGGCACTCGATCGCCCAACCCCTGGGCTTGATGTCGTCCTGGGTGAACGGCAGCTTCTCGCCGGCGGCCACGCGAATCATCAATTCGACGAGGTCGACGCCGGTGATCATTTCGGTCACTGGATGCTCGACCTGCAGACGGGTGTTCATTTCGAGGAAGTAGAACGACTTGTCCGAGCCGACGACAAACTCGACGGTGCCCGCGCTCTGGTAGTTGACGGCCTTGGCCAGCGCCACCGCCTGTTCACCCATGGCCTTGCGGATGCTGTCGTCGATGAACGGCGAGGGCGCTTCTTCGAGGACTTTCTGGTGCCGCCGCTGGATCGAACACTCGCGTTCGAGCAGGTAGACGGTATTGCCGAAGGAGTCGGCGATGACCTGGATCTCGATGTGGTGCGGTCCTTCGACAAACTTCTCGATGAACACGCGATCGTCGCCGAAACTGTTGCGCGCTTCGTTGCGGCAGGCTTCGAAGCCCTCGAAGGCTTCCTTGTCGTTGAAGGCGACGCGCAGTCCCTTGCCGCCGCCACCCGCCGAGGCCTTGATCATCACCGGGTAACCGATCCCCTTGGCGATTTCCACGGCCTGCGCGGAATCGGTGATCTCGGCGTTGTAGCCGGGAATGGTGTTGACCCGGGCTTCCATGGCCAGCTTCTTGGAAGCGATCTTGTCGCCCATCGCCGCGACCGAATAGTGCTTCGGCCCGATGAAGATGATGCCTTCGTCTTCGAGGCGGCGCGAGAACTCCTCGTTCTCGGAAAGGAAGCCGTAGCCCGGGTGTACCGCTTCGGCACCGGTCTGCTTGCAGGCGGCGATGATCTTGTCGATCACCAGATACGATTCCTTGGAGGCCGCCGGGCCGATGCATACTCCCTCGTCGGCGGTCAGCACGTGCATCGAATCCTTGTCTGCTTCGGAATAGACCGCGACCGTCTTGATGCCCATTTTCTTGGCGGTCTTCATGACCCGGCAGGCAATCTCGCCGCGGTTGGCGATCAGAATTTTCTTGAACATCTCTTATTTCTCCCCGTGGTATCAAAGCGGAATGTTGCCGTGCTTGCGCCACGGGTTTTCCAGTTGCTTGTTGCGCAACATCGCGAGAGAGCGGCAGATGCGCTTGCGAGTCTCGTTGGGCATGATCACGTCGTCGATGAAGCCGCGCGCACCGGCCACGAAGGGGTTGGCAAACTTGGCCTTGTATTCGGCTTCGCGCGCCGCCAGCTTGGCCGGGTCGTTCTTTTCCTCGCGGAAGATGATCTCGACCGCGCCTTTTGGACCCATCACCGCGATCTCGGCCGACGGCCAGGCGAAGTTCACATCGCCGCGCAGATGCTTCGAAGCCATCACGTCGTAGGCACCGCCATAGGCCTTGCGGGTGATCACGGTGATCTTGGGTACCGTACACTCGGCGTAGGCATAGAGCAGCTTGGCGCCATGCTTGATGATCCCGCCGTACTCCTGCGCGGTCCCGGGCATGAAACCGGGAACGTCGACGAAGGTCACCACCGGGATGTTGAAGGCGTCGCAGTAGCGGACGAAGCGGGCAGCCTTGATCGAACTCTTGATGTCCAGGCAGCCGGCCAGGACCAGCGGCTGGTTGGCGACGATGCCCACCGTCGAACCATCCATGCGCGCAAAGCCAATGACGATGTTCTTGGCGTATTCGCGCTGCAGTTCGAAGAAGTCGCCATCGTCGGCGACCTTGATGATCAGTTCCTTGATGTTGTACGGCTTGTTCGGCGTTGTCCGGGACCAGTGTGTCGAGCGAGAAGTCGAGGCGGTCGGCGGGATCCTGCGAGGGCAGGCGTGGCGGCTTTTCACGGTTGTTCGACGGCAGGAAGCTGATGAAGCGGCGAATCATCATCAAGGCTTCGACGTCGTTCTCGAAAGCGAGGTCGGCGACGCCGGACTTGGTGGTGTGGGTGACCGCGCCGCCGAGTTCTTCGGAGGTCACGTCTTCGTGGGTCACCGTCTTGACCACTTCCGGGCCGGTGACGAACATGTACGACGAGTCCTTGACCATGAAGATGAAGTCGGTCATCGACGGGCTATAGACCGCGCCGCCGGCGCAGGGCCCCATGATCAGCGAAATCTGCGGCACCACACCCGAGGCGAGAACGTTGCGCTGGAAGACGTCGGCGTAACCGGCGAGCGACGCGACACCTTCCTGGATGCGCGCCCCGCCGGAGTCGTTGAGACCGATCACCGGGGCACCGACCTTGATCGCATGGTCCATGACCTTGCAGATCTTTTCGGCGTGCGCCTCCGACAGCGAGCCACCGAAGACCGTGAAATCCTGTGAGAAGACGAACATCAGCCGGCCGTTGATGGTGCCGCAGCCGATGACCACACCGTCGCCCGGTACCGACTGCTCGGCCATGCCGAAGTCGTTGCAGCGGTGCTCCTTGAACATGTCCCACTCTTCGAAAGAGCCACTGTCGAGCAACAGTTCGATGCGCTCGCGGGCAGCCAGTTTGCCCTTGCTGTGCTGGTTGTCGATGCGCTTCTGGCCACCACCCAGACAGGCCGCCGCGCGCTTTTCTGCAAGCTGGCGAATGATGTCGTGCATAAGTTCTACTCCCTAACGTTCGCGTCAATCAGAACTACTCAAACAGGTCGGAGGATCTCGGTCCGATCCCTGCAATCAGTGCTTCAGAAAGGCCAGCAGTCGCGACGCTGCCGCACCGGGCGTGGTGCGCCCTTCGGCGACGTCGCGTGACAGTTCCGGCAGCGCCGAGCGCACGGCCGGATGGGCACGGAAATAGCGGCGCAGGCCGGAATCGATCAGGTTCCACATCCAGTCCACGGCTTGCCGACGGCGCTTCTCGTCGAATTCGCCGGTGGCCGTGAGGGTGCTCTGGTAGCGTTCGATCTCGGCCCAGAATTCAGCGATACCGCGCTTGGCCAGGGCGCTGAGGGTGAGTACCGGCGGCCGCCAGTTCGGGCTGGCACTGCGCAGCATGGTCAGCGCCGCTTTCATCTGGCCGCGGGCGAAAGCGGCGGCGCGTTCGTCGATGTCGGCCTTGTTGAAGACGATCAGGTCGGCAATTTCGACGATCCCCTTCTTGATTGCCTGCAGGTCATCGCCGGCGTTCGGCAACTGCAGCAACACGAAGACGTCGACCATGCCGGCGACCGTCGTTTCGGATTGCCCGACGCCAACCGTCTCGACGATGATCACGTCGAAACCGGCCGCTTCGCAGACCAGCATCGCTTCACGCGTCTTGTCGGCCACCCCGCCCAGCGAACCGGCCGAAGGGCTCGGTCGGATGAAGGCCTCGTCGCGCTGGCACAGCAACTCCATGCGCGTCTTGTCGCCGAGAATCGAACCTCCGGAAACCGACGACGAGGGGTCCACGGCCAGCACGGCGACGCGCTTTCCGCCTGTCGATCAGATACATGCCCGAGCGACTCGATGAAGGTCGATTTGCCGGCACCGGGAGCGCCCGAGATACCGACCCGAATGGTCCGTCCGGTGTGCGGCAGCAATGCCGTCAACACCTGTCGCGCACGCCGCTGGTGGTCGCTGGTGCGTCGACTCGACGAGGGTGATGGTCTTGGCCAGCGCCCGGCGGCGACCGCTCAGGACGCCGTCAACGAGGTGCTGGTCGGCAGCCGCCAGGCTGCCGGCGGAGGCACTGGTCATATCCATGCGCTACCGTGAGTGCGGCGCGTTCAGGCCGTTGCCTGCGAACGTGCCTTGCGGATTTCCGCCAGCACGGTCATGGCCGAGTCCTCGATGCGTGTGCCGGGGCCGAAAATGGCCTTGGCGCCGGCCGCGAACAGGAAGTCATAGTCCTGCGCCGGAATCACCCCGCCGGCGAAGACAATGATGTCGTCGGCACCCTGATCCTTGAGCGCCTGCACCAGCGCCGGCAACAGCGTCTTGTGGCCGGCGGCGAGCGAGGATACGCCGACCGCGTGCACGTCGTTCTCGATGGCCAGGCGAGCGGCCTCTTCCGGGGTCTGGAAGAGCGGGCCGACGTCGATGTCGAAGCCGAGGTCGGCAAAGGCGGTAGCCACCACCTTGGCACCGCGGTCGTGACCGTCCTGACCGAGCTTGGCAATCATGATCCGTGGCCGGCGGCCTTCCTCGTCGTTGAACCTGACGATTTCTGCCTTGAGCGTTTTCCCAGCTGGCGATGCCTTCGACGACCGCGCCATAGACACCCGAAACGGTCTGCTGCGTGGCACGGAAACGGCCGAAGATCTTCTCCATCGCGTCCGAGACTTCGCCCACCGAGGCGCGCAGGCGCATCGCCCTGACCGTGAGGTCGAGCAGATTGCCTTCGCCGGTTTCGGCGCAGCGCGTCAGGTCGGCCAGCGCCGCATTGACCTTGTCGGTGTCGCGATTGGCGCGGACCGCTCTTCAGGCGCGCGATCTGCGAGTCGCGGACGGCGTTGTTGTCGATGTCGCGAATGTCGAGCGCTGTCTTCCTTGGCGAGCTTGTACTTGTTGACCCCGACGATGACGTCCTTGCCGGAATCGATACGTGCCTGCTTGTCGGCGGCGCAGCCCTCGATCTTCATCTTGGCCCAGCCGGATTCGACGGCGTGCGTCATGCCGCCCATGCTCTCGACTTCCTCGATGATCTTCCAGGCTTCGTCCACCAGGTCCTGCGTCAGCTTCTCCATCATGTACGAGCCGGCCCAGGGATCGATGACGTTGGTGATGTGCGTCTCTTCCTGGATGACCAGTTGCGTGTTGCGGGCGATGCGCGACGAGAACTCGGTCGGCAGGGCGATGGCTTCATCGAGCGCATTGGTATGCAGCGACTGCGTCCCGCCGAAGACTGCAGCCATCGCCTCGATGGTGGTCCGCACGACGTTGTTGTAGGGATCCTGTTCGGTCAGCGACCAGCCGGAGGTCTGGCAGTGGGTGCGCAGCATCATCGACTTCGGGCTCTTCGGCGAGAATTCCTGCATGATCTTCCACCACAGCAGGCGGGCAGCGCGCAGCTTCGCCACTTCGAGATAGAAGTTCATGCCGATGGCAAAGAAGAACGAGAGCCGGCCGGCAAAACCGTCGACGTCGAGACCGGAAGCGATGGCCGTCTTCACGTAGTCGCGACCATCGGCCAGGGTGAACGCCAGTTCCAGCGCCTGCGTCGCGCCGGCTTCCTGCATGTGATAGCCGGAGATCGAGATCGAGTTGAACTTCGGCATGTGCTGCGCGGTGTAGCCGATGATGTCGGAGATGATCCGCATCGACGGTTTCGGCGGGTAGATGTAGGTATTGCGGACCATGAACTCCTTGAGGATGTCGTTCTGGATGGTCCCCGAGAGTTTCTCCTGCGGCACGCCCTGCTCTTCGGCAGCAACGATGTAGCCGGCCAGGATCGGCAGCACGGCACCGTTCATGGTCATCGACACCGAGATCTTTTCGAGCGGGATGCCGTCGAACAGAATCTTCATGTCCTCGACCGAATCGATCGCCACGCCGGCCTTGCCGACGTCGCCGGTGACGCGCGGATGATCGGAGTCGTAGCCGCGGTGTGTGGCCAGGTCGAAGGCCACCGAGACGCCCTGACCGCCGGCGGCCAGCGCCTTGCGATAGAAGGCATTCGAGGCCTCGGCCGTGGAGAAGCCGGCGTACTGGCGAATGGTCCACGGCCGCACGGCATACATCGTGGCCTGCGGACCGCGCACGAAGGGCGGGAGGCCGGGCAGCGTATCGGTGTACTGCAGCCCGTCGAGATCCTGCCGTGGTGTACAGGGGTTTGACGACGATACCTTCGGGAGTGACCCAGTTCAGTGCTTCGACATTCCCGCCCGGCGCCGACTTGGCGGCAGCCTTTTTCCAGGCATCGAGACTTGCAGAATCACTTGGTGCAGCATTGTTCGCGTTGGACATGACGGAACCTTTCAAGAAATCTGTGGATTGAGGCGGTACTCCCGCCTGACGACGCAGGGGCCCTGACTGACCAAGGGTGCCGCGCTCGCCGTTTCGGTGATTTTAACGCTTGACACCCCGCCCCGCGAATAATACTGTATCCATAATTATGAAAGCAAGGTCCCTTGGAGACCCTGAACCAGTCTTAGCGAAAAAGATCGATGGCTCCGAGTCGCATCGCCCAGACTGCCCTCTACCAGGAAGTCGCTGAACGACTACGGCAGCGAATCTTCGCGCACGAGTTGCCGCCGGGAATCCGGATTGACGAACAACTGCTGACGGTCGATTATGGCATCAGCCGGACGCCCTTGCGGGAAGCCCTCAAGGTTCTGGCGGCCGAAGGCCTGGTGACGCTGCGGCCGCGCCGCGGCTGTTTCGTGACCGAGATCTCGGAGCAGGATCTGGACGAAATATTCCCGGTCATGGCCATGCTCGAAGGGCGCTGCGCGCTGGAAGCGACGCACCGGGCGCAAGCCGGGGCAAATCGCCGAACTTGAGGCGATTCATCGGCAACTCGACGTTTTTCGCCAGCAGCAACCAGATCGAGCGGTTCTTCGAGGCGAATCAGGAGTTTCACCTGCGCATCCAGGAAATGTCCGGCAACCGCTGGTTGCGGCAGGCGATCCAGGACCTGCGCAAGGTGCTCAAGCTGACGCGCCTGTTTTCCCTGAGCATCGAAGGTCGGTCTGCAGCAGTCTCTGGCGGAACACGCGGCGATTCTCGCGGCGATCCGGGCCGGCGACGCAACGCGCGCGCAGACCACTGATGCACGATCACATTCTGGCGGGGCGGCAGGCGGTGGCCAGAAGTCAGCCGCAGCTGGAGGCGATGGCGTGAGCGGGCGCATCCTTTGTGTCCGCGAGGACGCCATCGCCACCGTCACCCTGTCCAATCCGGGCAAACTCAACGCGCATCGATTTTGCGATGTGGCAGAAGCTCGCCGAGGTATTGCAGCGAGATTTCTGGCGACGAGCAGGTGCGCTGTGTCGTCCTGCGGGGCGATGGCGAGCAGGCGTTTCGCCGCGGGCGGCGACATCGAGGAGTTCCTGCATCCGGCGCGATACCCTGGAGCGTGCGCTGGCGTATCACGCACAGGTTGGCGCTGCCTTGCAGGCGGTGTTCGACTGTCGCCACCCGACGATCGCCCTGCTGCAGGGTGCGTGCATCGGCGGTGGCCTGGAAATCGCCGCGCAATGTGATCTGCGCGTCTGCGGCGAGTCGTCACGCTTCGGAGCGCCGATCAACAAGCTCGGCTTCTCGATGTATCCCGGCGAGATGGAAGGTCTGTTGCGTCTGGCCGGGGCGGCGACGGTGTTCGAAATCCTGCTCGAAGGCCGCATTCTCGGCGCCGCCGAGGCCCTGGCCAAGGGCCTGGTGAACCGTGTCGTCGCCGATGTCGAAGTGGTTGCCGAGGCCTATGCGAGTGCCCGGCGCATTTGCGCTGGGGCGCCGCTGGTCGCCACCTGGCACAAGCAATGGGTGCGGCGCCTGCAGCACGATGTGCCGCTCAGCGAGCAGGAACTGCGCGCCTCGTTTGCCTTTCTCGATACCGAAGACTATCGCGAAGGGCTGTCGGCGTTCCTCGAAAAGCGCAAGCCGGATTTTCGCGGTCGCTGATCACCGTTCGCGAGGATTGTCGCGCGGCGGTTCACCCGAAGAGACTCCACAGCATCTTTGCCTGCCAGCAGAATCAGCACCCCGGCAAAGAGGCGCTTCAACGTCGCGACCGGCAGTCGGTGCGCCAGTCTTGCCCCGAAGCGGAGCGATCAGCATGCTCGACGGCACCAGCCAGAGCAGGGCCGGCAGGTAGACGTAGCCTAGACTCCCTGGCGGCAGGCCGGTGTGCTCCCAGCCGTTGAAGATGTAACCGAGCGAGCCGCCCAGGGCGATGGGGAAATCCGACCGCCGCCGACGTGCCGATGGCATGTTGCACGCGGACGTTGCACCAGGTCAGGAAGGGCACGGTGAGGGAGCCACCGCCGATGGCGACCAGCGCGGAAATCGCGCCGATGCCGGTGCCGACGGCAAACACGCCGACGGCGCCGGGCAACTCGCGCGACGGTTTCGGCTTCAGGTTGAGGATCATCTGTACCGCCACCAGGCAGACGAAGACGGTGAAAAACAAGGCCAGCGGCCTGGCCGGGACGCGCGCGGCGAACAGGGTGCCGAGCAAGCGTTCCGGCGAGAATGCCCGGCGTGATCTGGGCGACGATCTGCCACAGCACGGCGCCATGCCGGTGATGCGCACGCAGGCTGGCCAGCGAGGTGAACAGGATCGCCGCCATCGACGTGCCGAGCGCCAGATGCAGGACCTCGGCCGAGCGGGAACGCCTGCCTGCGCAGCGAACATCATGGTCAGCGTCGGGACCATCACCAGCCCGCCGCCGATGCCGAGCATGCCGGCGAAGAAACCGGTAAACAGGCCTAGCGCAATGTATGCCAACCACCAGTGCAACTCGGACTCCTTGTCAATAACCGCCGGACCGGTGGCCCGGCACCTGCGCTGGGCTCGCCGGGTGCTCCCGTGCCGGTCGAACCGGCCGGGCGGCTTCAGACTCCCGCGGTGATGACGCCTGCCTCATCGCCCGAGAATTTCCTCCAACATGCGATCTACGCCGTCCTGCCAGTCGGGCAGCCGCAGGTCAAAGGCCGTCTGCAGCTTGCGGGTGTCGAGTCGCGAGTTGAGGGGGCGGGGGGCAGGTGCCGGGTAGGCGCTGCTCGGTACCGCCACGATGGCTTCCGGGGCCACCCGGATGGCCTGTCCGGCCTGCCGGGCACGCTCGATGACGTGTCGGGCGTATCCATGCCAGCTGGTTTCACCGGCGGCCACCAGATGGTAGAGACCGGCGAGATCAGGCTGCTGGCAGACGCGGCGAATGGCATGCGCGGTGACGTCCGCCAGCAGTTCGGCCCCGGTCGGGGCACCGATCTGGTCGGCGACCACCTTGATCTGTTCGCGCTCGTTCGCCAGACGCAGCATCGTCCGGGCAAAATTGTTGCCACGCGCGGCAAAGACCCAACTGGTACGAAAGATCAGATGCCGGTCGTGGCGGGCGACGGCCTGCTCGCCTGCGAGCTTGGTCCTCCCGTAGACCCCGAGCGGGCCGGTAGCGTCGCCTTCCCGCCATGCCGTGTCGCCGCTGCCGTCAAACACATAGTCGGTCGAGTAGTGGACCAGCCAGGCGTTCAGCCGGGCGGCTTCTGCGGCCAGCACAGCGGGAGCCAGGGCGTTGATGGTTCTTGCCCGTTCGGGTTCCGACTCGGCCTGGTCGACGGCCGTATGGGCGGCGGCGTTGACCACCACGTCAGGAGCGACCGCACGCACGCAGGCGGCGAGACCGGCAAGGTCGGTGAAATCGCCGCACAGCCTGCCCTCCGGCTGCCAATCGAGAGCGACGATGCGGCCCAGGGGTGCAAGGCTGCGCTGCAATTCCCAGCCGACCTGTCCGCCTTTGCCAAAGAGCAGGATGTTCACCCCTGGCGTTCGCCGTAGTTCTTCTCGACCCAATCGCGGTAGGCGCCGGACTGTACATTGCCGACCCAGGCCTGATTGTCCAGGTACCACTGCACCGTCTTGCGGATGCCGGTGGCGAAGGTCTCGGCGGGCTTCCAGCCCAATTCGCGCTCGATCTTGCGGGCGTCGATGGCGTAGCGCCGATCGTGGCCGGGCCGGTCGGTGACGTAGGCGATCTGTTCGCAGTAGGGTTTGCCGTCGGCACGCGGGCGAAGTTCGTCGAGCAGGGTGCACACCGTGCGTACGATGTCGAGGTTGGGCTTCTCGTTCCAGCCCCCGACGTTGTAGGTCTCGCCGGGACGGCCGGCTTCGAGCACCCGTCGGATCGCGCTGCAATGGTCCTTCACGTACAGCCAGTCGCGAATCTGCTGGCCGTCGCCATAAACCGGCAGAGGCTTGCCGGCCAGGGCATTGACGATCATCAACGGGATCAGTTTTTCGGGGAAATGGTAGGGGCCGTAGTTGTTCGAGCAATTGGTGGTGAGTACCGGCAGGCCATAGGTGTGGTGGTAGGCACGTACCAGATGGTCGCTCGCGGCCTTGCTCGCCGAGTAGGGGCTGTTCGGCTCGTAGCGGTGGGTTTCGCTGAAGGCGGGCTCTTCCCTGGCCAGGGAGCCATAGACCTCGTCGGTGGAAACGTGCAGAAAACGGAACCCGTCCCTCGCCTCGCCTTGCCGGCTGCCCCAGTAGCCGCGCACGCTTTCGAGCAGGTGGAAAGTTCCCACGATATTGGTCTGGATGAAGTCTTCCGGGCCATGGATCGAGCGATCGACGTGCGATTCGGCGGCAAAATTGATGATCGCGCGCGGCTGGTATTGTGCGAGCAGGCGGTTGGTCAATGCGCTGTCGCCGATGTCGCCGTGCACGAAGACGTGCCGCGGGTCATCAGTCAGGGCGGCGAGGTTCTCGCGGTTGCCCGCATAGGTCAGCTTGTCGAGGTTGACGAGGGATTCTTCGCTCAGTGCCAGCCAGTCGAGAACGAAATTTGCTCCGATAAAGCCCGCGCCGCCGGTGACCAGAATCATGGAGAGGTCCTTTCAAATCGTCTTGGGCGTGGCGCGTGGGAGACTGTCAAGCATCGGTTTGCCGTCAGGCCCTTCACCGCGTTGCGCAACTGCGGGCCTAGCGACCGTAGCTGTCTTCGAGGCGGACGATGTCGTCTTCCCCCAGATAGCTGCCGGACTGGACCTCGACGATTTCGAGGTCGATCTTGCCGGGGTTTTCCAGGCGATGCACCACGCCGAGGGGAATATACGTCGATTGGTTCTCCGACAGCAGCAGCGAGTCGTCGCCGCGGACGATCATTGCCGTACCCTTGACGACGATCCAGTGTTCGGCGCGATGGTGGTGCTTCTGCAGACTCAGGCTGGCCCCCGGCTTGACCAGGATGCGTTTGACCTGGTAGCGCGGACCGTGCGCCACCCCTTCGTAGCTGCCCCAGGGACGATGTACGATGTGCCGGAATTCGGTCTCGGCGCGGGACGAGCGCTTCAATTCGTCGACCAGCGCCTTGACCTCCTGTGCTTTCGCCTTGTTGGCCACCAGCACGGCGTCCGGTGTCGCCACCACGACCAGGTCGCTGACGCCGACCGTGGCGAGCAAACGGCCTTCGGACAGCAACACACAGTTGCGGGTATCGATGCTGAGCACATCGCCGCGATGCGTGTTGTTGTTGGCATCGGCCTGGCCGATCGTTGCCAGCGCATCCCAGGCGCCGATGTCGCTCCAGCCGGCATCGAGCGGAATCACCACCCCGTGCTCGGTCTTTTCCATGACCGCGTAGTCGATCGAGTTTGCCGGGCTGGCCGCGAAGGCCGTCTGATCGAGGCGCAGGAAGTCGAGATCGCGGTGCGCGCCAGCAACGGCCGTGGCAACGCACTCGCGAATGGCCGGCGCAAAGCGCTCCAGAGCCTCAAGGTAGGTGTCGGCACGGAACAGGAACATGCCGCTGTTCCAGAAGTATTGACCGGAATCCAGGTAGGCCTGCGCTGTTTCGGGGTCGGGCTTCTCGACGAAACGGTCGAGAGCGTAGCCGCCGAGCACCGGGTCGCCGCGGCGAATATAGCCGTAGCCGGTTTCGGCACGGTCGGGGACGACGCCAAAGGTGACCAGCGCCCCGGCGAGGGCATGCGGAATCGCCGCCCTGACCGCGGCCTGAAAAACCGCCACCTCGGCGATCACATGGTCCGACGGAAGCACCAGCAGCAAGGGCGGGTCTTGTCCAGGGGCCTCTCCGAGCGCATGCAATGCGGCGGCGGCGACGGCCGGCGCCGTGTTGCGCGCTGCCGGTTCAAGCAGGAGATCGGCCTGCAGCCCGATCTCGTGGAGCTGCTCGGCGACCAGAAAGCGGTGGTTCTCGTTGGCCACGGCAATCGTCCGGCCCAGCCCCGCGAGTCCGTCGAGTCGACGCAAGGTGTTCTGCAGCAGCGAAAACTCGTCGACCAGGCGGAGGAACTGCTTCGGATAGTGCGTTCGCGAAAGGGGCCACAAACGGGTTCCGGAACCGCCACACAGGACTACCGGGCGAACGACAGGGGAATTCATTGAGCGTGTCTCCAGAGGGGGCCGGGTCGCCGCAGGGTTTGCAGGAGGCGGCATTATAGCGCTTCGTCGGGCTGCGAGCCGGCCTGAGGCGCGCTGGCATCTTCTATAATGCGCACTTCTCGGCTCCCGCCGATCGCCCCCACACCGTCAGCTCACCGATGCGCATCCTACTGGTCAAGACCTCTTCGCTCGGTGACGTAATTCACAACCTCCCGGTGGTCAGCGACCTGCGCCGGAGCTTTCCGGAAGCCCGCATCGACTGGTGTGTCGAAGAGGCCTTTGCCGATGTTCCGTCAATGCATCCGGGTGTCGGTCAGGTCATTCCGGTGGCCATCAGGCGCTGGCGCAAGAATCTTGGCGGACTCGCCACCTGGCGCGAAATGCGCGATTTCCGGCGGCGAATCGGCGAGACGCGCTACGACGTGGTGCTCGACACGCAAGGTTTGCTGAAAAGCGCCTTGATCGCCCGACAGGCGCAAGGCCGGCGTTGTGGTTACGCCGCCGAAGCGGCGCGAGAACCGCTCGCCGCGCGTTTCTACGACGCCACCTTCGTGATTCCGCGCAATGTGCACGCCGTACAGCGCAACCGCTGGCTGGCCGCCGCAGTTTTCGACTACCCGCTCGACCTGCCGCTGGATTACGGGATCGCCGCGCCGGTGAGTGCGTTCTCCTGGCTGCCCACGGGGCCTGTGGCGGTGCTGCTGACTGCGACCAGTCGCGACGACAAATTGTGGGATGAAAGGCATTGGTGTGCGGTCGGGCGGGCGCTCCTGGCGCGCGGACTGACGCCCGTCCTGCCTTCTGGTCACGCGCTCGAACGGCAGCGCGCCGAGCGCCTTGCCGCTGCGGTGGTTGGATCGGTGGTGGCGCCTCCCCTGCGCCTGCCGCAGGTGGCGGCACTGATCGCACGCGCAAGCCTGGCGATCGGCGTCGATACCGGCCTGGCGCACCTCGCCGCTGCCCTGCGCGTGCCGGTGCTCGCGCTCTACATTGCGACGGATCCGGCATTGACCGGCGTTTGCGGCACCGGCTTCGTGCGTAATCTCGGAGGTGCGGGTACCCCACCGTCGGTGCAGGAGGTCCTGACGGTAGCCGCGCAGGCCCTGCGCGCATGAGCCGTCTGATCTATTCGCTGCTGTTCTATCTGGCGATGCCTTTGGTCTGGCTGCGGCTGTTGTGGCGGGCGCGCAGGCAGCCCGAGTATCTGCAACAGCTTGGCGAGCGGCACGGTTTTTATGGTGCGCATGCAGCACAGCCACTGCTCTGGCTGCACGCGGTTTCGGTGGGTGAGACGAGGGCTGCCGAGCCGCTGATCGCCGCGCTGTTGCGCGACTACCCGGCGCACGGCGTGTTGCTGACGCACATGACCCCGACCGGTCGAACGGCGGGCGGCGAGCTGCTGCGACGGTACCCGGGGCGCGTGCTGCAGGCGTACCTGCCCTACGATCTGCCGGGTGCCTGCGCCCGCTTCCTCGACCATTTTCGTCCGCAGATCGGGCTGCTGATGGAAACCGAGATCTGGCCAAACCTGATCGCCGCTGCCGGAAACCGCAATCTACCGTTGGCGTTGATCAACGCTCGCCTGTCGGCTCGGTCGCAGCGTGGCTACGCCCGCTTGCCGAGCCTGATCGGGCCGGCGCTGGCTTCCCTGAACGCTGTCGCTGCGCAAACGGTGGCCGACGGCGAACGCTTGCAGCAGCTCGGAGCGCGTCGCGTCAGCGTTTGCGGGAACCTGAAGTTCGACGTCTCGCCGGCACCTGAACAATTGCGCCAGGGGGAATCATGGCGGCAGTCTCTTGGCGCCCGCCCGGTGTGGCTGGCGGCCAGTACCCGCGAAGGCGAGGAGGCACTGATCCTCGACGCGTTTGCCGCGCTGCGCATTCCCGGTTTGCTGCTGCTCCTGGTACCTCGCCATCCGCAACGTTTCGCCGCGGTCGCCGCTCTCGTCGACGAGCGTCGGCTGCGACTCTGCCGAAGGAGCTCCGGGACCTTGCCGTCCCCCGCAACGCAGGTCTGGCTCGGCGACAGCATGGGTGAAATGGCGGCCTATTACACGCTCGCCGACCTGGCGCTGATCGGCGGTACGCTCTTGCCTTTTGGTGGACAGAACCTGATCGAGGCGGCGGCCTGTGGCTGCCCGGTGTTGCTTGGGCCGCACAGTTTCAATTTCGCGCAGGCCAGCGCCGATGCGATTGCCTGTGGGGCTGCGCTGCAGGTTGCAGACGTCGGAGAAGCGGCGACTGCCGCCGGCGAACTGATCGGGCACCCACCGCGACTATGCGCCATGCGTGCAGCCGCGCTGCGTTTCAGTCAGGCACACTGCGGTGCCACGGTGCGTACGATGGCGTTGGTGCAGCGGCTTATGGAGCCTCGAAAAGGGTGTTGACCCGTTCCAGGTCGGACTCGCTGAGCGAGCCGACCGCCGCCTTCAGCTTGAGTTGCGCCAGCAAGGTGTCGAAGCGGGCTTTCGCCAGATCGCGCCGGGTGACGTACACCTGGTTTTCGGCGTTGAGCACATCGATGTTGATGCGTACGCCGACCTCGTATCCGAGTCGATTGGACTCCAGGGAACTGAGGCTCGAAACCAGCGCCGCGTCGAGCGCGCGGACGCCGGCCAGACCGTTGACCACGCCGAGGTAAGCCTGGCGCGCGCCGAGCGCCGAGTTGCGCCTGGCGCTGTCCAGCCCCGCCCGTTCGGCGTCACGGCGGGCGATGGCTTCGCGCGTTCTCGAGTTGACCGCCCCGCCCTGAAAAATGGGGATGTTGATCTGCAGGCCGACCTGGCCGGTAACCGTATCGATCGACCCGGCGCCAAGCTGGCCCGGGCCATTGTTGTGCCCGTAGTTGGCGACCACATCGACCGTCGGGTAATGCCCGGCGCGGTTGATGTCGACCGCCTTGTCGGCGGCTTCGGCGGCTGCCAGTTGCGCCTGCACGACGAAGTTGTCGCGTTCGGCCGCTTCGACCCACGGGTCCATGCTGGCGGGTTGCGGGGGTTCCATCATCGCTTGCGGCTTGAGTCGATGCAGTTCGCCGGGATCCTTGCCGACGAGGACGCGCAGCGCATAGCGCTTCACTTCCAGGTCGTTCTCGGCGGCGATTTCCTGGGCGGTGGCCAGGTCGAAGCGCGATTGCGATTCGTAAGTGTCGGTGATCGTCGCTGTCCCGACCTCGAAATTTTTCCGCGCCTGCGCCAGTTGCTGTGCGATGGCCGTCTTGTTGGCCTGAACGGCACGCAGGTTTTCGATCGCGAACAGGACGTCGAAATAAGCCTGTGCCACGCGCAGGATGAGGTCCTGACCCGCCTGTGCGAAGTTGGCCTCGGTCTGCATCACCAGCAGCCTGGACTGATCGTATTGCACGAAGTTCTGCCAGCGGAAAAGCGGTTGTGTCAGGTTGACGCCGTAGCTGTTGCTGTTGTACCTGTTCTGGTAGTTCTTCTTGACCGAGAAACCTGTTTTTTCGTCGTTGCTGGTGACCGCGTAGCGGGTGTCGTTCCCGAAGGTGTTGCCGCTCGCGCCAATGTTCGGCAGCAGGCCGGCGAGAGCCTGCGGCTGTTTCTCACGCCCGGCGGCGGCGGTCGCGCGTGCCGCAGCGTACTGGGCGTCGTAGGCCAGAGCTTCACGGTACACCTGTACCAGATCGGCGGCAAACGCCGGAATGGCCGATAGCAGAGCCACCAGTACAAAACTGTATTTGCCGGCGCTGAGTTTCAGGGGCATGACGCTAACTCGCTTTCAGTACTTGTGCATGGCCGGTTCAACATCGTCTGCCCACGCATCGACCCCCCCGGAGAGATTGTAGATGGCGCGGAAGCCCTGGCGTTCGAGGAAGGCTCCAACCTGCAAGCTGCGCACACCGTGGTGGCAGATCACGACAATGTCGGCGGTGGCGTCAAGCTCGTTGAGTCGGGTCGGCAAGGTCCGCATCGGCATCAGAAGCGATCCGGCGATATGGCACAACGCGTACTCCCAGGGCTCGCGCACATCCAGCAGCATCGGCTCTTGCCGATCCGGGGATGTGGCAATCCCCGGCGACGGTTCGCTTGCCGCCAGCCACTCTGCCAGTTCGACTGCCGAGAGGTGGTGCATCGAGGGAGGCAGTCCTCAGAAGACGAATCTCTGGCGTTTGCCGGTGATCAACGCCGGAAGCACGGTTTCAAAGAGGTTGATCGAGTTGAACGCCTG
Source organism: Candidatus Accumulibacter propinquus (assembly GCF_056856495.1). Lineage (NCBI taxonomy): Bacteria > Pseudomonadati > Pseudomonadota > Betaproteobacteria > Candidatus Accumulibacter > Candidatus Accumulibacter propinquus. The sequence continues at coordinate 463,547 of NZ_JBSEHC010000006.1, forward strand.
GTCATCGCTACGGATGATCAAGCGTGCCTGCATGACCGGTGCCGTACCGATGAAAGCCATCAGGCGACCGCCGGGTTTGAGTTGCTGCAGGAAGGCGTCGGGAAGCTCCGGGAGGGAACCCGAGAGGACGATCACGTCATAGGGCGACGGCCCCGACCACCCGAGTGCCGCGTCACCGATTTCGACGCTGACGTTGCTTACCCCGGCCTGCCGCAGGTTGCGCCGCGCGGTTTCGGCGAGAACCGGGTCGATCTCGACGGTGTGTACGTACTCGGCCTTCGACGCCAGGAGTGCGGCCATGTAGCCGCTGCCGCTGCCGACCTCGAGCACGATATCGGTGCTCCTGACGCCCGCTTCCTGAAGAACACGCGCTTCGATCTTCGGCGACAGCATCGTCTGACCGTTGCCAATGGGCAGTTCCAGGTCGGCAAAAGCGAGTGCCTTGAGCGCCTCAGGCACAAAAACTTCACGCCTGACCATTGCCAGGATATCCAGTACCTCCGGATCCAGCACCTCCCAAGGGCGGATCTGTTGCTCGATCATGTTGAAGCGAGCCTGTTCCATGTCCATCTTCACCGCAGCCATAACCTTCCCCGTCACAAGTAATATTAGCACGTCCTAATATTCAACGCCCAGCCCAAAATTATACCTTGTAAAGGCAATGGCTCGGGCATCGGAAAAAGCCGGCGCACAGGCCGAGCGCTGAGGGTTGCGCCACAGGTGGTACTTCCTTACCCGGCGCGGGGCTGCTTGGGAAAAGGAGACGCGGAGACGGGAAATAGAAACGGCGCCACTTGGCGCCGTTTCCAATTGCTGCCGAAGATCGATCCCAGAATGCTAGGCGCTGAGGCCCTTGACCTGTGCGGCGAGGCGGCTCTTGTGGCGGGCGGCCTTGTTCTTGTGGATGATCTTCTTGTCGGCGATGCGATCGATCACCGCTACCGACTCCTGGTAAATGCTTTGTGCGGCTGCCTTGTCGCCAGCTACAACGGCCTTCTGCACGCGCTTGACGGCGGTGCGCAGGCTGGAGCGCAGGCTGGCGTTGTGGGCGCGTTGCTTGACGGCTTGGCGGGCACGCTTGCGCGCTTGTGCGCTATTGGCCATGAATGATTGTCCCTGTCAAAAACTGGTGAGTAAGTCGAAAGCGCGGAATTTTACAGAGTCCGTGTGCCGGACGCAAGCAGGATGTGACCAACGGGCGCATAGCCTGTGTCACGAACAAGAAAACGGGCGCCAGGGCGCCCGTTTTCTTGTGTTGAGCTGAGCGTTTGATCAGAAGCTGTGGCGAAGGCCTGCGCCAAGTGCGTAGTTGCTTTCGCCGAGCGCTCCAATGCCCCCAGTATTCGTCGCAGTGCCGATGGCGATCGATTGGCCGGGGATGGAGTACTTGTCGTTGCTGAAGTAGCTGTACGCGGCGTAAATGGCGGTCCGCTTGGAGAGCGGGTAGGTGTACATCGTACCCGCGCCCCAGCTATCGCCATCCGGCATATTGCGGTTGTTCAGCGACAGGCGGCCATAGCCGATGCCCAGTGTACCACGGCCGATCGGTGCGGTCAGGCCGACTGTCCAGAGGTTGTTGGACTTGATGTTCGAGACGACCAGGCTGTTGTTCTCGGTGCTGGCCAGGTACGCATGGCTAAGGTCGGCGGCTGCGCCGACGTTGTTGTTGTTGTAGAGGGTCTGGTAGCTGGCGAAGGCCTTGACAACTTGGAAGTCCCAACTACCGCCGACATACCATTCATTGATGCTCTTGCTGGTGCCAGGCACTTTGTATGCCGTGGGGGGGGCATTGTTATCAATGGCAGCAACGCGAGACTGGTAGACTGCGTCGACATTGACCGGACCATTGGCATAATTCAGACCGAGGCCGTAGGCGCTGTTGTAATACGGACTGTTGATGTCGTTGTTGTAAGTATTCCCGAGATTGCTTTCACCAAAGCTGTAGATGCCCTTGAGGGTGAATCCGGACAGATTGTTGCTGGTGTAGGCAATCGAGTTGTTGAAGCGTGCCGGGCTATTGGGAGTGATGGTATTACCGCCGAGATAGCTGAGGCTCGATTGAATACTCAGGTCGGTCGCATCGAGTGCGTCGTTGTTGGCGGTGGCGTCGAAGCCCGGAGCGTACTGACGTCCAAGCGAGAGCGTGCCGTAGTTGCTCGCCAGACCGACAAACTGCTGTCGGGCCCAAGCAATGCCAGTGTTCTGGTCGATTGAAAGACCGTATTCGAGAGTGAATACGGCTTTCAGCCCATTGCCCAGCGCCTCTTCACCCTTGAATCCCAGGCGATTGCCGGCGGTGAGTCCGTTGGCGACACCACTGAAGGTGTTCGTGCCCTTGATGCCCGGACCAGGGTTCCCGGAGCTATACAGGTAACCGGCGTCGAGAACGCCATAGATGGTGACGTTGGTCTGGGCAGCGGCAAAGCCTGAAGCCATTCCGGCAACCGCCAAAGCGATGAGTTTCTTTTGCATGTCTGCTATCTCCTGAGGGTTCAAAAACAAAATAAAGCTAGAAATCCTTGTCGCTCAGTCTGTTCCACTGGGGGAGAGCTTATGTGCGACGACGACTTGATTCTGGCAGACCTCAAGCGGGGGAGCAAGCTGCGCAGGCTTTGTTGCTGGACGATAATGGGTAAAGTGTTGCAATTGTGATACATACAAGACCAGCTGCTGAGGAACAATTGGCGATCACTGCGTCGGGCATTGACCTGCTGAAGTGCTGTAAGCCTTTGCTAAATAAAGAAAAAAATGAATCGTGCAAGAAATACGTTTGGGAATTCCGAGGCCACCGGCTGCCTTCCGTTCCAGGCGGAGCGTCGAACTTGGCAGAATATCCAAAAAAAACGGGCGCCGAAGCGCCCGTCGAAAGATCCAAATGACCGAAGTCAGATTAGAAGGAGTGGTTGATGCCGGCGAGGAACGTCTGGTTCTGTTCGTCGCGGGCAGCAGTAACCGGGAGACCCGCAACTGGCCCATTGGCAACACTGTTTCTGTCGTTATTGGCCCAGACATAGCCGGTGTACAGCGTGGTACGCTTGGACAGCTTGGTCGTCCAGCCGATCGCGAACACGTCACTGTTGCCATTCAAGAGTTTTTGGCCTAAGACATTCGAGCCTTGATCCCACATTTGCTGGGCGTAGCTCAGATGAACATTGCTCGCCGAGAGGACGGGGATTACAGCGCCAACACTCCAGGTCTGGTTATCCAGGTTGGCAGGATTCTTGTCGTTTTGCCCTTGGTAACTGGCCATCAGCTTGACCATTTTCAGGTCGAAGCTGCCACCGATGTACCACTCGTTGATGTCCTTGCCATTCCCTTGTACCAGGAACGCCCTCTCGTTATCCGGGAAACTGGAGGCATTGTAAGTGACGGCAGGCAGCGTGCTGTTGTTCGGGAACGGGGCAGCTAAGGTGGGTGCGGTCACTGCGGTCTGTACGTCCTGGCGCACTTGGTAAACGAGGTCGACATTCACGGGGCCGTTGGCGAAGTTGAATCCGAGACCGTAGCGGCTGTTATCCGTGGTGCTCACGCCCGCGCCGGTGCCGGTGCCGCTGAGGAAGCTGCCACCGTTGTTGTTTTCACCGAAGGAGTAAATCGCCTTGCCGGTGAAACCGCCCCAGTTCGGGCTGGTGTAGGTGATCGCGTTATTCCAGCGGGCGCCGCTGTTCGGGGTGATGGTATTGCCGGCATTGCTCGTCAAAAAGGATTGGGGCGAGAACAGTGCGCCGCCGAAGGCGTCATTATTAGCCGATGCGACATAGCCCGGGGCATACTGACGACCCAGTGCGACGGTACCCAGCTTGGCGCTGGACAGACCTACGAACTGCTGGCGGGCAGCAAGGCCGCTGGCGCTGGCGCCGACACCAAAGTTGCCGTCGATGTCGAGCGCGTATTCGAGGGTGAAGATCGCCTTCAGGCCATTGCCCAGAGCTTCCTCGCCCTTGAAGCCGATCCGCGAGCCGGCCAGCAGGCCGGACTGGACGCCGCTGAAGGTATTGGTGCCCCTGATGTTGGCACCAGCGTTGTCGAATCTGGTGCCAGCCACACGGCCGGGATCGCCCCAACTATAAACATAGCCGGCGTCGACGATACCGTAAATGGTGACGTTGGTCTGGGCAAAAGCAGCGCCCGAAGCCAGGCTGGCGACTGCCAGTGCGATGAGTTTCTTTTGCATTGTGAATCTCCTCTAGGTTTGAGATCGATGAGGCCAGACTGCGGCTTCATCAAACTGGACCTCTCGAAAAAGAAACGAGAAGTTGCAGAGATTCTGGCAAACGTCGGAGAGTCGAGCAAGCTCCCTGAGCGCTTTCGCCGACGGTATGCCACTCGCTGTTGGGTTTTTGCAACAGGCGTGGCAATTTGTCCCCCAAGCCTGCCACTCGGCGAGCGGATAGCGCGCAGGAGCGGGTCGATGGGATGTCGCGGAGTTGCCTGCGACCGAGCGAACACGGGTTGCCCGCGTCCGCGGACGGTCAGGAAAACAACTCGGCCAGGGCCATTCCGGGGTCAGCGGCGCGCATGCAGGCCTCGCCGACGAGAAAGGCGTTGACGCCGTTGTCGCGCAGCAACTGCACGTCGCTGCCGCAGAGAATGCCGCTCTCGGTGACGACGATGCGGTCTGCGGGGAGGGAAGGCAGGAGTTCGAGGGTGGTCTGCAGGCTGACCTCGAAGCTGCGCAGATTGCGGTTGTTGATGCCGATCAGTGGGGTTCGCAGTTGCAGCGCGAGGTCGAGTTCGCGGCGATCATGGACTTCGACGAGTACCGCCATGCCGAGCGCGTTGGCGATGGACTCGAAGTCGCGCAGCGTCGGCAGATCGAGTGCCGCGGCAATCAGCAGTATGGCGTCGGCACCCATGGCGCGGGCCTCATGGACCTGGTAAGGGTCCACCAGGAAGTCCTTGCGCAGCACCGGTAGATCGCAGGCGCTGCGGGCCGCCTGCAGGTACGCCGGCGCGCCCTGGAAAAACTGACGATCGGTCAGCACCGACAGGCACGCCGCGCCATGATGCTGATAACTGCCGGCGATTTCGGCCGGGCGAAAGTCGGCGCGCAGGACCCCCCGCGACGGGCTGGCTTTCTTGATCTCGGCGATCACGGCTGGCCGCCCGGCGGCGACGCGATCGCGAATCGCGCCGAGAAAATCGCGGGCCGCAGGCTGCCGTTCCGCGTCGGCGCGCAGCGCCACAAGCGGCACGTGGGCCCTGGCGGCAAAGACCTCTGCACGCTTGACGGCGAGTATGCGGTTGAGAATGTCGCTGCTCATCGCAGTGCCATGCTGCGGTTTCCTGTCGAGGCCGCCGATCAAGCCGAAAAGCGCTGCGTAAAGGCCACCAGGTCGTCGAGCCGGGCGCGTGCCGCGCCCGAGGCAATGGCTTCGAACGCCTGGTCAACGCCATCGGCCAGGGTGTTGGCCAGACCGCTCACGTAGATGCTGGCGCCGGCATTGAGCGCGACGATGTCGCGTGCGGCACCGCCCGTGTTTTCGAGCGCGCCAAGCAACATGGCTTTCGATTCCTCGACGTTGGCCACCCGCAGTACGCGCGGGTCGTGTACCGGCAGGTTGAACTGCTCGGGGTGGATCGCGTATTCCTCGACGCGGCCGTCCTTCAGTTCGCCGACCAGCGTTTCGCCGGAGATCGAGATTTCGTCGAGACCTTCTCGGCCGTAGACCGAGAGCGCGTGCGAACTGCCGAGCCGCTGCAGCACGCGCACCTGGATACCGACCAGATCGGGGTGGAAGACGCCGAGGACCTGATTGGCCGCGTTGGCCGGGTTGGTCAGCGGCCCGAGGATGTTGAACAGGGTGCGTACGCCCAGTTCGCGCCGTACCGGCGCGGCGTGCTTCATGGCGCTGTGATGATTGGGGGCAAACATGAAGCCGATGCCCACTTCATCGATGCTCGCCCCGACCTGCGCCGGCGTCAGGTTGATATTCACGCCGAGGGCTTCGAGTACGTCGGCGCTGCCCGACTGCGAAGAGACCGAACGGCCACCATGTTTGGCGACGCGCGCGCCAGCCGCCGCCGCGACGAACATCGCCGCGGTCGAGATGTTGAAAGTTTGCGCGCCGTCGCCACCCGTGCCACAAGTGTCTACCAGGCGGGTGCGGTCGCCGACCAGCACCTTGGTCGACAACTCGCGCATGACCTGGGCGGCGGCCGAGATTTCGCCGATCGTCTCCTTCTTCACGCGCAGGCCGACGATGATCGCGGCGATCATGACCGGCGTCACTTCGCCGCCCATGATCTGACGCATCAGGGAGATCATTTCATCGTGAAAAATCTCGCGGTGTTCGATGACCCGTGCCAGGGCGTCCTGGGGCTTCATTTGGCGTGCTCCTCAAGGAAGTTCTTCAACAGGTCGTGGCCACTCTCGCTGAGGATCGACTCGGGGTGAAACTGAACCCCCTCGACGGCCAGCGTGCGATGGCGCAAACCCATGATCTCGCCGTCTTCGGTCCAGGCCGTGATCTCCAGGCAGTCCGGCAAGGAATCCCGTTCGACGGCCAGCGAATGATAACGCGTGCAGGTCAGCGGACTGGGCAGACCACGAAACACGCCGTGCTGGTTATGATGGACCGGCGATACCTTGCCGTGCATCAACTTGCGCGCATGCACCACGCGGCCCCCGAAGGCCTCGCCGATCGCCTGATGGCCGAGGCACACCCCGAACAGCGGTATCTTGCCCGCAAACTCGCGAATTGCCGCCAGGGAAACCCCGGCCTGCACCGGTGCGCAGGGGCCCGGGGAGATCACCAGCCAGGCCGGCTTGAGACGAGCAATCTCGGCGACGGTGATGGCGTCGTTACGAAAGACCCTGACCTCCTGCCCCAACTCGCCGAAGTACTGCACGAGATTGTAGGTGAAGGAGTCGTAGTTATCGATCATGAGCAGCATTTTCGGTGCATCCTATTGATTTTGCTCGGCCGGTGCCTTTTGTCTTCCAATCGATACCCGCTTTATCTGTCGCTGGATGAATCTGCCGGCGAAAAGGGCTCAACCATGAGGTCTGGCATTGTCGCATTGTGCAGTTGCACTATCAAGAAACGGGCGGCGCGAAAACCGTACTGGCACCTCTGGCTTATGGATAAAGTGGCCCCCCCCCGAAGTCAAGACAAGAATCAAGTCTGTTCAAGCTGGGCACTTGACTTCAGTAGCAACTGGACGACGCTGCCCCGGTTTTGCCTTTGCTTTGTGCTGTTGCTGTTGATCTTGCGTAGCATTGCCGGTCGCCTGTCAGGCGGTGTATGCTCGTGCCCATGAGCACGCTGACTTTCGACACACTTCGCTACACCGAGCGCCTACGCGCCGCCGGCGTCCCTGAGCAACAAGCCAAGGCCGAAGCCGAGGCGCTACGCGATGTGCTCGCCGAGGCCATGGACTCATCGCTCGCCACCAAAGCCGATCTGATGGAGGTCAAGGCTGAGCTTCGGCTTGAGATGGCAGGCATTCGCGGCGAACTGTCGACCATCAAATGGATGATGGGCGTGTTGATCGCCGTGGCGCTCGCCAATTTCGCCAAGCAGTTCTTCTGAGATGGACGTTCGCCCCATCACCTCGCGGCGCGAGTCTGGGCTGCTTGCGTATCGTGCCGACGCAGCCATTGCTCCAGCATGGTCAGGATCCACACCATTTCTCCGTAATAGCCCGGGTGTCCCGGCAGATACTCGGCCATCAGCCTGGACGTGAAGTCGGCGCGCACGATTCCCCGTCCGGCGAGGGTACGCAGCGAATCCTCGGCGAGTTCCCGCAACGCCGGGGTGCGCGTCGCCCAGACGCCAAACGGCAGTCCGAAACCCTTCTTCTTCTTGGTGAGGATCGCGTCGGGCAGGAAGCCGCGCAGCGCCTCCTTGAAGAACCAGCGCAGCTTGAAGCGGCGCAGTTTCCAGTCGGGCGGCAGCGCCATCGAAAAATCGGTCAGCCTGTCGGAGAGCAGGGGATAAGCGACTTCGATACCGGCCATCTGCGTGGCGCCGCGTACTTTCGGCAGGTCACTGTCGGCGAGTGTGTAACGCCAGTCGTAAGCGAGCATTCGATTGACCAGACTCGGCGCCTGGCACTCGTCCCAGGTGGCCTGCATGTGTCTTGACGGCTCGTTCAGGTCGATCTGCGCCAGAAAGTCCGGGTTGAGCACGCTGGCCGGATCGAGTTGCATGATCAGGTTGAAACTCTGCAGGCGATCCGGCATCGGCACGCGGGCGTGCCGTACATAACCGGTAGCCTGCTTGATTCCGGGGATGCGGCGCAAGGGGCTGCCATCTTCGCACAGCGGTTCGATCGCTCGCCGCAGGCCTGGCGGCAGGTGGTGGTAGAACTCGAAGAGCCGTTGCATCGCGTAGCGCGAATTGCCCCCGAACAGTTCATCGCCACCGTCACCGGCGAGCATCTTGGTGCAGCCGTCGGCCTGCGCGATCCTGGCGCAGTAATAGGCCGGCAGGGCGGAAGAGTTGCCGAAGGGTTGATCGTGATGCTGTGCGACCGCCGGAATGCTGTCCAGGAGGTCCGTCGGCGTCACGTAATATTCGTGGTGTTCGCAGCCGAAGTGAGTCGCGGCGAGGCGGGCGTACGCCATTTCGTCATAACCCTCGGCGTCGAAGCCGATCGAGTATACGGGCGCTGGTTTGCCGGTGATCTGGCAGAGCATGCCGGCCACCGTCGAGCTGTCGGTACCACCCGACAGGAAGGCGCCGACGCGTTGGTGACCCGTGATCTGCTCGGCGACGCTCTCGCGGATCAGATCGCGGAAGCCGTCGCGTGCCGGGGCAAAGGATTGACGGTGTTGCTCGTCGAACTGCAGTGGCCAGTGGCGCTGCACATGCGCACCGTTGCGGTCGACCAGCAGCGAATGCGCCGCCGGCAGCCGGCGTACCTGCTGGAAGATGGTGCGTGGCGCAGGAATCATGTGGAAGTACAGATAGTCGAAAATCGCCTGTGGATCAAGTTCACCGCCGTGTCCCGGAACGCGGTCGGCGCGATCGGCAAAAGTGAGCATCTGGCCATCGGCCCGATAACACAGCGTCTCGATGGCGAAGCGGTCGGTGGCCAGGAAGGCGCACTGGCGCGCCGTATCGACAATGGCCAGGGCGTAGGAGCCGTGCAGTTGCGTGGCGAGGTCGACACCGCTGCGGTGCCAGGCTTTCAGAAGTTCCGCGGCAAGACCAGCGGGTCGCGACATGCCTGCGGCACCTCCGTCCCTGAACGAGGGGGAGCCGATGACCGCGCAGATGGCCTCTGCGTCGCGTGCGACATCATCGCCCTGCAGCGCCAGTGTCTTGATGGAAAGCGGCGCAGCGCCGGTGCCGAAGAGGCCAGCCAGGTCAATCTGGCCAGAGAGTCGATCTTTCATCATGAGGTGTGTTGGGGGCAGTTTGTTGGCCGACAGGATGCTACGCTAAAGCGGTGACTCTTGTTGTGTCAGATTTCACTCTCAAGCCTGATACACTTTTCGGAGGTGGCGGAGGCGTCCATGTTCCTGGTTGCCACTCCCGGTCGCGCCACGCAGAGACGAAAGACCGCTATTGTTGAAAACCTTGCCGTTCAATCCACTCCATACCAGAGGCCTGAGTCTCCTGCTGCTGCTCGCGGCGGCCGCACTGGGGGTCTTCATTGCCCTGCATCATCCGCTATGGCAGCCCGTTCCCCTGCTTGGATTCGTCCTTGCCGCCGCATGGTTCTTCGTCAATCCAGGCCTGTGGCTGGTCATCGTTCCGGCGCTGCTGCCGCTGCTGGGCCTTGCTCCCTGGACCGGGTGGATCAGCTTTGAGGAAGTCGATCTCCTGATTCTGGCGGCGGCTGTCGGGGGTTATGCCAGATGCGCTTACCGGACGAGCGCTTGTTCGCTGCGACTATCCTGGTCGTGCTTGTTTCTGGCCGGCCTGATGTCGATATCGCTGCTGCTGGCGATGACGCGTGGATTTGCCGATGCGGGAGGCTTCGTTTTCGGCTGGTATCAGGGTTACGACGGACCGATGAACAGTGTTCGCATTGCCCGGAGTTTCTTTCTGGCGTTGCTGATGGTTCCTTTGATGGCACCGCAGCACGACCAGTCCGCAACGGCGGTGGCCCGCAAACTGGCCCTGGGAATGGCTCTTGGGCTGGCTACCGCTTCGCTGGCGGCGCTGTGGGAACGCCTGGCGTTCACCGATCTGCTCAATTTCTCCAGCGACTACCGCTCGACGGCGCTGTTCTGGGAGATGCACGTCGGCGGTGCCGCGCTCGATGGCTGGTTGCTGCTGACCTTTCCGTTCGCCATCTGGGCCTTGCGCAACGCCGTGGGTGCGCCGCAGTCGGCGATCGCCCTGACCTTGGTCGGCCTGGCCGCGTATGCGTCGCTGACAACCTTTTCCCGCGGTGTCTATCTGGCTTTGTTGGTATCCCTCCCATTGCTTCTGTGGCAAACGCGCAGCAAGGGAGTGCTCGGAGAAGCGGGTGACCAGGCACCCCATTGGGGCGTCGTTCGCTGGGTGGTTGCCATCGCCTGTCTGGCCGCCATGGCGCGTCTCGTTTTTCCTTATGGCGGTTATCGCGGTCTGCTGGCGTTATTCGGGGTAGTGGTGGTGGCGCTGTCGACGCCCCTGGTGTTGCGGAACATTCCGCCGGGTCGGTTGCTTGCCGGTAGCGTCCTGGGCTTTCTGTTGGGCGCGCTGCTGGTCGTTTTCTCCAACTTCCTGCCCAAGGGTCCCTACGTACTCTTTGCGTTGCTGTTTTTCAGCGTGTTCGGATTGCTGCATGCTCCGAAAGTGATGGCCGTACGCTTCCGGCCGGCAATTTGTCTGGGCGGTTTTGTCTGCCTCGCGCTTGCCGCCGCCAACGTTACCGGTCATTGGGGAGGCGTCGAGGCTCTGCCGGGAAGCTGCCTGGCGCTGGCAATGCTGTTCCTGGTTGTCCTCGTCGGCGCGCTGGCCAGGCAGCCCCTGTGGCCTGCCGATTGGCGATGGCAAGGCGGTCTGCTGACGATTGCCCTGGTGGTCAGTGGAACGGTGGCGGTTTTTTTTGGCGGGGCCTACATGGGAGACCGGTTCTCGACGTCGGGTCAGGATCTTGATTGGCGCTTGTCACACTGGAAGCAGGCGGTGGCGTTACTGGAGACTTCCGGGGACGTCGTGTTTGGCAAAGGCCTGGGGAGATTTCCGGCGAATTATTATTTTGCGGCCCCGAACGGCGCATCACCCGGGGCGTATCAGGTCCGCGGCGAAGGGGGGCAGACCTGGCTTTATCTCCTGGGTGCGCGCCATCCGATGAGCGTCGGCGATATTTTTCGCGTTTCGCAGCGACTGGACCTCGCTGCCCAGGGGCCATTCGAGTTGAAACTCAAGGTGAGGGCCGGCGCGGATGTGGGAATCCATGCCGAAGTCTGTGCCAAGCATCTTCTTTATTCGGCGGATTGCGCGATCGGAACGGCGACCATCAAGGCGAGCAAGGGCACCTGGCAGCCTGTCCAGTTACGTCTGGAGGGCAAGGCTTCGGCTGGCGGCCCGTGGTATGCCCCACGTTTCAAGATGTTTTCCGTGGGAATTCTGAATCAGGGCGGGGCTGCCGATGTCGACGATCTGGTATTGACTGCGGGCGGCAGCGACAACCTGCTGGCGAACGGTGACTTCGGCAAGGAAATGCAGCGTTGGTTCTTTACCAGTGACCACGAGCACCTGCCGTGGCATGCGAAGAATGTGCTGGTCAACATCCTGTTTGATCAAGGGGCGCTGGGTTTGACGGTGTTTCTGCTGATGACCCTGGGCGCCTTGTGGCGCTTGAACCTCGGCAAGGCTCGCGGGCACCGGTTGTCCCCGTACCTGACGGCATCGATCGTCGGATTTCTGGCCGTGGGCATGTTCGACAGCCTGACCGACGTACCCAGGCTGGCCTTCATCTACTACCTGCTGGTCTTGTACGCGATTTCTCTCGTTGCTTTCGGTCCACCGCCGACCACGCTGCAGGCAACCAGACAAACTCCATCGCCACGCGAGGCTGTGTAGCGATGCGGCACGCCTGGCTGACAACCCTTCTGGTCTGTTCGACGCTGCTGTCGCCCTCGTCATGGGCGCGCGTGATCCGCGTCGGCGTGGGTGGGGATGTCTCGCGCATCTCGGATGCCGCACAGTTGGCGAAGGATGGGGATATCGTCGAGATTGCCGGGGGCGAGTGGCACGGCGATGTCGCGCTGTGGTCGCAGCGGCAATTGACGATCCGTGGCATTGGGCGACGCCCGGTCCTGGCTGCGGATGGGAAGAGTGCCGAAGGAAAGGCCATCTGGGTCATACGCAACGGCGACTTCCTGATCGAGAACATCGAGTTCAGAGGGGCCCGCGTTGCGGACGGCAATGGTGCCGGTATTCGTTTCGAGGGCGGAAGGTTGCTGATCAGGAATTGTGCCTTTCTGGACAACCAGATGGGTGTCCTGACCAGCAATGACGAGAAGGCTGAACTGGTGATCGAAAGCAGCCTCTTTGCCGAGGCTGTCAAACAGGAGCAACCCCTGTCGCATCTGCTCTATGCTGGCCGGATTGCCTCGCTGAAGGTCTCCGGGAGCCGTTTCCATTCCGGGCATATTGGCCATCTGATCAAGTCGCGGGCGCGCGGCACTGATCTTCGCTACAACCTGATCTACGATGGTGCTGCGGGCCGAGCTTCCTACGAGGTTGACTTGCCGAACGGTGGGGAGGCGATACTGATCGGCAATGTGATCGGGCAGAGCAGCACCACCGCCAACCCGGTGGTCATTGCCTATGGTGCCGAAGGCGAGTCCTGGCCCAGGAATCGGCTGGTGTTGTCGCACAATACCTTGATCAGCGAAGGCATGCAGCCGGCCTGGTTCATCCGTGCGTGGCGGCAGCGACTTCCGGCAGGGACGCAGGTGCACACGCTGAACAACCTGTTTTCGGGTGTTGGTCTGTTCAACTACGGCTTGTCCGGAATCCAGGTGGGCAACTATCCGCTGTGGCACGGAGCGTTCGCGGGTGTTGAAGTCCTGGACTTCCGGCCCAACGGCGCCTCCTGGTTGCGAGGCGTGGTGGGCAAGCCTTCCATCGAAGGCCAGGATGTCAGTCCGGGCGCTGAATTCGCCTTGCCTTTGGGACTCAGAAATCTGACGGATGTGGAGCTTCTGATGCCTGGCGCGATGCAGTAAGCGGTGTGCCGGTATCGACGAGAGGGTACAAGGTCAAGGTGCATCTCTCCCGCCGGTCAGCAAACCCGTCCCTGGAGTTCTCGACAAATCAGGTGGTTGAGGTAAGCGTTGACGCGGATGACGCGGCGTAAACCAGGAACTCCGGGTTGTCTGCCAGGCCGCTGATGAACGGCTGCGGCGCGGAGAAGTCGGTTCCACAGTGGTAGATGGCCCGGTCCTCGCGCGAGGCGACGTAGAAGTTGCCGGTATTGTCGAAGCACATGCCGGCGATCGTCCTGACGCCACTGAGCACCGTTTGCAGTTCTCCTGTTCCAAGGTGATACCGAAGAACGGTATCGGTGGCGCTGCTGCCGATGTAAAGATGTTCGCCTTGCGCCAACAGGTGCACCGGGGCTCCCAGGAACTGGGCGGCGGCGATTTGTCCTTGCAGTTGCCCTTGCGTCTTGCCGTTCCGGAGATCGTAGATCTTCACTGTGTTGCCGGGTTCGTCGGCCACGTACAGCGAGGTGCCGCAGACCACGACATCGCGTACCGAGTGCGCGACCCGGCGCCGCTTGGGTTTCTTCTTTGACGGAACCGCTTCGAAGAGCACGTCCAGCCCCACCGGCCGGCTGAGGTTGGAAGGTGCACGCCGTGGAGATGCCGGCAGGTCGCCGATGGACGACGCGACGAAAGTGCCATCGAGGAAGCGTTTGCCCTTCTGCGCTTTCAGGAAGCTGGCAAGCGGCAGGGTGCGAGCGCGCTTCACGACACCTCCCGGCGCTTGCAGCGCGGTGACGACATTGCTGTCCTGGCTGGACACGTACGCCCGGTCGCTGCCATCGAAGGCCAGAGCGAAGGGGTGTACAACGCCATCGGAGACGCGTGCATCGGCATAGATTCCCAGGTAGGCATGCGTGTGGTCGGCATCGGGCTTTCCGTTGTAGACGAGGACCTGGCTGGCATCCTTGTAGCCGTTGATGACATACAGTCTGTCTCCCGGACCGAAAACGATGTCGCGCAGTTCGTTCAGCGGTGGGGATTTGGCTGGCGTCTGCAGCGCCGCAGTCGTGACACAGGTTGGCTCGCCATTGATCACGTCGTAGGCATGGACATTGTTGATCGCGTTGCTCACTCTGCCGCCGTGAAACGTCACATAAAACATGTGCTTCTCCTTTCCAGAGCCCAAGGCTCGACAACGAAGCCAGGAAGCATAACCGCTTTTGGCGATCGGCAAAACGTTGCTGGTGCCCCTGGGAACTGGCCGGCTAACTGGCCGGCAGGTCACCCGGCGTGTCGATATCCCGATGGACGCCCGCATCATCGACTTCGATCAGCACGATCGATGGCTGGAGATCGTCGATGAACTGCCTGGCGCCGCGATCGCCCTGCAAGCCCGCAAGCTCGGCGAACCAGCGCCGGGAAAAGCCCATCGGGTGACCACGGCGCCCGCGATACCGCGGCGCAGCGATCTCGGCGCCGTTTTCCAGTGCTTCGAGTACCGACCGCAGGGTGCGTACATCCAGGAACGGCATGTCGGCGAGGGCAACCAGCCAGCCGGCGGCGCGCGGGGTCAGCCGCACGGCGGATGCGAGACTGTCTCCGAGCCCACGTGCCGGTGCCGCGTCGACGTGGACCGCTACGCCAACATCGATCAGGAGGTTGCGCAGTGTCGTCTGTTCGGGCCGCAGCACACTGATCGAACGCGGGCAAACCGCAAGCAGGGTTCTTGCTGCGGCGACGGCGATGGCTGTCCCGTCAGGAAGCGGCTGAACAAGCTTGTCGACTCCGAATCGTCTTGAGTATCCTCCGGCCAGGAGAACACCGACGATCTCTCCGTCTGCCTCGGGCATCGATTAGGCCCCTGGATGGGCAGCGTCGATGTCAGCAGCAGGGTGTGGGTGCGCCGGGCACTCCACTTCGGCAGCGCGCCGCGTCGCCAGGCCGTACTTGGCTGCCGTCATTTCGGCGAGGATCGAAATCGCGATTTCCGGTGATGTCCTGCTGCCGATCGGCAGCCCGACAGGCCCGTGGAGGCGATCGACCTGCTGCGTGTCGAGATCGAAGTACTTCCGCAGCCGTTCCCGGCGTCTGGCGCTGTTGGCGCGAGAGCCGAGCGCGCCAACGTAGAACGCCGGCGACTTGAGCGCTTCGAGCAAGGCGAGATCATCCAGTTTCGGATCGTGGCTGAGTGCCAGTACGGCCATCTGCGGGTCCGGTTGCATCGCCAGCACCACATCATCGGGCATGCCGTCGGCGAGCGTGGCGCCGGGCACATCCCATCCCTGGCGGTATTCCTGCCGCGGATCACAAACGGTGACGGCGTAATCCAGTGCCTGTGCCATTTCGGCAAGATAGCGCGAAATCTGGCCGGCGCCGATGAGCAGCAGGCGCCAGGCGGGTCCATGCATGGTGCGTAGTCTCTTGCCGTCCCAACTCATCGTGTCGGTACCGGCGGCGTCTTCGACGCTGACCTGCCCGCTGGCGATATCCAGGGAACGGATCGTCGACCGCCCCAGCGCGATGGCCTTCTCGATTTGCGCCAGCAGGTGTACCTCAGGGTGTGGTTCGATGACGAGTTCGAGAGTGCCCGCGCAGGGCAGGCCGAAACGTGCGGCCTCGGCCTGGGTGCCCCCGTAAGTCCGGGTGAGAGGGAGTGTGCCGGCCAACTGCCCGGCCAGCATGCGGTTGATCAGGTCGTCTTCGATGCAACCGCCCGAAACCGAACCCTGCACCCGTCCATCGTCGCGGATGGCCATCCAGGCGCCGGCAGGGCGCGGTGCAGAACCCCAGGTGCGGGCGACAGTCACCAGTGCCAGGCGATGGCCTTGTGCCGCCCAGTTTCGTACTGCCTTGAGTAATTGCCGGTCGCTGCTGTCCATGTTCAGGTGCGCCAATCTTCGCTGCGGAAACGCCGGCGGCGTTGGTGGCCAATCGCTTGCAGGGCGTTCATGAGGGGGGGCTCCGGCCGTTGACGGGACGCAGCACAAGCGGTGAGCCGCTACGGACCAGCGTTCATTGTCGGCGAATTCCTTCAGCCCGTGGCGCCGGCGCGGCAGAAAATTTCCATCACGGCGAGATCAGGGAGTCGCCGTCTGTCGAGTGAAGCAGGCGCAATCAGGCGCGTCGCTGTTGCCGCCCCGCGGAACAGGTATTGACGTCCTGTTTGTGGCATGCCTTTCGGGCAACTGGCAAACTCGGCATAATCCGGACTGCGGAAGTGCCGCGGAACAGGAAAGGTCGAATGCATGGGTCCTCTTGTTTGCCGATGAGCAGTCAATGAACGCTGCGACAAAAGCGGTTTCGATAGTCGATCGGGTACAGCTTGTCCGGATTCGCATCTTTTGTGGACATGCGAACGGGAATATGGCGAGCGTCATGATCGGTGCGCTTCTGATCGCTACCGTTCTGCACAGCGGCGGTGTTTCCTTGCGCACGCTCGCGGTCTGGGGTCTGGCGATCGGCCTGGCATCGGCTGGCGTGCTGCTGTTCGAGCGTTACGTTGCACGCGTCGGGATCACGATGGAGAACTGCCGCCGACTGGCGTACGTGCGCATCGGGCTGGGTGCCGGAATCGCCCTGCTTTATGGCCTCTCGGGTTTTTTGCTGCCGGGCGCAGTTCCCGCGGCGGACACGTTTCTATTCATCATTGTCTCGACACTGGTCACCGTCGGTGCCCTGGGCTACGCCATGGTGCCTGCGTACTACCTCACCCTGAACGCGGTCAGTCTGCTGCCACTGACCGGACATTTTCTCCAGCAATACCTGGCTTCTCGGGACAGCTACTATCTGTTGCTGCTGATGGTTTCGATCATTTGGCAGGCGGTGGTGCTGACCAAGGCGCACCGCGCGTCGCTGACCGCGATCGACGCCATCGTGCTCAATGAACGCCTCAAGGACGAGGTCGAGGAGCACCGTCGCACACGCGAAGCCATGCGTCACATGGCGCTTCATGATGAATTGACCGGCCTCGGCAATCGCCGCTACTTCGAGGAGACGGCGACACGCACGCTGAAGATCGCCGCGCGTGACCAGACCAGATTCGGTCTGCTGGTCGTCGACTTGAACGACTTCAAGCCGGTCAACGACCAGCATGGACACGCGGGTGGAGATTCCCTGCTGCGGGCGGTCGCCGCTCGCCTGCTCGGTGCCGTGCGTGCGGCAGATTTTTGTGCGCGCATGGGCGGCGACGAGTTTGCGATCGTCGTCGCCAGCGTTCATGACGATGACGATGTGGTCGAGGTCGCCGAGAAATTGCTGTCGGTGCTTGCCGAACCCTTCATGCTCGATAACATCGTGGTGCAGACCAGTGCCAGTATAGGATGGGCAGTCTATCCCGACGATGGGAGCGACGCCACAGAACTGATGGCGGTTGCCGATCAGCGAATGTATCGCGAAAAGCGGTCCAGCAAGGAGGACCAGTCGAACCTGCTCTCCGCCTACTAGCGGACCTTCTCCTGACGCTCCCGATAAAGAGACACCGGCATGCCTGCATACCAGGTCAAGCACGAAACCATCGCCGTTGGCGGTGCGCTGTACCTGATCCGATCGCTGCTCGACCTTCGACAGTATTCCGATCCGCTCGGTGAAGCAGCCCGCGCGGGTATCTCAACGGCCAGTTGGCCGTTGTTTGGCCAGTTGTGGCCGTCGGCACGGATTCTCGCCGCGGCCATGCAGACTTTTGACCTGCGCGGGAAACGTATTCTGGAAATCGGCGCCGGTCTCGCCCTCGCCAGTCTGGTGATCCACAGCCGCGCCGGCGATATGGTGGTCAGCGACTATCACCCTTTGAGCCGGGTCTTCCTGAAGGAGAACCTGTTGTTGAACCGACTCGGACTCCTTGTGTCCGGTCGGGGAAAGGTTGCGCCCGTCCTGAAGGAGAACCTGTTGTTGAACCGACTCGGACCGCTGGAATACCAGACCGGCAACTGGGAGGGCAGCAACCCTGGCCTTGGACTCTTCAACCTGATCATCGGTAGTGATGTGCTGTACGAACGACAACAGGCCAGCCAGCTTGCCGGCTTTATCGATCGTCACGCAGCGCCCGCCGCCGAGGTGATCATCGTCGATCCGGATCGAGGCAACCGTGCCGGGTTTTGTCGAGAAATGGTCAGCCGCGGCTACCGCTACAGTGGTCGACGCGCGGCCAGCTTCCTGGAAAACGGCGATCGTTTCAAGGGATGCTTCCTGACGTTCATCAACGCTGCCACTTTGCAATGTTCGTGATTTCCCGCACCTCCCGAGCGATGTGCCGGTCGGCAACGTCAAATTGGAAAGCAAGAGTCGGAGTGTCCAGACCCAGGCAAACGCCTAGAGTGTAATCACCAATCCGGCGGCGACGCGAAGGACAATGACCAACATGGCACGAGATGGCGACCAACGCGCTTTGGCAACGCTGAGTGACCCTCGCTGGGCAGCCGTCGTCGCCCGCAACCCGGCCGCCGACGGGACGTTCGTCTATTCGGTGGCCACGACTCGCGTGTATTGCCGGCCCAGCTGTTCGTCGCGCCGGCCCAAACCGGAGAACGTGGCCTTTCATGTCACGCCGGTCGACGCCGAGCGCGCGGGTTTTCGTCCCTGCAAGCGTTGTCAGCCCGATCAATGCTCGCCCGGAGCGCGCCATACGGAAAGCATTGCTGCTTTGTGCCGCTTCATCGAGACCGCCGAACAGGTGCCGACCCTGGGAGAACTGGCGGCGCGTGCGGGTTTCAGCGCCTATCACCTGCACCGTCTGTTCAAGGCAGTGACCGGCCTGACGCCGAAGGCCTATGCCAGTACGCAGCGAGCCGCAAGAATCCGCCGCGAGCTGCTGCAGAGTGCGACCGTGACCGAGGCGATTTATGGCGCTGGCTACAATTCCAGCAGCCGCTTCTACGAACAGTCGGATCAATTGCTGGGAATGACGCCGTCGGACTACCGTGGTGGCGGCGCCAACCAGGCCATTCGTTTTGCCGTCGGTGAATGCTGGCTGGGATCGATCCTCGTCGCGCAGAGCCGGCGCGGCGTTTGCGCGATCCTCATCGGAGACGACCCGGACGCCCTGGTCCAGGAACTCCAGGACCGCTTTCCCGCGGCCGAATTGATCGGTGGCGACGCCGAATTCGAGCGACTCGTGGCCAGCGTCGTTGGCCTGGTCGAAACGCCCCGACTTGGGCTCGATTTGCCTCTTGACGTCCGCGGTACGGCTTTTCAGCAAAGGGTATGGCAGGCGTTGGGCACGATTCCGGCTGGTGCGACGGTAAGTTATGCGGAGCTCGCCGAACGCATCGGTGCGCCCGCGTCAGCCCGCGCCGTGGCCGGCGCATGTGCGGCCAATATCCTGGCGGTGGCCATTCCCTGCCATCGCGTCGTGCGCAGCGATGGCAGTTTGTCAGGCTATCGCTGGGGGATTGAGCGAAAACGCGCCCTGCTGGAGCGCGAGGCGACGTCGTGATCGTGCCTTGTCCTCGCAAGCCGTTGTCGTGCAGGCGTCAGGCCTGCGGCTGCCTTGGCCATGCGTGGGACCGGTTATTCCGCACAGCCGCCTGCTGGTAGCGTGGCACAACGTGCCGCGGCAGCGCCCGCGGCCCCTGGCGAGCAAGGACTGCCATCGGCAGTGGTGGACAGTCCCGTGGCCCACAGCGTATGCTGACCAAGTGGTGGCGCCGACAGGATCTTTCGTTCTGACCACCACGGCTTGGTTGCCGGCACAACAGCCCGTTCGGCCGGGCAGTGCTTGCCGGGTTGTCGCGAGGGAGCGGAGTGGACAGCGAACAAATCAGGGACGAGGTCCTGGCCAGGCTGGAAATCGAACGTGAGGTCCGCGAGCAGTTGGCGCGCCAGCAAAGCGAGCCGAGTGTCCCGAGCGGGACGGGTATCCGGGCATGGCTCGACAGCAAGTTTGGTCTGCTGCTGATTGGGGCGGTGATCAGCGGCATGCTCGTGCCGACCTTCCAGTTCACCCAGGAGGAGATCCGGTGGCATCGGCAGAATCGCTACAACAATCTCGAGCGCCAGCTTGGCAGCATGCGCGAGAGTCTGAAGCAGTTCATCGCCGTGCAGGCCTTGAGCGCGGAACTCTACGATCTCGGTCTGGCGGTCCTGGATACGCCTGCAGCCGCCGCCGATCAGCCGCAACGGGAACAGTGGCGCAAGGAACTGCGTGCGCTGCAGGCACGCCGAGTGCAGCAGAACGCGGTCTTTGCGGCGACGGTGTTCTACTTTCCAGGCGCTGCGCAGCAGCCTATCCGCACCGCCTGGAATGACTTGATGCGGCCAGCACAACAGTTGCAGGCCTGCGTTGGCGAACTTCTCGGTGAAAACGGGCCCCTCAGCGGAGCGAAAAAGTCTGCCGACAAAGCGGTCGATGCCAACGAGGTCGCCGTGAGACTGGATAGCAGCCTGGCCGAAGTCAATCAGGCTTACGAGCGCGTGTTGTCGATGTTGAGGCAGCAATTGATCGAGGTGGAGCATGAAAGTTGGAAATTCCAGTAAATCCGCGCTCGCACTGGGCGTGTCGATTCTCCTCTGCGTCGCGCCGGGGTCGGTCCCGGCCGATGTGGGCGGCGGCAAGGGCTATCCGGCGACTCCCTGGAGGATCGCCGGACCCAGGAACGTGCAGGAGATCGAGAAGGCGAAAGCCCTTGCCGCGCAGTACCAGACGCTTTCGATGACCTCCGACACGGCTTCCGGGGATGGCTCTGACGTGCTCCGCCTCAGGCGTGTCACGCTGCGGGTCGAGCAGCCGCGGGCGGACGACAGCGTCGGGTACGCCCTGGTTGGCAAGTCAGCTTCCGGCGAGACCGTCACGCTGTCCTTCAGCGAGATCGAGAGTTTCGTGGTCACCTCCCGGAAGGCGGCGACGCTTACCTTGTCCGTGACGGTCTGGCCAGACATCTCGCCACAGCAACTGCTCGACAAGCAGCCGACCTATCAGCAACTGTCGGCTGGCTACCGGCGGACGGTCGCTCTCGAGGTGAGCACGCGCTCCGCGGATGGGCGCCCTCTCGTTTTTGCCGAGAAAGGCGAGTTCGGGTCCATGCTTCCCCTCGAAAAACTCGCCGCAGGGACGCCCGGCAACTTCTATGGAGAACATCCGCACATGACTCACCCACTGCGCTTCTGGTGGGCGATCCCGTCGGTCAGCAACGACCCGGAATATCCTTATCGGATGATTCCCGCCGCGTCACGGGGAGATGCTCCCCCGGCCGCGGTCGTGGTGAAGCTTGCCGATCGCTGAGCATGGTCGAGTTCTCCGCTCAGTGGCGGATACAGATCTTGCCGAATTGTGCGCCGCTCCTGAGATACGCCAGGGCATCCGGCAGCGCTTCAAACTCGAAGACGCGGTCGACGATTATCGGTACACGGTGTTGTTCGAGTGCCCGGAGCATCGCTTCGAAACCGTCGCGGTGGCCGACGGTAACACCCTGCAGCCGTACCTGCCGGGTGATGATCAGGCCGAGCGGCGTAGACAGCGAGGCGCCCGAGAGGACGCCAATCATCGACAGCGTCCCGCCCGGGCGAATGCAGCGCAGTGACTGCGGCAGCGTTTTCTCGCCGCCGAGTTCGACGATGTGGTCGAAACCGCGGCCACCGGTGATTTCGCGCGCCGGTTTCGACCATTCAGGTGTCGTCCGGTAGTTGATCGTCGCATCCGCACCCAGGGCCTTGAGGCGTTCGATCTTTTCGTCGCTGGAGGAAATCACGGTGACCTGGGCGCCGGCAAGCTTGGCAAACGCCAATGCAAACAGTGCGACCCCGCCAGATCCCTGCACCAGTACCCGCTCGCCTGGCTTCACCGCGCCCAGGGTGGCGACCGCGCTCCAGGCGGTGAGCGCGGCGCAGGGCAGCGTCGCGGCTTCGCTGTCGCTGAGGTAGTCAGGCACCTTCACCACGCCCTGCTCGGAGAGGCACATGAACTCTGCCATCGTGCCGTCGATCGGGCCGCCCAGCGAACCCGTCATGCGTGCAAGGTCCGGGTCGCCGGCGATCCAGCCCTGGAAGAAGGTCGGGCAGACACGGTCGCCGACGGCCACGCGGGTGACGCCCGAGCCGACCTCGACGACCTCGCCGACGCCGTCTGATAGAGGAATCAGGGGCAGTGTTCCGGTGAAGCTGCCATAGCCCCGCTCGGGAACGACCAGGTCGCGGTAGTTCAGCGACGAGGCGCGCATCCGCAGCAGCACCTGCCCCGCCTGCGGCTGCGGTTGCGGGCGTTCGGCGATCTTGAGGTTGGCCATGCCCCAGTCGTCCTGAATCTGAAAAACGCGCATTCATCACCTCCGATATTGAATGTTGAGCGCCGACCACGGCGCACGGACTGCCCTTAATCTACCCCATCCGCGCCTGTTGCCGGACGAGGACCGGTATTGCCACGCCGCTTGATGAGAGTCTGCAGGCCGTGCACGGTCGTCAATCGGTGATTTCATGCCGGTGACGTCGCCACCACACCCGGCCCCTCGTCCCTGCTGGCGATCTCGACCAGGCAGTCGTAGAAGGTTGCACCACCTCCCATGTCGGTCAACTCCTGGCTGGTTACCTCGTTGCAGTTGCGTCCGTCTGGCGAAAGCTTGCGCCACCAGATCGAGGTAGCCATGACCACGCCCGGTCGCACGCGGTCGCTGATGACGGCGCGGGCGTGGAATTCGCCGCGCTCGTTGAAGATGCGCACCGTGTGATCATCGGTGATCCCGCGTGTCGCCGCGTCCACCGGATGGATGAGCACGCTGGGCGATTTTTCCTGGGCCAGGAAACGCGGCGAATTGGCGAAGCTGGTGTTCAGGAAGTTGCGTGCCGGCGGCGTGATCAGGGCCAGAGGGAATCTGGTGGCGAGCGCACTCTGCCGCCACTCGCGAGGCGCGATGAAATCGGGCAAGGGGTCCAGCCCGGCACGGGCAAGCATGTCGCTGCTGAATTCACATTTGCCGGAAGGCGTCGGGAAGCCACCCTGCGCAAACGGCGCGGCACCACGCGGCAGGTTCAGGCGGGCGTGGCCGTCGGCCTTGAGTTTTTCCCAGGACAATCCGGCGAGCCGCGGATCGTCCCAGTCGAAGGCCTGGCGACAAAGGTCGTCGTCGCTGTCGGTAAAACACGCCTCGCTGAAACCCATCCGCCGCGCCAGACGACGAAACAGTTCGGTATTGGGCAGCGCCTCGCCAAGCGGTGCGATTGCCGGTTGGTTGACCTGCAGGTGCAGATGGCCGTAGGACTTGTGGATGTCGAGTTGTTCCATGTGGCTCGTGGCCGGCAGCAGGAGGTCGGCATAGTCCGCGGTGTCGGTCTGAAACAGATCGTGGACGACGGTGAACAGGTCGTCGCGGGCAATACCGCGCACCACTTCTCCCGCTTGCGGGGCGACCGCGACCGGGTTGCTGTTGTACACGAACAGCGCTTTGATCGGCGGCTGCGCATGCAGCAGATCGTGGCCGATGCGGCTCATGTTGATCGTTCGCGGTGCCGGTTTCGGCATCAGGTCCGGCCGCTCCAGGGCCGCTTCATTGACCGGGTAGTTGCCCGAGGTGGAGAGCAGCACGCCGCCTGCCGGATCTCGCCAGGCGCCGGTGAGTGCCGGCAGGCAGGACACCGTTCGCAGTGCCATGCCGCCGCCGGCAGTACGGTTGATGCCGTAGTTGGTGCGAATCGCCGTCGGGCGGATCGTACCGTAGGCGTGCGCAAGGTTTTCGACTTCCGCCGTGTGCAGGCCGCAGATTGCCGCCACGCGCTCCGGCGGGTACGCCAGCGCCCGTTCCCGGAGGGCCTCGAAACCGAGCGTGTGGTGCAGGATGTAGTCGTGATCGAGGAGGTCGTCGCGGATCAGCACGTGCATCATTCCGAGGGCCAGGGCGCTGTCGGTTCCCGGCAGCAGGGCGATGTGCTGGTCACACTTGTCGACGCTTGCCGTGCGGCAGGGGTCGATGGCGATCAGGCGTGCGCCGCGTCTTTTCGCTTCCTGAACCAGGCGCCAGAAATGGAGGTTGGAAACGATGCTGTTGGTGCCCCAGAGGAGGATCAGCCGCGCATCGACGACATTTTCCGGGTCGAAGCCGATGCTCGCGCCGATCGTCGCCCGATAGCCCATTGCACCCGCGCTGGCACAGATCGTCCGGTCGAGCTGTGCCGCGCCGAGACGGTGAAAGAAGCGGCGGTCCATCGACCCATAACCCAGCAGACCGGAGTTGCCGGCGTAGCTGTACGGTACGATCGACTCGGCGCTACTTTCAGCGGCGATGCGGCGCAAGCGCTCGGCAATGGAGGTCAGTGCCTCTTCCCAGGAGATGCGCTCGAATCTTGCGCCGGGACCCTTGGGGCCGACCCGGCGCAACGGGTGCAGCAGGCGGTCGGGATGATAAATGCGCTCGGGGTAGAAGGCGACCTTGGTGCACAGCACCCCTGCCGTCGGGGCATGATCGGCCGCGCCGGCGACCTTGAGCACGCGACCATCGCTGACGGTTACTTCGAGCGCGCAGGTGTCGGGGCAATCGTGTGGGCAAACGCCGCGCACCCGGTGCGTGGCTGCAGGTTTGGGGGCGGGTTTGACCATTCGGCTCTTTCAGTCTGATGTCGACGGCGAAACGATAGCAGCTTGTGGGCCGTTCCGGCACCCCGCGGTGGATATGCCGCCTGCAGGCACGACGCGTTCCGCGGTGTATTCGCGCGCGCGGGCCTGGGGCCTGCGCCGGCTAGGGTAGAATGACGCCGATGCTGGTTCTTGGGATCGAATCCTCCTGCGACGAAACGGGTATGGCGCTGTACAGCAGTGATGCTGGCGGCGTCCTGCTGGCGCACGCATTGCATTCACAAGTCAGCATGCATGCTGACTACGGCGGGGTGGTGCCGGAACTCGCATCGCGGGATCACATCCGTCGCGTCGTGCCGCTGCTGCGCAAAGTACTGGCCGATAGCGGACGTTCGCTGGCCGAGCTTGACGCCGTGGCTTACACGCAGGGACCTGGCCTGGCTGGCGCCTTGCTGGTTGGGGCGGCTTTTGCCGAAGCGCTGGCCATGGCCCTCGGCGTGCCGACCATCCCGGTGCATCACCTGGAAGGTCACCTGCTGTCACCTTTGCTGTCAAGCCGGCCGCCATCGTTCCCTTTCGTCGCCCTGCTCGTTTCGGGTGGCCATAGTCAACTGATGCGCGTGAGCGGTATCGGCGAATACGAGTTGATGGGCGAAACGCTTGATGACGCGGCCGGCGAGGCTTTCGACAAGACGGCCAAACTGCTCGGTCTCGGCTATCCAGGTGGCCCGGTGCTGGCTGCCCTGGCCGACCGTGGTCGGCCAGGGCAGGTCAAACTGCCGCGCCCGATGCTGCAATCCGGGAATCTCGATTTCAGCTTCAGTGGTCTGAAGACGGCTGTGCTGACCAAGGTGCGCGAACTGGTCACGCTCAGCGATCAGCAGCGGGCGGACATTGCGCGCGGATTCCAGGATGCGATTGTCGACGTGCTGATCAGCAAGGCTCTGCGTGCGGTGAAAGTCAGCGGTCTGAAACAACTGGTAGTCGCCGGTGGCGTCGGTGCCAACCGCGAACTGCGGCGGCAGCTTGATGCACAGGCTGCCAGAACCGGAATCGCCGTTTTTTACCCTGAGTTCGAATTCTGCACCGACAACGGTGCGATGATCGCGTTGGCGGGGGCCTTGCGTTTCCAGGCTGGTGGGGCGTGCGGCAAGCCGGCCGGCGCCTTCGCCGTGCGGCCGCGCTGGCCGCTGACCACATCCTGAGGCAGCGCCTGCTGCCGGCGGCAAGCTGTTCTACTGGCGGAAGACCGGTTTGGAGCAGCCAGGGGTTCCTGTTCGTCGTAATGCGGTCAGCGGGATTTCCCGGCACCGATTTTCGGCTCGCTGCCGGCCATCAGGCGTTGCAGGTTCTGCCAGTGCTTGCCGACCAGCGCCATGGCGATGATGCCGACGACCAGTACCCGGCTGTCACCCCCCCATATCAGGAGCGCGTAGGCCGGTGCTGCGGCTGCCGCGACCAGTGCCGCCAGCGAAGAATAACGTAGCGTGAAGGCGACGAGTATCCATGTACCCAGGGTGGCCAGGCCGAGCCAAGGGTTGATTGCCAACAGCACGCCGGCGGCCGTAGCCACTCCTTTGCCGCCCTTGAAGCGGAGAAAGACGGGGTAGAGATGGCCGAAAAAGACGGCCAAGGCCACCCATCCTACCGCGTAGCTACCCAAGGCGTACTCTGACGAGTAGCGACTGACGAGGAAGACCGCCAGCCAGCCCTTGGCCGCATCGCCAAACAGGGTGAATATCGCTGCACCCTTGTGGCCACTCCGCAACACATTGGTGGCGCCGGGATTCTTCGAGCCATAAGTCCGTGGATCGGCGAGGCCGAAAAGTCGGCTGGCGACCAGGGCGAAGGAGATGGAGCCCAGCAGATAAGCGGCAAGCACCACCAGCAGAGTGATCAGGGACGGCGGCATCGGGCGTGATCGAGTAGTCGGTAGTGCTCTGGGTTAGAATGCGCGCTCTGTCGTCGCGCTGCGAACCGGGCGCCTTACCCACAATTCTACACCGACCTGAAGCACTCCCGTATGGACATCATCTTCATCAACGATCTGCGCGCCTCGACCCTGATCGGCATTTACCCGCGCGAGAAGGCGATGCCCCAGACCATAGAAATCTCGTTGCAAATCGGCACTTCGACGGCCAGTGCCGGTGCCAGTGACGACATCCGCGACACCATCGATTACGCCATGGTGGTCGAGCGCCTGCATGCCGAACTCGCTGCACGCCACTTCAATCTCCTTGAAAGGCTGGCTGAGTACGTGGCCACGCTCCTGCTCGAAGACTTTGGTGCGACCTGGGTGCGCGTCTCGATTGCCAAACTCGGCATGCTGCGCGGCGTGCAGCGCGTCGGCGTGGTGATCGAGCGCGGCGCAGCGGCCTGAGGTGCCCTCGTCAGCCGCCTGCGGCAGCGGGCTTTGGCGGCTGTTTGCTGGTCGTCGGCAGGTGCACGTCGAGTTCCCTGGCCTTGGCGTCGGGGACGACTTCCAGCAGCGTCACCACTTTCTTCACATCGCTCGTGGTTCTCGCTACCTGGATCGCTGAATCGGCCTCGCGCTGGGTGACGAGGCCAAGCAAATAGACGATACCTGCCTCGGTCACCACCTTGACGTGTATCGCGTTGAACTTGCCGGAGTCAACAAAGCGGCTCTTGACCCTGGTGGTGATATACGAATCGTTGCTGCGCGTCGAGAACGACGTGACCGGGCCGATGGCAAGTTCGTTGTAGACGCCTTGCACCTGCGGGACGCCGGAAACGAGACGTTCGATTTCGGCCTTGTTGGTCTCGGAAGCGACCTCGCCAGTGATCAGGACCTTGCGGTTGTAACTGGTGAAGTTGGTATGCGAGGTCTCGCCGAATTTTTCGTTGACGCGCGCGCTGGCCTTCCATTCGATGGTTTCGTCATCGGTTTGCGTGCCCAGGGAACGGCGATCCATGGTCGCCAGTGCGCCGCCGGTGGCGCCGGCAGCGACCATCGGCAGGCAACCCTGGAGCGTCGGCAGGAGGGCTGCGCCGAGCAGCAGGCCGGTGGCCAGAAACCGTTTCATTCTTCAACTCCCATAAGCAGACAATCGATCCCATCGCAAAGGCAGTGGATGATCAGCAGATGCGTTTCCTGAATTCGCGCCGTACGCTCGGCCGGTACGCAGATGTGGACGTCGCTGTCGCGCAGAATCTCGCCGATGGCGCCGCCGCCCTTGCCGGTGAGCGCAACGACGCGCAAATCGTTCTCGTGGGCGGCATTGATCGCTTCGATGACGTTGGGTGAATTACCCGAGGTCGAGATTGCCACGAGGATGTCGCCGGGTTGCCCCAGGGCGCGCACCTGCTTGGCGAACACGGCTTTATATCCATAGTCGTTGGCGATCGCCGAAATCACCGAGGTGTCGGTACTCAGTGCGATTGCCGCCAGTTCGTGGCGCTCCACCTCGAAGCGTCCGACCAGTTCGGCTGCCAGGTGCTGCGCGTCGGCCGCCGAGCCGCCGTTGCCACAGGCAAGGATCTTGCCGTTGTTCAGCAGACTCCCGACCATCGCCTCAATTCCTTCGGCAATGGGCGCGGCCAGCAACTCGACAGCGTCGAGTTTGGTTTGTGCGCTCTCCTTGAAGTGCTGACTGATACGGTCGGTCAAGTCCATGGGTGGTGATTCTGTTCTGCAGAAAGGAGTGCCGACGATTCTAACATCACAGAGAGAGGAAGACCTCGAACTCGATTCGTCGCCAGGGATTCGGGTCCGCCCGCAGCTTCGAAACGCGTGCCTCGAGTTTCTCGCCGGCGTCGAGGGCGGTGGCTACGGCACGGTTCTCGGCGCGCGGCACGTAACCCAGTTGCCGACCATTCCATTCCACGCGGATCGCTTGCGGGTCGTGGCGGTTGCCGGGTTCGCGGACGAGGGTCAGTCGATCGCCGACCCTGATCTGCGGCCACAATTCGGCTACGGCGTAATATTGGCTGCCGGCCAGCGGCGAGCTTTGCACAAGAATTCGGATCGTCTCCGCAGCGCCGGCGTCCAGGCAAAGACCCAGCCAAAGCAGCGCGCTAAGGCTCGGAAAACGCATCACGAATCCATTCGATAGCCGTTTCGGACAGTCCGTCGAGCAGGATGCAGTCGAAACGGCAGTCGCATTCCCGGCCCGGGTGTGTGGCCAGATAATGCTGTGCCGCCAGCACGATGCGCCTCTGCTTGGCCGTGGTGATGCTGGCCGCCGCGCCGCCGAAGCGGGTATTGCGGCGCAGGCGAACTTCGACGAATACCAGCACCCGCCCTTCGCGGCAAATCAGGTCGACCTCACCACCCCGACAGCGATGATTACGGGTCAACAGTGACAGGCCGTGCCGTTCGAGAAAACGCGCTGCCAGATCCTCGGCCAGCATCCCCTGGCCGGTGGGGTGTGCGGCTGCGCCGCTCGTGTTATCTTTGTCGCTCACCTGCAAGCTGATCTCCATGACGGAAGAATCCCCCACATTATATGTAGTTCCGACTCCCCTTGGTCACCTGGGCGACATGACCCCGCGCGCCATCGAGGTCCTGCGACAGGTGCCGTGGATCGCCGCCGAAGATACGCGCCACAGTGCGCCGCTGCTGCGCCACTACGGTTGCCAGGCGCGCTTGCTGGCAGCACACCAGCATAACGAGGAAAGTGCAGCGCAACAGGTCATCGCACGCCTGGCTGTCGGAGAGTCGGTGGCGCTGATTGTGGACGCGGGCACGCCCGCCGTTTCCGATCCCGGAGCGCGACTGGTGGCGCGTGTGCGTGCCGCAGCCTACCGTGTTGTCCCCTTGCCCGGTCCTTGTGCGGCCATCGTCGCGCTGTCTGCGGCCGGGCTCAGCGAAGCGCATTTTCTGTTCTACGGATTCTTGCCGAGCAAGGCCGGGCAGCGCGCAGAGGCCTTGCGGGAACTCGTGCATTTACCGTACGCGCTGGTCTTCTACGAGGCGCCACATCGCATTCTCGAAACTGTCGCCGCTTTGACCGAGGTCTTTGGACTCGAACGAACACTGGTGCTGGCGCGTGAGTTGACCAAGTTGTTCGAAAGCATTCATGCCTGCGCGCTTGGTGAAGCGCAGGACTGGTTGTTGGCTGACAGCAATCGCCAGCGCGGCGAGTTCGTGCTGCTCGTCTCCGGTGCGCCGCGTGTCGAGGAAGCGGCCGAAGGCGAGCGCGTGCTCAAGCTGTTGCTGGATGACGGACTGTCGGTGAGCCAGGCGACCAGGCTGGCGCACGCAATCAGTGGTGTCGGGAAGAAGGCGCTGTACCAGCGCGCTTTGCTCCTGCAGGGCTGAGGCGGCCGGGCGGGCGTGCCGTTCCATGCCGCTGCCAGCGGCGGTGAATGTCATCCCGATGACGGTCATCGAGGGCATGTCCTGTCCCGGCATTGCTGATGCGTTTCCCGCTTGCACCAGAGAGATTGCTGCTTCGTTGAAGCCGCTTTCACATTAGAATTGCAGAATGACCTCCCAGAATCCCGGGACTGACTTCGCCGGACGAACGCATGCTGATCACCCTTATCCGTCCCGATGACTGGCACCTCCACCTGCGCGATGGCGCAGCGCTGAGGGCCGTCCTGCCGCACAGCGCGCGCCAGTTTGCGCGTGCCATCGTGATGCCCAACCTGCGCCCACCGATCACCACGGTCGCCGCCGCCGAGGCGTATCGCGCGCGCATCCTCGATGCCCTGCCGCCGGGAATGTCGTTCGCACCGCTGATGACTTTGTACTTGACGGACAACACGCCGGTCGACGAGATCCGGCGCGCCGTCGAGCACCCTGACGTGCACGCCGTCAAGCTCTATCCCGCCGGCGCCACGACCAACTCCGACTCCGGGGTGACGGACGTCGATAAGTGTGACGCGGTGCTGGCGACGATGGAGGAACTGGGGATGCCTTTGCTGGTGCATGGCGAGGCAACCGACCCGGCGATCGACGTGTTCGACCGCGAAAAAGTGTTCATCGAGCGTGTGCTGCAACCCTTGCTGACGCGCTATCCGCGTCTCAAGGTCATTTTCGAGCACATCACGACCAGCGATGCCGTAGAGTTTGTCGCTGCCTGTGGAGCGAACGTCGCGGCGACGATCACCGCGCATCACCTGTTATACAACCGCAATGCCATTTTTGCTGGCGGCGTGCGCCCGCACTACTATTGCCTGCCGGTTCTCAAACGTGAGGAGCATCGGCGGGCCCTGCTGCGTGCGGCCACCTCCGGCAACCACAGGTTCTTCCTCGGGACCGATTCCGCGCCGCATGCGCGTCACACCAAGGAGGCTGCCTGCGGCTGTGCCGGGTGCTACACGGCGCATGCCGCGCTCGAACTGTATGCTGAGGCGTTCGCGTCAGCAGGCGCTCTGGATCGGCTGGAAGCTTTCGCCAGTTTCAATGGTGCCGATTTTTACGGGCTGCCGCGCAATACCGACCAGGTGACGCTGGAGCAGGCTCAGTGCCGGGTGCCGGACACCTATGCTTACGCCGAGGGAGAAGCGCTGGTGCCCTTGCGGGCCGGAGAATGGCTGCCGTGGCGATTGCTCGCCTGAGGCGGACGCGGTACCGCGAAATGCAACTGGGGAGGTGGCGCGTGGCGTGGGAAAAACTGTTGGCCGTATTGTTGGTGCCCCTGCTGGTCGGCTGCTCGGATCAGCGCATGTCTTTCGACATTGCCTCGAGCAAGCATTCGCTGACGCTGATCCGCGTGCTGAATTTCTTCTGGGAAAGGACCGCCAACTACTCGGTGGTTGCCACGCGCATGCCCGATTGCATGCGCCGACATGAGATGGGACCGGGCGGTGCGGACAGCAAGGTGGAAGTGTATGCACCGGGCAACGATGCCTGGATTCTCAAGCAGGGCAAGCGCATGTTTGTCGTGGAAACGCGCACCTGCGAGGGTTTTGCGAAGCTTGACGGAGAGCCGGAAGGCGGCCTCGGTCCCTTGCAGGGAACATTCCAGATGCGTAGCGGTACGTTGACCTTTGTGGTTGCACCGAAACGAGAGGCCGCTGAAAGAGCACCGGCAAGCGAGTGAGCCCGGATGCCTTTCCTTCGCCGGGGGGCTTGTTCGCGCCCTTGTCACCGCTGCTTGAACAGATTCCCTTTGCCCCGGATCCGGCTTCGCTCGACCTCCTGATGGCACCGCTCGACCTGCGCACCGGCAGCGGGCGGCTGCTCCGTTTCGTGCCGCCGCCCGGCGACGGCCTTGATTATGAAATGCGCATTTGGGAGCGTGGCGAAGTGGTTACGCGACCGGACAACTGGCACGACTTTTTCAATGCTTTGGTGTGGTGTACCTTTCCGCTGGCCAAGGCCGCCCTGAACGCACGCCATGCCGCCGCGCTGACGGTGCAACCCGCAATCCGCGGCAGCGATCGTGACGCGCTGACGCATTTCGATGAATGCGGCGTGGTGGTGGTGGCCTCGGATCCCTCGCTGCTGGCCTTGCTCCGCGGTTTTCAGTGGCGGGCCTTGTTCTGGGCGCGCCGACACGATCTGGCGCGGGCGCTGCGTTGCTTCGTCTTCGGGCACGCGACCTACGAACACTTGCTGCGGCCGTTCCGGGGTCTGACCGCCAAGGCGGTGCTCTACGAAGTGACTGCGGACTGGCTGTGCCGTCCATTGTCCGGGCAACTGTCGGATATCGACCGGCGCCTGGCCAGCGAGTTCGCGGCTGGCGAGCACCTGTGCGCGCGCGCCTTGCACCCGCTGCCGTTGATGGGGCTGCCTGGGGTCACACGGGACAACGAAACCGCCGCGTATTACGACGACCAGTGGCAATTCCGGCCGGGGCGTCGCGCACCCGGCGTATAATCAAGCCGGGAAGTCGGTCAGGCAGCCGCTGGGCAAGAGGTGCAGACCTCGCGCCGAGAGGAAAGTCCGGGCTCCGCAGAGCAGGATGCCGGTTAACGACCGGGCACCGTGAGGTGACGGAAAGTGCAACAGAAAACAGACCGCCGATGTCCTTGCGCAGGCCAGGGCAGGTAAGGGTGAAACGGTGAGGTAAGAGCTCACCGCGGCCGTGGTAACACGGACGGCACGGCAAACCCCATCCGGAGCAAGGCCAAATAGGGAAGCTTGGGCGTGGCTCGCGCTGCTTCCGGGTAGGCTGCTTGAGCGTGCCGGTAACGGTACGCCTAGAGGAATGGCTGTCCACGACAGAACCCGGCTTATCGATCGGCTTCCCACCTTCCCGCATTGATTTCCAGCATCGCCGACGGCGACAGCTGCGCCGGCATTTCGCGGTTTACTCCCCTTCAGATTGGATCCAACTGGCATCAGTGTGCCAGTTTTTCGCACGCTTCCGGTGCATATTTCTGTCACTTGGCGCGGTTTTTTAAGAAACTACTTTAACTGCGCTGATTTCGGCATTGTTTTTTTGAAGGGATCTCTTTCTTCTTTGCATCAGAAGTCGTCCATAACCCATTGTACATATTGGGAAAGGCAATATCGCACCTCTTGCTTTGGCAGAATCTTTGCCTTACAGTGGGAGCAAGTGGTGGAAAGTGGGAAGTTTGCCGTCTCGGTGCTTGGAAAGCAAGGAAAGAGTTGGATTGATGTTTCAGGGCGCGGCTGCACTAAGTCTGGATGCCAAGGGTAGGCTCGCCATTCCGGCTCGCCACCGGGAAGCGCTCGCGTCCGCCGCCGATGGCAGGCTGGTGCTTACCGCGCACCCGCATCGCTGTCTCCTGCTTTACCCTGAACCCGCGTGGGCGCCCATTCGGGACCAGGTCCTGGCGGCTTCGAGTTTCAATGTGCAAGCGGCGGCGATCAAGCGTCTGCTGGTCGGGCATGCCCGTGAAGAGGAGATGGATGCGGCCGGTCGGCTTCTGGTAGCGCCTGAACTGCGCCAGTTTGCACAGCTTGAGAAGCAGGTGTGGCTGGTGGGTCAGGGCAGTCATTTCGAAATCTGGTCCGATGCCGGCTGGCAGAAGCAACAGGAAGCAGTTTTCGCTCTTGGCGATCAGTTCTTGCCCCCCGGGCTCGAAAACCTGGCGCTGTGAGCTTGTACTTGCAGCACCAGACCGTCCTGTTGCGGGAGGCGGTGGCGGCACTGGATATCAAGCCCGCAGGAACATACGTCGACGGCACTTTTGGTCGCGGCGGACACAGTCGGGCGATCCTTGATCTGCTCGGACCCGATGGTCGTCTGCTGGCGCTAGATTGTGATCCGCAGGCGGTGGTGTTGGCCGGCGAGATTCGGGATCGGCGACTGCTGGTGATGCACCGACGCTTTGCCGACTTGGCAGATGCCGTGAGTCGGGCCGGGATTGAGATCGAGGAAGGCGTCGATGGCGTCCTCCTCGATATTGGCGTTTCATCGCCACAGCTGGACGACGGAGCGCGCGGCTTCAGCTTTCGCTACGACGCGCCTCTTGACATGCGGATGGATACGACACAAGGCGAGACCGCGGCAGAGTGGCTGTTGCGGGCTGGCGTGCAGGAGATCACGGAGGTCATTAGGAATTATGGTGAAGAACGGTTTGCTTTCCAGATTGCAAAGAAGATTGTGGCTGCTCGGCGAGAGCGGCCGCTGGCAAGCACCGGCGAGCTCGCAGCCCTTGTACGCGCGACCGTGCGGACCCGCGAGCCCGGCCAGGACGCGGCGACGCGTACCTTTCAAGCTCTACGGATTCATATCAATCAAGAACTCGAACAACTCGCGTTAGTGCTGCCGCAGGCCATGACTGTCTTGAAACAGGGAGGGCGCCTGGTGGTGATCAGTTTCCATTCGCTCGAAGACCGGATCGTCAAGCACTTCATGCGCGACGAGGCGGTTCCTGACCACGCGCCGAGAAAGCTGCCCCTGCGTGCCACGGAGTTGCCGCAGCCCAGGCTGCGTCTGCTGGGCAAGCCGCTCAGGGCAAGCGCAGCCGAGGTCGCGGCCAACCCGCGGGCCCGCAGCGCGGTGATGCGTGTCGCAGAAAGACTCGCCGGGAGGGCCGCCTGAGATGGTTCGTCTGAACGTTTTTCTGTTGCTTGCCGTCGTCATCTGCAGTCTCGGTGTGGTGACTTCACAACACAAGGCGCGCAAGATTTTTCAGGCGCTTGAGGTCGAACAGGAGCGCGCGCGGCAACTCGAGGTCGAATTTGGGCAGTTGCAGCTGGAACTTTCGACCTGGGGCACCGCGCCACGTATCGAGAAGATTGCCCGCGAGAAACTCAAGATGCGGACGCCGGAAACGGAACGGGTGATTACGGCAACCCCTGCCGGAGGACTAACGCGATGATGCGTTTCAAAGGAAAAGTGGCACACAAGTTTGCCGAGAGCCCCTTGCTGCAGATGCGTCTGCCACTTTGGCGTTCGCGCCTGATGGCCCTGCTGATTCTGGGCTCTTTCGCCGTGCTGATCGGGCGTGCCTTCTACCTGCAGACGCTGAACAATGACTTCCTGCAGGAGAAGGGCGAGTCACGCTACCGGCGCGATATCGAAATCTCGGCTTCGCGTGGGCGAATTGCTGATCGTCACGGCGATGTCCTGGCCATTTCGACGCCGATGAAGTCGATCTGGGCGATCCCGCCGGCGACGACGATGTCGCCGGTGCAGACCAGACAATTGGCAGCTCTGCTGGAAACCGACCCCAAGCAACTGGCCCAGAAGCTCGACACCGACAAGACTTTCGTATTTCTTCGCCGGCAGATTCCACCGCCGGTGGCCGAACAGGTGGCGGCGCTGAAGTTGCCTGGGATTGGCCAGGACAAGGAGTACCGTCGCTTCTATCCGACCGGTGAGATGACCGCGCACATGGTGGGATTTACCGGCGTTGACGACAAGGGGCTCGAAGGCGTCGAACTGGCCTTCCACGGGCAACTGCTGGGCCAGCCGGGTAGCCGCAGCGTGATCAAGGATCGGCGCGGCCAGATCGTCGAGGATGTCGGTTCGATCAAGCCGCCGCAGGATGGCAAGGAAATCCGTCTGGCGCTCGATTCGAAGATTCAATACCTGGCCTACAGCCACCTCAAGCAGGCGATCGCCGAGAACAATGCCAAGGCTGGCGGGGTCGTCGTGCTCGACGTGCGCACCGGCGAAATCGTCGCGCTGGCCAACTGGCCGACCTACAATCCGAACAATCGCGAGGGGCTGTCCGGCGGGCAGTTGCGCAACCGCGCCGTCACCGATACTTTTGAGCCCGGCTCGACGCTCAAACCTTTCACCATCGGTCTCGCCCTCGATAATGGCAAGGTGCGCTCAGACACCGTCATCAACTGCGCGCCCGGTCGGCTGACGATCGGCAGCGCGACGATTTCCGACGCCCATCCCCACGGTGCGCTGACGGTGGCAGAAGTCATTCAGAAGTCGTCGAATGTCGGAGCGGCCAAGATCGCCGCCATGTTGCCCGCGCAGAAGATGTGGCAGATGTTCGACGATGTCGGTTTCGGTCAGGTGCCACGCCTGGGCTTCCCCGGTGAAGTGAGCGGCCGGGTTCGTCCATGGAAGAACTGGCGGCCAATCGAACAGGCAACGATGTCCTACGGCCATGGCATTTCCGTGTCGCTGATCCAGTTGGCGCGCGCCTATTCGGTATTTGCCCGCGACGGCGATCTGATGCCGCTCTCGCTGACACGACTCGATTCCTCGACGCCAACCGGCGCCGCGGTGTTCAGCCCGAAGACCGCGCGCGAAGTTCGCAGCATGCTTGAAATGGCCGTTCTGCCAGGCGGGACGGCGCCCAAGGCGCAGATTCCCGGTTACCGGGTGGCCGGCAAGACGGGTACCGCGCACAAGCTCGAAGGCGGTCGCTACGCCAACAAGTTCGTCTCCTCGTTTGTCGGTTTCGCGCCGGCATCGGACCCGCGGCTGATCGTTGCCGTCATGATCGACGAACCCAGTGGTGGCAAGCACTATGGGGGTGATGTCGCGGCGCCGGTGTTTGCCGCGGTGATGGGCAACTCGCTACGCACCCTCGGCATTGCACCGGATGCACCGCTGGTGGTCGCGCAAAGCCCGAAGACGCCAACGCCGAAGGCCAGGCTGTGAGCAATCTTCAGGCGGCAGTCGCGCATGGCGACGCCAGCAGCAGCGTGCTGCGGCGGCTGGCAGCGCTCGGCGTTGTACCGAGCGGCGTCACCGACGACAGCCGTCAGGTTCGTCGTGGCGACCTGTTCCTGGCCTATCCCGGCGACCTGGCCGACGGCCGTCGTTACATCGCCGAAGCCATCAGCCACGGCGCGGCGGCCGTGCTCTGGGAGGAAAACCCGGTTGCGGGTGGCGAATTTTCCTGGCACAGCGGCTGGCAGATCGCCAATCTGCCGATCAACGGTCTGCGCACGTTCTGCGGACCGCTGGCGCACGCCATCTACGGGCGTCCAAGCGAGCGCTTGTCGCTGGTCGCCGTCACCGGCACCAACGGCAAGACCAGCGTCACGCAGTGGATCGGCAGCACCCATCCGCGTCGTTGTCCGATCATCGGTACGCTGGGAGCCGGCTTGCCGGGTCAATTGCTTGAAACCGGGTTCACCACTCCCGAGGCGACAACGCTGATGCGCTTCCTGGCCGACTTTGCCGACCGGGAAGCGCAGGCCTGCGCGCTCGAAGCCAGCTCGATCGGTATCGCCGAAGGGCGCCTTGACGGCGCCCGCGTTGACGTGGCGGTGTTTACCAATCTGACGCGCGATCATCTCGATTACCACAGCAGCATGGAGCAGTACGCGCAGGCCAAGGCGAGACTGTTCACCTGGCCGCGCCTGCGCCTGGCGATCAGCAATCTCGACGACCCCTGCGGGCGTGCGCTGGCCGCATTGAGCACGGCGACCAAGGTCATCGGCTACACCCAGCAGGATCTGCCCGCCGATCGGCAGGCGACGATCCGTGCCGAGGAGGTCGAGGAAACCATCGACGGCCTGCGTTTTCGCCTGTGCGCGCCGAGTGGGCGTGCCCTCGTCGAGACCGGCCTGCTCGGTCGCTATAACGTGTCGAATCTGTTGGCCGTGGCCGCGGTTCTGCTCGACGCCGGCCTGACGCCGGCGGCGGTTGCCGAGCGCTTTGCGGGCCTGACGCCGCCGGCCGGTCGCCTGGAAAAGATCGGCGGTCACAACGAGCCGCTGGTGGTGGTCGACTATGCGCACACTCCCGATGCCCTGGAGAACGCCTTGCGGGCCTTGCGGCCGGTGGCGAGCGCGCGCGGAGCGGGTCTGACTGTGGTGTTCGGTTGTGGTGGCGATCGCGATCGCGGCAAAAGGCCGTTGATGGGTGAAATCGCGGTAAGCCATGCCGACCGTGTGGTGCTGACCAGCGACAACCCGCGTAGCGAGGATCCACAAGCCATTCTTGACGATATCCGCGTCGCCGCCCCAACCGCCGAGAGCATTGTCGATCGTGGCGAAGCGATTCGTCGCACCATTGTTGCCGCGCATCCCGCCGACGTGGTGCTGCTGGCCGGCAAGGGGCACGAACCCTATCAGGAGATCGCCGGTGTGCGGCGGCCGTTTTCGGACGTGACGCAGGCGCGTGCGGCGCTCGATGCCCGCCGGGAGAGCGAGCGATGAGCGTGATGATGGATCTGCTGAGCGCTGCACGCGCCACTGCCGGCAAGCTGCTCGGCGACAATCGGACCTTTTGCGGTGTATCGACCGATAGTCGCAGTGTTGCTGACGGCGAGCTGTTTGTCGCCCTGCGTGGCGATAATTTCGATGGCCACGATTACGTCGCCGCTGCTGCCGCGCGCGGTGCGGTTGCCGCCGTGGTCGCCGCAGACGCGGCCGAAGGCTTGCAGGCGTTGGGCTTGCCACTGGTGCAGGTCGCCGAGACGCGGTTGTCGCTGGGGGCGCTGGCCGCCGACTGGCGTTGCCGTTTCACGCTGCCGCTGATCGCCGTTACCGGCAGCAACGGCAAGACGACGACCAAGGAAATGATTGCCAGCATCCTGAACACGGCCTTCTCCGAAGCGGTCCTGTCAACCCGCGGGAATTACAACAACGACATCGGCCTGCCACTCACGCTGCTCCGGTTGAACGCGACACATCGCGCGTCGATTCTCGAAATGGGCATGAACCACCCCGGTGAAATCGCGTATCTGGCGGGCATCGCACGTCCCACGGTGGCCCTGGTGACCAACGCCCAACGCGCGCATCTGGCCGGGATGGGTTCGCTGGAGGCGATTGCCGCAGAAAAGGGGAGCATCTACAGTGGTCTCGATGAAAGCGGTGTCGCCGTGTTCAACGCCGATGACGCCTGGTCTGCGCTGTGGCGCGACCAGAGCCGCGGCCTGGCGACGATGACCTTCGGCTTTGAGCGGCCGGCGGAGGTGACCGGCAGGTTCTACCTGCATGGTCTCGAAAGTCGTCTCAGCGTTTGCGCTCCGGGTGGCCAGTTCGATGTTCTGCTGGCCCTGCCGGGGCAGCATAACGCGCGCAACGCTCTGGCCGCAGCCACGGCCTGCCTGGCGGCAGGTGTTTCGCTGGCCGACGTGCAGGCTGGTCTGGCCAGCTTTCGAGGGCTCAAGGGGCGGCTGCAGCGACGGCCGGCCCGGCAGGGTGCAGTGCTGCTCGACGACACTTATAATGCCAACCCCGATTCGGTACGCGCCGGCATCGACGTGCTGGCGGCGATGATCGGCAAGACGGTTCTGGTGCTCGGCGACATGGGCGAGATTGGCGAGATGAGCGCACAGTTCCACGATGAGATTGGTGGCTACGCCAAGAGTCAGGGAATCGATCGGCTGCTGGCATTGGGCGAAGCGAGTGCCTTGGCGGCGCTCAATTTCGGCGCCGGTGGCGAGCACTTCACGGAGATCGACGCCTTGATTAACGCCTTGTCCGCTGAATTGACCCCGGAAACGACGGTGCTCGTCAAGGGCTCGCGCTTCATGCGCATGGAGCGGGTGGCCGATGCCATCAGCGTTTCTGCACCGGGGAGAGGCGCGTAATGCTGCTGCTACTGACGCAATGGCTGGCTCAGGACGTGCGCGCATTCAACGTCTTCGGCTACATCACGCTACGCACCGTGCTCGCGGCGATGACCGCGCTGGTCATTTCCTTCATCGCCGGCCCGCGCGTCATCCGTTGGCTGGCCGCGAAGAAGATCGGCCAGGCGGTGCGTCAGGATGGTCCGGAGACGCACCTGATCAAGTCGGGAACGCCGACCATGGGCGGCGCGCTGATCCTGATCGCCATCATCATTACCACGCTGCTGTGGGGCGACCTCAGCAATCGCTATGTGTGGGTGGTGATGATCGTCACCGTCGGTTTCGGCGGCATCGGTTGGTACGACGATTGGCAGAAGGTGGTCAAGCGTGACCCGCGCGGCTTGCCGGCGCGCTGGAAGTATTTCTGGCAATCGGCGATCGGTTTGCTGGTGGCGGTCTATCTCGGGCTGACGGCTACCGGGTCGGCACAACTGGAGTTGATCGTTCCCTTTTTCAAGACCATCTCCTATCCGCTGGGCGTCATCGGCTTCATCTTCCTCAGCTATCTGGTCGTCGTGGGTACCAGCAATGCCGTCAACCTGACCGATGGCCTCGATGGCCTGGCGATCATGCCGGCCGTGATGATTGCCGCCGCCCTGGCCATCTTTGCCTACGTGGCCGGGCATGCCCTCTATGCCAAGTACCTGCTGCTGCCGTACATTCCCGGCGCGGGCGAACTGGCCATTTTCCTCGGTGCCATGGCCGGAGCCGGACTTGGCTTCCTGTGGTTCAACGCCTACCCCGCGGAGGTCTTCATGGGCGATGTCGGCGCACTCGCGCTCGGCGCCGCCCTCGGTACCGTGGCGATCATCGTGCGCCAGGAAATCGTACTGGCGATCATGGGTGGGATCTTCGTCGCCGAGACCCTGTCGGTGGCGGCGCAGGTGCTGTACTACAAGATGACCGGTGGCCGGCGGATATTCCGCATGGCACCGCTGCACCACCATTTCGAACTGGGCGGCTGGAAGGAGACCCAGGTAGTCGTCCGCTTCTGGATCATCACCATCATGCTGGTGCTGGTCGGCCTGTCAACCTTGAAGCTGCGCTGACATGGACCTGCGGGGAAAGTCGACCCTCGTCCTCGGCCTCGGGCAGAGCGGGCTGGCGATGGCCAGGTGGCTGGTGCGCCAGGGCGCCTGCGTTCGCGTTGCCGATAGCCGCCGTAGCGCGCCGCAGGTCGATGCGCTGCGTGCCGCGCTGCCCGAAGTGACGGTGTTGGCCGGCCCGTTCGCGCCGGAAGCTTTTGCCGGCGTCGAACTGATCGCCATTTCGCCAGGCGTACCGGTGCAGGAACCGCTGGTCCAGGACGCCATCGCGAGATCTGTCCCGGTGGTTTCCGAGATCGAACTGTTTGTCTGGGCAGTTCGCGACCGCACGCCGCAGGCGCGCTTGATTGCCATTACCGGCAGCAACGGCAAGACCACGACGACAGCCTTGACCGGCGCCCTGTGTCGTGCCGCCGGTCTGCGGACGGCGGTTGCCGGCAACATCAGCCCGGCGGCGCTGGACGCCCTGATGGCGGCCATCGACAGCAACGATCTGCCGGAAGTCTGGGTCCTGGAACTGTCGAGTTTCCAGCTCGAAACGACTTATACCTTGAATGCCGATGTGGCCACCGTGCTCAACGTCAGCGAGGACCATCTCGATCGCTATCAAGGGATGGATGATTATGCAGCCAGCAAGGCGCGGATCTTTCAGGGCGATGGCGTGATGGTCCTCAATCGCGACGATGTGCGCAGTCTGGCTGCCGCTCGTCTGGATCGCGATCTGGTGACCTTCGGTCTTGATCCGGCAACGCGCGCCGGGGACTACGGCGTGGTGGACGGCTGCATCGTGCGCGGCGGCGAGAAACTGCTTGCCCTTGGCGAATTGCGCCTGGTCGGCCGCCACAATGCCGCCAATGCCATGGCTGCACTGGCCTTGTGCGAGGCGGTCGGCATCCAGTCCGGGTCGGTGCTGCCGGCGCTGGCCGATTTCAGGGGGCTCGCCCATCGCGTCGAGTGGGTCGCCGAAATCGATGGCGTCGGCTACTTCGACGACTCGAAAGGAACCAACGTGGGTGCCACGCTGGCGGCTATCGAGGGTCTCGGTCGTCGCGTCGCGATCATCCTCGGCGGCGACGGCAAGGGGCAGGATTTCTCGCCCTTGCGGCAGGCGATCGAGCAGC
The DNA here is from genome assembly GCF_056856495.1 of Candidatus Accumulibacter propinquus. Lineage (NCBI taxonomy): Bacteria > Pseudomonadati > Pseudomonadota > Betaproteobacteria > Candidatus Accumulibacter > Candidatus Accumulibacter propinquus. Next base: position 505,190 of record NZ_JBSEHC010000006.1, read on the forward strand.
ATGCGCGGGTGGTGGCGTTGATCGGCCGCGACGCGTCGGAGATTGCTGCGGTCCTGGCGGGTTGTCAGGTGCCACAACGCGTTTGCGCCGACATGCCGGAGGCGGTGCGCTGGTGCGCCGCCCAGGCGCAGCGCGGTGACGCCGTGCTGCTCTCGCCAGCCTGCGCCAGCATGGACATGTATCGCGACTATGCGCATCGCGCCGAAGCCTTCGTCGATGCCGTTCGTCATATCGAAAGGGAGGCTGCCTGATGCTGCACACTCTCGACGCCCCGCGTCGTCTGCCGTCGGAAGTCGACCTCGCGCTGCTGTGGAGCACCCTGATGCTCCTGGTGATCGGCATGGTCATGGTCTATTCGGCCTCGATGGCCATTGCCGAGGCCGGGCGCCAGACCGGCAACCAATCGGCGTATTTTCTGATCAGGCATGCCGTGTTCCTGGTCGTCGCGCTGGTCGCCTCCATGGTTGCGTTTCAGGTGCCGCTGGCGACCTGGCAGCGCTGGTCGCCGTGGCTGTTCGTGGGTGGATTCGTGTTGTTGGCGCTGGTGCTGATACCCGGTATCGGTCGCGAGGTCAATGGTGCGCGCCGCTGGCTGCCCCTGGGAATCGCCAACCTGCAGCCCTCCGAATTGATGAAGCTGTTTGCCGTGCTTTATGCTGCCGACTACACGGCACGCAAGATGCCGCACATGCACGATCTGAAAAAGGCCTTTCTGCCACTGGCGAGCGCGATGGTCGCCGTCGGCATCCTGTTACTCAAGGAACCTGACTTTGGCGCTTTCGTGGTGATCATCTCGATCGCCATGGGCATCCTTTTTCTCGGCGGCATGAAGGCTCGCCTGTTCGTCGTACTGATCATCGTGCTGGGTGCCGCTTTCGCCGCGCTGATCATCTTTTCCCCTTACCGGCGGGACCGCATTTTTGGTTTCATGGACCCGTGGGCGGACGCGTTCGGGCGGGGCTATCAGCTTTCGCATGCGCTGATCGCTTTCGGGCGAGGCGAGTTGCTGGGAGTCGGCCTGGGCGCGAGCGTCGAGAAGCTGTTCTATCTACCGGAAGCCCATACCGACTTTCTGCTGGCGGTGATCGCCGAAGAACTGGGTTTTGTCGGCGTCCTGGTGGTCATCCTCCTGTTCGGGCTGTTGATCCAGCGCGCCTTCGCCATCGGGCGCCAGGCCGTCGCCCTGGAGCGTCTGTACTCCGCGCTGGTGGCGCAGGGCATCGGGGTCTGGCTGGGCGTTCAGGCCTTCATCAACATGGGCGTAAATATGGGTCTGCTGCCGACCAAGGGATTGACCCTGCCCTTGATGAGCTTCGGCGGTTCGGGGATTCTCGCCAACTGCGTGGCGCTGGCGGTGCTGCTGCGAATCGACTGGGAAAACCGCCAGTTGATGCGTGGAGCGAAGGTATGAGCAAGGTCGCGGCATGAACAGGACCCTGCTGGTGATGGCCGGCGGCACCGGTGGCCACGTGTTTCCGGGTCTGGCGGTGGCTGACCTGCTGAAAAGCCGTGACTGGCGCGTCGTCTGGATGGGGGCGCCGGACGGTCTGGAGGCGAAGCTGGTTCCGCCGCGCGGCTATGAAATGGCCTGGGTGCGCTTCGCCGCGTTGCGCGGCAAGGGTCTGCTGCGCAAGCTGCTGTTGCCCTTTCACCTGTTCGCCGCGTGCTGGCAAGCGCGGCGTGAAATTCGCCGCGTCAGACCCGACGTGGTTCTGGGCATGGGTGGCTACGTCAGCTTTCCCGGCGGCATGATGGCGGCGCTGCTGGGCTGCCCACTGATCATCCATGAACAGAATTCGATTGCCGGGCTGGCCAACCGGGTGCTCGCGCGCTTTGCCAGGCGCGTCGCCTGCGGGTTCCCGGATGCTTTGCCGAGCGGCGTGTGGGTGGGCAATCCCCTGCGTCCGGAAATGAGCCGCGTGCCGGCACCGGCGCAGCGTCTCGCCGGCCGTCAGGCGCCGCTGCACCTGCTGGTCCTCGGCGGCAGTCAGGGCGCCGCGGCGCTCAATGACATCGTGCCCCGGGGGCTGGCCTTGATCGATTCCGAACAGCGGCCGTTGGTCGTGCACCAGGCGGGCGAGAAGCACCTCGCGCAGCTTCGCCAGAACTACGAGGCGGCCGGTGTGCAGGCGCACTGCGCGGCGTTCATCGACGACATGGCCGGGGCCTACGAGTGGGCAGACCTGGTAATCTGCCGCGCCGGCGCGCTCACCGTCGCCGAACTGGCGGCCACTGGCGTGGCCAGCGTGCTGGTGCCGTTTCCGTACGCTGTGGACGACCATCAGACGCACAACGCCATCTTCCTGTCGCAGGCAGGTGGCGCCATCCTGTTGCCGCAGGACCAGATGACACCCGAATCGATCAGCGAGATCCGCAACTATCCCCGTAGCCAGTTGCAGGAAATGGCCGAAAAATCCCATGAACTGGCCAGACCGGAAGCGACGGCAGAGCTTGCCCGGATGTGCGAGGAGCTTGCGCAATGAAACACAAAGTCAAGAACATCCACTTCGTCGGCATCGGCGGCGCGGGCATGAGCGGCATCGCCGAAGTGCTGGCCAATCTGGGCTTTTCGGTCAGCGGCTCGGACCTCGCCGAGAGTTCGACGACCCGGCGCCTGGCCAGCCTTGGCGTGCGGATCATGATCGGGCATGCCGCCGCGAACGTGGACGCCGCCGAGGCGGTGGTGGTTTCTTCAGCGGTCAAGTCCGACAACCCTGAAGTCCTCGCCGCGCGCCGTCGCAAGGTGCCGGTGGTGCCGCGTGCGCAGATGCTTGCCGAGTTGATGCGCCTCAAACAGGGAATCGCCGTCGCCGGCACGCACGGCAAGACCACTACCACCAGCCTGGTGGCGTCGATTCTTGCCGAGGGCGGCATGGACCCGACCTTCGTCATTGGCGGCCGGCTCAACGCCGCCGGCGCCAACGCACGCCTCGGGTCCGGCGATTTTCTGGTGGCCGAGGCCGACGAGTCCGATGCGTCCTTCCTGCTCCTGTCGCCGGTGATTTCGATCGTCACCAACATCGATGCCGACCACATGGAGACCTATGGCCATGATTTCAGCCGGCTCAAGCAGGCGTTCGTCGATTTCCTGCAGCGCCTGCCGTTCTACGGCGTGGCCGTGCTCTGCGCTGACGACGCCAACGTTCGCGAAGTCATGCCCCTGGTCAGCAAGCAGATCGTCAGCTACGGTTTCGACGCGTCGGCTAACATCTATGCCGAGAACCTGACCGCCGTCGCCGGCCAGATGCATTTCGATTGCGTTCGGGTCAACGGGAGCGTCAGTCGACTACCGGTGATCCTCAACCTGCCCGGTCGCCACAATGTTCTGAATGCGCTCGCAGCGATCGCCGTAGCCAACGAACTGGGCATTGCTGACGCGGCGATCGTCAAGGCATTGGGCGAGTTTCGCGGTGTCGGCCGGCGTTTCCAGCGTTACGGAGATCTGGCGTTGCCGGGCGGCGGCCACTGCACGCTGGTCGACGACTATGGGCACCACCCCGTCGAGATGCGCGCGACCCTGACCGCAGCGCGCGGGGCTTTCCCGGGTCGTCGTCTGCTGCTCGCGTTCCAGCCGCACCGCTACACCCGTACGCGTGACTGTTTCGAGGATTTCGTCAAGGTGTTGAGCGGCGTCGACGCGCTGGTGCTGACAGAAGTCTATGCAGCTGGCGAACAACCCATCGTCGCTGCCGACGCGCGCGCACTGGCGCGGGCGGTACGGGTCGCCGGCAAGGTCGAGCCGGTATTCGTCGAAGCCATTGCCGATCTGCCGCAAGCGATTCTGGACGCCGCCCGCGATGGCGACGTGGTGATGACCATGGGCGCCGGGTCGATCGGCGCGATTCCCGGCAAACTGGCTGCCGGTTAGGATAAGGACGATGACGGTCAAGGAATTCGGCAAAGTCGCGGTGCTCTTCGGGGGGCGTTCGGCCGAGCGTGAAGTGTCGCTGAACAGTGGTTCGCGGGTTCTGGCGGCTTTGCAGCGGCAGGGCGTGGACGCCGCTGCCTTTGATCCGTCAGAGCGCAAGCTCGACGAACTGGCAGCCTTCGATCGCGCTTTCATTGCGCTGCACGGGCGTTACGGCGAAGACGGCACCATCCAGGGTGTTCTCGAACTGATGGGCATCCCTTATACCGGCAGTGGCGTGATGGCCTCGGCGCTGGGCATGGACAAATGGCGCAGCAAATTGCTCTGGCAGGCAAGTGGGCTGCCGGTGCCGGAATACGCGCTGCTCGACGCCGACAGTGACTTTGCCCGCGTCGAAGCCGAGTTGGGCTTGCCGCTGTTCGTCAAGCCGGCCTGCGAAGGATCGTCGATCGGCATCAGCAAGGTCAAGCAGGCGGGCGATCTTGGCGTTGCCTACGCCGAAGCGGCGAAGCACGATTCGCTGGTGATTGCCGAACGCGCGATCCTGGGTGGCGAATACACCACCGCCATCCTCGGCGATGCAGCGCTGCCGATCATCAAGATCGAACCGCGCGGCGAGTTCTACGATTACGAAGCCAAATACCTCCGCGACGACACCGCTTACCGCTGTCCCTGCGGCCTGTCGGAGGAACGCGAGCGTGAATTGCGCGCGCAGGCCCTTGAGGCCTTCCGGGTTCTCGGCGGCCGCGGCTGGGGGCGGGTCGACTTCCTGATGGAGCCGGCGGCGAACGGCGGCGGTCGGGCCTATTTTCTGGAAGTGAATACCTCGCCTGGAATGACCGATCACTCGCTGGTTCCGATGGCGGCACGCGCGGCTGGCGTTGCCTACGACGAACTCGTGCTGCGGGTGCTGGCACTCGCGGCACTGGGATGAGCGATGTGGCACAAACCGCGGGTGATGACGGCTGTTTCCGACCTGCTCTTCCTGGCAGGTGCCGCGGCGTTGCTGGTCGCGGCGGTCGTTTGGGGGACGCCGCGGCTGCGCCTGTTTCCGCTGCACGAAATACAGGTGACGCACGCCTTGCAGGAGGTGCGCCAGAGCGACGTGGAGCAATCGCTGTCGGACGTGCTGCGCGGCAATTTTTTTACCGTCGACATCGAAGCATTGCGCCGCGCCGTCGAGCAGTTGCCGTGGGTACGGCGTGCCGAGGTCTGGCGAAAATGGCCGTCACGCATCGAGGTGCGCATCGAGGAACATCGGGCCGCAGCGCACTGGGGCGATGGGCCGGAGCAATTGGTCAACACCTACGGCGAGCTGTTTTCTGCCGTGCTGTCGCAAGATCAGCAGCTTCCCCGGCTCAGCGGACCGGTCGGTTCGTCGAGCGAAGTTCTGCGCCGATACGAGGAGTTCGCGCAGATCCTGAAACCCACCGGCCGGCTGCCGGCGCAGATGGCGTTGTCGCCTCGCCTGGCCTGGCTCCTGAAACTGGAGGATGGAATGTTGGTTGAACTGGGTCGCGAGCAGGCCAAGGCGCCGATCCGCATGCGCCTGCAGCGGTTTGTCGACTACTACCCGACACTGTCGAACACACGCCAGGGGCGGCCGATGGCGGTGGATATGCGGTATCCAAACGGTTTCGCATTGCGCTTTCCGGCCAGTGCGGCTCAAGAAGTCAAAGGAAAGAAATGAGCAGGGATAGCAAGGATCTGATCGTCGGACTGGATATCGGCACGTCGAAGATTGTGGCACTGGTTGCCGAAGTCACCCCGGAAGGGCGACTGAACGTCATCGGCATGGGTTCGCAGGAATCGAAGGGTCTCAAGAAAGGCGTCGTGGTCAACATCGAAGAGACTGTCGCCACGATCTCTCGCGTGCTGCAGGAAGTGGAACTGATGGCCGACTGCAAGGTTCGTGACGTATACACGGGAATCGCCGGCAGTCACATCCGCAGCTTCAACTCCAACGGCATGGTGGCCATCAAGGACAAGGAAGTCACCACCATGGATGTCGAGCGGGTGATCGAAACGGCGCGTGCGATGCCGATTCCCGCCGATCAGGAAATCCTGCACATCCTGACCCAGGAATTCATCATCGACGACCAGGATGGCATCCGCGAGCCGATCGGCATGAGTGGTTTCCGGCTCGAGGTGAAGGTGCACATCGTCACCGGCGCGGTTTCCGCCGCCCAGAACATCGTCAAGTGCGTTCGTCGTTGCGGACTGGAGGTGAATGACCTGGTGCTGCAGCCACTGGCGTCGAGTTGCGCGGTGCTCTCGGAAGACGAGAAGGACCTCGGCATCTGCCTGATCGACATTGGTGGCGGCACCACCGATCTGGCGGTGTGGACGCAGGGGGCCATCCGCCACACGTCGATCATCCCCATCGCCGGCGACCAGATCACCAATGACATCGCAATGGCGCTGCGCACACCGACGCGCGAGGCCGAAGACATCAAGCGCAAGTATGGCTGTGCGTTGGCGCATCTGGCCGACCCGGAAGACGTGCTGGACGTCGCCGGGGTCGATGATCGCCCGTCGCGCAAACTGTCGCGCAGGGCGCTGGCGGATGTCATCCAGCCGCGTGTAGAGGAATTGTTCGAACTGATTCAGGCGGAGCTTCGTCGTTCCGGTTTCGAGGATGTGTTGTCCTCCGGCATCGTCCTGACCGGAGGCGCCTCGGTCATGCCGGGGATGATCGAACTGGGCGAGGAAATCTTTCACATGCCCGTTCGCCTGGGTGTTCCCAAGTATCAGGGGGCACTTGCAGACGTGGTGCAGAGTCCGCGTTTTGCGACGGCCTGCGGTTTGTTGCTTGAAGCACAGACGCAGCGCAAGCGCGGCTTGAAGGTGCGGGAAACACGCGATGTCAAACAGGTGTTCGGGCGCATGAAATCGTGGTTTGAAAAGAATTTCTGATCCCGTTGTGGACGATAATTACCCGTTTTATTACCAGCTATTGAGCTACTTTTGCAGAGGAGGCAACAATGTTTGAAATCATCGACAAAGTCGAAAGAGACAGCGATCAGGATACGGTGATCAAGGTCATCGGGATCGGCGGCGCCGGAGGCAATGCCGTCGATCACATGATCCGCGAAGGAGTCAATGGTGTGATCGACTTCATCGCCGCCAATACCGACTCGCAGGCGCTGGGTCGCAGTATTGCCGTCCAGAAGCTGCAACTGGGCAAGACCGGCCTCGGCGCCGGGGCCAAACCGGAAGCCGGGCGCAGCGCCGCCATCGAGGAGCGTGACGCCATCGCCGAGGCGCTCAGGGGAGCGCATATGGTGTTCATCACCGCCGGCATGGGGGGCGGCACGGGAACCGGCGCCGCCCCGATCGTCGCCGAGGTGGCCCGTGAACTCGGCGTGCTGACCGTGGCCGTGGTCACCAAGCCATTCGGTTTCGAAGGCAAGCGCCTGAAAGTGGCTGACGTCGGCATTGCCGAACTTCAGAAGCACGTCGATTCGCTGATCGTCATCCTGAATGACCGGCTGATGGACGTCCTTGGCGACGACATTTCGATGGATGATGCCTTCAAGGCCGCCGACAACGTGTTGCGCAACGCGGTTGGCGGAATTGCCGAGATCATCAACTTCCCCGGCCTGGTTAACGTCGACTTCGAGGACGTGCGTACGGTGATGGGCGAGATGGGCATGGCCATGATGGGCTCGGCCAACGCCGCCGGTGTCGACCGCGCGCGCATTGCCGCCGAACGTGCGGTTGCCTCGCCATTGCTAGAAGGCGTCAACCTGTCCGGCGCCAAGGGCGTACTGGTCAACATTACCGCCACGCGCTCCCTGAAGATGAAGGAAGTGAATGAGGTGATGAATACCGTTCGGGCCTTCGCTGCTGAAGACGCGCATATCATCTTCGGCGCCGTCTATGATCAGGACATGGGCGAGGACATCCGCGTCACGGTGGTGGCTACGGGTCTCGGTCAGCCGCAGGCCAAGCGGCAGAATTTCGAAGTGATCAACTCGGCTTCCAGCCTCAATCAGGCCACCGGCACCGGCGACCGTTACCCGCATGGGCCGAGCATCGACTACTCAAGCCTGGATCAGGTCCCGGCGATTGTTCGCAAGGGCCGCAGCGCGACCGTCGAAGCGCTGGCCAATAGCGGCGTTGATCGCTACGACATTCCGGCGTTCCTGAGAAAACAGGCCGACTAGGCCGGGCCGTCGTCTACTCCTCTGCAGGCGGATTCCGGGGCAGGCCAGCCTGTGCTAGAATCCGCCGATTCCAGCGTTTTTTCAGATACATGTTAAAGCAGCGAACACTCAAGTCGGTGGTCCGCGCCGCTGGCGTCGGACTGCATTCCGGCGTCAAGGTGACCATCAGCCTGCGCCCGGCAGCTCCCGGTACAGGCATCGTTTTTCGCCGCATTGACCTCGATCCGGTGGTCGACCTGCCCGCGTCGGCACTGCTTGTCGGCGATACGCGCATGTGCTCGTGCCTGGAGCACGATGGTGCCAAGGTGGGCACGATCGAACACCTGATGTCGGCTTTTGCCGGCCTCGGCGTCGACAACGCCTTCGTCGACCTGGACGCCGCCGAAGTGCCGATTCTGGACGGATCGGCGTCGCCATTCGTCTTTCTGATCCAATCGGTCGGCATCGAAGAGCAACCGGTCGCCAAACGCTTCATCCGCGTCAAACGCCCGATCGAAGTCCGCGACCGCGACGCCTCCGGCGAAAAGTGGGCGCGGCTCGAACCTTACGATGGATTCCGCCTGTCGTTTTCGATTGGTTTCAATCACCCGGCAATCGATCGCACCGGTCAGTCGGTGACCATCGATTTTGCCGACCACTCGTACATCCGGGAAGTCGCGCGGGCGCGCACCTTCGGATTCATGCAGGAAGTGGAATGGCTGCGCGAGAACGGGCTGGCGCAGGGGGGCGGTCTGGACAACGCCGTCGTGCTCGACGAATTCCGCGTGCTCAACGCCGACGGCCTGCGCTATAGCGACGAGTTCGTCAAGCACAAGGTGCTCGACGCGATCGGCGACCTCTACCTGCTCGGGCAGCCCTTGCTGGCCTCGTTCATCGCCCACAAATCGGGGCATGCACTGAACAATGCGCTGGCCCGCGAACTGCTGGCCAGCCCCGAAGCCTGGGAATTCGTCAGTTTCGAAAACGTCGACCTGGCACCACAGACGGTTTCCCGCTGGCTGGCGTTGCCGGCGTTCTGACGGCATGTGGTTGTTGCGCCTGCTGGCGGTCCTGACCATGATCAGCGTCGCCGTTGGCGTGGTGGTGTTCCTGTTCACCAGGGACACACGCTACCTGCAGATCTCCTGGCGTGTGTTTCGCTATGCGTTGATCGTCGCCCTGCTCGTCTTCGCGCTGATGATCCTTGAGCGGGTGGCGATCATTCCTGTCTAGACGAACGCGCCAGCAGCGTTTCGAGTGCAGCGCGCAGCGGTGATGCCGGCAGCGATTCGCTCAAGTGCTTCAACTCCTGGCTGGCCCTGCTGCTCAACGGTTTCAGGGTGGGCTGAGTGGCCGCAGCCTGGCTTTGTTGGGCATGCACCTTCACCTGCACGCCGGTGCACGCGAGTCCCCGCTGCGAGAACGCGTCGACCAGCGTGGGCGCCATCTGGCGTAGCTTGCTCGCCACCGCGCCGCTGGTCGCATGAATGACCACTATCCCGGATTTCAGATTGGCCACGCTGCTGGCCTGGCCCAGGTGAGGAGGCGCGATCTCCTGATACCAGCCGGCGAGCTTGAGCAACAGTCGCGCATGCGCCAGCACCTGGCCCGCGCCTTCGGGTGTGTCGAGATAGGTCTGGAGCAGGTCAGGCATCGGGAATTTCAGGCACAGGCAATGCCTGCATCTTATGCGCGTCGCCAGGCGTCTGGCAACGTCCGCGCTGCGACCCCGAACCGCTGGCCGGTTCAGGCGGCTTCGAGTGGCGACTGGCGACGCTCGTAGACCACGAAGTCGAACGTCGGAAAGTCCGCCGCAGTGTCGGGGCAACCGGCGCGTCGCGAGACTTCCCGCCACTCGGCCGCCGTCACCGCCGGGAAGAACGCGTCCCCGGCGGGGTCTGCCGCGACTTCGGTCAGGTACAGGCGCTGGGCAAGTGGCAGCGTCTGGCGATAGATCTCCGCTCCGCCAATGATCAGCACCTCGTCGGCGTCGCCGGCGAGTCGTATGGCTTCGGCGATCGAGTCCGCCAGCGTCGCCCCGCTCGCGAGGTAGGTCGGGTTGTGGCTGACGACGATATTGTGCCGCTGCGGCAAGGGGCGAAAGGTGGGCGGCAGCGACTCCCAGGTTTTTCGGCCCATGATCACCGGCTTGCCGCGAGTCGTCTCGCGAAAATGCCGCAGGTCTTCAGGCAGGCGCCAGAGCAACTTCTGGTCGTTGCCGATGGCGCCGTTCCTGGCAACGACGGCAATCAGCGCAATCATCGGCTCAGACCGCCACCGGTGCGGCGATGTGTGGGTACGGGTCGTAGCCTTCGAGTTCGAAGTCCTGAAAACGGAAGGCAAACAGGTCGTCGATCGCGGGGTTCAGGCGCAGCGCCGGCAGGGCACGCGGCGCGCGGGTCAACTGCAGGCGCGCCTGTTCGCAATGATTGTTGTAGAGGTGCGCGTCGCCAAAGGTGTGCACGAAATCGCCGGCGCGAAAGCCGCAGACCTGCGCCAGCATCCGCGTCAGCAGCGCGTACGAGGCGATGTTGAAGGGTACGCCGAGAAAGATGTCGGCGCTGCGCTGATAGAGTTGGCACGACAGTCGGGGGCGCGGATCGGCGTCGGTTGACGCTGCCGGGGCGACGTACAACTGGAAAAACGTGTGGCAGGGCGGCAGCGCCATGCGTTCGACATCGCCCGGGTTCCAGGCGGTCACCACATGCCGCCGTGAATCGGGATTGTTTTTCAGACCGTAGACAAGTTGCGCGATCTGGTCGATTTCGCGTCCATCCGGGGTTTTCCAGTGACGCCACTGATGGCCATAGACCGGGCCGAGATCGCCGTTCGCGTCGGCCCATTCGTCCCAGATGCGCACGCCGTTCTCCTGCAGGTAGCGGACGTTGGTGTCGCCCTGCAGGAACCACAGCAGTTCGTGGATGATCAATCGCAAGGGCAGCTTCTTGGTGGTCAGCAGCGGGAATCCCTGACTCAGGTCGAAGCGCATCTGCCAGCCGAATACCGAGCGCGTGCCGGTTCCGGTACGGTCTGCCTTGGTGGCACCGTGTTCGAGGATGTGCCGCATCAGGTCGAGGTATTGCTGCATGTCCTTATGTCTCTCGGTCCGCCAAGGCGGGTTGCACATTGTAAGGTAAAGGGAGCACGCTGACCTCGCTTTGGTAGAATGCCGCTTTGCCCCGATTGCGCCAACACCCATGACACGCCAGATTCTGGTCACTTCCGCCCTGCCGTATGCGAACGGCGCAATCCACCTCGGTCACCTGGTCGAGTACATTCAGACCGACATCTGGGTACGCTTCCAGAAAATGCGCGGTCATGAGTGCTGGTACGTCTGCGCCGACGACACGCACGGTACGCCGATCATGCTGCGCGCCGAAAAGGAGGGCATCACGCCGGAAGCGCTGATCGAACGTGTGCATGGAGAGCACACGCGTGATTTCGCCGGCTTCCACGTGGGTTTCGACAATTACTACACGACCCATTCGGACGAGACGCGGTCCTGTGCCAATGAGATCTACGCCCGCCTGCAGGCGGCCGGCCTGATCGAGACGCGCACCATCGAGCAGTATTACGACCCGCTGAAGCAGATGTTCCTGCCCGATCGCTTCATCAAGGGCGAATGCCCGAAATGCGGTGCGCATGACCAGTACGGGGACAACTGCGAAAGTTGTGGGTCGGCGTACACCGCCAACGAACTAAAGAACCCTTATTCTGCGGTTTCCGGCGCGCGGCCGGAACTGCGGCAGTCGGAGCACTTCTTCTTCCGATTGTCCGACCCGCGCTGCCAGTCCTTCCTGCGCCGCTGGACGCGCGGCGAAGGTCGGCTGCAGATCGAAGCGGCCAACAAGATGCAGGAATGGCTAGGCAGCGAGGGTGAGAACAAACTCACCGACTGGGACATCTCGCGCGATTCGCCGTATTTCGGTTTCGAAATCCCCGCTGCGCCAGGGAAATATTTCTACGTCTGGCTGGATGCGCCGATCGGTTACATGGGGGCATTCCGGAATCTCTGTGCCCGCGAAGGGCTGGACTTCGACGCCTACTGGCGGCCGGATTCAACGGCCGAGCTCTACCACTTCATCGGCAAGGACATCCTCTACTTCCACGCCCTGTTCTGGCCGGCGGAACTCGCGCACGCCGGTTACCGTACGCCGACCAAGGTCTTCGCGCATGGCTTCCTGACCGTCGATGGCGCCAAGATGTCCAAGTCGCGCGGCACCTTCATCACCGCCGAGAGTTACCTGGCGCAGGGCCTCGACCCGGAGTGGCTGCGCTACTACTACGCGGCAAAGCTCTCTAGTTCGATGGAGGACATCGACCTCAACCTCGACGACTTCATTGCCCGCGTCAACTCCGACCTGGTCGGGAAGTTCGTGAATATCGCCAGCCGTTCGGCGGGGTTCATCGTCAAACACTTTGCCGGCCAGTTATGCACCTGTGACGAATCGCTGCCGGCGATCCAGGCGATCTGCGCGCGGCGTGCGGCGATCGCCGAATACTACGAAGCGCGCGACTTCGGCAAGGCGATCCGCGAGATCATGGCCCTCACCGACATCGCCAATCAGTACGTCGACAGCGTCAAGCCCTGGGAACTCGCCCGTCAGGCGGGTCGCGAGCACGAGCTGCAGGCTGCGTGCAGCAACGCGCTGAATCTGTTCCGGTTGTTTGCCATTCTGCTCAAGCCGGTCCTGCCAGCACTGGCGTCGAGGGCCGAAGCCTTCCTCAACGTCGCCCCCTTCGTCTGGGACGACAGCGCGACGGTGCTCGCCGCCGGGCATGCGATCAACGCCTACCGGCACCTGCTGACGCGGGTGGACAAGAAACAGGTCGAGGCCCTGGTGGCGGCCAACCGCGAATCGCTGGTAGCCACTCCGCAAGCGGCCCCACAACAACACGCCCAGCAGCAGGAGCACGCGGCAACCGTCGCCGTCGCGCAGGCCACTGTCGGAGCGGCCGCCGTGCCGCACATCGGCATCGACACTTTCATGAACGTCGACCTGCGCATCGCACGCATCCAGGAGGCGACGCAGGTCGAAGGCGCCGACAAACTCGTGCGTCTGCTGCTCGACATCGGCCCGCTCGGCTCCCGGCAGGTTTTCGCCGGCATCAAGTCAGCCTACGATCCGGCGACGCTGGTCGGTCGACTGACGGTGATGGTTGCCAACCTGGCGCCGCGCAAGATGAAATTCGGAATGTCCGAGGGCATGGTCCTGGCTGCATCCGACCCCGAGGGGCAGACGCCTGGCATCTTCCTGCTCTCGCCCGATGCCGGCGCGCAGCCCGGCATGCGCGTCAAGTAGACCGGCACATGAACGTCGGCCAACGTCCGCAGGTCACGCTGAAAGTGATGGGCTATGCGCTGCTTGACGCCGTCGGCATGCTCGTCTTCGCCAGCGGCCTGATGTGGCTGGCCCGGCACGAGACCCTGTTCATTCCCGGGTTCCCGACCGGCACGGGCACCGCCGTGCTCACCGTCGTCGCCGGCATCGCCCTGATGGTCTGGTCAGCGGCCCGGATTCTGCGCGAACTGGCGAATCCTCCGCGCGACCGCGAACAGGCCTGAATCCGCGTCAGGCGCCAGTCCACCAGAGTCTCCGCTCGCTGTCCGCAGGTCGCACGCGACCTCAGACCGTTGCCGCTAATTTGACTGTCAATGTCGATTCCGGAGATACTTACGATCCCCCTGAATTTCCGATTCCAATTCGCTGCTTCAGCAAGTTCTGCGCAGCCCTGCCGCCGTTGCCCCGTGTCTTCGTCCCCTCCATCAAAACCGTGGTATGTCTGTCTCACCAAGCCCCGGCGCGAAGCACTGGCGGTGCGCAAGCTGGAAGAGCAGGGCTACGAGGTGTTTCTGCCCTTGCTTACGCAGTGGGAAAAGAAGAAAGCGGGCTGGACAAGGAAGCAGCAGGTGATGTTTCCCCGATACGGTTTCGTACGTTGCAGTCGGCCTGGGCAGAGCATTGCTCCCATCCGCAGCACACCCGGCGTCACGGGGCTGGTAACGTTCGGGAACGTGCCGGCCACCCTGCAGGAACCGACGCTGGACGCCATCCGCTCGCTGGCAGAGCGTCAGGCCACCGTACTGGACGGTGAAATGTTCCCTTTTCAGGCGGGGGATAGCGTGGAAATATCAGCCGGTCCGCTGAAAGGCCTGTCCGGTATCGTTTCCCTGGTTGCGGAAGTAAGGGTAACGGTGCTGCTCAACTTGCTCGGCCGCGAAAAGCCCGTGGCGATTCCCGCCGATCATTTGACGCTGGTTTGATAACTGTCGACTCGCAGCATCCCTTCTGCTGAATGCGCAAACATTCGGGCATAGCGGTAGCGTGTCCGACAGAGCTTCGCCATACACCTACCGTCAGACACCGGGCTGAGCCGGTGCGACACTTCATCAAGGAGAGTTTTTTTGGAAAGCAATGGGAAAGTAGCCCTGATTACCGGCGTCACCGGGCAGGATGGAGCCTATCTGGCAGAATTGTTGCTAAACAAGGGCTATGTCGTTCACGGCATCAAGCGCCGGTCGTCGCTGTTCAACACCGATCGTATCGACCATCTCTATCAGGACCCGCACGAAACGGGGCGGCGCTTCATCCTGCATCACGGCGATCTCACCGATTCCACCAGCCTGATCCGTATCATCCAGCAGGTGCTGCCGGACGAGGTCTACAATCTCGCCGCGCAAAGTCACGTCGCGGTCAGCTTCGAAGAACCCGAATACACGGCCAACGCTGATGGCATCGGCGCGCTGCGCATGCTGGAAGCGATCCGCATCCTCGGCCTCGAGAAAAAGAGCCGCTTCTACCAGGCCAGCACCTCGGAACTCTACGGGTTGGTGCAGGAAATCCCCCAGAAGGAAACCACGCCGTTCTACCCGCGCAGCCCCTACGCCGTGGCCAAGCTCTACGCCTACTGGATTACCGTCAACTACCGTGAGGCCTATGGCATCTACGCCTGCAACGGCATCCTCTTCAATCACGAAAGCCCGGTGCGCGGCGAGACCTTCGTCACCCGCAAGATCACCCGGGCCATCGCCCGCATCGCCCTGGGCCTGCAGGATTGTCTCCACCTCGGCAACCTGAGCGCCCTGCGCGACTGGGGACACGCCCGCGACTACGTCGAAATGCAGTGGTTGATGTTGCAGCAGGATCATCCCGAAGACTTCGTCATCGCCACCGGCGTGCAATACAGCGTGCGCCAGTTTGTCGAATTCGCGGCTGCCGAACTGGGGATCAGCGTGCGCTTCGAAGGCGAGGGGGTCGATGAGGTTGGAATCGTCGACACGGTCGAGGGCGACCAGGCCACGGTCAAACCGGGCGCCGTCATCGTCAAGGTGGACCCGCGCTACTTTCGCCCGACCGAAGTCGAGACCTTGCTCGGCGACCCCGGCAAGGCCCGCGAAAAACTCGGCTGGACGCCCACCACCAGCCTGCAGGAACTGGTCAAGGAAATGGTCGTCGCCGACTACAACTCGGCCAAACGCGATGCCCTGGTGAAGCTTGCCGGCTTCAAGATCTTCGACCACCACGAATAAGGGCCAGAGCAATGACCGAAACCCGGATCTATGTCGCCGGCCATCGCGGGATGGTCGGCTCGGCCATCGTGCGTATCCTCCAGCGGCGCGGCGAAACCCGGCTCATTACGCGCAGCCACGCCGAACTCGACCTGACCGACCAGGCCGCCGTGCGTGCCTTCTTCGAGGCGGAAATGCCCGAACAGGTCTACCTGGCCGCCGCCAAGGTCGGAGGCATCCACGCCAACAATACCTATCCGGCAGAATTCATCTACCAGAACCTGATGATCGAGGCCAACATCGTTCATGAGGCCTGGCGTGTCGGCGTGCAGAGACTTCTCTTTCTCGGCAGCAGTTGCATCTATCCCAAACTCGCCTCGCAACCGATGAGTGAAGAAGCGCTGCTCACCGGCACGCTGGAACCCACCAACGAACCGTACGCCATCGCCAAGATCGCCGGCATCAAGCTGTGCGAAAGCTACAACCGCCAATACGGCACCGACTACCGCAGCGTCATGCCCACCAACCTCTACGGACCGGGTGACAACTATGACCTGCAGAACAGCCACGTCATCCCGGCGATGATCCGCAAGCTGCACCTTGCCAAACTTGCTGCCGACCACGACTGGCAGGCCATCGAACGCGACGAAGCCCGGAACGGTGCCATTCCGGAAGACCTCAAGCGCCAGTTCCACGACACCTGCAGCCGGCAACTCGCGCCTTGCCTCTCGCTGTGGGGTACCGGCACCCCGATGCGCGAGTTCCTCTACGTTGATGACATGGCCGACGCCAGCATCCACGTCATGAATCTCGACCGGGCTACCTACCAGTCGCACACGCAGGTCATGCTCTCGCACATCAACGTCGGCACCGGCGAAGACATCACCATCCGGGAACTGGCCAAACTGGTGGGCAAGGTCGTCGGCTACACGGGGCGCATCGAATTCGACCCCAGCAAACCGGATGGCACGCCGCGGAAGCTGCTCGATGTCTCCCGCCTGCATGCCCTGGGCAACCGGGCCAGCGTCGGCCTGGAAGAAGGGTTGGCCAGAGCGTATGCCGATTTTCTCGCCAGGGAGGCCCGTCCCTGATTCAGCGCCCGGGCGCAGCCCCTTGAAGGTCAGCCGATTTCGACGTCGAGAGAATCCCCATAGGTTTCGATTCCCAGACGTTTGGCCACCGGTTGCGCCCGCGCATCGATCATCGGCGAGATCACGATCAAGCGATCGGCCTGGTGCTGGTGCCGCTGCTCATAGAACCGTGCTTTCCGCTCGAAGATATACATTCCGGCCTTGTCGATCCACGACTTCCCATGATTTCTTCGTGCATTCGGTCAAATCGCTCCCCCGAATCTACCTACTTGCGGTTTTGTTCTCCCATTTTCGGTCTTGCTCAGCCTTCTGCTCGTCCCACTTGCAGTTCTGAACCTCCCCGGGCAGTTCCCGCTTGATCGCTTCTTTCAGGGATTCCGTGTTCATCGGCCAGACTCCTCAGGTTCGACTCAACAACCACGAGTTGCGCCATGCCGCCGTGCATGCGGGCTGGCAACGCCAACCGCACCACTGTGAGTAAATTGGCGCAGCGCAACCGCGGTCAATCCGGGGAAACTTCCATCTCATGCACCTGCGCAGTGTACCTGCGGCGCCAGCCAGTGGCCATCGGGCAGAAAGGTTTCCCGCAGCTAGCACCGACAGCCACCGCGATCCCGGAGTCTTGCTCCACTCCCCCCGCTTCCCTTACAATCTCTGTTCAAAAATTGAACGGCCATCATGACCCCTACCGATCAGGTCCAGTTGCACATTCTCAAGATCGTCGAAGAGCAGCCCGAGATCAGCCAACGGCAACTGGCGGAACGGCTAGGAGTCAGCCTGGGCAAGATCAACTACCTGCTGAAATCCTTGCTGGACAAAGGCCATATCAAGGCCGGCAATTTTCTTCGTGCGGAGGACAAGCTCAAATACGCCTATCTGCTCACCCCGGAAGGCATGAGCGCCAAACTGCAACTGACGCGCAGCTACCTGGCACGCAAGGAGCAGGAGTACCTGGCGATGAAAGCGGAAATCGAATCCATGCGCGACGAACTGGCAAGATACGATGAATTGGCATGAATGGTGGCCCGGGCCGTTGACGTTTCGGGGGCAATATCCGGGGCGCGACGGGTAGCTCACCGGATGGCCTGAGGCGCAAGGCCATTCCGGATAATGTCCGGCAAGCGACCGGAGCACGCCGCAAGAGCCGGGGAGTACCGTTCGCGACCGGGCGCGGCAAGTAAGAAATGACCTCATGTGCTGAATGATCAAACATTCGGGCATGGCGGTAGCGTATCTGAGCGCGCGCGATTCGCGGAGAAATCCCGGAATGTATGTTTTCTGGAATTCACCTTACAACTACCGTCTCTTTGATCGCAACGCTTGCCCGATCGCCAGCCTGGCCGTACTGGACTGGATGATGCGGTACCGGACAGTCTCGAACAAAAGCTGCGGCAAGATATCGCAGTCTTCGAAGGAGAAAGCAAAATGCGCTACGTCACCAGCGTCGAACGCCTCGCCACCCAGCGCGGCGTTCAGCAAGGCGAACAGTTGGGCGAAGCAGCGGTGATTCAACGCCAGATTACCAAACGCTTCGGCCCCCTCAACGCGGAAACCCTGACGCGGCTGCAAGCCGCGCCGTGCGAACAACTGGAAAGCTGGGCCGAAAACCTCCTCGATGCGGCTACGCTCGACGAGATTTTCAAGGACAACTGAGTTTCACCCGAAGGAAGCCTTGCTGGGGGATTGCCAGATCTCAGCAGGGAGACTGGAAAGGAACGTCGCCATGCCCTACGTCACCTCAGCCGAACGATTCGGCATCGAAAAAGGATTGCAACAAGGATTACAGCAAGGTCGTCAGGAAGGTCGTCAGGAAGGTCGTCAGCAAGGTCGTCAGGAAGGCCGTCAAGAAGAGGCCGTAGTTTTACTACAGCGCCTACTCACTCATCGTTTTGGCCGCTTGCCGGATGCGGTTTGCGCTCGCCTGACCAGTGCCAGCATTGAACAACTAGAAACCTGGATACTCAACATGCTCGATGCTGAATCCCTGGACGATTTTTTTGACCGATGCTGATCGAAATCGCCCGATGATTGAGGCGCTTACAGCGTATCACCCCATCCGTAAAGCGATGGAAATGCGCCCCCCATTCGTCGGGTGGTGTTGATGCGCGCCGCGTCCATCGCGTCAAATGGCCCATCCGCATCGCATTCGTCAGGCAAGACAGTCCTCTGACCCGGCCGAACACCATGACCGAACCCACCGCACCGCAGCCCGCCGCCGACGACTACGACAGCCCCTGGAAAGACGTGCTCGAACACGCCTTTCCCGAGTTCATGGCGTTCTACTTCCCCGAGGCGCACGCCCAGATCGATTGGGTCCTTGGCCATGAGTTCAAGAACACCGAACTACGGCAAGTGGTGCGCGACGCCGAACTCGGCAGACGCCTTGCCGACGCACTGGTGCAGGTCACCCTCACCAGCGGTGAGCAGCGCTGGATCTACATTCACATAGAAGTCCAGGGCCAACGCGACGCCGATTTTGCGCAACGCATGTTCACCTACAACTATCGTCTCTTTGATCGCTACGCCTGCCCGATCGCCAGCCTGGCCGTGCTGGCGGACGACGACGACGGCTGGAAGCCCGACCACTACGGCTTTGAAGTACTCGGCTGCAAACACCACTTCCAGTTCCCGGTGGTCAAACTGAGCGGACTGGCCGACCAGACCGAAGCCCTCGACACGCACCGCAACCCCTTTGCCCTGGTGACAGCCGCCCACCTGCGCACCCGGCAAACCCGTCACAACCCGGAAGCCCGCTATCAGGCGAAGCGGACCCTGGTTCGCCTGCTCTATCAGCATGGCTGGGAACGGCAACGGATTCTCGACCTGTTCGCCGTGCTGGACTGGATGATGCGGCTACCGGACAGACTCGAACAAAAGCTGTGGCAAGATATCGCAGCCATCGAAGGAGAAAGCAAAATGCGCTACGTCACCAGCGTCGAACGCCTCGCCATCCAGCGCGGCATCCAGCAAGGCGAACAAAGAGGCGCACAAAAGGGCGAAGCAGCGGTTATTCAACGCTTGCTTACCAAACGCTTCGGCACCCTCAACGCGGAAACCCTGACTCGGCTGCAAACCGCGCCGTGCGAACAACTGGAAAGTTGGGCAGAAAACCTCCTCGATGCGGCTACGCTCGACGAGGTTTTCAAGGACAACTGAGTTTCGCCCGAAGGAAGCCTTGCTGGGGGATTGCCAGATCACAGCAGGGAGACAGGGAAGGAACGTTGCCATGCCCTACGTCACCTCTGCCGAACGATTCGGCATCGAAAAAGGATTGCAACAAGGATTACAGCAAGGTCGTCAGGAAGGTCGTAAAGAAGGTCGTCAAGAAGAGGCCGTAGTTTTCCTGCAGCGCCTACTCACTCATCGTTTTGGCCGCTTGCCGCTTGCCGGATGCGGTTTGCGCTCGCCTGACCAGCGCCAGCATTGAACAACTAGAAACCTGGATACTCAACGTGCTCGATGCTGAATCCCTGGACGACTTTTTTGACCGATGCTGATCGAACACGCCTTTCCCGAATTCATGGCGTTTTACTTTCCCGAAGCGCACGCACAGATCGACTAGGCGCAGGGTCACGAGTTCAAGAACACCGAATTGCGGCAAGTGGTGCGCGACGACGAACTCGGCAGACGCCTTGCCGACGCGCTGGTGTAAGTCACCCTCACCAGCGGAGAGCAGCGCTGGATCTACGTGCACATCGAAGTCCAGGGTCAGCGCGACGTCGATTTTGCGCGATGCATGTTTACCTACAACTATCGTCTCTTTGATCGCTACGCCTGCCCGTGCTGGCGGACGACGACGAATCACCCGTCAGTGACGCAGCCAAGGGCGGGGAAATGGATCTGCGGAAGATCGATCTCACGCCGAAGCTGTGGGTGTCTTGGCCCGGCTGCGCCAGTAGCTCGGCGAGCGCAAGATCGACCTTGTGACCGATCCGAATCCGATCAGGCAGCTTTCCCGAACGGTCATCGAAAAAGGCGTGCGACTGTGACGCAAGTGAAAGCTGAACTCCTGCAGCAAGAACTGGCTGGCCTGCCGCTCGTCGCGGGGTGCTCTCGGGTTGCCATGAACGGCTGCGGCAATCGTGAAAATAATCTCAGCCGACCGGACGGGTCGGTGAGATCATTCGGGACGGTCGCAGGCCGGGGGCACTCGCTGTGCGGCCCAGTGTTGACCGGGCTCGACTGACAATCGCACTCGACCGGCAGTTGCCTGCAAGAGCAATCTGCTGGGGACTCTCGGAAGCAAGCGCCGCGCCGTCACGGCCGTTGTGAAAGGAACAATGGACGACCATCCTGCTGAATACCAAAGCATTCGGGCATGGCGGTAGCGTGCACGAATGCGCGGACCGGCAGGCGCTGCACACGTCGATAGTCGTCCGATCCAGCCGCAAGAGCCGCTGGGTCGTAACAGTTTCCCCATTCGGGGCGAGCCATGCTCGGCGGCTTCTTGGCGCGCAATAACGACGGCGAGCCGTGTGTCAAAATGATCTGGATCGGGTTGCAGCGCGTCATGGACTGCGCCGTCGTCCTCCAGTTCATCTGTGGGCGGCTCAGGGGTGAGTTGTGTATAAGGATATGCTTCTTACCCTACGCTAACTGCCAACTCCGCAACAGCGTAGGGGCGTGAATGTTTTTGGAGAACGAATGACCAACGCCGGACCCAAAACCAGGCGAACCGCCTTCCAAACCCTCTGCCGGTGCATAACTGGCGCTCTCGGGCAGCCGTTAGCACCGCCAGACTTGCCGGCCAGCCCTGCCGAGTGGGAAAAGGTTCTACGTCTATCGAGCGCTCATCTGGTAACTCCGCAGCTCCGCTGGGCACTGCAAGAGCAGGGGAAAGACCTTATATCCGCGATACCAGCCGACGTGGTCGATTATATCGACGCGATTTATACGCTCAACCTTGAAAAGACTGGTAGCGTTAAAGAACAGTTGGCTCAATTCATTCAGGCGCTGAACTGCCTCGGAGTACG
The DNA here is from genome assembly GCF_056856495.1 of Candidatus Accumulibacter propinquus. Lineage (NCBI taxonomy): Bacteria > Pseudomonadati > Pseudomonadota > Betaproteobacteria > Candidatus Accumulibacter > Candidatus Accumulibacter propinquus. The sequence goes on from NZ_JBSEHC010000006.1 coordinate 526,780, forward strand.
ACCGCTCCTGCTCAAGGGCGCAGCGGTGATCGTGGGTGGACTCTATCCAACGGATGGTGAAAGGATGGTCGCCGACATTGATGTTTTGATTCCGCCGTCGAGCTTGCCTAAAATCCTTGAAAAGCTTGCCAGCATTGGCTATCAGGAAATGGACAAGACGGGAGGTCTGGTCAAGATTCGAACTGCGGAAGCACTTTCTCATCATCACTATCCACCACTCTTTAATCTGGATTGGCCAGTATCGGTTGAGTTGCACGTGCAACCTGTTTTGTTGCGCTACGGCCGCTTACTGTCAACTGAAGAGTTATTCCTTGCCGCAACACCATTGTCGTGGCCAGAGGCAGATTTTTTATTACCAGCGCCAGAGCATATGATTGTGCACAACATTATTCATGCCTTCCTGGTGGATGCGCGGGATCAGATGAGGAACATCTCGCTAAGGCAATCGTTTGAGTTTGTCTTGGCCAGTCGTACCTACGCGGATCGTATCGACTGGGATGCCATCAGGGAGCGCTTCGACACGATCGACCAAGGGATTCCTTTGCGACAGTATCTGGCATTGGCGAACCACTGTTTCAACTTTCCGTGGCCAAGCGCAATTACGGTCGATCCGAATCAAGAAGCGAGAATCTGGCCGTACGTGGTCCGGCAGAATCTGGAGAATAACCTTGCACGATTGGCCGTCAACTTTCTATGTGAGTCGGGCCTTCGTCTGCGAAGACTCTATAACGACCCCAGAAGAATCAAGCGGTTGATTGATGCTGATTTCTACTCGAAACTGCGGGACAGCGCCAAGAGATTATAACTGTCGTCCTCAGATGGCGGCCATGGTCTGGAAGTTGATCGGCAGTAGTCACTCACACGCCCTGAAGATAAGCTGTTAGGGAACCGCTGTTTTAATCGCCGCATATCTGTATGGTATAATCTGGGTATCCCCCCCCGTTGAGTCGAGCGATGAAGCAGATCAGTTTTTCGCAAGTCGAGTATGCAGGCAAGAAGCGGACGACGCGGCGGGAAGTGTTCCTTGCCGAAATGGAGCAGGTGATGCCGTGGAGCGAGGTGCTGGGGGTGATCGAACCGCACTACCCGAAGGGGAAGCGGGGTCATCCGCCGGAGGGACTGGAGCGGATGCTGAGGGTGTATCTGGTGCAGCAGTGGTACAACCTGTCGGATGAGGGTGCGGAAGATGAGATCACCGACAGCCAGGCATTGCGCGGGTTTGTGGGGATCGACTTGTCGCGGGAATCGGCACCGGATGCGACAACGCTGTTGCAGTTCCGGCACCTGCTGGAGAAGCATGAACTGACGAAGCAGGTATTCGAGGCGATCAACGGCAAGTTGTCTGCCGCGGGCCTGATGATGCGGGAAGGGACGATCGCGGACGCCACGATTCTTGCCGCACCGCCGTCGGTCAAGAATGAGGCCCAGGCTCGTGATCCGGAGATGCACCAGACAAAGAAGGGGAACCAGTGGTATTTCGGCATGAAAGCGCATATTGGCGTGGATGCCGAAAGCGGTCTGGTGCATACGGTGGTGGGGACGGCGGCGAACGTTGCGGACGTGACCCAGACCGGGGAGGTCCTGCACGGCGAAGAGAAGACGGTGTATCTGGATGCGGGCTATACCGGTGTCGAGAAGCGGGAAGAACTGAAGGATCGGGACATTGACTGGCAGGTGGCGATGAAGCGTGGCAAGCTCAAGGCCGTGCCGGAAGAGAGCGTGCGGGGTCGGCTGTTGCGCCAGTTGGAATCGGTGAAAGCCAGCATCCGATCGAAAGTGGAACATCCGTTCCATATTGTGAACAACCTGTTCCATTTCCGGAAAGTGCGTTACAAAGGCTTGGCCAAGAACACGGCGCAGCTCCACATGCTGTTCGGCCTGGCCAACCTGGTGATCGCCAAGCGGCGGCTGTTGGCGCCCAACGGCCAAGTTGCGTCCTGATGAACGAAGAAGGCCCGGAAGCGGGCGGAAAAAGGGGGAGAACCTCGGCGGATCGACCAAAACTGCATCCAGAAGTCATAACCAGTCAGGTCTGGCACGGCTGCGGGCGGCTTCGCGTCGTCAAGTCTCTCCGAAAGGTGCGTTATTCAGCACTTCCCTAGGTAGCTTGTCGTGCGGATTTCAGCATGTGAAGGGTAAGGATGAAGAAGGTAGTAATACTGTTGCCAACTCACTGGTCGGCCATTCAGGGCGGTGCTGAATATCAAGCGAAACTGATTTGCCGTCACCTCATCGCCAGCGGGCGCTTTGAGGTGCACTGGCTGTCGCGGCGAATTCACCCAGATTACCAAGCACAGGGATACACTATCCATCGAATTTCGGATCCAGCCGGACTACGCGGCAAGGCGCGTTTCTTCGACTACTGGGCACTCACTCGCTTGTTGCGCGAGATTCGCCCTGACGTTGTCTATCAACGTTCGGGTTCAGCCTACACTGGAATAGCGGCGAGATATGCAAGAAAAAGCGGTTGTCGCTTGATCTGGCATGTGGCCTCGGACAGCGACTTGATCCCTTTCTCTGGATCAGTCTGGCAGCCTAAAGCCCTGCTGAAGTACATGGACAAAGCCATCCTGGAATACGGAGTTCGACGGGCGAGCGAGATCGTGGTGCAGACGCATGTCCAGCACCAACTACTGCAAGAGCATTATGGTCGTCAGGCGAGTATGCTGGTCCGCAACCTGCATCCGCTGGCAAACGAAACCCTGGATAAGTTCGCCACCCCGACGGTGCTCTGGATTGCGAACGTTAAACCAAACAAACAACCAGAGGCGTTCATGCGGCTCGGAAGTGCCTGTCTGGATATGCCGAAGGTACGCTTCCTGATGATTGGCCACCCGTTGCCGCACGCGGGGCTGCAGAGCGCCTTTGAGCGTGCTGCAGCGGCAATTCCTAATCTGACTTACCTGGGTAGGCTGCCGTTAGAAGAAGTCAACGTACTGATTGCCCGTAGCCATGTCTTGGTTAACACCAGCCTGATCGAGGGCTTCCCTAACACGTTCATTCAAGCCTGGATGAGACAGGTTCCTGTCCTGAGCCTGAATGTCGACCCTGATCAGTTGCTCGAACATCAAGGGATCGGCTTCTGTGCCCGTGGCGATGAAGCAATCTTGCTTCGGACCCTCCGCGACTGGTTGAACGATGAGTCTCTCCGATCGAGCATTGGCTGCCGCGCGCAAGCCTATGCTCAGGCCGAGCATTCCGAAAGGAACCTGGAACCGCTGGTCGAGCTGATATCGGGGTGTGTATGACCGAACGCGACCCCTACCAAGGCAGGAATGTGCGGCGTGGAATACGTCAGTTCCTCTCCGGGAAACTTATCCAAGCCGTGGCGAGCGTGATGGTGATGCTCATCACGGTGCGGGTAATGGAGGTCGCCCAGTACGCCCTTTATATCACAGCCCTCTCGCTGGCGATTTTCTTGGGCACTGTTTCCATCCTGGGGTTGGACCGCGTGCTTACCCGCTATGTCCCGGAAGGCCGGCTCAAGGCGACCCCTGCCCAGCTCATCCGTTTTATTGGCCAGGTAAGAGGCCTGCGGTTGCTCGCCGTGGGGGGAGTTACCTTAAGTGTTGGACTAGTCTGGCCCTATTTGGCGCCACGGTTGCAGCTGCCTCCGGCTGGCCTCACCCTGCCGGTGCTGGCGTATTCCGTTGTTCACGCATTTGACCAGGTTCAACGTATCGTCCTGCAGTCCCTTATGTTGCAAGCCGCATTGCGCAACGCTATTGCATTTACGTGGATGCTACGCCTCACTCTGCTTTCTGTGGTTATAGTTGCCAATATACCCCTGAATGCTGAACTCGCGATATGGATTACCCTGGTATCGGAAGCTGCGGGTTGGCTATGGATGGTGCTTGCGACAGGAAAACATTATGTTGCGCTTCGGCGAGCCCTGCCGGGTGCTACTGCGAGTAACGTGGTCTGGCCAGGTGACATGCGCGCGATTCTGCGCTTCGGTTGGGACAACTACCTGATGGGGCAGGCATCCTTTCCGTCGCAGGCGCGCGTGCAGCAACTCTTGGTCGCAGCTTATTTCCCGCTGCCGATAGTCGCAGCCTTTGGCTTTTTCCGAAATCTCAGCGAGCAGCTTCGTAGTTATCTGCCTCTTCAACTGATGAAAAACCTGGCCGAGCCTGTGATGTATAGCCGCTATGTGCGGACGCAGGACTTTTCACAGCTCAACGCCATGACGAGTGCCCTGCTAAAAGTTAATATCCTGCTTATTGCTCCCTTGACGGCCTGGCTTTTTGTCGGCGCGGAACCAGCGATTGGTCTCTTGACGGGAGGTAAGTTTGCCGACCAGGTCTGGGTGCTGGCGGTCCTGGTCGCGTCGCAGGTGAGCAGTAGCCAAGTAACCCTGTTAGTCATTGCAGCTAATGCCACTGGGACCAGCCGTCGGCTGCCTGTCGCCACTATCTCTGCCTCTATCTGTACTGTACTACTGCTGTGGACACAGATCTCGACAATTGGAATTCTCGCGATAGCTTTATCGGACTTCGTCTTTGGTTTGGTCACCGTTGGCATCACGGTTGCCGGCATGAGGCGGGAGGGTTACAGGTACGAATTCGATGCTCTGGTCCTGGTGAGGATGACCATGTTTGCGGTTCTGGTGGCGGGACTCTTCATGCTCGCAAGAAAATTCTGGCCCGATCCAGGTGGCCTATTCGGATCCGTGAGTGCCGGCGTTGCCATTGCCGCCGTTTATTGGGCACTCAATATCGCATGGAACCCCTTTGGCACGCAGGAACGTGAGCTGCTGAGCAAGGCTTTGGGGCGGATTCGTCAGCCGTCTTGACGGCAATCCAGCCAGTAAAGCTGCGTGGCCGGGTACAGGGCGACCCAAATGAGGATAAGCAATGACGTTTAAAGAGTACAAATATCTTGTTCTGGCCGATCTCTATCGATTTTCGGGTTCCATCCAGCTCACCGCACTGTTGAGGCATGTCTTGCGCGGAGGGTCATACAAATATGTTTTCTGGATGCGCACTTGTCAATATACTCGTGCCAGCAGGGTTCTTAGATACTGTGTTTATCCCTTTGCACGGTTACTGCTTGGTCGGTACAGATACCGGCTGGGGATATCAATACCTCCAGAGACGTGTGTCGGCAGTGGTTTATATATTGGTCATTTTGGGGGTGTCGTGGTCAACAAGAATAGTGTGATCGGACGGAACTGCAATATATCCCAGGGTGTTACTCTTGGTCAGTCCAATAGAGGGTCGAAGACGGGTTGCCCAATAGTTGGGAACAACGTATATATTGGGCCAGGCGCAAAGATTATCGGTGCCGTAAGAATTGGCAATGACGTGGCAATCGGCGCCAATTGTGTAGTGACGAGAGATGTGCCCGATCATTCGGTAGTGGTTGGTGTGCCGGGCAAAGTCGTTTCGCAGGGCGGGTCAGTAGGCTACTGCAATCGTACGGACTACGATGAACATTTTGGTAAATTTTGATTGGTTGTTTGGGAAAATATGCGCAGTATCTGGAACCCTATCAAGAAAAAAATAACGGTCAGTCCCTGGCCCAAACCTCTGGTTGCCATTTACCTGATGGTGAAGTGGAAGTGCTTTGTGCATCCTGGTGCCCGGATTGCACGTCCGGGAAAAATACGAATTGGAAAAGGGCCGAGTATCGGTCGATGTGTGATCAATATTTGGAGTGATCCAAGGCATGGAGAAGCATATGCAGTGGAGGTTGGGGAGCGGACGGTAATACACGAGAACGTCATCATCGCTACCCAGGGTGGTTATGTGCATCTGGGGAAGGATGTCAGCGTTCATCCATTTTCTGTGGTCTATGGTTATGGTGGTGTGACGATTGGGGACGGGACCAGAATCGCTACTTCAACCGTGATTGTTTCATCGACCCATGGAATAGACGATCCCGATAGAAGAGTTGCCGAGAGTTGGTCAGGAACAGGAATAGAGATTGGTGAGGATGTCTGGGTGGGTGCTGGTGCTCGAATATTGGATGGCATCAGAATAGGTCATCGAAGCGTCATCGGTGCTGGTGCCGTTGTTACCAGGGACATACCCGATGCGAGTATTGCAGTTGGGGTGCCTGCACGCGTCGTGAAGAAACGGTTCGGTGGGGTGAGTCTTGGCCGGTAGCCGCACAGTTCGCCGAGAAGGCTGCATGTCAGAGGCTCGGTTCGCCATCCTCTACCTCACCCCTGAAAGGCATCCGTCGCCGCGCGCGGACGTTGCTGCCCTGTTTGGGAAGTATTTGCCGCGTTTCGGTTTCAGGGTCGACCTTCTGACGCAAGCGGCCGAACCCGGCGCTGTCGCAGATTGGCCGGGTGGACATAACCGAGTCAGACCTGTTAAAGGTCGACGAAGTCGCGACACCTTGGCGGGTCTGGTACATCGACTGAGGTCCTTGTACTTGGCATCATTGTCTGGCTACGATGTGGTCGTGGTGCGGGACATGCCCAGCATTGCAGCGCTGGGCTGGCTGGCTTGTCGCTTGAGGGGCCGGGCTTTTGTCTACTGGATGTCATTTCCCATCGTCGATTCGTATCGCATGCTTGCCGACCTAGGTCCGCGCAAAATTGGCTGGTTGCGCTGGCTCTATGCCCGTCTAAGAGAACACGCAGGGGGTTTTCTCCTCCGTCGTGTGGTGTTGCCGGGTGCCAACCATGTTTTTGTGCAAAGCGCTGCGATGCTCGAGGACGTGTTGACTAAAGGCTGCTCGTCGGAACGAACGACACCCGTTCCCATGGGCGTCGATGTGGAGTTGATGTCCGCGGAGCTTGTCGAAGCGGCAGCGGACCCCAGATTGATCGGCCGCGAAACACTGATCTATTGTGGGACGTTTTCCGCGTCGAGGAGGCTGGATATCGTTATTGAAGGATTCGCCCTGGCTTGGCGCGAACGTCCGACGATTATTTTGGTAATGGTTGGTCGAGAAGAGATCAACGGCGAGATCGCCGCCTTGCAGGCAGGTGCGGAGCGGCTGGGAGTGGCTGAGCACGTGGTATGGGCTGGCTGGCTGCCGCTGGCCACGGTCGCAGGCTTGGTGCGCGCCGCAAGGATCGGCCTATCGCTGATCCCTCGTGGTCCGCTGTTCGATGTCTCCTCGCCGACTAAGCTCTGCGAGTACCTGGCCTTGGGCGTGCCCGGGCTGGTCAATGACATTCCCGATCAGGCACTTGTAGCTCGGCGCTCGCAAGCTGCAAGAGTCGTGGCCATGGAACCGGCGGCGATTGCTGGCGGGATCCTCGCCATGCTGCGTAATCCCGAGGACTTGGCCGCCATGAGCGCGCGTGGCCCGGCCTATGTACGTTCGGAGCGGAGCTACGGAGTAATTGCAGGTCAGGTGGCAAATGTCTTGGTAGCATGTGCGCAGAGTAGTCCCAGGAAGAGCTTGTGCCCATGATCTCGCTCAGGCTACTCGTGGTGGCACCGCAGCCTGGCATGATTGGCGGCGTCAGCACTTTTGCCAACACGCTTTGCGCGTACATGGGCGAGCGGCACAAAGTGGTGCGGGCCGCTGTCGGTCAGGACCAGAGCAGCTTACCTCTGCCGCTACGCTTGCTACGCGACGGTTGGCGCCTAATGCGGCAGATTCGCGGATTAAGACCCGATGTGGTCCTGCTCAATCCATCTTTCGACAATGCAATTCTTCGCGACGCTTTCTATCTGCAACTGATCCGACTGGTGCATCGCGGGGTGATCGTTGTTTTCAACCATGGCTGGGGTACCTCCTATCCGGAGCGCGTCGGACGCAGTCCGTTCCTGCGCTTTTTGGGCAGACTCTTGTTCGGCCACGTCGAACGGATCTACGTGCTCGGGCAGGCGCGTAGGGAGATCCTTCTCGCGTGGCGCTTTGACGCTGGGCAGGTCGTTGCAACGACCACCATGTATGATCATCGGCAGTTTGATGGCCTGGCACGGCTTCGCAGGACTACTAGTGAGCGACAGTCTATTCGCTTGCTTTTCCTGTCACGCATGGCCATCGGCAAGGGTGCGAGTGAACTGGTGCAGGTACTGGCGCGTCTTGCGCAGGCGCATCCCGAGGTTGAACTGGAATGCGCCGGCGACGGCGAAGATCGTCCCCGAGCGGAGCAACTGGCCGCCGAGTTGGGCGTTACTGACCGAGTGAGCTTTAGAGGTTTCGTCAGTGGAGAAGCCAAGGCGCAGTCCTTGTTAGATGCCGACCTGTTCGTGCTGCCTACGCGCCTGAACGAGGGCTTGCCGGTATCGCTTCTGGAAGCGATGGGGGCTGGTCTGCCGATTATTGCCTCCGGTCAGGGCGGTATCGTCGATCTTTTTGACCAGGGTGCTCAGGGGAGCATGATGTCAGCCACGCCAGAAATTGAAGAGATCGAGGTCTGCCTGCGTGGATGGATCGCCGATCCCACCCGCAGCCGCATGGCTGGGGAGGCGAATCGTGCTCTGGCCATGCAGAAATTCTCGGCCAGCGCGTGGTGTGACGCCCTTGGGGAGGATTTCCTGAGCCTTGTTGCTGCTCGAGGCGCATGCGCGGGCAAAGCCGCGGCCAAGCGGTGACAGCCATGTCGGTATTTCGCTGCGTGGTAAGCGCGATGCTTCGGCATCTGCCGGGCCGTGGCCTGCATATCAGGCGGTTGTGGCACCAGATCAAGGGCTATCGGTACGCACGTACAAAGTATCGGCTGGCGGCCGCTTCGGGCTGGCGTTTGCCCGATCCGGACCGTGTGCTACTCTTGCCTCCGGACATGGTGGTGGGGCATACGTGCTTTCAGCCGGAAGGATCAACGCTCGAGTTGCGTAACGCTGTTTTCGGGCTGGATGTCATTCCTGGGAGCGTTCTCGGTGGCGAATGGGATGTCGGCGCCCCGCCTTTCGAATCGTTGGCTGCTTACCGTTCGATCGAGCAACGTGTGCGCCAGGGAACACACTGGCGCGACACCGAGTACTTCGCGGAGTCAATGCGTGACATCAATGCAGGTCGTACGCTGTGGAACTGCCGCAATGAGAACGAGTTGGAGGCGCGCCTGCAATACATCGACAGCGTCGTCGACAGTGTGCGCCAGCATGGCATGCTGCGCCAACGGGAGGTTACTGCGCAGCATGACCCGACTCGTCGCTTTTCCGATGAGGTCGAGGTCAATGTTGCCCGCAATGGTGCGATCCTGTTTCAAGACGGCCGTCACCGGCTATCCATCGCCAAAGTGCTGAAGGTGCCACTCATTCCGGTGAAGGTACGCGTTCGCCATCGGCAGTGGCAGGTGCTGCGCGAGCAAGTCCTGGACTTGCGCAGCACTAGCGACGATGGTCGGCTACTGCTGCCTTTCCCCGTGCCGCACCCTGATTTTGGGGACATTGCGAGCGACGACACGGCCCGTCTTGCGATCGATACCTTGCTTCAGCTACTGGGGAAACGGCGACTGCGTGTGCTGGATCTGGAAGGACGTCTCGGCTTTGTGTCTTGCCAGCTAGCCGTTGCGGGACACGAAGTGACCACGGTCGAGCCTGACGACAAGCTCCGCAGGATAGGTGCTGGCGTCTGCGCTTCGCTCTTGCCTGCGCTACTTTGGCTGGGGCAGAGTCCTGCCGACACGACAGCATTTGACTTGGTGGTCGCGTTCGGCAGCACCGGAATCGCGCCCCGAACGACTTTGGAGATGCAGCAGTTGACGGCAATTGCACGGCACGCACCGGGACCTCCGGTTCTGGCGACGATGCCCTCAACCCCTGCGCTGGGGCACACCGTGGTACCCTTGCCAGGGGACTGGCAGCTTGTGGGGTGGAACCTCGACGGCCTACCAAGGAACCGCTTGCTGTGTCAGGATAGCTGTAGCCCCGAAAATCTCTGAGGCGAGGAATGGGGTTACGCACAGTAGCTTTGCTGTCAACCGGTGTCCGATGTCATGATTGAGTTCTCTAGTCATTCGCAGGCAGTCGAAGATTTGCGTATTGGGAAGTTGAGCTGCCTCTGAAATTTTGTCTTCCCAGGGTGACGCAGAATCTAGTCACTTTGGGAGCGAGCCCTGAATCAGGTTCGGAGCGCGGACATCACCTGCTTATGGGACGCTGAAGGCTGGCTGTACCTGGCCATGGCCTGATTTAGGAAACGACCGGCACTTGGTCTGATGTACCACTCCGATCGAGACAGCCAGTACGCCAGTCATGCCTTTCAGGACAAACTCAAGGCCTCCGGCATGACCTGCTCCACGAGCCGGTAAAGCAACTGCCGAGACACGTGCCGATGGCAAGCTGATTCAACAGCTTCACGAACGAGAGGGTGCGTGGTCTTCGCTACACTACTCACCCCAAGATCAATGCCGCCGCCTTTGAATTGATTGAGGTCCTCTACATTAGAAAGCTGCAGCATTCGACCTCTCGGCTAGAGGGCGCCAGTTCAGTTTCTGGGGATCTGTATCAGAGCGCAGCATCCGGAAAAACTGTTAGCATCAAATTTACTCTTTGAAACACGAAAAACCGAGGGAACTTCAGCTAGTGGCTGGAGTGGTCTGTCGTCTGTCGTCTGTTGGACTGGCGGCTCGGCATTGGACCGTTGCCGGTTTGGTCTGGAATGGTCGTTTCGTGCATTATTCGTGCAACGAGCAGTGAAGCTGCGCCCAGGGCTTCCGCACTCGGATATCATATATACTAGGCCACATAACCGTATGATTCGTGAAAACTATATTTCATTTTTTTGCCTTATCCTGCATCGCTTCGTATTACCGAGCGCTGGCACCCATGATGGCAATCTGAGCGTTGGATTGACGCGACACCCAACAATAGCAAGAAATTATATTGGAAACATTAACTTTGCTGACAACGGTGTCCGGCTGTGATTCAAGCCGAAGCAGGCAAGCTTGCCCATGAGACAGCGTCAGCCCCGCTATACGCAGATAATGGGATCGTTTAATAGGAAAAGGCCGGTGCGCAATCTACGCTCCCTATGGAACAGATCATGGGACGGAAAAATTTTTTCAAAAATATCGCAAAAAACACTTGACACAGGTTTAGCAAAATGCTCGCAATTTATGCTGTATAAACAACAGCTTATTGGAGCCTCGTGTGGATACCGAACGATTAACTGCAGTCATGGACAGCCTCATGAATCAAACCGTCTTGGGAGAATTGTTGGCGCCGGTGGCTCGTGCCTTGGCGCAGATACGCGGTACCGACACGGTATCGCGGGTGTTGAGCATGGCGGATTTTATCGGCCTTGGAGTACTGCGCCACCTGCAAGGCATGCGCACGCTGCGCGAGCAGGTGCAGTCGCTGCTGCATTGGGAGCCGGGAACGGCGCTGCGCGCCCCACTGGCGCGTTCCACCTGGTCGGACGCGCTGTCCTCGCGCCACCGCCGCGCAGTCTTGCAGGCAGCGATGGCGCCGTTGCTCGGCGAGGCACGGGCGGTGCTGCCGGATCGTCTGGCGCAATTCCCTGCCCTGCAAGGGCGCCCGGTGTATGCGATGGATGGGACGTATCAGAGCGAAAGCGCACACTACGGGCGGTGTACGCCCCGGCAGGGCGGCGAGGACAATCCCAAGGGACACGCGCTGTTGAGCTTCTACGACGTGCGCCTGGGTTGTCCCACCGACGTGCACGTCGATACCCGCAGTCGCCACGAGACGGCGCTGTTGCGCGACTACGATCAATCCGCGCAGCCCATGACCCGTCACAAGGGTGCGCTGTGGCTGGTCGACCGCGCGTTCATCGACGCGGCGTTTTGGGATAGCCGGAAAAAGCGCTTGGGCATGACCCTGATCACGCGCATGAAAAGCAGCCTGTGCATCGAGTCCACCGAGCCCTTGCCGGTGGCGGACGTGCCGACTAACGAAGGGGTGCTCAAGGATCTGCGCATCACCTTGCGCAGTTCCCGCCAAAACTGGCGCCTGATCACCTTCCGCAGCCCGCGTGGCCATCTCGTGGAGTTTCTGACCAACGAGTTCAAGCTCGAACCCGGCGTCATCGCCTTCCTCTACTCGCGTCGCTGGGAGGAGGAGAAGTGTTTTGACACCTGGAAGAACGACTTCAGCCTGGCCAAGGCCTGGGGCGCCAGCCTGGCGGCCATCGAGAATCAGGTCCGCCTGGCCATTGTCACCAGCCTCTTGGTGGCCCTGCTGTTGCACCGCAGAATGGGCCAGCACGGAATCGCGGACGAGAAAGCGTTGCGCAAGCAGGACCGGCGCCAGACCTCCGCGACCGACGGGACCGATCGCCCCGACTGGAGCACCCCGGTATTCCGCTACACCTCGAAGGTGAGCCGCCAAGTCCTGCGCTTCTTCAAGCACTGTTTTCACAAACCAGCCTCCCAGGCGCTCTATGAGGCCCAGTTGAGGCCATTGTTGTTGGCATACCTATGAAGCAACCGGACACCGTTGCTTTGCTGATGCATTCCGAGAGCAGAGACCCTGGGGCTGCGTCAGGCTACGGCAGTTCATTTTGATATCATCGGTCAAGGATGGCAATCCATGAGGGTCCGACTCAATCTGGTCAATATCGCTGTTGGCATAATGCTCGTGATGAGCTTTACGGGCAGCTATTTCGTATTCCTAGGGCTGCTTCCCGAATTGGTTCCGAACCAGATCGTTATCGCTTGTACCTTGTTGGTGCTTACAAAGTGGCGAATGGGGAATCAGCGGAGAGCAGCTTTCATTGTTGTGCCCGGGAGAGGATGGATTCTAATGCTGTTGGGGGTGACGCTGTTTTCCGGCGCGCTGTCCATGGAGGGCGCGTTACAGATCTTGTTGTTCAGCTATAGCGCTCTGCTGTTCTATCTCGTGCTGCTGATACTGGCGAATGCTCGTCTAAACAGCAATGACTACTGGTTTTTCGCGCTGATAGTAGTCATTCTTTCTTTGATTCAGATTCCTGTCGCCGCGTATCGGCTAATGGACATGGGCTGGTCTGTTCAAACCGAAGTGTATTCGGAATTAAGTGGCTTCGGCAGCGAGGGCGCCAGCGGCACTTTCGGTTCAGCCACGGGAACGATGGGTACCCTGTTCCCGCTGGCCGCAATTGGCGTGGCTCTTAGCTTGACAGTCAATGGAGCGATCCGTACACGAACCTTCGTCCTCCTCCTGCTCTGGTTCGTCGTGTTTGCGTTCCTCGTGGGCAAGCGAGCGTTTCCCCTTGTCCTCCCAGTGTATCTGGCAATTGCATATTACTTTCTCTCCTGGAGCAGGAATCGTCTGGGAGCTCTAATCAAGGCAGTGCGGTTAACTCTACCCATAGCCATGATCATGATTTTTTTCGCCGCTAAACTTCATCCATCGCTGAATCCTGAGCGTCAGGTGTGGGGGTCTTTCGATCTGGCCTATATTCACCAGTACGTTATCGACTATGAATCCGGTGAGAGTTACGAAGGTTCGTCTACCGGGCGTCTTTCGAGCACGCTGAGGGCGCTAGGGTATAGTGTTGAGCAGGGATTCAGGACCGTCCTCATCGGCAGAGGCCCAGGGGCCTTGGTAAAGTCGGGAGTTGCCGAGCGTAAGTATGAGGCGACTCTGGAGGAGATCGGTATAGCCTATGGGGTAAGCGGCGCTCTCTGGATCTTTGTGCAATTGGGAGTCGTTGGCCTCGTAGCGATGAGTGGTTTGCTGATCGCTCTGACACGGCGAGCCTATGTCGCGTACCGGCGATCGGTGACCTGTCTTGATCGTGCGTGGTACGGCAGCGTTTTTGCCTTGGGGCTTGTGTTAGTGATGGATTTCTTTTTCTACTCACGTGGCATACTTACTCCGCTATCGATCGTTTTTGCTGTAGCGTTGGCTCCTTGCTACGCACCAATGCGTCGCGTCTCTGGTCAGCTATTCATGCTTCCTAAATGACGTGCGGTCGTCCTGCATTTCGGAGAGAGTGGATGGCAAAAGCAGGCTGGTACTTTCAGCGCATGCGGGCGATGGGTCCCACAGAGCTTCTTTGGCGTGCGTGGCGCTTGGGCAGGGCTTGTGTAGGAGCGCTGCGGCCTTGGCGCGAGGCCAAGTTCACGGACCTTGGGGAGATCTGGAATGGGTGTCCTTGCGCCGAGGAACTAATGCGGCTGAATCCCGCCTTTCCGGTGTGCCCGGTGACAGAACAACTTGCGACATGGCCACCGGAGTGGCGGGCAGCTTGCCTGACCGATGCGGACGCGGCCCTGGCACACCGGGCGGATTTCTTCATGCTGCGAGGGCGAGAACTCGGTGAATCTATTGACTGGCACTGCGATTATGCCAGCGGCCTCCACGTCGAACTGGTCTATTCGGCTTTCCTTGATTACCGCGACGCCCGACGGGTAGGGGATGTTAAGGTTATCTGGGAGGTGGGCCGGATGGGGCAACTGCCCCGTCTCGGACAGGCTTGGCGGTGGACTCGGGATGATCGGTATGCACGGGAGATCGTTGGGCAGATTAAGTCGTGGATTGAAAGTAATCCCTGGATGCGGGGGATCCACTGGACCAGCCCGATGGAATGCGCTTTGCGCCTCATTGCCTGGACTTGGTCTTTCCACCTCATCCGCGATTGGGACGGGTTGCAGGACGATTTCTGCCGTCTTCTCGTCGCCTCCATCCATCAGCATCTCGTATTCATCGACCGAAGCTACTCATTGTTCAGTTCGGCTAACAATCACCTCATCGCCGAAGCGAGCGGAGTCTATGTCGCTGCAGCGTACTGGCGCGGTTTGAAAGGCTCGGCGCGCTGGGTTCGTCGGGCGCGGGCGCATCTACTTCGGGAATGCCTTAGGCAGAATACGGGCGATGGCGTGAACCACGAGCAGAGTTTTGCTTACCAAATCTTCGTATGGGATTTGCTTGTGCTGCCGGCCTTGTTCGCGCGTGCATCCGGTGACGACTTTCCACCCCCTTATTGGGATCGCGTCGAACGAATGGCGGAGTTCATGGCTTGGGCCAGTGATGGCGAGGGCAATACCCCTAACATCGGCGATGAGGACGAAGGTGTAGCCATACGCTTGGGTGGAGACAGGGACAAGCCTGTCCGGAACATGCTCGCCTTGGCGGCAGCATTGTTCGGTAGAGGTGAGTTCCTTTCCAGAGCCGGACCCTATGCACAAGAGCGTGCTTCCTGGCTGGTACCCCAGCAGTTGCCAGAGCCGATAGATCAAGCATGGGCAAGTCAAAGCTTTCCAGAAGGTGGCTACCAAGTAATCCGTTCCGCGACCGAGGTGAAACGAGAGTTCTTCCTTGTGTTCGACGTGGGACCCAATGGCGACCGGGTAACAGGGGTTCACGGTCACGCCGATGCTCTCAGCATCGTGCTTCATCTTGGAGGTCAGCCGTTTCTGGCAGATCCCGGCACTTTCAGCTACCAGGATGTCCCGTCACGACGTTACTTCCGGTCCACGCTACGGCACAACACGCTGTGTTTCGGCGAAGACGACCAGAGCGAGTACCTCAACCGCTTCCTCTGGGGGCGGCGCGCCGAGGTGGAACTCCATGAGGCCAACTTGGGCCGGGAGGAGGGCCTTGTTGCAGGGCGCGTGAGGTGGTGGACTGGTGCAACGCACCAACGTCGGATCGCCTACGATTTGGGTGCATCCACTCTCAGTCTGATGGACCAATGGAACGGGTACAGAGCACCCACTCTGAATTTTACTCTTGCGCCCCAGATCGGGATCGCATTGCTGACTGATCGGTCTGTGCGCCTTGTGGGTGCGCATGCGAGCTTGCTCTTGGAAAGCACCCTTGGGCGTTTCGAAGTTCAGAAGATGGCGTTTTCCCGGCGCTGCTACGAGCAAGAGATGACCTGTGCATTGCGACTCCAACTACCGGGGATGCGAGGCGAGGCAACGACCACACTGACGTGGCAGTGGGCTTGACAAATGACCGGCAACTGCAGAAGCCTGCTGGGCGTCCAGTGGTAGGGCCCTCTGCACGGATTGGAGAAAGATATGAAACGGGTAGACCGTGTGACGATTCTTGGCGCGCCTGTGGACTGCCTCGATATGGCTACGGCCATCGAGTTAGCCGAGGCACGCATCCGAGACTCGCGTTCAGCAGGAGCGGTCTTGGCGGTCAATCCAGAGAAAGTCTATGCTCTGCGAGACAACCGCTTCTTGGCCGAATTTTTCGCACAGGCGGCAATCCTGATCCCCGATGGCATCGGTGTGGTCCTCGCCATGCGGCTGAATGGCTATCGCGCCGCCCGTGTGCCGGGAGTGGATCTCATGCAGAAGCTCTGCGCGGTAGCCGAGGACCGCGGATATCGAGTTTTCATCTACGGAGCTGAGGAGGATGTCAATCGCGCCGCGGTTGCGCGTCTATGTGAGCGACATCCGGCCCTGCAGGTCGTGGGCCGCGCCAACGGCTATACGAAGGATCAAGAAATGGCTGGCCTGGTGGACCGGATCAATGAATCGAAGGCCGACATTCTATTCGTTGCGCTCGGTAGCCCGCGCCAAGAAGCATGGATGTACCAATACCTCGACCGACTGCAGACTGTACGCATTTGCCAAGGCGTCGGAGGGAGTCTTAATGCCATTGTGGGGACCGTGAAACGCGCACCGGTAACTGTGCAGCGGTTGAATCTCGAGTGGTTGTTTCGTTTGGTTCAGCAGCCCACCAGAGCCCGAAGGCAGATCAAGCTGTTGCGATTTGTATGGGAAGTTGGCCTGGATAAGGCAAGGGCATTACTTGGCAATCGGAATGCCTGACTTTCTGATTTGGGTGCGGCTCTTTTGAGCCACAGTTTCTCGGCGATCACGCAGCCAATTTGATGTCATCGTTTTGGGGTGCCAACAGATAGTTGCGCTGGCGTTCTTGTCGATGGTGAAAGGCTATGTACTCCTCGAAGTCGCCGCTGGCAAGGAGTGAGCGCAAGCGGAGCACCGCTTCCGCGCCGTCCAGACTCCAGCGAGCGTCGGTGAGGTCCATGCGGTCCTTGACCAGGTGACGACAAGCGTCCTTGATGATGCCGGTGGCGATCGGTCAGCCGTTGGCCAGTGAGGTGGCATAGTCGAAACGTGCCATGTTCTTGAGTGAGTGAGGCTTTGGCGGGTGGCGCTGCGGTATATCCCCGCGGCCACGTCGCTGACTTTACCCTGGTCCGGGATTACAGGCTGTCTCCCAGTTGCTTCAGCCGGAACATCATGTTCTCGGCGATGCTGCGCCGGTGGTAGCCGCTGTCGTTCTTCCAGCCGGCGAGTCCCTTGGCTTCGATTGCTTGGAGGATGGCGTCGCGGTGGTGGTCGTCTCCCCACGCAAACGCACCATCGTGGGGCAGGAGGGTGGCCACGCGCGTCCCGTTCGGCAATTGCCGCGTGGCAGCCGTGGCTGTCGTAGGCGCCATCGGCCGAGACCTGCGAGACTTTCCCCTCGACCTGATCAATCAGGCCGGGCAAGATTTCGCTGTCGCCCCAGGCGGTGGTGGTCACTTCGATGCCGATGATGTCCTTGCTGGTTTCGTCAACCGCCAGATGGATCTTCCGCCACGTGCGACGCTTACCCACCCCGTGCTGACGCACCGTTCCACGGTCGGCTTTGCACAGCCGACCGGCTCCGGCGGCGCGAAGCGATGCTTCACGCAACCACTACTTCGCCTATTCGCCTTCGCCGAAGAACTTCAGGTCGGTCGAATCCACCACCCCATGCGTTGGACCCTGGCGCGGCAGCCGGGGAATCCCGGTTGGTACCGCCGAGTGGACTGGGGAAAAAGGTCCGCTCGGCGGGGATATGGCGGTGGTCAGGTTACGAAGATGTCAGCGCTGGTTAGTCCTAGTCCGACTCCAAGCAGGGCGACCTCCACTGCTATGGCACTACCATTGCCGTCCGCGTCGTAGTAAAGCGCTCCGCTGGTGCTGTCGTAGATCACGAAGTCATTGCTGTCGGCAGCGGTGGCGCCAGGGCCCGAGACGAATAATCCGGCAGCGAGGGTCCCCGTCGCGGTAAGCGAGGTGAAGATAGAGTTCTCGAACTGGATCGTGTCATCTACCACGGTAAAGTCGCTAATCGTGTCGTGGTTTGTGGTGCTGTGGGGCAGGCTATCGAAGCGGAAGACATCGTTTCCTGAACCACCCTGCAGGGTATCGTTGCCCAGACCGCCGTTGAGAGTGTCATTGCCAGCCATGCCAGACAACACATCACTGCCAGAATTGCCTCGCAAACTGTTGTCAAGATTGTTGCCAGTCAGTGTAGCCGCCGAGGTGATGTCGAGACGAAGCGTTTCTACGCTGGAGCCGGCCTGGAGTGTGTAACTGCCGTAACAGTACACCGTGTCAGACCCTTCACCAACCAGTTCCGTGACCAAGTCGTTACTTCCCACGTAGTATGCGTCGTTCCCTTTACCTCCGGCCAGAATGTTGGTGGCGGAATTGCTGGTGCCGTAGAGGATATTGGCCAGGTCATTGCCAGTCGCATTGATAGCGCTGCTACCGGTCAACGAGATCCGTTCAACCTCATAGACGTTATCAAGACTGAAACTAACGCTGCTATACACGGTATCAGTGCCTTGAGCTGCGGACTCGCGGACGCTGTCGTTTACATTGTCCACCGTGTATCTGTCGTCCCCGAGTCCACCGTACATGGTGTCGGCGCCGGCCCCACCGTCCAGGGTATCGTTACCTTCGAGGCCATGGAGTGTGTCTGAACCACTATTGCCCCGTAAGCTGTTGGCGCTGTCGTTCCCGGTGAGTGCGGCACTACTTGTTCCGGAGAGGTAAAGATTTTCTACGTTTGACGATAAGACATAGTCAGCAGTTGTATAGACCGTGTCGACCCCTGCGTTAAGGTCTTCGTTGGCCGTATCGCCAGCAGTAACGTAGTAGGTGTCATTGCCGAGTCCTCCATACATGGCGTCGGCGCCGGCGCCACCATCCAGGGTGTCGTTCCCATCAAGGCCATGCAACGTGTCAGCACCAGCGTTCCCCCTCAACTTATTCGCCATGCTGTTGCCTGTGAGGGTCGCTGGCGCAGTGACGTCGAGGTAGAGATTTTCCACGTTGGCTGACAGCGCGTGACTGACAAGCGCATACACGGTGTCTACTCCCGCGTCCAATCCTTCGCTGACGAAGTCGCCGCTACCGACGTAGTAGGTGTCATTTCCCGTGCCGCCCGCCAGTTGGTTGGCTCCGCTATTGCCATTTCCGTAGAGTATGTTGTTCTGGCTGTTACCTGTCGCCACCGTATTTGCGGTGCCGGTGAGGAAAAGCCTCTCGACGTAGAATGGAAGGGTCCAGGAAATACTGCTGTAAACCGTATCGGTGCCCCCACTCGAGGACTGAACCTCTTGGACAATGTCGCTTAGGTTGTCTACATAGTAACGGTCGTCACCTGCCCATCCAGACATTGTGTCGGCACCGCTGCCGCCGTCCAGGGTATCGTTGCCTTCGCCGCCGTCCAGCAGATCATTTCCGCCAAGTCCATAAAGGGTATCGTTGCCTCCTAGTCCGTAAATCTCTTCACCAACTGCCGTTCCGGTTAGCAGGTTCGCGCTCTCTGTACCGATGATGACGCCGGTCACGGCGATCGCGAAAGTCTGTTCTGGCAGTTCGTTGGCCGGGATTTCATCGGAAACCTTGAACTTGAAACCGTCAGTCGCCGACGCATCTCCGTTGTTGGTGTACTTGATCAGGTTGCTATTGATGTCAGCTTGGGTGAAGGTGCCGCCCACGACCATCGCCACGTTGTTTTTCAACAGAGTGCCGTGCGTTGGCAACTGGGTGATCTTGAAGGAGATCTGACCGACACCAGAATCTTGGTCCGTCGCTCTCAGCAATGAGTTGGAAATGGTCAGACCAGTAGCGCCTCTCGCTGCCGTGAGTCCTGCGTTGGTCGCGATCACCGGTGCTTCGGTGGAGTCATTCTGCACCGTCACCACTATCGCCTGGTTGACCCAGACGCCAAAGTCATCGGTCACTCGCACAGTGACGTCGTACTGATGATTGCCACCAACGTCATCAGGATTCTCATAATCAGGAGCACTGTTGAAGGAGAGCACACCGGTGCTGCCATTGATGGAGAGCCGACCGAGGTCAGCACCACCCACCAGGCTGAAGTGCTTGTGGTCGCCAGCGTCAGGATCAAATGCGGTGATGGTCCCCGCCACGAGAACGTTCTCTTCAATCGTCAGCGAAGGCAGGGAGGTGATGCTCGGTCCCTCGTTGACGTTGGTTATGGCGATGCTGAAAGACTGGGTGCTGAACGAACCGTCAGAGCTGTTCGCGCGCACCGTGATGCTGTGGGTGTTGGCGCTCTCATAGTCGAGAGCACCTGCAACAGTCACGATGCCAGTCGTTTCGTCAATGGCGAACTTGCCGCCTGCATCGTCGGTGAGGAGGTAGCTGATAGTGGTACCGATGTCAGCATCGCTGGCTACGGCCGTGATGCCGACGGTGGTGCCTGCAACTGCGTTTTCCGCCGCGCTATTGGTGGCAGCGTTGCCATCGTTGGGGCCCTGTACCGGGTTGTCGTTGACGTTGGTCACCTGGATGGTGAAGGTGTTGCTACCCGTTGATCCATCGGAACTGGTAGCAAGCACGGTGATGTTGTGGCTGGTGGCGCTCTCATAATCAAGTACGCCTGCCACGCTCACCACGCCGGTGCCCGAATCAATGCCAAACCTGCCGCCCGCGTCGTCCGTCAGGCTGTAGGTGATGCTGGTGCCGAAGTCGGCATCACTTGCAAAGGCATTGATGGCCAAATGGGTGCCGATGCTGGCATTCTCGGCCACCGTGTCGTCGCCCGTATTGCTGTCGTCCGGGCCGACAACGCCGTTGTCGTTGACACCGGTTACGCTGATGCTGAAGGTTTGGCCAGTCACTGTGTCATGGCCGTCGGAAACCGAGAACGTGAAGCCATCCGTTGCCGATTCAGCGCCGCTGTTGGTGTACTTGATCGCACCGGCTTCGATGTTGGCCTGGGTAAATGTGTCATTCGCGGCCAAGGCGTTACCGTTCTTCGTCAGCGTGCCATGAGCAGTGGCAGCCGTGAGCGTGTAGATGATCGCACCACTTCCTGACTCCTGATCTATGGTGTTCAGTACGCTGGTGCTGATCACGGTATTGACGGAGTTTTCCAGGACGGTCAGGCCTTGATTGACTGCCACGACAGGTAGCTCGTTGGTGCCGGTGATGGTGATGACCAGATTAGCGGTGTTGGAGACGGTGCTGTTCTCGTCGGTGGCGGTGAACGGGATGGTCAGTTCCAGTTCTTCGCCATCGTTGAGGCTGTCGTAGCTGGAAGCGTCGAAGCTGTAGGTGCCGTCCGGGTTAAAGGTCAGACCGGTCGGGGCCGCACCCACCAAGGCGTAGACCAGGGTGGCGGTTTCGCCGGCATCGGCGTCGGTGGCGACGACGCTGCCGCTGATGCTGGCGTCCTCGGCGACGGCGGCGACAGCGGCCTGTGCTACCGGGGCGTCGTTGGTGCCGTGCAGGGTGACGGTGAGCTCCCGGGTGGTGCCGTCGGCGGTGGCGACGGTGATGCTGTCGGTGTAGTCGGTACCGCCGACGAACTCGTTGTGGGCGCTGTCCATGGTGTAGGTCCAGGCGCCGGTATCGTCGATGGAGAACGTGCCGTAGCCGTTGGAGCCGGCGACGGCGGTCTGGACGACGAAGGTGTTGGAGCTATCCACGTCGGTGGCGTCGAGGTTGCCGCTGGTGCTCTGCACGGCGTTGGTCTCGGTCAGTTCGGCGGTGCTGCTGCCGGTGATGATCGCCGCGTCGTTGGTGCCGTGCAGGGTGACGGTGAGCACCTGGGTGGTGCCGTCGGCGGTGGCGACGGTGATGCTGTCGGTGTAGTCGGTGCCGCCGACGAACTCGTTGTGGGCGCTGTCCATGGTGTAGGTCCAGGCGCCGGTATCGTCGATGGAGAACGTGCCGTAGCCGTTGGAGCCGGCGACGGCGGTCTGGACGACGAAGGCGCTGGAGCTATCCACGTCGGTGGCGTCGAGGTTGCCGCTGGTGCTCTGCACGGCGTTGGTCTCGGTCAGTTCGGCGGTGCTGCTGCCGGTGATGATCGCCGCGTCGTTGGTGCCGTGCAGGGTGACGGTGAGCACCTGGGTGGTGCCGTCGGCGGTGGCGACGGTGATGCTGTCGGTGTAGTCGGTGCCGCCGACGAACTCGTTGTGGGCGCTGTCCATGGTGTAGGTCCAGGCGCCGGTATCGTCGATGGAGAACGTGCCGTAGCCGTTGGAGCCGGCGACGGCGGTCTGGACGACGAAGGCGCTGGAGCTATCCACGTCGGTGGCGTCGAGGTTGCCGCTGGTGCTCTGCACGGCGTTGGTCTCGGTCAGTTCGGCGGTGCTGCTGCCGGTGATGATCGCCGCGTCGTTGGTGCCGTGCAGGGTGACGGTGAGCACCTGGGTGGTGCCGTCGGCGGTGGCGACGGTGATGCTGTCGGTGTAGTCGGTGCCGCCGACGAACTCGTTGTGGGCGCTGTCCATGGTGTAGGTCCAGGCGCCGGTATCGTCGATGGAGAACGTGCCGTAGCCGTTGGAGCCGGCGACGGCGGTCTGGACGACGAAGGTGTTGGAGCTATCCACGTCGGTGGCGTCGAGGTTGCCGCTGGTGCTCTGCACGGCGTTGGTCTCGGTCAGTTCGGCGGTGCTGCTGCCGGTGATGATCGCCGCGTCGTTGGTGCCGTGCAGGGTGACGGTGAGCACCTGGGTGGTGCCGTCGGCGGTGGCGACGGTGATGCTGTCGGTGTAGTCCTGGCCGCCGACGAACTCGTTGTGGGCGCTGTCCATGGTGTAGGTCCAGGCGCCGGTATCGTCGATGGAGAACGTGCCGTAGCCGTTGGAGCCGGCGACGGCGGTCTGGACGACGAAGGCGCTGGAGCTATCCACGTCGGTGGCGTCGAGGTTGCCGCTGGTGCTCTGCACGGCGTTGGTCTCGGTCAGTTCGGCGGTGCTGCTGCCGGTGATGATCGCCGCGTCGTTGGTGCCGTGCAGGGTGACGGTGAGCACCTGGGTGGTGCCGTCGGCGGTGGCGACGGTGATGCTGTCGGTGTAGTCGGTGCCGCCGACGAACTCGTTGTGGGCGCTGTCCATGGTGTAGGTCCAGGCGCCGGTATCGTCGATGGAGAACGTGCCGTAGCCGTTGGAGCCGGCGACGGCGGTCTGGACGACGAAGGTGTTGGAGCTATCCACGTCGGTGGCGTCGAGGTTGCCGCTGGTGCTCTGCACGGCGTTGGTCTCGGTCAGTTCGGCGGTGCTGCTGCCGGTGATGATCGCCGCGTCGTTGGTGCCGTGCAGGGTGACGGTGAGCACCTGGGTGGTGCCGTCGGCGGTGGCGACGGTGATGCTGTCGGTGTAGTCGGTGCCGCCGACGAACTCGTTGTGGGCGCTGTCCATGGTGTAGGTCCAGGCGCCGGTATCGTCGATGGAGAACGTGCCGTAGCCGTTGGAGCCGGCGACGGCGGTCTGGACGACGAAGGCGCTGGAGCTATCCACGTCGGTGGCGTCGAGGTTGCCGCTGGTGCTCTGCACGGCGTTGGTCTCGGTCAGTTCGGCGGTGCTGCTGCCGGTGATGATCGCCGCGTCGTTGGTGCCGTGCAGGGTGACGGTGAGCACCTGGGTGGTGCCGTCGGCGGTGGCGACGGTGATGCTGTCGGTGTAGTCGGTGCCGCCGACGAACTCGTTGTGGGCGCTGTCCATGGTGTAGGTCCAGGCGCCGGTATCGTCGATGGAGAACGTGCCGTAGCCGTTGGAGCCGGCGACGGCGGTCTGGACGACGAAGGTGTTGGAGCTATCCACGTCGGTGGCGTCGAGGTTGCCGCTGGTGCTCTGCACGGCGTTGGTCTCGGTCAGTTCGGCGGTGCTGCTGCCGGTGATGATCGCCGCGTCGTTGGTGCCGTGCAGGGTGACGGTGAGCACCTGGGTGGTGCCGTCGGCGGTGGCGACGGTGATGCTGTCGGTGTAGTCGGTGCCGCCGACGAACTCGTTGTGGGCGCTGTCCATGGTGTAGGTCCAGGCGCCGGTATCGTCGATGGAGAACGTGCCGTAGCCGTTGGAGCCGGCGACGGCGGTCTGGACGACGAAGGCGCTGGAGCTATCCACGTCGGTGGCGTCGAGGTTGCCGCTGGTGCTCTGCACGGCGTTGGTCTCGGTCAGTTCGGCGGTGCTGCTGCCGGTGATGATCGCCGCGTCGTTGGTGCCGTGCAGGGTGACGGTGAGCACCTGGGTGGTGCCGTCGGCGGTGGCGACGGTGATGCTGTCGGTGTAGTCGGTGCCGCCGACGAACTCGTTGTGGGCGCTGTCCATGGTGTAGGTCCAGGCGCCGGTATCGTCGATGGAGAACGTGCCGTAGCCGTTGGAGCCGGCGACGGCGGTCTGGACGACGAAGGTGTTGGAGCTATCCACGTCGGTGGCGTCGAGGTTGCCGCTGGTGCTCTGCACGGCGTTGGTCTCGGTCAGTTCGGCGGTGCTGCTGCCGGTGATGATCGCCGCGTCGTTGGTGCCGTGCAGGGTGACGGTGAGCACCTGGGTGGTGCCGTCGGCGGTGGCGACGGTGATGCTGTCGGTGTAGTCCTGGCCGCCGACGAACTCGTTGTGGGCGCTGTCCATGGTGTAGGTCCAGGCGCCGGTATCGTCGATGGAGAACGTGCCGTAGCCGTTGGAGCCGGCGACGGCGGTCTGGACGACGAAGGTGTTGGAGCTATCCACGTCGGTGGCGTCGAGGTTGCCGCTGGTGCTCTGCACGGCGTTGGTCTCGGTCAGTTCGGCGGTGCTGCTGCCGGTGATGATCGCCGCGTCGTTGGTGCCGTGCAGGGTGACGGTGAGCACCTGGGTGGTGCCGTCGGCGGTGGCGACGGTGATGCTGTCGGTGTAGTCGGTGCCGCCGACGAACTCGTTGTGGGCGCTGTCCATGGTGTAGGTCCAGGCGCCGGTATCGTCGATGGAGAACGTGCCGTAGCCGTTGGAGCCGGCGACGGCGGTCTGGACGACGAAGGTGTTGGAGCTATCCACGTCGGTGGCGTCGAGGTTGCCGCTGGTGCTCTGCACGGCGTTGGTCTCGGTCAGTTCGGCGGTGCTGCTGCCGGTGATGATCGCCGCGTCGTTGGTGCCGTGCAGGGTGACGGTGAGCACCTGGGTGGTGCCGTCGGCGGTGGCGACGGTGATGCTGTCGGTGTAGTCGGTGCCGCCGACGAACTCGTTGTGGGCGCTGTCCATGGTGTAGGTCCAGGCGCCGGTATCGTCGATGGAGAACGTGCCGTAGCCGTTGGAGCCGGCGACGGCGGTCTGGACGACGAAGGCGCTGGAGCTATCCACGTCGGTGGCGTCGAGGTTGCCGCTGGTGCTCTGCACGGCGTTGGTCTCGGTCAGTTCGGCGGTGCTGCTGCCGGTGATGATCGCCGCGTCGTTGGTGCCGTGCAGGGTGACGGTGAGCACCTGGGTGGTGCCGTCGGCGGTGGCGACGGTGATGCTGTCGGTGTAGTCGGTGCCGCCGACGAACTCGTTGTGGGCGCTGTCCATGGTGTAGGTCCAGGCGCCGGTATCGTCGATGGAGAACGTGCCGTAGCCGTTGGAGCCGGCGACGGCGGTCTGGACGACGAAGGTGTTGGAGCTATCCACGTCGGTGGCGTCGAGGTTGCCGCTGGTGCTCTGCACGGCGTTGGTCTCGGTCAGTTCGGCGGTGCTGCTGCCGGTGATGATCGCCGCGTCGTTGGTGCCGTGCAGGGTGACGGTGAGCACCTGGGTGGTGCCGTCGGCGGTGGCGACGGTGATGCTGTCGGTGTAGTCCTGGCCGCCGACGAACTCGTTGTGGGCGCTGTCCATGGTGTAGGTCCAGGCGCCGGTATCGTCGATGGAGAACGTGCCGTAGCCGTTGGAGCCGGCGACGGCGGTCTGGACGACGAAGGTGTTGGAGCTATCCACGTCGGTGGCGTCGAGGTTGCCGCTGGTGCTCTGCACGGCGTTGGTCTCGGTCAGTTCGGCGGTGCTGCTGCCGGTGATGATCGCCGCGTCGTTGGTGCCGTGCAGGGTGACGGTGAGCACCTGGGTGGTGCCGTCGGCGGTGGCGACGGTGATGCTGTCGGTGTAGTCGGTGCCGCCGACGAACTCGTTGTGGGCGCTGTCCATGGTGTAGGTCCAGGCGCCGGTATCGTCGATGGAGAACGTGCCGTAGCCGTTGGAGCCGGCGACGGCGGTCTGGACGACGAAGGCGCTGGAGCTATCCACGTCGGTGGCGTCGAGGTTGCCGCTGGTGCTCTGCACGGCGTTGGTCTCGGTCAGTTCGGCGGTGCTGCTGCCGGTGATGATCGCCGCGTCGTTGGTGCCGTGCAGGGTGACGGTGAGCACCTGGGTGGTGCCGTCGGCGGTGGCGACGGTGATGCTGTCGGTGTAGTCGGTGCCGCCGACGAACTCGTTGTGGGCGCTGTCCATGGTGTAGGTCCAGGCGCCGGTATCGTCGATGGAGAACGTGCCGTAGCCGTTGGAGCCGGCGACGGCGGTCTGGACGACGAAGGTGTTGGAGCTATCCACGTCGGTGGCGTCGAGGTTGCCGCTGGTGCTCTGCACGGCGTTGGTCTCGGTCAGTTCGGCGGTGCTGCTGCCGGTGATGATCGCCGCGTCGTTGGTGCCGTGCAGGGTGACGGTGAGCACCTGGGTGGTGCCGTCGGCGGTGGCGACGGTGATGCTGTCGGTGTAGTCGGTGCCGCCGACGAACTCGTTGTGGGCGCTGTCCATGGTGTAGGTCCAGGCGCCGGTATCGTCGATGGAGAACGTGCCGTAGCCGTTGGAGCCGGCGACGGCGGTCTGGACGACGAAGGTGTTGGAGCTATCCACGTCGGTGGCGTCGAGGTTGCCGCTGGTGCTCTGCACGGCGTTGGTCTCGGTCAGTTCGGCGGTGCTGCTGCCGGTGATGATCGCCGCGTCGTTGGTGCCGTGCAGGGTGACGGTGAGCACCTGGGTGGTGCCGTCGGCGGTGGCGACGGTGATGCTGTCGGTGTAGTCGGTGCCGCCGACGAACTCGTTGTGGGCGCTGTCCATGGTGTAGGTCCAGGCGCCGGTATCGTCGATGGAGAACGTGCCGTAGCCGTTGGAGCCGGCGACGGCGGTCTGGACGACGAAGGCGCTGGAGCTATCCACGTCGGTGGCGTCGAGGTTGCCGCTGGTGCTCTGCACGGCGTTGGTCTCGGTCAGTTCGGCGGTGCTGCTGCCGGTGATGATCGCCGCGTCGTTGGTGCCGTGCAGGGTGACGGTGAGCACCTGGGTGGTGCCGTCGGCGGTGGCGACGGTGATGCTGTCGGTGTAGTCGGTGCCGCCGACGAACTCGTTGTGGGCGCTGTCCATGGTGTAGGTCCAGGCGCCGGTATCGTCGATGGAGAACGTGCCGTAGCCGTTGGAGCCGGCGACGGCGGTCTGGACGACGAAGGTGTTGGAGCTATCCACGTCGGTGGCGTCGAGGTTGCCGCTGGTGCTCTGCACGGCGTTGGTCTCGGTCAGTTCGGCGGTGCTGCTGCCGGTGATGATCGCCGCGTCGTTGGTGCCGTGCAGGGTGACGGTGAGCACCTGGGTGGTGCCGTCGGCGGTGGCGACGGTGATGCTGTCGGTGTAGTCCTGGCCGCCGACGAACTCGTTGTGGGCGCTGTCCATGGTGTAGGTCCAGGCGCCGGTATCGTCGATGGAGAACGTGCCGTAGCCGTTGGAGCCGGCGACGGCGGTCTGGACGACGAAGGTGTTGGAGCTATCCACGTCGGTGGCGTCGAGGTTGCCGCTGGTGCTCTGCACGGCGTTGGTCTCGGTCAGTTCGGCGGTGCTGCTGCCGGTGATGATCGCCGCGTCGTTGGTGCCGTGCAGGGTGACGGTGAGCACCTGGGTGGTGCCGTCGGCGGTGGCGACGGTGATGCTGTCGGTGTAGTCGGTGCCGCCGACGAACTCGTTGTGGGCGCTGTCCATGGTGTAGGTCCAGGCGCCGGTATCGTCGATGGAGAACGTGCCGTAGCCGTTGGAGCCGGCGACGGCGGTCTGGACGACGAAGGCGCTGGAGCTATCCACGTCGGTGGCGTCGAGGTTGCCGCTGGTGCTCTGCACGGCGTTGGTCTCGGTCAGTTCGGCGGTGCTGCTGCCGGTGATGATCGCCGCGTCGTTGGTGCCGTGCAGGGTGACGGTGAGCACCTGGGTGGTGCCGTCGGCGGTGGCGACGGTGATGCTGTCGGTGTAGTCGGTGCCGCCGACGAACTCGTTGTGGGCGCTGTCCATGGTGTAGGTCCAGGCGCCGGTATCGTCGATGGAGAACGTGCCGTAGCCGTTGGAGCCGGCGACGGCGGTCTGGACGACGAAGGTGTTGGAGCTATCCACGTCGGTGGCGTCGAGGTTGCCGCTGGTGCTCTGCACGGCGTTGGTCTCGGTCAGTTCGGCGGTGCTGCTGCCGGTGATGATCGCCGCGTCGTTGGTGCCGTGCAGGGTGACGGTGAGCACCTGGGTGGTGCCGTCGGCGGTGGCGACGGTGATGCTGTCGGTGTAGTCGGTGCCGCCGACGAACTCGTTGTGGGCGCTGTCCATGGTGTAGGTCCAGGCGCCGGTATCGTCGATGGAGAACGTGCCGTAGCCGTTGGAGCCGGCGACGGCGGTCTGGACGACGAAGGTGTTGGAGCTATCCACGTCGGTGGCGTCGAGGTTGCCGCTGGTGCTCTGCACGGCGTTGGTCTCGGTCAGTTCGGCGGTGCTGCTGCCGGTGATGATCGCCGCGTCGTTGGTGCCGTGCAGGGTGACGGTGAGCACCTGGGTGGTGCCGTCGGCGGTGGCGACGGTGATGCTGTCGGTGTAGTCGGTGCCGCCGACGAACTCGTTGTGGGCGCTGTCCATGGTGTAGGTCCAGGCGCCGGTATCGTCGATGGAGAACGTGCCGTAGCCGTTGGAGCCGGCGACGGCGGTCTGGACGACGAAGGTGTTGGAGCTATCCACGTCGGTGGCGTCGAGGTTGCCGCTGGTGCTCTGCACGGCGTTGGTCTCGGTCAGTTCGGCGGTGCTGCTGCCGGTGATGATCGCCGCGTCGTTGGTGCCGTGCAGGGTGACGGTGAGCACCTGGGTGGTGCCGTCGGCGGTGGCGACGGTGATGCTGTCGGTGTAGTCGGTGCCGCCGACGAACTCGTTGTGGGCGCTGTCCATGGTGTAGGTCCAGGCGCCGGTATCGTCGATGGAGAACGTGCCGTAGCCGTTGGAGCCGGCGACGGCGGTCTGGACGACGAAGGCGCTGGAGCTATCCACGTCGGTGGCGTCGAGGTTGCCGCTGGTGCTCTGCACGGCGTTGGTCTCGGTCAGTTCGGCGGTGCTGCTGCCGGTGATGATCGCCGCGTCGTTGGTGCCGTGCAGGGTGACGGTGAGCACCTGGGTGGTGCCGTCGGCGGTGGCGACGGTGATGCTGTCGGTGTAGTCGGTGCCGCCGACGAACTCGTTGTGGGCGCTGTCCATGGTGTAGGTCCAGGCGCCGGTATCGTCGATGGAGAACGTGCCGTAGCCGTTGGAGCCGGCGACGGCGGTCTGGACGACGAAGGTGTTGGAGCTATCCACGTCGGTGGCGTCGAGGTTGCCGCTGGTGCTCTGCACGGCGTTGGTCTCGGTCAGTTCGGCGGTGCTGCTGCCGGTGATGATCGCCGCGTCGTTGGTGCCGTGCAGGGTGACGGTGAGCACCTGGGTGGTGCCGTCGGCGGTGGCGACGGTGATGCTGTCGGTGTAGTCGGTGCCGCCGACGAACTCGTTGTGGGCGCTGTCCATGGTGTAGGTCCAGGCGCCGGTATCGTCGATGGAGAACGTGCCGTAGCCGTTGGAGCCGGCGACGGCGGTCTGGACGACGAAGGCGCTGGAGCTATCCACGTCGGTGGCGTCGAGGTTGCCGCTGGTGCTCTGCACGGCGTTGGTCTCGGTCAGTTCGGCGGTGCTGCTGCCGGTGATGATCGCCGCGTCGTTGGTGCCGTGCAGGGTGACGGTGAGCACCTGGGTGGTGCCGTCGGCGGTGG
>NZ_JBSEHC010000007.1:0-271344 GCF_056856495.1 Candidatus Accumulibacter propinquus
GACACCTGCCACTCGCTCAGCTTTGGTTGTGTGACGAAATTGGCCGAGAGGCTCCCTGGCATGAATCAGCTTCCCTAAGCCGGCGAAGCCGGAACCAAACAGGTCAAGGTTTTGGTCATAGCCTTAGCGAGTAAGCGGAGGCGACCATGACACAGATGCTGACGGATCGATATCACGAGCGGCTTGCCGGAACGCTCTCCTGCTACGACCGGATCGTGATTACGGGGACGTTGCCCGGTGCGTGCTACGCGGCGGGGATGACGAGTTTTCTCAATGCCAGGCACATTCGAATTTTTGACTACCCGCGCTTTGCCGAGCCGCTGCGTGACCGCATTCGTGAAGCCGCACAGGCTCTGGCGACCGCGCAGGGAGCGCGAATCGAGCACGTTGCCAAGGCGCACATCCGCAAGGAAGACCTCGTTGCCGCGGTGCTCAAGGACCGTGGGGATCATCCAGGATTGGTGCATGTGCTCTCCGCCATGGAAGCCTGCGACGCCTACGAACCCTGGCACGACAAGCAAAGTCACCAAACCTTTCTGCGCCACACCTCGGGCAAGTGCCTGCACTACTATTTCTACTGGATGGACGAAACCCTCGGACTCATCTACCTGCGCGTGCCGACGTGGAGTCCATTCCGGCTGCAGTTCTACTGCAATGGCCACAGTCGGTTGGCTCACTCGCTGACAACGGCAGGTATCGACTACGCGATGGCGGACAATGCCTTCATCCGTATCGCCGATTGGGAGCGGGCTCAGCAACTCGCGGACGCCTTCTCGCCGGACACGCTGCATGCCCTTCTCGACCGCTACGCCGAGCAGTGCTGCCCGATCCTTGACGTCTTCGGACAGTCCTATCACTGGAGCCTGATGCAGGTCGAGTACTCGACCGATCTGGTGTTCCGGTCCGACGCGATCCTGAAGTCGCTTTACGAGGAACTCTCCCGGCAGGCGATCTTCTCGATCAAGGCCGAGCAGGTCGCCACCTTCCTCGGCAAGAAGATCACGCCGCAACTGGCGCAGGAGCTCGGCAGCCGCTTCACGACGCGCATCGAGGGCACTTGCATCAAGCATCATCTGGGCAAGGTGTCGGTCAAGATGTACGACAAGTTCAATCGCGTGCTGCGTCTGGAAACGACGACCAACAACGTTTCCTTCTTCAAGCACCACCGCAAGGTGGAACATCGGGATGGTCACGAGTCGCGCGAGATCGCCCCCCTCCGAAAGACCATCTACAGCCTCATCGACCTGCGCGAGATCCTGCTCGGCTGTAACCGCCGCTATCTGGAATATCTCTCCGCACTGGACGACTTTTCCGCCGGCGATCGCAACCTGCATCGGCTGACCAGCCCCAAGATGGTCAATGGCCATCGCCTCAAGGGCTTCAACTTCTTCGACGCCACTCAGCAAGCCCTGCTGCGCGCGCTTCAGCGTCCCGAATTCAACATCCGCGGCATCCGCCGTGCCGACCTGGCCCCCTTCTTGCGCCAGATCTCCCCGGCCAGCATCACCCGCCAGCTTTGGCGCCTGCGCCAGTTCGGTCTCATCAAGAAGGTCGTTCATGGCTATCGCTATTACCTTACCCGCCTTGGCCGATCTACCATCGCCGCCGCTTGTCGAATCACTGAACAAAGCATCGTCCCGGCTCTCGCCCACGCTACCCCATGACAAAATCTGCTCAGAAAATGTAAAGACCTGAGTCATAAGAGACTAAAGGGCAGTAGCGCTAGCGCCGTTTGCTCGGTAGTCTTGTCTCCATGGCGATTAGCGGCGTGGGCAATCTCTGTATTGGTGTCGTCAACGATGATGAGAGTCTTCGCCGCTCGGTCGCGCGACTGCTGCGTGCGGCGGGGATGCAGCCGATGACTTATGGCTCCGCCGAAGAGTTCCGCGCGGATGCAGGGCAGCCACGATTTGATTGCCTCGTGCTCGACGTCCAGCTGCCCGGTATGTCCGGGGTCGATCTGCGGAATGAACTGGCCGCCGAGGGCGATGAAACGCCCGTGCTCTTTGTCACGGCCCATGATGACCCCAGCGTGCGTGCGGAGGCGATGGCCGGACCGTGTATCGGTTATCTTCGCAAGACCGATGCCGGTAGCGAACTCCTGAACGCGATTCGCCGTGTGGTTTCACTGCCCGCTCGCGGGCAGTGATGCATTGCAGGAAGTCATTTAGCCGCCAACTCTGCCGACTGGCCGGTACTCCATGGCCGGGCCGGGCGCACATGGACATTCCGGAGGCAGGTTCACGCGCCGGTTGCTGGCGTAGAATCCTGAATTTCGGCGGCCGCGGATAGCGCCAGACGCGTTTGACAGACCTAGCAAGCAACGCCATCGATACTGCGCCATGAACTGGATGACCATTGCCTGGCCCATGGTGGCCGCGGCCTGTCTCACGCTGGGCATGATCGAGCTGAGCATCGGCCTCTGGCAAGCGTCCACGTGCGCCCCCGCCTGCTGTTTGCACTGAGCGCTTTCACCGTCGCCTGCGTTGCCGGTCTGGAATTGGCGTTGATGCGCACGGACGTCTCGGCCGAATGGTGGACATCGATGCGTTTGCTCGACATCGCGGTCGGCGTGATGCTGGATCTCGCTGATGGCGTTCGGCTGGACGTGTTTCGGCGACGGGCGAAAGTGGCTCGTCCTTGCGGTTCCGGCCTTGTACGCCCTGGGGCAGCCCGGCGCTCGACTATTTGCCCGGAGCGCCTGCCGGTTCAGGGATGACCTATAAAGCGGTGACCGGTTTCAGAACGGCCGAGACCTTCGGCGGAGCGACCTTCCACGTGGCCGAAGGGGTGCCCAATCCCTGGAATGTACTCCCCTATCTAGCCGTCCTGGCGCAGATCGCGTTCGTGACAGATGCGTCTGTCCGATGGAGGCACAAAGGAGGAGGCTGGCGCCCTGTGCTTGTCGGGGGCGCCGTCGTGTTCTTCTTTCTGTGCGGAGGCTTGCAAGCTGCCCTGGTGGAGACCGGGACTCCTCAATACACCCTACATGATCAGTTGGGCCTATCTCGCCGTCCTGATAGCGATGTCCATCGAGTTGAACGCCGACGTTTTGGCGGGAGCAAGACTTGCCAGCCAGTTGCAGGAAAGCGAACGGCGCATGGACCTGGCCAGTGCGGCGGCCGATCTGGGCCTGTGGACAGTGGGACGTTGGCAACGACACGTTCTGGGCCACCAGCCGCGCCTGCGCGATGTTTGGCTTTAGCGAATCGGAGCACATCGATCGCGCACGATTTCTTGGCGCACTGGATCCAGACGATCGGGAGGCTACGAATCAGGCCATCGAAGATGCGTTGGCGACAAGAGCTGGCTATGACGTCGAGTACCGCATGTGCCCCTCCCGGAAGGGAGAATCCGCTGGATTGCAGCGCGCGGACAGGTCGAACGTGACCGCCGCGGCGAGCCGATCCTGATGCGCGGGGTGGTACTTGACATTTCCGCACGGCGCGCCACCGAGCTGGAGTTGCAACGACTGCACAGTGAACTGGCTCACGCCAGTCGCGTATCGATGATGGGGCAGCTCGCCTCGGCGCTCGCGCACGAGTTGAGCCAGCCGCTTGGCGCCATCCTGCGCAATACCGAGGCGGCCGAACTGTTCCTTGAGCACGACCCGCCAGACCTGGACGAGCTGCGGGCCATACTGGTGGACATCCGCCACGACGACCAGCGCGCGGGCGCCGTGATCGACCGGCTGCGGGCGGGGCTGAAGCGCCGCAGCTATCGCCTCCGCGCGCGCTGTCGCTGAGCGACGAACTGGCAAGCGTGGCGGCACCTTGCGCGCGGCGAGTGCACTGGCCCGCAAAGTGGCACTGGAAATCGATGCCGCCCCTGAACTGCCGCTGGTGATGGGCGACTCCGGTGCAGCTTCAGCAAGTGCTGTTGAACCTCGCTCTCAACGCGATGGATGCCGTCGAACAGATGCCCGCTGCAAAGCGGAAGGTGATGCTGCGGGCGCAGCGCCACGGCGAGGGCGAGGTCGAAGTGGCCGTCAAAGACACCGGACCCGGCATCGCGCCAGAAAGGCTCGGGCGCCTGTTCGAGCCATTCTTCACGACCAAGGCGAACGGGATGGGCATCGGGCTTGCCATTTCGCGCACGATCATCGAGGCACACGGCGGGCGCATCTGGTCGGAGAACAATGCCGGGGAAGGCGCGACATTCCGCTTCACGCTGCCGCTGGCGGAGGCAGCTGATGCCCATCATGAGTGAAGCCGTGCCCGTCGTCCATGTCGTCGATGACGACGCCTCCTTCCTCGTCGCGCTCGCGCGTTTGTTCCGCAAGGCGTCAGGCTACGCCGTCCAGACGTACGCATCGGCGGCCGATTTTCTCGCGAAACTGAGTGACGGCGCGGGGTGTGTCATCACCGATCTACGGATGCCGGGAATGGACGGACTGGACCTCCAGCAGGCACTGGCGCGCGGGGTGAACATGGTGCCGGTGGTCTTTCTCGCCGGGGCCGGCGACATCCCGACAAGCGTGCAGGCGATGCGCCAGGGGGCGGAGGATTTCCTCACCAAGGACGCGCCGAAGGAGGCGATATTCGCGGCGGTGGACCGGGCCATTGCCCGTGATGCCCGGCAGCGCGCCGAGCGTGCGCGCCTGCAGGCGCTGCGGGCCAGATTCGATGCCCTCACGAGTCGCGAGCTGGAGATCCTGCGCCACGTCGTCGCCGGCCAGATGAACAAGCAGATCGCGGCCGACCTGGGCATCAACGAACGGACGGTTAAGCTTCACCGCACGGCCATTACGACCAACCTCGAGGCGCACTCCGCGGCCGAACGTCGCCACGACTCGCGCAGGCCGCGGGACTGTTCGACGGAGCCCAAGCCAGCCTTCGCCTAAAGGGCAGGAAGTCAAGACATCTGAAGTTTAGACACTCGCGGTCGCCGACGGAGTGCCGGAGGCGTTCCAGGCGACGCGAAAAAATTTTCGAGAAAATGCAAAAAAGACTTGACATGGCCAGGGAATCGTGGGGTCGCCGCGCGCTGCTTGCGCACGGTTCTCGCGCAAGCAGCGCGCGGCGACCAATGAGGGATCATTTTCGATCCCGGACTTTCCCTCATGTCTCTCGCTGCCAACGTTTGCTTGCTGCTCTCGGAATGGATTTCCTTTCTCCTCGTGGCCGTGCCACCGCGTTCCCGCCGAACCTTCGTCGAACTCCTGATCGGCTGTATGCTCAACCCGGAAGGCTGGGTCACTCGGGCTATCGGGGCCATTCGCCGAGAGGCGCACTGGACAACCTATTACAAGCTCATCGAGCGGGCAAACGTGTCGGTCACGGAACTGTCGCTGCGTTTGCTGCAACTGGTGCTGAGGGTGTGCCCGGCCGAACTGGTCACCCTGATCCTCGACGATACGCTGGTTCCGCGCTGCGTGAAGTTCGGGCCGGGGATCAGTATCAAGCACGATCACAGCCACAAGGCGAATCGGCCGACGTTCTTGAACAGCCAGTGTTGGGTCACGCTGGCTCTCGTCGTTCGCGTCCGGCTGGGCTCGGCGCTGACGGTGCCCATTCGCTCGTGGCTGCTCGAAGAGTCGGGCCAACGGGGCAAGCTCTGGGTGGCACGGCAGTTGATGGACTCGATCCGGGGGTACGTCAAGGGGGTGCGCTTGTTGATCGATGCCTGGTTCATGCGCAGCACGCTGATTCTTCCTTTGCTCGAACAACAGGTCCGAATCATCGGACAGGTGCGCCGCGATACGGCCTTGTTTCTTCCGCCGGAACCGGAGCCGAAACGCCGAGGACGGAAGCGCAAGTACGGCCGCCGGATCGATCCCGCGGTACTCGAAGCCTTGCCGGTGCAGGAGAGGGAACTGATGCTGTACGGCACGGTGCAGCGGATTCGGGTGCGCTCGGTCCTCGCCGTGGCGCGATTCCTGAAGGGGCTCCCGGTCCGCGCGGTGTGGTGCGAGATGTTCCTGCCCGACCACACCTGGTCGCGTCCGCGCCTGATTCTGGCGACCGAGACCGATCTCTCGGCACCACAAGTGGTGGAGATCTACGCCGAGCGCTGGGGGATCGAGCCCTTGTTTCACAACCTGAAGCGCTGGTGGGGAGTGGCCAATCTGTGGCAGCAGTCGAAGGCTGCCCTGGAACTGTGGATGCAGATTCGCTCCACGGCCTATGCCTTGACGCAATTGCTCGCCCTGCAGTTGTGGGAGTCCTTTCCGCTGATGGCCATCGCGCCTTGGCGGAAGGGCGCCATGATTACCGCAGGGCTTTTCGCCCAGTGGCTGCGGATGCAATTTATCGGACTTCCCGTGCGCGACGCCTACGACCCGAAGTCCGGTCAATTCGTGATGCCTTTCCCCGGGCAGGATCAGCGTTTGCAGTGCTGAGCCCGTCTCACCCTGCCTCGGCCAGTGTCGGGGCATGCGTTTGTCTTGTTGGTCGGCCCGCGCCACCCGGGAAATCGCGGCCGGTGGGAGAGGCGTGTGTCTAAACTTCAGTGATTAGAATATAGAAAACATATTTCCGATCGTGGCATTTTGACGACTCTTGGTGCGAGCGAATGTTGAAATTCCATTGAGAGTCGCAAGCGAGGTGGGAAAGTCTCCATCTATGCATAATCGCCCTAGAACGTTCAGAGTTAAGAGTAACAATCCCCCGGCAGAGCCGGGGGGATTGTTACTCGATTTTGCGGCGATTCCGAGTCATCCTCGCACTAGTCGGGTCATTAAATACGTGGCATCTGATTACAAACTTGATTATAAGTACGCTTGGCGATGGTTGCTGCTAACTCGACAGTGTGCATCTGTGAGCCTTTATGGTTTTAGCCTTAAAGAGGTACACTTCTGGCGGGATGCGCTTTCTGGCATCAATCTAGTTACGGCGGGCGCTGGTGCTGACACGTTGCTTATAGATGGAGACCGTTGCCTTGTTCACGTGACTCCGACATTCCGAGAAATAGAGGCTGCGCGGTCGGTTTTCGTCGTTGCCCGCAGATCTCAGGCTCGGCGCTGGCGGGCGGTTTTGAAGGCAGACTTTCCGCATGTGAGGGAATACGGCCTCTTACCGGCGGTTAATCCACGTGTCGTGGTGCCGTTGTCTTCCTCTGATCACGCGGAGTTTGCCTTAGCCTTGCACCGCCCTGGGCGCGGTGTTGCCCGCCTGGGCTTGGCTCTGGCCCGTATTTTGGCAAGATTTCGAAATTTTACCTTGCTACGCGGCCAAGTCCTGATGATCGCTACACGCGATTCCGAGAACTACCCTGGAGGACTAATAGAAGGTGATCGGTTGAGGGTTCGTGGACATCAGCCCACGAACTACGCTCTTTATCTCGGCACACCCGATGAAAATCGGAAGACTGTTGTGCTGCCGCTGGGTAGTAGCGACCCATCAGCCATTCTCAAGGTTGCCGGTAGCTTCGAGGCTAGAGCTTCTCTCCAAAGGGAAGTCGAGGCGTTGTCGGCTCTTTCGATGTCGCCACTTGCCAACTTTGTACCTATCCTTTGGACTATCTGGGCTTCAGGCGACACCCTGACATTGTGCCAAGAGTATCGCCCGCGTCGGAAGATCAACCAACGACAACAGCAAGAGTCGATGATCCACTTTCTCGGGCAACTTTCCCAACTGGAAAGACAACTCAAGCCTCTTTCCAGTTTACTGATGGAATTGCCAATGGACCAGTGTGAAGACCTTTCCACTGATCAAACTGCCGCCTGCTACAGCTTGCGGTTACGCCTAAAATCACTAGCTGAGTCCGGAGCACTGTTTTGGGTTCATCGCAACCACGGAGATTTTGCCCCGTGGAACTGCGCGTGGACCGAGAAGGGTTTTTTTGTTTTCGATTGGGAAGAGAGCAGGCAACAGGCGTTAGCGTTTGGAGATTTGTTTTATTATGTGATCGCTCCGGCAATCTTGATACAACGTAATCCGAGTGCGCAGAAGATCTTGAGTTCCAGTCTGCATTTCGCAGAGCAGGTAGCGACTGCAGGGGGAATTAATGACGTGGATATCCGTGAATATTTGGCACTCTGGTTGTTGGGTCGAGTTGGGCAAGGAGGGTTATATTCCGAGTTATTGTACCTTCTGAATATGGAATGGTCGAATGGTTAGTTTATCGATCTGGGAATGAGACAAGATATCGGCAATCTTTTGGGATTTAGACAGGAGGGAGTATGCGCGGGTTTATTACCAATAAAGAGTCATTTCTGTTAGAGAAAGTACACTCACTAAAGCCGATGAAGGTTTTGCATGTCGGTTGTACTACCGCGCCGAACCATGTGAAGCGGTGGGAAAACGGAACGCTTCTGCATGCAAAGCTGACCTCACAGATTGAAGCTTACGGCGGGATGTGCGTGGGTATTGATATAGACTCGGAATCACTGGCTTTTGTTAAGTC
The DNA here is from genome assembly GCF_056856495.1 of Candidatus Accumulibacter propinquus. NCBI lineage: Bacteria > Pseudomonadati > Pseudomonadota > Betaproteobacteria > Candidatus Accumulibacter > Candidatus Accumulibacter propinquus. Next base: position 8,347 of record NZ_JBSEHC010000007.1, read on the forward strand.
AAAAATGCCAAATGCTGACTTGAGATTAATAGACGCGCACAAGCTTACACAATTCTTCGGGCCAGAGTTTGATCTGATTATTGCAGGTGACGTTATTGAGCATCTTGCCAATCCAGGTATGTTTTTGCAGGCATGCGCAGGAGTAATTGCTAAGACAGGCGCCCTAATTATTACAACCACAAACGCCTTTGGGGTCATAAGAAATCTGAAATCAATGCTGTTTCACGAAGCGGTGCATGCCGAACACACGGCGTATTACTCTCACAAGACACTTCGTCGTTTGCTTCAGTTAGAGAAGATGCGCATATTATCAGCGGGATATTATCGTTCGGAGCCCTTGTCATATGGCTATTCGTTCAATCGTGCGCTTTCGAACAGCATAGAGCGTTTCGCCTGCCTGATCTGGCCCCAGTATGCCGAGGGTATCATTATTTGTGCGGCCAAAGATCCAGAATAAATGTTCCCTTTGCAGAAGTGTCGGTGTGTAAAACATTGCAAGGAACAGCAGGTTGTTAGACGTTCTAGTTATAAAATACACTTCTCATATAATGCGATGTGTATGTAGTTTGAAACATAAGCTTTAATAAAATATTATCTATGCGCCGTTGCGTCACTTTTAAAATAGCCGCCAAGACCATTCTGGAAACTAAACTAAAATCCCGTTTCTGTAAATGAAAATTCTTGTTGTAGCCTATGCATGCAGTCCTTGGCAGGGTTCCGAACCAGGTGTCGGCTGGGGTTTCGTCGCCGCGCTGGCGAAGCGTCACGACGTTTGGGTGATAGTCGAAGAGGAAAATTTTCGTGCAGACATCGAACGCTACCTCACCGAAAATCCGCGATTCTCGCAATCGGTGCATTTCTACTACCTGAGGAAGAAGCGTAACCGTCTGCTGCGAAAAATCTGGCCGCCTTCTTACTACTGGTATTATCAACGCTGGCATCTAGAAGCGTTGGAATTAACCCAGGCCTTGCATCGCGAGATTGGTTTTGACCTTGTACACCAGCTGACCATGGTCGGTTTCCGTGAACCTGGTTATTTGTGGAGGCTGGGCATTCCGTTCGTCTGGGGTCCCATTGGCGGGATGGGATTATTTCCGTGGCGCTTCTGGAGTGTAGTGGGAGGCTATTCGGCATTGTATTACCTGGGTTACAATCTGTTCAACTTTATGCAATGCCGTTTCTCCTCAAGGCCGCGGCTTGCCGCCAGAGTCGCGGGTGTCGGTTTAATCGCAGCAACACCCGAAAATCAGCTCGGGACCGATAAATACTGGGGCTGTTCAAGCACCGTGATCGCCGAGGTGGGGCTGCCACCCGTGACCTCGGGGATTCCGATAGAGCGGGTACCGGGCGAAGCACTTCACATCGTCTGGAACGGATTGCACATACCCCGGAAGGCATTGAATCTTGCGCTAGCTGCTTTGGCAACCTTACCCGAAGGCTTGAATTGGCAACTGCACGTGCTGGGTGAAGGACCGCGCAAATCGCTTTGGCACGGCTTGGCGATAGACTTGGGGCTGGCTGGGCGATGCCATTTCCATGGTTGGCTTGCCCGGGATAATGCCCTACGGTTGATGTCTGCCAGTCATCTGATGCTGATCACCAGCCTTCGGGACCTTACTTCGACGGTGACCATCGAGGCGCTGGCGCTTGGGCTGCCGATTGTTTGTTTGGATCATTGTGGCTTTGGCGCAGTAGTGGATGAAACGTGTGGCATCAAGATACCGGTGACCACGCCGAGCCAGGTTGTGGCGGGTTTTGCGGCAGCGATAGAGCGGCTGGCTGTGGATGAGGCATTGCGGGTTGGTCTTGCCAAAGGCGCGGTTCTTCGGGCGCAGGCATTTTCTTGGGAAAAGAAGGCCATGTTACTGGAAGACATCTATCGTCGGAAATTGGCCGAGCGAGGAAGCGACACGTGAAGGTACTGCTGGTTCACAATTTCTACGGATCGGCAGCCCCATCGGGTGAAAATCAGGTATTTGAAGCGGAAAAGACTTTGTTGCAGTTGCACGGCCATGAAGTGGAGGAGTTTGCACGACAAAGCGATGAAATTCGATCCCAGGGTGTATGGGGTGTGGCGCGGGGTGCGCTGGCGACTCCGTGGAATCCATGGATGACCAAGGCCATAAAGCGTGCCGTGACGCACTTCCAACCAGATGTTGTGCATGTTCACAATACTTTTCCACTGATCTCGCCGGGCATCTTTCACGCCATTGGCCAGAGTGCTGCACGCGTACTCACTTTGCACAACTACCGCTTGTTCTGTCCGGCAGCAATCCCCATGCGAGCGGGGCGTGTGTGCACCGACTGCCTGGATCTTTGCTCGCCGTTGCCAGCCGTGCAGCATGGCTGCTACCGGGGCAGCCGATTGGCGACGCTCCCGTTAGCGTTCAGCGTGGCCCTGCATCGCCGGTTAGGCACATGGAACAGACAGGTAGATGCCTTTATTGCTCTCTCCGAGTTTCAGCGTCAGCGCATGGCAGACTCCGGTTTACCGCTGGAAAAGGTGCATGTGAAGCCGAATTTCTACCCGGGTTCACCGCCGACATTACCGTGGAGGGAAAGGGCACCTTATGTGGTATTTGCCGGGCGGTTGACGGCGGAAAAAGGCGTAACTAGCCTGCTGCGCGCGTGGCAGGCATGGGGTCCGAGTGCGCCGGAGCTGCGTTTAGTAGGTGACGGTGAGATGCGCCCTCAATTGGAACATCTGGCAGCGGGCTTGCCGGTACGCTTTCTCGGCCAAGTCAGTGGCGAGAAGGCGCAGGCGCAGATTGCCGGCGCCCGACTGTTGGTGCTACCTTCTGAGTGGTTCGAGGGCTTTCCGATGGTGGTGCGGGAGGCCTTTGCCTTTGGCACGCCTGTGGCAGTTTCTGATATTGGCCCGTTGCCGAGCATCGTGCAGCATGGGATCAGCGGCGTGGTGTTTCCGCCTGGAAACCCTGAAGCATTACTGCGCGAGGTGCGTGGCGCGTGGGATGCTCCTGGTCTATTGGCGCGGCTAGGCCAAGGCGCGCGCGTGGAATTTGAGACGAAGTATACGGAAGATGCCAACTACGCGGTGCTGAACGACATATACATCCGGGCGATCTCGGTTTCCCGAAATACTGTTGGGCTTGGTGAGGCATGAAAGAGGTGATACTGGGCTATGGCGTGGACACGTTCTCCGTGGCTGCATGCGCAAACAGCGTGTTTTCGGTATTACTGCCCCAACAGGCCAGCCCGGCCAGTCGCTGCTTATGGCTAGCCTGCCTCAACCCGCATTCTTATGCCATAGCGTTGGATGACGCGCTGTTCTCCCAAGCGCTCAAGGACGCAGATTGGCTGGTGCCTGATGGTGCGGGGGTGGTAGTGGCCTCCCGTTTGCTGGGAGGGGTAATTACCGAACGGGTTACCGGGTCTGGACGTGTTTTCTGGCCTGCATCAACGCATGAACTCGGCGGGTGGGATGAGTGTTTTTTTTCTTGGAGCAACCGAAGACACCCTGGCGCGGATTTGCGTGCGCATGGCAAACGATTACCCCGATATCAAGGTTGTGGGTACCCATTCACCGCCGTTCAAGCCAACTTACTCCAGTACGGAAATCGACGAAATGATCAATGCCATCAACACTGTAGAACCTGACGTGTTGTGGGTGGGTATGACAGCTCCTAAACAGGAGAAGTGGATTTATCAGCATCGAACCCGCTTGAATGTCAAATTCGCCGGAGCGATTGGGGCGGTCTTTGATTTTTATTCGGGACAGGTGACGCGTTCGCACCCCGTGTTTCAACGTCTAGGACTCGAATGGTTACCACGTCTGGTCCGGCAACCCAGGCGACTGTGGCGTCGAATGTTTGTGTCGGCGCCGGTGTTTATCTGGCATGTGTTCAAGCAGAAGGTGACGCGGTCTAGCCAACATTGATGTCGCATCTTTTCTCACCGACCCGGATGTGCCGATCGACACCAACCACCTCGAACGAGCCTTGCGGGCAATCCCCATGGGTCGGAATGCCTGGTTATTTTGCTGGACCGAGTTGGGGGCCAGGCACGTCGGCATCCTCCAGAGCCTGATCGTGACCTGTCGGTTGTACCATATCGACCCCTACGACTACCTGGTCGATCTCCTGCAGCGCGTTGGCCAGCATCCGGACCATCGAGTCCGGGAGCTGACGCCCCGGAAGTGGAAGACGCTCTTCGCTGCCAACCCGATTCGCTCTCCGATCTACCATCTCGGCAAGTAGCGCCTCACGCCGCGTGGTTATCGGCTACACATCCAGGCAATTGAGAGCCCGCAGTCGCTGGGGCAGAGCTTGAAACCTCGCGTTGCCAGTCAGGGATGACCCGGACAACTTAGGAAATCGACCAGATGAATTTGGTGTCACCCGGTGCGATCCGCGAATTGCCCAGAACAGACTCAGTGTGCTCGGGAACATTTGCATTCAATCTATTCAAAATGTGTTGTGTACAAGGGTACGGACATAAGGACCGAACGATGGAAACGTCGCTATACCAGTCGGACTACTTCACCTGGGCACGCCAGCAAGCCGACATGCTGCGTGAGGGGCGCTTTGATGACCTTGACGCGGCGCACTTGATTGAGGAGCTGGAAGCCATGGGGGCAAGCGAACGGCGCGAACTGACGAACAGGTTGGCGGTTTTGCTGATGCATCTGCTGAAGTGGCAATTTCAACCTGCGAGGCGAGGCGCGGCAGGGTCGCTGACCATCCGCGTGCAACGCATGGATATTTCCGATTTGCTCAACGACGAGCCGGGCCTGCAGCCGGAGATTCCTCAAGCGTTCGAGAAGGCCTATCGCAAGGCGCGGCTGCTGGCGGCGAACGAAACAGGCATGGACGAAACGACGTTCCCCAAGCAATCGCCATACTCGATAGAGCAAACGATGGCGGATGATTTTATGCCCGAGGGCAATTGACTATCCATACTCTGGGCGAGAGCGGCGCAAGCCTCGATCAGCCTTTCGTCGCGCCCAACCGCCGATTCCAGCCTTCGTTCGTGCCGGATGACGCTTCCAGTCACCCGAATCAAATTCCAGAAAGCGATTCGATGCTGCGAATCGCCTGGAGCGGGCTTCGACGCACCTCGAACGGGCATCGAGTGAGCGCGATGAAAGCTCGACTTTGGCGGGTCGGGCATCAAGGCACGCGCAATGGCTCGTGTCGGCGGGACAAGGCAGCATCCAGGCAATTGGGTGCCCGCAGTCGCCGCGGGAGAACTTGATCTCGACCGCCTGCGGCCAGGAATGACCCGGACAAAATCGGCAATCATCCAGATGAATTCACAATCACCCGCAACAGGCCGCGAATCGCTCTGACCAGGCGCGGTGTGTTCGTGAGCCGGCCTCGTTTGCCGGGTTTCAGGACCGATTCGATCCAGTCCCGGTCGGAGAACGCGGTTTCGCGGCCGCACACCGCCGGTCTGGACACAAGCCGCGAAGAACCTTGTTTCGGCAGTGAATTTTCTTCGCAGCCGGCTTGATTTTTGACTATTCTGTTGTCTGCCGGGAGCGTTTTCCCGGCTCGGAGAGTGCAGGGGCTGCTCTCCGAACTCAGGTGCCACATTCGTTACCTTCTTTAACGGGAGTTCACCATGGCAACTTTTCCTACCCGCGAATCCGACATCGTCGTGCTCGCCCAGTCGATCATCCAGGGCCTGACCACCCAGGCCGAGACCTTCACCCGACCACCCTACACCGCGCCGGAAATCCGCACCCAGCTTGATGCCTTCCTCGCCTTGCGTGACGCGCTGATCCGCCAGCAGGCGCTGGTGAGCGAAGCCGTCACGGCCAAACAGGGCGGTCTGGACAAGCTGGCCGATGCCTTGCGGTCGGTGCTTCGTTATATTGAAAACGCCGCTGCGAGCGAAGACCAGCTCGCGCATTTCGGCTGGTCCGGGCGTCGTACGCCGGGCTCGCAGCCGCTGCCCGGCCAGTGCCGGATGCTCGAAGCGCCACGCCGGGGTCCGGGCTGGATATTCCTTGACTGGAAGGAACCCTCCGAAGGCGGCAAGCCCAGCTATTACGTGGTGGAGATGCGCGAACTACCGGACGGGGCGTGGAAGCAGGTCGCCACCGCCGTCGAATCGGAAATCACGCTGGCCAACCAGGTCAGCGGCAAGAGGCTGGAATACCGGGCGTATGCCGCGAACAAGGCGGGCAAGGGTCAGGTCAGCAACGTGGTCGAAGTAGACGCCTGATTGCCGGCACCCGTTCAGGGCACCCCGGTCGGCGATGGGACACGCACCCCGGCCGGGGTTTTTGAGCGGATGCGCGGCAAGCCGATCCGGGTCACGCTATCCGGGGTAGAGTGTTGGAATTATTTACAATTGCCGCTCGGGGTTCCCGCATAAAAATAATAAAGTAATTCATAAATAGCAGGTTGAGCAGCATGGTCTGAAACGTGCTTAGGTTACGGTGTGTCCATTTCGGCGCGTCTACTTCGCAAGTTTCCAGAAAGGGTTCTGAATATGAAAATCAGGCAAATTGTTGCTGCTACGCTGCTCGTCGGTGGTGCGCTGGCCGCCACGTCGGCTTCCGCGTTTGTTCTTGGGCCAACTGGCCCCGGCAAGTGGGGGCCACCAGCTTTTGGGACCGGTGCCTCGGTCACCTACAGTTTCATGCCGACTGGGACCAGTTGCGCCGCTGAAGGTGTCGGCTGCACGGTCACCGCTCTTGCCGACTTCATGCCCGTGGGTTACCTGAGCGCAATCGACGCGGCTCTGGCTGCCTGGTCATCGGTCGCCAACCTCACGTTCACCCTGGTGGCCGATGACGGCTCGGCGTTCAACGCCCCGGGAACTGCTGGCGATTTGCGATTCGGTGGCCACTTTTTCGATGGTCAATTTGGAGTTCTGGCGCACGGGTATTTCCCGCCGAACAATGGCGATACGGCAGCGGGGGACATGCACTACGACACCGCCGATCACTGGAAGCTCGGTTTCGGTGGTGACCTCGACGCTTTCGATATTTTCCAGGTGACCGCGCACGAAATCGGGCACGCGCTCGGCCTTGGGCACACGAACGTTGCCGGCTCGTTGATGGAGCCGTTCTATACTGAAGCGTTCTCCGGACCGCAGGCCGATGATATCGCCGGCATGCAATTCATCTATGGCCGTGCACCGGTGCATGGCGTACCGGAGCCGGGCGCGGCGGCGCTGCTGGCCCTCGCCGGCGCGGCCCTGGGCGTGTTCGGCCGCAGGCGGCGTGCTGCAGCGGTCTAGTTGGTTTGTCGGAAATTGTCCACCGAAGTGCTTTCGCCTCCGGTGGACATCCACGCATTACACAGGATTTCTCTGGATGTTGAGACGCTATTCGGCATGGTTGCGAACCCTCCTCTGCAGCTTCCTGCTGGTAGTCGGTCCTGACGCCGCGGCGATGTGGACGCGCCTGTCGGAATCCGATCTGCTTGAGCGTTCGGAACTCGTGCTCACCGGCACCTTGATCGGCCAGAGCCCGCTACGCGTCGCTGGCGAAGACCTGCTCCTGGCGGTGATCAAGGTCGATGCGGTGTATAAGGGAGCAGCCGACCTGTCGGTGGTCTTCCTGGTCCTGCCCGCGCCTGAGCGGCCGATCTCCAGCAGCGATCTTCAATACCGCGTCGGTCAGTCCGGGCTTTGGTTCCTGCGACAGCGCAGCGCTGGCGAGCGCGGCCTTTTTCTCGCCGACCATCCACAGCGCTTCATCCCCTCCGAAAAAGCCTCGTCGCGGGTCGAGGCCTTGCGCAAGGCGCGATCGAACTAGATCGCATCAGCAAGTATCGACGCCCCTTTGGGCGATTTCCAGAAAAACATCCCGGAATTCCGATGCATGGACAAAATTGCCAAAGGAACTCCTCCCCTTTCAAGGGGAAGGTCGCGACAGCGACGTTTGCGATTGGAAGTGTTGGGAGGGGGATGGGGAAAAGAGCCGTCCTTTCCATGCATGATCACCCCATCCCCACCCCAGCCCTCCCCTTGAAGGGGAGGGAGTGCGCCCATGGTCGGTATGCGCATTGCTGGAAACCGCATTAGCCCCCCTGAAAGAACCCTGACCGCGATCGTTTTTCCTGCGGCAACATGCCTGCCGGGATGCCGATAGTTTGTCGCGTCTGCGTTGACGTGTGGCCGAGTGTGCGTTATTTCCCTTCCCCGATCCGCTGGAGCAGGTAATCTGTCGTTGGTCAGGGTGTTCCGGGGACTGCCGACCAGGCGCCGGGCGAGACAAGCCGTGGGGGGTGTGGTGGTGATGCGACAACATGCGCCGCGTCGAGAGGGCGCTGCAGGCCTCTCTGTTTGCCTGCCCTGGCTCCGTGGCGGCAGTGATGGCGACCCTTCGGGGGCCTGCAAGAACCCCTGCTGTGGTTCGTAAGTCATTGTTGAAAAAGTATATTGTTGCTTGCGTCGGGGCTTTGACCGGATCCGCGCGGCTTGCCGGCGGGCGCCTTGAGTGCCCAGGCTAGTTTGTCGGCTCCGGCGCTACACTTTTGTGTGCCCTGCCAATTCCACTATACTGTGGCGCGCATATCGGTATCCGTCGGCGCCGGGGCTTTGAGACTTGCCGCAAGCCGTTTTCCAAGCTGGCGACTAAAAAGGAGAGCATTATGGTTACACGCCTGCATGATGTGAGTGGCGTCGCATTTCGTTGGGTTTTGCTCGCGGTGCTCGGAGCCCTGGTGACGGGCTGTGCTTCGTATCCACCGGCACCCGCTTCGGCAGCCTCCGCTGACTATCGCTATATCATCGGGCCTGGCGACCAGGTCAACATTATCGTCTGGCGTAACCCGGAGCTTTCGATGACCGTCCCCGTACGTCCGGACGGGATGATTGCCGGTCCGCTGATCGAGGACATGCCGGCGATGGGCAAGACGCCCACCGCCTTGGGGCGAGACATGGAGAAGGCCCTGGGAACCTTCATCCGGGATCCGGTCGTGACGGTGATCGTCACCGGTTTCATCGGCACCCAGAGCGAGCAGATCCGTGTCGTCGGCGAAGCGTCGAAGCCGCAGGCGCTGCCGTACAAGCAGAACACGACGCTGCTGGATGTGATGATTGCCGTTGGTGGCCTGACGGATTTCGCCGATGGCAACGGGGCGTCGATCGTGCGCACGGTTGAAGGCAACAAGCAACAGTACAGCGTTCGCTTGCGTGATCTCATCCGGCGGGGTGACGTGTCGGCAAATGTGGACATGAAACCCGGCGACGTGCTGATCATTCCGCAGAGCTGGTTCTAATTCAGCCGGTTCGCCTGGCAATGCCCTGCGTGCTTTTCCTTGCGTCGCTGAACGTCGGGAATAACCCTGAAACGATACTGATAAAGTCTGAATGCGATGGATGAACTGATTCGACAGGCGTTAACGGTCCTGCGCGGGATGTGGAAGCGTCGCTGGCTGGGGGTCGTCGTCGCCTGGGTCGTGGGCGCGGCAAGCGTGGCGGCCGTCCTGGCCATTCCCGACAAGTACGAAGCGTCGGCGCGCATCTTTGTCGATACCCAGTCGATTCTCCGGCCGCTGATGTCCGGTCTGGTCACACAGCCGAACGTCGATCAGCAGGTCATGCTGCTCAGCCGCACCTTGATCAACCGGCCGAACGTCGAGAAGCTGATCCGGATGGCGGACCTTGATCTGAACATCCAGTCGAAGGTGGACCGGGAGGCGCTGGTGGAAACACTGATGTCGTCGCTGAAGATCAACAATACTTCGCGCGACAATATCTACACCATCACCTACCGCGATACGCAGCCCGAGCACGCCAAGCGCGTGGTGCAATCGCTGGTTTCGATCTTTGTCGAATCGAATCTCGGCGACTCCCGCAAGGATACCGAAGCGGCACGCAAGTTTCTCGACAAGGAGATCGCCGGCTACGAGAAGAAACTCGAGGAGGCCGAGGCGCGACTGAAGGAATTCAAGCTGCGCAATCTGGCCAACCAGAATTCCGAGGGCAAGGACCATTTTGCGCAGATGAGTGCCACCGGCGCGCTTCTTGAGCAGAGCCGGCTCGAACTGCGCGAGGCCCAGAATTCGCGTGACGCGCTCAGGCGCCAGATCCAGGGCGAGGAGCCGACCGTGCTGCCGGATTCAAGTCAGGAGCCGATTGCCGGCGTGGCGGTGCCGGAGATCGACAGTCGGATAGACGCCCTCAAGCGCAATCTCGACGCGATGTTGCAGCGTTTCACCGACAAGCACCCTGACGTCGTGAGCACGCGGCGCCTGATCAAGGATCTCGAAGAGCAGAAGCAGCAGGAGATCGTCGCCCGCCGCAAGACGGCCGTCACCAATCCCAGCGTTTCGGTCAACGCCAATCCGGTTTACCAGCAACTGAAGGTGACCCTCTCCGAAATGGAGGCGCGAGTCGCGGCGCTGCAGACACGTGTTGGCGAGTATCAGGCGCGCTACGATCGGCTGAAATCGGCGATCAGTCTGGTGCCCCAGATCGAGGCGGAGTTTACGCAGCTGAATCGCGACTACGAGATCAACCGCAAGAACTACGAACAACTGGTGCAGCGGCGTGAATCGGCCAGCCTCGGGAGCGAGATGGACAACACCGCCGGCGTCGATTTTCGTCTGATCGATCCGCCGCGCGCTTCACCCAAGCCGGTAGCCCCCAATCGCACCCTGTTCCTGCCGCTGACCTTGCTCCTGGCGCTGGTTGCCGGGGTGGCTGCCACCTTTGCCGCCAGTCAGCTCCGACCGGTGTTTTTCGATTCGCGCTCCCTGCGGGAAGCCTGCGGCCTACCGCTGCTGGGGACCGTGTCCATGCTCGTCGACGAGGAAAGCCAGCGTCGCGACAGAAAGGATTTGCTGCGCTTTGCTGCTGCCTGTGGATCACTGATTGCGGCCTATGGCGCGGGGCTTCTCGCCTTGTTTCTTATTTCCGTCCGTACTGCCTGAGGAACACCCATGAGCCTCATTGAACAAGCGGCGAAGCGTCTGGAACAGTTGCGCAAGGCGGGTGTCGAGGTCACCGGTTCGGCTGCCGACACCGAAGCGCCGGCGTCCGCAAATGCCGATTCGCCAGTGCCGTCGACGCCGGTGCCGATCATCAAGCGACAAGCGCCAGCAGGCGCGGCTGCGCCGGCCGCCGTTGCGGTGTCCCGTCACATCGAGATCGATCTCAATGCGCTTTCGGCGGCCGGCCTGATCAGTCCGGATGCGCCCCGATCGCAGCTTGCCGATCAGTATCGGGTCATCAAGCGGCCACTGATCGCCAACGCCATGGGCAAAGGGGCTACGCCGATCAAGCGCGGCAACCTGATCATGGTGACCAGCGCGGTTTCCGGTGAGGGCAAGAGCTTCACCGCGATCAACCTGGCGATGAGCATCGCCATGGAACTGGACAACACGGTGATGCTGGTCGATGCCGACGTGCCGAAGCCATCGGTGCTCAAGATGCTCGGCCTGCCGCCGTCGCGCGGCCTCCTCGATGTGCTCACCGACGAGTCGGTGGCGCTGTCGCAGGTGATGATGAGGACCAGCGTCGACAAGTTGAGCATTCTTCCGAGTGGTACGCAGCATGCGCGCGCGACCGAACTGCTGGCCAGTGAGGCCATGGTCAAGTTGCTCGACGAGATGGCCAACCGTTATCCCGACCGGATCATCATCTTCGATTCGCCGCCGCTGTTGATGACCACCGAGGCGAGGGTACTGGCCAGCCACATGGGGCAGGTCGTCGTCGTCGTGAAGGCTGAAAGCACCGTTCGTAGTGACGTCAAGCACGCTCTCGCCGCGATCGACTCCTGCCCGGTGAAACTGGTGCTGCTCAACCAGGCGCGCACCAGCACGCAGGATGGTTACGGCTATGGTTACGGCTATGGCTATGGTTACGGCTATGGTGGCAAGGTTGCCGAAGATGCTTGAAGGGACGACCGGACATGCCCTTTTCGCCGGGCCGCGGAGCAGGCGTTATGCTGTTGATCCAGCCGCTGTCCGGGACGGCCGGCGCTACCAGGCTCCCGCATCCTGGCTGGGTGTTGCGCTGATTTGCGGCGCCATTCCGGCGGCGCATGCCGAGAATTGGCGGATCACGCCGACCCTTGCCGTCAACGAGACGCTGACCAACAATCTCTATCTCAACTCCACCAACCGGACCAGCGATCTGGTTACCGGCATCACCCCCGGGATCTCGATCGACGGCAAGGGAGGGCGTGCCAGTCTGCGCCTGAGTTACGCCTTTACCGAACAGATCTATGCCCGGGAGTCCTCGTCGAATGGCCATCAGAATGCGCTGACGGCAATCGGGACGCTGGAAGCCATCGATGACTGGTTGTACATCGATGCGACGGGAAGCATCTCGCAACAGTATCTTTCTGCCTTTGGCGCGATTTCGCCGAGTAATGCCAACGTCAACCGTAACCAGACGGAAACGTCGAGCTACTCGATTTCTCCCTATATCAAGGGCAGGTTCCTGACCTCCACCGAGTATTTCCTGCGCTACAAGGGAACGACGACCTCCTCGCAATCCGGTCTGGCGCCTGACCTCAACTCCAGCGAGTGGGTGGGCAGGGTCAATGGTCTCACCGGCTGGGGGCCGCTTTCCTGGGCGCTGGATGCGAGCAACGTGCGCAGCGACTACTCGCGCGGCCAGGACTACGAGGCCACGCGTTATGGGCTGACCCTGACTTACCGGATCAATCCGCAATGGCGCGTGTCGCTCATCGGTGGGCAGGAGTCGAACAATTACGTGAGTCTGCAGCAGGAGACGCACAACACTTCAGGTTATGGTTTCGTGTGGACGCCAGGCCCGCGTACGGAACTGTCGGCCACCCAGAACCGGCGTTTCTTCGGTGATGGCTACGACGTCAGTTTCAGCCACCGGATGCCGCTCTCGATGGTGACCTATCGGGCCAGCCGGAACGTTTCCTTCCAGCCGGCGGGCGTCGGGTATACCGGGCAAGGCAGCAACTTCGACGCCTTCTATGCGATCATCGCCGCCAGTAACCCCGGGATGGCGCCGGACGCGGTCCGCGAGCAGGTGACGCAGGTGCTGCAGGCCCGCGGGCTGCCGGCTGACGGCACGGTGGTCAATGGTTACCTGAACGATCGCCCGAACCTGCAGACGCTGCAACAGCTTTCCTTCGCCTTGCTCGGCGCCCGCAACACCGTGACCCTGAACATGACCGAGAGCGAACAACAGCCTCTGGGCCTGGCCAACGGGGTGACCAATGATTACTCCTTGAGCAACCGGACCCTGCAGCGCGGTGTTGGCCTCATCTGGGGGCATCAGTTGACCGGCCTGTCGACGCTTTCGCTGTCGCTGACCCAGCAGCGCAGCATCAGTTACCTGGAAAACGTGCCGGACAGCAAGACCCAAGGGGCCTACCTGCTGTGGTCTACCCGCATCTCACCGAAAACGCAGGCCAACATCGGCGCGCGACGGGTGATTGCCGACGGTGCGAGCAGCTATACGGAGAGCGCGCTGACCGGTGCCCTCTCGCACAGCTTCTGATCGGGCATCATGTACGAGTCCTTCTATGGCTTGACCAGCAAGCCCTTTCAACTGAACCCGGATCCTTCGTTCTATTTCGCCAGCAAGCAGCACCGGCGGGCGATGGCTTACCTTGAGTATGGTCTGAATCAGAACGAAGGCTTCATCGTCGTTACCGGCGAGGTCGGTGCCGGCAAGACCACCATCGTGCGCGGCCTGCTCAACGATCTCGATTCGGCGAAAGTGGTGGCCGCCCAACTGGTCAGCACGCAGCTTGACGCCGAGGACATCCTGCGCATGGTCGCCGCCGCTTTCGGCGTCGGCGCCAGGAATATGGGCAAGTCGGAGTTGCTGCTCGCCCTTGAGGCTTACCTCGTCGACGTCACCCGTCAGGGCCGGCGTTGCCTGCTGATTGTCGACGAGGCACAGAACCTGACGCCGCGCGCGGTCGAAGAACTGCGCATGCTGTCGAACTTCCAGTTTGGCACGCAAGCCTTGCTGCAAAGCTTCCTGATCGGTCAGCCCGAGTTCCGGAAGATCATGCAAAGCGCGCAGATGCAGCAATTGCGCCAGCGCGTGATCGCCGCGTGCCATATTGGCCCGATGGATCAGGACGAAACGCAGGCGTATATCGAGCACCGGCTCCGGTGTGCCGGATCGAAAGGCTCGCCGCGCTTCGACGCGGGGGCCTTCGAAGCGCTTTTCGAGGCCAGCGGGGGCGTTCCCCGGCGCATCAATTCGCATTGCGATCGACTCCTCCTGGCTGGCTTTCTCAGCGGCAAGAGCGAATTCACGCGTGCCGATGTCGAGGACGTGGCCAAGGAGATCCGAGACGAGACCCAGTCGGCCCCATCGCCGTCCGCCGGCGAGATGGTCGACGCGGGCTCGGCGGTCGCCAACCCGCAACTGACGGAGAGCGGCATCCTCGACATCGACCTGTCGCGGCTGGAGTTGGACGCCAGTACGGCGGGTCAGGCCGCGCGCGTCATTGCGGATCTCAAGAATGGTCAGGCGGAGCAGCGCATGATCCGTATGGAGCGCAGCATGGTTCGCCTCGAGCGCACCAATGCGGCGGTCCTGTCGCTGCTGCAGCAACTGGTGGATGCGGTAAGGGTTAAACAGTGAAAGGAAGTCGTCTTGTTAAATGAATCATGGCCTGCTGATCTGGGTCCGGTGATCTGTGTCGTCGGTGCGCGCCCCAATTTCATGAAAATGGCACCGATTCTGCGCGCGTTCAGCGCCCACCATCCGGCATTGCCGACGCTGCTCGTGCATACTGGGCAGCACTACGACCGGGACATGAACGATCGCCTGTTCGTGGACTTGCGTCTGCCGCATCCGGACATCAATCTCGAGGTGGGTTCGGCAACGCACGCGGTGCAGACCGCGGAAGTGATGCGGCGTTTCGAGCCGGTAGTCGATGCACAGCGGCCGTCCTGCGTGCTGGTCGTCGGCGACGTGAATTCGACGCTGGCCTGTACGCTGGTCAGCGCCAAGAAGGAAGTGCCGGTGGTGCATGTCGAAGCCGGCCTGCGCAGCTACGACCGGGCGATGCCGGAGGAGATCAACCGCGTCCTCACCGACCAGATCGCCGACCGCCTGTATACCACCGAGCGCAGCGCCCAAGCCAACCTGGCGCGCGAAGGGATCGCCGAGGAACGCGTGTGTTTTGTCGGCAACGTGATGATCGATTCCCTGCTGTCGAATCGCGAGTTCGCCCATTCCCCGACGAAGACGCTGCAGATGGCCGGTGTCGATCCGGCGGTTCTCGACGATCCGCGGGGTTATGGCGTGGTGACGCTGCACCGCCCGTCGAATGTCGACCGGGCCGAGCAACTGGCGCCCTTGCTGAGCGTGTTGCGCGAGGTTTCCGAGCAACTGCCGCTGGTCTTTGCCCTGCATCCCCGCACGCGCGCCAACATCGATCGCTTCGGACTTGGTGAACTCCTGGCCAGTCCGCGCATCGTCCTGCTGCCGCCGCAGGGTTATCTGGAAATGCTCGGATTGCTCGCCGGTGCGAAACTGGTGCTTTCCGATTCCGGCGGCCTGCAGGAAGAAACCACGGCATTGGGCGTGCCCTGCCTGACCATTCGCGAGAATACCGAACGTCCGATTACCGTCGAGCAAGGCACCAATACCCTGGTCGGCTGCGACCCACAGGCGATCCGCAAGGGCGTCGCCGAGATCCTGTCCGGTACCGGCAAGACCGGGCGCGTTCCCGAGTTGTGGGATGGGCGGGCGGCGGAGCGGATCGCCGCCGATCTCTCGCAGTGGTTGCTCGCGCGCCACGCGCGGCGCGGCAGCTAGAACGAGTTTCCGAAAATGCCCGGCCAGCCGCTGACCAACGCCCTGACGATCGACGTCGAAGACTACTTCCAGGTTTCGGCGTTCGCTCCGTACATCGCGCGCGATCGATGGGACACCTGCGAGTGCCGGGTCGAGCGGAACGTCGAGCGTATTCTGCTGATGCTCGAAGAAATGCACACGCGTGCGACGTTCTTCACGCTCGGCTGGATCGCCGAACGCTACCCGCATCTGGTGCGTCGGATTGTCGATGGAGGGCACGAGCTGGCTAGCCACGGCTACGGCCATCAGCGTGCCAGTGACCTGAATGCCACGGAGTTTTCCACCGACGTGAGTACGGCCAAGAAGCTGCTGGAAGATATTTCGGGTCACCAGGTGATCGGCTACCGGGCGCCAAGCTTCTCGATCGGTGAAGGCAATCTGTGGGCCTTCGACTGTCTCGAACGTGCCGGTTATCGCTACAGTTCGAGCATCTATCCCATTCGCCATGACCACTACGGCATGCCGGATGCGCCACGCTTTTCTCACCAGGTGCGTCCCGGATTGCTCGAACTGCCGGTGACCACGGCGCGTTTCTTCAACCGCAACTGGCCGGCCAGCGGTGGTGGCTACTTTCGCCTGTTGCCCTATGCGCTGTCGCGCTGGCTGC
This sequence comes from Candidatus Accumulibacter propinquus, assembly GCF_056856495.1. Taxonomy (NCBI): domain Bacteria; kingdom Pseudomonadati; phylum Pseudomonadota; class Betaproteobacteria; genus Candidatus Accumulibacter; species Candidatus Accumulibacter propinquus. The sequence continues at coordinate 24,689 of NZ_JBSEHC010000007.1, forward strand.
TGCAAAAGGTCAATACCCGCGATCAGCAGGCGGCAATCTTCTACTTCCATCCCTGGGAGATCGACGCCGGGCAACCGCGGGTTGCCGGGATCAATGCCCGGACGCGTTTCCGCCACTATGTCAACCTGCAGCATACCGAAGGCCGGATCAGGCGCTTGCTCGCCGACTTCCGCTGGGGGCGGGTCGATGAAGTGTTTCTCGGCGGCGGTTGCCCTGCCGCAGGGGTCGGTCAATGAACAGCAGCCGCGAGGAAGTGGCCAGGCTTGCTGCCGTAGCGACCGTGCCGGTCAGCGTCCGCCGCCTGGATCCCGACGACCCGGGGGCCGTCGATCGCTGGGACGCGTTCGTTGAAACCTGCCAGGAAGCCACCTTTTTCCACAAGTCCGGGTGGCAGCGCATCATGCGTGAGGTCTTCGGGCATCGTACGCATTTTCTCTATGCCGAGCGTGCGGGTGTCGATCGAGGGTGTCCTGCCGCTGGCGCAAGTCAAGAGCCTGCTCTTCGGGAACACGCTGGTGTCGCTTCCCTTTGCCGTTTATGGCGGGGTGGCTGCCAGCAGCCCGGCGGCGGCCGCGGCTCTGGAACAGGAGGCGCAAGTCATCGCCAGGCGCCTCGGCGTTGCCCATCTGGAACTGCGGAACACGCAGCAACGCCACCCCGAATGGCCGCTGCAGGATCTCTACGTGCGTTTCCGCAAGGAGATTGCCCCGGAAGTCGAAGCCAACATGCTGGCCATCCCGCGCAAGCAGCGGGCGATGGTGCGCAAGGGCATCAAGCATGGCTTGACGCAGCGAGATCGATCGGCGATCCGGGCCGGTTCTTCGCGCTCTACGCCGACAACGTCCATCGGCACGGGACACCGGCATTGCCGCGGCGTTATTTCGACGCCCTGCAACGGGTGTTCGGCAGCGATTGCGAGGTGCTGACGGTGGTGGACGGCGCCGGGCGTTCCCTGAGCAGCGTGTCATGAGCTTCTACTTTCGTGACGAGGTCCTGCCGTATTACGCCGGCGACGACGTTGTCGGCGCGCGAACTCGCGGCCAACGATTTCAAGTACTGGGAGTTGATGCGCCGCTCCTGCGAGCGTGGGCTGCGGGTCTTCGACTACGGTCGCAGCAAGCAGGGCACCGGCTCGTATGCCTTCAAGAAGAACTGGGGCTTCGAGCCGCAGCCGCTGTTCTACGAGTATTGCCTTTATCGCCGTGATGCCATTCCGCAGAACAACCCGTCCAATGCCAAGTACCGTCTGCTGATCGACACCTGGCGGCGAATGCCGATCGGCCTGGCCAACTGGCTCGGGCCGTTCATTGTGCGCAACCTCGGTTGAGCAGCCTGCAAGCTCGTTTCCCTTGGCGGTGATCACGCGGAACTGATGACTTCCGAAGCCAGCAATTTGCAGAAAGCCACTCCATGAACCAAGCCGTGCCGATTCCGAGTTCCCCTGCCAGCGCTGCCGCCTGGCGAGTCGCCTTGCCTGCCCTGGCTCTGGCCTTCCTGCTCGTCCTGGTGCTCTTTCGCGAGACGGCGATGGCGATGGCGAGTATCTGGGTCCGCTCCGATACCTACGCGCATGGACTCATCGTGCCGCCGCTGACGCTGTGGCTGATCTGGCGGAAGCGTGCCAGCCTGGCGTTACTGGCACCCACGCCACAGCTACTGGGCGCTCGTGCTGTTGGCCGGCGCGGGTTTCGCCTGGCTGGTCGGCGAGGTGGCGGCGGTCAATGCGCTGTCGCAGTTTGCGCTGATCTTCATGCTGATTTTCATCGTGCCGGCGGTGCTGGGCTGGCGGGTCGCGCGCTGCCTTGCCTTTCCGCTGTGTTTCCTGCTTCTTCGCCGTGCCCTTTGGTGATTTCACGCAGCCGAAGCTGATGGAGTGGACGGCGCACTTCACCGTGCTCGGTTTGCGCCTGACCGGCATCCCGGTGTACAGCGAAGGGCAGCACCTGATCATTCCCACCGGGAGCTGGTCGGTGGTCGAGGCCTGCAGCGGCGTTCGCTATCTGATCGCTTCGGTCACGGTGGGCACGCTGTTCGCCTACCTGACGTATCACTCGCTGGCGCGACGCCTGACTTTTGTCGCCATCTCGATCCTCGTACCGATCGTCGCCAACTGGGGGCGTGCCTACATGATCGTGATGCTGGGTCACCTGTCGGGCAACAAGCTGGCCGTCGGCGTCGACCACCTGATCTACGGCTGGGTGTTCTTCGGTATCGTGATCATGGCCATGTTCTGGATTGGCGCGCGCTGGCGCGAGGACGATCCGCCGCAGCCGCGGCCGCAGCCGTCCCGGGTATTGCCGACGGCCGCCGTGACGGCTGGAGCCGCCTCGGTGTGGGTCGCTGCGGTCGCCAGTGTGCTGGTGGCGTCCCTGTGGCCATTCGCGGAACGGCAATTGGCACACGCCACGGGCGGGTCTTTGAGCCGGATGGCGTCGCTGGAAGCAATCGACGGCTGGCAGCCCACGCCGTCCGCGTTGAACGACTGGCGGCCGCGCTTCGGAGACTACGCGGCGAGCACGCAGGCAAGCTTTGAAAACGGTGGTCACCTGGCCGGGCTGTTTCTCGCCTATTACCGCAACCAGGACCAGCAGCACAAGATGGTCAGTTCGATGAATGTTCTGGTGACCAACGATGACCCGGTCTGGGCCAAGGTCGCCGGGGGCACACGCGAAATCTCCTTCAACCAGCAGCCGATCCAGGTGAGCACGACGCAGTTGCGCGGGCCCGGCGGCATCCGTCTGGTGGTCTGGCAGTGGTACTGGGTGAATGGGCATTGGACCTCCAGCGATGCACTGGTCAAGGCCTATACGGCGCTGTCGCGGTTGACCGGCAAGGGCGATGACTCGGCAGTGATCGTTCTCTACGCGCCGCAAGGCCAGGCCGGTGAGGGCGACGCCGTGCTCGCCGACTTTGCACGCGCCGCCGGGCCGGCCGTGAGCAGCGCACTGCAGCAAACGCTGGCCACTCGATGATCCTGGCGCACGACGCGCGCCCACTGGTCGCGCATGTGGTTTTTCGTTTCGACGTCGGCGGTCTGGAGAATGGCGTCGTCAACCTGATCAATCACATGCCGGCCGACGCCTATCGCCACGCGGTGATTTCCCTGACCGAAATTACGGATTTCCGACGCCGCATCGTGCGTGACGATGTCAGCTTCGTCGCCCTGGAGAAACCACCCGGACACGCGATCCGGATTTACCCCCGCCTGTTCAGCCTTTTTCGGCAGTTGCGGCCGGCGATCGTGCACAGTCGCAATCTGGCGGCACTGGAGGTGGCCATGCCGGCCTGGGCGGCGGGTGTTCCGGTGCGCATCCACGGCGAACATGGCCGCGATATCGGCGATCTCGATGGTTCCAGCCGAAAGTACCAATGGCTGCGGCGTTTTTATCGCCCATTCGTGACGAGATACATAGCGCTGTCGCGCGATCTCGAAGATTATCTCACCTGCCGGGTGGGCAGTGAATCCAGCCCGGGTGTCACAGATTTACAACGGTGTCGATGCGCAGCGCTTTCATCCGGCCGGGACTCGTCAGCCGATTGTTGGCTGTCCGTTCTCGGATCCGCGTTGCTGGCTGGTGGGTACCGTCGGACGCATGCAGGGGGTCAAGGATCAGACGACTCTGGTCAAGGCCTTCATCAGGGCTCTTGAGCTATTCCCTGTGCTGCAGCGTCGACCTGCGGCTGGTGATCATCGGCGATGGACCGTTGCGGGCACAGGCGCAGGCGATGCTCGAACAAGCCGGACTGGCCGACCGGGCGTGGTTGCCGGGGCAACGTGACGACGTTCCCGAGATCCTGCGTGGTCTGGACTGTTTCGTGCTGCCATCGCTGGCCGAGGGGGTATCGAACACCGTCCTCGAGGCGATGGCCAGCGGCCTGCCGGTGATTGCGACCGCCGTCGGTGGCAATGGCGAGTTGATTGGCCAGGGTCGTACGGGCCAACTCGTGGCGGCGGCCGACGCCGAGGCGATGGCCAGGGAGATCGCCGGCTATGCGCTGGACCCCAAGCGTGCGCGCGCTGCCGGGTGTGCGGGACGGGCCGTGGTCGAGCAGCGGTTCAGCCTGGAAGCGATGACGCAGCACTACCAGGGACTCTACGATCAGTTGTTGGGTTCGGCAGCCGGCAGGGCAAGGCGCAGCACCTTGATCCATCCGTAGGCGAACGCGGCAACCCAGGAAGGGAAGCGAAGCAAGACTATGTGCGGCATTACCGGAATCTTTGATACTCGTGGCCGGCGCGACATCGATCGCGCCGTGCTGACACGGATGAACGAGTCGCAGCATCATCGTGGCCCGGATGAGGGCGGGCTGCACGTCGAACCGGGCCTCGGCCTCGGCCATCGGCGGCTCTCGATCATCGACCTGTCGACCGGCCAGCAGCCGCTCTACAACGAGGATCAGAGCGTTTGCGTGGTGTTCAACGGGGAAATCTACAACTATCAGGAACTCATTCCGGAGTTGCTGGCGCTCGGGCATGTCTTTCATACGCGCAGCGACACCGAGGTCATCGTCCATGCCTGGGAAGCCTGGGGCGAGGACTGCGTCCGTCGTTTTCGCGGCATGTTCGCTTTTGCGCTCTGGGACCGCAACCGCGAGACGCTCTTTCTCGCGCGCGACCGGCTGGCGGTCAAGCCGCTCTACTATGCCCTGTTGCCCGATGGCACCTTCCTGTTCGGCTCGGAACTCAAATCGCTGCTGGCACATGGCGGCCTCGCGCGCGAGATCGACCCGCTGGCGGTCGAGGAGTACTTTGCGCTTGGTTACGTCGCCGAGCCGAGAACCATCTTTCGTCAGGCGCGCAAGCTGCCCCCTGCGCATACCCTGACCCTGCGGCGTGGGCAGCCGGCGGCGGCGCCGAAGGAATACTGGGACCTGCGCTTTACCCTCGATGCCGCGTGTTCGGTAGACGAGGCCTGTGAGCAACTCGACGAGAAACTGCGCGAGTCGATCCGCCTGCGCATGATCGCCGAGGTGCCGCTGGGGGCCTTCCTCTCGGGAGGGGTAGATTCCAGCGCGGTCGTCGCGTTGATGGCCGGTCTCTCGAACGATCCGGTGAATACCTGCTCGATTGCCTTTGACGATCCTGCGTTCAACGAAGCGCAGTTTGCCCAGAAGGTTGCCGACCGTTACCGCACCCGCCATCACTGTGACCTGGTCGCCAGCGACGACTTTGATCTGGTCGACACGCTGGCCAGTCTGTACGACGAGCCCTATGCCGACAGTTCGGCGATTCCCACCTACCGCGTCTGTCAACTGGCGCGCCGGCACGTCACGGTTGCCCTGTCGGGTGACGGTGGCGATGAAACCTTTGGCGGCTATCGTCGCTACCGCCTGCACCTGATGGAAGAACGCCTGCGCGCGGCCGTGCCGCATAGCGTGCGTCGGCCGCTGTTTGGTCTGCTCGGTCGCTGCTATCCGAAAGCGGACTGGGCTCCGCGCATGTTTCGCGCCAAAACGACGTTTGAAGGCATGGCGCGCACCTCGGTCGAAGCCTATTTCCATTCCGTATCGATCCTGCGTGGTCCGATGCGCAAACAACTTTTTACCGATCGCTTCCGGCGAGAAATCGACGGCTACAGCGCCGAGGACGTCTTTCGCTACCATGCCGGACGGTCGGAAACCGACGATCCGCTGGCCCTGATCCAGTACCTCGACCTCAAGACCTACCTGGTCGGCGACATCAACACCAAGGTCGACCGTGCCAGCATGGCGCACTCGCTGGAGGTGCGCGAACCCTTGATGGACCACGAGTTGCTCGAATGGATGGCGACGCTGCCATCCGCGTTCAAGGTCCGTGGCCAGGAAGGCAAGTTCCTGCTCAAGAAAGCGATGGAGCCGCGCCTGCCTCAGGACATCCTCTATCGACCGAAGATGGGATTCTCGGTGCCCCTGGCGCGCTGGTTCCGAGGCCCACTGCGCGAGCGCGTCCGCGACGCGGTGCTCGGCCCGCGCCTGGCGGCGACCGGCTGGTTCAACGAGGATTACCTGCGGCACGTCGTCGATGCCCACCAGTCGGGCATCAGCGACTACAGCGCCGCGCTGTGGACGCTGCTGATGTTCGAGGCCTTTCTGCGCAACGTCGTCGATGCGCCGACCGATCAGGCGGCGGTCGCCGGCATAGCGGCGCAATGACCCTGGGTGGCCGCAGATGAGCAATCTTCTCTACCTGGTACATCGCCTTCCCTACCCGCCGAACAAGGGCGACAAGGTTCGCTCGTATCACCTGCTCAAGCACCTGGCGGCCAGGCACCGGGTATTCCTCGGCACGTTCATCGACGATCCGCAGGACGAGGCCTATGTCGAGGCGGTACGCGAGTACTGCGTCGACCTGCATCTGGTCCGGCTCAAACCGCATCTGGCGCGCCTGCTGAGTCTCCGGGGCCTGCTCAGCAACGAACCGCTGACGCTGCCCTACTATCGCAATGCCGGGCTGCAGGACTGGGTCGATCGCACGCTGCGCGAACAGCAGATCGACGCCGCCCTGATTTTTTCCTCGGTCATGGCGAGCTTCGTCGAGCGCGCACCGCGGCTACGTCAGTTGGTCGACTTTGTCGACGTCGATTCCCTGAAATGGGGCCAGTATGCCGCCAACCACCGCTGGCCGATGTCCTGGTTGTACCGGCGCGAGGGCAGGCGCCTGCTGGCTTTCGAACGTGCGGTCGCGATCCGGGCCGAACGATCGTTCTTTGTCACCCAGGGCGAGGCCGACCTGTTTCGGGGTCTGGCGCCGGAGTCCGCCGGTAAAGTCGAGGCCATGTGCAACGGAGTGGACGCCGACTTCTTCTCACCCCGAAAGGAGCTGTCCTCACCTTTCCGCGTCGACGAAACGGCGGTGGTGTTTACCGGCGCCATGGACTACTGGCCGAACATCGACGCGGTGAGTTGGTTCGCCGCCGACATCTTGCCCAGGCTGCGTCAGAACTGGCCGGATCTGCGCTTCTACATTGTCGGACGCAGTCCGACAGCGGCGGTGCAGGCGCTGGCCGGGGAGCACGTGGTGGTCAGCGGCACCGTCCCGGACGTTCGTCCTTACCTGCAGCATGCGGCGGTCGTCGTTGCGCCCCTGCGGCTGGCACGTGGCGTCCAGAACAAGGTCCTGGAAGCGATGGCCATGGGCTTGCCGGTCGTCGCCTCCAGTGAGTGTTCGACGGCAATCGACGCGGTCCCCGAGCGCGATTTCCTGACCGCAGGAACCGTGCCGGAGTACGTCAGCCAGATCGAAGCCCTGTTGCGCGAGCCGGCACGTTCTGCCGCCATCGGCATTGCCGCACGCCAGCAGGTTCTGGCGCGCTACAGTTGGGACGCCCACCTCTCGGTGATCGACCGCCACCTTGGCGGGGCAACGTGAAATACTGCCGGTGCCCGACAGCCGCGCTGTGTATGATCGGCTTCTCCAGATACAGGGGCAGCAGCATGACGTTTAGTCGGTGTTCGGCGAGGGTCTTCAAGACCTGCCTGGGTGGCGCACCCGCGGGCAGGCGCAGGGAGGGTGGCCGGTGAGCCTGCGCATTCTGCACATTCTCGATCACTCCATTCCACTGCACAGCGGGTATACCTTCCGCACCCTGTCGATCCTGCGCGAGCAGCACAAGCTGGGCTGGCAGACGTTCCACCTCACGACGCCGAAGCATGTCGCTTGCGATCTGACCGAAGAATCCGTGGACGGCTGGCACTTCTACCGTACCCCCGCGCCAGCGTCGACCGCCGTGTCGCTGCCCGGACTCGGCGAAATGGCGTTGATGCGTCAGGTCGAGAAGCGCCTGCTGGAAGTGGTGGATCTGGTCAAGCCGGACATCCTGCACGCCCACTCGCCGGTCCTCAATGCCGTGCCGGCATTGCGCGTCGGCAAGCGTCTCGGTCTGCCGGTGGTCTACGAAGTGCGTGCCTTCTGGGAAGACGCGGCGGTAGACCACGGCACAACCAGCGAGGGCAGCCTTCGCTACCGCCTCACCCGCCGCCTGGAAACGCACGCTCTCAAGCGCGCGGACCATGTGTTCACCATCTGCGAAGGTCTGCGCTCGGATATCGTGGCGCGCGGTCTCCCGGCAGCGAAGGTGACGGTGATTCCCAATGCGGTCGATATCGATTCCTTTGCCGTCGGTGGCGCCGCCGATGCCGGGCTGAAGGAGCGACTGGGACTGGCTGGCGCCACGGTGATCGGCTTCATCGGTTCCTTCTATGCCTATGAAGGGCTCGACCTGCTGATCGAAGCGTTGCCGCAGATTCTCGTGCAGCGCCCGGAAGTACGCTTGCTGCTCGTTGGCGGCGGTCCCCAGGAGGGCGCCCTCAAGGAACAGGCGGCAGCTCTCGGCCTGGCCGACAAGGTGGTGTTCAGCGGCCGCGTTGCGCATGCCGAAGTCCCGCGCTACTACGATCTTGTCGATGTCCTGGCGTATCCTCGCCATTCGATGCGCCTGACCGAACTGGTGACTCCCCTCAAACCGCTCGAAGCGATGGCGCAGGGGCGCCTGCTGGTGGCTTCGGATGTCGGTGGTCATCGGGAGTTGATCCGCCATGCCGAGACCGGCATGCTGTTCAAGGCCGGCGATGCGGCCGCCCTGGCCGGCGCAGTCCTGCAACTGCTGGCGCAAAGCGACCGTTGGCCGGAACTGCGGGCTGCCGGCCGGCGCTTTGTCGAGCAGGAGCGAAACTGGCGGCAAAGCGTTGCCAACTACCAGGCACCGTTTGCCCGCCTGGTCCCGTCCCGCTTCTGACATGCAGGCCCCTCGTTACCCGGCACACATCGTCGTGCTGTCCAGCCTCTTCCCCAGCCAACTCCAGCCCGGGGCCGGGTTGTTCATCCGCGAACGCATGTTTCGCGTCGGCCAGCGGCTGCCACTCAGCGTGGTGGCCCCCAGCCCGTGGTTCCCTTTGCAGGGTCTGCTGCGCCGCTTCAAGCCGCATTTCCGGCCGGGCGCGCCGCGCTACGAGAAACAGTCCGGCGTCGACGTCTGGTTTCCGCGCTTCCTGTCGATTCCCGGTGTGCTCAAGGGGCTCGACGGCTGGCTGATGGCCATCGGCGCCTACGCGACCCTGCGCCGCTTGCAGCGGGAAGGGCGACTGGACATCATCGATGCCCATTTTGCCTACCCGGACGGCTATGCAGCCAGCCTGCTCGGCAACTGGCTGCAGGTGCCGGTGACCATCACCCTGCGCGGGACCGAGACCCGTCATCTCGAAGACGCCCGCCTGGCGCCGCTGCTGCTCAAGGCCCTGCAGCGCGCGACCAGGGTGTTCTCGGTCTCCGAGTCGTTGAAGAAGCTGGTCGTCGCCCGCGGCGCGGCGCCGGCGAAGATCGAGGTGGTGGGCAACGGCGTCGACACGGTGCGTTTCTCGCCACGCGACCGGGTCACCGCCCGCGCCAGCCTGGGCCTTTCGCCGAGCGCTCCGGTCCTGATATCGGTCGGCGGCCTGGTTTCCCGCAAGGGTTTTCACCGGGTCATCGAAATTCTTCCGCAACTACGCCGGGACTTTCCCGGCCTGGTGTATCTCGTCGTCGGTGGTCCGAGCGCCGAGGGCGACAACCGCGCCGAACTGGAAACCCAGGTCGCCGGACTGGGCTTGCAGGACTGCGTGCACTTCCTCGGTCCGCGTTCGCCGGACGCGCTGGCCGACATCCTCTCGGCTGCCGATGTGTTTGTCCTCGCCACCAGCAACGAAGGCTGGGCCAACGTCTTCCTCGAAGCGATGGCCTGCGGTCTGCCGGTGGTCACTACCGATGTCGGCGGCAACCGGGAGGTGGTGCGCGATGCCAGCCTGGGCGTCGTCGTGCCTTTCGGCGATGCACAACTCCTGGCCGGGGCGCTGGCCGCCGCACTGGGACGGAACTGGGATCGCGCAGCCATCCGCCGCTATGCCGAAGAGAATTCATGGGGCGAGCGGGTGGAGCGACTTTGCGGACACTTTCAAGGCCTCGTACGCGGGCCGTCGGAGGCGCGACCGAATGGCTAGCCTGTATACCAAGCTCGTTTCCGGGCTGCTCTTTCCTCTCCACGAGCGTCTCAAGCACCACCACACGGTGGCCGTCAGACAGCGCATGGAGGCTTCTCAATGGTGGTCGACCGAACGGCTGGCGGCGCTGCAGCGGGAGCGCCTGCGCGCCCTGCTGGTCAAGTCCCAACGCGATGTGCCGTACTACCGGGATCTTTTCGCCAAACTCGGGTGCGATGCCGTCGACATTCACAGCATCGACGACCTGCAGCGGCTGCCATTTCTGACCAAACCGATCATTCGCCAAAACCTGGAACAGCTCAGGTCCGAGCGTGCCGGGGCTCTGGCGCGCTTCAATACCGGCGGGTCTTCCGGGGAGCCGCTGATTTTTCTCATCGGCAAGGAGCGGATCAGTCACGATGTGGCCGCCAAGTGGCGCGCCACCCGCTGGTGGGGCGTCGATATCGGTGATCCGGAAATCGTCGTCTGGGGGAGTCCGATCGAACTCACGGCCCAGGACCGTATCCGCCAGTTCCGCGATCGGCTGTTGCGTACCCAACTGCTGCCGGCGTTCGAGATGAGCGAGAGCAAGCTCGACGGTTTCGTGGACACCATTCGGCGCACCCGCCCGGCGATGCTCTTCGGCTATCCCTCGTCAATCTCGCTGATTGCCCGGCACGCCGAGAAGCGTGGCCAGGCGATGAATGATCTGGGCATCCGAGTCGCTTTCGTGACCTCCGAGCGCCTCTACGAGCACCAGCGCGACGACATTGCCCGCGTCTTCGGCTGTCCGGTAGCCAATGGCTACGGGGGCCGCGACGCCGGTTTCATCGCCCACCAGTGCCCGCAGGGCGGGATGCACATCACGGCCGAAGACCTCATCGTCGAAATCGTCGATCGCGACGGCCAGGTCCTGCCGCGTGGCGCCGCGGGCGAGGTGGTCGTCACCCACCTGGCCACCGGTGAGTTCCCCTTCGTGCGCTACCGCACCGGTGACGTGGCGGTACTCTCCGACCGGGTCTGTGCCTGCGGTCGTGGGCTGCCGCTGCTGGAAGAAATACAGGGCCGTACGACCGATTTCGTGGTCGCCGCCGACGGCACGATCATGCACGGTCTGGCCGTCGTCTACCCGATCCGGGACATCCCCGGCATTGAAGCCTTCAAGGTGGTGCAAGAGACACTGCTGCGTGTCGTGGTTCAGATCGTGCCGGGCGAGAACTGTGGTCCGCAGGTCGAGACCCTGATCGCCAGCGGCATCAAGGCCCGGCTCGGACAGGAGGTCGACGTGCAGGTGCTGCGCGTTGCCGACATCCCCAGGGAAAAATCCGGCAAGTACCGCTACGTGCAAAGCCTGGTCGTGGGAGGTTGACTTGAGTACATGCGTCCCGGGCGGCCCTGTCCTGCCGGATGCCGACTGGCCGGGATGCGCCCCGGAATGGGTGAGCAAGCATGCGTGACCTGCTGGTCGTGGGCATCGTGCTGGTCGGTAGCCTGTATGCCCTGCGCTATCCCTGGTTCGGGATCATGCTCTGGACGTGGGTCAGCCTGATGAACCCGCATGCCCTGGCTTACGGCTTCGCGCGCGACTTTCCGGTGGCGGCGATCGTCGCCATCGCCACGCTGATCGGCGTGCTGACGACCAGAGAGAGGCAAAACCCTTTCGCGCAATCGCCAGCGGTCTGGTTGCTCCTGTTCATGGTGTGGATCTGCTTCACCTATCCGTTTTCGTACAATGTCGAGGGCAGCACCGAGATGTTCTCCAAGGTCATGAAGGTTGATCTCATGATCCTGGTGGCGCTGACGCTGCTGAAGACCCGCCGCCACATCGAGTTCTTTGTCTGGGTCGTGGTCTTTTCCCTGGGCTTTTACGGCGTCAAGGGCGGCATCTTCACGATCATGACCGGTGGCAACTACCGCGTCTGGGGCCCCGGTGGATTCATCGGGGGCAACAACGAGGTCGCACTGGCCTTGATCGTGGTCATCCCGCTGATGCGCTATCTGCAGTTGCAGGCGACCCATCGCTGGGTCCGGCACGGGTTTACGGCCGCCATGCTGTTGACGGCGGCGGCCGCCCTGGGTAGCCACTCGCGGGGGGCACTGCTGGCCATTGCCGCGATGGCCGTCTACCTCTGGCTGAAGAGCCCGAAAAAGGTGGGGTTTGGCGTGTTTCTGTCGCTCGCGGGCGTACTGCTGGTCATCTTCATGCCCGAAAACTGGTCGGATCGGATGCATACGATAAGCTCGTACGAAGAGGATGCTTCGGCGATGGGGCGCATCAACGCCTGGTGGACTGCCGTCAACGTCGCCAGGGCACACGTCACCGGGGCCGGTTTCGACATGTATTCGCCGGTGATCTTCTCGCGCTTTGCGCCCGACCCGCGTGACATCCATGCGGCACACAGCATCTATTTCCAGGTGCTGGGCGAACATGGCTTCATCGGACTGTTTCTCTTCCTGGCGATCTGGTGGTCGGTATGGCGCATGGCCAGATCGATCACCAACAACAAGAGCGCGGAACCGAGTCTGCTCTGGGCGAAACAGCTTGCCTCCATGTGTCAGGTCAGCCTGGTGGGATATTTCGTCGGCGGCGCGTTTCTGAGCCTGGCCTATTTCGATCTACCATACAACCTGCTGGTGATGACGGTCCTGACCAAGCGCTGGCTGATCCAGGCAGAATCAGGACCGGTGCGGGATCAGAAGGCATTTGCCACCCAGGCACCTGCGGTGTAGTGTAGCGCGCGCCTTCGCAAGCTCCCTGGCGCTAGCGAAGTGCTCTGGACGGTAACAATATCGAGCTTCTGGAAGGTGAAAGAATGACTGAAAGTATTGTGGGGCGGCGTGGTCTTTGGCAGACAATCGTCAACCACCGCCTTCTGGCAGCAACTTGGCGATCAACCCAGCAGGTATTGAGGGTTTGTTGCGCTGTGCTTGTCGGTCTCGGCGCGGCAGGCGAGGCCTGCGGCCAACGGAACAATGTCGAGTATCCGGACTGGGCCACCCGCTTTCCAGCGGTTGAATTGTACGAGCCGGATTGCGGACCCCTTTACATTCCCAACAAATACGGTCCGTTTGACTACCGGGTGCTGGCGCCAGTGGATCGTGATCTGGTCGATAGGGCGCACTTCAGTTACGAATATGAAGCGTACCTGCAGGGGAAGGACTGGAGTGCCCGGCCCGGCAACCCGGGACCACCGGCGGGGGGATTCAGCTACACACTGTGGGCGTTCCCGAACCAGTTGCGGGCACTGGCAGCAATGGAGGACCTCGGTATTCGCTACAAGTCCGAAAAGCCGCGCGGAGCGAGCCTGCGTGTCCATTGCTACTTTCAGAGGGCGGTCCGGCTTGTTCCGAACGATGCCGACGTTAGGGCACTCTACGGCTACTACTATGCGCGGCGTGGCAAGGTTGCCGAAGCCCGGCAACAACTCGAAAAAGCCGATGCGCTTGATTCGTCGAAGGCAAACGTGTGGCTTTACGTGGCGTTTGCTTATCTGGAGATCAAGGATTACGAGAAATCGCTTACCGCAGCCAAGCGGGCCTATGCAGCGGGTTACTCCCTGCCGGGGCTGCGTCGTCGTCTCGAACGGGCAGGTGCGTGGCGAGACTAACCCACCGAAAGGTATTCCTTTGCCAGAGATCACTCGATGAACATCCTTAACCTGTTGGTACAACGAACCCGTGAAGTGATCAATCGTCGCCGCTACGAACGAGAGCTTGCGGTCATCCTCAAGACTCCTCCGGTCGTCCTCGGGAAGGACGCGTTTACCGCACTCTCGATGGTCCACCATCGCGATGTCGAGTCCTATCTGCTGGCGATCAAATCCTTCTGTCGCTTCCTGCATCCGCGGCGGATCGTGATGGTCGCCGATCCCAGCATTACCGATGCGGACCGGTCGCGTATCGCCAGCCACGTACTCGGCATCGAAATCGTGCGCGCCGAGGACTATCGCGGGCCCGGGATGCCGCAGGGGGGGTGCTGGGAGCGATTGATCGCTATCTCCGAGTATGTCAAGACCGACTATGTAATCCAGATCGACGCGGATACGGTGTCGCTTTTGCCCATGCCCGAGGTGGCGAATGCTGTCGCCGAGGCCAGTTCCTTCGTTCTGGCTACGGAAGACGGGCAGCATCTGATCTCCTGCAGCGAAGCGGCGCAGTGGGCCAAGGTCCGGGCCGGGTCGGGCGAACATATCCAGGTTCTGGCGGAAGCCAATCTCGATCGTCTACCCCGGTCGGAGCACGCACGTTATGTGCGGGGATGTGCCGGTTTCTCGGGATTTGCGCGGGGGTGCTTCAGTCGCAGCCAGTTGGGAGAGTTCAGCCAGACCATGAGCGGCATTCTCGGAGATCGATGGACAGCTTGGGGAACAGAGCAGTTCAGTTCCAATTTCATGGTTTCGAATTCTCCTCGCGCAAGTGTATTGCCGCATCCCAAATACTGTCATCCAGGACGTGAAAAGCCGGGAACCGTTTTTCTTCATTTCATCGGCTATGTCCGGTTTGTCACCGACCGCTATGCGCGTGCAGCTCGGGAGACCTGTGTGGCCCTCGGGGCTGACTAGATATTGGCTGGAGTTCACGTGGCTTCTTTGTTGTTTCGTACATTTTCTCCTGCAGGTGCGTCGGCCAGGCTCAGCATCTTCATCTTCCACCGTGTCCTGCCGGCGGCGGACCCGCTGCTTCCCTTCGAACCTTCTGTTGAGCATTTCGACTGGATGGTTCGATTGATCTCACGTAACTTCAATGTGCTACCCCTCAGCGCGGCGGCGCGGCGATTGCAGGCGGGAACACTGCCGACGGCTGCAGCAGCGATCACCTTTGACGACGGCTATGCAGACAATTTCGAGGTGGCCTGGCCGATACTTGCTCATTACGGTATCCCTGCCACCTTTTTTATTGCCACTGCCTTTCTTGACGGCGGCCGCATGTGGAATGACGAGGTGATCGAGGCTTTCCGGAAAGTTCCGGAGGGGGAACTGAATCTGCACCAATTTGATCTGGGAAGCCATCAATTGCACGATACGGCGTCGCGAATTCGCGGCTACGAGGCGGTGCTCGGGAAACTGAAGTATTTCGAACATGTTCACCGCGCCGAGGTCGCGCGCGAGATCAGTCGACAAGCCACAGTGCCAGCGCGTGGCGAACTGATGATGTCCCGCAGCCAACTCAGGCAGTTGCGTGCAGCCGGGGCCGAGATCGGTGCCCACACGCACACGCATCCGATCCTCGAAGGACTCACCGACGAGCAGGCGCTTGCCGAGATCGCGGCAGGGAAACTGGAAGTGGAATCGATCCTCGGCGAAACAGTCACCGTCTTCGCCTACCCCAACGGCGTGCCCGGGCGAGACTATTCGGTACGGCATCGGAAGATGGTCGAAAAACTCGGATTTGTTGGCGCGGTTTCAACAGAGCCGAGGTTCGCCAACGTGAAGGCGGATCCTTTTCAATTACCTCGGTTCACTCCCTGGGACAGAACCCCGCAACGCTTTGCTGTCCGTTGCCTGATGCAGCTTTGGAATAGCGGTGGGTAAGGCCTTTGCAGAAGGTTCACCCGTAATCTCTACGCCCATCATCAGCGGACAACCACTGATGTTGCCGGAAGACTTCTTGTTGAGTGCCAGGTGAAATGAGTTTGTAAGCGCTTGCGGATAAGTTTTCCTGGCCTTCGTGACCAACCAGCCTGGGGAAATCGTATCCAGAATCATGGAAAAATTTTTGCTGAGCGCTTATAAGCGTATGGGCCAATATCTGTTTAAATTTTCAGGGTTGCTTATGTCAAATAATTTGCTTTTCAGATGGATATCTAAGTCGCCGAAGTACATAAGAGAGTTCGGTATATTGCACGGTCTGCGGTTGCTTTTTTCTGTGGAGCGTTCTGTTCCACAGAGGTCGATAAAAATTAATAAATATAAGGTGCCTGGCTACAAAATGCCGATTTTATTGAGAGAAACAGTAAGCGATCATGCAACTTTTTGGCAGTGTATTGTACAGCGTCAATATGGTGTTTCTGTGTTTCCGCAAAGCAATCGATTGATCTCTGCCTACCAAGATGCCTTGGATAATGGCAGTGTTCCAATTATCATCGATTGTGGGGGGAATATTGGGTTGTCGGCATTGTACTTTGCCGAATTGTTTCCAAAGGCTAGAATATATTCTGTCGAGCCAAACGAAGAAAATTTTGAAATGTTGAAACGGAATACAGCCACTGTGGCTGACCGCGTATTTCCTTTGAGAGGTGGAGTCTGGAACGAAAGAGACAATCTTAGAATAGTTAACCCGGAATCTGGGTCTGCCGCGTTTCGAGTTGCGCCGACTGCTGAATATACGAACGAAGACAGGTTTCGTACTTATACGATTAATGAGATTTGTGCGCTTGCCGAGGTTAGTGCGCCGTTGATTGTTAAAATAGATATCGAGGGAGCCCAGAGGAACTTGTTTATGAGCAATACGGAATGGGTGTGCAATACACATCTTATTATGCTCGAATTGGATGATTGGCAAATGCCCTGGCAGGGAACAAGCACGCCGTTTTTTTCATGCATTAGCCAGCATTCTTTTGATTATCTTATATCAGGTGAGACGATATTCTGTTTTCGAGATTTCGGTCAATAAGCTCGAATTCTGCCGTCGGTCTCCAGTTCATGGTTGAGGGAGATAAACGGTGACTTATTAATAAGGCTATCGGATTGGTACGAATGAACACTGCGATTCCTAATTACTTGTTTGTATTGCCATGGTCACTCGAACATGCTGGTGGAGTGAATCAGGTTGTTATAAACCTCGCTAGGGAAATTAAAAAAGGGGGCTCATTTGACCCTTTGGTTATGATTTGCGACTGGGCTGCCACTTCACCGATTTGGGGGGAAAGCCATGGCTTGAGAACTGTTCGTTGGCGTGTGCGCCCATGGCAGCCAGACATGAGCCTAAAGGAAAAACTAAGCTACTGGTTATGGGAAAGCCGATTCCGCTCTAAATTTCGAAGGTTTTGCATTGATAATAGTGTAAGTGTGATCAATTCACACTATCCTAATGCTTCGGTTTTCTCTCTAGAACGGAGCGTCAGATGTTTCCCTTTGCGCCCCAAATTGCTTATCTCATTCCACGGCACAGACGTTAATAGTCACAAGGAAAGCAATAATCAAACAAAAGCAGAATGGCGGGGTTTTCTGGAAAGAACCGATGGGGTTGTCGCATGCTCGCGGGATCTTGGGCAAAAAATACGTGAAGTTTTTGGTGCAGAAATTTCACCCACAATAATACATAACGGCATTGATTCAGAAAGCTTCATTAAGAAGGCTGGCAAGAGGGTGCCACTTGATCGGCGTGTGATTTTGAACATCGGGAAATTTGATGATGTCAAAGGCCAGGATGTTCTTATTAGGGCATTCGCGATAATCTCTAAAGACTACCCTGATGTTGAGCTTATGTTTATCGGAGCCTCCGGACAGGCTCTTCCTTGTCTACAGACTTTGTGCTCTAATGAAGGTGTCCTAGGGCGCGTGACATTCCACCAAAACTTGCCACACGATAGTATTCCAGATTTCTTCAAAGTAGCCACGTTATTTGTTCTTCCGTCTAGAAGAGAGGCATTCCCGATCGTAATATTAGAGGCAGCGGCTTTTGGTTTGCCTGTTGTCGCATCTGCGGTTGGAGGAATACCTGAAATTCTGAAGGAAGGAAGCACTGGATGGCTTGTGCCTCCTGATTCCCCAACGCATCTGGCAAACTCAATTCGGTCGGTTCTCGAAAACCCGTTGGTGGCAAATGAAACAGGCGAACGCCTGCGAGAGGTAGTAATAACGAACTTTACCTGGACGAGTGCGAGAGAAAAATACCTCAAACTGATCGTTTCCAGGCACATAACCGGATAATCTTCTTGTGTCGACCAGAAAAGCCCTCGCCTTATCGTTCCTGGACCGTTATTCGGGCCTCATCCTGCACACGGTTTCGGCGATGGTGGTCGCCCGCCTGTTGACCCCCGCCGAACTGGGCGTCTACTCGGTCACCATGGTCCTGCTGGGTTTCATTGCCACTTTCCGTGACATGGGAGCCGGGCAGTATCTGGTCCAGCAGAAGGAGTTGACCGAAGAGCGCATTCGCGCGACCTGGAGCGTGCAACTGGGCCTGGGCCTTGCCCTGGCCTTGCTTGTCCTCGCCGCCGCCGTGCCCACGGCCAGTTTCTACAATGAGCCCAGAATGCTGGAGATCATGGCGGTGCTGGCGCTGAATTTCGCGATCACGCCATTCCTGGCTTTTCCCTATGCATGGCTGACCCGGGAAATGCGCTTCGGGACGATTGCCGCCCTGCGTTTTACCGGGTCGGTGGTGCACGCCGGCACGGCGATCGGATTCGCCTGGATCGGCTACGGGCCGGTCAGTCTGGCATGGGCCAACACCTTGACCACGGTCTCGGGAATCCTGGCGGTCTGGATACTGGCGCGTCCCAACATGCCCTGGAAGACCAGTCTGCGCGGAGTTTCCGAAGTGGTCTCCTTTGGCGGGCAACTAACCTTGACTTCGCTGATGAATACCCTGGCCAGCGGCGCTCCGGAACTCTTTCTCGGCAAAATGCAAAGCATGGTCGAGGCCGGTTATTTCAGCCGCGCGCAGGGACTGGTCTCGATGTTCCAGCACCTGGTCATGGACGCGGTGAATGCGGTGGCCTTGCCCTATTTTGCCAGGCAGTCGCGGGAAGCGCATGACCTGGGAAGCACCTTCATCATTGCCATGGAACTGGTCACCGGCCTGGCGTGGCCATTCTTTATCGGCATCGCCATCCTCGCCCACCCGGCAATCGCCATCCTCTACGGCAATCAATGGGGCGAAGCCGTCGACCCGGCACGCTGGCTGGCGCTGTCCTGCGCCATCGGCATTCCGTCGTCGGTCTGCTACACGCCGTTGGTGGCAGTCGGGGCGGCAAACGAAACCCTGAAGATTGCCTTTGTCGGCACCGTGCTGGTGCTCGTTGCGACGCTTCTCGGAGCCGCGGCGGATCTGGTCATCCTCAGCCAGTTGCTGGGAGTTGCCGCCGCACTCTCCGCCGTCCTGTGGCTGCGACTGGCCAAGCGCCGTCTGGAGTTTTCGGCCGCCGCCCTGTGGCGTTGCTGGTTCAAGAGCCTCGTGCTGGCCGTCGCCACGGCTGCCGTTCCCCTGGCGGTCGTAACCGAGATGGGCTGGCGATCGCCACAGATCATTCTGAGCACCAGCATCGCGGCCGTGGGCGGCGCTCTGGGTTTCCTGCTCGCAGCCTGGCTCACCAAACACCAGGTATGGATCGAAGTCTGCAAGCTCATTCGGCGATGATTCGGCGAATGAGCTGGTACAGCAATGGTTCCCGATGCGCGGGTTCAGCGCGGCAAGCCTGCCTGCCGATGCGTTGGTTCCTGGCAGGCGCCGCGCGCCGCGACATCACTCTCTGCCAGGCTACCGGAGGTCAGTAGCGCGGGTCATCCCCCGCTGTCCCGTAGTAGGCATGGATTTCTCTTGCCCATGACTGGTCTGCCATGTCCGGCCAGTTGTTCTTGTGGAATCCCGGGGCGTTCTTGAGGCGATCCTGGTCGACGTTCAGCACGAAGCGCTTGTTTTCAGTGTCCAGCTGCAAGGCGCGCCATGGCACCGCGAAGAGCTTTTCGCCCATGCCGAGGAAACCGCCAAAGGACAATACCACGTAGGCAACTTCGCCGCTGCGCATGTCCAGCATGATTTCCTTGATTTCGCCGACGTCTTCGCCATGCGGGTTGCACACGTCGTCACCGACGAGGGTAGTGGCCCCCATCAGCCCCGGTCCGGGTCCACCCGCTTCGGGTCCACCGCTTTTCATGTCACTCATTTTCGTTTCCATTCAATAAGAAATGTTACCTGGGAGCCCAGCCGGCTGATCCGGGTTCGACTGCCGCCGACCGGGGGCTCAGAGTTGCGGCTGATGGCCTTTCTTCTGCTTGTTCTTGACGTCGCCGAATGCTGCCTGTACGGCGCCGGCGGTTTCATCCGCTTTCCCCTGTTCTTCCATGCCCTTGCTGCCGACCAGCTTGCCGGTGACTTTCTTGACTTTGCCCTTGGCCTTCTTGACTCTGCCCTTGACCTGATCCTTGTTCATGATTTTCTCCAGTGGGTGGATTCCGGGTATTGATTGCAGCGTCGTACCGGGATTCCGGCCCGCGCAGCAGCCACAATGTCCGCAAAGCGCTGCGCCGTCAGTGCGACAGCACACATAGACAGGGCGCGTTCGCCGGCTGCATGCACCGTTGCCGGTGCCGGATGGCTGTGTCGCTAGCCGATCCGCAGCGCGCGCTGCACGAGTTGCGCGGCGCATACCATGAGATGCCGCACGCTCATGCCTACCAGGGACGATCCTGTGAGCGCGCCGATCGCCGCCAGGCTGGGCTGTGTGTTGTGCTCGGGATCCCCCTTGGCGCGGGCGTCGCCCACCACCCCGCTGACGTCGACACCCTCCTGTCTGAGCTTGAGGGCCATGAAGGCGTCGCCCATGTTCTCCTGGAAGTTGCGATAACCGGCGCTGCGCCTGATCGCCCGGAAGCACTTGCGCAACACGTCGGCGTCGTAGCAGAGGCCGTCCTCGCCGGCGCGTACGTGCGCCTGCAGGGCATCGAGCTGGTCGGCGGCAGCCAGCAGCAGACGGCGTATTTCGGGGTAGGCGACGGTGCCCAGGTCACTTGCTGCCCATTGGCGAATGGCGTCGCCGGCCTGGCCGGCAACTTCGTCGAGCGCGGCGACCGCGTCGCCCCAGGCCTCGGCGCCAGCTTGCTCGGCGTGCTGGACGACCACATGCCCGGCTTCGTGGAGCAGGGTCATGCGCTCGGTCTGTCTGAGTTCGGCAGCGCCGAAGAGCCGGCGCAGGTCGCCGAAGGCACCCTGCAGTACATGGTTGTTCAGGGCGTTGAAGGCGATGAGCGCAAAGCGCTCCTTCTCGCCGCTATCCGGGTTGATGCCGGTGGCCGCCAGAGCCGCTGCCGGTGCCATGTCCTGGCCAACGAGCATCCTGTTCCTGGCCACGCCGCGTGCGAAACGCCTGCCGTTCGACGGGCTGCCGTTGACCCGTGCGCGGGCGAAGCGCTCGGTCAACGCGGCGACGCTGCGCGGGTCATTCAGGTCCATCTCGGTGAAGGTGAGGCCGAACGCCGCACCAACCGTGCATTGCAACTCGGCGAGATCGCGTTGTCTTGCCGCCGCGGAAAACAGCTTCGCGGGATCCGGCGACGATGCCGGATCGGTAGTCAAACGCGGTACTGCCCCACTGCCTTGCGCATGCGGGAAACGGTCGCCGTCAGTACGTCGACCATCGCCTCGGTTTCGCGGGTCACCGACACGTTCTGTTCGGTCATCGAGGCGACGCGCTCGACGTTCTGGGCCAGTTCGGTCATTGCCGATTGCTGCTCGTTGGAGGAGTGCGTGATTTCACTCACCATGCTCACCGTCGTGCGCATCTGCTCGTTGATGCCGCGCAGCGCTTCGCGGGCTTCCTGCACCAGACGAACGCTCTCCTCGACCTCGTGCGCGCCATTGCGCATGCCCTCGACCGCCTGCTTGGTCTCGGCCTGGATGCTGCTGATCATGGTGCTGATTTCCTGCGTTGCCTTGCCGGTACGTTCCGCGAGTTTGCGTACCTCATCGGCGACCACGGAAAACCCCCGTCCGGCCTCGCCCGCGCGTGCTGCCTCGATGGCGGCGTTGAGGGCCAGCAGGTTGGTCTGGTCCGCGACCTCCTTGATCACCGCCACGATGCGGCTGATCTCCTCGGAGCGCTGCCCCAGCGATTCGACCTGCTGTGCCGAGGCCTTCACCGTTCCGGCCAGCGAGAGGATGGTATTGCTCGCCCGCAGCGAAAGCTCTTCGCCGGCCTGTGCCACGTCGCCCGCCTTGTGAGCCGCGGCCTCGGTACTGGCGGCATGCGCCGCCACTTCGCCGATCGATACCGTGACCTGTTCGACAGCCGCTGCCGACGCCGAGGTGGCGTCGCTTTGCACGACCGCCGACTGATTGACGTTGTGCACGCCGGCACGCACCTGGTTGTTGGCGTCGTCCACCTGCTTGGCGGTATCCGCCATGCCCTGTACGGTGGCCTGTACCGAGGCGATGAAATTGTCGGCCAGGCGGGCGAGGCGTCCGATGATGTCGCGCCGGTTGATGTCCAGGCGTGTCTTGAGATCACCGGTGGACAGGACGGTTTCGAGGTGGTCGGCAGTGGCCTGGAGATCGCGTGATACGCGTGGAGTCACCCAGAACAGGAAGTACAGGGCATACAGCGCGGCGATCACCGCGAGGACGTCGTGAACATGATTCAGCAGCCGTCCTTCGAGCAGGCTGGAGAGCAGACCCACCATGCCGGGGACAACGGCCAGCAAGCCCATGAGGAGCATTTGGGTGTGCAGGCTGGCGAACCAGTCTACGACGCGCGGCAGCACGCGGACCACCCGACCATGCTCGACGCGCAAGGATTGGTCGCCCGCCTTGATGCGTCGATAGGCCGCATCGGCGGCCGCGATTTCCGGCCGGGTGGGGCGCGCCCGCACCGACTGGTAGCCGACGATCTGGCCGTTTTCGCGTACCGGCGAGGCGTTGGCGACGACCCAGTAATAACCACCGTCCTTGCGGCGGTTCTTGACCAGGCCGCGCCAGGGGCGACCGGCCTTGAGGTCGGCCCACAGATCGGCGAAGGCCGCTTCCGGCATGTCCGGGTGGCGGACCATATTGTGTGGTTGCCCGATCATCTCGGCGCGGGTGTAGGCGCTGATGTTTGCGAAAGCGTCGTTGGCCTCCTCGATGGTGCCCTGGAGGTTGGTCCGCGAGTAGATGAACTCGCCTTCGGGAATGACCGTCTCGACCGCGGTTACGGGCTGGTTGTTTCGCATGGTAGGCGCCGCGCTGACTGATTGTTGAATGTCTTCGGATGATGCCTGAGTGTTTCCGATTCAACAAGTCATCGGCACTGGAATGTACCGGAGTTCGTGATTTATGTCCGCCGCGGGCGAACATCCGGCGAGTCGGTGATTGACCGCCCAGCACGGATTCCCCGACAATGCTCAGGATGTCTCCCACAATTGCTCGCCAGCCTGGGTCGGGCCGGCCTGTTCACCGCGTCACGATGGGTCAAGATGTACTACGGGGAAAAACTCAACGCCTGGACGCATCTCGTCGGCGCCGTCCTGGCAGTGGCCGGCTCGGCCCTGCTGGTGGTGCTCGCGGCGCGCGACGGCGACCCCTGGAAGGTGGTGAGCGTCTCGATCTACGGGGCCACGCTGGTCCTCCTGTACTGCTTTTCCACGCTCTACCACAGCTTTCGCGGGCGTGCCAAGGACATCCTGCGCAAGCTGGACCACCAGAGTATCTACCTGCTGATCGCCGGCAGTTATACGCCGTTTTGTCTGGTCACCCTGCGCGGTCCCTGGGGCTGGTCGCTGCTCGCGGTGGTGTGGGGGCTCGCCGTAGTCGGCGGTCTGCAGGAACTGTGGCTGCGCAGCGAGGCGCGGATCCTGTCGGTGGTGATCTACGTGGTCATGGGCTGGGCGGTGGTGGTGGCGTTGGTTCCCTTGCTGCAGGCCCTGGGGACGGCGGGATTCACCTGGCTTGCGGTGGGCGGCGTGCTGTACACCACGGGGATCATCTTCTATGTTCTCGACACGCGGCTGCGACACGCGCACGGTGTCTGGCACCTGTTCGTCCTGGGGGGTAGCGCCGCGCACTATTTCGCGATCCTGTTCTACGTGCTTTGATGCTCATCCGGCGCAAGCGCCGGACATGACGACCGCCGCCGGGCACGCGAACCGCGGCGTGGCGGCGCTTTCCCTGCCGCCACGCCGCGCGCCTGTCGAGTCGGTCCCGGTACCGCGGCCCCGGACCGCCGCATCCTACGGCGTCGGGACCACCCGGTAATAGACGCCATTGGCGCCGTAGGCCGGCTGGAACCAGGTGTTCCCGACCAGATAGTAGGTGTTGCCGTACTTCTGAACGGCCATCGCACCCGCCGGCAGGGCGGCGTAGTTGACCCCCATCGCATAGGCCGCGGCGGTATTGGCACTGCCCGCGGCATAACCCGAGGAGTAGGCGCTGCTGGTCGCGGCGGCGGTGTTCGCCGAGGCGACGGCGGCTCCGGCGGCGACCCCGACGACCGCCCCGGCCGCGGCGGCGCAGCCGGCGCAGCCCGCTGCCGCGTAGTACGGCACCGCCACCGGCGGGTGGTACGGATAAGCGGGCGGAGGAACCGGCGGACGGTAGGCGGTTGCGCCGTAGCTGGTGGTGTGGACCGCCCCCTCGCCGTACCTGGCGGCAGTGGTGCCGCCGTAGACGTTGGTATGCTCGGCCCCTTCACCAGCCCGGCCAGCGGTGCTGCCGCCGTACATGTTGGTGTGCTCGCTGCCGCCGCCGTAGGCGTGTGCCGAGCTGCCGCCCCAGGCGTTGGTATGCTCGGTACCTTCTCCGGCGACGTGCTCGGTACTGCCGCCAAAACGGTTGGCGCTGCCCCAGGCGGCGGCCTCACCGGATACCAGCGTGGCGCTGATCACGCCCGCAAGGGCAATTACGATCCTGTTCATGTGTGGCTCCTCACTGGTTCTTGCTGGGTTGCGCGGCGCCCGGCTTGCCGCGTGCCGGCGGCGTGAAGCCGGGCGCGGCTGGATGAGCGAAAGCAATCGCCGCCGCGCCGGCAGTCTTGCCCAACGCGAAGGCATCGGCAGCCACCACCGGGTCGAGTTGCCAGTTGGCAAGCTCCAACTGGTGACGCAGCCGTAGCGGATCATCGCGAAACACCGCCCGCAGCATGCGCGGCAACTGGTCTTCGGCGCCAATCCAGATCTGCACGAAGACGTAGTCGTTGACGAACACCAGCATGTTGGTCACGGTGCCGCCGACCACTTTCGACTGCCCGATGTAGAAGGCGTTGGTCAGGCCCTCGCCGATGTTCTTGTAGGGGTCGGCCAGGAGCACGTCGGAGAACGGAAAGTAGATCGCCGCACTCTCGAAGGCCGCCTTGAGCGTGGCGTCGACCGTCGCCGGGGCGGCGGCGACGGCGACCAGATTTTCCGCCGGTGCAAAGGCGGTCATCGTTTTGCCGTCGTAGTAGAACTCGGACACCGGGCCGTCGCCGCGGGTCAGCACGCGCAGCTTGTCCGGCCGCTGCATCAGGACTTCGGAGCTCGTTGTGTACGCGAGGGCAGGGCCCAGCAGGCTCGGCGCTTCGTACATCACGGTTGCGGTGAACGCCATCGAGCGTGCCGCCGCCAGGCGCGCGCTCATGCCTTTCAGGAGGTCGATGGCGCGACTTTCGAGCACCGGTTTGGGGGCCGGCGCGGCGACCCGGCTCGACGTCTTCGCCGGCTTCACGGCTTTCGTCGCGGCCTGGGCCTGCTGCGCGCCGACGCTCCCGGCCAGCAGCAGGCTCAGGGCGAGCAGCGCTGCGCGCCTGGCGGATTTGTGCTGAATCATCAAGTTTCTCCTCATGGTTGAATGAAGCGAAGTGCTGCCGGTGAGCCGCTTACGGAATCATCCCGCATTCGAACATCTTGTTGGCCATCGGCGCAGCCACGCGGTTGATGAACTCGCTGCGCATCGCGGGGTCGTTGCGCAGCATCTGGATCACTTCCTGTTCACGCGGCGACTTCGGCTGGCCCTTCTGTGCCCACAGTTGCTCACAACTCGAGTTCTGGTACTTCTCGATCACCTTGTTGGCGACCATGTCGAGAACCGGGAACTGCGCCAGACTGACGCCGGCGAAAAACACCGCCGGCACGGCGGCAAACCGCCAGAGATTCTTGCTCATGCTTGACTCCTCCACTGGGTTACGAGGGCAGCCCGCGCAGGGGCTGCCCGATCTGGTGATGCTACTCGCTGGCCTTGTTGTTGCGCTGCGCGGCCAGCAGCTTCTTCTCGTCGGCAGGCGTCAGCTTCGGCCGGTCGATGCTCAGCGTAATCCGGTTGAGCTTGCCGTTGAACGCGAATGGCGGCAGGTAGTCCTGGTCGTTCACCCCGGTCAGGGTGTCCGAGCCGATGTCGAGGGCCTCGTCCCACTGCAGGATCAGCGGCAGCGTACGTTCCATCTTCTGTTCGGCGACCACGTTGCCGTCCACCTTGAGCACGCCGGTACCGCCACGACCGATGCCGGAGAGGTTGTTGAAGGCCAGCGTGCCCATGCCCAGGCCATCGTACTTGAAGTCGAACTCCAGGGTGTGCTTGCCGGGTGTCAGGACTTCGCTACCCTCCCACTTCACGCGCTTCATGTCGACCAGGTTCCAGGTGAACACCGGCTTTCCCTTGAGCACATAGAAGCCGTAGCCACCGAAGCGGCCACCCTGGGTGATCAGCATGCCCTGCGCCAGACCCTGCGGAATCTCAACTTCCGCCTTGAAGTTGTACGAGGCGTTGAGGACGCTCGGGGCGTCGCCGTTCGGCGTGCCGGTCAGCGGCGCCGTCCAGGTGAACACGTTGCGACCGGCGGAGATGCTCGGGCGTGGTGTCACCAGGCGGGTGGCCACCGACGAGTCGAGCGGCAATACCTGATACTTCTTCGCCTCGGCCCAGAAGATCTTCTCCATCTCCTTCACCTTCTGCGGGTACTTCGCGGCGACATCCTCGGACTGCGTCCAGTCCTTGTCGAGCTCGTACAGTTCCCACGGGTAGCCCGCCGGATCCTGGCTGGTCGGCGCCATCGTGACCCACGGTGGACGCATCACCTTGCTGCTGGCGATCCAGCCATCATGGTAGATGGCATGGTCGCCCATCATCTCGAAGTACTGCGTCTTGTGCGTCGATGGCGCGTTTTCGTTGGCCTTGTCGAAGGTGTACAGCATGCTCACGCCCTCGATCGGGCTCTGTTTGATGCCATCGACGACCTTCGGCTGCTTGATCTTCGCCGCTTCCAGGATGGTCGGCACGATGTCGATCACGTGGTGGAACTGGTGGCGAATGCCTCCCTTGTCGGTGATCACCTTCGGCCACATGATCGCCATGCCCTGACGCACGCCGCCGAAGTGCGAGGCGATCTGCTTGGTCCAGGAGAACGGCGTGTCGAACGCCCATGACCAGGGCACGGCCATGTGGTTGTAGGTCTTCTCGGAGCCCCAGACGTCGTAGAAGTACTTGAGCTGGTCCTCGACCGGAATGACGAGACCGTTGAACATCGCCACTTCGTTGGGCGTGCCGACCAGCGTTCCCTCGGCGCTGCCGCCGTTGTCGCCGCTGATGTAGATCACCAGGGTGTTGTCGAGCTTGCCCAGATCCTCGACGGCCTGGATGACGCGGCCGATCTCGTTGTCGGTATACGCCACATAGGCGGCGAAGACATCCACCTGACGGATGAACATCTTCTTCTCGTCAGCGCTCAGCGTGTCCCACTCCTTGAGCAGGTCCTTCGGCCACGGGGTCAGCCTGGCGTTGGCCGGAATCACGCCGAGTTTCTTCTGGTTTTCGAAGATCTGCTCGCGCAGCGCATTCCAGCCCTTGTCGAAGAGCTTCAGCTTGCTGATCTTTTCGATCCACTCGGGCGTCGGGTGATGCGGCGCATGCACGCCACCCGGCGCGTACTTGATGAAGAACGGCTGATCCGGCGCGAGCGCGTTGATCCGGTTCATGTACGCGATGGCGTCGTCGGCCATGGCGGTGGTGAGATTCCAGCCGGGCTTGCCGATGAAGGGATAGATTTGCGTGGTGTTGCGGAACAGGTTCGGCTGCCACTGGTTGGCGTCGCCGCCGATGAAGCCGTAGAAGTACTCGAAGCCCATGCCGACTGGCCACTGATCGAACGGTCCATCCTGGCTGGCCTGGAATGCCGGTACGTTGTGGTCCTTGCCGAACCACGAGGTGCGGTAACCGTTGTCCTTCAGCATACGGCCAATCGTCGCCTTGTCGCGCTCGATGATGCTGTTGTAGCCGGGATAGCCGCTGGACTGTTCGGAGATCACGCCGAAGCCGACCGAGTGGTGGTTGCGGCCGGTGAGCAGCGCGGCGCGTGTCGGCGAACACAGGGCCGTCGAGTTGAAGTTGGTGTAACGCAGGCCGTTCGCCGCCACGCGGTCGAGCGCCGGTGTCGGCACGACGCCGCCGAAGGTGCTCGGCGTGCCGTAGCCGGTATCGTCGGTGATGATCAGCAGCACGTTCGGCGCGCCCTTGGGCGGCTCGACGCGTGCCGGCCAGTAGGGTTTGGATTGCGCGGCATTGCGCTCGATCCTGCCGCCGAACTTCGGTGGCGGTGGCGGCAACTGCTCGCCACTGATGGTGATCGTGGCGCTCGGCGAACCCGGCGCGCCGGCGGCTGGCTGGGCGAGACTGGCGCCACCGCTGGCCATGGACAGGGCCAGCAGGGCGAGAAAAGCCCATCGACGTCGTGTGGTTTGCATCGGTACCTCCCTGGTAGTGCTGCAGATCAAAATATGGGCTTTAGAACACGAAGGTCGCGCCGAGCCCGAGACCGGTGAAGCGCGCGTCGATGTTGTCGGCGTGGTGGCCGCTGAAGTCGTACGAGAGGTTGCGCAGCACCAGCGTCACGTCACCCCAGCCGTAGCGGTAGCCGGCACCGAGCAAGGCCTGCCAGGTGGTGTTCCGCGAACCGGTGCCGACGTCGAGGTAGTAGGGCATGAACCACTTGCCGTCGTCGCTGAGGTTGAGCTGCCCCTTCAGGCCGACAATGGCGTCCCATTTGTCCACGTGGCTCGAAAGACTGCGTTGCCGTCCCGGCAGCAGCCCGGCTGCGCCGTCCACGCTCCAGTCCAGCGAGGTGTCCATCGACAGGTAACGGGTGCCGACCAGGATGTCGAGGTGCGAGTTGCCCCGGCGCCAGGCGGTGTAGCCGCCGGCGAGGGTCCACACGTTCGATTTCAGATCCATCGTGCTGCCCCGGTCGACGACGCGCGTGACCAGTCCGGCTGGTCCGGTGACGGTCCTGACGCTGGCGTTCTGGTCCTTGAACTTGAGGTACATATAGTCGGTGAACAGCGACCATTCGCCTTTGCGCGCCTCACCGCCAAGAAAGAAGGCGAACGAGAGGTTATGGAGGTAGGTGCCGGGAGTGGTGTGCATGTCGGCATCGACTCCCGGGGCGATGCCCAGCGGTCCGGCGAACGATGCCGAGGTATAGATGGTCGGCAGCCAGAGGTAAGGGGTGAGGCTGAAGTGCCACTGTCCGTCGAACATATTCACCTGCGGGCTGTTCGCCTCGGCGCAGGCCGGTGCCGCCGCCGTCAGGCAGAGCACGCCCAGCGCGGCGGCGGCAAGGTGGTTGCTGCAAGCGGAGTGGTGTGTGGTCATGGTCAATTATTCCTCCCTGGAGCATGCATCCTGGTGGTTGTCGGGTACTACAAGGTACCGCCCCTGTTTCGACTACCCACGACAGGGGCCTGTAAGCTGATGATCCGGCTGTCCATGGCGAAGTCTCAGTTCAGTTGATCGTCCCTGAAGAACTTCGTTCCGGCGACCGAGAGTGTCGCTGCAAGGCCGGTATCGGTGAGCTGGTAGAGATAGACACCCGGCGCCACCGACGCGGCGCCGGTAAACATGCCGCCCTGGCCGCCGGCCATCGCCGCCAGGTTGGCCTGGCCGCCGAATTCCCAGCCCTGCTCGATGAAGTTGCGCAACGCCTGCGAAGTGCTGAACACGAAGATCAGGCGGCTCTTGCTGGCGCCGAAGCCGAGGCCGGCCTGGACCTGCAGCATCTTCATGAAGGTCTGGCGATGGCTCTCGTGGTTCACCACCAGGCCCTTGCCGGTGGTGCCGCCGGCAAAGAAGAGCTTCAGGCCAAAGGTGCTGAAAACCGCGTAGCCGGCCGAGCGCTCGATCGTCGCGCGCGCTCCGGGAGCGAGTTCATAGAGCGCGGACAGCGCATCCTGCGACATCTCCCTGACCTGCTGCCGTCCCTGGATGATCTTCGCCTCGTTGGGGGCTTCCGGCGGCAGCACGTTCTCCACATCCTGCATCGGATCCCACGACCAGTCGGCGGCGCCGACGCCGGGCGCCGACACGCACCCGAGCGCGGCGATGATCGCTATTGCACAGCGTTTGTACATGGCTTCCTCCCCCTTGATGAGAGCGCAAGGTCTTTGCGCTGCAGCGGATTATTCCACAGCCTCCGGGCTTGTGGGGCACGTGTGTGTACTTGTCGCCGCAGCCAACGCCGTTCCCGAGCCATCGCCGGCAGCGGGCGCCGCGCAAGGCCTTCAGGAGGGCCGCGATGCCCTGGCCGGGTTTGCCCATTGCGGATCGCACGGGCAATGTGGAAAGATGTACCTGCGGGGGGGCATCTGCCCGCGGCGCATCACGTTCATCAACGGATTGGAGGAGGCGACATGATCAACGGCCCCGTATGGGATGAAACCCTGCTCGTAAGGAACGGCGTATTCCCGAGCATTCTGGCCATCGGCGATTCCTGGTTCTGGTATCCCGAGAACAATCTGGCGATTCCGCTGCACCGGATACTGAATCGCCAGCACAGCCACGTCATGCTGGTGCGCGGCCACAACGGCGCCGAGGCGATCGAATATGCCGCTGGTCCGGTACGGGCGCAGATCGAACAAGATCTCGACCCCGCGACGGGTTATGGGAAGACCCTGAAAGCGGTGTTCCTCTCCGGCGGGGGCAATGACCTGGCCGGCAAGGAGGACCTGCCCGCACTGCTGCTCCCCGACTGTGCCGCCGCCGGAGATCCGGTAGCCTGCCTGCGCGGCGGACAACCGGATGAACTCTTCCACACCGTCAGCCAGGCCTTGCTGAGCGTGGTCGAGCTCGTCGAGCGGAAACTCCCCGGAACGCCGGTCTTCATCCACGGCTACGATTACGCCTGCCCGAACGGCAAGGGCTTCCTGGGCCTGGGGCAGTGGCTGCAGTACCCGCTGGACCAGTGCCAGGTGGCGCGCAGCCTGCAACAGCAGGTGGTCAACGAACTCATCGACCGCTTTCGCGTCGTGCTCGAAGAAACCTGCGCGCAGGCGCCCACGCTGCATCTGGTCGATGGGCGCAACACGCTGGGGCGCGACGAGTGGGCCAACGAACTGCATCCGACGGTCG
Organism: Candidatus Accumulibacter propinquus; assembly: GCF_056856495.1. Lineage (NCBI taxonomy): Bacteria > Pseudomonadati > Pseudomonadota > Betaproteobacteria > Candidatus Accumulibacter > Candidatus Accumulibacter propinquus. The sequence goes on from NZ_JBSEHC010000007.1 coordinate 55,622, forward strand.
CCGGTTTCAACCGCCTCGGCAAATGCTGGGCGCCGGCGCTAGAAGCCGCCGGCCTGGCCTGAGCGGCGCTGCAGGAATCGTCGCCGGCAGAGGACGGGATGCCGGGCGCGCGGGCAGGCGCTCAGCCGTTCGCTGGCAGCGCGGCGCCGCCGACCCGCAACGCGGTCAGGATCGCCAGCCCCTGCAGTACGGCGATGCCGATCAGCACCGCCGCAAAACGGCCGCCGTCCATGAACGTGCCGAAGGCGAGCGGTGCCAGCGCCAGCCCGGCGTCGAGGCCGGAATAGACGAAGCCATAGACCCGCCCATAGGCCGCCTGTCCGAAGCGGGAGGTGGCGGCGCGGCGGACCAGGAGATCCCGCGAAGGTCCGGCGATGCCCGTGCAGTAACCGATGCCGGTCATCAGCGGCAGCACCACCCATTGTGGCAGTGGCAGGGTGGCCAGGGCGACGACCAGCAGCGCCGCGGTGCCGAGGGCGGTGGCGATCAGCCGTTCGTGCGCTCCCCGCCGCGCCAGGAAGCCGCCGCTGAGGATGCCGGCGGCGCCACCCACCAGATATGCCGAAAGGGCGGTCGCTGCGGTGGCCAGCGACAGGCCGTGCAGTTGCTGCAGGATCGGCGTGGCGAAATTCTGGATCGCACCGAAAGCGGTGGTGATCAGCAGGAAGAAGGCGAAGCACATCCACACCGCGCCCGACTGCAGGAAGGCGAACGGCGAGGTCACCATCCCGGCCTGGTCCTGCCCGCCGGCCGGGTTGGTCTGCTCGCTGCCCGGCGGATCGGCCAGGCTGCGCCGGCACCAGAACAGCAACAGCAGCGCCAGCGCCGCCAGCAGCGCGGCGGCGAGTGCGGCGCTCCGCCAGCCGAGGGTGGCGGCGATGCCGGTCATGAACACCGGCGCCAGCGCCCAGCCGAGGTTGCCTGAGAGGCCGTGGATCGAAAAGGCATGCCCCAGCCGGGGCGGCGAGACGTGGCGGTTGAGCACCGTGAAATCGGCGGGGTGGAAGACGCTGTTGCCGAGCCCGGCCAGCGCCGCCACCAGCGTCAGCCCGGTATAGTCGTCGACCACCGAGAGCAGCAGCGCCGCCAGCACAAAACAGCCGATGCCCGCGCCGAGCACCTGCGCCGCGCCGAAACGGTCGACCAGGAATCCGGCCAGCGCCTGGCCGCATCCCGAGACCACGAAAAAGATGGTCATCGTCGCCCCGATGCCGGTGAAGCTCAGCCCGAAATCCTTCATCAGCCAGGGAAACAGCGGCGGCAGCAGGAGGTGGAAGAAATGCGACACGCCATGCACGAAACCGATCAGCGAGATCGCTTCGAGGTCGTGGCTGGCAGGCGGCGACGCTGCGGCAGGAGGCATGGCGAGGATCCGGAAGCGGCAGCCTGCAGTCTAGCCGCTAATCGCCGGGCCGGCGCACACCGTCCCTTGAAAACCACCCACCGGCCAGCGCCATCAGGAAGCGGAGCGCGCCACCGGCGCCTTGTTCCCGCCGGGACGCAGCAAGGCCAGGGCCTCGTTCACGATCAGCGCTCCGAGGACCAGCGCGCCGCCACCGAGCGTGCTTGCCCCCGGCCGTTCGCCGGCCCCGAGCCAGGCCCAGGTGACGCCGAAGACCACTTCCAGCAGACCGAGCAGGGCAATCTCCGGGGCCGCCAGTTCGCGCGACAGGCGCACCACCAGCAGGCAGGGAAGCGCCAGTTGCACGCCGCCCAGCAAGGCCAGCAGGCCGATGTCGTGCATCGAGGCCTGCCAGGGGTAGGCCATCGGCAGGGTGCAGGCGGCGGACAGCGTGGCGCCGATGAGCACCGCCGGCAACATGTCCTGGCGTCCGCCCGGCGCGGCGGCGCCGTGCCCGACGTGTTGCAGCGTCGTGAAGTTGAGCGCCGCCGCCAGCGGCACGGCCAGCGCGACCAGCGTGCCGGCCAGCGACAGGCCGCTCTTCGCCTCCTGCCCGAACATCCAGGCAATGCCCACGCCGCCGACCGCGATCGCCAGCCAGGTGCGGGCCGGCAGCCGGTGGCGCAGGAACAGGCGGCTGAACAGGGCGGTGATCAATGGCCCGATGGCCATGGTCACCAGCACGTTGGCCACCGTGGTCAGGGTGATGGCGAGCATGAAGGCGGTAAACATCACCGCCCAGCAGACGCCCGAGAACCACACCTGCCAGCCGGCGCGCAGCAGGCCGGACCACAGTCCGGGCCCGCGCATGCCGGTCAGCAGCATGCCCAGTGCCAGCGCATTGAAGGCGCTGCGCCAGAAGGTGACCTCGAAGCTGCCGGCGCTGTCGAGGTGCCGCGCGACGACGCCGGCGATGCTCCACAGCAGGGTGACCAGCACCATCAGGGCGACTGCACGGCGGTGTGACATGCGAATGCTTTCAGCCGCGGGCCAGCCGTGAACGCCAGAACATCACGTCCGACCGCGAGCGCGCAAAAGGCCGCCATTGTGAGGCATTTCGCCGCTGCCGGCGTGATTTCCAGGCCCCGCGCGGCCGCTGCCGACGCTGCCACTCGCCGCTGGCCCGCTTCGCCCGGCGATCAGGCGTAGCGTCGCAGGATCCGGTAGCCGCCGCCGGCACCCGGCAGCGACTCGACCAGGACGTAGCCGTCGACCGGCCAGCACAGCGGCCAGGCCGCTGGCGGCGTCGCCGTGGCGGGCAGGGTGGCGCCGGCCGCGCGACGCGCCAGCGTCACGTGCGGTCGGAAGGCGCGGGCTTCGACCGGCAGCGCCAGCGCCTGCAGCGCCCGAGCCAGCTCGGCGTGCAGTTGCGCCAGGGGGGCGGGCAGCGCGCTCGCCCGCAGCACGACGAGCCCGCGCGGCCAGACTTCGGCGTGGCTCAACTGCAGCGTAAATGGCATGAACGGCACCCGCAGGCCGCTGCTCACAGCAGCGATGCGGCGGCGCTCGAGCGGGCCGATGAAGTGCAGCGTCAGGTGCAGCCGCTCCGGCCTGACCGGCGACGCCCCCCTGGGCCACGACCATTGCTGCTGGTATTGCAGCAACTGCGCGTGCTCGCCGGCGGCCGGCCAAAGCGCCAGGAACAGGCGGGCCTGGGCGGGCAAATCGGACTGCGGCGTGGCGACGGTGTCGATGGGCATGCCTGGACTGAGGCGAAATGCCGCGCCCGGATCTCGACGCGGCAGCATAGAATAGCCGGTTTTCCGCTACATCGATCGCCGTACCGAGCGAGATGTCGAGCCAGATCATTGCCTTGTCCGAGTACTACGAGTTCCCGCAGGCCGCGCGGCCGCCGCTCTGGCGCCGGAGTGTCTTCGTCCTGTCGGTCCTCGGCGTTCATCTGGGCGGGCTGGTGCTGGCGTTCGGTGCCCTGCTGCGGCCGGCCCTGCCGGAAACCCTGCCGGCGCTGACGGTGCGCGTACTGGCCGCAACGCCGCTGCCGCCCAGGGTCGCGGCGCCGGAACCTGCCCGCGCCGAACCGCCGCGAAAGCCCGCGCCGCCCAGCGCCGCGCCGCGGCCACCGACGCCCGCGAAAAAGGCATCGCCGGTGGCCGCGCCGGTGTTGGCCGCGCCAGCCACCGCGTCCGCGCCGACTGCCTTCGCCGTCGCGCCGGCGGCGGCAGCCCCCGCGGCAGCGCCGGCAGCGGTAGCAGCCCCGCCGCCGGCGCTGGTCGGCGCCCGTTTCGATGCTGACTACCTGCACAATCCCAAACCGGTGTACCCGGCGGCGTCGCGCCGGCTCGGCGAGGAAGGGCGGGTCCTGCTGCGGGTCAGGGTCAGCGCGCAGGGCCTGCCGCTGAGCGTGGACATCCGGCAGTCGAGTGGCTCCCCGCGTCTCGACGAGGCGGCACGGGCCGCCGTCGAGCGTTGGCGCTTCGTGCCGGCGAAACAGGGGACGGAAGCGGTCGAATCGACGGTGGTGGTGCCGCTGCAATTCACACTGGACAGTTGAAGAGGCAAATACAATGCGAATGGAGATGGGTCTGGCCCATTTTTGGGCCCAGGGCGACCTGCTGACGCAGGCCGTGGCGATCCTGCTGGTGCTGCTGTCAGTGGCCAGCTGGTGCGTGATTGCCGCCAAGGCGCACAGCGTCTGGCAGGCCAGGCGTTGTCATGGGCGGGCGCTGGCCGCCTTCTGGGGCGCGCCCAGCCTGCCGGCGGCGATCGAAGCGATCCGCCGCGAGGACCGCACCAACATCCTGGCCAGCCTGGCGGTCGCCGGCGCCAACGCCGCCGGTCTGCATCGCGAGCATTCCGATCGCGGCATTGGCGCCGGCGTCAGCGTCAGCGACTTCGTCACCCGCTCGCTGCGCAGCCAGATTGTCGAAGCGCAGGCGAGCATCGAATCCGGGCTCACCTTTCTCGCCTCGGTGGGCTCGACGGCGCCGTTCATCGGCCTGTTCGGCACGGTGTGGGGCATCTACCACGCCCTGGTCGGGCTCTCGGGTGCGACGCAGGTGGTGCTCGACAAGGTCGCCGGGCCGGTCGGCGAAGCGCTGATCATGACCGCCGCCGGTCTGTTCGTGGCCATTCCGGCAGTGCTCGCGTACAACGCCTTCACCCGTGGCAACCGCCTGACGCTGGCTCGCCTCGATGGCTTCGCGCACGACCTGCACGCCTACCTGACCACCGGCCTGCGCGGCCGCCCAGGCGACAAGCTGGTCGACCTCGGCGCCGTGCGTGCCGGCCGCGGCGGCTGAGGGGGAGGGCACGATGGCCTTTGGTTCCTTCGAAAACAGCGGTGCCAGCCAGCCGATGGCCGAAATCAACACCACCCCGCTGGTCGACGTGATGCTGGTGCTGCTGGTGATCTTCATCATCACCGCGCCGTTGTTCCACGAAGCGGTGCCGATCGACCTGCCGCGGGTCGACGCCAGCCGGCTCGACGACCGACCGCGCATCGTGTCTGTGGCCATCGACGCCGCCGGCAAGGTCTTCGTCGATGGCCGGGAGATTGCGCGCGGTGAACTGCCAGCCCGGCTGGCCGCCATCGGCGCCGCCGGCCAGCCCGAACTGCACCTGCGCGCCGACCGCGGCACGCGCTACGAGCGGGTCACCGAAGTCCTCGCCGACGCACAGCGCGCGGGATTGGTGCGTATTGCCTTCGTCACCGAGCCGGCGACGCGGTAAGCGCGATGCTCGACCGGCGCATCCCATGGCCGCTGCTTCTGCCTCAGGCAAATGCAATAGGAACAGTAATGCGACCATGTACAAGCGGAGTCTGGAAATGGATGCGATGACCTACAGCGCGGCGCGCGCGAACCTGGCCAGGACGATGGACCGCGTTTGCGAAGACCACGAGCCTCTGAACATTACCCGCAACGGGAAACAATCTGTGGTCATGCTCTCGCTGGAGGACTAACAGACGCTCGAAGCGACGGCATACCTCCTGCGCAGCCCGGCAAACGCCAGCCGCCTGCTGGCGTCGGTGGCGCACGCCGGGATCAGGGATCGTTCCGCCGGCATCCAGGGTGCCCGGATGCTGCAGTCGCCACCGCCCGGCGCGCTCGGCTAGAGGATGGTCAGCGTGCGCACGCTGCCGGTTGAACTGCCGTTGGCGTGGCGCACGAACAGTCGCCCGGTACATTCCAGCGGCGCTCCGCAACACGCGAATGTGCCATCGGCAAGGACACCGCGATGGCGGAAACTCACCATGAGCATCCCGACAGCAGCGAATCACGGCCAACTGTCGAAAAATTTTACATTGCCGATGTCTTCACCCCGGCGCAGCGCGATAGGTCTCTGATGCAATGGCCATTTATGTCTTGCGCACGCAATGGCGTGATTCTTGCGAAAGGTTGGTGGGCGCACAGGAATTCCCGCGGCCGTGCTTGCATCGCCTGACTCCAGGTTTCGGCCAGTGGGCAACAAATACGTAGACGGGAAGATGGTCGTCAATTGAACAGTTTGACTTGCGGATTGCAACTTCACTCTTGGGGGTAATGATGAAAAAACTTGCTATGAGCGCCTTGCTTGGCGCAGTGGTTCTTGCTTCGGCCAACGCCTCGGCAACGGTGATCAATTTCGGCTCCCTGGGCCTGGCTGAAGGCCAGAGCGTTCAAGGTTCCACGTTCAGTGGCGTGACCTTTACCGGGCAAGCGGGTACCTTGATCTACACCGGCGCCTATGGGGCGGGCATCTATGACGGTTTTGGCGGCGCGAATGATATTACGCTGAGCTTCTCCAGCGGGGTTTCCTCCCTGTCTCTGCGCGCCGGCGATGGTGGCGGTGATCTCGATGCCTTTGGTGTTTCGCTCTACGAATTCGGTACCAGCAACTTCCTGGGTTATTTCACGACCCCGCAGTTCGGCGGACCGAGCGAGCCTGAGTGGTACACCCTTAACCTGGCGGGCCTCGGCCTGATCGGGAAAGCGGTGTTTGATCCGGGCAACAGCGGTGTCCTGCCGGGATCGGCAAGCGGTGCCGGTGGCGTCATCCTCACTACGGTCAGTTTCGACGAGCACGCGGTACCAATCCCCGGCACCCTTGCGCTTGCCCTGCTGGGTCTGGCTGGCCTGGCCTCGGCTCGCCGCCGGAGCTAAGCTCCCGGCTGGCTTTCGGGAAGCCTAGCGAAACGGGCAAGGCTTCCTGAGCGGCATCCTCGCAACGATCTGTAGGAGAGCAGGTCGAGCTGCGTCGATGCCGTCCTCGAGGCTGGCCTGCGCCGCCTTCGGCAGCGTCAGAGCCCGGAGGGCGACGAAGCCCTGATTCTCCGCATTTCCCGCTGCCTCGAAATCTGCCAGCGCATCGTCGCGTCGTTGTGCCAGTTCGTCGAGGGTTTGCGATAGGCCGAACAGACTTTCGACCGTCACGTTGCCGACGCTCGGCGTCGGCAGGAACTGCCTGATCACCGCCGCCGTCCGTATAGCTCGATTCTGAACGGCTTGATGGAATTCCATCGTGGCTCCGCTCAAGCGTCTGGTTTCATCGGTGCCGTGCGATCTTCACGTGGCAACTCGATGATCATACGACGCCGCGCTCCGCAGCGAAGGACGCAGGACCGGCGGCCAGATCAAGCCAGATCAGGAGGAGCGAAGCCCCGGATCGCCGGTTCCCGGAAGCCTGCTGCTCAGCTTCAGGTATTCCTCGATGGTCAGCAGTACATGCGCAGGCCGGCCGTGGTCCGGGAAGAACACTGGGCAGTCTCTGCCGGCTTCCTGGCCTTGCTGACGCCCTGGTTGAATCGGGTTGCTTGACAGTGTCGTGATGGTCCTGGCGAAGCCTCGTCCAGTCGAGAGAGATAGACACGTCACTACGAAAAAAACGCTGTTCAACGACGTGTTCAATTTGGGCAGGCTGCACCCAAATCCGCAGCAGCCCGTTTCATGAACTTGATGGAGTGAATTCAAGCCATCTCCCCTGCGGGAAGGAAACGACCTGTTCTCCTGAATTTCCATGTAGAGGGGCATAGCGCAAGTACGGCTTGCCTCCCTGAACCTGAATGTAGAATCCATGGAACTCATCGAGAAACCCCTTGATTAATTCTGGTACGTAAGTGCCGAAGGGTTGGCCATGAATTGACGTATGGTCGCCCTTGATCAGTACCTTGGTAAGATTTCCGTAGAGTCGGTCATCAGCCGTGTAGTTGGAGTACATTTCTCGCGAGACCCAGTCCCCCTTGCCTAATACTGCCAAATACTTGACATCTGGACTTGGCAGGCCCTTCCAGTACTGAAGATTGCTGCGCTGGGCTAATAGCCACAAATAATGCGGGCTCGCCAGGGTCACAACAGAGCGGAGGAAAGGGGACACGTCATACGTCTCAACCATGCAGCGACTTACAACACCGCCAAGGCTGTGGCCAATGACCGTGACATCCGTCTGACCCAGAAAATCAAGGTTCAGAAATAGGTTCCTCGCAGCCCCTTCAACGATATAGGCAGGGAGATTGATTACCTGGAGCGCTTTGGCCCCAATGGAGGAAATCAGTGCTTTCAACGCGCCATCAAAACCTATGGGGATATCTGCAACACTCAGCGCCTTGGCCTCATTCACACGGCCATGATAGGCAATATCATCGAAGGCCCAAACGGAATCAAACCCCCCACGAGAAACCAGTGCGTTGGCCAAACCCGACAATGCTTTGAAATCGGAAAGAATGCCGTGCACGAGAATCGCGGTTCTCGGCCCTTTTTCCGAGCCGGCCAACAGCTTCAGCGATTGAGACTTCGGGTGCTCAGGGTAGTGGGGCGCAAGAAATTTGGCGCTCTTTTGTTCATGGCATAATGTACAGACCATCTCGGCCAACGGAAAATGTGTATGCTCGTGCAACCAGGCATTGGACACTTCATTTTTTCCCAGTTTGCAATGACTTCGGCAATACCATTGTCCACAAGAGAGGCAGGAGAACTTTCTGTTGAAGATGTTTTTTAATGAAACATCGCACTCGGGGTGAGAACAGGTTCTCCGAAACAGGCCTTTTGCATGAGCTTGGAGGCCCGGGCCGGCCTTGGCAAAGCAGGTCTGACAGATATAGCCGTTCTCGTTCAGAACCTTTTCAATGTCCGGATAATGCAACCCTCCGAATTGCATCAAATAGGCAGAGCTACAGGCATGGTCGTCGCAAAATTCCTTCGAGCACACGCAACAGATGTATCTATGGTTCAGCACACCAAACTCGACAATGCATCCGGTTTCTTCACAAGTGGCCATAAGTCTCTTTGTCTATCTGCCAGTTCAGACTAGATATTGATTGGTAAATTGGGGTCCATGTCGTTTCCACACGAAACGACATGCATGGCTTGTTGATTCCCGTCAGTCATTCTTGCGGGTGCCATTGGAAAGCCTGTTGAGGAATAGTTCAGAGAGCTTGCGCAAGAGCTTTCCCCCGCCTGGAACCGGCGATTTGTTGCCCAGTTCTTCATGGAGATCCGGTATGTGCTTGATGGCGGTATCGGCAATTGCCTGAGGTACGCCAAGGCGCTTCATCAGTGTGTAGGCTGATTCGTTGACCTGCCGTCTGTACTTTTTAGGTAGACCGGTTACTGCTACGAATTCATTCCAGATTCGGGTTAACGATTGGTTAAACGAACTGCTGGTGCCGGTACCGTAGAGCTTGCGTGGCTCAACAAGCGCGTTGTGGATGATCGAACCGAGTAGATGTTCCCGCGATTGCAATCTGAGGGGTGCGAAGAATTCTTCCATGGGACCACCAGATGCGAAACAGGTTGGGACAAGTTCTTTGTAAGCAAATCGGGAAAAAGCTTCCTGATTCCTATCAACCCAGGAAGTCATCGGATACTCGTTTTCGCATCCGGTAACGGCCAGGATTACCGGGATATTGCCTTGAGTCATTTTCTCGACAAAGAACTTGTAGTCCTCGTCGTGCTCCTTGGTGATTCGGGATGCGCGAGTGACCTGAACCAGCAGACTGAATCCATCGCGCGCCTTTTCGAGCAGATCTATGAGTTCAACGACAGCTTGTTCTGCAGGGACAGTGCCGTGACTGCTTTCGTGCAAGCCGACGGTGTCAATTATCTCAATCCGGCAATCATCGGTTTGGAACGCGGGGTAGAGATGAGATTTCGCTGTGATACCTCTTGCGCCGTTGTCGGTTGGCCGTTTCCTTCCGGTCAGTGTATTGCAGAGACTCGTCTTGCCGGTGCCAGTTGCACCAAAAACGAGAACGCGAATGTTCCTCATTGGTTCATTTGCCTAACCTGAAAGTTAACGACCTTTAACCTCAGAAAGTATATCACCATAACAACGTCCTTGCGGAAGGTCGAGGAAGCGCTATATTGATATTACATAAAGCTCGGAAGTGAGGATCCCCCGAAATTTCGTCTTCCAGGAAATGGGCTACCACACCCGGCAAGTCAGGAACGCGTCGAGTGGCTGATGCGTGAGAACGGTCTTCATGCGTGGCACAAACGGCGCTACAAGGCAACGAAGAGTTCTGTGCGCAGCCCCTGCCGGAGGAACCGAACCTGCTGGAGCTAAACTTCACGTCAGCGGCGCCGAACCAGGCCTGGATTTGCCCAAAACCGTCATTGGCGCGCTTGCGTGTATACTATAGCCCTAGGTACTCACCTGCCCGGCTTGCAGGAATAACCTCTTCCTGACGGGAGCAGAAAGTTCCGAGGCCAGCCAAATTCGCCATTTTGATTGGATAAATATTTCGTGAAAGGATTTACCAGGTGTTCTATTGCCACGGTTTTTCGGTGAAGCAAGGTACTGCATTTACTTTATTGATGGCGGGTATGCTTACGGGGGCCCAGGCTGGAAGCTATTCCAGTGTTTTCTTTTTTGGCGACAGCCTCACCGATTCAGGGGTCTATGCTCCTCTGGTTGGGGTCAATGATCATTTTTCCACCAACCCAGGAACAGTCTGGTCTCAGAATCTTGGTGCAAGTTATGGCAAATCGGTTACACCGGCATACGCGGCGGCTGGCACGGGTCCTGGTCCTTATGCTTTTAATGGCATCGGGAATGGCAACAATTTTGCAGTGGGTAGCGCTCTGATCAATGCGGCGGCGGCGGGTCAAGGCATCAATATTCCGCCCGTGAGCGGCCAGGTTAACGACATCCTTGCCCGTGGACCGCTGGCTTCAAAAGCCCTCTACGCTATTTCGGGAGGACATAACGACGTCTTTACCCAACTCTCTGGTGGTGCTGGCGCTATTCCAGGCATCGTCACTGCGGCGCATGATCTGACCGCGCAAATTGTGCGCTTGCAGTCAGCCGGTGCACGCAATCTGATCGTAATCGGGATTATGGACCTCACCAAAGCACCCATTGCCGCACTACAGACCCCCGCGGACCAGGTGTTGCTCGGAAATCTTGTGACGACGTTTGACGCAACACTGGACGCGGATCTGGCTGGCAAAAATCTACTCTATTTCAATACCGGGAGATTGCTGAACACCGTTATTTCCAACCCCATGGCTTACGGATTTACCAACACCACAGATCCCGCCTGCGGTCCTCTTCCAACAGTTTCCCTGGGTTGCTCTCCCCCCGCAGGTACGGGAGGTTATCTGTTTGCCGATGTACGGCATCCTTCAGCCAAGTTTCACCGCATCATCTCTGACTGGATATACACCTCGCTGGAAGGTGCCAGCCGAGTGGGTCTGATGTCGCAAGTCCCGCTGGGGCGCTCAGGTGCGCAGTGGCGATCGATTGATGGCCGGCTCAATGAATTCCAGAACTACGGCTACAAAGGCCAGGGTTTTTTCGTGACAGGTGATTATGCCAATTCGCAAAAAGAGGCTTATGCCGGAGTGCCTTCCGCAGATGGCTCTGGCGGCAGCCTGATCATCGGTTATGAAAAGGCCTTTGCCGAGCAACTGTTTGGTGGTATCACTCTGGGGTACGGCAATGCACCGTTTGACTTGGGGAACAGCCAGGGCACGGTCAAATATAACGATTGGTCACTTTCGACCTTTGCTTCATATAAGTTCGGATCGTTCTACGCGAACGGAATCGCCACTTATTCCTGGCTTGATTACGCGAGCAAAAGAAACATTAGCCTTGGCTCATTCAACACCAGCGAACGTGGTGATACGCGCGGACACCAGTCTGGGGTGAAAGGACAGATCGGCTATCACTTCACGCATGGCGATATCATCCACGGCCCTCTCGTTGGTCTGGCTTGGGAACGCGTGAACGTGGATGGTTTCAGCGAACAATCAAACAGCCTGACCGCAATGACCTTTGGAGATCAGACCCGCGAGTCGTTGCGTTCGCGACTCGGCTGGCAGGTGGCGGCCGAAACCCGCTGGGCAGAAGTCAATGTTCGTCCCTATGCGCAACTCAGCTATGACTACGAGCACAAGAAAGATGAGCGCAGCTATAGCGCTGGTTTTGTCGGTGGCAATTCTGCCATGGAGATTTCGACGGCCAACCGGACGGGAGGATATGGAACATTGCTTGCCGGCATCAATGCCGAATTGAGCCATGGCATGCGGCTGGGTTTTGGCGCTTCAGCCACGATCAGTCAGCCAGGGGCGAAAAACTCGGCAGTCAACATCACACTTAGCGCCCCTTTCTAATTTGACCTTCCCACATATAAAAATGGTGACGACCTTCGCGAGGGTTGGAAGACGAAATGCAGCGGGAACCTCACACCAATAAAATGCCAATTTTCGTCTTCATTCTCCCCTATTTGTTGGATACTCCATCGATAGATAAGTCTCCCGGTTGCAGAACGGGGGGCAGGTGATTACGGCTGACGCGGTGGCCCGATCAGCGGCGTCTTCACCGGCTTGGCCATGCCAAAGAAAACTACGACGCCCTGACCGGCACCGCGGGTACTCAGCGCTTCAGAGGCATTGCCGAACGCAGCCGCGTCGATGTCCCAATTGTTCGTAACCCAGACATCGCCGGCCGGTCCGACGCCGATATCGACCAGCTGCTGCATTCCGCCACCCACATAGCCGCCCGGCGGCGAAATGGCATCACCGGTTTTCATTCCCGGCGGACAGGTTTCGCTGCGCACACCGCACAACTGCACGATGCCGGTCGAGTCGGAAACCAGGTTGGACACCCAGACATTGTCATTGCCATCGATGGCCACGGCCCAAGGGCCAGCCAATCCCTTGCCGGTAACCGGCGAGAAGAGCGCCTTGGAGCCATCTGGACGCAGCACCGAGACACTCCCGCCTTCGAAGTAGCCCGCCTTCTGCGCGGAAAGGTTATGTACCAGCGATTCGGTCGCCGCCTTTTCGCCTTTGATGACGTACGCTGCCATCATTTCGATGATCTTCAGTCGCCCGCGTTCGGAAGTGCCGAAACGTTCCGCGTGCCATACGTTCCCCTGGCTGTCAATTGCCATCCCACTACCGCTGAAGCCGACGTCAAATTTCTCGACCTTGGTCGGATCGGATACGTGGAAGCGGATGACGGAAGAGCCAATACTGTTGCTGACCCAGATATAGTCTTGTTGATCAATGGCCAGATGGAACGGCGCGAACAGGCCGCACGGGTTTTTCAGCGGGTCTTTGCTTGGATTCTGACAATATATGCGCCCCTTGGACGGATCACCCTTGGGCAGATGAACGATTTGATTCCTGGTTTCATCGACCGCCCAGATGTCGCCATTGGGCGCGACGATGATGCCCTGCATTTCACCAAGCTGGCCGTTGAAGTTCCAGCCATCCGGCGGAGACAGCGGCTTGCCGGCTGAATCAAACTTGGTGAGGTTCTGGCTGGCGTAGCCGCTCGGCCAGATATTGTCCTGTGCATCGATTGCCAGCCCGAAGCCGACGCCGGACAGACCGCCACCGCTAAAGCCTGTCGTGATCGGTGAAAGCGCCTTGCCGTTGGGGGCGAACTTGGACAGATTGCCGTTCCAGAGGATGGACTGGTTCTGCGCGCCGACGATGAAATTGTTGCCGACCCAGACATTCCCCTGGCTGTCGAACATCAACTTGCCGCCGCCGCTAATCCCGCCCCCCGGCGAACTTGAGCGGAAACACCCAGGCACTTGGTGCGAATGTCAGGTAGGGCAGGAAAGGCGTGGCGCGCATTTTCTTGCCTTGTGGCACCGGGTAAAACTGATCCAGCAGTGCGAAGATCCTGTCCGCCTGATGCGCAGGGCTCCGGGCAATGGCCTCAGCGGCTGCCAACGTGTCGGTCGGCACCGCCCCGGCGGGTGTGGTCGCCGCGGCGAACAGCTTGGTGCAGGCATCGGCAGCGACCTGCGTGGCGCAGCCGGCGAGCAGGCTGGCGAGCGTCGCGAAATTAGCCATTGTCGGCGTCTGGCTGCTGTTGAGCGGATCCTGGATGGTCGTGCCCCAACCGCCGGTGGCGAGATCGACAAAGTTGGGTACATTGCCGGCGGTGATGCGCAGGGCCAGCGAGGAACCCTTGATGACCTTGCCGTCGACGACCTGGTTGTGGGTCCATACGGAGGCGATGGTGGTGAACTCGTTGATCGTGACCCTGGCCGGCGGTTTGCTGCCGAGTACCGTCATCATGGCGATGGCCGGGTTGTTGCCAGCGGCCTTGTTGGCCGTTGGCTGACCACCCTGCGCGACCAGATAGAGACTGGAATCGGCATGGGCCGTGGGCGCCGTCAGCATGAAGCGGCCATCGGCGCCGCTGAGGACTTGTGCGAGTTGCTTCGGGGCGCCGGCGCTGGTAGCCCACAGGGTCACCGTCGAGTTGGCGATCGGGGCGCCGCCTCCAAGCACTTGTCCACCAAGGCTCGCGGCTGTCGCACAAGTTGGCAGCGACAGTGCGGTCGAGGTCAGCGCGAAGATCACCGCCGGCATCCTGAAGTCTTTTTTTCCTTGAATGCCAATGTGCATTTCTTGACCTCCTTTTGAATTCGTCTCCCATACCAAGCTTCATGGAAGCCATGGCAAACTATCGTCCTGCCACCCCATGCCACTGGCGGCCATAGCGCGGCATCTCCCTGGAAATTTCGCTGAAGGAATCCGGGTCCTAACTATACTTGACGACCAGCCCGGTCAGCCTGAAAGTCGGGTCCGACAGCGCCAGTTTCGTATACCAACAGCCTCCAGGCCATGATGCCAGCTTGCGCCAGGAGGTCGAGCGGGCCTTCAGCCTTGGCATCCGGGTTATGCGTTCTCTCTGTGGCGCCCAATGGGAGGCGAAAAGCATCTCGATCCGAATGCCACCCCAGGAACCCATCAACATTTATCGGGATCTGCTGGGCGTCATGCCTCGTTTCAATGCGCCCGAAAATTCCATTACATTTGCCGCAGATTGTTTGATCCGCCCTATTTCGAATGCTGATCCGGAATTGCGGCGTTTGATGCAGGAACAAGTTCAACGCCTCGACAATCTCTATCAGGATGAGCTGCCTGAACGCGTGGCGCCGTTGATTCGCAACCTTCTGGCGCAGGGTACGGCCAGTCTAGACGTGATCGCGCAGCGCTTGGCGATGAGTCCGCGGACCTTGCAGCGTAGCCTGAATGCGGAGGGTGAAGGTGTAATACCTATGGCTGCTGAGCATTCCATTGCAGCCGTTCTGACCCATCAAGAGGCCAATGACCGGTCAGACCGAGTTGCCCGATAGTATCCCTTGAAGCCGGTCCCCGCAAAGCAGTCATTGACGCACGACGATACTTGCGACGGTCCGCAAAGTCCAACGTCGGGTTACTGATGCAGCGGATGTCATGTGTGTGGCCACCCGGGGGTAGAGCGCAACGCGCTCGATTTGCGACCATCAGTTTTCGATGATGATCATGTGTGCCTGAATCTTGCCTTCAACAGTCCCGCGGCCAAATTTCCGGGCAATCGCCGCCGCCGCGACGTCGGTTGCCTCGCCAAGCCGAGAGGCGTCGTGCGCCTCGATCTCGTTCCGTAATGGGGTGCCGTGGCAGTAGGCGACCGCCGGGTCGCGGGAAGATGTTGCATGGCTGCGCGCGGCAACCGTGCTGATCCGAGGCGGCGCGGTGAACCCGCCGTTGGCAAGATCTCGAGCGATGCTTGGACGATCGTGATAGCCATGTGGCGTACGGGCCAGGAAGCGCGGCGGGTCCTGTGGAAACATTGACGCCAGTGCCTGCGTCACGGTGTCGGCGAACTCGTTCTCTTCGATCCGATCCCACACGGAAAACATCAAAACACCTCCCAACCGGAGCACTCGACGTGCCTCCGCAAACGCCTTCGTTTTGTCGGGAAAGAACATCGCTCCGAACTGGCAGACAACGGCGTCAAACATACCATCAGGAAATGGCAATTGCATGGCGTCTGCCTGGCGCCACTCTACAGGACGCTTGGTTCCGATCGCAGCCGCCTGGTCCAGCATCGGCTGATTCAGGTCCGTGGCGACGATCGAGACGTTTTCGGGAAGCAGGGATGCCAGACTGCGGGTGGCGACCCCGGTGCCGGCCGCAATCTCGAGCACACGGCCAGGCGATCGCTCCGCCAACTGGTTCGCCAGGTGTGCGGAATAGGGCTCGAAAATCAACGGCACCAGATGCTGCTCATAAAGATTCGGAATCGAGCCTGTGAAGCCATGGTCGTTATCGGCACTGGTCATCACGTTGGCCTGCGCTTTCTGCACTTTCGCTCCTGGGCGGCGTTGTTCTCGATCACTTCCTGGCTGAATTCCGCCAAATGGCGCTGGAGTTGCCCGGCTGGATCGGGCGCACTCGTAATGATGACAATCAGTTTCTCACTGGGTTCCGGAGCGCACGGATATCCATTGCCTGTGGCTTGAGTGCGCTGCGGATGCACTTCGCCACCCTCGCAAACTGCCCACCCATCGGCGGCCGTATGCCTCGCCACAACCATCACCATGATCACCATTCGAGAAGTCCCCGCAGCGGTCACGGCACGTCGCGGTCCAGGGCTTCGCCGATGCGAACGGCAATGGCCTGAACCTCCGGCCGCGGATCGTGCACCCGGACACCAGGATGATCACCGGCCACGATCCCGGCGAGTGGCCGGTGCGCGTGACGGCCGGCGAGAAGCTGCCGCGGCTGTCGTTTGCCGGCGGCGACCAATGGGTCACACTGCGGATGCCTGATACCCAGGAACTGCAGCCGCCCGCAGACGCAACAAACCCCGCCGGGGCGGGGTTGCCGTGCGATCAAAGCCGACTATCACCGGCGCCGGCGGGACGCCGCGATACCTGCGACGGCCAGGCCGAGCAGGGCAAGGGTGCCGGGTAGAGCACCGGGCTGGTATCTGCCAGATTATTGCCCGAATCAAGGCTCCAGTAGAGCGGCCCGCTCGTGGTTCCGTCCACCCACCGCACCTGCACCGTGAGGTCGGGAATTGGTAATGCTCCACCATGGGCCCGCCCAAATCCGGCAGCGTGCCGCCGCGGAGTATGGCCTCACCCCGCCCCCGCATATCGTCGGCCAATGGGCGCATGGATCGCCACGCGGCACGTCCCGATTACTATCCATGACTTGCGGCGCGACTGTTGGTGACCTATGGCCATCCGCCGCTGAAATTGACTACCTGACCGGTGGTGAATGGGGAACGCCCGGAAGCCAGGAATTCGATCAATTCGCCGATTTCCCGCGGTTCGCCGAGACGCCCCATCGGCACCTTGCTCGCGATTTCCCGGCGTCCGGCAGGGTCGTCGATGAATCGCGCACGCGGATAATAGGCTTCGCT
The DNA here is from genome assembly GCF_056856495.1 of Candidatus Accumulibacter propinquus. Lineage (NCBI taxonomy): Bacteria > Pseudomonadati > Pseudomonadota > Betaproteobacteria > Candidatus Accumulibacter > Candidatus Accumulibacter propinquus. The sequence continues at coordinate 72,624 of NZ_JBSEHC010000007.1, forward strand.
GTACAGGTAGTTCGGTGCCACGACATTCACCTGGATGCCGAACGGCGCCGCTTCTTTCGCCAACGCCAACGCGAAGGCCGTTGTGCCGGCACGTACCGAGGTGGCTACGGAAAACCCGGGTTCAGGCTGCAGATAGCGCGCGGAGGTGATGAACACGAAGGTGCCGCGACGTGCCAGCTTCATCGGCGGCAACAGAAGCTGCGTCAGACGATACGGAAAGATCAGCAGGGCCTCCACGCTCTGGCGCAGTGTTTCGAGCGAGACCTCTTCTATTGGTAACGGTGTATTGGGAAAGACATCGTTGGAAATCACCGCAGCGATCTCGAGCCCGCGTTCTTTCAGCTCCTCGGAAATGCCATCAGGCGTTTGCTCGCGCAGCGCCACGGCGCCCGCGTGCGCGAGTTCAAAATTCCGGGCGACGTCGGGGTCGGCAAAGCCGGTATCGTGACAAACCAGCCGGTGTTGCTCCCGGAGTACGACTGGAACCACTCCGGGCCCAACGTATTGGCGTGCATGCGTCAGCAGCAAGGCATTCATCATCAGGCGTTCCTCAGGGTGATGATAAATCGCCGTCACAGCAGCGATTCAAACGCCTGCCGGGCGACGTCGGAAAAGGCTTGCGAACGGCGCGTCGTTCCATTGACATGGACGATCACCGTGGTAGCCGTCGCCGCACAATGGCCGTTCTGGAACAGCCCTTGTTCGAGGGTAAGGGAACTGCGACCGATTCTGCCGGTGCGTGTCCCGATATCGACTCGGCCGGGCCAAGTGATTTCGGCGTGAAGGTCGAGGGTCAGTCGGGCGATCACGAAGGAGCACTGCGGATCGGCCAATGGTCGATCCGGGCTGTAAAGCAATTCCACACGACCGGTTTCCAGCATGCTGGCAAAGACGGCGTTGTTGACGTGGCCTTGGCGGTCGGTATCGACGTAGCGCAGTTTCTCGTAGGTCCGTAGCGGGAAATCATCAATACTCGTCGTTTCGAGCGTTGTCTCGGGTTCTTGCATGATCGGGCCCTTCCGCGTGGGTTGGCGATGCATTGTCCGGCGGGGCCATTCGCTCGACCGCTTGCCGGCAAACTTCGAGGATGTGTTGGGCAAAAACCGGGTCGTCGACCGCGCGGGCCAGAGAAATGCCGCCGACACACAAAGCCATGAAGGCTACGGCGTCGTCGAGGCGTTCCGGATCGATCAGGTTTCCGTCGTCGTGAGGGATGCAGATGGCGCGCAACGATTTGCGCAACTCTTCCTCGTAGACCATTTTGAAACCAGGAGCACTTCTCGCCGCATCCGATGCCAGCGCGGCCAGCGCACAACTGTCGGCCAGGTCATCGCGATGCGCCATCGTCAAATAGCGTTTGCCGAGTCGCACCAGCCGGCTCGGCCAGGACTCTTTAGTGGCCTGCCCTGTCCAGCGCGGCCGGTTGTCGAGTAAGGCGAAGCGAAAGGCCGCCGCAGCCAACTCGTCCTTGTTGTTGAAATGCGCGTAGAACGCGCCATGCGTCAGTCCCGCTTCGTTCATCACCGGGGCGATGGCGGCACCGTCAAGCCCTTCGACACGCAGACGGGAGGCGCCCGCCGTCAAAATGCGCCGCAGTGAAGCTTCTTTGAGATCGGATCGACTGGCCATGGGTTTTCACATGATGTCTATCATGCGAAAAAATCTCATATGATGTGCATCATGTCAACCTGGTTGCAGGCAGGCTCATTCGTTAGCCGTCGGCGTGGCGATAGACCTGAATGGCAAACGCTTTCCCTGACTTGAGCACCTGCGTGTTTTCCAGCTCCAGCGTGAAGCCGAACGAGGCGGCACATTCGGCCAGCTCCGCAGGAGGAATCAGCCGCATCAGTGGGGCGAGCACTTGAATACTCTGATACGGCGAGGGTGACAATGCATGTACCTGTGTCGATGGCTGCTGGAGCACCGAGACCAAACGCGCACCGGGACGACACACCCGCGACAGATTGGCCAATGCCGCAGGCAGCGAGACGTACTCGAACACCAGGGCAGCGTAAACCAGGTCGACGGGGGCGAATGGCAACGCACCAGCCTGAATGTCGGCAACATGGAATTCGAGGCCAGGAACACGCCCAAGATAGCGAGAGGATGCGACAGCGATATAGTCGGGGTTGATGTCGACGCCTACCACCCGCTTGGTTGCGCAGGGAATCCTGTCGAAGCCGTTGCCGCCGGCACAGCCGATCACCGCCACCGACTCCGGCGAGAACTGCCGCAAGGCGTCGGCGAACTGGGCTGCCAACATTGCATCCTGAGCAATGCTTGGCAGCGACATGTGGGACTCGTAGTCCGAGAGTGGAATCTCAAGCCAGGGGTTGTTCATGGGCCGGTGGACGCTCGGGTTGGACAGCCGGCGCCATGCAGGCCGTGGCCTCGCTCCATCTGGCGACTGGGCTGGATCTTGGGAAAAGGTGGAATCTTCATCTTCATGAGTCGGATCGGGGAGTCTTGCATGGACTCGAACGCCTCGCAGATTCCTCGAAAGTAAGCGACACGGGCGGGACTTGCGTTTGCCCGGACAGCGGCTAGACTGCCGGAATGCACGGAGAGTGGAGCGACGAACGATTGATGCTGGCCTACCGCGCCGGTGACGCCGATGCGTTCACGACGCTCTACGGCCGCTACCGCGGCCCGCTCCATCGCTATCTGGCCCGGCAATGCGGCAATCCGACGCTGGCTGAAGAACTGTACCACGAGGTATGGATCAAGGTGATCAACGCACGCGCCCATTACGAACCGCTGGCCCGCTTTTCGACATGGATCTTCCGGATCGCGCGTCATCGCCTGATCGACCACTATCGACAGCACGCGCACCAGTTGCCGTTGCAGTTTGCGCCGCACGCGGGTGACCCCGCTGCCGATGGTCCGGATGATCTGCTGGCCACGCTGCCGGCGCCCAGCCACGAGACGCCGCATGCCGTGCATGAGCGGCAGCAGGTGGCCGAACGGATCAGTCTGGCGCTGGCGGCGCTGCCGGCTGCCCAGCGCGATGTCTTTCTGCTGGCCGAGGAGGGTGGGCTGACCCTGGAAGAAATCGCCGCCGCGACCGATTGCGGTCGCGAAACGACCAAGAGCCGTTTGCGTTACGCGCTGAGCAAGCTCAGGCACTCGCTGCAGGATCTCTTATGACCGAACCGCTTCAGAATTTCCCGAGTGATCCTCCGCTCTCGCGACTGTATCGGCAGTTTGCGACCGACGAGCCGTCGCAGGCTATCGACGAGCGGATTCTGGCCGCCGCGAAGGCGGCGCTTGGCGCGGGTGAACGGTCGCCGGGCGCCGACCGCGGCCGCTGGTGGCGGCGTTGGCGTACGCCGTTGGCGCTGGCCACGACGCTGGTGCTGACCCTGACGCTTTCCCTGCTGCAACAGCCGCCACCGGGAGACGGGTTCGTGCCTGCGGTTCCCGGTCCGCAAGTCGCGCCGGCGCCGGCCGCTGCGCCGCCGGCGAAGTTTGCCGATCCGGAAGCCAGGCCCGCTGCCGCGGTCGCGCCTCCCTCGCCGGCCAGGGCGGCTGGCGCCCTGTCGGATCGGCAGGCCGAAACGCGGCAGCAGGCAAGGCCAGCGTCGACCGGGGTCGGCGAGCGCGACCGCGAGGTGAAGCCCGAGAGCGTTGCCGAGCGGGTTTCGAGCGCGGCAGCGGCGAAACCCGCACCGCCGGCGACAGAGCCGGCTGCAACCCGCTCCGAGCGTACGGACGTTGCCCCCGCCGTCGCCGGCACGGTCACCGGCAACCGTTCCGAAGCGCCGTTGGCTGCCGCTCCCGGCAGAGTGCCGGCGGCCGCGCTGGCGAAATCGCGGGCGCAAGCCGTCCGCACGGCGAGCGTCTGGCTCGATGAAATCCGTGCCCTCCGACGCGAAGGCAATCTTCAGGAGGCCGAACGGCAGTTGCGCGAGTTCCGTCGCGAATACCCGGACTACCCCTTGCCCGAGGACCTGCGTCCATGAGGTGCTCGCGTATTGTCTGTGCCGGCGACACCGGCGAGCGCGTCGTCCCGGGAGGTTGCGCCGGTGGTGCCGGCAGGGTTCTGCCGCGATCCGGAGGCGTTCGCAGCCGTGCGTGTCAGGATGCGCGATTGACCGCTGTTGCGACAGCTCCTACACTCCGCACTTGGTCGTTGCAGTTTCCGCTCACTTCTCCCGGTAAGTATCATCAAGCGATTGTTCTCAAGGAATAAATCAGCGGCTCGCGAAAAGTGTGCGGTCTTCTGGCCGTATCCCTGGGTAACACCTGGGTGCGCGTCAGTCCAGCACCGGTCGGCGGCGCCGGTCACTCGGCCAGGCTGCTGCGGTCGACCGTCGCGATGCTGAGCGGTCTGGCCCGCCAGTTCAAGCGGCTCCGGCAGCGCCTGTCGGCGCGTTCGCGAGTGGCCACCCGGCATCAAAACCTGGAAGGCCTGTTTCAGGCCATCCCGGATCTGGTGTTCGTCCTGGACCTCGAAGGTCGCGTACGCCACCTCAATCCGGCAGCCAGAAGAAGCCTGGGTTGTGGCGACGAGTTCATCGGGCGCGAACTGCTTGAATTGCACTCCCCCGTGCAGCGTACCGAAGCCCGGCAGTCCCTGGCGGAAATGCTGGCCGGCAACTGCCAGGGCTGCGTGCTGCATTTGCAGCGCGCCGACGGCGACCCGCTGGTGGTCGATGCGCGCGTCGTTCGGGGAAGCTGGGACGGGCACGATGCGCTGCTGGGAATCGCGCGTGACGTCGGCCCGCTGGCGCAACTCAAGTACGAAATGCTGCTGCGGGATCGCTACCAGCGGGCGGTGCTGGACAACTTCCCCTTCCTGGTCTGGCTCAAGGACCGGGACAGCCGCTTTCTGGCGGTCAACCGTGCTTTCGCCGAAGCGACCGGAAAAGGCCAGCCGGCGGATCTGGTGGGCCGCAGCGATTTCGACTGTTGGGCGTCCGACCTTGCCGATCGCTATCGTGCCGACGACCGTGCGGTCCTCGAAAGCGGCCATTCCAGGATCGTCGAGGAAGAAATCGAGGAGGCCGGTCGCCGTGCGTGGATCGAAACCTTCAAATCGCCGGTTTCCGTCGACGGCAAGGTCATCGGCACCGTCGGTTTCGCCCGCGACATCACCGAGCGCATCACTGCCCGGCAGGCCGTGCAGCAAAGCGAAGCGATGCTGCGCGCCACCCTCGATGCGACCGCCGACGGCATTCTGGTGGTCGGCGCCGCGGGCCAGGTGCTCACCTATAACCGGCGCTTCCAGGAAATGTGGCGGGTTCCTGAGGAATTGCTGGCCCTGCATGCGGACGAGCGCCTGCTGGCCTTTGTCGTCGAACAGCTGGTCGATCCGGAGAGTTTTCAGCATCAGGTGAATTCCCTGTACGAATCCGACGCGACTTCCTGGGACAGCCTGCACTTCAGGGATGGGCGGGTGTTCGAACGCTATTCGGCTGCGATGCGCATCGGCGGCGAGCGGGCGCGCATCTGGTCGTTTCGCGACGTCACCCTGAGCCGCCGTGCCCAGGACGAGCTCGAACGCGAGCGAGGATTTCTCAAGACCCTGATCCACACCATTCCGGACCTGGTGTGGCTGAAGGACCCGCAAGGCGTGTATCTGGCTTGCAACCCGCGCTTCGAGGCGCTGTTCGGCGCCAAGGAAGGCGCTATCGTCGGCAGGACCGACCATGACTTTGTCGAACCGGTCCTCGCCGACTTCTTTCGCGCCAATGACCTGGCGGCGATTGCCGCCGGGCAGCCCCGGGTCAACGAGGAGTGGCTGGATTTCGCTGACGGTGGCTACCGCGGTCTGTTCGAAACCACCAAGACCCCGATGTGCGACAGTCAGGGAAGGCTGATCGGTGTGCTGGGTATCGCCCATGACGTCACCGCGGCACGCGCGGCTGAGGCGGCGCTGCGCGAAGCGGGTGAGCGTCGTCGCCTGCTGATGGACACCTCGCGCGATGGCATCGTGATCATCAGCCAGCGGCACAGGGTGGTCGAGGCCAACCGACGCTTCGCGGAAATGCTCCGTTACTCGCCGCAGGACGTGCTTCACCTGCACACCTGGGACTGGGAGGCGAACATGGCCGAGGCGCAGGTTCGGGAGGCCTTCGCCGACCTCAAGGAGGTTGACCGGACCTTCGAGACGCGCCACCGGCGCAGCGACGGTACGATCTTCGACGTCGAGGTCAGCGTCAGCGGTACCACGGTCGCCGGCGAGAATGTGGTGATCGCCTTGTGCCGCGACATCAGCGATCGCAAGAAAGCCGACCTGGCCTTGCGCGAGACGCTGGCGTTCCTGCGGGAATCTCAGGCGATCGCCAAGGTGGGCGGCTGGAAGGCCAACCCGACGACCAACAGCGTGAAGTGGACCGAGGAGGTTTACCGCCTGCTGGGGCATCCCCTGGACTCTCCCCCTGTCGACCTCGAGGATGGCCTGCGCTATTACGCGCCGGAATCGCTGCCGGCGGTGCGCACTGCCCTGCAACGCACCCTCGAGACGGGCGAGCCGTTCACCCTGGAATGTCGCATGCTTCATGCCTCGGGGCAGAGTTTCTGGGCCGAGCTGCGTTGTATCGGACGGATGCAGGACCCCGACGAGGGCACCTATCTTACCGGCACCTTCCAGGACATCAGCGAGCGCAAGCTGGTCGATCTGGAACTGCAGCGTCACCGACAGTACCTGGAGGAACTGGTGGCCGCCCGTACCGCCGAACTGGTCGCGGCCCGTGACGCCGCCGAAGCGGCCAGCCGCGCCAAGAGCGAGTTTCTGGCGAACATGAGCCACGAAATCCGGACACCGCTCAACGGCGTCCTCGGATGGGCGCAGCTGGGCGCACGCGCCGAGGCCGGGAGCCGGAGCGAAGCGACGTTTACGCGCATTCTCGAATCCGGTCAGTTGCTGCTCGGCATCATCAATGACATCCTCGACTTCTCCAGGATCGAAGCCGGCAAACTGCATCTGGAGAGTATCCCGTACTCGCCCGCGCGGATCAGCGAGCACGCCTGTGAACTGGTTGCCGGGCGAGCGCAGGAGAAGGGCATCCGGATCGAATGGCAGGTGCGCGCGGATCTCCCCTCCACCTGCCTGGGCGACCCGCTGCGGGTCGAACAGATTCTGATGAACCTGTTGTCCAATGCGGTCAAGTTTACCGAGCAGGGCGGAGTCAGCCTGCATGCGGCGCGCAGCGGCGAAGATCTGCTGTTCCAGGTGAGTGACAGCGGCATTGGTCTGAGCGAGGAACATGTGGCGCGGCTGTTTGCCCCATTCGAGCAGGCCGACAACAGTACCACCCGGCGTTATGGCGGCAGTGGCCTCGGGCTGGCGATTACCAGGCGGCTGGTGGACATGATGCACGGCAGCCTGACGGTGAGCAGTCGGCCGGGGGGCGGTAGCCGTTTCGAGGTGCGCTTGCCGTGTCTCGAAGCGCCGCTGGTCGTTGCCCCCGCCCATGCTGAAAGTGACGCGCAGGCGCCGCCCGTCGCACGGCTGGCGGGTCTGACCATCCTGGCCGCCGACGACAACGAAATCAATCAGTACATCCTGGAGGAAATTCTCGTTTCCGAGGGCGCAAGGGTTACCGTCGTGGGCGACGGCCAGCAGGCGGTCGATCAGATCCGGTGCGACGGTGCCGAAACCTATGACCTGGTGTTGATGGACATCCAGATGCCCTGCCTGGACGGCTACGAAGCGACGCGTCGTATCCATGCCTTTGCGCCGGCGCTGCCGGTTGTCGGGCAAACCGCCCACGCCCTGGCCGAGGAGCGGGCCAAGTGTCTGGCGGCGGGGATGATCGACCACCTGGCCAAGCCGATCGACATCGAGGTGCTGGTGACCGTGGTGTTGCGGCATGCGCGCACCGGCTCCCGGCCCTAGCGGGGCAGGACGGCTTTGCGCCGGGCGGGCAAAAGTACGAACGCCCGACAGTAGACTTCCGGTTTAACCCCGATTGCCGGCGACCGGCGTTTACACGCTCATCTACCCACCTCACTCCTGGAGATCGTCATGAACAAACTCGTCGCCCTGTTTACCGCCCTGCTGCTGGCCGGTGGCGGTGCCGTTGCCAACGCCGGAGCCCTGGTCGACGTCAGCGTCATGGACCGCAGCAGCGGTAAGACGCTGGAGGTGTACCCGCATCGCGGCCGGCTTTATGTCGCCGGCACTCCCGGCAATCGCTATACGGTGCTGCTGCGCAATCACAGCGCCGGCCGGGTGCTGACGGTGCTCTCGGTGGACGGCATCAATGCGCTGAACGGCCAGACCGCCGCCACTTCACAGTCGGGATACGTCCTGGCGGCCGGGCAGGTCGCCGAGATCTCCGGCTGGCGGAAGAGCATGGACGACGTCGCCGCGTTCTATTTCACCAGCATCGCCGACAGCTATGCCGGTCGCACCGATCGCCCGCAGAACGTCGGTGTGATTGGCGTGGCCGTCTACCGGGAAGCTGAGGCCGCGCCGCCGCCGGCGGTGGCGATGCCGTCGCGTGAGCGCGATGCGCCTGGTGCTGCCGCGGGGGCGGTGGCGAACGCAGCGGCCAAGGCTGCCGCCCCGGCTGCTCCACCGGCGCGTGACGAAATCACCACCAGACAGATCGAAAGTCGTCTCGGTACCGGTCACGGCGAACGCATCAATGCACCGACGCAGTTAACCGAGTTTCGCCGCGCCACTGACTCGGCGGCCGAGATTCTCACCATCCATTACGACAGCTACGCCAACCTTCTCGCCCAGGGCATCATTCCGCGGCCAAAACGCGAACCGGCTCCGAATCCCTTTCCGGGTGGTTTCACTCCCGATCCGCGTCGCTGAGGCGGCAACACTCGGCTGCCGGCGGCGCGGCGTCAGGCGCGTATGCGTATAATTCGCGACTTGGCCCATTTCCGGATCGTTACCCACCATGCAGGAAAAGTATCAACCCGCGGAGCTTGAAGTCGCCGCCCAGGAACTCTGGAACCGCAGCGGCGCCGCGCGCGCCATCGAGGACCCGAGCCGACCCAAGTACTACTGCCTGTCGATGTTTCCCTATCCCTCGGGCAAGCTGCACATGGGGCACGTGCGCAACTACACGATCGGCGACGTCCTCACGCGCTTCCACCGGATGCTGGGCTACAACGTCCTGCAGCCGATGGGTTGGGACGCTTTCGGCATGCCGGCGGAAAACGCCGCGATCCAGAACAATGTGCCGCCGGCGCAATGGACCTACGCCAACATCGCGTACATGAAGACCCAGCTCAAACGGCTGGGCTTTGCCATCGACTGGCAGCGCGAGCTCGCCACCTGTACGCCGGAATACTACCGCTGGGAGCAGTGGCTGTTTACCCGTCTGTACGCCAGGGGCTTGATCTACCAGCGCCGGGGGACCGTCAACTGGGATCCGGTCGACCAGACCGTGCTGGCCAACGAGCAGGTCATCGATGGCCGTGGCTGGCGCTCGGGCGCGCTGGTCGAGAAGCGCGAGATCCCGATGTACTACATGAAGATCACCGCCTACGCGGAAGAACTGCTCGCCGACCTCGATCAACTCGATGGCTGGCCGGAGCAGGTGCGCCTGATGCAGAAGAACTGGATCGGCAAGAGTACCGGTGTGCGCTTCGCCTTTCCCTATGAGCTCGATGGCCAGCCCGGCCAGTTGTGGGTATTCACCACGCGTGCCGACACGATCATGGGCGTCACCTTCTGCGCCGTCGCCGCCGAGCATCCGCTGGCCAGTTATGCGGCGGCGCGCGACCCGCAGGTGGCGGCTTTTGTCGAAGAGTGCAAGCGCGGCGGCGTCGCCGAGGCGGACCTTGCGACGATGGAGAAAAAGGGCCTGCCGACCGGCATTTTCGTCACCCATCCCTTGAGCGGCGAACAGGTTGAGGTATGGATCGGCAATTACGTGCTGATGGGTTACGGCGACGGCGCGGTGATGGCGGTGCCGGCGCATGACGAGCGCGACTTCGCTTTTGCCAGGAAGTACGGCCTGCCGATCCGGCAGGTGATCGCCGTGCCGGGCGAAAACTTTTCAATTGAAGGCTGGCAGGAGTGGTACGCCGACAAACAGCGCGGCGTCTGCGTCAACTCCGGGAAATACGACGGCTTGGGCTGTGCGTCGGCGGTTGACGCCATCGCCGCGGATCTCGCGGCCAAGGGCCTGGGGGAGAAGAAGGTGCAGTTCCGCCTGCGCGACTGGGGCATTTCCCGGCAGCGCTACTGGGGCTGCCCGATCCCGATCATCCACTGCGCGACCTGCGGCGACGTGCCGGTGCCTGACGCAGACCTGCCGGTGGTGCTGCCGGAAGACGTCACCATCACCGGCGCCGGCTCGCCGCTGGCCAGACTGCCCGAGTTTTACGAAACCACCTGCCCCGGATGCGGTGGCCCGGCCCGGCGCGAGACCGATACGCTGGACACCTTTGTCGAGTCCTCGTGGTACTTCCTGCGTTATTGCTGTCCGGACAACGATCGCGCGATGGTCGACGAGCGCGTGGCCTATTGGTGCCGAGGCGGCATCGACCAGTACATCGGCGGCATCGAGCACGCCATCCTGCACCTGCTCTATGCGCGCTTCTGGACCAAGCTGATGCGCGACCTCGGGCTGTTTGGCGAGCACGCGTTGAACGAGCCTTTCGCCAGGCTGCTGACGCAGGGCATGGTCGTCGCGCCGACCTTCTTCCGCGAGGACAGCCAGGGCAAGAAGCAGTGGCTCAATCCGGCCGACGTCGATGCCGTCCATGACGAACGTGGCCGTGCCAGCGGGGCGACCCTGCGCGCCGATGGTTTGCCGGTCGTCGTCGGGGGCATCGAGAAGATGTCGAAGTCGAAGAACAACGGGGTCGACCCGCAGGCGCTGATCGACCAGTATGGGGCCGACACGGCGCGCCTGTTCATCATGTTCGCCAGCCCGCCCGACCAGTCGCTCGAATGGTCCGACGCCGGCGTCGAGGGCGCTTTCCGCTTCCTCAAGCGACTGTGGCGCATCGTCTACGAGCATGTCTCGGCAGGGCCTGTCACGGCCGCCCCGGCAGCCGATTTGTCCGGCGAACTGAAAGCCTTGCGCCGGCAGTTGCATCAGACGATCGGCAAGGTCGCCGACGATTATGGCCGCCGCAAGCAGTTCAATACCGCGATCGCGGCGGTGATGGAACTGCTCAACGCCTATGCCAGGATCGCCGACGACTCGCCTGCCGCGCGCGCGGTCAGGCAGGAAGCGCTCGAAGCGGTGACGCTGATGCTCAGCCCGATCGTCCCGCATGTCTGCGAAGCCCTGTACGCGGCCCTCAGGCCCGGTCACACGGCCAGCAGCGAGGCGTTCCCGGTGGTTGACGCAGGCGCTCTGGTACAGGATGAAATCGAAATGGTACTGCAGATCAACGGCAAGCTGCGCGGCAGCCTGCGCGTGCCGGCCGCTGCCGATCGGGCGGCCATCGAGAGTGCCGCGCTGGCCTGCGAAGTGGCGCGCAAGCATCTGGCCGGCGCCGCACCGAGGAAACTGGTGGTCGTTCCCGGCCGTCTGGTCAATATCGTTGCCTGACGCGCAGCGCCAGCCCATCAAGACTTCGAGGACGATCACCATGCGTGCAGCGTTACCGTCTGCCTGGCTTGCCGTTGTGCTCGCGCTGCTTGCCGGTTGCGGCTTTCAGTTGCGCGGCGCCTACACCTTGCCTTTCGAAAGCCTGTATCTGTCGATGCCGGAGTATTCGGTGATCGGTGCCAGTCTCAAGCGGGCCATTCGTGCCTCAGGGTCGACGCGTCTGGCGTTGACCGCCAGCGACGCGCAGGCCACCTTGTTGCCGGGCGCCGAGTATCGCGACCGGGTGATCCTCTCGCTCTCGGGCACCGGCCGAATCAGTGAGCTGCGCCTTCGTTATCTTTACAACTACCGGCTCACCGACGACAAGGGGCGCGATCTGGTGCCGCCGGCGACCATCGAACTGGTCCGCGATCTGACTTACGATGATTCCAACGTGCTCGCCAAGCAACAGGAGGAAACCCTGCTCTGGCGGGACATGGAGAACGACCTCGTGCAGCAGTTGATGCGCCGGCTGGCAGCCGCCAAACCGGTGTTTGCTCCTCCCCCGGAAGAAACTCGCCGGTAATGCAGCTCAAGGCGGAACAACTCGCCGCCCATCTCGAACGCGGGCTGCAGCCGGTGTACCTGGTGTATGGCGACGAACCCCTGCTGGTCATCGAAGCGGCCGACGCCATTCGCGCTGCGGCGCGCCGGCAAGGCTTTGACGAGCGCAAAGTGCTTACCGCAATCGCCGGTTTCGACTGGAACGGGCTGTATCACGCCGCCGGCAGCCTGTCGCTCTTCGGTGGTCGTACGCTCATCGATCTGCGTATTCCGACCGGCAAACCGGGGCGCGAAGGCGGTGCCGCGCTGCAGGAGTATTGCGCGCGTCCTTCACCCGATTCGCTGTTGCTGGTGAGCATGATCGGCGTCGACTGGCGAGAGGAAAAATCCGCGTGGATGAGTGCCTTGGCCACCGCCGGAGTGGTGGTCAAGTTGCCGACGCCGGGTCTCGGCGAACTGCCGGCCTGGCTAGCCGGCCGTCTGCGCCGCCAGAAGCAGAGCGCGTCCGCCGAGGGTTTGCGCTTCATCGCCGAGCGCGTCGAAGGCAATCTCCTGGCGGCACACCAGGAGATACTGAAGCTGGGCGTGCTTTATCCCGATGGTGAGCTGAGTCCGCAGCAGATTCGCGACGCGGTCCTCAATGTCGCCCGTTACGACCTCGACGGCCTGCGCGAAGCGCTGCTCGTCGGCGATGTCGCGCGTCTGGTGCGCACCATCGACGGGCTGCAGCAGGAAGGGGAGGCGCCTCTGCTGATCCTCTGGGCGATGGCCGAGGAAGTGCGGGCGCTGGCCCAGATCAGCGCCGGGCTGGCCAGACAGCAACCGCTCGATGCGTTGCTGCGCGACGCGCGTATCTGGGGGGCACGGCAGACGCTGATCAGGCAGGCATTGAAGCGGCTCGACAGGGCGCGGGCCGAGCTGGCGCTGGCGCACGCCGCGCGTATCGACCGGATGATCAAGGGGCTGGCCAGCGGCGACGTATGGGACGAGTTCCGGCAACTGGGGCTGCGTCTCGCCGCCGCCTGAAGCCCGCGCACCGGGTCAGGCGCTGTTGCCCTTTTCCTCGTCAACGGGGGCGACGTCAGGTGCCAGATGTTCCCAGGCGCACTGTTCGGTTTCGGCGCGTACGTCGTTGAGGCCATGGCTGCATTTGGTCTGCACCAGGCACTCACCCGCGCAATCCTCGGCGACGACCACCAGACGAAGTTCGGGATCGACCAAGCGTTCACCGTCCCAGTAGCTGCAGGTTGCGCAGACTTTCACTTCAGCGGGCAGAATCAGTTTCTTCTTCATGGTCGGCGGCGACGGAAAATTGCGATAAGCCTCAGAGTGTATTCCTTTCCAGGGGTTCCGTTGACGCTTGCGCACTGTCGGTGGCTATAATCACTCTGTCGGGAAAACAGGGAACCTCATGAACATCGAGCAGTACATGCAGAGCGTCGGCAGGCAGGCCCGCGAGGCTTCGCGGCAGATGGCCCGCGCCGACAGCCAGGCCAAGAACGCTGCGCTGCGGGCCATCGCCGCGGCCATCCGGCGGGAGTGTGGCACGCTGGTCGCGGCCAATCGGGAGGACCTGGCGGCGGCCCATGCGGCCGGTCTGGAACCCGCGCTGCTCGATCGCCTGACGCTTTCGGCGCCGGGCGTTGCGGCGATGGCCGAGGGTGTCGAGCAGGTCGCGGCGCTGCCCGATCCGGTGGGCGAGATCACCGACCTGAAATTCCAGCCGAGCGGCATTCAGGTGGGCAGGATGCGCGTGCCGCTGGGCGTCATCGGGATCATCTACGAGGCGCGTCCGAACGTCACCGCCGACGCCGCGGCACTGTGCCTGAAATCGGGCAATGCGTCGATTCTGCGCGGCGGCTCGGAAGCGATCCGCTGCAACCAGGCCATTGCCGCGCTGGTACAGGAAGGACTGGCCAGCGCCGGGCTGCCGGCGACAGCCGTGCAGGTGATCGAAACCACCGACCGCGCCGCGGTCGGCCACCTGATCAGGATGCGCGAGTTCGTCGACGTGATCGTTCCGCGCGGCGGCAAGGGACTGATCTCGCGCCTGCTCGCCGAGGCGCGCGTGCCGATGATCCAGCACCTCGACGGCAACTGTCATGTTTACCTCGATGCTGATGCCGATCCTGAAAAAGCGCTGCAGATCGTCGAGAACGCCAAGACCCAGCGATATGGCACCTGCAATACCGCCGAGTCGCTGTTGCTCGCGCGCGCGGTGGTGCCTCGCCTGTTGCCGGTGATCGCGGCCATGCTGACCCGGAAGGGCGTCGAGATTCGCGGCTGTCCGGAAACACTGGACCGGGTCAGGGAGGCGCGGCCGGCCAGCGAGGAAGACTACGCCAGCGAATTTCTGGCGCCGATCATTTCGGTCAAGGTGGTGGACGGGCTCGGCGAGGCGATCGAGCACATCAACGCCTACGGTTCCCACCATACTGACGCCATCGTCACCGAAAACTATACTTCGGCGATGCGCTTTTTGCGCGAAGTCGATTCGGCGTCGGTGATGGTCAACGCCTCGACGCGTTTCGCCGATGGTTTCGAGTACGGACTCGGCGTCGAAATCGGCATTTCGACCGACAAGATCCATGCGCGTGGCCCGGTCGGTCTTGAAGGGCTGACCAGCCAGAAGTGGATCGTTCTCGGCAACGGCGAGGTCCGTGCCTAGCCGCATTCGATTGGTCGGCAGTACCTGCCGACCGTAGCGCTGCAGTGGCAGGCGGAGGCCACTGCAGGTTTGCCCAGACCCGCTGAAGCAAGCACACCCACCAAAGGAGACTCGATGAAACATCTGTTGCTGGCGGTCGCTGCCGCCCTGTCGTTCCATCTCGCGGCTGCCGTCGAAGTCGGCGGTGTCAAGTTCGACGACAAGACCCGCGTGGGATCCGGCGAATTGCTGGTCAACGGTGCCGGGGTACGCAAGAAGGCCGTCTTCAAGGTCTATGCGATGGCGCTTTACCTGCCGGAGAAGCGCACCGACGCCGAGGCCGTGCTGGCGGCCAGGGGTGCCAAGCGGATTTCGCTCAGCCTGCTGCGCGACCTCTCGCCGCAGCAGTTCGTCGAGGCGCTGCAGGAAGGCGTGACCAGCAATCATTCGGAAGCTGAAATGGCCGGCCTGAAGGAGCGCCTGAAGCAGTTTTCCGACAGCATGCTGGCCGCCGGCGAACCCAAGACCGGTACCGTCGTGCTCATCGACTGGCTGCCCGAGAACGGCACCCGGCTGACGGTCAACGGGCAGGCGAAAGGCAAGGACATCGCCGGCGAGGATTTTTACAAGGCGCTGCTGAAAATCTGGCTCGGCAACAAGCCGGTGCAGGATGATCTGAAGCAGGCGCTGCTCGGCAAGGCTTCCTGAAGAGCGGTGCAGCGCGCAGCGATGAGCCCGCCTGCCGAGCCGCAATACCAGGCGGTGATCAGCGCTGCCGGATTCAGCCTCGGTGTCTGCTGCGACGAGGAGCAGATTCACCGCATTGCCTTTCTCCCGCCACGGCCGGCGGTCGCTGCGCGCAATGCGCTCGCCGGCGAAGCCGCGGATCAGCTTGCGGCCTACCTAGTCGACGCTGAATTCGTTCCGGCCTTGCCCCTGCACCCCGCCGGAACCCCCTTTCAACGCCGCGTCTGGCAGCAGATCGCGGCGATTCCGACGCACCAGACGCGCACTTATGGAGAAATCGCCAAGGCCCTGCACAACGCGCCACGGGCAGTCGGCCAGGCGTGCGGTGCGAACCCTTTTCCGGTGATCGTTCCCTGCCATCGCGTCGTGGCGACTGCCGGCGGACTCGGTGGCTTTGCCGGGCAAAGGGCGGGTTTCCTGCTCGACGTGAAGCGCTGGCTGCTGGCGCATGAAGGCTGTTGAAATCGATCCGGCCGATCTCGCCGAGATCGATGCCTTCTGCGACACGCTGTGGCTCGAGGACGGGCTGGCCAGGGCGTCGCTGGACAGTTATCGCAGCGATCTGATGCAGCTCGCGACCTGGCTCGCGGAGCAGCAGCAGGGCAGCCTGCGCAGCATCGACGAAGCGACATTGCTGCGCTTCGTGGCCATGCTCTCGCAAACGCTGCGCGCTTCCTCGCAGGCTCGGCATGTGTCGACACTGCGCCGTTTCTATCGGCAGCAGTTGGCGCGCGGCCGCAGGAGCAACGATCCGACGCTGCAGGTCGCCATGCCGGTGCAACCCTCGCGCCTGCCGAAAGTGATTTCCGAAGGACAGGTGGAACGTCTGCTCGCAGCCCCCCAGGTCGAGACGACACTCGGGCAGCGCGATCGGGCGATGCTGGAAACGCTCTACGCGACCGGATTGCGCGTCAGCGAGCTGGTGGGACTCAAATTGCACGAACTCAATCTCGACATGGGCGTCGTGCGGGTCTTCGGCAAGGGCAGCAAGGAGCGGCTGGTACCGCTCGGCGAAGAGGCGCGTGACTGGCTGTGCCGCTATCTGGGCGACGCCCGGCTGGCGTTGCTCGAAGGGCGGCAGAGCGACGACCTGTTCGTCACCGCGCGTGGCTCGGCGATGACCCGACAGGCGTTCTGGCTACTGATCAAGCGCTACGCGCTGCCGGCCGGGATGGATCCGGCGCGCCTGTCGCCGCATGTGCTGCGGCACGCCTTTGCCACGCACCTGCTCAATCATGGCGCGGATCTGCGTGTCGTGCAGATGCTGCTGGGCCATTCGGACATCTCGACGACGCAGATCTACACGCATGTCGCGCGCGAACGCCTCAAGCTTCTGCACGCCCAACACCACCCGCGCGGCTGACGTTCGACGGCCGGCGGCACGCTCCCGGTTTCAACGGTTGAGATAGTGCAACACGCCGGCTGCAGGGGAGTGGCGTTGCCGTTCCTCCCTTCTCTCTGACGGCAGTTCGTCCTGCGCGCGCTCGATTTCGAGCCGCGTGATGCTGCCGAAATCGAGCGTCAGCCGGCTCCATTCGCCGACCGGCAACCCCAGCCAGTGCCCGAGCACGGCGCGTATCACACCGGCGTGCGTGACCAGTGCGCAACGTGGCCCGCGCAGGCTCTCGACGCAGTCGACGACGCGTGCCTGCAGCATCGCCGCCGATTCGCCGCCCGGCGGGACGAAGTGCAGGACATCGGCCGCCCAGGCGTCGAGCAAAAGGCGGTCGAGCTGATCCCAGGGCTGGCCTTCCCATGCGCCGAAATCGATTTCGAGCAGTCGCCGATCGAAGCGTGGTCGTCGCTGCAAGGCCTCGGCGAGGCCGCGCGTGCGCCGCGAGGGACTGGCGACCACCGGTGTGCCGGCGGGCAGCAGCCCACGCAGGCGCTCGGCGAGGGGCTGCGGGTCGGCCGCTTCGACATCGAGTTGACCATAACAAATGCCGGCCGCCAGCAGCGGGCGGGGGTGCCGGATCAGGAAAAGCTGCACAGCAGTCCGCAGTAGAATGCGACCTCCGAGAGCTGCTGCGTGGCACCGAGACAATCGCCGGTATAGCCGCCGATCTGCCTGTGGAACATCCGCGCCAGCCACCATGTGGCCAGGGTGGCCAGAGTGAGGCCACACAGCACCTCCGGCAGGGGGAGCAGCAGCAGCGGCAGCAGCGCCGTGCCGCCGGCAAACAGCAATTCGCCGCCGCCGATGCGTGTGGCCAGGGGTTTCGCCTTGCCCTCTTCGCGCACGTAGTCGAGTGCGCGCAGCAGGGTTGCCGCCGCGAAGCGGGAAACGGCGTGCCCGGCCAGCAGCGCCGCCGGGATGGCCAGCGGATCGATCTCGACCAGGGCGCAGAACTTGGTGAGCAGCAGCATCACCAGCGCCATGGCGCCGAAGCTGCCGATTCGCGAATCCTTCATGATGGCCAGGATCTGCGCCTTTTCCCAACCGCCGCCGAAACCGTCGACCATGTCGCTCCAGCCGTCCTCGTGAAATCCGCCGGTCAGGTAGAGTGTGCTGGCCATCGACGCCAGCACGGCCAGCGTCGTCGGCCAGAGGGTCGAAGTCACGCTGAAGATCGACGCCGCGATCGCACCGACCAGCAGGCCAACCGCCGGAAAATAGCGGGTGGCCCGCTCCAGCGCTTCGCTGCTGTGCCCGACCCAGGCGGGCACCGGCAAGCGTGTGAAAAAACGCAGCGCGCCGAAGAAATACTCGATTTCGCGCTTGAGCATGCCACCTCCACGTGATTGAAGCACTGTCGATGCCGGCAAGACGGCGGCGGCGCAGCCGTGCTCAGTCTGCCTTGATCTCTTCCCCATCTTCGGAGGACGACACCTCGTCACGTCCGTGCCACTGGCGAATGGCCTGGCGCATCGTCGGGTAGGCGCGCTGCCGCAGCGACTCGTCTGGGTGGCCGGTGTTTTCGAGCCAGCGTTCGAACTCGATCTGTCGGCCTGCCAGCGACAAGGAGATCTGCCGGGCGGCGAGTTCGCTGTCGAGCCGTTCCAGGGTGTCGATCCCGGTGATGTCCAGATGGGTCATCGGGATCAGATCGATCACCACACGTTCCACCGGAGCGCTCTGGCGGGCAATCGCATGGTGGACTTCGCTGCGGAAATGGTTGGCATTGAAGAACACCAGCGGACCGCAGAAGCGCAGCAGCAGCAGGCCATCGATGGTTGCCGCATCGGGAAACAATTGATGGTTATAGAGGCCGGCGCGGCCGGGGACATTGACCAGTTCCTCGCAGACCGGGCGCGCTACCCGGCGGATGAACATCAGCAGGGCCAGCGTGACCGCCAGCATGATCGCCTTGATCGAGCCGAAGGCGAGTACGCCGAACATGGTGATCGCGCCGAGCACCAGGGCGGCGCGCTCGATCTGGTGGTAGCGCCTGAAAACCTGCATGTCGAGCAGCGACCACGACGCGAAGAGCAGCACCACGCCGAGCGCGGAAATCGGCAACCAGGCCAGGGAACCGGTTCCGAGCAGCAGCAGCAGGGAAATGGCTGCCGCGGCGACGACGCTGACCATCTGGGTGCGTCCGCCGTTGGCATCATTCACCGCCGTGCGTGAATCGGCTCCGGTGACGGCGAAACCCTGCGACAGCGCCGAGGCAATGTTGGCCATGCCGAAAGCAGCAAATTCACGGTCGACGTCGAGGTCGTAGCCGTTGCGTTCGGCGAAACTGCGCGCGGTGAGCATGCCGCTGGTAAACAGCACCAGAGCCAGCCCGGCCGCCGAGCCGGCGAGATCGCCGATTTCGTGGAACGGCAGATCCGGCCATTCAAGGTCCGGCAGCCCACTGGCGACCGGCCCGATCAGGGCCACCCCCATCTGGTCCAGGCGCAGCAGATAAGCGGCCAGACCGGCGACGAGCATGGTCACCAGCGAGGCCGGCACGCGCTTCGAGATCCGTGGCATCACCAGCATCACCACGACGCTGCCGATCGACAGCAGGACGGTCGGCCAGTGCGCCTTCAGGATTAGATCGGGAATTTCCATCACCTGGCGAAAAAAGCGGGTCGCTTCCGGTTTGCTGCCGAGGACCTTGCCGACCTGGCCAATCATGATCGAGATCGAGACGCCGTTGAGCAGGCCGACCAGGATCGGTCTGGCCAGGAAGTCGGCCAGACCACCGAGGCGCAGGAAACTTGCGGCCACGCAGAAGATCCCGGTCAGCAGCGTAAGGGCGATGGTGAACGAGAGGTACAGGCCGCTGTTGCCCGCGGCCAGTGGCGCGACCACGGCGGCGATCATCGCGCAGGTGGCGGCGTCGGGGCCGATGATCAGTTGCCGCGAGGTGCCGGCGAGCGCGTACACGATCATCGGCAGGATCGACGCGTACAAGCCTGTCGAAGGACTGAAGCCTGCGAGTTGCGCGTAGGCGATGGCCACCGGGATGGCCACCGCCGCCACCGAGAGGCCAGCCTTCAGGTCGTGCGGCCAGTCCGCTGCGCGGTAGGTGAGCAGGGGCTGCAGTCCGGGCAGCACACGATTCAGATGGGCAAGGGCTGGCATGCGGGATCCTTGGTGTGGCGTTGGGCGCACGTCGGAGCGTCTGGCACCGGTGCGCCGCGATTGTACTGGAAAGCCGGCGCGTGGCGAATCAGGCGGCGGGCACTTGACGCGGGCAGTTGCCCCGGATGCGCGGCTGTTGACGAATCGCGCGGGCCTCGGCATGCTCTCCTTCGCGGCAGTAAAATCGTGGCAACCAATCGCGCCCGCGTCAGCCGCCGGTACTGGCTGTGGGCTGGCGGTGCGCACAATGCAGGAGATACACGAAGATGTTTGGTCTGCGCGACGGGTCTGGAGGGCATGACTGGCGAAGTCTGGTGGTCGCCATCGGGCTGTTGGCTACCTGCGGCTGCGATCGGCCAGCGAACCCGCAACCCGCGACCGCGGCACCGGAGGGCATTCGAACCTTCACCGGCTCCTGGTCCGCCACCGGTACCCGCCAGACGCTGCCCCTCGCGCCGGGACAGCAGGCGGCGGTCTTCAAGGTCGGCGGCTCGCTGTTGCTCAGCGGGGAACAGCGGCCGCATCTCGGCTTCAGGGCCGAGGTCATCGGTTTCTCGGACAGTCTGAGCGGTGTGCAGGCGCGCAGTGTGTGGACCGACGAGCATGGCGACAGGGTGTTCAGCGAGTTGCGCGGCGCCGAGATGGGCCCGGGGAAGGTGGTCAATGGCCGGTTTATCGGTGGCACTGGCCGTTACGCCGGAGTGAGTGGGGAATATACGTTCAGATGGCAGTACCTGACCGACAACGAAGAGGGTGAAGTGAGCGGGCGGGTCGTCGGTCTCACCGGCTGGGCGCGGCTGGGCTCGCCGCTGCCGCCCACGACAGGAGGGTCGCAATGAATGCTCCGGCATCCGGCTTTCGGGAGACCGCGAAGACGCTGGCAGTGTTTGCCTTGGCCATCGGCATCTGGTTCTCGCCGATTCCGGAGGGGCTGACCCGCGAGGCCTGGCACCTGTTTGCCATTTTTGCGGCGGCGATCTTCGCGGTCATTGTCAATGCGCTGCCGCTGCTGACCTCGGCACTGCTCGCCGGTGCGGTCGCAGTGCTCAGCGAAACACTGGATCCGGCCAAGGTCTTTGGCGGCTTTGCCAACCCCAGCGTGCTCCTGGTCGTGGTTGCCTTTCTGGTGGCGCAGGCGGTGGTCAAGTGCGGCCTGGGCAGGCGGATCAGCCTGCGCGTCGTGACCGTCTTCGGAAAATCGACGCTTGGCCTGGCGTACAGCATCTTCATTACCGATGCCCTGATCGCCCCAGGGTTCCCGAGCAACACCGCGCGCGGTGGCGTGCTCTACCCGATCATCCTGGCGCTCGCCCAGAGCAGCGGCTCGTTGCCGGAGGACGAGAGCAAGCGCCGCCTGGGCGGCTACCTGATGTTTTGCGGCATGGCCAGTATCAGCGTCTCGTCGGCACTGTGGCTGACCGCCACTTCGGCCAACCCGATCGGCGTTTCGCTGGCTGCGGAGAAAGGCCTGCAAGTGAGTTTTGGCTCCTGGCTGCTCGTCGCTTCGGTGCCGGCACTGGTCGCCATCGGCCTGCTGCCGCTGTTGCTTTATCGTCTTTTTCCGCCGGGGGTAACCGATACCCCCGACGCACCGCAGGCGGCGCGCGCGGCGCTGCGCGCGATGGGAGCGCTGTCGCGTGACGAGTGGATCACGGCCGTGGTCTTCGCGGTCATGGTCTGCGCCTGGATTCTCGCCGGTACCTTCAACCTCAGCCTCACGGCCGTGGCCATCGCCGGCCTCGGCACGCTGCTGGCGACCAGGGTTCTGACCCTCGACGACATCTACCTGCAGGGCGGCACGCTGGCAACCTTTCTCTGGCTGGCGGTGCTTTTTGCGCTGAGCGGACAACTCAACGAAATGGGCTTCATGAGCTATGTCGGCGAACGGCTGGCCATGATGCTCGGTGGCCTCGACTGGCCGGTCGCTTATGTCGTGCTGCTGCTGCTCTATGTACTGATGCACTACATGTTCGTCAGCCAGTCGGCGCAGGTGCTGGCCCTGTTCGGGGTGTTCCTCGATGTCGGAGTCCAGGCCGGCGTGCCCGTACCCCTGATGGGTTTTGCGCTGCTCTTCGCCAGCAGCTACTTCTCCACGCTGACGCCGCAGGGCGGCAGCCAGAATGTCATCTTCGTTGCCAGCGGCTACCTCACCCAGGGAGAGTTGTACCGGCTCGGGCTACTGACGACGGCCTTTTGTGCGCTGGTGTTTCTGGTCATCGGCACGCCGTGGGTGCTCTGGGTTGGCTGATTACGGTGTGCCGCATGCTGTCGACGGGATCGGGATTTCGTCCGCGGTCGCGCGGGGAGCATGGCGGTTCAGACAGCCGACGCGCGAACTGCCTGGGTTTCTGATGAGGCAGCCAGTCTGCTGCACTGGCCGAAGGGTGAGGCGATGAACGGTGCTACGGATCCCTTGAACATCAAGCGTGGCGAGCCGGCACTGGAGTCGCTGCTGCAGGATCTGCTTGCAGCTCAGAAATACGCGGTACTGGCGACCGAAAGCGGCGGGCAGCCGTACACCAGCCTGATGGCGTTTTCGGTCAGCGAGGACTTGCGCGACCTGATTCTGCTCACCGAGCGCGCGACGCACAAGTATGCGAATCTGATGGCCAACCGGCGGGTGGCGGTGTTCATCGACAACCGCGAGAACGTCGGCGCCGATACGCTGGAGGCGGTGGCGATCACTGCCCTGGGCGAAGCGGAAGAGGTTGCCAGCGAAGACTGCGCGCGCCTGCGCGATGCCTACCTGGCACGCCACCCCTACCTTGCGGGATTCGCGACTTCGCCGTCATGCGCCGTCATGCGCGTCAGGGTGAGGTCCTACATCGTCGTCAGGGATTTCCAGGAGGTGCAGGAGTGGCGCGTGCGGTGATGATTCCGGGAGGGTGCGGCGACCGACCTGCTGCGTTTGCGGCGGCGGCACCGCTGATGGACGGCCGCTGTCCAGAGCTGCTGATTTTCGATTGCGACGGTGTGCTGGTCGATAGCGAACCGATCGCCAGCCGCGTTCTCGCCGAAGCCTTGACCGAAATCGGAATTCCGATGACCGCGCAACAGGCGGTCGACCGTTATACCGGGCTCAGCCTGCCCACGGTCCTGGCGCTGGTGGCAGCGGAGCTGGGCCGGGACTTGCCGGCGGACTTCGCCGTCCGCCTTGGCGAGCGTGATCGTGCAGCGTTTCTCGCCGAGTTGCGTCCAGTCGCCGGGGTGGTGGATGTGCTGCGCAGCTTGTCCTGGCCCAGATGCGTGGCCTCTTCCGGGAGCCTCGACAAGATTCGCTGCAACCTTGGGCTGACCGGTTTGCTGGCCTACTTCGAGCCGCACCTGTTCAGCTCCGGGATGGTGCCGCGCGGCAAACCTGCCCCGGATTTGTTCCTCCTGGCGGCCGAGCGCATGGGTGCAGCGCCGGCGCGTTGCCTGGTCATCGAAGACAGCGAGGCCGGGGTTCTGGCCGCGCGCGCGGCGGGTATGCGTGTGCTCGGTTTTTGTGGCGGCGGCCACACCCGTGCGGGAACTGCCGACAAATTGCTTGCCGCTGGCGCCGGGGCGGTGTTCAGCCACATGCCGGCGTTGCCGGATCTGCTCGCCGAGCAGGGCGCGAGCGGTTGAGGATTACCGCCGGGTCGATCAGCGGGTCGACGGCGACTGCCGAGTTTCAGTGATTGGTGGCATCGTCGCTTGATTGACGCGGCTCGTGGGGGCGCTGCCGGGATCCCGGCGGCAGCGACGCCTGGCCGGGAACTGTGGGCGATGGGGCAACCATGGGCAGGACGAGATCGAAGACGGTGCCCTGGCCGGGTTGGCTACGCACAGCGACCGTGCCGCCGAGCACGCCGGTGACCAGATTGTAGGCGATGTACAGCCCCAGGCCACTGCCGCCGCAACCCAGCCGGGTGGTAAAGAACGGCTCGAAGATGCGATTCAGGATGGGCTCGGGAATGCCCGTGCCGTTGTCGCGGTAGCACAGGCGAATGTGCCCGGCGTCCACCGGCGCCGCATCGATGCCGATGCAGCCGGCGTCGATGCCGACGAATCCGTGGATCAGGGAGTTGCCGATCAGGTTGCTGATCACCTGTTCCAGCGGCCCGGGGTAGCTGTCCAGATGCAGTGCCGTGGGGATGTCCAGTTCGATGCGGTGCGCGCTGCGCTTGAACTGTGGACGCAATGCAACCAGCAGTTCCTCGATGGTCTGGCGAAGGTCGAAAGGTCTGCGGCGCATGCTGGTCTGATCCACTGCGACCTGCTTGAACTGGCCGACCAGGTCGGCCGCGCGGGCCGTGTTGCGAGCCAGCAGTTCGACTGCTTCCCGGGCCCGTGCCAGAAACGTTGCCAGATGCGAGCGGCGCAGGGTGCCGGATTCGACCGTGCTGGCGAACTCGTGGAGATGCTCGCCAAGCGTTCCGGCTACGAGGCGGGCGTTGCCCAATGGGGTGTTGAGTTCATGGGCCACACCGGCGACCAGGTGGCCGAGGGCTGCCAGTTTCTCGGCCTGGACCAGCTGGTGCATGGCCTGGCGCAACGCGGCGGTGCGCTCGCTGACCAATTCCTCGAGGTGTTCGCGGTGGCGCTGCAGTTCCTGTTCCGCGCGCTTGCGCTCGGTGATGTCGATGTTCAGCCCGACGATCCCCCGGATCTCGTGGTCATCCTTGATCGGAGCGATGATGTTGGTGAAGCATCGCTCCTCGCCGGCAACGGCAATACAGGCCTCTTCCTCGATGATTTCTCCGGCAAACGCCCGGCGATTGTTGCTGTCCCAGTGCATCAGTGTTTCACCGTCATCGGTGACTTCCGCCGGATACTTGCCGACGACGTCTCCCCAATGTTTGCGGGATTCCGTGTTCTGCAGCACGTAGCGGCCGTCGGCGCCGATCAGGAAGACGTCGAAGGGGATGCTTTCGATGGCAGTGCGCAAGCGCACCTCGCTTTCCCGCAGCGCCGTCTCAGCACGTCGGCGTTCGCTGATGTCGCGCGCGAATGCGAAGTCGTATTCTTCACCGTCATATTCGACGCTGTTCGCCGTGATCTCGACAGGGAAGAGGCTGCTGTCCTTGCGTCGGTGCAGGGTTTCGAAGCGGCGCGTCTTGAGTTCGCGCGTTCGTTGCCAATGCGGTGGCCATTGCGCCGCGACAAGGTTCGGATCAATGTCCCACACCGCCATGCCCAGCAACTCGTCGCGTGCATACCCCAGGGCCGCGCAGGCCTGTACGTTGACGTCGATGAATCGCCCGTCTGGCCTGATCCAGAAGATGGCGTCCGAGGCACGCATGATGCAGAGGCGGGTGAGTTGCAGGGCTTTCTCCGTCTGTTTGCGCTCGCTGATGTCGCGAACGAAAGCAATGCTGTAGCCCTCGCCTGCGTACTCGAAATAATTGGCGGATATCTCGATCGGAAAGATCCGGCCACTGCTGTGCCGGCGCCGGGCTTCGTAGGTCAGCGAGCCCTTGGCCTTGAGCTCTCGCCAGTGCGCATGCCACATTTCTACCGCAGCGGCTTCCGCGTTCACTTCCATGACGTGCATTTCGAGCAGTTGCGCCCGCGAGTAGCCGAGCATGCGACACATCTGCTGGTTGACGTAGAGGTAACGGCCGTCGGCCTTGGCCCAGGCCACCGCCACCGATGCATGATCGACCGCGAACTGGGTCAGTTGCAGCGCTTCCTCCGCGCGTTTGCGGATGGTGATGTCGACCTGCGCGCCGAGCATCCGCAGGGGCTCACCGAAGTCGTCGCCGGCGGTGGTGCCGCCGCGATCACTGGTCAGTTGCGCGCAGTGCACGCTGTTCCGCAAGCGCGCCAGTTCGAGATGAGTGCGTACCCGTGCGAGGACTTCCGGTGCAGGGAAGGGCGAACTCAGATAGTCCGCGCCACCGACTGCGAAACCTTCGCTTCGATCGCAGCCTTCGTTCCAGACATCGACGAAAATCACCGGGACGTCCCGGGCAGGTGAACTGGCCTGCAGGCTTCGGCAGAATGTATAGGCAGCGCGTTCCGGCAGGTCTGCGTCCAGCAGGATCAGGTCCGGCCAGTGAACCGCCAGCGCCGCCGACGCCAGGGCAACGTCCGCAACATTGCGGACGCAAAAATCGTCCACCTCGCTCAGCGTGCTGGTGAGCCGTCCCAGTCTGGCGGGTGTCGGCGTGACCAGCAGAATATTGGCGGTTGCGTGCTCAGGCATGGTGGCAGATCCGGACAAGAGAGCGCTCCGGGCGGCGCAGTCGCTGTTCATGCCGCCCAACTCGCGGGGCAGGCGCGCGGCACGGCAAGCCTGCGTGGCACTAGGGTTGGCGTTCGATCCAGCCGGCGATTCTTGACGCCGCGGTCTGCCAGTGGGCGTCGAGCATCAGCGTATGTCCGGCGCGTGGAATCACCGCCACCTCGGCCTGCCAGCGGGCGGCGGTGAAGCCCAGCACGGCCGGCGGGAAGACCGCGTCCTTTTCGCCGCCGACGACGAGAACCGGCAGTGCCGGTCGTCGCCCACCGAAGTGCATGGCCAACAGCGTCAGGTCCAGGATGGCACGCCGCGACTCGGACTGGAACAGCGGACCGAAGCGGATCAGATCTTCGCTTGTCGTTTCAGCCGAGTAATAGACGTCGCGAATCGACTCCAGCGTTTCCGCCGTGTACTCGCCACGGGTCGCCCGCGCCTGCTCGCCGAAGAAAGCGGGGTCGGTCAGGGCGATCTTCATCGTTGCGCCAAGGATGCCCGTCGGCGGCACCGGTGCCATCAGCACCGCCGCCGGCGCCTGGTGGCGTTCGAGGTAACGTTCTACGACAGCGGTGCCCATCGAGTGTCCGATCAGAATCGCCGGCGCATCGAGCTCCTGCGCGACCTGCGCGACATCCTCGGCATAGTCGTCGAGTCCGTAGGAGTCGAGCCGTGCCCGGTCCTCGCTGGCACCATGGCCGGCGAGGTCCAGCGCGTGGCAATCGAAGCCGCGGCTACTGAACCAGGGCAGAAAATACGCGTCCCAACAACCGGCCGTGGCATAGCCGCCATGGACGAAGAGGAGCGGTGGATAACGTTTCGCGCCGACCGCAGGCCGGTGCAGGGTATGGATCCGTCGAGGTTTCATTACTGTGCCCAGTCCAACGCAACACCGCAGTATGGCAGGGTCGGGCAGGCCCGGGCAATGGCCGTCCGAGGATTGTTCGGTCGGGCCTAGGTGGCCGTGGCGCAGTGCCGCCGATACCGGCGTGCCAGCATCAGCAGCAGGCCACCGCTACCGAACAGCAGCAGGGAGGCGGGTTCTGGCACGGCGAACTCCTTCAGGCTGAACACGCCACCTTCGAGGAAGGCATTGGCGCTGCCAATGCCCGACAGTCGGCTGGCAGTCGCCGCCACGCCGATGTGGAGTTCGTAATCTCCGGCGCTCAACAGTCCGGTCTGGTTAACGCTCTCGGCGAACGATCCGGTCCGATAGTCGGAGGCGACGCCCGACAATTCAAACGTATAGCTGTTGAACGCGTCGCCACTGCTGGAACCGCCGATTGCCGCCTCCCATGCCCATTGCGTCGCGACGGCAACCGAGAAGAGCACACGCAGATCCGAAGCCACCGATTCGACGCTGCTGCCCTCGTACCCGTCGAGCTTTGACGAGTCAAGGCTGGCACGGGCGGTGCTGAACAGGATCCTGTCGACGTCACCGCCAATCCCTGGCATTGACGGCGCGAAACCTGAATGGTGACTGACGCTGGCGATCCCATTGTAGCCCCAGTCGGACAGCGAGGTATGGCCGCCGCCGACGGTGTTGACCAGATCTTCGGTGTTGCTGGCCGAGCCGTTGCCCGCAAAGATGTAGGCCAGTACGACGCCACCTGAATCGCGGATCGCCTGGTCGATGGCATACGAACGGCTATCGGACAGGATGACTGCGGCGTGTGCGTCGAGTCCAGGGCAGGCTGCGCACAGTACGGCCGCAACCAGGCTGGCGGGGGTCAAGAGCGACAAGGAAGGCATGGCATACCCCTGAATTGGTTCGTTTTCTGTGGATGATGGATTTACAAGCAAGAACAACCCGCTGGCACGGTGGCCAGTGTAGGTAGCACCAGCGACTGCTGTCAATGTCCGACTGGACATCAGGCCCTCGCCAAGGCCGTGACCTGCATGGCACGTTGACCACCAAGCCCGGCGCGGGAAAGAAGCCGATCGGAGCTTGCAGATCGCTGAACGGAAGGGACTGGTCTGCCGCTAGTTTTCTCCAGAAAGTGGTGTGTCGACGCCGACGTCAAGGTGACGCGCCGGGGAATACCGGAACCTTCGACCGCGCATGTGGCAACTCGCGCACGAATCGCGGTACCAGATAACCGGGCAGGCGTTCGAGCAGTGCTGCGCGCAAGCCGTGCACAAGCGGTTCGCTGACCTCGAAATGCGCGGCGCCGGCGACCTGATCGAGGAGGTGCAGGTAGTAGGGCAAGACACCGATCGCGAACAGACGCTCCGAGAGTGCGCTCAGGGTTTCCGCCTGGTCATTGACGCCGGCCAGCAGCACCGTCTGATTGAGCAGGACGATGCCGGCGCGGCGCAAGGGCTGCAGCGCAGCGGCGACGTCTTCGTCGAGTTCTTGCGCATGGTTGGCATGAATGACCATGCTGGCCTGCAGGCGGGTGTCGGCGAGCATGGCGACCAGCGCGGCGGTGATGCGCTGCGGAATGACCACCGGCAAGCGGCTGTGAATGCGCAGGCGGCTGACCTGGGGAATTGCCTCGATCTGGTCGATCAGCCACTGCAGTTGACGATCCGGTACCGCCAGCGGATCGCCACCCGACAGGATCACCTCGCTGATCGAATCGTCACGGCGAATATGGTCGAAGACCTGCGACCACTGCTGGCGCGACGGCTGTCTGGCAGCATAAGGGAAATGGCGGCGGAAACAGTAGCGGCAGTGGATACCGCAATGGCCGGTGACGATCAGCAGTGCACGACCGTGGTATTTGTGGAGCAGCCCCGGCAGCTTGTTGGCGGCCAGTTCCGCCAGGGGATCGTGCGAAAACCCTGGCCGCAGCGCGCGCTCGGCGGTCAGCGGCAGCACCTGTTTGAGCAGCGGATCGTCGGGATCGTGTCGGCGCATGCGCGCCACAAAGGCACGCGGCACGCGCAAGGGAAAAGCCGGGTCGCCGTCGATGGCCAGCGCCGCGGGTGCGAGGCCGAGCAGCGCCAGCAACTCGTCACTGTCGCTGACGACATCCTGCAGCGCCATTTGCCACGGCTCACGGTGCGCGTTTTTGCCCTGCGCATCGGGGCTTCGCGCTATCATGGCGCCCTTCATTTTTCAGATGGTTTCACGAGGGGATGCAATGGCAACCTATTCTACCAACGAATTCAAATCCGGCCTGAAAGTCATGCTGGACGGTGATCCCTGTTCGATCCTCGAAAACGAATTCGTCAAGCCCGGCAAGGGCCAGGCTTTCAACCGCGTCAGACTGCGCAACCTCAAGACCAACCGCGTGTGGGAAAAGACCTTCAAGTCGGGTGACAGTCTGGAGGCTGCCGACGTCATGGACCGCGAGATGCAGTACCTGTACAACGACGGCGAGTTCTATCACTTCATGGAGCCGGAGAGCTTCGAACAGTTTCAGGCGGCCGCGGCGACCGTCGGTGATGCCGCGCTGTGGCTCAAGGAGCAGGACATCTGCACCATCATGCTCTACAACGGCGTGCCGCTGGGGGTAACCCCGCCGAATTTCGCGGAACTGGAAATCGTCGAGACCGAACCGGGCGTGCGCGGCGACACCGCCACCGGCGGCACCAAGCCTGCGCGCTTGACCACCGGCGCGGTGGTCAAGGTGCCGTTGTTTGTCAATCAGGGCGAAATCGTCAAGTGCGATACGCGCTCGGGCGAATATGTGTCGCGCGTGAAGGCCTGATCGCTTCCGTCCGAGTCGGTCGTCAGTCCGCCTCTCCCCTGGTCGTGGGGAGGGCATACCCTTCACCGCTTGCACGGCCGCGCGCCTGGTCGGTGCGCGGTGTTGCGCTAGGACTAAATCCCGCATGCCGCAAGTCAGCTGGCAACCCAGCGCCTCATTCGAAAACCTGCGTCGCCGTGCGCAGATCCTGGCGCGACTGCGCGCCCATTTTGCTGCCGGGCAGGTGCTGGAGGTCGAGACCCCGCAGCTCTGTCTGACCACGGTCAGCGATCCGCATCTGAACAGCCTGTACGTGCCGGCTGCCGGCTACCTGCAGACCTCGCCGGAATACGCCATGAAGCGCCTGCTGGCCGCGGGCAGTGGCTCGATCTACCAGATCGCCAGGGTTTTCCGCGCCGACGAAGAAGGTCGCTGGCACAACCCCGAGTTCACCCTGCTCGAGTGGTACCGCCTGGGCTTCTCGCTTGACGAACTGATCGACGACGTTGCTGCCGTCGCCCGCCTCGCCCTGGGTGAGGCGGACAGTGTCCGCCATCGTTATCGCGACCTGTTTCGCAGCCATCTCGATCTCGATCCGCTGAGTTGCAACATCAGCGAACTCGCCGCCGTGGCCAGGCGGCACATCGACATCGCCTTCGACGACGCCGATCGCGATACCTGGCTGGAGTTGTTGATGAGCCACGTCATCGAACCGCGACTCGGTAACGACGCCCTGTGTTTCGTGGTCGATTACCCGCCGTCGCAAGCGGCACTCGCGCGCCTGCGCGTGGATGCGGAAGGCCAACAGGTGGCTGCGCGTTTTGAGCTGTACTATCGCGGCGTCGAGTTGGCCAATGGTTATCACGAATTGCTCGATGCCGGCGAACAGCGCCGACGTTTTGCCGCCGATCTGCGCGAACGTGAAGCGCTTGGCCTGCCGGCCATTGCGCTCGACGAGAAACTGCTGGCCGCGCTCGAACACGGTCTGCCGGACTGCAGTGGTGTCGCGCTCGGCTTCGACCGCCTGGTGATGCTCGCCGTCGGCGGTGACGCTTTAGATGAGGTAATGGCCTTCCCCGGGTCGCACCGGTAAAGACTGTTGGCGCCGCCAGAGCTTCCGCCGCCACTGGCCGCGTCGCTTACGGCGTGCGTGGCCGAGTCGCCGCCCACAGACCACAGGCCAGGACGGCAAACGACAGCAGGGCGATCGCCGCGCCCCAGAACCAGTACGGCAACCACAATGCCTGGGCGATGACCGCCGTGTCGGAGGCGTGGCGCATGCCGTCGATGGTCGCACCGGCCGAGAACAGGTAGTCGACGTGCTGCAGCCAGCTCAGACAGAGTACCGCGCCGGTCAGGCGCAGGACGAAGGTGGCGCTGCGGTCGCCCAGCCAGAGCGCCACACCGGCGAAGAAGGTGGCGGCGCCGACCAGGAAGATCACCCCGAACGGATTGCGGGTCCAGCAGACGACGACCGCCAGCAAACCACCGGCGAGCAGCCAGAGCAGCGTTCGCGACAGCCGTGACGAGCGCGCCAGGATCAACAGCAGACTGCCCGCAAGCGTCGGCCCGAGGAGGCCGCCGGCAGCCACCAGAGCGGTTGCGAGGCGACCCGCCGAACCCTGCCACAAAGCCAGCCCCGAGCCGTCGGCATGCAGCGCGAAGCTCCGGAATTCGGCGCCGACGAGCATGGCCGTGAAACCGTGCCCGAGTTCGTGGGCGCAGGTCGCCAGCAGCGAGAGCGGGTAGAGCATCCAGCGGCCGTACGGAAGCTGCCAGACCACGGCGATGATCGCCAGTACGCAGAGCAGACTGCGCAGCGGATGGGCGTCGGCAGGGGGCGTCGGCGCGCGTGCCGACGCGTTTGGCGGGAAGCTCATTGTGGGGCAAATTCTTGCATTGCGACCTTTCGTTCGTATAATCCCTGACTCTGCCCGGTTCTGCAACCAGGCAAGCATTCCGGGAGTGGGGATGAAGGGGATCTTGAGTCTGCTGGCGAAGGCAAAGCTGATTGAGCTTTCGGAAGACGAACAACTGGCCGCCACGGCGGAGCGCCCGGTGGCGGTGCCGGACGCCCCCGCCGCGCCGCCTGCCGAGGTAGCAGAGACCCGCATGCACGCGGGGACTGCCGCCGCCGCGCCCGACCTGCCGTCGCTGGCCGACGCCTGTGCCGACCTCGACGGCGCGACCTTCAGCGATCTCTTCGCTTCGGCCGGTGTACCCGCATCGCCGTATCCGGCCGAGAAGCTGCTGCGCCTGCTGGATGGGCTGCGGGCGATGGACGCCGGCACGCGCAAGTCCGCCGTTCTGGCGATGGACGCCGCCGACGACAACTGGCAGATTGACGATTGCGTACGCGACGCCGATCTCAAGATTGCGGCGCTCGAGGAGCACAAGCGTCGCCTGGCGGAGCAGATGCAGGAGCGCGAGCGGCAGTCGGGCGAACTCGTCAGTCAGATCAGGGTGGTGCTTGACGAAGCCAGCGCGGCGATCCGCAAGCAGATTGCCGAACTCGAGCAGTTGCTCGAACGCGAAGTCACGCGTGCGGCCCAGGAATCGACCAGTGTCGAAGCCGGTTTGCGCGCCGCACGCGAGGCCACCGCGCGCGAGGCCCGCCGCATGGATGCCGAGATCGAGCGCCTGCGTGAAATTCCCAACACTTTCAAGGCGCCTGGCGCCGCACACTGAAGTCCCGAGCAAGGAGAAGATCACATGGCTCAACTCACGCCGCTGGCCAAGGGGCTGATTACCGTCATCGTTCTGGGCGTGGCCGGTTCGCTGGCCTGGAATTTCGGGCTCAAGGAGCGCTTTGGCGGTGGCCAGCCATCGTTGCCGAAGCCGGCAGCGTCGGCACCCGAGGCGGCGGCCAAGGGCAAGTCGCCGCCGGCCACGCCATCGAAAACCTCGACCGTGGAAGACAAGAATGCGCCGCTCGGCAGCGCCGCCAATCCGCTGAAGGTCAGTCTGGTCAGTTTTCATGGCTACGCACCGGCGCTGGTGGCCAACGGCAACGATCTGAACACGCAGCCGGGTTCGATCTACGGCAGCAAGGGCGTCAATGTGCGCTTCGTCATCCAGGACGACATTCCGACGCTGGCCACCGTCTTCGAGTCCGGTGCCGCCCAGTGCGCCTGGCGGACCTCGGATTTCTGGGCACAGGAGCAGCCCAACCTGCGCAACGCCGGCCTCGACGGCAAGGCGGTGATGATCGTCGACAACACCCAGGGTGGCGACGCGGTGATTGCCCGCGATGCGTCGATAAAGGCCGTCGAGGATCTGGCCGGTCGCTCGGTTGCGCTGCTCCAGTTCACCCCCTCGCATGGGATGCTGATCGACGCCCTCGACAATTCCTCGCTGACCGCGCGCAAGAAGGACAGCGTCAAGATGGTGTTCATCAACGCCGAGGAGGGGACAGCCGGCGTGCGCGCCGCGCTCGAATCCGGTGCCGTCGATGCGGCGGTGCTGTGGGACCCGGATCTCGCGCTGGCCCTGCGCAACGTCAAGGGGGCGCATGTCGTCTATTCGACCAAGACCGCGACCAACCTGATCTTTGACGTGATGGTCTGCGACTCGCGCCTGCTGGCCAAGCCGGAAGGACAGGCAGTGGTGCAGAAGTTTGTCGCCGGCTGGATGGACGGCGTGCAGGCGGCACGCAGCAACCCGGACAACGCCGTGGAAGCGCTGGTCAGAACGCAGGAATTCTTCAAGTTGCTGGCTGACAAGGAAGGCCGGCCATTCGTCAAGAGCCTGTTCGCCAACCTGGTGTGGACCGGTGTCGAGGAAAACGCGCGCATTCTCGGTCTGGCCGGCGGTACCAATCACTACGAACGGGTTTACAAGCGCTTCGACGAGATTTATCGCAAGGCCGGCGCGCTCGCGAATCCGAAGTCGCCGGTGATTGCGCCGCAGGACAGCTTCGACTACCGCTTCATCAGGTCCATGCTCGGGGAAAACAAGGCCGCCGCCGACGCCGCTGCCAAACCGCAAAGCACGTTCACGCAGTCGGCGCTGAGGGAAGCGACACAGCAGGAAGCGATGGTGACCAAGCCGGTCACGGTGGGTTTTGCCTCGGGTAGCGCCGAATTGACCAAGCGCGCGCAGAAGACGGTCGATACCGAGATGGTGCCGTTCATCGAAAACAACGGCAAGGCCTACTTCGAGGTCAGCGGCAATTCCGATTCGACCGGGACTCGCGAGGTGAATCTTCGCCTGTCGGCGGCGCGCGCGCGGGCGGTGGTCGATTATCTGGTTACGCAGTGGGAGTTTCCGCGCGAGCGTTTCAAGATCGTCGGCAATGGCCCGGATCGTCCGCTTTGCGTCGAGGCCAACGCCGCCAGCGAGGGTCTGTCGGCCGAGGACTGTCGGGCGATGAACCGGACCACCCGGGTGGCCGTGTTCGGCGGCCGCTGAACCCGAGCCGCCAGCGCCCATCGATGTCCGAATTCTGGAACCCCTACGCGCCGCTCGATAGCCGGCGGCGGCGCCTGCTCGGCGTCGGCGCTGCCCTGGCGGTGCTGTTGCTGTGGAGCCTTGTCGCGGCATCGGGACTGGTCAGCTCGACCAAGCTGCCGGCGCCGTGGGAAGTGTTGACGGCGCTGTCGTACCTGAGCTGGCATGACGGCGGCAGCATGTTGCTCACCGCCACCCTGTGGTCGGTCGGTCGCCTGCTGGTCGCCGGCGTGCTGGTGATCTGCATCGGCATTCCGATCGGCATCGTCATGGGTGCGGCACCGCAGGTGAACGCCGCCCTGTCGCCGTTGGTCGATCCTTTCCGTTCCGCGCCGGTGGTGGCGCTGCTGCCGATCCTGGTGATGTGGCTGGGCATCGGCGAGACGATGAAGATCGCCTTCCTGTTCATCGGCGCCGTGGTGTACCTGATTCCGATGGTACGCGACGCCATCCAGGCGGTGCCGCAGAGCTACTGGATCGGCGCCCGCGACCTCGGCGCGACGCCGTGGGAATGTATCCACCGGGCGGTCATCCCGATGGCCATGCCGCGCATCGCCGATGCCGTCATCGTTGCCTTCTCGGTGATGTGGACCTACATCACCGTCGCCGAATACGTCAATGCGCGTGAAGGACTCGGGCAGCTGATCCAGAATGCGCGGCGCTTCAGTGCCTGGGACCAGGTCTTTGCCGGCATCATGGTGATCATCGCCCTGGCCCTGGCCACCTATCAACTGATGGTCTGGCTCAAGCGCCGTCTGTATCCCTGGGAGACGCAGCTATGAACCTGGCGGCCGCGAAACCCGTGGCGGCGGCAAAGCCCGTGGCGGTGGTCATCAAGGACATCGTCCAGGAGTACCCGGCGCCCGGCGGGGGCGTCACGCGCGTCATCGACAAGGTTTCGTTGAGCTTCGACCAGCCCGGCATCAACATGTTGCTCGGCCCTTCGGGCTGCGGCAAGAGCACGATCCTGCACATGCTCGGCGGCGTGCGGCCGATGGGCGTCGACACCCCGACTGCGGGCAGCGTACTGATCGACGGGGTCGCATGCCACGCTCCGCACGACGACGCGGTGATGGTTTTTCAACGCTATGCCAACCGACCGGACCTGTCGGTGTTCGACAACGTCGCGTTCCCGTTTCGCCTCAAGCTCTGGCGTTCGCAGGTGCCGGAAGCGGATTGGCGGCAACGCGTCGCCGACATCCTCAAGGCGGTCGGGCTCTCGGACAAGGTCGGCCTGCGGCCGGCGCAGCTTTCGGGCGGACAGAACCAGCGCGTGGCGTTGGCGCGGGCGCTCGTCCTGCGGCCGCGCATTCTGTTGATGGACGAACCTTTCGGGGCGCTCGACGCGCAGACCCGCGAGGAGATGCAGCAGTTGCTGATCGGCCTGTACCAGGCCTGGCCGTGCCTGGTCGTCTTCGTGACGCACGACGTCACCGAAGCGCTGATGCTCGGTGACCGCGTCATCGTCCTGTCCACACAGCCGGCGCGCGTCGCCGACGATTTCCTGATCGACGAAGCGCGTCCGCGGTCGGCCGCCTGGCAACGCTCGCGCGAGGCGCAGGCGCTCGAGGAGCGCATTCTCAATCAACTGCACCAGGCCAGTCCCGGCAAGGGCCAGGTCCGGGTTACGGTCTAGGCATGGATGCCGCCAAGCCCTCCTACGTCAGGGAGGTTCTGACCAGTCAGACCAACCTGTACGCTGGTCTCGGGTCGCTGGCCCTTGGCGTCGTGCTGTCGATTCCGTTTGGCTTCGGCATTGGCGCACTGCCGCTGATCGCCTTTGCCGCCGGCGACATCCTTGCGGCCTTGCACATCCCGTCGCTGCCGACCTTCCGCGAGAAGGTCGACCGTCGCTGGCGGGCGCGCTCCCGCCAGGCCTCGCGCGAGCAGTTGATGCTGGAGATTCAGAAAAGGGCCGGCAAGCGCGCGCTGCCCGCAGCGACGCTGCGCACTTATCAGCGCATGTACGAACGCGTGCAGTCGCTGTACCAGCGGGCAGAAACCGGGCATGGCCGGCTCGCCTACCGGGACGTCGAGCAACTGGACGACGTCTCCCTCGAATATCTGGCGCTGTGGCTGGCGCTGCTGGTCATGGACGACCGGGCCGAGTCGGTCAATCTGCGTGAGGTCGAGACCAAGGTCGCGGCTCTGGAACGGGAGTTGGCGGCGCCGCGTCCCGGCACCGACCTGCGTCAATTGCAGAAGGCCCGCGCCGATTACCTGGCCGTCATCGAGCGGCACAACCGCATGCTGAGTCGGCGGCGGGCGCTCGAAGCGGCGATGCTGTCGATGCCGGACCAACTGGACGAAATCTATCAGACGATCATGACCCTGCCGGTGAGCGAGGAGGTCGGGACGCGGCTCGAAGAGGCGATCGGCAAGCTGCGGCTGCAGGAAGACATCGAGGCCGACCTGGCCAGCGATCTTGCCGAAGCCGTGCCGGGCGTGGCGATGCCGACCGCGGCGGCGGCCGGGCGGCAGCGGCGCCTGGTGGCGGTGGGCAGTTCCGGCAGTGCCGGCTAGCCGACGGCGACGAGTGGGGTCGACGATTGACCGTTGCGCCGTATCATTGGGTAACTCAGGAACGGCCGGTTGACCGGCTCACGAAAGGAAGAAAGCGATGGCTGACATCAATTTTATGGGGCGCCTGTCCAATCTCTGGTCGGGCTTTGTCTCGCTGTGGATCTCCGATGTCGAAAAACGGCATCCCGAGATTGCTTACCAGAGTGCCATCGACTCGATGATCGAGAAGTATGGCAAGTTGAAGAGCGCCACGGCGGCGATCATGCGTCGGCGCGAGGAAATCTCGGCGCGCCTGGAAAGCGAACGTGGCGAACTGGCGGCGATCTCCGCCGACCTCAATGCGGCGCTGGCCACCGGCCAGGATGAACTCGGCATCGTGCTGATTCAGAAAAAGAACGCCCTTGAGGCCAGCACCAAGTTGCTGGAACAGGAAATGGAGCAGGCGCGTACCGACGCGCAGGAGGCGAAGGATTCGCTGATCCAGGTCAAGGCCGAGATTCAGAAGCTGAAGGACGAGAAGGACCGCATGCTGGCGCAGATGCACAGCGCGCAGGCGCGCCTGAAGATTCAGAACCAGCTCGAAGGCCTGTCGGTCGATGCCGAAGTCCGGGCGCTCGACAACGTCCGCGAGCACATCAAGAACACCGTCGCCGAGGCCAAGATGGGCAGCGAATTGCGTGATTCCGATCTCGACGTCAAGCTCGCCAAGCTGCGGCAGAGCAGCGGCGCGATCACCGCCCGCCAGCAACTCGAGGAAATGAAACGCGCGCGCAACGTGCAGACCGATACCGCCGGCAAGGCGATGTGATGCGCGACGTGTCACGCAGCCGGGCTGGAGGACGTCGGTGAGTCCCGAGAGCGGCGGCCGGCCAGCCCTCCCGGTTTGGGCCGAGACCCTGCGCCAGAAGTACCTGGCTGGCGAGGCGTCGGTATTCGTGCTCTATCGCAACGTGTTCGACCGCTACCAGGTCGGCGAAAGTTATTACACGCTGCTGCCCTTCCTCAGCGAGGTGCTGCTCAAGGACAACAAGCAGCGCATCTTCGAACTCAGTATCGATCGTGGCGTACGGGTGATCCAGGGTGGCGGCATCGACGAGAAGGCGGAACTCTACCGCCATCTCGAAGGCAAGGGTCTCGCCGGGATCTTCGAATCGCTCGAACGTCAGATGCGCGAGCAGCGCTCCAGCGCGCTGCTGATTCCCTATGCGGGGACCATTTTTCCCGCCGCCGAGCTGCACTTTCTCTCGCTCGAGGAGCGTGGCGCCTTCACCGCATTGCACCGCTGGTCGCTCGACGAACAGTTTGCCGA
Source organism: Candidatus Accumulibacter propinquus (assembly GCF_056856495.1). Taxonomy (NCBI): domain Bacteria; kingdom Pseudomonadati; phylum Pseudomonadota; class Betaproteobacteria; genus Candidatus Accumulibacter; species Candidatus Accumulibacter propinquus. The sequence continues at coordinate 110,675 of NZ_JBSEHC010000007.1, forward strand.
CCGTGACAATGTCGTCATCCTGGTCAGCGAATCGCTGGCCGATCTCAGTCCGGCACTGCTGACGCATCCGCGCGTGCTGGCCATCGAGGTGCCGATGCCGGACCGCGCCGGCCGGCACGCGGCGATCCGTCACTATGCACCGGCGATGAAGACCGCGGAAGCCGAGCAACTCGCCGACCAGACCGCGGGCCTGCGCCTGCTGCAACTGGCGAGCATCGTCGCCAGCGAAGCGCCGCAGGGCATGAGTCACGCGCAGCGGCGGACATTGATCACCGGTTTGCTGCAAGGCAGCCCGCAGGCTGCCGAGCGTGCCGAAAAGCTGGCCGCGATCACCGCCGGCATGACCCCTGCCGAGATCCGGCAACTCGTCGATCCGACGCGCGCGCTGCCCGACGGCGGCGACCCGGCGAGCGAAATGATGGCCGTCGTGCGCCAGCGCAAGCGCGAGCTGATCGAAAAGGAGTGCGCCGGTCTGATCGAGTTCATCGAACCGCGGCACGGCCTGGACAGCGTCGGCGGTAACGCGCACATCAAGGGTGAACTGCTCGACATCGCGCGCCTGATCGTCAGTGGCGAGCGAGCGCGCGCGCCGATGGGACTGCTCGCGGTAGGGCCGATGGGCGCCGGCAAGACCTTCGTGATCAAGGCCTTCCTCAAGGAGGCGGGGTTGTCCGGCATCGCCCTGAAAAACTTCCGCTCGAAGTGGGTCGGCTCGACCGAGGCCAATCTCGAACGCGTCCTGGCGACGGTCAAGGCCATGGGACCGATCGCTCTGGTCATCGACGAAGGCGACCGCAGCTTCGGCAGGCAGGGTGACGATTCCGACGGGGGAACGAGCTCGCGCGTTATCGCCCGCCTCAAGGAATTCATGTCCGATCCCGAGAATCGCGGCCAGGTGCTGTTCATCCTGATGACCAACCGCCCCGACAAGCTCGATACCGACATCAAACGCCCCGGCCGCCTTGATCGCAAGATTCCCTTTTTCTACGCCGAGAGCGCCGGCGAACGCGCCGCCGTCGTCAGCGCCGTTTTTCAGCGCTACCGGGTGCCCGTCGCGCTTTCGGAAGACGACCTGCTCGCCGCCTGCGAACCCCTCGAAGGCTATTCGAACGCCGACCTCGAAGCCGTTGCCCTGCTCGCCGCCGAGTTTGCCGAGCGCGCGCTCCGGACCGACGAGGCTCCGTGCGGTGTCGATCCGCAGGCGAGGGGGGTGCCTTCGCCGGTCGTCAGTCCGGAGATTCTCGCGCGGGCCATCGAGGACTTCATGCCACCGCAGGAGACGACGATGGTGCGCTATATGGAAATGCTCGCGGTGGCCGAGACCTCGCGACGCTCGCTGCTGCCACAACGCTTCCGATCGCTGTCCGCGCGCGCGGTGCAGGAACAGCTTGCCGAACTGCGGCGCCAGATCCACTCTTGAAGGAGTTCGTATGTTTCCTCTGCTGCAAGACGTATCCCTCAATGCCGACCAGTGCATTGCCGCCACCCGCCTGCTGTTGCGCATCGCGCATGTCGATGGCGCGAAGACCAACGAGGAAGTGGCCCTGATTCGCCTGTTTTACGATGGCGGTCGCAATGGAAGCGCCGACTGGCCGGCTTTCGCGACTCTGGAAGAAGACGGACGGGGCGGTAACTTGACCCGGATTTTTGGTGAAGCCGCCGAGCGCGATCTGGTGCTTGCCACCTGTCTGATGGTGGCCTACGCCGATGGAACCTTGACCGGCGAGGAACTGGCGGCAGTGCGAGCGGTGGCCGACGACATCGGCGCCCCGCCGGCCCGCGTCGATGAGTTGCTCGCCCTGGTCAGGGATTACATGCTCGCGCACCTGGCCAGGTTACCCGATGCCGGCTCGGTGGCCGTGGTGGCGCGCGAACTCGGCTGAAGTGCATCACCAGGCGAGCATGGAGCGGGTTCATCACTGCCCTGGCCGGATCGTTCGGGTTGATCATGGCTGGCGGGGAAGACATTTCCTGGAACGGAAAGCCGGTTGCATCCACTGTACCTGAAGGCTGCTGCCGGCGGGTTGGCGGTCGGCACGCTGGCCGTCGCGCAGGCGCAGGAGATCGAGCCGCGCGCCTACTCGAACGCGCCGCTGGGGATGAACTTCGTGATTGCGGGCTACGCTTATACGCAAGGCGCGGTGCCCTTCGACGCCTCGCTGCCCGTCAAGAACGCGCAACTCAAGACGTCCAATGCGGTTCTTGCCTATGCGCGGGTGTTCGATGTGTGGGGCCAGTCGGGCAAGTTCGATGCCATCGTGCCGTACACCGGGCTCTCGGGAACGGCCGAGGTCGCGGGGCAACCGTTCGAGCGCAACGTTACAGGTTTTGCCGATCCACGCTTCCGCTTGTCGGTCAACCTGTACGGGGCGCCAGCGCTGACGTTGCGAGAGTTCAGGAATTACGAGCAGGACCTGATCATCGGCGCAAGCCTGCAGGTGTCGATGCCGGCGAGCCAGTACGACTCCAGCCGGGTGGTCAATATCGGCACCAACCGCTGGTCGTTCAGGCCAGAGGTGGGAATTTCCAAAGCCGTGGGTCCATGGACGCTCGAATTCCAGGCCGCGGCAACGTTGTACACCGATAACCGGGATTTCTACGGTGGCCACACGCGTTCGCAGGACCCGATCTACTCGCTGCAGGGGCATGTGATCTACGGCTTCCGCTCGGGGGTCTGGGCTTCGCTTGACGCCACCACTTTTGCCGGTGGCCGCACGACGCTAAACGGCGTGCGCGGCGATGACCGCCAGCAGAACTGGCGTGTCGGCGGCACGCTGGCGTTCCCCGTGGACGTTCGCCACTCCATCAAGATCTACGCGAGCAGCGGGGTGTCGGCACGCACCGACAATAACTACGATCTTATCGGAATTGCCTGGCAGTACCGCTGGGGCGGCGGGTTGTGACGCGGCAGCAAGACTTGCCAGGCGGGCGCTTCGCGACAGGACAAGTGGTCGACTCGGCGAGTTGGCGCTCCAGGGCGCTCGCCGAGCAGCAGCACGGCGAGCGCGGCGAGACCGAAAGCCAGCACGGCGAAGTTTGTATCGGGGAGCTGGCTACCAAGGGTGACGGCGGACTCGAAGAATCCATGCCCACCGCCCTTGACCCCGAACAGCCTGGGTAATTGGGTCATGGCGATGGTTAGCGCTGCGCCGGCCTTGAAGCCGAGCAGTATGGTTTCGCTGATGAAGTTGACCAGCGAACTCAAGCGCAACAGCCACGCCACTACGCACATTGTGGCGATGAGCACCGCGGTCAGCGCCGCGATCGACGCCCAGCTTGGTGGAGCGCCTGTGCCATGCCGGCGATCGTGACCCCGACCAGCATCGAGATTGCCGAGGTGGGGCCGATCGCCAGTTGGCGCGACGAGCCGAACAGCGCGTAGAACAGGCCACCGACCAGATAGCAATAGATGCCGTATTGCGGCGGCAAGCCGGCGAGCGACACCGGGATGCCGTAGGCTGCCAGCGTTACCCCGGCGATCGCGTCCTTGGCCAGCCACCTGGTCTGGTATGTGGTGAGCCACAGCGCCGGGGGAAAGACCGCGCGCCAGCAGCTGACCGGGGTTGCGCGCGCCAGTGTAGTGTACTCGCAGGTCGCGCTTCCTCGGTATCAGCGCCCGGGTTCATGGATTTTCCTCCACCTGCGCTTCGAGTCGCCCTTCCCGGACTGCCTTGACGAAAGTCCGGTAGTCGCGCTGGTTCTGGTCGCTGTACTCGACGGCAAACTCGCAGATCGCGTTGTCGAAGAGGGAACTTGAACCCATGTAGCCGGCGATCAGCGCTGCATCGCCCGAGCGCGCGTGCGCGCGCGCCAGCGCCCGCGCGCACAACCGGCTATAGATGATCAGGCGGTCGACATCCCAGCCCTCGACAATCGCGCTGATCTTGACATCGCGCAATTGGCGGATATAGAAGTGCCGGCCGTTTTCCCCGGTCGTCCAGCCGAGGAACATGTCGCTCGCCGCCTGCATCAGGCGCTGCCCGGCGACGACGCGCTGGCCGTGATTGGCATGCAGGCTCTGGCCCGCATAGGGTTCGAGCACCGACGCCCGCGCTTCCTTGACTTGCAGGAAGAGGGGGTCATTGTCGGCGGCCATGAACAGCCCGACGGCGCAGAGGGTACCGACGCTGCCGACGCCGACGACCTTGGCCGCCAGGTCGCATAAGTGGAAACGGTCGAACAGTACGCGCACGTGCTCGGGGAGTGACTCGCGGTACGTGGCGAGCGCTTCCCGGTACTGTGTCCGCATCGCCGGCGCCTGCTCCTCGCTGAAATGAAAGACGAGTGGCGGATTGTCCTTGATCTTCGGCAGTGCCCCGTGATGTTCCGCGAGCTTCAGGAAAACGCTTTCGACAGTGCTTTGCTGGCGCGCTTTCTCGATCCGCCTGGCGATGAGTTTCCTGAGTTTGTCGCTGCTTCCGCCCATCTCGGCCTGGACGCGCTCAAGGGGGATCGTGTCGTACCAGACGTCGAGCGAGCGCATCGACGAATATTCGATCATCCGCTCGCGGTAGGCGCGCACCGTCGCCGTCGCCGCCCGTGCGGCCTCGTTCTCGTGCAGGCGCAAATACTGCGCGGCGATGACGATGCTCGTGGCCAGACGCTTGAGGTCCCACTCCCAAGGCGCCGGTAGTGTCTCATCAAGGTCATTGACATCGAAGACCACCTGCCGCTCGGGCGTGGCAAAGCCACCAAAATTCAACAGATGCGCGTCGCCGCAGGCCTGTACTCGGAGTCCGGAGCTCGGGGTGGACGCGAGGTCGGCGGCCATGATCGCCGCCGAGCCGCGGTAAAAGGTGAACGCCGACTGCAACATTCGCCCGAAGCGGATCGGCACGAGTTCGGGCATCCGCCCCTCGTTCGATGCGACGAGCAAGTCAATGGGATCGCGTCGCTTCTTCGGCGGCTTCCATCCACCCTGAGCTTCGCGCGATACGGCGTCGCGTAAGGCACTCCCCTGTGCACGGCGCTCCTCCGGCGAAAGAACCGCCGTTTGGCTGTTCTCGGTGGTGCTCTCCGGATGATCATCAAACCTGGCTTTGGACATTTCAAGAACCTCCGCGGTCACAAAGACGTATCACATAACTGGAGTATAGTCACAGCATATGGGCAATGCCAGTGGCGCCGGCGCCAGTCCCTTTTGTGGCCATTGGCCGTGAGTACTCTTGAATCGCCGAATCCGTAAGCGCCGCGAACCTGGCCGAGGAACATTGAGAAGACGCCCCCTTGTTGCCTGCCAAGGAGATGCACCCAATGAAATCAGACACCTCTATATCGTGCGACGCTCTGGACCTGTGCAACGATCAGCCAGACTTTTCACTCGTCCTGGGCGGGCCGCTCTTCCAACTGCTGCGGCGGGTGCATCTCGCCGACGATGCGCTGATGATGGTTCGCCAACGGATCGTCGTCATCTCGCTCATGGCCTGGTTGCCACTGCTGCTGCTCTCCGTGCTGCAGGGGCAGATTCTTGGTGGCAGTGAGAGCGTCCCTTTCCTGCTCGACGTGGATGTTCACGTCCGCTTCCTGCTGGCGATGCCGCTGTTGATCCTTGCCGAGCTGGTTGTGCATCGGCGCATGCGTTCAGTAGTCGGTTTGTTCCTGGAGCGCAACCTGATTCCCGAAAGCGCCAGGACGAGCTTCGATGCAGCCATCGTTTCGGCAATGCGGCTGCGCAACTCGGTGCTCGCCGAAGTGCTGTTGATCATTCTGGTGTATGGCGTCGGCGTCCTGATCGTCTGGCGGCATTACACGGCACTCGACGCGGCAACCTGGTACGCAACAGCCAGCGCTGACGGTTCGCGGCTCTCGTTTGCCGGGATGTGGTACGGCTACGTGAGCCTGCCGATTTTCCAGTTTCTGCTGGTCCGCTGGTATTTTCGCTTGTTCGTCTGGATGCGCTTCCTCTGGCAGGTGTCACGCATCGAGTTGCGTCTGGTTCCTCTGCATCCCGATCGCCTCGGCGGCCTGGGGTTTCTCTCCAATACGGTCTATGCTTTCGCTCTGCTCGCAACAGCGCACGGCGCGCTGCTTGCGGGACAGATCGCCAACCGGATCTTCTTCCTCGGCGCCTCGTTACCGCAGTTCAAGGCCGAGATCGCCGTCATGCTTATCTTCATGCTGTGCCTGGTCCTCGGCCCCCTGCTGGTATTTGCTCCACAGCTTGCCCAGGCGAAGCGGCTCGGCCTGCGCGAATATGGCACACTGGCCGAGCGTTACGTACGCGAGTTCGATGCGAAGTGGCAGCGTGGCGGCGCGCCTGCCGGCGAACCGTTTGTCGGTAGCGGCGACATCCAGTCGCTTGCCGACCTGGGCAACAGCTACGAAGTGGTACGGACCATGCGCTCGCTGCCGGTCACCAAGGAGATCCTCCTCCAGCTCACAGTCGCCACGCTGGCGCCGATCGTGCCACTCGCACTGACCATGATGTCGCTGGAAGATCTGCTGAAGAAGCTGTTCGGCGTGTTGTTCTGAAATCCGGCGATAGCGGCACCAGCACTCCGAACTGCCTCTGACCTTCTCGATTTGGTGACTGTCAATTCGATCATCTTGGCGATGATCGCCGGCAACGACGCGACGATGAAGAATGTCCAGCCGGTGGCGAGTGCCGGCAGTTTTACGCTCCACGCGAATGCGGCCGAAACGACCGGGTGCCGCGATGAGGCTTGCGGAGATCATCTCTCCGCGCGATCAAACGGAAGAGATGGTCCTCGAGAACATGGTCAGGCGGGCAAGCAAGATGCTGGAGTATCTGGAGCCGCCATACCACTGACGGCGATCCAGAAGAAGACAACCAGGCCGACTTAACTGATCTCAGGCGTTGCCGATTACTGCTTGCGCCGACGTGAACCTGCCAGACCGGCGAGGCCGAGACCGAGAAGGGCGAGCGCGCCGGGTTCAGGCGCGGCAGCGACCGAGACCGCAATAGTTCCGTCTGGAAAACCTGCAGGCAGCGTAATGGCTTCAAATTTCAACACATCGCCCGGCGCAACCGAGATCAACGCGCGTGCAAACAACCCGCTGTTGTAAGCCGAGTCCGGGTCCGCGTCAAAGGCGGCAGGCGGATTGGGGGCCAAGATCGTCCCGATAGCGACGTCGTTGATGTAGTACCTGTATTCATCGCCCCAAACGTAGAGGTCGGTCACCTTGACAGTCTTGCCAACGGAGGTGGTGAAACTGTTGGCGTAGAAAAAGGGCACACCATCAAACTGGTCCTGGATGTCCCATCCGACCAGGGTGTCGAGATTGATGAGCGCTGCGGAGGCGGGAGCCGAGGCGAACAACGCGATAGAGGTGGCAACTGCAGAGAGAAATTTTTTCATGGGAAGGATCCTTTACAAAGTGTCGTGATGGAAAGACCGCATCAATCGCCCGTGACTCTGGAGTATCGATGAAATGGGGCAGCCTACGGAAGTGTAATAAGCAAAACGTGTGCCAATGATTGCTTGCGTTAATTCTTTCAATGGCTTGCGAATTCAATGAGATCGGCATCCCCAAAACTGTAAAATTTTTCGACACTTCCGCGACACGCCGCTGATTACTTGTCGGCGTATACGCAGGTTCAGATTTGATGGCTGTTGCAGGCGCAATCCACAACGGCGCTGGTGTAGTATCTTGGCATAATTTCCGGTGTGGTCGGGTATGGCTGTCGGAGGCGATCGATCATGGCAGGACCTTGGCCGCTGGTGTTCGATGGCCAACGCAGCTCGTCGAGCCTGTTGCAGGCTTCGTGGAACCTGCCAGGAGGACGCTGGCCGCGGATCTGATTGGCGAGCGTGCGCCTGCAGCACTGCGTCTGGAGGCTTGTCCCCCCTTGCCATTGAAAAAACGGACCAACCTGGTCGCCCTGACGACGTCACACCGACGACCTACATGCGACCGCGATAGCTGTAATGGCCATCGACGATGTTGCCGCCACGATCAAACTGACACGTATAAGCCAGATTTCGCGCGCCACCTGTTTCGAAGGAAACGCGGCCATCGCCGCTCAGCGTCCGGCCGTTCAGATTCACCTGTTCCAGATCAAGATCGTCTACCGAGCCGTGATCATGAACCAGGTGTTGCCGAACCACGTTCCTGCACTCGCTCCTCAGGTAACGCATGTCGTCAAAGGGATTGGCCTTGCCGGCGTTGTAGACGGTACGGCTTTCTGCATGCGACTGGTCATTGCTGCTGTTACTGCTGGCAATCACGGCGGCCAAGGCCGCCAGTCCCACAACACCGGCGCCGATCATCAGAGCCTTGTTCCTCTTGTCCTTTTTCCTGTCGGAATCCGAGTCATCCGAGCCGACATTCCAACTGACGACCTCCTTGTGGTCAATGCGGCAATCGAAGCGATGGTTACGGTTCTCCCGATCTTTCACTCTTCCGCTCACGTTGAATGAATGGTGACCGGTTTCGTCGGCACGAACGTCCTCGGGGTTCGAATAGGATGAGCCCCAATGAACCACCTTGCTCAAGCAATCCATCCGGGCATTGAACTCGTTGTAGGCAAAAGCACTCGGTGCGGCGAGCAGGGCTGTCACAGCAAGACTCAAACAGATCTTCTTCGAGGGGTTCATTCAGTTTTCCTTTCTGGGCAAGTACCCGGGTGACGTCAATAAAATGCCAGACATCATGCATTATTCTTGGAAATGAAGTAATACCGAACTTGTTGGTCGACCAAGGCTGGCAGCGCGCAAGCGCCGACTGGCAAATCAACCCGGACTGCTCGTCGGTTACCCGGAATCGACGCCACCGCCTGCGGTGGCGATGGCCGGAGTGGCAAGTCGAGTTCCGGTCCTTGCGGCCAGGCCCCGGCTCGGGGATACTCGCATTGCCGCTTCAGCCCCCGGGAGGAGTCAACATGCGCCGCATCACTATCCGCCATGGACTGGTTCTGGCGCTGATCTCGATGCGCGTGGCGGCAGTCGAATTGCCGCTGGAGCGCATCAGCTTGCCGCCGGGTTTCTCCATCGAACTCTGGGCGCGCGTCGACAACGCCCGGCAGATGGCGCTCGGCCGCCACGGTGGCAACGGCGGCACGCTGTTCGTCGGCTCGATGCAGGCCGGAAAAGTGCATGCGGTGCGCTTCGACGCCGGCTTCAAGGCACAAGCCGTGAGCGTCGTCGCCAGCGGCCTGCAGCGCCCGGTCGGCGTGGCCTACAAGGACGGCAGTCTCTACGTCTCGGCGGTGAACCGCATCCTGCGCTACGACGATATCGAGCGACACCTGGCGCAGCCACCGGTCGCTGTGCTGGTGACTGACCGGCTGCCAACCGAGACGCATCATGGATGGAAATTCATCGCCTTCGGCCCGGACGGCAAACTCTATGTGCCGGTAGGCGCTCCCTGCAACATCTGCGAGCCCGATCCGCAGCGCTACGCCAATATCCTGCGCATGCATGCCGATGGCAGCGGCGCCGAAGTCCATGCCCGCGGGGTGCGCAACAGTGTCGGCTTCGACTGGCAGCCGCAGACCGGGGAGCTCTGGTTTACCGACAACGGCCGCGACCTGCTCGGCGACGAGCTGCCGCCGGACGAACTCAACCATGCGCCCCGCTCCGGCATGCATTTCGGCTATCCGTATTGCCACGCCGGCGATCTGCCCGATCCGGAATACGGCGCCCGGCACGCCTGCCGGGAGTTTGCCGCGCCGGCGCAGAAACTGGCGCCACACGCTGCCGCGCTGGGGATGCGCTTCTACACCGGGACGATGTTCCCGCCGCAGTATCGGAACCAGATCTTCATCGCCGAGCATGGTTCGTGGAACCGCTCCCGGAAGATCGGCTACCGGGTGACGCTGGTGCGCCTGCAAGGCAGCAGGGTCATCGCCTACGAACCCTTCGCCAGCGGCTGGCTGAATGGCGAGAGCGCCTGGGGACGCCCCGCCGACGTGCTGGTGCTCCCCGACGGCTCGCTGCTGGTCTCCGACGACTTCGCCGGTGCGATCTATCGCATCACCTATCGCGGCTGAGCGGGTGGCCACCGTCGAATCCGCGCAGCACCACGGGGATGATGAGACGGCGTCTCGCCCGCGTGTGGCGCGTACCCCGCGCCAGTTTTCAGCAGGCCTCGCCGACGGTCATCAGCGAATCCACGATCAAGACAGCGGCAAGCGCGCTAGAATGACCGCACAGGACTTTCAGGAGGTCTGATCATGAAAACGATCTTCGCTTTACTGGCATTCGCCGTTTCCACCTCAGCATCTTCGGCGTGCTATCTGATCTACACGTCGGCCAACGAGCTGGTATGGCAGGGGAGTGCCCCGCCCGTTCGCATGGACACCCTCCTGCTGGACGCCGAAGTCCAGAAAAGGGTGCCCAAAGGGCATCTGGTCATCATCAACGATCCCGGGGCGCCTTGTCCCAGGCTCGATCTGATCGCACCCAGGAAGACGATGCGGCAAAAAGCTGAAGAGATGAAGAACGACTGATCACAGAGCGGTACGTCATCGCTTCGTAACCTGTTACATACCGCCCGAGAGGCCTCTCTTCGCCAACTCCTTCATGCCTCCTCTCTTTGATCTGCCTATCTTCATTCGTCACCAGAAAGATCCACACCCAAATGCATTGAACCTCCAGAAGTTCGTTCCCGATCAATCGCAACCTCGCAAACTTCACCCCAAACCGCATCTGTCTCACGCTTACAAGTGATGATGCCTATATGCTGAATTGCGAGGATTGGGTCGTACCGGGTGTGATCAGCCGGCACGGACAGCAACGCCGGACGCCCGTCGAAGCCGGCGGAACCTTGTATGGCCTGGCCACCGCTGCGATTATAATTGCCGGCTTTCTCCTCACTTCCAGGATCTTCCGCATGCATTTACTCAAAATCCTTCCCGCCGCACTGGCACTTGCCCTGGCTGCCCCGTTTTCCACGCAGGCGGTCGCCGCACCGACAGAGATCGATCTCTCGCATCAGCTTGACGAAGAGCGCGCCGAGCGTCTCGAGAAGCTGGTTGAACGGTTCAATGCGCAGCAGAAGGAATACCAGGTCAGACTCGTGCGCCGCGTGCAGGGCGATGCTCCCAAGGACCTGAATCTGGTGACGCGCGAAGAGCAGGCGCGTTTCGTCGCCGCAAAAGCGAATTTCAAACCTTTGCATCAGGTGATGAAGGAAGCCAATCTGCCCCTCGACGGCGGAAAACTGGCGCCCGAACTGCGCGTCGGCCTCAGCGACGCCCAGGGAAACCTTTTTGCGCTGCCGATCGCGCTGTCCACCCCGGTGTTGTTCATCAACAAGACCGCCTTCCGCAAGGCCGGCCTCGACCCGGAGAAGCCGCCAAAGACCTGGGCCGAAACGCAGCAGGCGGCCGATAAACTGTTCGACTCCGGCAGCACCTGCCCCTACACCACCTCCTGGCCAGCCTGGGTGCATATCGACAACCTGAGCTCCTGGAACGGCGTCGAGGTGGCTGATGCAAAAGGCAAACTCAATTTCAATGGTCTGGTCCAAGTCAAGCATACGGCAATGCTGACCACCTGGGCAAAGGCCCGTTTCTTCATCTATTTCGGCCGCCGCGACGAGGCGGATAACCGCTTTGCGGCGGGCGAGTGCGGCATGCTGACCAGTTCTTCTTCGTTCTACGGAACGCTGCATGAGAAAGGCAAGCTGGACACCGGTGTTTCGGCGCTGCCGTATCACGACGACGTGCCGGGCACGCCGCAGCAGACGCTTGCCGGCGGCGCTTCCCTGTGGGTGGGTGCCGGGCAGAAGCCGGCCGATTACAAGGGCGTGGCCCAGTTTGTGAATTTCCTGATGGAACCGGACCTGCAGGTCGAACTCTCGGCCGCCGCCGGATTCCTGCCGATGACCTCGGCCGCCCGTGCCGCCGCCGGCAGCAAACTGTTGAAGGCCGACGTTGCCGGTCTCAACGTGGCCTACAAGCAGTTGCAGGGGCCCGGCGCCTTGCGCACGCTGCGCGTTTCCGAAATCGAGCGGGTGCGGATCATCGCCGAAGAGGAACTCGAGGCCGCCTGGGCCGGCAAGACACCCGCCAAGCAGGCGCTCGACGTCGCCGTCCAGCGTGGCAACCTCGTCATGCCGGGCGCGCCGGCACCAGCCGCCGCACCGCGCAAGAAGTGAGTCGCCCGCGGCTCGGCTGGTCCTTGCCGCGTGTCTTCGCGCACCGCTGTGGCGGTGCGCTGGCGCCCGAGAACACGCTGGCCGGCCTGCGCCTTGCCGCCAGGCTGGGTTTGCGGGCCGTCGAGTTCGACGTGATGCTCTCGGCCGATGCTTCGCCGTGGTTGCTGCACGACGAGTCCCTGCAACGTACGACGAACGGCAGTGGGCGGGTATGCGAGACGCGCGACGCGCAACTGCGCGTGCTCGACGCCGGCGCCCACCTGCACCCGGCATTTGCCGGCGAGGCGATCCCGACTCTGGCTGCGGCAGCGCAAGCCTGTCGGCAACTGGGTTTGTCGGCCAACGTCGAAATCAAGCCGGCCGCAGGTTTCGAGGCGCTGACCGGTGAAGTCGTGGCGCGCCAGGTGCGCACCCTGTGGGCGGGTGCGGCACTGCCGCTGGTGTCGTCATTCTCGGAAACGGCGCTGGCGGCAGCGCGCGCGGCCGTGCCCGAACTGCCGTTCGGTTTGCTCTACGAACGCCCGCCGGCAGACTGGCTGGCCGGGGCCAGGGCGTTCTCTGCGCAGACCCTGCATTGCGCCGCCGAATTCCTCGACGACGACCTGCTGTGCGAAGCCCGCGCCGCCGGCATCCCGGTGTTGTGCTACACGGTCAATGACCCGCTGGTTGCCGCCGCCCTCCTGCGGCGCGGCGTGACGGCGGTGTTCAGCGACCGCATCGACTGCGTCGGCGAGGACTAGGAGCGCTTCCCGGCCGGGCCACCCGGCGGCTTGTTGCTCCCTCATTCCACACGGCCGCCGGCAGCCCGGCGCGGCGATTCGGCGGTCGCGAATCCGACTTTCACGTTAGAATCGCAGCTCTTTGAACGACCCTGAACCGGGATGGATCACCATGACCAGCGCTGAAATCCGCGACAAGTTCCTCAAGTTCTTCGCCTCCAAAGGCCACCAGATTGTCGCTTCAAGTTCCCTGGTGCCGCATGCCGACCCGACGTTGCTGTTCACCAACGCCGGCATGAACCAGTTCAAGGACGTCTTCCTCGGTTTCGACAAGCGGCCTTACCTGCGCGCGACGACATCGCAGAAATGCGTGCGCGCCGGTGGCAAGCACAACGACCTCGAGAACGTCGGCTACACCGCGCGCCATCATACTTTCTTCGAAATGCTCGGCAATTTCTCCTTCGGCGACTATTTCAAGCTTGACGCCATCCGCTACGCCTGGGAATTGCTGGTCGAGGTGTACCACTTGCCACCCGAGCGGCTGTGGGTCACGGTATACGCCGAGGACGACGAGGCCTACGACATCTGGACACGCGAGATCGGCATCCCGGCCGAACGCGTGGTACGCATCGGTGACAACAAGGGCGCACGCTACGCCTCCGACAATTTCTGGATGATGGGCGATACTGGTCCCTGCGGACCATGCACGGAAATCTTCTACGACCACGGCGAAGGGATCCCCGGCGGACCGCCGGGATCGCCGGACGAAGACGGCGATCGTTACATTGAAATCTGGAACAACGTCTTCATGCAGTTCAACCGTGACGAGGCCGGGGTCATGCACCCGCTGCCCAAGCCGTCGGTCGACACCGGCATGGGACTCGAGCGCACGGCCGCGGTGCTGCAGCACGTACACAGCAACTACGAGATCGACCTGTTCGTCCGGCTGATCGCCGCCGCCGCGCGCGAGACTGCTGCGTCCGCCCTCGACAACCCGTCCTTGCGTGTGCTTGCCGACCACATTCGCGCCTGCGCTTTCCTGATTTCCGACGGCGTCATCCCCGGCAACGAGGGACGTGGTTACGTGCTGCGCCGGATCATCCGGCGCGCCATCCGGCATGGCTACAAGCTCGGTGCGCGCGCGGCCTTCTTCCACCGCCTGCTGCCCGATCTGGTGGCCGAAATGGGTGCGGCCTATCCCGAACTGGTCACAAACCAGGACCGCGTGTCGGAAGTGCTGCGGCAGGAAGAAGTGCGTTTCTTCGAAACCATCGAGCATGGCATGAGCATCCTCGAAGGCGAACTCGCGACGATGTCCGGCCAAGGCGTGTTCAACGGTGCGACGGCATTCAAACTGCACGACACTTTCGGTTTCCCGCTCGATCTCACCGCCGACGTCTGCCGCGAGCGCGGGGTGAGCGTCGACGTTGCCGCCTTCGATGCCGCCATGGCGCAGCAGAAGGAACAGGCGCGTGCCGCCGGCAAGTTCAGGTTGGCTGCGGTGCTCGATTACAGCGGGCCGACGACGAACTTCCATGGCTACGAATCGCTCGAATTCAACGGTCAGGTGCTGGCGCTCTACCGGGACGGCAGCCCGGTCGATGCCCTCAGGGAGGGCGACCTGGGCGTCGTGGTGCTCGACGAAACGCCGTTCTACGCCGAATCCGGCGGTCAGGTCGGCGACCGCGGCGTGCTGCAGAGCACGCAGGGCATTTTTGCGGTCGAGGATACGCAGAAAATCCAGGCCGCCGTCTTCGGTCATCAGGGCGTCGTCCGGACCGGGCTGATCCGCGTCGGCGACGCTGTCGCCGCCAGGGTCGACGTGCTGGCGCGCGCACGCACGGTGCGCAACCATTCGGCGACGCATCTGATGCACAAGGCGCTGCGCGAGGTGCTCGGCGGGCACGTGCAGCAGAAGGGTTCGCTGGTCGATGCCGAGAAGACGCGCTTCGACTTCGCGCACAACGCTCCGATGAGCGCCGACCAGATTCGTCGCGTCGAAGTCATGGTCAACAACGAGATCCTTGCCAATGCGGCGACCGAGGCACGCATCATGCCCATCGAGGAGGCGCAGCGGTCGGGCGCGATGATGTTGTTCGGCGAGAAGTACGGCGACGAAGTGCGGGTGTTGACCATCGGTTCGTCGAAGGAGTTTTGCGGCGGCGTGCACGTCCGCCGTAGTGGCGACATCGGCCTGTTCAAAATCGTCTCCGAGACCGGCGTCGCCGCCGGTATCCGCCGTGTCGAGGCGGTTACCGGCGACAACGCGCTGGCGCTGGTTCAGCAACAGCAGGCGACGCTGGCCGAAGCGGCTGCCGCGTTCAAGGCGCCGCTCGCGGAAGTCCCGGCCAAGCTCGCCCAGGTGCTCGACAGCGTCCGCGCACTGGAGAAGGAACTGGCACGCCTCAAGGCCAGGCTGGCATCGGCGCAAGGCGACGAACTGCTCGCGCAGGCGACCGAAGTCAAGGGCGCCAGGGTGCTCGCCGCGGTCATGGACGGCGCCGACGTCAACGCCTTGCGCGCGACCATCGACAAACTGCGCGACAAGCTGAAGAGCGCCGCCGTCGTGCTCGCCTCGACCAGCGACGGCAAGATCACGCTGATCGCCGGCGTCACCGCCGACCTGACCGGCAAGGTCAAGGCCGGCGAACTGGTGAACATGGTCGCCCGCCAGGTCGGCGGCAAGGGCGGTGGTCGTCCGGACATGGCGCAGGCCGGCGGCAGCGACCCGGCAGGTTTGCCGGCGGCGCTGGCCTCGGTTCGGGCCTGGGTCGAACAGCGGCTGTGAGCCGGCAGTGAAGCGACCCGAGCCGGCACTGCAGCACTTCGCCAGCGACAACTACGCCGGCATCTGTCCTGAGGCCCTGGCCGCACTGCTGGCGGCCAACGACGGCCACGTCCGCTCGTATGGCGACGACGAGTGGACGCTGCGTGCGGCAGACCGCCTGCGCGAGCTGTTCGAGACCGAATGCGACGTCTATTTCGTCTTCAACGGCACGGCGGCCAATTCGCTGGCGCTCGCCGCGCTTTGCCAGTCGTACCACAGTGTCATCTGCCAGCAACTGGCGCACGTCGAGACCGACGAATGCGGCGCGCCGGAGTTCTTCTCCAACGGCGCGAAGCTGCTGGCGGTCGCCGGCGAGCAGGGAAAACTGACGCCGGCAGCGATCGTCGACGTCGTCACCCGCCGCCGCGACATCCACTATCCCCGGCCGAAGGTGGTGACGCTGACGCAGGCGACCGAAGTCGGCACCGTCTACCAGCCCGACGAGTTGCGTGCCATCGCCGACACGGCGCACGAACTGGGGCTGCGTGTGCACATGGACGGCGCCCGTTTTGCCAACGCCGTCGCCGGTCTCGGCCTCAGCCCTGCCGACGTCAGCTGGCGGGCTGGGGTCGATGTGCTGTGTTTTGGCGGCACCAAGATGGGCTTGCCGGTGGGCGAGGCGGTGGTCTTTTTCGACCGGAGCCTTTCCGAAGACTTTGCCTATCGCTGCAAACAGGCCGGGCAACTGGCGTCGAAGATGCGCTTCCTGTCCGCACCGTGGCTGGGAATTCTCGAGAACGGCGCCTGGTTGCGGCACGCCGCGCACGCCAACGCCATGGCCCGCCGTTTGGCGGCGGGTCTGGCCGAAGGCACCGGATTGCCGGCGCTTTTCCCGGTGCAGGCCAACGGCGTCTTTGTGCGGCTGCCGAGCCGCATCGAGGAGGGGCTGCGCGCGCGCGGCTGGTTGTTCTACAACTTCATCGGTGCCGGGGGGGTACGCCTGATGTGTGGCTGGGATACCGCCCCGGAAACCGTCGATCGCCTGCTCGACGACATCCGCGACTTGTCGGCGCCACCGGCATGAGCGCCTGGCGCTTCTGCCCGCTGTGCGGCGCCGGTTTGCAGGTGCGCGCGGTCGCCGAACTGCCGCGACTCGCCTGCGGCGCCAACTGCGGTTTCGTGCATTGGGACAACCCGGCGCCGGTGCTGGCGGCGCTGGTCGAATATCACGGTCGGGTCGTCTTGGCGCGTAACCAGGGCTGGGCTGCGGGTGCGTTCGGGTTGATCACCGGTTTTCTCGAACGCGAAGAGGATCCGGCGGCCGGCGTCGCGCGAGAGGTCAAGGAAGAACTGGGCCTCGACGCGACGGCCGTGACGCTGATCGGTGTGTATCCCTTTGCGCGCCAGCATGAAGTGATCGTGGCCTACCACGTGCGCGCCGAAGGTGAGATCCGACTCAACGAGGAGCTTGCCGAATTCCGGCTGTTCGCACCCGAAAAGCTTAAGGCCTGGGATTTCGGAACCGGGTTGGCGGTCAGGGACTGGCTGGCACGGCGTGTGTCCTGAAGGCATCGGGTTGCCGCCGCTCGCTGTAACTGGCGTTGCTGTTCGGGTCAGCATTGTCGTGTGTGTCTGGATGGCCCCGCCTGCCTCTCGCTTTGATGATGGGCTGTGGCGATGGAAGAACTGATCAAGACCGCTATGCTTGTCCTGGCGCAATTCGTCGAGTTGATGGCGGCGGTGATCGTCTGTTTTGCCTCGGCGAAGGCGTTCGCGCAGTTTGCCCGCGACAGCTTCGACCGCGCGCAGGGAGGCGTGCCGGGCATGCTGATCAGGCTCAACCTCGGCAAATCACTGGCCCTTGCCCTGGAGTTGCTGTTGGGAGCCGACATCCTGAAAACCGCCATCTCACCAGGCTGGACCGAAATCGGCCAACTGGCGGCAATCGCCGCATTGCGTACCGCCTTGAATTATTTCCTGGAGCGGGAACTCCGGAGTTCTGAAGTCCGGAACTGATTGCCCGGCCCGTGCCGGCAGCCCTCGACCTGGCGTCGCTCCGGAACGATTGCGCTGCCTGCCCTCCTGAATGCACCGGACGTCGTCTCCCGCAGCCACCTGGAATGCGCTCGCAGCTGACCTGCGCCTGCCAGGTGCTGTCGAGCCATCGTGCCATATCGCACACTCGGTCTCCAGCCGCCGCCCCATAATTGCCGCACCCGTCTGCCGTCGCCCCCGGAATGCCTGGGCTTCGATCATGCGAGATCTGCCGTAAGCGGAAATCTCGTGTGCGACACCCACCGTACCACTCATCAGGATGACAAAGACAAAATGAAGAACAAGCAGATGCTCATGGGCGCCGTGCTGGCCGCATCGACTCTACTGAACGCAGGCATGGCCAATGCCAGTCCGGTCACTATCGCCATCGGAACGGGTAGTGCCTGGGAATTGGGAAGCGGTTGGGGTGCAGCGTGTTCGGATAGTGCCTGCGATAGCGCGCACAGTTTACTGAACGTGGCCTGGGCCGTTGATCCGGGGCTATCGACCATCACCTTCGCGCTCAACCACGTCGGCGATTCGCACAGCGTGCGTTTTGGCTCGGCAAGCTTTGCCGAGGAAAACGCTCTGCTTGATGCGGACGAAACCGATCACCTCACGCTTTCCGCCATCCTCGCCTTGAAGTCCCCGCTCTTTGCCGCGACAAGCCATCAAGCGCTGGTGACGGCAAGCAGCGGCTTGCTCAAGGATCGGGGATCTCCGAACACCGATCTGCAGATCGCCTTCGAGTCGATTCTGTTCGATTTTGGCACGGGGGGCGAGATCAAGATCGAGTTTTCGCCGTTGGCATGGAACTGCCAAGGCGAGAATCACTGCCTTTACGGCCATCCGGTGGACAACCTTATCGACGTGCGCTTCACGTTGATGGCGGAGTCGACGGCCTCCACGACACTGCCGCCAGCGTCCGTTTCCAGTGTGCCGGAGCCGGCATCGCTGTTGTTGCTCGCCGTTGGTCTCACCGGCGTCTGTGTCAGCCGACGCAACCGGCCGCAACCGGCTCCGATCTAGGAATGGACCTCGCTGTGCTGCACGCAGGGTCCGAACTCCAGAGCGAGCTCCATTTGTTGATGGCACATGTATTGCATAGATTCATTCAAGAAAACCAGCCAGTTGGAGATATACCATGAAAACACTGATCGCCGCTCTAGCCCTTGCCGCCACCGGCGTCGCCTCTGCGGTACCGGTTACAACCTTCGTCGCCAGTTACGGCGGCAGCGACTACTACACGGTTACCGACGATTTTGACGGCAAACTGCTGTGGACCGACGCGCAAGCCGCCGCCGTGGGCATCGGCGGTAACTTGGTGGCGATCAACAATGCCGCCGAGGAGTCCTGGCTGCGCTCGAAGTTTGGCGCTACCGAGCGTTTCTGGATCGGTTTTACCGACCAGACCAGTGAAGGGGTATGGGCCTGGGTGAGCGGTGATGCCGTGACCTACTCGCACTGGAACAGCGGCGAGCCCAATTCCGGCGGCGGCAGCTACGAGGAAGACTACGCCGTGATCAACTGGTTGACCAGTGGGCATTGGAACGACCTGCCAAACACCGGCGCCGGCTTCGGTGGCGGACACCGTGGCATCGTCGAGGTGGCGAAGGTCCCTGAGCCGGCCGTTCTGGGCCTTCTCGCCTTGGGTCTTGCCGGGCTTGGCGCGACACGTCGCAGAAAAGCCGCCTGATTCATTCGCAACTCGGACGATCACGGGAGCTTCGGCTCCCGTTCTGCTTTCCTGGAATGGTCCGAGTGACGGCATGCCGACTGATGCGGCTGCTGATTCACCTTCCCGATCCTTGTAGGGGGAGGTGTATCATCTCAATTCCAGCAGCCAGCCTGGCGGATCTCGATGACCAAGGAAGCGAGCCAATGCAACGTTACCTCCTGACCGAATATGCCGACGCCTGTGCAGAAACGCGGGCAGTTTACGACGATTTCATGCGGACCACCGGTGCGACTTCGGTACCTCTCTGGTTGCGCAGCCTCGGGCACAGCGCCGCGTTGTCCCGGGCTTATTGGGAGCGCGCCAAGGGCACCCTGTTCGGTGGCTCGTTGCCCTTGCCGCTGAAGGAAATGATCGTTTTCATCGTCTCCGCCAAGAATGGCGCGCGCTATTGCTCTGCCTGCCATGCCCAGAGCGTGCTGAGCCTCGACAAGACCCTGGCCTTTGATGATCTCAAGGGTTTCTTCGGTTCCGATGCGGCCGCCAACTTGCCGGCCTACTATCGGACGGTGGTTGATTTTGCGTCCAAGGTTGTCGCCGACGCCAATCGCGTGCCCGATGAGGATTTCGAAGTCCTGATGGACGACGGGTTCAGCAAGGAGGAAATCTGCGAGATCATTGCCGTGATCGATCTCGCCACCATGTTCAATGTCTATACCAGTACGCTGCGCCTGGACCTTGACCCGGAATATCGCGCCATACTCTGATCCGGAAACAGACCCCTCCGCATGAGCAGCATTCCTCAATGGAACGTGCCCGCCACCCAGCAACTGGTCCGGTATGAGGCGCTGGTCCAGCTTTTCGAGGACATCCTCGCTGTCGATGACGTAGCGCAGATCGCAAGGCGCGTGGCGACGCGCTGGAAGTATTTCGCCAATGTCGCCAGTTGGCGGCTGGTGGTAGTCGATGCCGAAGGCTATCTGGTCATCGACGGGGCGCGTGGCGAAGCCTCGCTGGCCGAGCAACAGGGACTCTCGGCCTGGGATGAGTACCACTGGTCCCAGCAGCGCCCCCGCCTGCTACGGCTTGCCGACCCCTCGGGGTGCGGAAATCCGCCCGCGCATCTGGCCGGGCGCGGCATTACCGAGATCCAGGTCCTCCCCTTGATCCGTGCTGAACGCTGTATTGCCCTGCTCAGCGTCGCGGCCAGGCATGAGCCGTTCAACGAACTCGACAACAAGTTCATTCGTCTGTTTGGCGGTCACCTGGCCGACCGCATCTCCGGCATCCTGCGCCGTCGCCAGGCCGATCGCCTGCTGCGTGAAAGCGAGATCCGCTATCGCGGCCTGGCAGAGAATTCCGCCGACTGGGTATGGTCGATAGGTGCAAATGGGCAGGCCTCATACACCAACGATCGCGGCCTGGAACGGCTGGGTTTGAGTCGGGAAGCGTTTTTCCGGACCGATCCCGTAGAACTCGTCCATCCCGAGGACAAAGCCAGGTATCTCGACGTTTTCTCGGCGGCGGTGAAAAACAGGTGTGGCTGGCGTGATGTGTTGCTTCGCTGGCGTACCCAGGACGGCAACTACCTGGGATTCGAGTCCAATGCCTCGCCGATCATCGATGACAATGGCGAAGTCGTCGGTTTTCAGGGCGTTGATCGGGATGTGACTGATCGCCTGCGGATCGAGGCCGAATTGCAGCGCCATCGTGAGCATCTGGAGGAACTGGTCCTTGCCCGCACGGCGGATCTGTCGCTGGCCAAGGAGGCTGCCGAGGCCGCCAGTCGCGCCAAGAACACTTTCCTTGCCAACATGAGCCACGAGTTGCGGACACCGATGAATGCGATCATGGGGATGACTGGCCTGGCGCTGCGCAAGATCGCCGATCCCAAGGTGCAGGACCAGCTCGGCAAGGTGCTCAATGCCTCCCAGCACCTGCTTGTCCTGATCAACGACATTCTGGACATCTCCAAAATTGAAGCCGAGCGCTTCACGCTTGAACGGAAATGCTTCCAGCTCGGCAAGGTGCTGGAAAGCGTATTGGCCGTCATCAAGCAGCATGCCATGGACAAAGGGCTTGATCTCGCAGCCGATCTACCGGCTGAAATCACGGCTCTTTCATTGCTGGGTGATCCCGTACGGCTCGGCCAGATATTGCTCAACTTGGCTGGCAATGCCGTCAAGTTCACTTACCAGGGTGCGGTCAGGCTGCGCGTACGGATGGTCGAAAATACCCCGGACGATGTGTTGTTGCGCTTCGATGTGGAGGATAGCGGCATCGGCATCTCGGCCGAAGATCAGAAACGCCTCTTCACGGCCTTCGAGCAGGCCGATGGCTCGATGACCCGGAAGTATGGCGGCGCCGGACTGGGGCTGGCGATCACCAGGAGCCTCGCTCGCATGATGGGCGGCGAAGTCGGGGTCCTGAGCACTCTGGGGCAAGGCAGCAACTTCTGGTTCACCGCCCGGCTGGGCAAGTCGGCCGCAGCCGTCCCACCCGTCCCACCCGACCCGACTCTTGCTTAGGCACTTGTGGAACGGCGGAACGCGGCGGCAAGCCTAGGGGCCGAGCTTTCGATAGGGCCAGGGTGAATGGCTCGCCGGTCAGCGGCAGTGGTCAATAACCGCCAAAGGACCCAAGGAAATCAATGGATCATCCCTCGATCACCGGCCTCGCTTGTCGGCAACAACCTCCAGGATGAGCGCAGCCAGAGCCCGAGGCTCAATGGGTTTGGCAATATGGCCGGCCATCCCGCTCGCCAGGCACTTGTCCCGATCTTCGTCGAAAGCGTGCGCGGTCTGACCGATGATCGGCAGCTCGGGCGCCAGTTCGAGTATCCGCCGCGTGGCCTGGTAACCGTCCATCACCGGCATCTGGATGTCCATCAGCACGACATCGTAGGCATCCGGGCCGTCGGCGATGATCCGTTCCACTGCCGTGGCGCCATCGCCGACGATCACCAGGCGCGCGCCGTCGTCTTCCAGATTGACTTCCAGCATCATCTGGTTGATCGGGTCATCCTCGACCAGCAGAATGCAGAGGCCCGCCAGCGGTTCGTCGGGTAGCGTCACCGAAGTCGCTTCCCTGGGGTCGGGATGCGGTGCCGTCCGCACATAAGGCAGGCGCACTTCGAACATGCTGCCGGCACCAGGAGTGCTCTCGACCCGGATTTCGCCCTGCATGAGTTCCACCAGGCGTTTGCAGATTGCCAGACCCAGCCCGGTGCCACCGAATTTGCGCGTCGTGGAGCCGTCTGCCTGCTGGAAGGGGTTGAAGACAAAGCCGAGTTGATCCGCGGTCATGCCGATGCCGGTATCGGTGACGCGGAACAACAGTTCCCTGCCCTGGCGTGCGGCCGACAGGGTGACGCCGCCGGTTACGGTGAACTGGACGGCGTTGCTGAGCAGGTTGAGCAGGATCTGGCCCAGGCGTAGCGGGTCCCCGATGCAGGTCGGCGGCAAGTCGGGCGCTTTCTCCAGGCGCAGTGCGAGGCCTTTCACGCGGGCACGCTCGGCGACGAGTTCGAGCGCGTGTTCGAGGACTTCGCCAAGAGACATTTCGTTGGCTTCGACCTGCAGCTTGCCGGCGTCGATTTTTGAGAAGTCGAGGATTTCATTGACGACGCCGAGCAACTGCTTGCCGGAGGTCAGGATTTTCTCGAAGGCGTTGCGGGCTTTTTCGGGATCCTGATGGTTACGCTTGCCGATCTGGGCAAAGCCGAGCACGCCGTTCATCGGGGTGCGGATCTCGTGGCTCATGTTGGCGAGGAATTCGCTCCTGGCGCGCGCCAGGTTCTCGGCGGCGATCAGCGCCTGTTCGCGGGCCTGGATGGCAGCGCGCTGGAGACTGACGTCCACCACACTGACGACCGCGCCGACGATCTGGCCTTTCTCGACAATCGGGCGGCTGGCCAGGGTCACCGGCACGGCATGGCCATCGGCGTGCCAGTAGGTTTCGTCGCCGATACGCGAGTCACATCCCTCCCGCCATCCCTGGCAGGTCGTGCATTCCGCGGCGGGGTAGGGGCTGCCATCCGGACGGCGGTGGTGGAACAGATCGTGCGCGCCACGGCCCATGGCCTGCTCAGCGGTATAGCCGAGCATCTGGCAGGCAGCGGGGTTGGTGAAGGTGATCCGGCCTTCGCCATCGACGCCATAGAGGCCGTCGGCGCTCGATTCGAGGATGCGCGTGGCGCGCGCTTCGGTGGCCAGCAGTTCGGTGGTACGCTGCTCGACCAGTTCTTCGAGGTGCTGGCGGTGACTTTCCAGTTCGGCTTCCGCCTGCTTGCGTCCGGTGATATCGCGCGCCGAGCCCACCGTTCCGATGACCATGCCCCTTTCATCGAGGAAGGGCGCCTTGTGCACATCAAGGTAAGTCAGGCGGCCCTTGAGGTTGCCGAACTCCTCGAATACCGAGGGTCCGTCGTGCTGTAGCGTGATTAAATCGCTGTCCTGGCAGAGTTCGCCGAAGGTGTGCCATTGCGGGTCGTCGGGATGACTGTCGCGCTCCCGCTGCGCGAAGAACATGTCGGTCTTGCCCAAGGGCTCATCGGAGTCGGCGGCGTTCAGGAGTTCCCGGCAGAACGCCCGATTGGCGAACAGGTAGCGCTTTTCAAGGTCCTTGGCCCAGATCATGTCCGGCACGTTGTCCGCCATCCGGCGCAACAGTGCGGCCAAGAGGCGCGAACGCTCTTCGCTCTGGCGCATGGCCTCCTGGACGGACTTCCGCTCGGTGATGTTCATCGAAGTACCGACCGCAAGCTCGGCATTTCCCTGCGGGTCACGCTGGATCACGGAGCCCCGGGTGTGAATCCACTGATACTGTGCCGTCGAGTCTCGTAGCCGGTACTCGAAGTCGAAGGCTCCAGCCTCCGGCTGGATGGCGCGCGCGACGGCCTCCTGGAATGGCATACGGTCGTCCGGGTGCACCCGTGCGACCCAGCGCTGTAGTGAATCCAGTTCTTCGTCCGGCGTCAGCCCCAGGACAGGAAGCATCGCCCGGTCGTAGGCCAGGCGGCCATTCGTGAGATCGAGTTCCCAAAGGATCACCTGGGTGACCTTGATGGCCATGTCCAGCCGTCGCTCGATGCGCTTGCGTTCCGTGATGTCTTCGTAGACGCCCAGGATGCCGATCGTCTGGTTGTTGCTGTCCCTGAGCGGAACCTTGGAAGTGCGCAGCCAGATCGTCCGACCGTCCGGGGTCGGCTGCGGCTCGTCGAAGGACAGCCGGGGGACGCCCGAATCCATGATCGCCCGGTCGTCGGCGCGATAACGCTCGGCCTCTTTGGCCCAGCCCATCTGGTAATCATCCTTGCCGAGAAGTTCCTCCGGATGGGCCTTGCCGGCGTCGCGGGCAAAGGCCGGGTTGCAGCCCAGGTAGCGCAGGTCCCGGTCTTTCCAGAAAACCCGTATTGGCGCGGTGTCCACGACGGATTGCAGCAAGCTCCGGGAGCTGGCCAGCGCGGCCGTCATGTCGAGCAGGGCGGTATGAATGGTTCCCCATTCATCACTTCCAGGCGTACCAATATCGGGTGTCGCCGCGCCATGGTGCACCGCGTCGATGTGTTGCAGCACCTTCTGCAGCGGCCGCTTGATGCTGCGTCTGACGATGACCGCAATCGCCAGAAAGGACATCAGTGCAATCAGCACCGACAGCCCGAAAACCCATCGGCTGGCCGCCGCAATGGCCTGGTGAATCTGCAAACCCAGATCCGCCACACGACCGGACGCCTGTTCGTCCAGGCGGCTCATCGTTTTCAGTACCGCCGCCTGGGCTGCATGGCTGCGGGTGACGGCATCATGGAAGCGATGGCTGGCGATATCCAGTTCGAGGATTTCCCGCCGATAGGCGACGGTCAGACGAATTGCCCGCCTGGCGATTCGCGCAATCTCGGGACTCGATGCAGTGAGCGTCTGCAACCTCAGGTTGAGATCGTCGATGAGCGCTATGTTGGGATTGCCGTTCTGCGGATCTGCCGAAGCAAGTACAGTCCTTTCGGCAATGTTCTTGCCTATCTGGAGCACGGTTTCCCGAAAGCCTGTGATCAGATTCATGATCTGATCGAGGTAATCGGTTGTTTTGCCTGACAGGGTCTGGTCGATCAGAATCCGGCCGATGAGGTTTTCCAGGTTAGCGAGTTCAGCGAGAATCTGCTGGTCGATACCATCCAGGCTGAGCAGGACCCGCCGGATCGCGGCGCACTGGTCAAGCAGTTCGGTTGCCGTGGTGGACAGCGCGGCGATGGCATCCGCCTGTTGTTTGTCCTGGTCCTTTTGTGCGATTGCCAGCAGGGCTGCCGACATCCGCTTGCCGTTGTCCTCCGAAGCTGAACCACTACGGCAACTTCGGCTGATCAAATCGATTTCCGAAAGCGCATCGGACAGCTCGCGAGCAATCAAGGCATTTTCCAGCACCCCCGTCATCTGGTTGCGGGCGATGTCGGTGGCCAGAATCTCGACGCGATTGAAAGCCGTGGCGGCAATTACGGCGATCAATGCAAAGGCGGCCGCATGGAATAGCGCCAACCCGAGCAGCTTCTTGCCGACTCCCGGACGGATGAAAAACACTTCCTTTTGCTCTCCGCTAGGGTTGCTGTCGCACCAGGGTGGCGCCTCTCAATAGGGTCGGTTTCAGTACCACCTGGTGGGCCTCTAGGGCGGTGACGTTGATGACCCGTTGCCCGCGAACATTCGAAACCACGGGAATCCTGGCCACCGGGGTACCGCGCATGGCCTTCAGCAGCATCTCTGCCGATGTTTCACCCTGCTCATGACCAGTCTTGACGACCGCGGCCCAGGCCCCCTGCTCGACCTGATAGCGGTTGCCGCCAAGGATGGGGCCACTATAGACCTTGCGCAGGGCTTCGAGAACCTCCTTGTTGTTCAAGGGCCGGGCGGCATCGTCGACAATCCCCTCCAGGCTGTCGATCAGGATCGTGTCGCAAGCGGAATGGCCATTCTTCACGAGCGCATCGATTCCCCTGGTATTCCTGATCAGGTGAAACGCTCCGACCTTGACCGGGTAAGTCTCCTTTTCTTCTTCCACCTGGGCGCGCAGGGCCCGCCCGGCCGGCACGTCATTGGTCATGAAGCAGGCTGTCCTGATCGACGGGATCAATTGCTTGGCAAAGGCCAGGGATTCGCGGACATGCGCCCGCTCCAGTATTCCGGAGACATTAGTGGCCGGGAAACCGTATTTCGCTGCCGAGTTGTTGACTCCGTTGAACATGACCGGCGTCCTGACCTTGTCTTTCAGGAACGGGACGACGAACATGGCCTGCGCATCGTCGTCCGCGACGATGACGCCATCGGGTTGCAGGCGTTGATAGAGCGCGTACGCTTCCTCCCCTTTCCTGGGACCTGCCGCCGGGCTGACCTTGGTATCCATGTAGAAGTAAGTGATTTCGCTGGATGCCGCCAAAACCGAGTCGATTCCCTCACGGATCTCGATCACCCACGGATTGTTCGCCTCGTAGCTCATGACGACCAGCACCTTGAATTCGGCAGCCAGCGCAACCTTTACCTGGGAGCAGAGAATGACCGCCAGCAATACCGCGGAACACAGGATCCTCATCGATGAAATCCTCCGATATGTCATTGCCAGGCCGGGTTCTTCCCGGCGGTGGGGCAAGCACCGTTTCGCCGGTTGCCGATCTGTCCGGCGAGCACCGCGCCCTGTCGACAGCTACTCACCGGCGCTGTTCAGCCAGCGCAGGGCGACGCTGAGGCAGGTGTTCAGCGTATGACGGTCAAAGGCGCCGGGGAGCACGGACAACAGGCGGTCGCAGCCTTCGGCGTCGTCGCTGTCGAAGCGCTCGAGCAGCGCCAGGATGGTGCCCAGCAGACCCTCGTGCTGGCATAGCGCGTGGCGCACCTTGGGCTCGACGGCAATCTGTTCGAGGATCTCTTCGATCGGCAGACCCAGCGCTGCCGGCATCATCGACAGGATGCCGGTGATGAAGGCCAGGTCGGCGAGTTTGTGGTCGTTGACGTGCCCGACCGGGACCAGCAGCTCCATCATCCGTCCGCGCAGGGCGGCGACCTGCAGCAGCGGTGAGCGGGCGGGGTCGGCCGTGCCGCCATGCGGTGCCAACAGAAGCAGCGACAGCCAGCGCTGCAACTGGCGCCGCCCGAACAGGGTGATCGCGTGTCGCAGCGAAGTCACCGGTTGCGCGAGGCCGCCACCGCGGTGCCCGACCGCGTTGACCACGCGCAACAGATTGAGCGTCAGCGCCGGCTCGTGCTTGAAGGCGTCCTCGATCACTATCGTATCGACATCACGTCCGACCAGGTTGATCAGACGAATCAGTGCTGCCTGTGAAGCCGAGAGGCGGCGACCGCTGACGACTTCCGCCTGCGCGAAGTAGCGCCCCTGGAAAAGCTCGAAGCCCAGGCGACGGCAGCACTCCATCTGTTCGCGGCTGGCGACGCCCTGCGCCAGGAGTTTGAGCGGCAGGTGTCGCAGTGATCCGGCCAGGTCGCGGAGTTCGCTTTCACTCGCCGTGTCGATGTCGATCTTGATGACCTGGAGCATCGGCAGCACCGGTCGGCTGCGGTCGTCGATGCCCCGGTATCGCGCCAGCGCCAGCGTATAGCCCCGATCGCGCAGATAGTGGCAACGCGCCAGCGTCGCCTTGTCGGGCACGTCGTCGAGCATCAGTTCGAGGACGACGCCGGCCGGCGGCAGCAGCTCGATGGCTCTTTCCTGCAGGAAGTCACTATCGATATCGATGAACGCGCAGCTGTTGCCCAGCGCGCTTTGCATGCCGAGTTCGGAATACGCGGCGCAGAGTGCGGCGGTGGCGCCGCTGCCCGTGCGACTGCAGGCGGCGGCGCTTTCGTCGCCGCTGCCGAACGACAACTGGTAACCGGCGAGTTCCTCCCTGTGGTTCAGGATCGGCTGCCGGAAGAGGAAAGCGTTCTGGAGTGCGGGTTCGGTCATCGGCGCGGAGGTCCCGGATACGCGGAGTCGAAGGGATCAGAACGGCAGCGCGAGGCCGGGGCGCGCGGTGACGAAGACACGGCGAAAATCGGCCTGAATGCGTTCGAGCGCGGCCGCATTGTCGGCCTCGAAGCGCAGCACGACCACCGGCGTGGTATTCGAGGGACGCGCCAGCCCGAAGCCGTCGGCGTACTCGACACGCAAGCCGTCGATGGTGATGATTTCGCGCGCGCCCTCGAAGTGGGCGTGCCGTTGCAATTCGTCGATCAGCGCGAAGGGTTCGCCTTCCTGCATGCCGATGTTCAGCTCGGGCGTCGAGCTGCTGTCGGGCAGGGCCTTCAGGATGGCGTTGGCATTGTCGGCGCGTGACAGGATTTCGAGCAGCCGGGCGCCGGCGTAGAGGCCGTCGTCGAAGCCGTACCAGCGTTCCTTGAAGAAAACGTGGCCGCTCATTTCACCGGCCAGCGGCGCGCCGGTTTCCTTGAGCTTGGCCTTGACCAGCGCGTGCCCGGTCTTCCACATCAGCGGTTCGCCGCCATGTTCGCGGATCCAGGGCGCCAGTCGGCGCGTGCATTTGACGTCGTAGATGATCTGCCCGCCCGGGCAACGTCGCAACACGTCGGCCGCAAAGAGCATCAGTTGACGATCCGGGTAGATGATCTCGCCGTCTTTGGTCACCACCCCGAGGCGGTCGCCGTCGCCGTCGAAAGCGAGGCCGATTTCGGCGTCGGTGGTGCGCAGCGCGCGGATGAGGTCCTGCAGGTTCTCGGGTTTCGACGGGTCCGGATGGTGATTCGGGAAGGTGCCGTCGACTTCGCAGAACAGTTCGACCAGTTCGCAGCCCAGCGAGCGAAACAGTTCCGGGGCGATGCCGCCGGCGACGCCGTTGCCGCAGTCGATGACGATCTTCATCGGCCGCGCCAGCGTGACGTCAGCGGTGATGCGGCGAAGGTACGCCGAGCGCACGTCGGCGCTGCTGCCTTGCCCGGCACCGTGGTGCAAGGCACCGCCGTCAACCCGCTGCCGGATACTCTGAATCGCTGCGCCGGCCAGGGTCTCGCCGCCGATGACCATTTTCAGGCCGTTGTAGTCCGGTGGATTGTGGCTGCCGGTGACGGCAACGCAGCTCTGACAACCCAGTTCGTGTGCCGCAAAGTAGACCGTCGGTGTCGGGACGCAGCCGACATCGATGGTGTCGATGCCGGCCAGTCGGATGCCCTCCATCAGGGCCGCCGACAGTTCCGGTCCCGACAGGCGTCCGTCGCGGCCGACAGCGATCGCCTGCTGGCCACGCTCCACCGCCAGCGACCCCAGGCCGTGGCCGATTCGCCGGACGATGTCGACGGTCAGCGTCTTGCCGACGATGCCGCGAATGTCGTAGGCCTTGAAGATTTCAGTGGGCAGGAGAGCGTTCATGTCAAACCTCGTGCTGAAAAAAATGAAGAAGGCGCTGTGGCAGCCAGTCGAGTCGCCCCGGCAGACTGCCGGTGACGAATCCGACGTGTCCGCCCTGGCGCGGGAATTCGAGGCGTACGCTGGCCGCGGCCTGGCGAGCCAGAGGCAGCGCCTGGGCCGGCAGGAAGGGGTCGTTCTGGGCGTTGAGCACCAGCGTCGGCAAGCGGATGCCGGTCAGCCAGGGCTTGCTCGACGCTTTGCGCCAGTAGTCGTCGGCGCCAGCAAAGCCGTGCAGCGGAGCGGTGACGACGTCGTCGAACTCGTACAGGCTGTTGGCCGCGGACATGCGCCGTTCGTCGAACAGACCGGGATAGCGGCGCAACTTCTCGGTGGCGTTGCGCTTGAGTGTGCGCAGGAAGTACTGCGTGTAGATGCGGTTGAAACCGCGTGCGAGGTGGTGACCACAGGCGGTCAGGTCGAGCGGGGCGCTGATCGCCGCCGCGGCG
This sequence comes from Candidatus Accumulibacter propinquus, assembly GCF_056856495.1. Classification (NCBI taxonomy): domain Bacteria; kingdom Pseudomonadati; phylum Pseudomonadota; class Betaproteobacteria; genus Candidatus Accumulibacter; species Candidatus Accumulibacter propinquus. Next base: position 140,777 of record NZ_JBSEHC010000007.1, read on the forward strand.
CGGAGGCAGTCGCCGGCGCCTGCCTGCCTTTCGCCCAGCCATTTGAGCAGGGCATTGCCGCCCAGCGAGACGCCGACGGCGTAACACGGGCGCGTCGGGCAAAGCGCCCGCAGGCGCCGCAGGATCCAGTCGATTTCGTCGCTGTCTCCGGAATGATAGGCGCGCGGCAGGCGATTGCTCTCGCCCGAACAACCGCGAAAATTCACCACCACGCCAGACCAGCCGATGGCTGTGGCGGCGCGCATCAGAGTAATCGCGTAGTGGCTGACCGAACTGCCTTCCAGACCATGAAAAAGAACCAGCAGCGGCCGTGTGTCGGCGCCGTTCGACGCCGGTGGTACGACATTCCAGTCCAGGTCGATGAAGTCGCCATCCGGCGTTTCCCAGCGGTCGCGGTGGTAGGGCAGGGGGTCGGGCCTGATCAGCAGCGGGTAGATGGTCTGCGCGTGCCCGCCGGGCAGCCAGCCAGGTGCGCGGTAGGTGGTCAATGCAGCGTCCGCGGCGTATTCGCGTTGCGTTCGCCGGCCACTCCGGTGTCGGCCGCGTCCCGATCGGCGGCCGTCGACGAGTGATGCGAGAGCAGGCGCCAGCCACTGGCGCCGCGCTGGAAGACGTTGGTCGCCAGCATCGGGCCGTGCGGCCGGCGCTCGTCGCCGATGTACAGCGTTTCGACGACGTTGTGCACGGCCAGCAGCATGCCGCTCCAGCGTACCCCGCGCGACAGGCGAACCATCAGGCGGGGATTGTTGGCGAAGATGCCGCGCCAGCTATCGCGGATGGCGTCGGTGCCGGTCAGGCGCTGGCCGGTCGGGTGGATGCAGACGATCTCTTCGTCGTCGGCCCAGACGCTCATCAGGGCGGCCAGGTCGGCCCGCGCGATCGCTTCGTAGAAGGCCGTCTCGACATCCTCCGGGGTGGCAAAAACGGCAATCATCCGGAAACCTGACCGGGAAAGCGCAGGCAGGCGTCGAGAACGCGTTGCGGTTCGAGTCTGTTGAGGCAGTCGAGATGACCCAGCGGGCATTCGCGCTTGAAGCACGGGCTGCATTCGAGATGCAGACTGAGGATCCGGGCCTGTGGCGACAGCGGCGGCGTGAAGCCGGGTGACGACGAGCCATAGAGCGCAATCAGCGGCCGGTCGAGGGCGGCGGCGACGTGCATCAGGCCTGAATCGTTGCAGACGACGAAGGATGCGGCGGCCAACAGGTCGATCGCCTGGCTCAGTGAGGTGGCGCCGCAGAGGTTGAGCGGCAGCCTGGCGGCGTCGGTGCGGCTGACGATGTCCTCGCCGATGGCCCGGTCCTTGGCCGAGCCCAGTAGCCAGACGGCGTATCCGTGGTCGGCCAGGGCATTGGCCAGGGCCGCGAAATGCCGTTCCGGCCAGCGCTTGGCCGGCCCGTATTCGGCGCCCGGACAGAACACCGCCAGGCGCTCGGGGATCTCGATGCCCAGCGCTGCCAGCGTGGCCGCGCGTTGCGCGCTGGTCGAGCGCAGGCGTGGCCGTGGCAGGGGTCTGGGCAGCGCGGTGCCCGGCGTCTCGGCAAGTTGTGCGAAACGCTCGGCCATTTGCGGCAGCAACGCCTTGTTCAGCGTGTGCCGGCGGTTGATCAGTCCATAGCGGGTTTCGCCGACGAAGCCGATGCGCTCGGGGATGTCGGCGAAGAACGGAATCAGCGCCGACTTGATCGAATTGGGCAGGATGTAGGCGCGCTGGTAGCCTTCCCGTGCCAGTTCGCGAGCCAGGCGGTGACGTGCTTTCAGCGACAGATCACCGTGTGCAAAGGGGCTGTCGAAGACTCGGGCGATCTCCGGCATACGCTCAAGTACCGGTGCCACCCAGCGCGGGGCCAGCGCGTCGAGCTGCAGACCGGGGTTGCGTTCGTGCAGCCGCATGCACAGCGCTTGCGCCAACACCGCGTCGCCGATCCAGGAAGGTGCGACGAGGAGTGCTTTCATGATTGGCGGTTCAGCCGGCTACGCGGGCCGGGTAGCGCTCAGTGGTGTCCTTTCGGACGTTCGCCGGTGAGCACGTAGTGCGCGCTGCAGTACGGGCAAACGGCTTCACCCGTGTGCAGGACATCGAGAAAGACTCGCGGATGCCTGGCCCACAGCGGTGAATCCTTGGTCGGGCAGTGCAGTGGCAGGTCGTGAGCGCTGACCTCGATGGGCTTCTGCTGGGTGTTCTGAGGCATGGTGGCAACCTTGCAAACGGACACAGTTAGACGTAGGCGAGCCAGTCCGCATGCGCCGGCACACGGCCGTTTACGCAGTCGAAGAACAGGCTCTGGATTCTGGTGGTGATCGGGCCGCGGTGGCCGGCACCGATCTGGCGATTGTCGAGTTCGCGAATCGGAGTCACTTCGGCAGCGGTGCCGGTAAAGAAGGCTTCGTCGGCGCAATACACCTCGTCACGCGTGATCCGTTTTTCGATCACCGGGATGCCCAGTTCGTCGGCGAGTTGCAGAACCGAGGCGCGGGTGATGCCTTCCAGACAGGACGTCAGATCCGGCGTGTATAGCTTGCCCTTCTTGACGATGAAAACATTCTCGCCGGCACCCTCGGCAACGTAGCCGTCGACGTCCAGCAGCAGCGCCTCGTCGTAGCCATCGTGCGCCACTTCCTGGTGGGCGAGAATCGAGTTGGTATACGTGCCGACCGACTTCGATCGGCACATGTTGATATTCACATGATGGCGGGTGAACGACGAGGTCTTGACGCGGATGCCCTTTTCCATCCCCTCGGCACCGAGGTAGGCGCCCCAGGGCCAGGCGGCAATCGCCACATGCGTGCTGATCGAGGTGGCGGCGATGCCCATTGCCTCGGAGCCATAGAACACGATCGGCCGGATGTAGCACGATTCCAGGTGGTTGGCGCGCACCACTTCCTTCTGTGCCTCGAGCAGCGTTTCCTTGTCATAGGGCATCTTCATCTGGAAGATGTACGCCGAGTTGAACAGGCGGTCGGTATGCTCTTCGAGACGGAATATGGCGGTGCCGTTTTCGGCCCTGTAGGCGCGGATCCCTTCGAAGACGCCCATGCCATAGTGCAGGGTGTGCGTCAGCACGTGCGTTGTCGCCTGGCGCCAGGGGACCAGCTTGCCGTCGTACCAGATGAAGCCGTCGCGATCCGCCATGGACATCGTCTTGTCTCCCTTTTGCCGGAAATCATGAAGCGGAAATTCTAGCCGATTTCGCCTCCCGGTTGGCGGTAAAATGGCACTTTTGGCCCTCCGCAAGGCTTCTCGAATGGTCTGGAAACCCAATGTCACGGTCGCTTCGGTGCTTGAACGCGACGGTCGTTTTCTGCTCGTCGAAGAGGAAACCGAGTACGGTATCTGCTTCAACCAGCCGGCCGGTCACCTGGAGTGCCGCGAGTCGCTGCTTGCCGCGGTGATCCGGGAAACGCTCGAAGAGACGGCCTACACCCTGAATCCGCAATACCTGATCGGGGTGTATAACTATCGCAACGAGGCTCGCGATGTGAGCTACCTGCGCTTCGCCTTCGGGGGCGAAATCAGTGCGCACGATCCGCTGCGGCAGCTCGACGACGGCATCCTGGCGGCGCACTGGCTGACGCTCGACGAGATCATGAGGCTGCAGGGGCAGCACCGCAGTCCGCTGGTTCTGCGCTGCATCGAGGACTGGCTGGCCGGTCGGCGTTTCCCGCTCGAACTGCTGACCCAATTCCCGGCGGAATGAGCCGCTGGTGACCCCGAACCCGGACCGCGGCATGCTCGCTTCGTTCCCCACCGGCTCCGACCGCCTGCCGGAAAGCGCGGATTCGCGATTTGCCAAGGCTGCTGGCGCGGCGGCGTTCTGGTTGTTGTTGCTGTGGGTGCTGCTGGGGGTGGCGCCTGCCGCGACGGCCGAGGTGCTGCGGGTGTGCTACAACTACGGCTGCGTGGCCGAGGCGGAGGTGTACTTCGGCGACCAGCAGTTGACGCAGGTGCGGGCCTTGCTGGGTGTCGCCCGGAATGCCGCCGAGGAGCGCGAAAAGCTGTCGCTGGCGGTCGGCCGGTTGCTCGGCTGGGCCGGTCAGCAGACGCCGATCTCGGCTGATCGTGGCGGCAACTACGCCGACGCCGGTGTCTATGGACGGATGGACTGCATCGACCACTCGACCACCGGCACGCGCCTGCTGCGTATGCTCGAAGCGCGTGGCTGGCTGCAGTTTCACCGTGTCCTGGAGCCGGTGCAGCGTGTTCGATATCTGTTCGAGGTCCACTATTCGGCGCAGGTCGAGGTGCTGGAGGCTGTGGCGGCGGCGAACGATGTACCGGATACGCCGGAGCCGGCCGAGCGCTACGTGGTCGATAGCTGGTTTCGCGACAACGGGCAGCCGGCCGTGGTGATGGCCCTGCCGGAATGGCTCGATGGCGGTGGTGTAGAAGAGAGTGCGGGTGCCGTAATGGTTGCCGGTGTTCCCGGCGACGGCTTGCCAAACGAACACTAGCAGGGGTGCGATGATGGACCAGGGAAAAACGGTGGTCGTCGGCTTGTCCGGCGGCGTTGATTCGGCGGTGGCGGCGTTGCTGCTCAAGCAGCAGGGATGGCGGGTGCTCGGCCTGTTCATGAAGAACTGGGAGGATGACGATACCGATGCCTATTGCTCGTCGCGCCAGGACCTGATCGACGTCATGAGCATTGCCGACAGCATCGGCATCGACGTCGAAGTGGTGAATTTCGCCAGCCAGTACCGGGAGCGCGTTTTCGCGCACTTTCTTGCCGAATACCAGGCGGGCCGCACGCCGAACCCGGATGTGCTGTGCAACTCGGAGATCAAGTTCAGCGCCTTTCTCGAGCATGCCCTGGAGATCGGTGCCGACCGGATTGCGACCGGCCACTACGCCGGCGTGCGCGAGTTCCAGGGGAAATTCCAGTTGCTCAAGGCCGAGGACGGTACCAAGGACCAGAGCTATTTCCTGCATCGTCTCAACCAGCAGCAACTGGCGATGAGCCTGTTTCCACTGGCAGGGCTGTACAAGCGCGAGGTCCGCAGGATCGCCGAAACGGCTGCTCTGCATGTCGCGCTGAAGAAGGATTCGACCGGCATCTGCTTCATCGGTGAGCGACCGTTCAAGGAGTTCCTGATGCGTTATCTGCCCAGAAAGAAGGGCGAGATTCGCGGTCTGGACGACGACCGACTGCTCGGCGAGCACGATGGTGTGGCCTATCACACCATCGGCCAGCGCAAGGGCCTGCATATCGGCGGAGTGAAGGGTGGCAAGGCCGGCGAAAGCGGTGACCACGACGCGTGGTTCGTGGTCAGCAAGGACATCGCCAGCAACACCCTCTACGTCGTGCAGGGACACGCGCATCCTGCCCTGTTGGCCGACGAGTTGCGCGCCGGCGATCTGTCCTGGGTTGCCGGCGCGCCGCCGCACACGCACTGGGTGTACACCGCCAAGACCCGCTACCGGCAGCCTGACGCCGCGTGCGAGATCGAACATGTCGATGCCGGCAAGTGCATGATCAGGTTTGCCGAGCCGCAATGGGCGATCACGCCGGGTCAGTCGGTGGTGGTCTACGAAAGCCGGGTCTGCCTCGGTGGTGGCGTGATCTAGTGAGGCCGGCCCGGCCCGGCTAGTGGTGCGCGCGCCGCCGCCGCAAGCTTGCGGCGAGGGCCAGGCTCATCAGTAGCAAGGTTCCGGGTTCGGGCAGGCTGGCCAGCATGCGCTGGCCAAGGATGTGGTGCAGCGCCGCCGTGGGGTGGATGCCGTCCCACCACAGATAGTCTTCCGGGTGCGCACAAACGCTACCGCCGCCGCTGAAGTTCTGATCGTCGCCGGTATAGCAGCGTGCGCTGGTGTTGGTAAAGCCATAGCGGCTGGCGTGGGCGATGATCTCGTTGAGATTCGAAAAAGCGTCGAACTCGATGATGTCCAGGCCCGCCAGGCTGTGCTCCAGGGCCTCCAGCGTCGTGGCCAAGCCGGCATTGTAACCCAGGCTCAGGGTAAGGTACTGGTTGCGCAGGAAGGCCGCCAGGGTGGGGTTGGTCAGCGCCAGTTCCTGGAGTGGGCCGGCGATCCGCGGCACCAGGGCCAGGTCGACCACGTTCGGTACAAGAATCTTGCGTGCGCCCTCGGCATGGAGGGCGCTGATGGCGCCGGCAATGTCGCCGATGGTCTGCGCGACGTTGGGAATCGGATTGCCGTTCACATCCACAGCCTTGCGGGTGATGATGTCCTGGAGGTTGTTCGAGCCGCCCCAGAGTACATACAGCGCGCTGCTGTCCGCCGCTCCGGGGAGCGCCTTGAAGGTCGCCACCTGCTCCAGGATGCCCTGATAGGGCGAGCCGAAAATCTGGTAGCGGGTGCGTGCGCCGCCGAAGGCGAAGTCGTTTCCACCGCCCTCCGAAGGCGTTGCCGTAAAGCCGAGGCCTTCGGCCAGGACATCGGCGTAGAGTTTGCCGTTGCTGCCGCGCTTGCCGCCGCCTGGCGGGTCGTAGGGTGGGCCCGGGATCGTCGCGGGGTCTCCTGGTGCGTGCGGCAGCGTCGCATAAACGGCGCTGGCGTTGCCCACATCGGTCAGGCTGTCGCCAAAGAAATAGATGCCCGTCGGAAGCGCCAGGACAGGAACCGACAAAAACAGTGACGCTGCAGCAGCGAGCATTCGACGCATCGGTTGGTTCTCCAGATCGAAAGGGACGACACACGACCAGATCGCGGGGTGCAGAGGTCTGGCCGCACGCGCAAACCACCGGTGCCCGAGCAGGGCGAGAGTTTGCCGATTGGATTGACTAACCAAACAAGGCAAGAAATACGCCGAGATCCCTTGTGTATGGTAGAAAATCGTTGAAAATCATATTGATGCAGAAAAATACGGAGTTCAGATCAGGCGCCGAAGGAGACTGTTCTGCAGCGAGGTGTAAAATTTATCGACAGTTGCTTTGGCGCGCAAGTGGCCGGATCCCTACGTCCCGCCGCCTTCACACATTCTGACGCAGTGCTTCGTCGATCGGCGTTCGGGCTACCCGGCTGGCGGGAAAGATCGCTGCCAGGATGGTCGCGATCAGACCGACCAGGAAGGCCATCACCACCACCGAGGGCACGATGCGAATCAGCGCCGTATAGCCGATATTGGCGTTCGGCGGCGGCGGCATGACGATCCCGACCGTCGAAATCAGAACTGCCAGGGCGACCCCCAGCAGTGCACCGACGCTCGCCCCAATGAGGCCGAGCAGGACGTTTTCGAGCAGCACCAGTTGAAAGATGGTCATTCTGGTGTTCCCCAGGGCCATCATCGTGCCGAATTCGCCGGTGCGCTCGAAGACGCTCATGTTGATGGTGTTGGCCACGCCGAGAAAGACCATGATCAGGACGATCAGCCGCAATACGCCGAACTGCCGGGCGTATAGGTCGACGGTCTTCTGGTAGAAGTCATTGAGTTGCCGCCAGGTCTTCAACTCATAGAGCGCCCCATCGAGTTGCGCGGCGAGGCTGCGGGTGACGCGTTCGGTATCCTCGGTCTTCTTCAATGAGAGCACGATGCGGTTGATGCCCTGGGTATTGAGCAGTTCCTGTGCCGCAGCCAGCGGAATCCGCACCGCGCGGGCGTCGAATTCCTTCGAGAAGGTCTGGAAGACGCCGACCACCTCGAACTCCAGGCTGTTCATGGCACCCTCGGCAGTATTCAGCAGCAGCGTCACACGCTCGCCGGGTATCAGCTTCAGGCTGGCCGCCACGCCGTGGCCGACGAGGATTCCATAAGCATCCGCCTTGCCGAGCTGGCGTCCTGCGGAGATCTTGAGATGACTGCCCAGCCTGGCTTCCTTGTCGGCCTCGACGCCTTCCCCGACGATCGACAGGTCCGTGCGCCCGTTATTGAGCAGGCCCGAGAAATTGACCCGCGCCATGGTGTCGTCGATTTCCGGGAAACGATCCAGAGCGCTCCTGATGCTGTCAGGTTCGTCGATCAGGTACTTTTCCGGTGCCCGCGATCCCTGGGCGAAAAAACCGGTCTTGTAGATCTGCAGGTGTCCCGATTGTGAATGGATGGTCGTCTCGGCGAGTTGCAGGAAGATGTCTTCGACGAAGCCGCCGCTGAGAATCAGCCCGACCACGCCAAAGACGATCGCCGCCAGAGTCATCGCTGTCCTGAGTTTGTGTCGGAGAATGTTGCGCAGGGCAAGTTTCAGCATCGGTCAGTCTCGCCGGTTGATGCGCGGTGGATCAGCGGCTGTGGCGCAGGGCATCGACGATCTCCATCCGTGACGCTTTCCAGGCCGGGTAGACGCTCGCCAGCAGGGTGGTGCCGAAGGCCAGGCCCAGGGCGTCCAGGGTCAGCCGCCAAGTGACATGGATTTCGCCGGTGAAACCGCGCGCCATACCGGGTGGGGGGGGCATCGGAATGCCGATGGTCGAAATCAGGTGCGCCAGGCCCACACCGACCAGGATCCCGAGCAAGCCGCCAAAAAGTCCGAGCAGGGCGGCTTCGCTGACGAATAGTCGGAGAATCGCCTGCCGGCTGTAACCGAGCGCCATCGACGTGCCGATTTCGCCGGTGCGCTCCATGACGCTCATCATCAGGGTATTCGAGATGCTGAGCACGATGATGATGGCGATGATCAGCTTCATGACCCCGACCTGTTTCGAGAACAGCGCGACGGTCTTGTTGTAGAAATCCGCCAACTGATGCCAGGCCACCACTTCGAGCTTCGTGCCGGTCAAACGCTGCCGCAGCTCAGCGACCAGCGACTCCGTGCGGGCGGTGTCGTCGAGCAGCACCAGCCAGCGATGCGCACCGGTAACCCGCAGCAGTTGCCGCGCTACCGGCAAGGGCAGGCGCAACGCCGAATCGTCGTAGGCCTTGGTGACTGTCGAGAACAGGCCACGTACGTGCGCCTCGACGGCGTTGATGCCGCCCGAGGCGGTGTTGGCCAGCAGGACGACCCGGTCGCCCACTGTCACCCCGAGATTGGCCGCCAGTCCGTCGCCGATGATGATGCCCTGCGGATCCCTGGACGACAGTCCTTCGCCTTTCGAGATCAGCAGCGTTCGGCTGAGCAGTTCCTCCTTCTCGGGATCGACGCCGTCGGCGACGAACGAGATCGTCGCTTCGCCATGGCTGATCAAGCCGCTGAAGGCCAGCCGCGGGGCGACGGTCCGGACATGCGGCAGGCTTTCGATGGTTTTCAGTTCGTCAGGTGCCGCGGGCAGGAGATAGGCGAAAGGATCGGCCATCCCCGAATCGAGATAGCCCGGACGGACAATCTGCGCGTGGCCAAGATGTGAATGGATGGTGTCCTCGCGCATCGCCTGATAGATCCATTCGATGAATCCGGCGGCGAGGATCAGCGCGACGACGCCGAAGCCGACCGCCGAGATTGCCACCGCCGAGCGCCTCTTCTGGCGCAAGACGTTGCGCAACGCTAACATGAGGTCGGTAAGAAAAGGATGCACTCCTGGTTACCATCAAAGAAGTCGTCGAAGTTTACCCGATTCACCCACCGAGCGCGCTCCCGCAAGGGTTTTCGGCAAGGCGAATTTGCACTCTGGCAGCAAACAAGCCGGGTTGGCGGCGCAGGCAGCCCCGTTCCTGCGCCACCAACCCGCGAAATCGCGCACCTTGTGCTGCGTTGACGCCTGTCTTTCCGGCTTGATGTGTCGGAAATTTTTACATCCGACTCTTGGAGTGCCCGAGTCCGTTTGTCGGAATTAAAATTTTGTAGCTATAAATCAATGTGGTGTATGCATGTGCATGGGGCTGGCACGGTAACTGCTATAAAGTAGCCAAGCAGACTAGTAAGTGTCTGTGGGAACTTACCAGAGACCCTGACCAACACCCCCCCAATTTTTGGAGAATCATCATGAAACTCAAGACGCTTGTTTCTTCGCTCTCAGCCATCGGTCTGGGTTGCGGCATGGCGCTGGCGGCAGCATCCGCCCAGGCCTCAACCCTGTGGTCCTTCGAGGACGACAACATCGAGTTCATCCTGCGTGCGAACACCTCAGGTTCTCTCGACCTCGTGACCTCGGGCGCACTGGCGGTGGGCGACATCTTCTACAGCGTGTTCGAGATGGGCCAATTCCGGATCAACGGCGGCAACGCTCTGCCTGCCGGCAAGGAACTGACCGGTGTCGCCGCGGTTCAACTGAAGGCCATCATCGGTGCCGGACCGGGTGCTCAGTACATCTACGGCGCTTACAGCGGCGGTGGTCTCGGTGCCCTGCTCGGAGAGGCCTGGAACCCGGGCGCAGCAATCGCCATGTACATCAATGGCACTTCGGGCGCTGGTGGCGACAAGAACCTCGACCTGAACCGCTCGACCAACCCGGCCACCAACTGCACGAGCCTCGCCGACTGTACCGACCAGGCGACCCGTGGCGAACTGTTCCAGTTGGACGGTTATGCAGGCGACCCCGATGAAGTCTGGGCTGCCACGCTGATTCTCGCTGGTGGCGGTGACATCGGTACCGTCCATGGCACCAACAATGCGGTGCTGATTGCCGCTTTCAACGCGCAACTGAGCAACTTCTACAACGTTTCGGAGCCCGTCGAGTTCATCAACATCGCGACTGGCCTGCCTTGCGGCAACCCCGGCTACATTGCTGACGGTTGCGTGCAGGTTTCGGTCAGCGGTACGGTGCTGGGTGGTCAAGGCCTGTCGAACGGCGCCATCGCTCACAGCGACCTGGATGCGCAGAAGTATGTCGCTCCCGAGCCGGGCTCCCTGGCGCTCCTGGGCGCGGGCCTCTTCGGCCTGCAGGGTCTGCGTCGCCGCCAAGCCAAGAAGGCGGTCTGAAGCAGCGAATAGTTTCAGCCTTACGGATCAAAAACCCCGCCACTCCGGCGGGGTTTTTTTGTGTGCCATCACCACGCTCCACAGGCGACGGTCCGTCGAGTGTACCGAGTCCGATAGTGCCGTGTTGCGGCGACCGTCAGTCGCGAAGATAGTGTTCAGGTGCCTGCCGGCTGGTCCGGATCAGAGGCCGCCTGGCTTTCCCCAGGCGAAAGACCATCAGCGGCTGCGCGTCGACAAGATGCTTCCAGCCGCGACGCAGCGCCTCGCTGGTTGCCGGCGGCACATCCGGATACTCCTTCAGCGCCAGCAGGGCGGAACCGGCAAAAGGCTGCAGCGCCAGGCCGCGCGTCTCCGCCTCGAGCCAGAAGCGTTCGAGGGCCCTGCCGACCGCGGGTGCGCCTTGGTCGAGTGGCAGGCTGGTGCTCAGCACGCAGAGCTGGGGGGCGAGACGGCATGGCAGGTAGCCCGCTCGGAATCCCAATGCGTGCTGCACCCCGAATCGACGCAAGCCATTCATGACCGGCCAGCGTCTGAGCTGGGTAAACGCCCAGCGGGCCCCCGGTTCCACGGCCAACGCGGCTGGTGGCAGACCGACGTCCGCCGACGCGTGCCAGCCGACGTCAAAGCGCACGGCCGAAAACAGGTCCGCGTGCAGGGCTTGGCTATTGAACCGCTCGGCTTCGGCGATGCGTATGAGGTGCAGTAACTCGCTGCGTTGCCTGCCGTGATCGAAGAAATCCAGCGTCACGCCGTCGATGGGGAGCAACAGATGCTGGAACTGACTGCGCTCGCTTTCGCTGAGTGGCGGTCCGCCAAACCGGATTCGGCGATTGGTGTGCCGTCTTGCGATGGCAGCGTCGAGGGGGGCCTCGGTCGGTACGCCGCGCGCCAGCCGCAACTCGGCGATCAGTGGCTGCCGCAAGGGGTCGGGTAGCCAGAGAACGCTCGTTTGGTATCCCAGTCGCGTAGCACGAATGGTCATGTTTTCGACCACCGCGCCGAACGAGATCAGGCTCAGCAGCTTCTTGTGGAATGGCGCGCCGACATACGCTTCGCTGCCGGAGAGCAGGATGCGGTCGTCTCTCGCCCGCAACTCGAAACAGTGCTGGTTATCGGCCGAAGGCGCCATTACTGCGGCCTCAGCGATGCTTCGCAGATTGGCAGCAATCCCGGTGGACATGAGATTTCCCTTCTTGGGTGGTATTCCCGCTGCGCCGGCGCACATGTCCCTGATCCCTGTCGCCAGGGCGATGGACGAGGAATTGATGGATGATCGTCGACTCGGCCAGCCGCGACTCCAAGAACATCTGCCACGTCGGCGAGCTTGCCTGACCCGGCGCCAAGTCGATTCTTCGTAGCGTACGAGCGACATTAACAAATAGCCCCATCCAGTACAAGTCGAAGGGAGTGCAGACAGGAGGTGGCTGGCTGCGAGGCGACGCCTTTCCCAGGCTTGCCGGGGTAGCACCGTAATGCGCTTCGCGTTGAAGATCTCATTACTTGTGCTATGGTTGCAGCCGTCGAACGGCAGAAGTGGGATGCAGCGGCCCGGTCATCGCAAACTTCGCCAGTGCGCGTATGGCCGCGTACACTGGTATGCGCCTGACCAGCAGCATTTGCCGGTCGGCCGACGCCGGGTGGTACGGATAGCGCTGAAAGGCGGTAGAATCCAATCGCCGAAATGAAACAACAGGGCCTGAATCTGCAGGAAGCAGTCCGGCTTCTTCCTGCCCAGTAACGGCTTGACTGTCCGCTAGGGTTGGTTGCATGGAAAACTTGATTGGACCACAGGGAGTAACGCCGCTTTCCGACCAGCCGCTGCCAGGTCGAGGAGCGCCGTCGTGGTCCTATGGCGAAGCCTTCTCACGCAACCTCGGACTGGTCAGTGCTGCCGAGCAGGAGCGCCTGCGAGCGAGTCGTGTGGCGGTTGTCGGTTTGGGAGGGGTCGGCGGCGTCGATCTGGTCGCCTTGGCCCGACTCGGGATCGGCAAATTCAGCATTGCCGATCCCGACATCTTTGAAATGCGCAATACCAACCGGCAATATGGCGCAACACGTTCGGCGGAAGGCCGCTACAAGGCCGACGTCATGTGCCAGATCGTGCGAGACATCAATCCCGAGGCGGATGTCCGCGTTTTTCGCGAGCCCATCGGGCCGTTGAACGCGGACGCCTTTCTCGAAGGCGCTGACGTACTGGTGGATGGGATAGACGCCTTCGAGATTGATCTGCGTCGCCTGTTGTTCCGCAAGGCCCGCGAACGCGGCATCCATGCGCTAGGCGCGGGGCCTGTCGGCTTCAGTACGGTATGGGTGATATTCGGGCCCCAGGGCATGAGTTTCGATCGCTACTTCGATCTTGCCGACCAGATGGACGGGGTTGAAACCTTTGTCGCTTACGTCACAGGAATGGCTCCCTCGTCTTTGCAGCGCGGCTACATGGATCTGTCGTACCTGAACTTCGAGGGGCACACCGGACCCTCGGCAGGCCTGGCCTGCCATCTGGCGTCAGGGGTCATTGCCGCCGAGGTTCTGAAAATCCTCCTGGCGCGCGGCCGAATTTACACGGCACCGGTATACCATCAATTTGATGCGTATCTCGGTCGTTTTGTCCGCAAACGCCTGTTCGGAGGGAATCGCAACCCTCTGCAGAGGATCAAGCGTCGCTGGTTGGTCAACTACATCAGGCAGCGCCTCAAGTCCAAAGCATAAGGGCGTGCCAACGCATTCTTCAACCTCGATATAGGGGCACATTTCAAATGGCAAATTCACACGACTCTGGCCCACAAAGCGCAGTCGGTAGGCTCTGGGATCAATACGTGGCGTTGCCCGCCACACGATTTGTCGAGGGCGTTCTGCTCCGGCGAGACATCGAGCGCCTTTATCTGGTCTTCGGTGGTCACATCTTCTTTCAAACCTTGCGTACGGCCGTGCAGCTGGACCTCTTTACGCTGCTGTCCAGAGAGGGGCCGCTCACCCGCCAGGAGATTGCCAAGCGTCTTGGCGTTGCCGAACAGCCGGCAAGGGTCATGATCCTGGGGCTGACGGTGGTCGGGCTACTCCGCAAGAGCGGTGCCAAGTACACCAACAGTCGCCTGGCGGGAACCTTGCTCGTCAAGGACAGCCCGCGCAAGATCACAGCCTACGTCGAGTTGCAGCACCGGGCCATGTACAAGGGGCTGTACTGGATGCTGGAGGCCGTTCGCGAGTACCGTAACGTGGGGATCAAGGAATTTGCCGGTGAGGAAGCGACGCTTTATGAACGCCTGGCACATGATCCGGAAGTCGAGCAGATTTTTCAGGAAGCCATGCAGGAACTGTCGCTGCAGGCCAACGCCGACATGGCGCGCTTCATCGACCTGCGTGGGGTGAAACATCTGGTGGACGTGGGCGGTGGCGATGGCACCAACATCATTGCCATTGCGCGTCGTTGGCCGCACCTGCGGGCAACGGTTTTCGACTCGCCAACGGTGTGTGAAATCGCCCGCAAGAATATTGCCGCTTGCGGTCTTGCCGACCGCCTGGATGCGGTTCCCGGAGAATGCTTTGCCGACCCTTTCCCGCGGGACGCCGACTGCCTGGTGTTCGCTCACTTTTTCACGATCTGGGGCGAAAAGCAGGACCGCGAACTGTTGAAGAAATGCTACGACTCCCTGCCATCGGGCGGTCAGGTCGTGATTTTCAACATGATGCAGCATGACGACGAGAGCGGCCCGTTTAGTGCTGCTGTCGGTTCACCGTATTTTCTCACCCTTGCCACAGGGGTGGGGATGCTCTATACGTGGAACGAGTATGAAACGTGGATGCGAGACGCCGGCTTCAATGATGTACGTCGGCACCGCTTGCTGCGGGATCACGGGCTGATCGTCGGCAGGAAACCGTAAAACGGCACTTCCAGCGAGTCTTCAGACAAGGCGCTGCGCCGCCATCCCCACCCTTGGCAAGAAACGGAACACGCCAGCGGCGTGTTCCGTTGCCGGCGATCAGAGGACGGTCTGGGTCAACTCGCCCTGGCTGTAGCGTTCGGCCATTTTGTCCAGCGGGATGACCCTTATCCGGCTGGCTTGGCCGGCGGTGCCGAAAGCCTCGTAGCGGGCCCGACAGATTTTCCTGGCCGCTTCACGGGCTGGTTTGAGGTAGTCGCGCGGGTCGAACTTGGACGGGTTTTCGGCAAAGTAGCGGCGAATGGCGCCAGTCATTGCCAGGCGGATGTCGGTGTCGATATTGACCTTGCGTACGCCGTGCTTGATGCCGATAACGATTTCCTCGACCGGTACGCCGTAGGTTTCCTTCATGTCGCCGCCGAACTGGCGAATTTCCGCAAGCAGTTCCTGCGGCACCGACGAAGAACCGTGCATGACCAGGTGGCAATTCGGGATGCGCGCGTGGATTTCCTTGATCCGCTCGATGGCGAGAATGTCACCGGTGGGCTTCTTGGTGAACTTGTAGGCGCCGTGCGACGTGCCGATGGCGATCGCCAGGGCATCACATTGCGTCAGTCTGACGAAGTCGGCAGCCTGCTCGACATCGGTCAGCAACTGCTCGCGGGTCATCTGGCCGTCGGCGCCGTGGCCATCCTCCTTGTCACCGCGCATGGTTTCCAATGAACCGAGAACGCCGAGTTCACCTTCGACCGAGACACCGATGGCGTGCGCGAAGTCGACCACCTTGCGCGTGACCTCGACGTTGTATTCATAAGACGCCACGCTCTTGCCGTCGGCCATCAACGAGCCGTCCATCATCACCGAGGAGAAACCGGAGCGGATCGCGCTCATGCACACCGCCGGGGACTGGCCGTGATCCTGGTGCATGACAATCGGGATTTGCGGGTAGGCCTCCAGCGCCGCCAGGATCTGGTGACGCAAAAACGGCTCACCGGCGTACTTGCGGGCACCGGCAGAGGCCTGCATGATCACCGGCGCGTCGACTTCCGCGGCGGCTTCCATGATGGCCCAGACCTGTTCCATGTTGTTGACGTTGAAAGCGGGCAGACCATAGCCGTTCTCGGCGGCGTGGTCGAGCAATTGACGCATCGATACGATGGGCATGATGTACCTTCTCCAGTGAGGACTGCTTGCTTGAGTGAAGGAGCGTGCACGTTCGCTGACCGTCAGCAGGTCTGCTGATCTCCGACACGCACGATCTTCAGCGTATTGGTGCCGCCGCTGGTGCCCATCGGGTCGCCGGCGGTGAGCACGATGAAATCTCCCTTGACGACGATTCCCTCGTTCATCAGCAACTGTTCAGCGTCGTAGAGAAGTTCGTCGCGGGTGGTCGGGCGCTGTTTCATGAACAGTGGGAACACCGCCCGGTAGAGGCTCATCTTGGTTACTGCTTCGGCCTGCGGCGTCAGCGCGTACACCGGAACGCCGCAGTTGAGGCGGCTCATCCACAGGGCGGTCGCCCCGGATTCGGTGAGTGCCGCGATGGCCTTGACCTTGAGGTGGTGCGCCGTCCAGATCGCGGCCAGCGAGATGGTCTGATCGATGCGCGTGAAGACCTGATTGAGGAACTCGTGGTCGAGCGTCACAGCCGCCGACTTTTCGGCTTCCTCGCAGATCCTTGCCATTGCCTCGACGGTTTCGACCGGATACCTGCCGGAGGCGGTTTCGGCCGACAGCATCACGGCGTCGGTACCGTCGAGCACCGCGTTGGCCACGTCGGAGACTTCGGCACGCGTTGGTGCCGGTGAGAGAATCATCGATTCCATCATCTGCGTGGCGGTGATCGCCAGTTTGTTTTTCTCGCGTGCCAGGCGGATCATCCGCTTCTGCAAGGCCGGTACGGCGGCATCGCCGACCTCGACAGCCAGGTCGCCGCGCGCGACCATGATGCCGTCTGAAGCGGAGATGATCTCTTCGAGAGCGGCCACGGCCTCGACACGTTCGATCTTGGCGATGGTCTGCGCCTGTCCCCCGGCAGCGTGAATCAGTTGTTTAGCCATGTACATGTCGGCCGCGCTCTTGGGGAAGGAAACGGCAATAAAATCGGCGTCGATGCTGGCCGCGGTCCGGATGTCTTCCATGTCCTTGGCGGTCAGCGCCGGTGCCGAAAGTCCGCCGCCCTGACGGTTGATGCCCTTGTTATCTGACAGATCGCCACCGTGGCGAACGACGGTAAAGATTTCCGACGCCACGACCCGCTGTACGTCAAGCACGATGCGACCGTCATCGAGCAGCAGGACACTGCCAGCGGAGACGTCCCGGGTCAGATCCTTGTAGTCGAGGCCGACACGTTCGTTGTTGCCCAGTTCGCAGCGGGCATCGAGGATGAAGCGCTCGCCGGTTTCAAGCCGAACCTTGCCGTCGGCGAATTTCCCGACGCGGATTTTCGGGCCCTGGAGATCGGCGAGAATGCCCACCGGGCGCCCGACGCGGGCAGCCACCTCGCGCACCAGTCGCGCCCTGTCGACGTGGTCCTGCGGTTTGCCATGGGAGAAGTTGAGCCGCACGACATCGACGCCGGCGCGAATCATCCGTTCCAGCACCTCGGCGTCCGATGACGCCGGCCCGAGGGTGGCGACGATCTTGGTATCTCGTGACATGAATTTCCTATGCGAGAACACGAGGGGCGCCCGTAAGCGCCCCTCTGTGGCCGTCTAGCGGGCCATTACACGGACCATTTCCAGAACCTTGCAGGAGTAGCCCCACTCGTTGTCGTACCACGAGACGACCTTGACGAACGTGCTGTCGAGGGCCATCCCGGCTTCTGCGTCAAAAACGGAAGTGCAGACTTCGTCACGGAAATCGGTAGCCACCACCTTCTCATCCGTATACCCGAGGACGCCCTTCATCGGGCCTTCGGAAGCGGCCTTCATGGCTGCGCAGATGTCCTCGTAGGTGGCATCCTTGTTCAGTTCGACGGTAAGGTCGACGACGGACACATCGGAAGTGGGGACGCGGAAAGCCATGCCGGTGAGCTTCTTGTTCAATTCCGGAATGACCTTGCCGACAGCCTTGGCGGCACCGGTCGAGGACGGAATGATGTTCTCGAGAATGCCACGGCCGCCACGCCAGTCCTTGTTGGATGGGCCGTCGACTGTCTTCTGGGTCGCCGTTGCGGCATGCACCGTGGTCATCAGGCCGCGCTTGATTCCCCAATTGTCATGCAGGACCTTGGCCACCGGTGCCAGGCAGTTGGTGGTGCACGAGGCGTTCGAGATGATCGTCTGGCCAGCGTAGGTTTGATCATTCACACCGAATACGAACATCGGTGTGTCGTCCTTGCTCGGAGCGCTCTGGATGACTTTCCGGGCGCCTGCGGCGATATGCTTCTGGCACGATTCGGTGGTCAGGAAGAGGCCGGTGGAGTCGACGACGATGTCGGCGCCGACTTCATCCCACTTGAGTTCTGCCGGATCCTTGACGGCGGTCAGGCGGATCTTCTTTCCATTGACGATCAGCGTGTTGCCCTCGACGGCGATGGTGCCCTGGAAGCGGCCATGCACGGAGTCATACTTGAGCATGTACGCGAGATAGTCGGGTTCGAGCAGATCGTTGATGCCGACCACCTCGATGTCGTCAAAGTGCTGTACCGCTGCGCGAAACACCATCCGTCCGATACGGCCAAAGCCGTTGATTCCTACCTTGATTGTCATGAAACGGTCTCCTTGAGAAATTACAACAGTGATTTCACGGTGTTAACCACGTCGTCCACCGTGAAACCGATAAAGTCAAACAACGGGCCGGCAGGAGCCGACTCTCCAAAACGATCGATACCGATCACGGTACGAGTCCAACATACTTGCACCAGAAGCTGCCGACGCCCGCTTCGATGGCCAGACGCGGCACGGCGTGGGGCAGGACATCTCCCGATAAGAGGCGTCCTGCCCGGTGGTGGTTTCGACTCCGGGGGGATGATCGACTTCCGGGTGCACCGGAGTCTTCGAGACAAACTGATGAAAATTCTGCGGGTCATCGATCGACACGTCATGGCTGCCGAGGTGCAGCAGCGTGAAGATCGGCATCGATCCGTGAACGTTCGAGAGCACGGATCGGTTGGGCTCAGGCCAGTCTGGATTGGCCGGGTTGTCGCGCAAGTGGCGACGCCAGCGAACTTCTGCGATATCGGGCATGCCCATCGGCACGCCAGGGTGAACGAAATTGACTTGCTGGACCGCGTCCATCTCCAGGGCGCGGATGGCGTTGATCAGGGGGGCAGAAGCAGTGGGCACGATGACTCGCCGATCCAGGAAATGGGTTTTAGTCGCATGTGCAAATTATCCGCCAAAACGGGAGGCTTTGCCACTTTCCGTATCGACGCCGGTTTCGGAATTGCTGCCGGGCATTGATCATCGGCTTGATCGGTTCGTTGTCAAATGATTTATTGAAAGTAAAAGCTAAACATAAAACACAAAAAGTTTAACTTTTAATAATCTATTGCGCGTCCTACACTGCTTCGCAACCAACGACGAACGCCTCTCTTCACCCTTATCGACACGGAGACCAACATGGACCAATCAAATCGTTACGCCGACCTCAGCCTCAGGGAAGAAGACCTGATCAAGGGTGGCAGGCACATTCTCGTGGCTTACAAGATGAAGCCGAAAGCGGGCTACGATTATCTGCAGGCGGCAGCCCACTTCGCCGCCGAGTCGTCCACCGGTACCAATGTCGAAGTGTGCACCACCGACGAGTTTACCCGCGGCGTCGATGCCCTGGTCTACCTGATCGACGAGGCCGGCGAAGAGATGCGCATCGCCTACCCGCTGGACCTTTTCGACCGTAACGTCACCGATGGACGGATGATGATCGTATCGTTCCTGACGCTGGTGATCGGCAACAACCAGGGCATGGGCGACATCGAACACGCCAAAATCTACGATTTCTACATGCCCGAGCGTGCCATTCAGCTTTTTGACGGCCCGGCCAAGGACATCTCCGACCTGTGGCGGATCCTGGGTCGCCCGGTCAAGGATGGCGGCTATATTGCCGGTACGATCATCAAGCCGAAACTCGGTCTGCGTCCGGAGCCGTTTGCCAAGGCTGCTTACCAGTTCTGGCTGGGCGGGGACTTCATCAAGAATGACGAACCGCAAGGCAACCAGGTTTTTGCACCAATGAAGAAGGTGATGCCGTTGGTGTACGATGCCATGAAGCGCGCGCAGGACGAGACCGGTCAGGCAAAGCTGTTCTCGGCCAACATCACCGCCGACGACCACTATGAAATGTGCGCGCGCGCCGATTACATCCTGGAGACTTTCGGGCCCGATGCCGACAAGGTCGCCTTTCTCGTCGACGGCTACGTCGGCGGTCCGGGCATGGTCACCACGGCTCGCCGGCAGTATCCCAACCAGTACCTGCACTACCACCGTGCCGGTCACGGTGCCGTCACTTCGCCGAGTTCCAGGCGTGGCTACGATGCCTATGTGCTGGCCAAGATGTCGCGTCTGCAGGGTGCCTCGGGAATTCACGTCGGCACCATGGGCTACGGCAAAATGGAGGGCAGTGCCGACGATCGGGCGATTGCCTACGTCATCGAGCGCGACGAGTATCAGGGGCCGGCTTATTACCAGAAATGGTATGGCATGAAGCCGACCACGCCGATCATTTCCGGCGGCATGAACGCCTTGCGGCTGCCGGGTTTCTTCGCCAATCTGGGACACGGCAACGTCATCAACACTTCCGGTGGCGGTTCCTATGGTCACATCGACAGCCCGGCCGCTGGCGCCATTTCGCTACGACAGGCTTACGAGTGCTGGAAAGCCGGCGCCGACCCGATCGAATGGGCCAGGCAGCACCAGGAATTCGCGCGTGCTTTTGAGTCCTTCCCGAGTGACGCTGACAAGCTCTATCCGGGCTGGCGCGAAAAGCTCGGCGTTCATCGCTAGAGGCAAGGACCGGGGTTAAGGGTGTCGTGCAGTTGGAACGTTGCCCCGACTACGGGTTGAGCGCCGACAATACTTCTGGAGACGGGCAGTGACCGACAAGGGGCAATTCAGGGTTCTCGACGAACCGTTCTACCAGCCACAAGGCAACGAGGTGGCGCTCTACGAAGCGGCCTATGCGGCGCGTCTGCCGGTGATGGTCAAGGGGCCGACAGGTTGCGGCAAATCGCGTTTCATCGAATACATGGCCTGGCGGCTGGGCAAGCCCTTGATCACCATCGCCTGCAACGAAGACATGACCGCCTCCGATCTGGTCGGGCGCTACCTGCTGGAAGCCAACGGCACGCGCTGGCTCGACGGTCCGCTGACTACCGCTGCCCGCATCGGTGCCATCTGTTACCTCGATGAAATTGTCGAGGCGCGTCAGGACACCACGGTCGTCATCCATCCGCTGACCGACCATAGGCGCACGCTGCCGCTCGACAAGAAGGGAGAACTGCTGCGCGCTCACCCCGATTTTCAGTTGGCCATTTCGTACAATCCCGGTTACCAAAGCCTGATGAAGGATTTGAAGCAGTCGACCAAGCAGCGCTTCACCGCCTTCGAGTTCGAATATCCTGCGGCGGCACTGGAGATCGCCATTCTTGCCGGCGAAAGCGGTATCGATACCGTCACCGCAGAACAACTGGTGAATGTCGGCGCGGCCGCCCGCCGGCTCAAGGGGCACGGGCTTGACGAGGGCATCTCGACGCGTTTGCTGGTCTATGCCGCGACCTTGATCCGGGCTGGGGTTTCACCGCGTGAGGCCTGTCGCATGGCCCTGGTGCGGCCAATCACCGACGACCGAGATATTCGCGACACCCTGGATCACGCCATCGACGCGATCTTCGCCTAGGCCAGGGCGAAGCTCCCAGCCATGCCCGAGAACATCACTGAAAGCAGGGATCCAGCGACCTGGGGTGAGCGCCTGCAAGGCTATCGCGCGCAACTCGACTGTCGCTTTCCGCAAGTCGCCGAGGTATTCGAGCGATGCCTGATCGATGCGCTTGCCGTGCTCTCTACGGAAGGGGTCAATGCCTACATCGACCATGCGCGGGTGCTGAGCCGCATGGGGCGCGGCGTCGAACCGGTGCTGGTGTTTCTCGAGGAGTGGCCGTCGATCGCTGCAATTCTCGGTGAACAGGCCTTGCCGTCGATTGCCCGGACCATTTTCACGCTTGGCAAATCTCCGAATGCGAAAGCGATTTTCCCCTTTCTGCAGACGCTTGCCGCAGTCGCGCGGCGTTTGCCGGCAGCGGCACAGATGCAGCACTATCTGGATCTGGCGCTTGATCTCATGCAACGTACCAGCGGGTCGATCCACGGCATTCACCAGACCTTCGCCAGCCCGGCGTTGCCCGAGTTCTTCGGCCAGGCACCACGGCTGCTGCATGCGCTGAGTATCGCCGGACTGAGCAAGTGGGTTGAATACGGCATACGCAATTACCACAACCATCCGGAACGACAGCGCGCCTACTTCAGCCTGCAGTCGCCGGACAGTCGCGCAGTCCTGCAGCGTGAGCGTCACGGCACGCTGCTGGTCGACCATGAGCGCCAGCTCGATCTTTACCTGCGAGGTCTATGGGGCGATAGCGCCCTCCTGGTGCCCTATGCGACAAACCTGGAGCAATCGCCGCAATCTGTTCCTTACTACGACGCTTCTGGAATACGCCTGCCGGATGTCTTCGACGATGCGCATGGCGTCTCCGGCATTGACCGCTACCGCGCGCTGCTGGCGCACATCGCGGGCCATCGGCGCTGGAGCCGCCCGATATTTGCCGACAACTTCAGCCCGATGCAGCGCCTGGCGATCGAGGTCTTCGAGGACAGTCGTATCGAAGCGCTGATCCTGCGCGCATATCCCGGCCTGCGTTGCATCTTGCTCGCCCTGCACCCGAAGCCGCTGGAAGGCGCTTGCGACCCGGAAACCAGTTCCTGCCTTCGCCACCGGCTGACCATGCTGTCGCGCGCTCTGCTCGACGCCGAACATGGCTATCTGGACGTGCCGCTACTGGAATTCGTGGGTCGCTTCCGGGAAACGATGTCCCGCGGCGAATCCGGCAGCGAAGAAATGGCTGCCCTCGCGCTGGCCTACGTCGCGCGCACCCGTCGTCAGAGCGACCAACTGGCGAGCGTGTAT
This sequence comes from Candidatus Accumulibacter propinquus, assembly GCF_056856495.1. Lineage (NCBI taxonomy): Bacteria > Pseudomonadati > Pseudomonadota > Betaproteobacteria > Candidatus Accumulibacter > Candidatus Accumulibacter propinquus. Next base: position 163,522 of record NZ_JBSEHC010000007.1, read on the forward strand.
TTCGCAGATACCGAACTGGCCTACCGCGACGACAATCGCCACCTGTGGCGATTCCACGAGTTGAGCGACGACGAGGAGATGTTCGATCAGGTGCGCCCGGCGTCCGCGGGGACCGAACTCGACCGCCTGCCGCCACGCCACTATCCGGAGTGGGATTACCAGACCCAGAGCTACCGGCCCGATTGGGTGAGCCTTTACGAATCGCTGCATCCGAGTGGCGACGCCGGTCACATCGACCGCCTGCTGGAAAAACACGCGCCGTTGGCGAGGCGCCTGAAGCGTCTGCTCGACCTCCTCAGGCCGCAGGAGAGGACTCGCATACGCTACCAGGAAGACGGCAGCGAACTCGATCTCGACATCGCCATTCGTTCGCTGATCGATTTCAAGAGCGGTGCCAACCCTGAACCGCGAATCAACATGAGCCATCGCACCAACGGTCGCAATCTCGCCGTGCTGTTGCTGCTCGATCTGTCGAAGTCGCTTGCCGAGCGGGTCGAGGTCGGAAACGGTGTCCCTGGGCAGAGCATTCTCGAACTGAGTCAGGAAGCGGTGTCGTTGCTCGCCTGGTCGATCGAGCAACTCGGCGACCCCTTCGCCATCGCCGGTTTTCATTCCGACACCCGCCACGATGTTCGTTACCTGCACCTCAAGGGCTACAGCGAAAGCTGGGGCGACCTGGTCAAGGCTCGTCTCGCGGCGATGCAGGCCGGCTATTCGACACGCATGGGGGCGGCCATGCGTCACGCCGCACATTACCTCGCTGCCCGCAAAGCAGAGAAGAAACTGCTGCTGGTCCTCACTGACGGCCAGCCGGCCGACGTGGATGTGCCGGACGAGCGGCTGCTTATCGAAGACGCTCGTCAAGCGGTCGGAGAACTCGACCAGAAGGGTATCTTCACCTACTGCATCAGCCTCGACCGCAAAGCCGATGTGTATGTCGGCGATATCTTCGGGCGGCGGTACGCGGTGATCGACAACGTCGAGCGGCTACCGGAGAGATTGCCGGAGTTGTTCCTGGCCTTGACCAGGTAGCGCGGAGGCTTGCAAGAGACCCCGCGCCGCCATCGGCGTCGTTGGCCGGCGGCCGACAATCGCCAGTTTGCCGGCCGGGGATCACTTTTGCATACGCGCTCAAAATTTGGCCGACGCAGTCCCCAGGCCGCACCACTCTGACTCAGGCTGCCTTGCGCCACCGCGAAATGCCGCCGACGAGGCCGAGGGCGCCGAGCAGCAGCGAAGGTGTGGATGGCTCGGGGATCGCCGTGATTTCCAGGAAGGGACGCAGCGCCGCATTGGACGAGGCGGAAGACGCGTACAGCGAAGCGATCGGTTTGCCGGAGTCGGCAATGGCTATGTCCGGCTGCAACAGTTCGAAACCGAAGTTCGTGGATGGGTCCGTAAGCCAGTCCTGAACCAGCGCGGTAACATCGAAAGACACCCATTGATTAACGCCGCTTTGCACGGTCGAGGTGAACGTCCCGGCGACGGCAGGCTGCGTCTCCCAGGTAACGGCAGTCTCGCTCCAGGCTTCGGTTACGCGATGCAACTCGGTGGAGATTGGTTTGGCTGCTGTCGGGTCGGCGAACGGCGGCAGACCGGGGAGGGCGAAGAGGTTGACCGTCGCGTTCCGGACCCGGTCGGCCGTGAGTGCCAGCGCTCCGAGTTCGAAACGCAACAGCGATCTGGTGTCATGTGCGCGCGTCTCACCCAGGGCGCCGATCTGCGGTACGGTGTTGCTGCTGCCCAGGAAATTCCCGAAGGGTACGGCGGGTAGGGGGCTCAGCGCGTTCAGCGTCTGGCTGTCGAGGTTGGTCACGCGCGCGGCGGTGGCGATACGGAATGCGCCGGGAACACCGAATTCATAGACAAAGACATCCTCGCTCGTCGCTTCGTCGGGCTGCAGGATGGTTGCGCCGTGCGCAGCGCCCGCCAGTACGCCAGCAAGTACGAGAGAGAGTGCCGTGGAAGGAAAAGTGTGTCGCATGTAATGCCTCCAATAGTCAGGTTGGCCGCAGGCGCGCACGCTACGCGCCTGCCCCTCCCTCATACGGGAGAAATCCGGCAACGGATGCAGTTGACGCTGGCGAAGTGTCCGACCGCAGCTTCTGCCGGCGGCCCGGATCAAGCCCGGAAGTCAAAAAATCAGTTGATTACCATATGGCTGAGATGAGAAGCTGGAACTGATGCACTCGGATTGTTCGCCAGCTTCTGCCGGAGCGGTACACTGCGACGCAAGCCGTGGCGGGAGTGGGCGGACGATTCCTCGGTGATCGATGTCGCTGCCGTCAAGGCCATGTTCAGGGAGCATTGATCCGACCGGCCAGCGACAGATATCAACGATCGGCCACTGCTGCGGATCGTGCTGTCAGATGAAGGAGTGATGGCACGGAAATGCTTCTCGGCGGACGACCGCATCTGTAGGGGCGCGAGCCAACTGGCGGGCGCGGTACAGGCCGGCTGGACCGTGAACATTGCAAGTGGGTCAGTATGTACTGGAGGGCAAGAACATGTCAGATGCAAATCAAACGCTGGGTATGGGCTGGCTGCCGGACTATCCGAGTTTGCGCGACCATACGGTGAACCATGATGTGGTGTCGGCAAGACTCAAGGAACTGGGGCAGACGCAGTCCATCAAGAGCCTGCTGGCGAGCGTAAATCCTGTGGCTGTGCCGGCAAAGTTGCCGACGACCGCGGATTTGCGCGACTGGTGTCCGCCGATCGAGAACCAGGGCACCCTGGGTTCGTGCACCGCGAATGCAGGCGTGGCGATGATCGAATACTACGAGCGACGGGCATTTGGCAAACACATCGACGCTTCACGCCTGTTCCTGTACAAAACGACGAGAAACCTGCTCAAATGGACCGGCGACACCGGCGCGTTCCTGCGCAGCACCATGGAGGCCATGGTGCTGTTCGGCGTCCCACCCGAAGAATACTGGCCCTACAGCACGGCAGCCACAGCTTTCGACAAAGAGCCATCGGCGTTCTGTTACGCCTTCGGGCAGAACTACCAGGCCATCAACTACTATCGTCTCGATCCTCCGGGAACATCGTGTGCGCTGCTGCTTGATCGTATCAAGTCCAACCTGGTTGCGGGGTTGCCGTCAATGTTCGGGTTTACGGTGTACAACTCGTACGGCCAGGCCAGCACCACCGGTAAATTTCCCTATCCGACGGCCGGCGAAAAGATCATTGGCGGGCATGCGATCGTCGCCGTCGGCTACGATGACAGCATGAAGATCAAGAATGCCAACCCCGGCGCCACCGAAACCAAAGGGGCCTTGCTGATCAGGAATTCCTGGGGAACAGGATGGGGGGCGGCCGGCTATGGCTGGCTGCCCTATGCCTACGTTCTCAACGGACTGGCGGTCGACTGGTGGGCGCTGATCAAACAGTCATGGGTCGATACGGGGAACTTTGGCTGAGGCCTTTTTGGCTGGGGCCTTTCGCAGCGTTCCTTCACCGCCTTGTGTACCGGGTTGCGAGTGCACGCCAAGGGTTTCTGACAGTGAGGCGATTTTCTCGTTGCGGTCAGTCTTGGTATTCCTGGAGGCGCGAGCGGGAGTCGAACCAACCTACACGGATTTGCAATCCGGAAGTTACGGCATTTCTTGGCGTTGATCGGGGTGCGAGGTAGGCTGTAAAAAACAGTAAAAACAAAGAGCTTACGTATATAGGCGTTGCTTGACGTTGAGGCGGATTGCGGTAAAATGGCTACATGGTGGCTACACGGAATCCCCCATGTAGCCAAACCGGAGCCGCCGACATGAACCGCGAACGCCTGACCCCTGACCGAATCCGCCGCCTGACCCTGCCCGCTGGTGTGGCGCAAGACTTCACTTGGGACACCGACGCACCGCGCCTCGCCGTGCGTGTGACTGCTGGTGCCAAGGCGTTTATCTTCGAGGCCAAGCTGAACCGGCAAACTGTACGTGTGACCATCGGCGATGTTCGAGCATGGGCACTCGCCGCCGCCCGCGACGAAGCCCGCCGGCTGCAAACGATGATTGACCAGGGTATAGACCCGCGCCAAGAGAAGCGCGAACGCATCGCCGAAGCCGAGGCCAAACGTGTCGAAGATGAAGCGAAGCGCGAAGAGGCGAAGCGTGTCGCAGCACCGGCACTCGACGCATGGGAAGCCTACCTCGTGGCACGCACGCCGAAATGGGGCGCACGCTCGCTGCTTGACCATCAGAGTGTCTCTGACGCTGGCGGCAAACCAAAAGCGCGTGCGCGTCACCAAGGAGAGGGCGAAACAACACTGCCGGGCATCCTGCGCCCCTTGCTGGAGCTTCCTCTCGAACGGATAACCGCCGACCGTGTGTGCGCATGGCTGAAAGACGAAACCGACCGCCGGCCGACTCAAGCAAGCCTTGCTTTCCGCCTGCTGCGTGGCTTCCTGAACTGGTGTTCGATTCGGGACGAATACAAGGCGCAGGTACACACCGACGCGTGCGCCAGTAAGGCAAAAGACGAGCTACCCAAGCAAGGCGTCAAGGACGATTGCCTACAGCGGGAACAACTGCCGCTTTGGTTCGCGCACGTTCGCCAGATTGGCAACCCCGTTGTTGCTGCGTATCTGCAAGCCTTGCTGCTGACCGGAGCGCGACGGGAAGAACTGGCCGGGCTGACGTGGGAAGATTTGGACTTTCAATGGAAGTCAATGACCATCAGGGATAAGGTGGAAGGCGAGCGCGTCATTCCGCTCACACCCTACGTCGCGTCGCTGCTGGCCGCGCTGCCCCGTCGCAATCAATGGGTGTTCGCAAGTCCTCGACTGGACGATTGCGCGATACAAGACAAGCGAACGATGCACGTTAAGGCGCTGGCCGCCGCTGGCCTTCCTGCGCTTACCCTGCATGGCCTGCGCCGTTCGTTTGGTACATTGGCGGAGTGGACAGAATGCCCGGCTGGAGTCTCAGCGCAAATCATGGGCCACAAGCCAAGCGCCATTGCCGAGAAGCATTACCGCCGCCGCCCGCTCGATCTGCTACGCATGTGGCACACCAAGATTGAAGGCTGGATTCTCAACGAGGCAGGTATCGAGCAGCCTGCCGAGGATCGGGGGCACGGCCTGCGAGTTGTCAGTGCTGTCTGACAGGTCAAGCAAGGAAGATGAACTTACGTTGAACTATCACCCTCTGAGACATACAATGTATTGCCATGAGCAAGATTTCCTGCATCAAGCCTACCGATAGGCAGGCTATCGAGTGGGTCAAGGAGGCTGGCAGCCAAAAGCGCCGCCTTGTTTTCACTGACCACGTGGAGTTGCGGATGAAAGAGCGCCGCATTGGCCGCCGCCAAGTGTTGCAGACCTTGCAGAATGGCCATATCAGCGAGCCTCTGCATCAGGATGTCAGGGGCGATTGGCGATGCAACGTGAGCTGGTTCTATGCAGGGGTTCGCCTCACTGTGGGCGTAGTTTTCAAGCTGTCCGACAAGGGCGAGTGGGTGGTCATCGCGACGGTATTCGAGGGATGAAATGAACCAAATGCTGAAGTACGAAGACTGCGGCCTGAAGAACATCTGGCTGGCGAACGGTTTCCGTTACGAGGATCTGGAGGGAGTCGGCCGCTGCCTGGAAATCGACGACATCGACGGCTTGCACCGCGCCATCGGGCACCGCCTTGTGAATTACAACAAGCGACTGACGGGTGCCGAAATCCGCTTTCTTCGCGTCGAAATGGGAATGTCTCAGAAGCGATTGGCCGATAGCCTGGGCGTTGATGAGCAGAGCGTTTCGTTGTGGGAGCGTACCAAGCGCCGGCCGGCAATTGCGGCAGAACGAATGTTGCGACTGCTGTATCTGGAACGTATGGACGGTACCACCAAGGTTGCTGAACTTATCGCGCAGTGGAATGACACCGATCGCCAAGAGGATGAACTGCGTCGGGTGTTCGAGGACACTGAGCACGGGTGGCGGCTGGCGGCATGACGGGAATGCACGACCCCGCGCCGCCCGGCGAAGTGCTCGCTGGCTGGCTCGATGACATCGACATGAGCGTTACCGCATTTGCTGCCCATGTGGGCATCAGTCGCGTCATGCTGTCGCGCATCCTGCACGGACACGCCGCCGTCACCGCCGACATGGATTTGCGCTTACATGAAGCCTTGGGTACTTCGCCCGGCTTGTGGCTGCGCATGCAGACGCAGCGTGACCTGTGGATGGCCGGCGAGCGTGCCAAGGAACGCGCGCCGGTGGCCCGAATCGCTGCCTGACGGAGTTTTGCCGCGCCCATCCCGAGGGAGAAAACCGGGTTTTCCTTCACCCGGCTGGCGCGGCATCAAAATCGAAGGAGCGTAGAGAAGGAGCGCAGTGAGCATCAATTATGAGGACGACGAGTGGATCGGAATGCGCGAATTACTCAAGATATGCATGCCTCCAGACCAAGATGACGACGGCTTTCCGCGTCTATTAAAGTGGGAAAAGCGCGGCATAGACAAGGACGATTTCGGTGGGTTTTCCATCAAAGAGAAGGGTATTTACTTTCGGAAGTGGGATAAGTTCGCCTTGTCGCTGCTGTCCGAAGAAGAGCAAGAGATTTTGAGATACGGTCTCACATCCTCGCCAAGTAAACCAGGCAAGCCTGTTCTGAAATTCCCTTGCTCAGTTTCAGAGTTGCGTCGTTTCTTCAAGAACGAGGGACTGGCGGGCGCCATCTCCGAGGAATCCTTGGCCAAATTAATGGCAACCAGACTGAAAGAAGACACGGAGCAAGCCGATACCACGGCGCCCATAGCGAGTGAGGCGCAGGAGCAGAACGCAGACACTCTGCAAGCAGTATCCGGAAACACGGCAGAGCAGACCGACGCAGCCCATTCTGGAGCACGAAGAGATGCCAAACGCACCGAGCAAGCGGAGAGAATAGACAAGCGAAGAGCCAAAGTAGTGGCTCTGGCCCAAATAGCAGGAGAAGAGCAATGGGCACGAGGCGAACGGCAAATCTCTCAGCGCAGCGTGGCGACTTTCGTACAAACCCACTTGGAGAGTGACGCAAGCCTTCATGGTCAGCGCGGCCCGGTAGGAACAAGCACTATCCGCCAAGACCTGGGCGCTTCAAAGTGGAAATTTTCCCCACCGAAAGGTGGCCCGAGTGGACAGAGTTAGTGGACAGACTTTTTGAGGTTGAGTGACGCCACGTTGCTCCCGCAAAAAAACAAATGACGGCAGTGACTTAGAGTCTCTGCCGTTTTTATTTTCCGGAGGTAAATGGTTGCAGACTCTGGCCAGTCAGGCCAGAAAAATAAGCGCTCACTTGTTGATAATGAGCGAATGCCATGCAAAACAACACCCCACGCCGTTACACCACAATAGAGGCCGCTGCCGTCGTGCGGTTCCAGCCCCAAACCCTGCGCCGCGACTTGTGCCTTGTTGGTCACTTCAAAGGCATTCGCCCCGTCAAGCTGGTAGGCGGTCGTCTCTTATGGGACGCGGACAAGATTGACGCGCTTGTATCTGGTGAGGTGGCTTGATGACCGCCGATTCCAATATCGTTGCTGTCGCCCACGGCGCCCCCACCACCACATCCGTTCTCATCGCCGATCTTTTCGGCAGACCACACAAGAACGTCCTGCAATCGCTCGATGGACTGATCGTGGATGGCACGATAGATCGGCTAGATTTCAAGCCGATCTCCTACTTCGACGAGATGAACCGCGAGCAGCGTGCATATCAGTTGAGCGAGCGCGCCGCGCTGATTTCCATGCCGTTCATTGGCGGAAAGAGATCACGCGAAGGCCAGCGTGTCTTGGTCGATGCCTTCCTCGCCGCCCGCGACGAAATCAATCGCCTGCGCCAGATGCGCGCCTCGCCCGACTGGCAACAGGCTCGCATCGAGAGCAGGGCCGCGCGGATCGCCGAAACAGACGTGATAGCCACCTTCGTTCAGTACGCGATCCAGCAAGGCAGCAAGAGCGCCAGCCGCTACTACCTCTGCATCACCAAGGAAACGAACCGCGCGCTGTTCTTCGTCCAGTCCGCGGTCGGCAAGGATTTCAGGCAAGGACTGTCGGCGCAGCAGTTGGCATCGGTGGCGATGGCCGAAAAAATCGTTGAACGCTCGCTGCTGGAGTCGATGACGGCGAAGACCTTCTACAAAGACGCCTACCGCACCGCCGCCGAGCGCGTCCGCCAGTTCGCTGCGCTGATTGGGCAGTCGGTACCGGGCAGGACTCCGGCAATGCTGGAGGTTGCCAAATGACCGCCCCCAAGAACGGAGAAGCCCCGTCAGCGATGGCGCGCAGCGGGGCTCAGGAAAACAGAAACGACACCGACATTATCGCCACATTGGTCGACGCGATCAAGGCCCGCATCCTGGCCGGCGAGTTTGTCGGAGCGCTAGATTATCCCGAAGCAGACAGGCCGACATTTTGGGCATCCATCGCCATGGTTCTCGACGACCTGCCGTGCGTCCGCCAGACCTGGCGCACGATCGCCGAGCACCACGTTGATGGCGTTCGGACTCGGCAGAAGATGTTCCGTATCTTCCCGCGCCAAAAAGGAGTCATTGACGCCACGCTGGCCGGACTTCTCGCCTTGGCCGCGACGTGTGTCGTGTTGCTCGCTGGAGGTGCGCTGTGATGCGTGACGCTTTCGCAGAAATCGAGCGCGCCCGCTCTGCGCTCTGGTTCTTGGACGCCGGCACCGACCGCGATACCTGGGTGAAGAACGCGATGGCCGCGAAAGCTGCCGGGCTGGACTTCGACACCTGGCACGAGTGGTGCTCGTCGGCGCCCAATTACCACAACGAGCAGGACTGTCGCTCGGTCTGGCAGAGCATCCGGCCCGGACCCGTCGGCGAGGGTTCGTTGTTTCACGCCGCCCGCGCAGCAGGTTGGACCGACGACGGAGAGCCGCCCGCCAAGCGCCCGCCATCGCGCCAGGACAAGTCCCTGCAACACGAGACAGCCAAGGTCCCGCCGTTCGACCCGATCTCCTTGTGGGGCGCCTGTGAGCCGGCAGCCATCGAGCAGGAGTACATCGTCCGCAAGATGGGGCTGCCGGACGGGCTTCGCGTTTATCGTGGCCAGATGACGATCTATCGGCAAGCCTGCGATGGCGCCTTGGTGCTGCCAGTCCGCACGCTGGCCGGCGAGTTGGTCAATCTCCAGTTCGTAGTGCTCAACGAGCAGATCCCCGAGGGCGGCAAGGACAAGCTGTTTTTGCCGGGCATCAAGGTATCGGCGACGCCCGACGCCTGTTTGGTCATCGGTGGCCATATCAAGGACGGCGGCACCGTCTACGTTGTTGAGGGCATTGGTCAGGCGTGGTCTGCGCACCAGGCAACGAGGGCGCCGGCTGTCTGCTGCTTCGGAGTCGGACGCATGGCAGGAGTCGCCAAGGCCCTGCACGAGCGATACCCGTCTGCCCGTCTGGTGCTGGTGGCGGACACCAGCAAGGAAAACCAGTGTGCCGCCATCTCCAAGGAGGTATCTGGCGCCTGGGTTGAAATGCCTGCGGGAAACGCGAGCAACTACGACTTAAACGACTATCACCAGGCCGCAGGGCTTCCCGCCGTGCGCAGTCTGCTGGAGGGCGCCAAGGAGATCCCGCAGCGCTTCCAACTGCTGACACCCGCCGACCTCGCCAAGCGACCGCCGGCACGGTGGCGCGTCCGTGGCGTGCTGCCGATGGAGGGCATCGCCGCTGCCTTCGGCCCGTCCGGTTCTGGAAAGTCGTTTCTGGTGCTCGATCTGCTGGCGAGCGTGGCCAGTGGTGGCGAGTGGTTCGGATGCCGGACGAAGGCCGCGCCAGTGCTGTACATCGCACTCGAAGGCGAGGCGGGTATTGCACAGCGGGTTCAGGCGTACCAGGCGAAGCATGGCCGGCTGTCCGCTGGCTTCCGCTTCCTGCTGCAATCGCTGGACATTCGCAACGCCACCGACCGCGCCGACCTCGTGACCGCCGTTCAGGCCGCTGGCTGGAGCGATGGCGTGTTGTGTCTCGACACACTGAACCGCGCCGCGCCGGGCATGGATGAGAACGACAGCAAGAGCATGGGCGAAGTCATCGCCGCGGCGAAAGCGATACAGGCCGCCGTCGGTGGCGTTGTGCTGCTGGTCCATCACACAGGCAAGAACACGTCCAAGGGCATGCGCGGGCACAGTTCGCTGCACGCTGCACTTGACGCCGCCATTGAAGTGACCCGCACCGACGACCGCCGCGAGTGGAAGATCGCCAAGAGCAAAGACGGCGACGACGGCGAGGCGCATCTGTTCCGGCTTGACGTGGTCCGGCTTGACGTGGTGCAGATCGGCGAGGACGAGGACGACGGCGAGCCGGTTACAAGCTGCATCGTCGTGCCGGAGCAGTGCGCAGGGGATGCCGTGCGCCGAGTGAAGCTGCCGAGTGGCGGTAATCAGCGCATCGTGTGGGACGGATTGCATGAGATGTTCAAAGCTGCCGGCGAGCGCCGTCCGGATGGCGTTCCCGAAGAGCTACCGAAAGGCCGCCCCGTGCTACTGATCGACGATGCCATTGCCAAGGTTCGTTCTCGCCTGGCAGTGGAAAGCGACCGCCAGACAGAGCGCACCAGACAGGCAATCACCGGGCTGGTTACTCGTGGGCTGCTGGTTCTTCGGGAGGGTTGGATATGGGTTGCTTGACCTCCCCGCCCGGTTCCCCCGTTTTCCCCCGCGTATTTATATACGCGGCGGGGAATTTCGGGGTTTCGGGAAGCCGGAAAACCCCGTTTTCGGGGATTTCGGGGAATTTCGGGGTAAGCCCATGAGCATATCCATATGCCCCGCATGCGGCGACCGTTTCGAGAAAGACGCGTCGTGGAAAAGAACCTGCATGCCCTGCTGGAAGGAATCGAAGCGCGCCGAGCATGACGAGTTGCTGGAGTTGCGCGCAGAGGTAGCCGCCCTTCGGCGCCGGCTGCAGGCGGTCACGGCCACCCCCGCCCTCGCGATTCCGCCCGACATGCTCGCGCGCCTGATTCGGCTCTGCCATCCGGACAAGCACAGCGGTAGCGAGGCAAGCACCACGGCAACGCAATGGCTACTAGCGCAACGCGAGGCAAATCGATGATGAGCGCCCTGCTTGCTTCCAGGAAGCCACTCGGCATGCCATCACATGTGCGTGGAAAAAGCGCCGCAGCCGGCGACCGGCCAGTGCCGGGCCTCCTGCATGGATGCGCTTGGACTGGAACATACTGACACCCAGCCGATGATGATCCGTGTGCTCCATCTGGCACCCGGCGAGATCAAGGTCGCGATCGAAGCCAAGGCGCGCGAAGAGACTTGATCCCCGACCCGATTGGATGCGTCGCCGACGGAACACCGGTGTCTCGTCTAGAAGATGTCGCGGCGACGATGGAGCTATCCCTGAGCAAGGCGGCCACTCACCTGCACGCGACTCCTGTGGACACGGTACCGATGGGCCAGTCGAATGCAGGCATAGTGAGCAATTTACCCTTGGTTCATCGAAACCAACAGGTGGTGCCAATCGACCACTGGATCATAACTCGCTAGCGGCGCGTGTGCGTACTGGTGAGGGTGGTTGTCCGTGTGATGTGGGTCTTGGCCAAGGGCTGCTGGGGCGGTGTTCATCCATTGCTCGGCCTTTAGGCAGGCTCATCCTATGCGCCTTTCCCATCCGATAATGATCCATTTGGCAAGTTCGCCGCCAACGAAAAGATGTGCGTGCAAGCACTGAATCCTTCAGAATGTTGAGCCGGTCTCAGATGCTGTGAGCAATGTCGGACGAGCACGGTAGAGAACAACAATTCCAAGTTACGATCGGCCATGAAACTCGAGCACCGCCAGCCTATCGCCGCCACCCGGGACATCATTCCCGAAGCCCTGGGGACCGTGGTCAGAGCCCAGTGGCTCAGACCGAGCTGCTGGAAGCAAGGACCACCTGGCGCTCTACGACGCAATGAACACCCCTTGCCCCTACTCCGCACATCGATAGGCAGGGCCAGCAAGTGATGGAAAAACTGGATCGCTTGGTCGATGAAGTCGGAGCACTGCAGAGCAAGCTCGTCCTGCTCATCGGGCCGCCCCATTCGGGGAAGACCGCATTGCTGCACACCCTCGCAAGAAGCAAGGGCGTCACGCCACTGAATGTCGGAGCGGAGCTGGGTCGCAGGCTGGCGGCAATTCCACAAAGACAGCGTCACCTGCAGACCACGACGATCCTGCGTGAGCTGGCCGATCAACATGCCCCTGGCGACCTGCTGCTGCTGGACAACATCGAACTGTTATTCGACCGGTCCCTTCAGCTCGATCCACTCGATCTGCTGAAGCGCCACGCACACGCGAAACGCGTCGTGGCGGTTTGGCCGGGCGAGTTGCAGGGCGATGCGAGAACGGGCCGGCTGACCTACGCCGACATAGGGCATCCAGAACACCAGGACTACAGCCTTGCTGGCGTGGTCCCCTTCGAGATTCAGTAATAGGGAAGAGAGGAAAGACATGCGCTACGGCGATCTCATTCAATTCGAACCGATCGAATCGGTCATCCAACTGCTCGACGCCAATCGTCCGGACGAGGCCAAGAAGCTCGTCGCGACGTACGTCATGTCCGACGACATGGCCGAGCGGATCGCCAAGCAGATGATTCCGCAGCTTTCCTTCGACGAGTCCGTCGACCACATGGGCGTGCTGGTGGTCGGCAACTACGGCACCGGTAAGTCGCACTTGATGTCTGTGCTGTCCCTTGTAGCTGAGGACGTGGCCTACCAGCCCATGATTCGCCATCCCAAAGTTGCGGAAGCAGCGGGGAAGATCGCGGGCAAGTTCAAGGTCCACCGCATCGAGATCTCCAGCCAGATGTCGCTGCGGAACATCATCACCCAAGAGCTTGAACTCTTCCTTGAAAGGAACGGTGTCAGCTTCTCGTTCCCGGCAGCCGACAAGGTGGTCAACAACAAGGCGGCGTTCGAGGAAATGATGGCCGCGTTTGCCGAGGTTCACCCCAATCAGGGCGTGCTCCTGGTGGTGGACGAGTTTCTCGACTACCTGCGCTCCCGCAAGGATCACGATCTGGTGCTGGACCTGTCGTTCCTGCGTGAGATCGGTGAAGTCACCAAGCACCTGCGTTTCCGCTTCGTGGCTGGCGTGCAGGAAGCCATCTTCGACAGCAACCGTTTCCAGCACGTCGCCGACAGCCTGCGCCGCGTGAAGGACCGCTTCACGCAAGTTCTGCTGGCCCGGCAGGACGTCAGCTTTGTGGTTGCCGAGCGCCTGCTGAAGAAGACGGCGGATCAGCAGAACAAGATCCGGACCTACCTCACCAAGTTCGCCAAGTTCTACAGCTCCATGAACGAGCGCATGGACGAGTACGTGCGGCTGTTCCCCGTTCACCCCGAGTACATCGGCACCTTCGAGCGGCTGATCTTCACCGAGAAGCGCGGCGCCCTGGTTACCTTGCGCGACCAGATCCAGGCCGTCCTGAATGACGAAGTTCCCAACGACCGCCCTGGACTCATCGGGTACGAAAAGTTTTGGGAAACGGTGACGTCCAACTCGGTGCTGCGATCCGACCCCAGTATCGGCCCCGTCCTGAAAGTGTCGGAGGTTCTGGCGGAGCGTGTGCTGAAGGCCTTCACCCGCCCGGCCTACAAGCCGATGGCGCAGCGCCTGATCGCTGGCCTGTCGGTGCATCGGCTCACCACCGGCGGCGACATCTACGTACCGGTCGGGCCAACCGCTACCGAGCTGCGGGACACGCTGTGCCTGTACCAGCCCGGTATCGAGGACATGGGTGGCGACCCGGCCGACGACCTACTCACCGCCGTGCAGACCACCCTGCGGGAGATCGTCAAGACGGTCAACGGCCAGTTCATCTCCAAGGCGCCGGACACCGAGCAGTACTACCTCGACCTCAAGAAGGACGTCGACTACGACGCGCAGATCGAAAAGCGTGCCGAGGCCCTGTCAGATGACGCGCTGGACCGCGCCTACTACGGCGCCATCAAGCAGCTGATGGAACGCACCGACGAGAGCACCTACGTCACGGGCCATCAGATCTGGCAGTACCAGATCGAGTGGCAAGACCGCCGCGTCGACCGCAATGGCTACCTATTCTTCGGCGCCCCGAACGACCGGCCCACCGCCCAGCCAGAGCGCGACTTCTACGTCTACTTCATCCAGCCCTTCGAGCCGCCACGCTTCCGAGACGAGAACAAGTCGGATGAGGTCTTCATCAGGCTCAAGGGGCTGGACGACGCGATCAAGCGCCATCTGGCTTTCTACGCGGCGGCGCAGGACCTTGCCTCCACTGCCAGCGGCGGCGCGAAGGCCGTCTACCTGGACAAAGCCAAGACCGCGCTGCGCGACATGAGCAAGTGGCTGCAGGAAAAGCAGATGACTGCCTTCGAGGTCACGTACCAAGGCAAAACCAAGACCCTGCAGGACTGGGCCAAAGGCGTCTCCATCCGCGACAAGTTGCGCCTGGGATCTGATGAGCGTGCCAACTTCCGCGACATCGTCAACGTCGTCTCCGGCCTGGCACTCAACCAGCAGTTTGTCGAAGTCTCGCCCGAGTACCCGACATTTCCGGTGCTGGTGACTGAATCCAACCGCAAGCAACTGGTGGGCAATGCGTTGAAGGCGCTGGCCGGCGGCACCCGCACTAAGGACGCCAATGCCATCCTCGACGCGTTGGAGATGCTGGATGGCGACCGCATCGAGCCGGGGCGCTCACGGTACTCGCAAGCAGTGCTGAGCCGACTGAAGGCCAAGGGACATGGCCAGGTGCTGAACCGCAGCGAATTGCTGAACGGACAGACCGACGTGGAGTACTTCCACCCGGTGAAATTCCGCTTGGAGCCTGACCTGCTGGTGGTCGTGCTGGGCGGTCTCGTCTACTCCGGCGACATCGTCCTGGCGATCACCGGCGACAAGATCGACTCCGGCAAGATCACGCTGCTGGCCGAGCGCGGCCTCGAAGATCTCAAGCAGTTCAAGCATGTCGAAGCGCCGAAGGAAATCAACGTCGCCGTTCTGCGGTCGTTGTTCGAACTGCTCGGCCTGTCGCCCGGCTTGGCGCAACTGGCCACGCAAGGTTCGGAAGAACCCGTCAAGCAGCTTCTCGAAGCCGTCTCCAAGCTGGTCGGCCGTGTCCTGACGGCGGGCACCGATCTGCAAGGCAAGCTCACCTTCTGGGGCAGGCCGCTGCTCACGGACGACGAAATCCGAGACTGGCGCACCCGTCTGGAAGCGCTCAAGACCTTCACTGAGGGGCTGACGCCGTACAACACGGTCGGCAAGCTGAAGAACCTGCGCATCGGCTCCGACGACATCGAAGCCCAGAAGAAGAACCTCGAGGTTCTGGCCGCTGTTGAAAAGCTGCTGGAGCTGGTGACGGAGTTGGGCAGCACAGCCGCCTACCTGTCGCAGGCCGAGATGGTGCTGTCCAGCGATCACGCCTGGGTCAAGCAAGCGCAAAGCGCACGCAAGGACATCCTCGACAAGCTCGCGCTGGACCGCAACGCACAGCATGCCGCCGAGTACCGGCAGACCCTGGGTCAGCTCAAGAAGGACTACCTCAACGCCTACATCGCCCAGCACAGCAAGGCACGCCTAGGAGTGGCCGAGGACAAGACCAAATCTGCATTGCGCAAAGACTCCCGTCTGGTCGCGATGCGGGCCCTGGCGGGCATCGCACTGATGCCCACCAGCCAACTCACCAACTTCGACGACAAGCTCGACAAGCTCAAGAGTTGCGCGTCGCTGGTGGAATCGGAGCTGTCTGCCAGCCCCTATTGCCCTCACTGCAGCTTCCGCCCCGCCAACGAGCAAGGCGACTTCCTGCCGGCAGCCAACGTGCTCAAGCAACTGGATGAGGAACTGGACCGTCTGCTCGACGGCTGGCAGCAAACGCTGCTCGACAACCTGGACGACCCGATCATTCAGGTCAACCTTGATCTGCTGAAGGCATCCGCCCGCGAGCTGATCACGAAGTTCGTCGCGTCGAAAAAACTTGCCGAGCCCGTGACCCCGGACTTTGTCAGCGCCGTGCAGGAAGCCCTGTCAGGACTGGAGAAGATCGGCGTCAGCGGCGACGAAATCAAGAAGGCCTTGCTACAGGGCGGTTCACCGGCGACGCCAGATGACCTCCGCAAGCGATTCGAAACCTTTCTGAATGACCGCTGCAAGGGCAAGGACGCCAGCAAGCTACGGTTCGTGGTGGAGTAGATGAGTCAGCCACAAAACCTCGGTCGCAGAGCCATTTGCACCATCCAAACTGGGAAGTCGGCGCTGGCGGGACGGCGCCTTAGCACTACGGGCCAAGCTGATCATGGATAGAAAAGAATTGCAGGCACGCCTCCAGTCGATTGAGTGGAACGACATCGAATTCAAGGAAGCGACTTGGGCCGCGCCCAAGGATTCGCTGGAAACCGTCAGCGCCTTCGCCAACACGGCGGGCGGGCACTTGGTATTCGGCGTCAAGCAAGCCAACGGCACCTTCACCATTGCCGGTGTCACCAATGCCGACGAAATGCAGAACACATTTCTCGGCTGGGTACGCGATCAGAACAAGATCAGCGTATTCTTGCCGATCAATGGATCAGTTCATTCCTTGGCTGAAGGCACGGTTCTGGCCTTCTATGTGCCCGAAGCCAAACGCAACGAAAAACCCGTGTTCATTGATCGCTCACCGCACAAGGCATACATCCGCCGTGGTGGGCGCGACGACACCTGCACGCGCGACGAACTGCTGCGCTTCATCCGCGACGCATCGAACATTCGCTACGACGCCGAGCCGCTGGATGTCGATACCAGCCGTTGCTTCGACGAAACCTCCGTGCGCTGGTATCGTACCCGTTTCGCCGCCAGCAACCCCGGCAAGGATACGGCGGCTGACGACACCGCCTTCCTGCGCAACTGGGGCTTTCTGGTTGAGGAAGGCGGCGTGCTGCGCCCCACCCGCGCCGCCATCCTAGTGCTGGGCAGTGGCGAATACGTCCGCCAGGTGCTGCCGCGCATGGTGACGGATGTGCAGCTCTACCGCAACACTAGTGCCGACTACGACTCCGCCGTGCGCTGGGCCGACCGCCTCACCGTGGAAGACAACCTCATCAAGGCGTGGCAGTCCATCGTCGAGTTCTACTTCCGCCACAGCGAGCGCCCCTTTGCCGTGGATGCCAGCACTTTGCGCCGCGACGACGATCCACCGGACTACATCTCCTTCCGCGAAGCCGCCATCAATCTGCTAATCCATCAGGACTTCGGCGACACCACCCGCGTGCCGGTCATTCGCTTCTTCCGAGACCAGACCGAGTTCTTCAATCCTGGTGACGCCTTCGGCTCGCGCGAGCAACTGCTTGACCCCGGCGACAAGGAGGTTCGCAACCCCAGTATTGTCAACGCATTCCGCCGTATCGGCTTATCCGACCAGGGCGGCACCGGCGTGCGCGCCATCTTCGATGGCTGGCGCAGGCTGGGCTACCTACCGCCGGAAATCGAGAACCACAAGGCCGAAAAGAGCTTCCGCCTGCGGCTGCGCAAGGAAAAGCTCATTAGCGAAGCCCAGCTTCTGGCACAGGCACGCCTGGGCGTGAGCCTCTCCGGGCAGGAAGCCGATGTCTTCGCTTACCTGACCCGCAAGGGCCAGATTGACATTGCCGATGTGAAGGCGCTCACCGGCCTTTCTGGTACGGACGCCCGACAGCTTGTGCAGCGGCTTACCGTACAAGCTTTGCTGGTGGCGCAAGGCGAAACCGGCAACGTATTCGGTCTGACCGAGCATTTGCGACCTCGCTTCTTGGCCGGAACGTCCAGCGTTCAACCAGAAAATCCACACGTTGCAGCGGAACTTGGCGGTGAAAAGAGCACCGATCAAGCTACCGATCAAGCTGGCGCAGGTGCAGGCGAGCTTGATCGGTCACTTGATCGCTTGTCCGACGTGCAGTGGCGGCTCATCGGTTTTGCCGACGTGCCTCGTTCGATGGCGGAATTGATGACCCACACGGGCTTCAACCATCGCCCGCACTTTGTAATGACTCATCTGGCGCCGCTGTTGGCGGGCGGCGTGCTGCGCCTGACCCTCCCTGACAAGCCACGCTCCCCCAACCAGCAATACGTGCTCACCGATGTCGGGGTAAAACTCAAGACGATGCACGGGCAAGCCGGTGTCGCAACCGAACAGGAACCAGAACAATGACAACCTCCCACTCCCTAGTCGCCGACGTGCCTAAGCCATCAGGACCGGTTGAGTGTCTCGGCCTGCCATTCCCAAACGACGAAGCTCGGCGCGAGCACTACCTGGCAATTCTTCGCGAAAAGCTGAACGACCCAGCCTTCCGCAAGATTGGAGGATTCCCCACCGGCACGGACGAAGACATCCTTGCGCTGTCTGACCCTCCCTATTACACCGCTTGCCCGAATCCCTTCATCGGAGATTTCATCAATCGTTACGGCACGCCCTATGACGAAGCGATCCCGTGTAACAAAGAGCCGTTTGCGACGGATGTGAGCGAGGGCAAGAACGATCCAATTTATCTAGCTCACAGCTACCACACCAAAGTGCCGCATAAGGCCATCATGCGTTACATCCTCCATTACACCCAGCCTGGCGACCTGGTTTTTGATGGGTTTTGCGGGACTGGCATGACCGGAGTGGCCGCGCATCTTTGCGGAGACCGTGCGGTCGTTCAGTCACTTGGCTATAAGGTTGAGGCCAACGGTGAAGTATTGTCGCCCAATAGAGAAGATGGTCGTGCGATTTGGAAGCCGTTCTCAAGGCTCGGTGTGCGGCGCGCAATTCTTAATGATCTATCGCCCGCGGCAGCGTTCATTGCGCACAACTACAACACACCGGACGATGCGAACGACTTTGAGAAAGAAGCTAATGACATATTGGGCCAAGTGGAGGCCGAATGTGGATGGCTTTATGAAACAAAGCACACTGATGGGCGCACCGCGAAGATTAACTATACGGTGTGGTCGGATGTGTATGTTTGTCCAGAGTGCACTAGCGAGGTTATTTTTTGGGATGCGGCGGTTGATCGCTCTGCTGGCGAAGTTAGCGACGAATTTCCATGTCCGCACTGTTCCGTAAGCTTGTCCAAGAGAAATATGGAGCGTGCGTGGGTTAACAGGGTTGACCCTGACTCACATTCTACAGAGCGTCAGCCCAAACGTGTCCCAGTCCTGATTAACTACACGATAAGCGGCAAGAGGTTCGAAAAGAATCCCGACGAGCTTGATCGGAGGCTAATTGAAAAAATTGAATCGATACCTGTGCCTTATTGGGTTCCCACAGAAAATGTTATTGATGGGAAGGAGATCGGAAGGCTTCGCTCCATCGGAGTGACGCGAGTTCACCATATCGTCCCAAAGAGGGCAAATTGGGTGCTTGGGTCTTACCTCTCGAAATGTAAAAACCCAAGACTCAAGTTGGCCGTAACGGCAACACTGCTGAACCTAAGCTGGATGTACCGTTGGCGCGCAAATGGGAAAGGTGGGACCACTTCAGGAACCTATTACATTTGCGCAACGCCTCAAGAAAATAGCGCATTCAATCAACTGAGGGCGAAGATAAAGCATTTGTCTGGGGTTGTCGGCGACACAATGAACATCCTTTCAAATCAGGATAGTGGAAGGCTCAGCATCCCAAGCAATTCGATTGATTACATATTTTTGGACCCACCGTTTGGTTCCAATTTGATGTATTCGGAACTTAGTTTTCTTTGGGAAGCTTGGTTAAAGGTCAAGACCGAGAATAAATTTGAGGCTATCGAAAACAGCTCGCAAGGGAAAAGCATCGACGACTACAGACACCTCATGACCTCATGCTTTAAGGAGGCAAATCGCATCCTAAAGCCAGGAAGATGGATGACTGTGGAATTCTCAAATACTCAGGCCACGGTGTGGAATGCCATACAAACTGCGCTCCAAGAGGCTGGATTCGTTGTCGCGAATGTTTCTGTACTCGACAAAAAACAGGGAAGTTTCAAGGCTGTCACAACAACTACTGCGGTTAAGCAAGATTTGGTCATCTCCACCTACAAGCCCAATGGCGGTCTCGAAGAACGTTTCGCCAAGGCGGGCGGCAGTGAGGACTCCGCTTGGGATTTTGTCCGCACTCACCTTAAATACCTCCCAACCGTGAAGCTTAGGGATGGGCAGATTGAGTTCGTCGCTGAGCGCGATCCGCGCATCATTTTCGACCGGCTAGTGGCCTGGTTTGTCCGGCACAGTTTTCCGGTACCACTCTCCAGCCAGGAATTTCAGGCGGGGCTGTCGCAGCGCTTCGCTGAACGGGATGGCATGGTCTTCCTGCCCGAGCAAGTCAGTGAATACGACAAGAAGCGGATGGAAACTGCCAAAGCGCCGCAGATGGAAATGTTTATTGCCGATGAGCGTTCGGCTATCGACTGGTTGTCCGATTTTCTAAAGAAAAAACCTTCGACCTATCAGGAAATCCACCCCGAGTTCATCATGCAACTGGGGGCTGGCTGGAAGAAGCACGAGGCCAAGCCGGAACTCTCGTATTTGCTGGAAAGCAACTTCCTCTGCTATGACCCCAAAGACAAGGACGGTGTTGAAGTCCCTTCGCAGATTCACAGCTATCTGTCGACGAATTGGCAGGAGTTCCGCAATCTGGAGAAGTCAGACCCACGCCTGAAAACCAAGGCGACTGACCGCTGGTTTGTGCCCGATCCGAGCAAGGCACGGGACCTGGAAATGGTCCGGGATAGGGCGCTGCTCAAGGAGTTCGATGCCTACCGTTCGTTTGCCGGCCGCCGCCTGAAAACCTTCCGGCTCGAAGCGATGCGTACCGGTTTCAAGACCGCGTGGGCGAACCGGGACTACGCGACCATCATCGCCGTCGCCCAGAAGGTGCCGGAGGAAGCTTTGCAAGAAGACGAAAAGCTATTGCTTTGGTATGACCAGGCGCTCACCCGCATGGAGTCTGGCACCTGATGCCGGAGATCGGCCAAACCTTGGTTGGTCATTCCTTCGGCGTTTGGTGCTGGCATGCACGCCTTGCCGCGCCTTGCCGCGTGGTCGAAAGGCAAGACATGTGGGGCGAAACCGCCTACCGCGTGTGGCTGCCCAGCAAGGATGCGGTCGTGCGTGCGCGTTCGCGGGACTTGGCCACACTCGACAGCGTTCCGCCAACGGTTGCGCACATTCTCCATACCGCAGCGGCGGCCAAACTGCTGGACGCCTTGGAGGACAACCTGCTGCTGGCGCCTATCCAATCTAGCGTGGTGCCGTTGCCGCACCAGCTCTATGCACTCAACCGAGCCATGAGCCAGCACCGCATTCGCTACCTGCTGGCAGATGAGGTGGGCCTGGGTAAGACCATTGAGGCAGGGCTGATTCTGCGCGAACTGAAGTTGCGCGGCATGGTCAAGCGCGTGCTGGTGGTGGCACCCAAGGGACTGGTGCGGCAGTGGCAGGCCGAGATGCGCCTGCACTTCGGAGAGAAACTGCAATTCATTGACCCAGCGGAACTGGCAGCCTTCCGGCAATGGCGCAATGATGAAGAAAACCTCTGGCGGCTCCACGACCAGGTGATCTGCTCGCTCGACTCGGTCAAGCCAATCGAAGGCCGCAAAGGCTGGAGCCTGGAGCAACTGAACAACTACAACCGCGAGCGCTTTGAGGATCTGATTTCGGCGTCGTGGGATCTGGTAATCATCGACGAGTCGCACCGCATGGGCGGTAGCACTGACCAGGTGGCCCGTTACAAGCTGGGTGCTGCACTGGCAGAAGCAGCGCCCTACTTGCTGCTACTGTCGGCCACGCCACACCAGGGCAAGACTGACCAGTTTTTGCGCCTGATGCAGTTGATCGACCGCGAATCCTTTCCCGATGAAGGCAGCGTCAGCCGCGATCGCGTTCGACCTTTCGTCATTCGCACCGAGAAGCGCAATGCGATCGATGCGGAGGGCCAGCCGCTGTTCAAGCCTCGCGTCACCCGTCTCCAGGCCGTGTCATGGCAAGACCGGCACGGCGCCCAGCAGCGACTGTACGAGGCAGTCACCGACTACGTGCGCCATGGCTACAACCAGGCACTGGCGGCCAAGCAGCGGCACATCGGGTTCTTGATGATCCTGATGCAGCGGCTGGTGACGTCCAGCACGGCGGCGATTCGCACCACGCTGGAGAAGCGGCAGGCGTTGCTCAATGAACCCCAACCGCAGGCATCGCTGTTCGATTCGACCGAGATGGACGAGTGGGCCGAGCTGGACGGTCAAAGCCAGGTGGACATCGCGGTGCAGACCTCGGGCTGGGTGCAGGAGAAGGCCGAGGTTGACCTCCTGCTGACCCTGGCCCGGGAAACCGAGGCCCAGGGCACCGACGCAAAGGCCGAGGCCCTGTTGGAGTTGATCTACAAGCTGCAGCAGGAAGAGAACGATCCGACCATGAAGGTCTTGATCTTCACGGAGTTCGTGCCGACACAAGCCATGCTGGCGGGTTTTCTGGAGAGCCGTGGTTTCTCGGTGGCCCTGCTTAACGGCAGCATGGATCTGGACACGCGCGCCAAAGCGCAACAGGCCTTCTCAAGCGCCGTTCGAATTCTGGTCTCGACCGACGCTGGCGGCGAGGGTCTGAACCTTCAGTTCTGCCACGTCATCGTCAACTTCGACATGCCGTGGAACCCGATGCGCATCGAACAGCGCATTGGCCGCGTGGACCGTATCGGCCAACGCCATGTGGTGCGGGCAATCAACTTCGTTCTCGAAGACACGGTGGAGCACCGCGTCCGCCAGGTGCTGAAGACCAAGCTCGAAGTCATCGCCCAGGAATTCGGCGTGGACAAGGCCTCGGACGTGATGGACTCGGTCGAGGCGGAAGCAATGTTCGACGAGGTGTTCGTGCAGGGCCTGCAAGACCCCGGCTCGATCGACAAAGCGTGCGACGCCGTGATCAATCAGGTTCGCGACAAGGTCGCCGACGCGCGCAAGAACAGCGACCTGCTGGCGGATGCCCACGCGCTGGATGCCATTGAGGCTCGCAAATGGCGTGACCACCCGGCGCAGTTTTGGCTGGAGCGCGCAATCACCTCCGGATTGCCGGCACGTGGCGGCAGCGCCGTAAAGACGGGTGATGCATGGCGCGTGAAATGGGTGGACGGCAGCCAATCGACCAAGGTTTGCTTTGACGCCAGGACTGCGGAACAGAACCCGGACCTGGAATGGGTCACGTTGGAGGAACCGCGCGCCAGAGCGGTGATCAGCGAGCTGTCACGTTGCGTTGCTGGGCAGCCTTTGCCGGTGGTCAAGATCGCCGGCCTGCCTGAGGCTGTGCAGGGTGTCTGGTCACTGTGGGAAATCAGCCTGTCCGCTGAAGGTCTCAACCGAAAGCGCTTCCTGCCGGTCTTCGCAACAGACGACGGGCGGACCTTTGTGCCCACGGCCAAGCGCATCTGGGACCTGCTGTTGACTGAGGCGGTTGAGATCACCGGCGCCACCACCACCGAGCAGGCGGTGCAGTGGTTCGAGGCATCCATGACAGTGGCCAAGAACCAAGGCGAACGCCTGTTCTCTGAATTGCTCGGAGAGCACCGTTCAAGGCTGAAGGAAGAGCGGGAGCGGGCCAAGTACGCCTACGACGCCCGATATCAGGCCATCGGCAGGATTGGCTTGCCTGCTGTTCGCGAGCATCGCCGCAAGCGGCTGAACGCCGAGCACCAGGCACGGATGGCAGCTTTGGATGACGCCGAGGCGAGTGTGCCGGATCTCAATGCAGTGATGGTGCTTCGGGTGGGGCCGGTATGAGCCCGTGGATTGATCGCATCCTGAAGGAGTTTCCGGCAGACCTGTCTCGCCTGTGGATCGCCGCCGACCCCGACGATGTGCTGCTGGACGAGCAGGTGCTGTCAGGCCTGCGGGAACGAGGCTTTGAGGTGCTGCCGTTCGAGGACTCGGTCGCGTTCCGCGCCGAGTACGAGGATCGGTACCGGAACGCTTGGGACCGTGGTGAAGCAGCGCCGGCCAAGGCCCTGGTGTTGCACCTGCGTGGCACCAGCATCAGTGATCTGCCCTGGGACTACCTGAGGCAGGCACGCCGTGTGAGCCTGAGCCTTGCCAACCTATTCCCAAGGCTCAGCTATCCCGTGGTTCGCCAGATCGGCGCAGAGCACCATGAGGCGTTGTTCGCAGCACAGGTGAAGCATGCATCCCAGACCCTGGGCGAATCCGCGACCAAAGAGTTCGTCCTGACCCACATCTTCAAGATCAGCCCGCACCTGATTTCGAGGCCTGAAGACCTCTGGCGAGAGTTGCTGCGGTTGCACTACCGCGACGCCGGTCTACCGCTGATTCTCGCAGACCACGTTGCGCATGTGCTTGGCGATCACACGGCGTTCAAGGATCTGCCGATCAGCGAGCTGTTCGCATCGAAGAGCGCGTTGCTTCGCGTCGTGCAGGACGCTTGGTACCGCTACCTGTCACGTCTTGGTTTGACGGGAATACGCACTGGTGAGCCGACACCAGCAGACTTCATTGCCAAGGCCGACGTGCCGTTCGAGCACCCGGATGTTCGGGTGCTTGTCGACTCGATGTTCCTGGACGGCCTGCTTCACCCGCTCGCTGTTCAGGGCGCTGCTGTCAGCATTCCTGAGTGGGCGAAGGTGGGCATCGTCCAAGATCCGCTGGCACTGAGGAACCTCGTCGCCGAAGGCATCAAAGGCATTCTTCAGTCGCTGCCAACGCTTGAATCGTCCTACCGCGACTGGGTCAACCTGTCCCGCCGGTTCGGCGAGGTACTTGCCCGGTTTCATGCCTTGGACACGGTGCGCGCTGAAGGGCTGAAAGACGCCATTGCCGAGCTGCAAGCCACCACCGACGAGCGTCTGCGGCAATGGGTAACCAAGCACTATGCCGACCTGCTTTCGTTGCCTGTCGCCAAAGGGCCGGTCATGGTGCACCACGTGCCGCGTTTTCTTTCGATGCGGCGTGGTGCCGGCGAGGCCAAGATTGCCCTGCTGGTGTTCGATGGTCTTGCCGTCGATCAGTGGGTTCAGATCCGGGAGGCCCTGGCCAAGCGAGTGCCCAAGCTCGGGTACGAGGAAGGCGCGTGCTTTGCCTGGCTCCCAACCCTGACGTCGGTATCCCGGCAGGCGCTGTTCTCCGGACTCAAGCCGCGAGAGTTCGCCGACACGATCCAGTCCACAGCGCCAGAGCCGACGCAGTGGTCGCGGTTTTGGCAAGACCAGGGGCTGCGCGCCAACGAGGTCATGTACCGCAAGGGCATCAAGCGAACGGATCAGTTGGCGGAACTTGGCACTGCCATTTCAGGACCATCGATCAGGGTTGCGGGCATTGTGGTGGACATGGTCGATGAGATTGTGCACGGTGCCGTATTGGGCAAGCGAGGAATCGCCACGCAAATCGAGAACTGGTGTGAGAGCGGCTTCGTCGATCAGCTGTTCTCGCTGTTGCTCGACAAGGGCTTCCACGTCTACCTGACTGCCGACCACGGAAATGTGGAAGCGGTTGGCCAGGGGCGACCCAACCAAGGGGTGGCCCCAGAGCTGCGCGGTGAGCGTGTTCGAACTTACCGCAGTGAGAGTTTGGTGGCTGAGTCGGCTGCCGCGAATCCAAACACCTACCGTCTTGATGTCGCTGGACTGCCAGTGAATTTCATGACCTTATTCGCTGGCGGACGCGCTGCCTTCATGCAGCAAGGTGAACCAGCCGTCGTCCACGGCGGCATCTCAGTCGAAGAGCTGTTGGTGCCTTTCGTCAAGATTAATTATGTGAGTCCAACTGAATGATTCCGACAGCCCCACAAATTGGCTTCGACCGGTTCATCCAGCTGGATTGGGTGGCTGCAGCGCTGAAGGTACGCGCAGGCATGGCCAGTCTCGATGAGCTGAATGAACTGCTGGATGCCGCCGGCCTTGGGAAAGAGGCCAAAGCAAAAACCCGCACGAAATTGAACGCGCTTGCGCTTGAGCCAAGGCCCGAGCTGGCTGCCCTCATCGACCGTGGCGTGCAAATCTTCAAAGGCACGGAAGATGCTGGCGAGCTTGCTGTTTTCGCATGGGGTGCGGCAATCGCCACATACCCCTACTTTGGAAAAGTGGCCGAGTTCACTGGGCGGCTAACTTCGATCCAGGGAGATTGCGCGGTGTCAGAGATCCACCGCCGCATAAGTGAGGTGTATGGCGACCGCGAGGTGACAAAGCGCGCTACACAGGCTGTGATTCAGACGCAAGGGAACTGGGGCGTGATCAAGCGGGTCGAGAAAGGCAGACGGCTCGTCCGTTTGCCGGCGAGAAGCCTCACGAACGACGGGATGGTCGCGTGGCTGGTAGAGGCCGCCCTGCACTACCAGCAGAAGCCGATGCCACTGGCAAGTCTGCAGTCCTTGGCAGTGATCTATCCGTTCATACTTGATCAGCCTCTCGCCTATCTGATGTCCAACAGCCCGACGCTGGAGGTGCGAGCGGAAGGTTCGAGCGACCAAGTTGTTGCGCTGCGCACTCTACTTTGAGGAGCGCCTTGGCGCGATGGCTACCGAGCAAGAACACAGGTTCCGGATAGGGCTTCGTCTGGTCTTATAGTGACTGTCACGCAACACGAAAGGGAGTCCAATGGGGTAAATGGTGACTGTCACGCAACAACGAGGCCAACCGCCCAAAAGGCGACCGACCGATGACTGCTGCCGAACCCTCAGGAGGCTTTCATCGTCCCGGTGGCCCTGAGGCAGGTCTCAGAGCGGAGCAGCCTTACAACGTGGCGGATTACCGAAAACTACTCGGCCAAAGAGTCCCTTGACTCTGAGATGAAAACGCGTCGGCTAATGTTAAACGGACGTTAGTAAACAAAATCTCTAAACTTTCAACTTTTCCCTCTTGCGAGGCATGTCCCTGTCCAGATTTTTATCTAGGATAACATACCGCAGAATACTGCTGACCATTTATGCGCCCTATAACCCAACAGCGAGAGGCATTACTTCAATGTACAAAACCATTTTGAGATTATTCCAAGCATGAACTGAAAGTGCGATTCACAATCTCATATTTTCTTCGTACATGGTCAAACCGAGAGTCGTCAGGATTATTTTTTGAATATAAATTGATTTCCAACAACACCTCTCTATAACGTTGCTCAATTAGGTTAACAAAAGCCTTCGTTGTCGCCTTCTTACGGCTATTTCGCTCCAGCTCTGCATTTAGCCACTCTAATGCATCCACCAAGTGGAGATAATTTGTCACTCGGTAATCGCCTGTTTTAATCATACGTCGAATGCTGTCAATTGCTTGGACGGCTGTGTCCACAGCTCGACTCTCTCGCTTTTGAAGAAGATTCCAGACCGCGTCATGAACCTCAAAGCGGCGCTTACGTACTTCTCTTCTCTCTTCGCTGGAAATGAGGGATTGATATTTTTCTAACTGTTCGTCACAGGACCAGTATTCCGAAATTGCCCGATCTATATGAGAGCCTCGTCCCAATTCGGTAGCAATATGCCATAGAGCTAACGCCTTCCTTAGCCACCAGTACGCGGCTGGGTTATCCTCGTATTTTGTCCAGCATTCCGCGGCCTCTAAAGCACCAGTGTAGTGCTTCGAATCCCACTCGGCCTCATACCAAACATCGAAAAGGATCTCCTTGCGTGCGCTAGCCTCATAGGCTTTTCTGGCGACTCGACGTGCGTCATCTGCCTTCCCGCTTTTCAGCAGGCATCGCGCATGCATAGTCAACAGATCGGGGTGCCCCTTGCATCGCTTCTCGGCCGCTACTATTGTCTCAATCGCATCAGTAGTTAACCCACGTTTCAGTTGGGCCAGCGCTTGGCCAATTGCCGCACCGACGACATGGTTTCCAGTTGCAGTAACTCGTATAGCTTTTGTTTGCGATCGAAGCTCTTTGACGCGGTGCTCAATTTTTTGGTAATCGATCGCCAAACAATTTCTGTTGCGTAACGCATACTGCTGCGTATTAGAGTTTATCTTAAATCGTGCTTCTGATGTAACTTGCGGCGCAGACAGCAAATATAGCGACCGCAATTCATTAATGCGATCTCCCAATACTTGATCCGGGTATCCGGTGACATCAGAGATTTCTGAAAAAGAACATTCCCTAAAAAACGCTGCAGTCAAAAGAATCCGCTTGGCCTCAGGAGAAAGCTGATCTACCTCACGACAGATGGCTGCTGCCCGAGCCTCTTCTCCAAGCTTTCCACGCCATTCTTGAATGGCATTGCCTGGATTCAACCAACGCATAATCCGATAAAGCGATTCTGTAAACATCGGGCTGCCATTCGTAGCATCATGCATTACTCTCACTTGTGATTCGGATAGGCATACATATGGATATCTGGCTTGAAGAGATTCGACATATGGAATGTAGTCGTCGAATCCAAAGCCTTTTATCTGGATGGCGATATCTGTCGAGTAGCTTTGGTTTACGCGAGTTGTAAGCAGCAGGCGACTTTCTGTGCCCCCGAAAAGAAAACCTATCTCTAAGACTTTCTTCTGCTGCTCCGGGTCGAGAGAGTCAACGTCATCAACAATTATTAACGACGGCGTTAACCTGGCTCCTTCTTGGATATAGCGTTTAAGAAGCTTTTCAGACGCGCCCTCGATTTCCGATTCCATAAAACCGAGTTCAGCTGCAAGAAGCCGCAATAGTTCATCATATGATGAGAAATGCGTTTCTGGCACTTCAACTAGTTGGTTTTGGATACCTGAAAATTGCAATTTCTTTGCTGTTAACCAAAGAACTCTTTCTAAGCCTGAGTCGGCTTCCGCGCAGATTTCTTCTGCGAACTGATATGCAATCGACGTCTTACCCAGCCCTCCTTCCCCTGCAAGTACTCGTACATGAGAGAACTCATCGGCAAACCAGTCCCACAGCTGTTCGATGATTCCTCGTCGACCGACGAATCTCGGACAAATGAAATTTCTATCCGGAAGATTATGTACAAGTTTTACGCGCTTCCCGACAAAAGTATCGAAGTGCCCTTCGAGACATCCGTATGGACAGTCCCTCGGACCAGCCAAAAACAATATGGATTTCCCTTTCACCAGAAGGCACTCATCTCCTTTCCTATAGAAAGAGTCGTCCTTCGTGAAAATTGGCCGTTTATTATCCTCTGGACCTGTTTTGCCGAAACAAAGCGGCTCTGCGTGTGTTCGCTTTGGCACATACAGCAGCGCCAAGACCAAGTCGCTAGGCGTTTGAGATTGATCCGGCGGTAGGGGAAAATAGCTCATCGTCAGCGATATACGTTCCCCCGTATACTCCTTTAACATGGCCTTGATGCGCTCAAGGTCAATAGAGTTTCGTGGCATGCCAACGGCCCAGAACTCAACTTCTGATTGGCGTTCTTCAACCCCAAATAACAAGTAGCCACCGTACGTATTATAGAGGCTGAGAATACGGATCATTGCCTTTGCATAAGACAGCTTGTCATCTTGAAGCAGCTGCTTGTAGTCTAGCAATTCACATTCCAAGGGTATGCAAGATTTGCCTCGCATAACGAGAGATAGCACGCCCTCGTCTACTCGCCCATCTGCGACAAATTGGGCGAGTTGTCTCTTTATTTCATTGACTTTGATCTCTTCAAGATCACCACTGGCAGTCATGATAAGAATCCTACAGGTCAGGTCGGCAGTGATTACTGCGTAACAAAAGGCCGCAATGCGGGGAGTAGCCCTCTATTATTCACATCTCTTGGTGGCGGGTTGGCTTAGCACGCAACGTTCGCAAAAAATGGACAAAGACGCAATGGGAATGGGCTTCGGCCAAGGTGCTGGCCTTTGTCCAAGGGCAGGCTACGAGGAGCAGCGGTCGCACAGGGGGCCGGTTCGCGGAAGCTTCGTGCGGGAGATCCTGGCCGGTTCCCGACCGACGCCATGCTACACCCACTGACTGCTTTCCGGAGCGCAACGGTCGGTCAGGCGACGAAATTGACCAGCCCAGCCGAATGACCAGTTAAGGTTGATCTCCCCAGCCCTGCGTGGGCTTTGCAGAAAAGTAGCCATCGTCTTGTGATGGCGGGTAGCCGCGCCACGTCTCTCCCATTGAACGCGCTCTGGTCGTTGCTCTATGCGTCCGAGGTGCGCGCCTTCTCGACGCCAGCATCACGGTGTTCAGCCTTTCTGTTTATCGACAGCCGCGAAGGGCACCTTGCGATGGACAGTGCCGAAAGTGGGCCTAGGTGATAATATTGTGATTGTCACGCAATAGAAGAGGAAGCGATGGCCGACAGTTTTGTGACTGTCACAAAACATCCAGGGCGACCGCCCAAAGGCGACCAACCGATGACTGCTGCCGAGCGCAAACGCGCGCAACGCCAGCGTGATAGCCTGGCAGTCACCGACGCCATGGGCGATGAACAAAACGCGCCGCTAAGGGCGCTGCTGGCGATCCTGGGGCGCGTTGATGCGTCGGACTCCGCCCGGCTCTGCGCATGGCGCGCTTGGGCAGAAATCGGCCGGCGGTATGGTTTCGTGAGTGTCACAAAACAACATAGCATTGAATCAGCACCGTCGAGGAACAGGAAATGAGCGATAGCAACAAATCTGGCGGCCTGCGCCCCGGCTGGCAGCCTGGGCAATCCGGCAATCCGAAGGGCAGACCGAGGGGAAGCCGCAACCGGGTAACTATTGTTGCGCTGGCGGCGATGGAGGAAGGCGCCGACGCGATCGCACGCAAGGTGGTGGACATGGCCAAAGCTGGCGACATGAGCGCCGCGCGGCTGGTGATCGAAAGACTGGTTCCGCCAGCGAAGGAGCGCCCGATCTTTCTGACGCTGCCGGAGACGAGTACCGCCTCTGGCATCGCCGCCGCTCAGCAAGCCATCTTGCAGGCTGTTGCTGCCGGCGATCTGCTGCCGGGTGAAGGTACGACACTGGCCGGTATCGTGGAGGCTCGCAGGAAGGCAGTAGAGACTCTCGAACTTGAGCAGCGCATCAGCGCACTGGAGACGAGGAAATGAGCGCAGCACTTGAACGACGCACGGCCAAACTGGAACAGGCCGCGCACCCCAACGAGGACCAAGTCGACATCATCGTCCGTCGCATCGTCGGCAGTGAAGTTGTCCGCGCCGTCATCGGCGACATTGTTGTCGACCGCCGCGCCGACGAGGCTGAAAACATCTTTATGGCTCGGTCGAAGGCCGAAGCCCTGGCCGGCACAAAACGGCGCCCCTGCTGCATGATTTTCCAACCTCAAGAGGCGCTGCAATGAGCACACTCGAACGGCGCATGAACAAACTGGAGCGGGCAGAGATCGGGGGCGCGGAACTCCTCGAGGCCATCATCGTCAGCGGCATGTCGACAGGCGTCAATAAGCCTGTCCGCGCCTCCTTTGGCGACCAGGTTGTCGACCGCCGTGCAGACGAGGCCGAAGACGATTTCATTGAACGGGCAACGGCCGAAGCACTTGCCGCTACCCCCCAGCGACCCTGCCTGTTGTTTCTTCGATCTGAGAGATGCTGTAATGACCACGCCAATTGAACGCCGCTTGGCCAAGCTCGAAGAGGCATTGCAGCCGCAACCCGTGCGGCCTTTTTGCCTGCTGGAGGAGCCATTGACCGATGCGAGATCCGAAGCATGGGGCGAGCACCGGCAGCAGATCGAAGAGGCGAAGGCGCGGGGTGATTTCGTCGCCGTCGTGTCGTCGGCGGTCAGGCAAGGCGACAGGCCCCACAACGTGAACGGCGTAACGTACTACGCCAGCGATCTTGAGGCCCGACTTGTCGAGGCGTCAATGCTTCCTTCCAAGCAGGGCAACAAGAGCATGCTGGACGACGTCTTCAAAACGCTCGGGGGAAAAGTTTGGGGGCCGGTGGCGCACCCCGAAGAGGTAGAGGAGTAGGTCGATCCGGGCAGCGACATGGCGATGTGACAGGCGCCACAGGCACGGCAATATTTCTTGGCGGATGCGTGACGGTGATCCGCCGCATCTCGGTGAAGAGTTTGTCGACCGATGCGCTAACGGGTACGCCAGCGGCTCGCCGTTCTCGTCGGCAACCTTCGACACCTCGCTCGCCGACCCAGCACCGCGCCGGGTTTTTTCGTAGGTGACGTTGAAGCGGATTGCCATAGAATGGCTACATGGTGGCTACATGAAGGCCGGTATCTGAAAAGCATAACCGGATGACCGCGCTAAGTGCTTGTTTTGTTTGGAGGCGCGAGCGGGAGTCGAACCCACCTACACGGATTTGCAATCCGGTGCATAACCGCTTTGCTATCGCGCCGCGCCCACCTGGGGAGGGTAGGTATTTCAATTTGCTGTGAGCCGCACAGACTGCTTGCCAGAAATTCTGGAGCGGGAGAAGAGTCTCGAACTCTCGACCTATACCTTGGCAAGGTATCGCTCTACCAACTGAGCTACTCCCGCGTCAAGCGAGTGCGCATTATAAAGGCCTGCCTCTTGCTGTCAACGGATTCTTCCCCGCTTCGCGATTTTTTTCGGTTGCTCAGGCGGAGCGTCGGCTACCGCTTACGGTCTTCTTCAATCAGGTGTGGCCACGCCATGCGCATGTAGTAGCCCATGGACCAGAGGGTCAGCACGGCGGCGACGTAGATCAGCCAGGTTCCGACCTGAAACACATCGATCCCCCGTAGCGGCGAAAAATAGAGCAGCATCGGGATGGCAATCATCTGCGCTGTCGTCTTGATCTTGCCGATCATCGATACGGCAACGCTCTTGTGCGCGCCAATCCGCGCCATCCATTCGCGCAAGGCGGAAATCGTGATCTCCCGGCCAATGATGATCATGGCCAGGATGGCGTCGAGCCTTCCGAGTTGAACGAGGACGATCAGTGCAGCAGCGACCATCAGTTTGTCCGCGACCGGGTCCAGGAAGGCTCCAAAAGCCGAAGTCTGCCGCCAACGGCGTGCGAGATAGCCGTCCAGCCAGTCCGTGACCGCCGCCACTACAAAAATCAATGTCGCCGCCAGGTCGCGGCCGACCGTCTGGACCCATGTCTCCGGAACGTAGAACACGGCGATCAGCAGCGGAATCAGGATGATCCGCAGCCAGGTCAGCAGGATGGGAATGTTCAATGGCATCAGTGCATAGCCGCGTAAATTTTTTCGGCGAGTTCCCGACTGATTCCAGGAACCGCAGTCAGTTGGTCAACGCCGGCATCCAAAATTCCTTGCAGGCCGCCAAAACGTGAAATCAGTGCCTTGCGCCGCTTGGGTCCGATGCCGCTGATCTCTTCCAGGCTTGAACTCCGCCCAGCCTTGTTGCGCCTGGCGCGATGCCCGGAAACCGCAAAGCGATGCGCCTCGTCACGGACTTCCTGAATCAGGTGCAGTGCCGGATGTTCAGGAGGCAATTGTAACGGCTCGCGGCCGTCCGCGAAAATCAAGGTTTCCAGGCCTGGCTTGCGTGCTTCGCCCTTGGCGACGCCGACGAGCGGCAGTTCAGCGAGACCAAGTTCCTCGAGCGCCGCGGCCGCAATGCCGACCTGGCCGCTCCCGCCGTCGATCAGGATCAGCGTCGGCGCCACGCCCTCGCCACCAGGCAGCTTCTCGTAGCGTCGCTGGACCACCTGTTGTATCGCAGCGTAGTCGTCACCAGGCTGGATGTCCTGGATGTTGAAGCGCCGGTACTCGGACTTGCGCATGCCGCTACCCTGATAGACCACACAGGCGGCGACGGTCAACTCGCCTTGCGTGTGGCTGACGTCGAAACACTCGATGCGTGCCTCCTTGCCATCTTCGAGATCAAGACCCAAGGTCGTGCAGAGCGCTTCGAGTCGCGCCTCCTGACGCGACAACACACTGCGTCGGGCGGTTATCGCCAGGCGCGCATTCTGTTCGGCCATCTCCACCCAGATGCGCTGCACGGTAGTCCTTGCCTCGCCAACCCTGACTGTCTGTGCGGCCGTTGCGCTGAGCCAGTCGGTGACCTCACCATCGCTCAGAGCCAGGTTGACAAGAATGCGCCCCGGAATCGGGTGCGCAAGATAATGCTGGTAGAGGAACGCGGTAAGTGCTTCGAGCGCCGTCGAATCGGCGGCATGGGCAGGAAACTGCGGTCTGTCGCCGAGATGTCGGCCACCGCGAACCATGGCCAGATTCACACAGGACACGCCGCGGTCGTCAACTGCGGCGACGATATCCACGTCTCCATCCTTGCCGCTCTCGACGTACTGCTTTTCCTGTACCTGTCGCAAGGACTGGATTTGGTCTCGATAGACTGCCGCCTGTTCAAAGGCGAGTTTCGCTGCAGCCTGATCCATTGCCGCCGAAAGACTGCCGATCACGTCCTGTTGGCGACCCTGCAGGAACAGCGTCGCCATCTGCAAGTCCTGGGCATAACGCACAGGGTCGATCAGACCGACGCAGGGTGCCGAGCAGCGTTTGATCTGGTAGAGCAGACACGGCCGCGTGCGGTTGTTGAACACCGGATTCTCGCAAGTGCGCAGACGAAACATCTTCTGTAGCAGATGGATACTCGCGCGCACCGCCGGTGACGAGGGAAAAGGGCCGAAGTAGTCGGCGCGCTTGTCCGTGGAGCCGCGAAAGAAACCCAGCCGTGGATAGCTGTCGTGCGTCAGGACGATGTAGGGGTAGGACTTGTCATCGCGAAACAGGATGTTGTAGCGTGGTGACAGACTCTTGATCAGATTGTTTTCGAGCAGCAGTGCCTCGGCCTCGGAGCGCGTCACTGTTGTTTCGACTCTGGCGATCTGCGCAACCATCAGCGCGATTCGCGGGCTGGGATGATGGTCACGAAAATAAGAGGCCAGCCGCTTTCTGAGGTTTTTCGCCTTCCCGACGTAGAGCACATTGCCTGCGCCATCGAGCATCCGATACACGCCTGGCAACTCGGTCAGGGTGGCAAGCAGCGATTTGGCGTCGAAAGTTTCGATCATGATCATTCGCGTCAACCCAAGGCTGACGTAGGATAGCGACTTAGGTGATTTCTACGATAGTTCATACCGTGCTGACTGGTCGGATCAAGATGTCCCACTTGGGTAGGAGCGGGTGACGTTCCAGACGGGACTCGACCGCTTGCATAGCCTCCTTGGCCACCGTGACTCCTTTCTCGTAGACCGTGCGGCTCAGTTCGACGACGGGATGAACGCCTTTCCAGGTCATGGTCTTGGCCCACTCCAGCATCGTTTGGGTATCGGTCAGCTTGGCACCGTTCCAGTGCTTTTCCAGGATTCCCCAGCAACGCTCCACCGGATTGTATTTGCTGTGGTATGGCGGATAGTAGAGGAGGCGGATGGACCTGCCGATGTGATCGGCGAACTGGACCATGCGCTTGAGGAATTGCGTACGCCGGCCATTGCTCTCCGGTCCGTTATCGGCCTTGATCTGGAGGTGTGTGACGCGAGCACGCTCCTCGGGTGCTTGACGCTCCCACCAGGCGTAGAGACTGTCAATGATGAAATCGCTGGTCTTCGCCGAGCTTCCGAAGGACAGATGGAGGGAACCACTGTCTTCATTGACGACACCAAACGGCGTGTGTTTTTCCTCGCACCCCATGTCGTGGTCAGCAGCCCGGTGGTCACCCCGCGTCTTGCCGCCACGCGAGTAGTCGCCAATCTTCACCGTCGCCTTGCAGTCCATGCTCAGGCGCATGACGGCTTCGTCTTGGCTATCGCGGTCACGTTCCCGGATGTTGGCGAAAATGGCGTCGGTTTCAGGGACTTTTTTTGGGGTTTGGCCTTGAGCACCGGGCGCAACCGGTACCCGTTGCGGTTCAACACTCTCGACATACCGCTTCGGGAAGGCAGGACATCGTCCGCAAATCCCTGCGCTCGCAACTGCTTGATGGCTTCCTCCGCGGTCAGGCGGGTGAACGACAAGGTCGTGCGAAAAGTCGGGTCTTGTTGCGCATGACTTTCCGCCAGTTCCCACAGGGCTTGCGCCACCTCGGGGTGTTTCTTCTCCCACAATTTCGCACCGCAGCAGAACGCGTGCAGCCCCAGACAGATGATACCCGTACGTTTCTCATGCAGACCGAGCTGCACGGCCTGCCGACTCCAGCCGAACACCTCCTCGGCACGCCGAGCACTGCCACTACAATATTTCAACGCCATCTCCGCCTGAAACGCCCTGCGCCTCGCACCCGTCATCTTGCTCGCAGCAAGCCGGATATCTTCCAGGTGCTCGGCTTCAAGAGAAACCTTCCTTTCCGCTACCGTGGCGACTCCCATTCGCAAGACCTCCAATCGCAGAATCGGCTAAAAGTATCGCACACAACGGTATGAAGAATTGGGGATATCACCTTAGATGTTATCACGCCCGCCCGTGCCGTCCGTATCCACCTTTGCCGCCCGTCCCGACTGGGATGTGTTCTGCAGGGTCATCGACAACTTCGGCGATATCGGCGTCTGCTGGCGCCTGGCGCGACAACTGGCGGGCGATTTTGCGCTGCATGTTCGCCTCTGGGTCGATGACTTCGACAGCTTTCGGCTGCTGTGCCCGGAATTGGACCCAGGGCTGTCGATCCAGGTTCTTCAGGGGGTCGAGATTCACTGCTGGGAGACCTGTTTCACCCCTGTCGTCCCCGCGCGGGTTGTCGTGGAAGGCTTTGCCTGCCATCTTCCGGAAACCTTCGTCGAACACATGGCGCATCTGTCGCCGCGCCCGGTCTGGATCAATCTCGACTACCTGAGCGCGGAGGAATGGGTGTCCGGCTGCCATCTGCTGCCTTCGCCGCACCCGCGCCTGCCGCTGATCAAGTATTTCTTTTTCCCCGGTTTCGCGGTTGATACCGGCGGCCTGTTGCGCGAGAGCACCTTGCGTGCGCGGCGCCTGCAATTTACCGGCAGTGCCGAACTGCGGTCCGCGTGGTGGCGTGAACTGGGCAGCACCGCGCCGCCCGCCAGCGCGCTGCTGGTTTCCGTGTTCGGCTACGACAATCCGGCGCTCGGCGATCTGTTGCGCGCTTGGGAAATTTCGGAGCGGCCCATCTGCTGTCTGATGCCCTTATCGCGCCCGCTGCCGGTGCTCGATGCCTTCGCGGGACGTTCGCTCGGGTCGGGCGACATCATCCGGCGCGGGAGTTTAGAGGTCCGTGTTCTGCCGTTCGTCGAACAGGACCGTTACGACTGCCTGCTATGGCTCTGCGACCTCAATTTCGTTCGCGGCGAGGATTCCTTTGTGCGCGCCCAGTGGGCAGCCCGGCCACTGGTCTGGCATATCTACCCGCAGCAGGCTGCGGCCCATCTGACCAAGCTCGACGCCTTCCTGGCGATATATTGCGCCCAGCTACCGCAGGCCAGCAGCGTGGTGCTGCGTGATTTCTGGCACGCATGGAATGCTGGACGAATCGAGGCCATGGCCTGGGGCAAGCTCGTAGCAGCCTTGCCGCAGTTGCGCGAGCACGCGCTGCGCTGGGATGCCGAGCTGTCCTTGCAGGAGGATCTCCTCGGCCGGCTGGTACGCTTCAGTTGTTCCAGGTTATAATCAAACGCTTACCACCACCCGTCTACTGGAGCGCATGATGAAGACCGCACAAGAACTGCGCCCGGGTAATGTTTTCCTGGTCGGCAACAACCCGATGGTGGTTCTCAAGTCGGAATACGTCAAATCCGGGCGCAACGCCTCGGTGGTGAAGATGAAGCTGAAAAGCCTGCTGAGCGAATCGCCAAGTGAAGTAGTCTTCCGCGCCGACGACAAGTTTGATGTCGTTCAGCTCGAACGCAAGGAGGTCAGCTATTCCTACTTCGCTGATCCCCTCTATGTGTTCATGGATGCTGATTACAACCCGTACGAGATTGAAGCCGACTGCATGGGTGAAGTCCTCAACTACCTGGAGGATGGCATGCCCTGCGAAGCCGTGTTTTACAATGGCAAACCGATCTCGGTCGAGTTGCCGCCGAGTGTGGTTCGCGAGGTGGTTTACACCGAACCTGCCGTGAAGGGCGACACCTCGGGCAAGGTGATGAAAGCGGCACGGGTGTCCACCGGTTTCGAGTTGCCCGTTCCGGCGTTCATTGAAATCGGTGACAGGATCGAAATCGACACACGCAGCAACGAGTATCGT
The DNA here is from genome assembly GCF_056856495.1 of Candidatus Accumulibacter propinquus. Classification (NCBI taxonomy): domain Bacteria; kingdom Pseudomonadati; phylum Pseudomonadota; class Betaproteobacteria; genus Candidatus Accumulibacter; species Candidatus Accumulibacter propinquus. Next base: position 201,408 of record NZ_JBSEHC010000007.1, read on the forward strand.
ACGCGCGTCCGCTGATTCGTTGACGACCTTGAGGTCTGTCCTTCGATCACCCTCCGAGGAGTTCGGCGCATGACCACCGGTACTGATTTCACCGTTGCGACTACGACTCAACGCGCCCTTGCCAAGGCACACGAACTGGCGTGCGCCTTTCTGGCCTCGCTGCCGGAACGCCCGGTCAGTCTTGTTCCCTCTGCGGACGAAATGGCGACTGCGCTCGACGAAGCGCTGCCCGAAACCGGGAGCGATCCGGCCGCCGTGCTCGAGGAGTGGGTCACGCGCGCCGAGCGCGGTATTACCGCTTCGCCGGGCCCACGCTTCTTTGGTTTCGTGACCGGCGGCGTGACGCCGGCCGCTCTCGCTGGCGATTGGCTCGCCTCGGCGATCGACCAGAACGCGGGTCTGTGGGCGAGCAGTCCCGCGGCAGCGCAGACCGAGCTCGTCGTCCTGCGCTGGCTTAAAGCGCTGTTCGGACTGCCGCCAGCATGGTCCGGTGCCCTGACCAGCGGGGCCACGATGGCCAACCTTGTCGGCCTGATCGCCGCGCGACAATGGGCCGGGCGGCGACTCGGCTTCGACGCGGCGGCGGATGGGCTGGCAGGGCATCCGCCGCTCATCGTCGTCTCGAGCACGGAGATTCACCTCAGCGCCCTGAAATGTCTGGGTACCCTGGGCCTGGGACGCAATCAGGTGCGCCAGGTCGCCGCTCCGGGCGGCTCCGTCGATATCGCGGCAATGGCGGCACTGCTGCGCGGGATCGATGCACCGGTGATCCTGATCGGCAACGCCGGCGAGGTGAACAGCGGCCACTTCGACGACATTGCCGCGCTCGCCGACCTGCGCGATGCCCATCCGGCCGGCGCCTGGTTGCATGTGGACGGCGCCTTCGGACTCTTCGCCCGTTTGTTGCCACGGCTTGCGCACCTGACGCGTGGGATCGAGCGGGCTGACTCGGTGGCCGCGGACGCACACAAGTGGCTGAACGTGCCCTACGACAGCGGCTTTGCCTTCGTTCGCGATGCCGGCATCCTCCGCGAAGCGTTCCTGGCAGGCGGCGCCTATGTCGTCGGCAGTGCGGGCTGGGATCCGTACACGCACGTGCCGGAGATGTCGCGTCGCTTCCGTGCGCTGGCTGCCTGGTGCACGCTCAAGGCCTTTGGCCGCGAAGGCTATCGCGCGATCGTCGAGCGCTGCGTGGACAACGCCGCGGTTTTCGCACGCTGGATCGAGGCGCAGCCCGGCCTTGAACTGATGAACTCAGCACCGCTCAACATCGTCTGTTTTCGCATCGTGCGCGCGGGTCTGGACGACGCGTCGACCGATGCACTCAACCGTGCGGCGGTTGACGCCATCCAGCGCGATGGCCGCGCATTCGTCACCGGAACCGTCTGGAATGGCCGCGCCGCGATTCGTGCCGCCTTCGACAACTGGCTGACCACGCTTGACGATGTGGCCATCCTCCAGGCCGCCGTCGAGGACATCGCCACATCAAGTCGATAGCTGCGTGGCCTCAGCCACGCCGGCCAGGTAGGCCGAGTCCTGCTGCAGGCCTGCCCAGTCGAGTGCCGGCGTGCTCGGCAGCAGGCGTTGGACACGTTGTGCGCGCAGCGGATCGAGGCGTGGCTGCCAGTTGGCCAGGAGTTCGCCGACCGCGTCCGGTGAGTTGCATACCAGCAGCAGGTCGCAGCCGGCGTTGCATGCCGCCGTGCATCGCTCGACGATGCCACCGGCGACACTCGCACCGGCCATCGACAGATCGTCGCTGAAGATGACGCCGTCGAAGCCCAGTTCGTCGCGCAGCAGGCGTATCCAGATCGGAGAGAAGCCGGCCGGTCGGTGGTCCACCTGCCGATAGATGACGTGCGCCGGCATGACGGCGTCGAGTCCGAGGTGGCGGTAGGGCTCGAGGTCAGGCGTCATGTCGTCCAGCCGGCGCTCGTCGATCGGCAGAGCGACATGCGAATCCGCCTCGACCCAGCCATGGCCGGGGAAATGCTTGCCGCAGGCGATCATGCCGGCGCGGTGCAGGCCCTCAATCAGCGCGCCTGCCAGTTCGACGACCGCGGCCGGATCAGAGTGAAACGAACGATCACCGATGACGCTGCTGCGGCCCCAATCAAGGTCGAGTACCGGCGTAAACGACAGGTCGACGCCACACGCGCGTAGTTCGGCGGCGAGCACATAGGCAACCCTGCGCGCCGCGAGCAGCGCCGCCTGCCGATCCTGGTCCCACAGTTCTCCGAGACGGCGCATCGCCGGCAGGCGGGTGAAGCCGGTCCGGCAGCGTTGCACCCTGCCGCCCTCGTGGTCGATGCCAATTGGCAGGGCCGGGGTGCGCAAGGCATGCACTGCGGTCGTCAGGTGCGCAAGCTGCTGCGGCGATTCGTAGTTTCGCGAGAACAGAATCAGGCCACCCACCAGCGGGTGGCATAAGCGTTCGCGTTCGAGGTCGGACAGTTGGGGCCCTGCCAGATCGATCATCAGCGGGCCGAGAGGAAGGTTCATGACTGTTCCAAGATGACAAAAGCGATCGCATAGTCGCGCTCGTCGCTGATCGACAGGTGGGCGATGAGCCGACGCTGCGCGAGGTGTGCGGCGAGCGCGGTCGCGTATTCGAACAACGGCCGGCCCAGCGCATCGTGGTTGATACCGATGCTCGGCAAGGTGGCTGGTGCGACGAGGCCGATGCCAAGCGCCTTGCCGAACGCTTCCTTGGCCGCAAAACGCTTGGCCAGGAAGCGCGCCGGATCCCTGACGCCAACAAACTCGGTACGCTCCCTGGGCGACAGAAGCTTTTCCAGCGCACGTTGTCCGTGCCGCTGGTAGAAGCTGTCGAGGCGGGCGACGGCGACGATGTCGGTGCCGATACCGGCAATCATGGCCGTGACCGTCGCGCCGACGACTCGCCCAACGCCAGGCGCCCGTATGCGGAAGCCGGACGGCGGTGCATGGCGACGCGCATGACGCGGATCATTTGCGGGCCGGCAAGTTCATGACCGCATGGCGCGCGCCTGCGCCTCGCGCAGCAGGCGCTTCATTTCGCGCACGGACTCGCGCAGGCCGACAAAGATCGCCCGGCTGATGATCGCGTGCCCGATGTGCAGTTCGCGGATGCCCGTCAGTTGGGCGATCGGCTGCACGTTGAAGTAGTTAAGTGCGTGCCCGGCATTGAAACGCATACCCAGATCACGCACCAGCTTGCCAGCGCCGCGAACCTTGTCGAGTTCGGCGAGCACGGCCCGGCTTTCGGCATCCCTTCCCTGGGTGTAAAACGCATGAGCATAGGGACCGGTGTGGATTTCGCACACCCGTGCGCCGATGCGCGCCGCAGCTTCCACCTGGGCGGGCTCGGCGTTGATGAATACGCTGCTGATGATGCCGGCGTCGGCGAGGCGGTCGACGGACTGGCGCAGGCGAGTTTCCTGGGCCACGATGTCGAGCCCCCCTTCGGTCGTCACCTCGTGGCGGCCTTCGGGCACCAGCATGGCCATCTGCGGCTTGATACGGCAGGCTATGGCGATCATCTCGTCGGTGGCCGCCATTTCGAGATTCAGCTTGATCTGTGCCAGATCGCGCAGCCTTTCAACGTCGCCATCCTGGATATGCCGCCGGTCCTCGCGCAGGTGGATGGTGATGCCATCGGCACCGCCGAGGTGCGCTTCGACTGCGGCCCAGACCGGATCCGGCTCGTAGGTGCAGCGCGCCTGGCGGATCGTCGCGACATGGTCAATATTGACGCCAAGTTCGATCATAGCTCCTGTAGCTCCCTGAAAATCCTGCGGCTGGCGAGTGTCTTGCCGCCTGTGTAGTGGCCGATCAGCGTGCGCATCAGTTGCTTGGCTTCGGCCAGCGTGCGGGGATCGGAGAAATCCTCACGCGCGAGATCGATCAGCGTTCTGCCGCTGACCGCGAGTGTTGAACTGCCGGGGCTGGACAGTCGCACCGGACCGCGTTCGATCTCGTACGCGTAGTGTGCGTCAGCGTCGACGGCGGTTCCGGTGGCGTCGCTTTCCAGCGTCAGACCGTAGCCAAGTTCCTGCAACAGCGCTCGCTCGAAGCAGCGCAAGGCCGATTCCTGCGCGCCATCGACAATACGACGCAGGGTGTCGGCGTAGACCGAGAACAGTCGTGTGTGCGCGTCTTCACGAGGCAGCAGGTGCATCAGCAACTCGTTGAGATAGTAGCCGCAGAACAGGGACTTGCCCGTCAGCAGCGGCTGCCCTCCCTGCCACTCGGCTTTCATCAGTGTGTGTACCTCACCGCGGCCTGCCCAGCCCAGTTCGAGCGGCTGAAAGGCAAGCAATACGCCGCGCATGACCGAGCGTGGTCGCCGGGCACCCCGTGCCAGCAGCGCGAGACGACCATGGTCGCGCGAGAAGACGTCGACGATCAGGCTGGTCTCGCTGTAGGGGTAGGCGTGCAGAACGAAAGCCGGTTGACCGTCGACCTTGTGCCGCTGATTCACTGCCCGACTCGTTCGCCAGCCATCAGCGAGTCCACGCTCTAATCGTAGCCAAGCGTCTTGAGCATGCGCTCATCGTCGGCCCAGCCTGACTTGACCTTGACAAAGACTTCGAGAAAAACCGCACCGTCGAACATCCGCTCCATGTCCTGCCTGGCCTCGGAGGCAATTCGTTTGACCATCTCTCCACCCTTGCCGATGATGATCGACTTGTGTCCCTCGCGGTCGACGAGGATCGCGGCGCTGATGCGCCGCAGAGCCCCGTCGACGACGAACTTCTCGACCTCGACAGCCGCCCCATAGGGCAACTCGTCGCCGATCAGGCGAAACAGCTTCTCGCGAATGTATTCGGCGGCCAGGAATCTCTCGCTGCGATCGGTGATCTCGTCCTCCGCAAAGAGGAATTCCTGATTCGGCAGGTGCTTGCGCGTCTCTGCGAGCAAGGCGTCGAGTTGCGCGCCGCGCATGGCGCTGACCGGCACGATCGCCGCAAAATCACCCTCGGCACCAAGTCGAGCGAGAAATGGCAGCAGTTGGGTCTTGTCCTTTACCTGGTCGATCTTGTTGACCACGATGATCACTGGAGAGTCGACAGGAACGAGTTGACGCACGGCCCGGTCGCGATCGTCAAAGCGGCCGGCCTCGACCACGAACAGGACGACATCCACCTCGGCGAGCGCTTGCCTGACGCCACGGTTCATCACCCGATTCAGTGCGTTGCCATGGCGGGTCTGAAATCCGGGCGTATCGACGAAGACGTACTGGGCATCCGGCTTGGTGAGGATGCCCATGATGCGGTGCCGGGTCGTCTGCGCGCGTTGCGAGACAATGCTGACTTTCTCGCCTACCAGTTGGTTCAATAGCGTCGACTTGCCGACGTTCGGGCGGCCGACGATGGCGATTTGTCCTGATCGTAGCTCGCTCATCGCTTCTCCAGGGCTACCAGTGCTCGTTCGGCGGCCATTTGCTCGGCAGCACGCCGGTTCGCCCCGCGGCCTTCGGTATGGATCTTGAAGGCTTCGATCACACAGACGACTTTGAACTGCTGCGCATGCGCCTCGCCCTCGGTGGCGGCCAGCGTGTATTTTGGCAGGGCCAGTCGCATGCCCTGGAGATGCTCCTGCAAACGCGTCTTGGCGTCCTTGATACCCTGGTCGGGAGTGAGTTGGTCAAGGACACTTTCGTATACCCGCATGACGACTGCGGCGGCGGCGTCGAAACCCGCGTCCAGCCACAACGCGCCGAACAACGCCTCGAGGGCGTCGGCGAGAATCGACGGCCGTTGCTGTCCGCCGCTTTTTTGCTCTCCCTCGCCAAGGCGAAGACAGTCGCCCAGGGCCAGGGCCAAAGCCTGTTGATGCAGACTGTCCTGGCGCACCAGGTTGGCCCGCAGTCGCGACAGGTCGCCTTCGGGAAGCATCGGATAGCGTTCGAACAGGCAGCGCGCGATGACCGCATTGAGAATCGCGTCACCGAGGAATTCGAGTCGCTCGTTGTGGGGGGAGCTATAGCTGCGGTGCGTCAGCGCCGTGAGCAGCAGCGCACGATCGTGGAACGTATAACCGAGCGACTGTTCAAGTCGGGAAGGGGTCATTGGCCGTAGTTTCGCCCCGACGACGAGCCGCGAAAGTCGATCAGCAGGCTGACATTTCCGGCCAGGGGAATGCGCTTCTCGTAGGCAAAAGCAATGACCACCTGATTCTCTTCCTTGAAAATGTCCAGTTCCGCTGGCGCGAGGGTCTTGATGTGTTCGACCTCGGCATATTTGCCAAACGCCTGCCGAAGTTCCGCCACCGTCTTGCCACCGGACTCTGCGGCCACTGCCTTGACCGCCTGTCTGATCTTGTAGTAATCCATGACCTCGGGCAGGACCCTGATCACGAGAATGGCCACCAGGGTAATCACCACGCCCCAGACCAGCAGGGCCGAAAGTGCCAGACCGCGCTGACGATTCATAGCTTCCGCTCCTTACTTGAACGAACCAATCCGTTTGAAGTCCCCGAAATTCAACCAGATGAAGAAAGCCTTCCCGACGATGTTCTCTTCCGGAACGAAGCCCCAGAAGCGACTGTCGCGGCTGTTGTCGCGATTGTCTCCCATCATGAAGTAGTGTCCGGCGGGGACCTTGCAGATCACGCCGAGTGCATTGTAGGAACAATCCTGGCGGTTGGGGAACTGCGCCGGACCGGGGACATACGCTGGTGCTTCGGCATCATTGAGCGTCCGGTACTCGGTATCCTCAAGTTTCTCGGCGAACTGTCTCGAATAGTACAGTCGTTCGGGGTGCAGGTAGTCTTCCAGGCGCTTGGTCGGTACCGGCTGGCCGTTGATGGTCAGCCGCTTGTTCTGGTAGGCAACGGTGTCACCGGGGATACCGACGACCCGCTTGATGTAGTCGAGGGAGGGATCCTCGGGATAGCGAAAGACCATCACGTCGCCACGTTGCGGGCTGTTGATGTCGATAAGCTTCCAGTTCACCACCGGCAAACGGATGCCATAGGTGTACTTGTTGACCAGAATGAAATCGCCGACCTGCAAGGTGGGAATCATCGAGCCCGAGGGAATCTTGAACGGCTCGACGAGAAACGAACGGAGCATGAAAACGACCAGAATGACCGGGAAAAAACTGGCCCCGTATTCCACCCACCACGGGTCCTTGGCGCCGGCCGGACGACGCTGGCGCAGGACAAGGGCGTCTGCCGCCCAGATCGCGCCGCTGACCAGCAGCAGGATCAACAGGATCAATGCAAAATTCACTGGCTCGCTCTCCTTTACTTGCCGACACGCAACACAGCAAGGAAAGCCTCCTGTGGAATCTCGACAGACCCGACCTGCTTCATGCGTTTCTTCCCTGCCTTCTGCTTTTCGAGCAGTTTCTTCTTGCGCGTGATGTCGCCCCCGTAACACTTGGCGAGTACATCCTTGCGCATGGCCTTGACGTTTTCGCGGGCGATGATGTTGGCGCCGATCGCTGCCTGGATGGCGACATCGTACATCTGACGCGGAATCAGCTCACGCATCTTGGCAGCCAGTTCGCGTCCGCGATAGACCGAGTTGGCGCGATGCAGGATGACCGAAAGGGCATCGACGCGCTCGCCGTTGATCAGCACGTCAAGCTTGACGACGTCGGCCGCGCGGTACTCCTTGAAGTCGTAATCGAGCGAAGCGTAGCCGCGCGAGACGGACTTCAGGCGGTCGAAGAAATCCATGACCACTTCGGCCATTGGCATCTCATACACGAGTTGCACCTGGCGACCGTGGTAGGTCATGTCGACCTGATTGCCGCGCTTTTGATTGCACAAGGTGATGACGTTGCCGAGATAATCCTGTGGAACGAATATCGTGGTGACGATGATCGGTTCACGGATCTCCTCGATCTTCGACAGTTCCGGGAGCTTGGCGGGGTTTTCGACACTGACCAGGCTGCCGTCACGCAACAGGACTTCGTAGACTACGGTTGGCGCTGTGGTGATCAGGTCCTGATCGAACTCGCGTTCGAGACGTTCCTGGACGATCTCCATATGCAGCAACCCGAGGAAGCCGCAGCGGAATCCGAAACCCAGCGCTTGCGAAACTTCGGGCTCGTAGCGCAGTGAGGCATCGTTGAGCTTCAACTTTTCCAGCGCCTCGCGCAGCGAATCGTATTGATTGGACTCGACGGGGTAAAGTCCCGCGAAAACCTGTGACTTGATTTCCTTGAATCCCGGCAAGGCCTGCTCTGCCGGTCGGTCAAGCAGGGTGACCGTGTCGCCGACCTTGGCGGCCTGCAGTTCCTTGATCCCGGAGATGATGTAGCCGACCTCGCCGGCGCGCAGGACGTCGCGAACGACCGCCTTTGGGGTAAATACGCCGAGCTGTTCGCAAAGGTGCGTCGATCCGGTGGCCATCAGGCGAATCCTGTCCTTCGGTCGTAGCGTGCCATCGAAGACGCGGACCAGCATGACCACTCCGACGTAGTTGTCGAACCAGGCGTCGACCAGCAAGGCTTTGAGAGGCGCGTCGGCATCACCCGTGGGCGGCGGGATACGTTCGATGATCGCTTCCAGGATGTCCTCGACGCCGAGTCCGGTCTTTGCCGAGGCGAGCACGGCTTCGGAGGCGTCGATGCCGATCACATCCTCGATTTCCTGCCGGGCATTCTCCGGCGTTGCCGACGGCAGGTCCACCTTGTTCAGCACCGGCAGCACGTCGACGCCAAGCTCGATTGCGGTGTAGCAGTTGGCGACGGTCTGAGCTTCTACCCCCTGCGACGCATCGACGACCAGCAAGGCTCCCTCGCAGGCGGACAGGGAGCGCGACACCTCGTAGGAAAAATCGACGTGTCCCGGGGTGTCGATCAGGTTCAGGTTGTAGATCTCGCCGCTGCGTGCGCGGTATTGCAGCGCCGCGGTCTGTGCCTTGATGGTGATGCCGCGTTCGCGCTCGATATCCATCGAGTCCAGCACCTGCGCCTCCATCTCGCGATCGGACAGCCCTCCGCAGAGATGGATGATACGGTCGGCAAGCGTCGACTTGCCGTGATCGATATGCGCGATGATGGAAAAATTGCGGATGTGTTGCATGGACATCGTGTGGGCTCCGTTGCTACCGAGCCGTCCCTGAAAAAAAGGGTGCCAGCGAGCACCCTTGGTCGAACTGCCTAGAGGGCCGGATTCTAGCGGATTTCACTCAAATAATCACGGACTTTGGCAACATCGAGGAAGTAGTGGCAAAGCTCCTTGCCGTCGTGCAGGAGGACGGGAACGAGTTCGTCATAGCTGGCTTCGAGCAGCGGATCGGCGTCGATGTTAAGCACTTCGAGGTCGAAAGGGAAGTCAGCCAGCAAGGCGCTGAGCGCGAGTTCCATCTCCTGGCAGAGATGGCAGTAATGACGCGAAACCAGCGTCAGCCGGGTCGTCTCGCTCATTCCCGTTTCTCGGTCAACCCCTTGATGGTGACGAAGGTCTGCATCTCGCCACGGCGCACCAGCAGGGTCACATTGGCTGTCTTGTCGAATTGCGCGAGCAAGCGATTGAACTGTTCAGCGCTCTTGATTTCGGTGCTCTCGCCGCGCGAAATCAGCGCCAGGATGACGTCGCCTGGCCGCAGGTCGGCGCGCACCGCGTTGCTGCGCACATCCTCGATGAGCAAACCGCCATTGACCTTGAGCTCGCGTTTCTGCTCTGCGGTGAGTTCCGACACCACCAGTCCGAGGCGATTGGCTGTCCTTTCGACCGGTCTGGTCCCTCTGTTGCTGCGTGCTGCGACCTTTTCTTCAGTGATTTCACCGACTACCACCGGCAGGTCGCGGCTGCTTCCCTTGCGCCACACCTGGATCATCACCCGGCTTCCCGGCCTGGTACTGCCGACGATGCGTGGCAAGTCGCTGGAATTGACGATGACCTTGCCGTCGAACTTCAGGATGACATCGCCGGGCTCGATTCCCGCTTTCTCCGCGGGACCGCCCTTTTCGACGGCGTTGACGGCTGCGCCCTGGGCTTTGCTCAAACCGAAAGAGTCGGCCAGATCCTTGTTGACCTCCTGAATGACGATCCCGATGCGACCGCGGCTGACCTTGCCGCTGGCTCGTAACTGCGCCTGCACTTCCATCGCCACATCGATCGGGATGGCAAAGGAAATCCCCATGAATCCACCTGAGCGGCTATATATCTGAGAGTTCATGCCCACCACCTCACCCTTGAGGTTGAACAGTGGCCCGCCCGAATTGCCCGGATTCACCGCCGCATCGGTCTGGATGAAGGGCACGTAGTTCTCCTGTGGCAACGAGCGTCCCTTGGCGCTGACGATCCCCGCGGTCACACTGTTGTCGAAACCAAAGGGGGAACCTATCGCGACCACCCATTCGCCGACCTTGAGAGCCCCGGGATCGCCCAGACGAACAGTCGGCAGACCCGTGGCTTCGATCTTTATCAGGGCCACATCGGTTCGCTTGTCGGTGCCGATGACCCGCGCCTTGAGTTCACGCTTGTCGGTCAGACGAACGAGGATTTCGTCTGCCGAATCGACAACGTGCGCATTGGTGAGAATATAGCCGTCGGCACTGACCACGAACCCCGAGCCGAGAGAGCGACTCTCGAAATCGCGCGGCGCGCCGGGAAATCCCGGCATCCCCGGCTGGCGGGGAATGAAGCGCCGGAAGAACTCGTTCATCGGATCGTTTTCATCGAAAGGGAAAGGCTGTCCACCCCGCCCACTGCTGCGGGCAGTCTGGGTGGTGCTGATATTGACCACCGCCGGTCCCTGTTTTTCGACGAGTTCGGTGAAATCGGGCAGCCCCCGGTTCTGAGCCTGCGCCAGCAAGGAAAATGTCGCCAAAAGGAAAGCCGCAAGCAACTGTTTCATGGCATCAAATGCCTCCTGATGTCTTTGAATATCGAACCACCATCAAACCAGACGAAACTGCGGACACACGCCGCAAAATCAAGACCGAATCGTCGGCTGCAGGTGAGGGTCACGTAAGCTCTGTCGTTGCACGCGTCGCAAACCCAGCCAGCCGACGAACAGGCCGGCAATCGCGCCGGCGATCGCGCCGGCTTCGCCGGCGCAAGCCGAGCCCGTCAGCGCTCCAGCCAGGAGCATCAGCAGGGGAAGAGCGTAGGCATGTACGGCGCTGTGCCGAAGCGAGCCCGCGAAGACGCCAACCTGCACACGTTGACCGACCGCGCAGTGGTCGGGATTGGGCACCCGGAAAGTGCGCGGTGTGCTGCAGAACAATTTGCCGTGGATGTTGCCGCCACAGCCGCCCGGTTCCCCGCAGCGACCGCAACCGGCTTCGTCCATGCGTATCGTCGCATGATCGCCGTCAACAGCAGTAATCGTTCCCCACGCCTCGGTCATCAACAGGGTACGCTCACGACATGTCCTTGCTCGCCGCCGCTATAAAGGTCCAGTTCGCCATCCATCAGTGCCGACAGTTGTTCAGTCATGGCTACCACCTGCGATCGGCAGAGGTGTCGAGTAGCGGCCGCAGCTTCTCGGCGACGGCCTCGCGAGCGCGGAAGATTCGCGAACGCACCGTGCCGATCGGACAACGCATCGCCTCAGCAATTTCCTCGTAACTCAAACCTTCGATCTCACGCAGCACGATGGCGCTACGCAACTCCTCCGGCAGGGCAGCCATGGCCGCATTGATCGTTTCCCCGGTCTGCTTGGACTGCAGCAGGCTTTCCGGGGTGTTGATGTCGCGTAGGCGGCCGGCATCCTCAAAACCTTCGGCTTCTTCGGCGTCGAATTCGGTCGATGTCGGCGCGCGGCGTCCCTGGGCGACGAGATAGTTCTTGGCGGTGTTGATCGCAATCCGGTACAGCCAGGTATAGAACGCACTGTCCCCACGAAACGCGGGCAGCGCCCGATAAGCCTTGATGAACGCTTCCTGCGCAACGTCCTCGACCTCGGACTGGTCGCGTATGAAGCGCGACAACAAACGTGCGACCTTGCGTTGGTATTTCGCTACCAGCAACTCGAACGCATGTTTATCGCCCGCCTGTGCGCGTTCGACCAGCAGGTGGTCAATTTCGCGTTCGCTCATGCTCTGTGGTTTTCCTGTGGCATCCGGATATCGTCATTTGCGCCGAAGTATAGCGCAAGCGTCGAACCGCCAGCGTAACAGTGCATGACCGCTGGTTCTGACCGGCGTCCGCCTAGAATGGTTCGGGCCGGTGCCTGCGCTGTCGCCCTGTTGCCGCGCGGGCAGGGGCTCTGTCGAGTGCCGAGTGGGTCATTTTCCGAAGCGCAGGAACTGTTTGATCTTGGCTTTTATCCCGAAACGTTCCAGCGTTGCACCGAGCCACTTCGAAAACCTTTCCATGCCCAGATGACTGTATACGAGCATGGTGTTTCCGAGGGTGCGCCGCACCAGGAAGACGTTGGCACATTGCCGTTGGTGGGTCGCGAAGAGGCGTTTGTGTTCCGACTGGCCTTCGGTGAAGTCGAAGTAGCGAAAGCGTCCTTCCCTGAACAGTTGCTCCACCGCCAACCACTGCAGGACCGTGCCCACTGACATGTTCATATAGTCTGGATCGTAGCCGAGGTAAGCATAGGTGAGAACGCCATCGTGCACCGGACAGTAAAGATACGAAACCGGTCGTTCGCCGTCGAACAGGAGATAGGCGCGTACCCGTTGCTCGGCGGCGAGCGACTCGGCGTGCGCGATAAAATCCTCGGTATCGGGAATCCCGGCATCCAGCAATCGTTCCTGATAGGTCTTCTGGGAAACCGCGCGGGCGAGCAGGAAGAACTCGTGCATCTCGTCGGGCATGGCGTAGGTTTTCCAGGCGACCGTACCGCCGCAGTGCTCGGCGTACTTCCTGACCTTGCGACTGATCGTGGACCGGGTTTTCGAGGAGAATTTCTTCTGATAGCTCTCGAAAGACATTCCCAGATCGATGTAGCAGTGTTGATACTGAAGAGGGACGTAGCAGAGGTAGCCTTCGACTTGGCTGATGACGGGCAGTTCAGCAGCCACTGGCAGTCCCCGGATCAAATATCCCTGGCTGCCTGTGGCGAGCGGTTCGGGCGGCAGAGCCGGCAGCGCTACCGGGGGCGTTTCGTCGATCAGCCGTATTGCCAGGATCTGCAGCCGAAGCGGTATGCTGAAGAGCGTCCAGTCGCTGAGTTGAAACTTGAAAGGCTGCGGACGAAATTGCCAATGATTCATCCGTACCTCCTGCGGTAGGCCTGTTCCAGTATTCTTGCGCCGGTCCTCCAGATCGGCGACCGGAGAGGGGAGGGCTGTTGCTGTAGTGCGGTCCGGGCTTGCAGGCCGTGGAAGGGACGCACGCGAAAGCTGTCCCGGTTGCGGTCGAGAAACGAGCACAGCTTGCGAAAGCGCTTGACGACCACCTCGTCCGGCCGATTCTTCGCCTCGTTGAGTAACTCGAAGTTGTGGGAAAGGATGACAAAGGCGCTTCTATCGGTCTCCAGAGCCTTCCATAGCAGGCTCTCCAGTTCGCCGTAAGAGCAGGCGGTGAGTTGGGCGTGCCGCAGGGAGCCGCTGCCGTCGTCGAACACCGTCATCGGGTACTCATGTACGCCTTCGCATTCAATGGGTTCGACGACCGTCAGGCCGGTCATGACGCCGCTGTCTGCGCCAAACTGGCTGGCGTTGTAGCTGCTGTCGAAGGAAATGCCGCTCAGTGACAGCGCCCGCAGCGTATCTCTGTTGAACGCGAAACTGCCGGCGCGGAAGGCTGTGACCTCGCCCCCTCCCGATTGTTCGATCAGCTTGGCGCCAAGGCTGATCAGCACCAGTTGCTCGTCCAGCGTGAAGTAGCGCAGGTGTTGCCTCTTGCCATGGGAGTCAGGCAGTAGGGGCTCCCGCGCTTCGTCCACCCATTCGGTGTGCAGATGAAGTTCGACATCCTGGGCGCCTTCGCGCAGGAGTCCGACGATCTCCGCCAGAGGACCAGGTCCGAAGCGCGTCGAGAATAGGGGTTCGACGAAGAACACGCCGGTCAACCCGTGCGCATTCAACACCTCTACTTGATACGGCAGACCGTAGTTACCCCTGGTAGTGGGGCCGTAGACGTAGCGCCGAAAGGCGTTCGGAAAACGCTCGTCGAGGTTCTCCCAACCATCGCACCAGACTTCGACGTCCACCGTGAAAAAGACATCCAGCATCTCGTTGAGCCTTCCAGCTATTGAAGTCGAGCCGCTCGACGCCACTCTTGACGGAGCAATTCGTACGGCGGGCCGTTGGTCGGACCAACGCCAGGCAGCTTTGCGTGTTGCAGTCCGGTGTTCTGGCTCTTATTCCGCTGCTCGCACTTTCGTGGCTTGCAGTGTAATCGGAATGCGTGGCTCACTATGGATATCAAAGTGCAGCCAGGATAGCGTGAGTTGGGTGCCCAGGATAGCCGGTAGCGCGGCGAGCATTACCGTTCCGGCCGTTGCCGGAGCACCGCTCTGCGTTGACGTGATCCACTCGCTCACTCCGAAGACGATGCTGAACAGGATCAACAGCATGCCGATGATCAATTCGATCGAGGCCAGGGAGAATCCGCGCACGAAGTAGGTGTAAAGCACGCGTCTCGCGAAATTCGCCAGATGTCCCCAGAGGCTGTAGTCGCTGCCGTTACGACCACCGGGAAAGTGGCGAACAGCGCGCACGCCAGGAAAGCGATCTTGCGGTCGGTGACACGGCTGAGGCCAAGGAACGTCAGTACCAGTGTCGCCAGATAGTACACGACACTGGGTATGATGATGGCCAACTCATGTTCGCCGAACAACCGAATCGAGCCGGCGATTGGCAAGGATACCGAGTTGCGAACGCGCCCGAAGTGGTCCGGCAAATACCAACCCTGTTCCAACCACTTCAAGGCTGCCGAGTAGTAGTACTGATCGTCGCTGGCGATGAATCCGACCCAGCCAACCGCCAGCGCCATGGCCGCGAGCAGCATTGCGGCGGCGAACTCGCCGGAGAGCAACTCGCCGAAGCAGCCCCGCAGGGAAACGCTCGGCGTTCCGTGTGCTCTTCCTGGAAGTGTGCCGCTATGATTCATTGATCCGTCGAAGCATTCATCGACAATGGTTTCCCCCTTGCGCGTGCATCATGCCCGTAGAGTCGAAGCCGGTCAAGCGACGTGTTTGCATTGGCCTGGCGCTTTCGGGCAACAGCTGAATCGCCCGAAACGATGCCTTCGGCATGCCCTGGCCGTGTCGGCCGTCGGCATGCGCAGCGAGCGGCTGAGACGTTCGCAGGGAGTGGTGTTACCGGTTACGGGCATGGTGTCAGGTAACGCCCGGCCTTAAATGCAGAGCAGGATCACCATCGGGTCAGCACGGCGTTTCTGCGGCGGCCATACGGGGAAATTTCCCGAGGAGGCCCGTTAGCCGCTTGCCTTTTCTACAGGCTTCAAGCAATCTCGCGTCGGGTCAGGATCGCCCTGCAACCCCCAAGCATTCTCCCGCCTCGACAAGTGTGGAGAACCCCAGAACTCGCCGTCGTCTGACTACACAGCCTCCGGAGCCCGGCATGAAACGCATCCTGATGATCGCCTATCATTTCCCGCCATTGGCGGGTAGTAGCGGCATTCAGCGTACATTGCGGTTCGTAAGGCACCTGCCGCACTTCGGCTGGCAGCCGCTGGTGCTCACGGCCAATGCGCGCGCCTACGAGCGAACCAGTACCGACCTGCTTGCCGATGTTCCGGCGGGCACCGTCGTGCATCGTGCCTTTGCGCTGGATACGGCGCGTCATCTGGCGCTTGGCGGACGATATATCGCGTCGATGGCGCGGCCTGACCGCTGGATCAGCTGGAAAATCGATGCCGTTCGAGCGGGTCTGCGCATGATCAAGACCTATCGTCCGGATGCCATCTGGTCCACCTACCCCATCGCCACCGCGCACCTGATCGGCGCCGAGCTGCATCGGCGCACGGGCATTCCATGGCTGGCGGACTTTCGTGACCCCATGGCGCAGGAGGGTTACCCGGCCGACCCACTCACCTGGCAGTGTTTCACGGACATCGAGAAGGAAGCGGTAGGCCAGGCGCGATTCAGCGTGTTCACTACCCCGGGGGCAGCCCGAGTCTATCGTCAGCGCTATCCGGAGGCCAGCGAACGTATCGTCGTGCTGGAGAACGGTTACGATGAAGAGAGTTTTTCGATGCTCAACTCTGACGAGCTACGGTCTGAACCGATCAATCCCGGTACGCTGACATTGCTTCACAGTGGGTTGATCTACCCCGAAGAGCGCGATCCGACCGAACTCATGGTAGCCTTGCGGCTCTTGAAGGAAAGCAGCGGACCAGCCGCCGGAGGACTGCGGATCCGTTTTCGGGCCGCCGGGCATGACCAGTTGCTCAGGCAACTTGCACAGACGCACGGCGTTGCGGATTGCATCGAATGCTGCCCGCCAGTGGCCTACCGCGAAGCCCTCTCCGAGATGTTGCGGGCCGATGGCTTGCTGGTCATGCAGGCTGCGGGCTGCAACGAGCAGATTCCGGCAAAGATATACGAGTACCTGCGGGCGCAACGGCCGATCATCGCCCTTACCGATCCTGCGGGCGATACGGCTACGACACTCGTCGGGGCAGGGGTGAAGGATATTGCCCCTCTCGACTCGGCGACAGCCATCGCGGCCCTGCTGGCGAGATTCGTTGACGCACTAAAGCGCTGTGAAATCCAGCTGCCACATGCCGAAGCGGTCCGCCGCGCGTCGCGCCGGGAGAGAACCGGCGAGCTGGTCAGGCTGCTGGACTCTCTATAACGCGCGCGCTTATGCGCCGAGATGCTGCCGAGCGACTGCCGGCGCCGGCGCTGATGGATTCGACAGCAGGTTCAGCGTGGCGAGTGCGGTGCGGTTGATGTCGGCCGCGCTCAGGTCCTGATGGCAGAGTAATTGCAGGACATGCCGGCTCCAGGATAGCCCCACGTCACCCGCCAGTTGTGGCGTGCCGGGCCAGAGCCGGTCCCAGCGGAACACCGCCAGGCCCTGCGCGCGCAGGGCGTGATACACGCGATCGGGATCCTCCACCCACAGTGGAAAGACATAAGGGATGGCCTCTTCGCCAGAGCCGCGCAGTAGCTCTGGTGTATCACCCAGGTTCGCAAAATGCCGGGCATAGATCGCAAAGTTCCGTCGGCGCCTGGCGATGATCTGTCCGCGCGGCAGGGAACTGGCCAGGGTCGTCGCTGCTGTCAGCGGAGCCCGAGATCTGCGTTCCATATCACAGGACTTCATCATGTCGGCGACGGCAAGGTCGGAACTGCCGACATTCACGCTGGCGCGACGGAAGGCATTCTTGATTCCGAAGAGGCCCGTCAATGCCCAGTTGATCCCGGCAAGGCGTCCATACTGGGTCGCCAGTTCCAGCACATCAACCCAGGCCTTGACCTGAGCCTTGAAACCCTGCGGTGAAAGGTGCAGCGCCGAAATTGGCCGCGTGGCCGATGCCAGGATGCCGCCTTCCGGGACCGGAAAGAACTTGGACAGACTGGCCGCCGCCAGGTCCCCCCAAGTGCCGACCGGCCGCTCACCGGCATTGCCAAAATAGCAGTGGGCACAGTCCTCGATCAATGCAACCTGATGCTCGTCGCACCACTGGCGTACTTCGGCCAGCGAACGCGCCAGTCCGAAATAATGCGATACGATCATCGCCCGGGCTTGCCCTGCGGTGGCTGCATCAATGGTGTCCAGGTTTGGCAGGCCGTCAGGTCGCAGGCCGAAATACGCCACCTCGAGATTGGCCAGGATGACCGGGGCGATTATTGTCGGGCAGTGGTAGGTGGGGACCAGGACCACGCTTCCCGGCGCGAGCCGCAGTTGCAGCAGGGCCTGATAGATGGCGGCACGGCCACTGGTGGTGATCACCGTGTACTTGATGTCGTCAATGCTGGGTAGTCGCAAGGACTCTTCCATACGCGAGAAACTGGACCAGCCGAGTACCGGCTTGAGCGGCAGGGGCGCGCGTTCTGCTCCCGCTGGTGTTGTCTCCGAGGTCATGGTTGTCTGTCCGGGATTGCTCCCTGCCTGCTCAAACCAGAACCTCCACACACCGAGGATGGCCGAGAAATGCCTGCGGGCTGGCGGTGAAACCATAAGCGCCCGACTGGAAAATGACCACCAGGTCTCCAGGTTGAGCTTCGGCCAGTTCCATATGGTCGGCGAGCAGATCGAGTGGTGTACATAGTGGGCCGACTACCGATACCGTTTCACACTTGCCCGGCGTCATCCGGTTGCCGATCGCGACGGGGTAGTTCTTGCGGATCACCTGCCCAAAGTTGCCGGATGCAGATAGGTGGTGGTGCAAGCCACCATCGCTGACCAGGAAGACGTGGCCGCGCGAAACCTTGCGGTCGATGATGCGTGTCACGTAGACGCCTGCTTCTCCTACCAGATAGCGCCCCAGTTCAATCACCAGTTCGGCTTCGGGCATCGCGTGCGCGGCACGCTCGACAAGGGTCGCCAACCTGGCGCCGATGGGCGCCAGGTCGAGGTGCTGCTCCCCAGGGAAGTAGGGGATGCCGAACCCCCCCCCGAGGTTGAGGAAGCGCACCGGTGATGGCGCCGACTGTGCGAGCCGCAGCGCGAGTTCAAAGCTCTTGTCCTGGGCCTCCACGATGGCGTCGGGCTTGAGGTTCTGCGACCCGGCAAAGAGGTGGAAACCTTCAAAGCCTATTCCCGAACGGCCAATCTCGGCCAGCAACTCGGGTACTCGCTCGGCGTCTACGCCGAACTGTCTGGCACCACCGCCCATCTTCATCCCTGAACTCTTCAGTTCGAAATCCGGGTTCACTCGGACGGCAACACGCGCTGGATAGCCGGTCTGGTCAATGATCGCCGCCAGTTCGGAGACTTCGCGAAAGGATTCAATATTGATCAGGATGCCGGCGGCGACCGCCTGTTGCAGTTCCTCACGTCGTTTGCCAGGCCCGGCAAAGCTGATTTCCCGAGCATCTGCGCCGGCATCGAGGGCGACCTTCAGTTCGCCGCTCGACGCCACGTCAATCCCATCGACCAGCCCGCTCAGGTGAGCGACCAGGGCCGGCATCGGGTTTGCCTTCATCGCGTAGTGCAGCTTCAAACCCGGGGGCAGGGCCGTCCGCAATTCGGCGACCCGTTGTGACAACAGTTGACGGTCGTAGGCGTAAAACGGTGTCTGTCCGACGCGGGCGGCGAGTTGCGGGAGGGGTATTCCGCCGACGACCAGCGCACCGTCCCTTACCGGGAACTGATGCATTGGCGCGTGTGCGGGGGCTTTTCGTTCCGGTTTATTCACCAGCGGCTTCCTTTGTGTGGCGTGTCGCAGTTGGCTGTTTTCGTTGAATTATTTCTGGAGAAGAGTCTCCTGGCGGGCAAGCAGACCCGGCGCAATACTGCCGCGGCCGCCCTGACCGTACGCCCCGCGATCTCCTTGAGCAACAAGGCGCAGCCGATCAGGGTACGGGGATTATAGGCAACGATTCCCCAGCGTTCGCGGCGGTCACTCATCCACATCCGCTTGTATTGGTCGTCGCCGATCAGGAAGTCTACCTCCCGGACGCGATCCTTATCGATGACGTGCTGCAGCAGGTGCGCGGTGAGTACCGTTCCCGGAGAGTAGGACGCAAACTGCTCGTGGTACGCCACCTTGTAGATGCTGGCCTTCTGGCGGTCGACGATCCACAGTTGCGCCGCAATGGTACGCTCCCCGAGCCGTGCAAATCCGAGGCGGAGCATCCCCATGCTGGCCAGTCGGCGGATCAGTGCGGGTACGAAATCAGGATAAGGTTCGGGTTTTTTCCAGCTTGCCGAGTAGATTGCCTGGAATTCGGCGATCGAGTTCTCGACATGTTCCGGGTTCGTGACGATGTGCAAGGTGCCACCGTCGGCAGCAAACCGCTTGTACCTTCGCCTGATCGCACTGCGCAGGTTGGCACTGCGCCTCCTGAGATAATCCTCCCAATTCCCCTCGACGCGGAGAAACCAGTTGCCGAAGCAGAAAAACCGAAACGGAATCCAGTCATTCGCACGCAGGCCGGTGAGCAGCGCATGGAATGTCGATGACTCGGGATCCATCGGGGCAAAGTGCATCGCGTGCGCGTCGCCATGGTCTCGCGCAGCGGCGGCAAGCAGATCCCGCAGACTCAGCAGGTCGGCATCATGGCTGACCAGTGGCGCATATAGCGAGGTGTAGTAGTTGCTTAGGGCGTCAACGCTCCTGACTGGTCCATTGGTGGTCAGTCTTACGGGCAGGATCACCTGTGGGGATTTCTTTTCGGCGCGGAAATAATGGCGCACACCCGGATCGTCCGCGTACACGTTCGATTCCAGAAGCTCCAGCCAGTCGGCGGATGCTTCCAGATGATCCTGTGCCGAGAATTCGCCAAGGTCGTACTGTTCCGCGCGCAGGTCGGCGATGCTCTTGCGGTATTCGACCGGGTCTATCGCTGCAGCGCTGTCCTGTTGTCCGTCGCGGGGGCCGCGCAGATTCTGTCGTACCGCCCGCAACACGGAGAACGCCGCGGCGTAGAGCGGGCTTCGGAAAATCTGGATGTTTTGCATGGTGCAGCCAAATGTCGCCCATTCCTTCTGATCGCTGGTGGCGTTGGTGTAAAACTCGATCGTTTTCCGTGTCGGTTGCGAGAATTGTTCTTCGATGACGCGATACAGCAGCAGCCGACCCGGGGCGAAGCGCGCCAGGGATTCGTCGTAAGCCGTTTTCAGGCAGATCAGCATGTGCTCGTTGCTGATCACCAACCGGGACGAAGCCAGGTGACTGCCGATATGGAATTCGTACACCGCCGCCTGCTTGCTGAGTGCGAAGCGGCGCAGAACTTCACTATAAAATGCGCCTTGCGGGTTGTCGCCGGATACCGCAGTCCCGGCCTGTCCTTTCCAGCCGGCAGTTTCAAGAGCACCGAAACGGCTGATCCCGGCGTCCATTTCGCCAGCGTCGACGTGTCGTGACAGGCGAGGGGCGCCGAATTCTGTTTCCGCTCGCCGGAAGTACCGGGCGATGTTCGACGCGAGTTTCTTCGGGCGTTGCTTCCAGTAATCGCCGAACTCCCCTTGCGGCCGAATTCCGATCGTCCGCGCTTGCGCATCGACGATCTGCGGCAAGGTCAGGCGTGAGAACTCCGGCGCATAACGCGGGTCGACCGCGTGCAGTTCGATGGTCCACGCCCAACCCGGCAGCGCGTTCAGCAGGGTTTCGAGCAGGCGAACGTCGTCGAGCATCACCGCTGTTGCTTGTGCTTGCGACGGGCGAAAGCACGACCACCGACCGAGCCCGATCGAACACAGGATCAGGGCACCGGAAATGCCGTCAGGTGTTCGGTGAATGCACAGCTTCTCGCTCCCGTTGCCGAAATGGTCCAGCAGGGGTGCGATGAAGCGGCTGTCGAAAAACGGGTGTGCGTCGTACAACCTGGCGTTCAGGTGATCCCAGGCGTCGGCAAAAGCTGGGAAGGCGGTTTTTGCTGCGAGGATCTCCCATCCCGTTGCCGAAGTCCGTGGGCAATCCTGCAGGGAATCGCGTTTGCGACGGTCGTCATCCAGGCCGGGGTCTTGCTCCGTGCTTCGGGACGCCGTAGCGGCAGTGGCCGTCGGGCAGGGCGGCTGCCCGAGCGCATCGCGGAGCGCGGCAGTACCGTCGCTTGCGGCGTGGGCCATTTCCTGAAACATCGGCTATTCCCCGGGCTGGTCCGGCCCACCTGATGGGCTCGCATGCGCCCTGAATTCGCTGGCCAGCGCCTTGCGGTCTATCTTCCCATTAGGATTGCGCGGCAAGGGGTCCTGGCGTACGAAGATGTTCGCCGGAACCATGTAGGCGGGCATTCGGCTACGGCATTCAGCCAGCAGGGCGGCGGTATCAAGACTGCCTCCGGCGGCTGGTGTGGCGATCACCTGGATCGCCTGGCCGAGCGAGGGGTGCTCGACGCCGAAAGCGGCGCATTCACCGACCAGCCTGGTAGCGTAGAGAATTTCCTCGACCTCGGTCGGGCTGACCCGATAGCCGGAGGTTTTCATCATTTCGTCACGGCGACCGATGAAGTAGAGGAACCCTTCCTCATCGATACGCACGCTGTCGCCCGAAAACACCGCGATCTCGGGTAGTACCAGGCCGGGGCCGCGGCCGGGCGTGTTGGCCGGGAGCGGCTTGTAGCGTTCCGCGGTTTTTTCGTGGTCGTTCCAGTAGCCCATACCCACCAGAGCGCCACGATGGACGAGTTCGCCCGGCTCGTTGGCAGCACAGGGCGAACCGTCTTCGCGCAATACGAGGATTTCGGCATTGGGGATGGCCTTGCCGATCGAATCCGGCCGGCGGTCCACCTCCTCCGGTGGCAGGTAGGTCGAGCGGAAGGCTTCGGTCAGACCATACATCAGATACGGCCGGCTGTTCGGCAAACGTGCGCGCAAGGCAGCCAGCGTGTCACGCGGCATGCGTCCCCCGGTGTTGGCGAAATAGCGCAGATGTTGGCCGATGGCCAGCGGCCATTCCAGCTGCGAGAGCTGGATGTATAGCGGAGGAACCGCCGTCAGCCCGGTGACTTTCTCGGCAGCGAGGGCCTTGAGAACGTCTTGCGGCAAGAGGTAGTTGAGTAGTACCACGCGCGCGCCGGCATGGAAGGCCGTCGTGAGTTGGCTGAAGCCGGCATCGAAAGACAATGGCAGGGCCGCCAGCAGCGTATCCTCGGCGCTGTTCTCGAGATAGCTGGCGACGCTGATGGCGCCGGCGACGATGTTGCGATGCGAGAGCACGACCCCTTTCGGTTTGCCGGTACTGCCGGAGGTATAAAGAATCGCCGCCATGTCGGTGTCGATCACCCGGTGGCCGCTGCAGATACCCGCCTGCAGGAGATCGTCCCAGTGCAGGTAGGCCAATGGACCATCGCCGCTGGGTAGATGGTCGGTGTTGACCAGAATCACCTGTCGCAGATCGTGGCAGGAAGCGAGAATCGGCGCCAGCAGGGACAGGCGTTCGCTGGAGGTCACCAAAGCGCGCACGTTGCAGTCGCGCATGATGTGGGCGACCTGGTCGGCCTTCAGCAAGGGGTTCAGCGGCACGAAAACGCAGCCGGCAGCGGCGCTGCCAAAGCTGGCAACGACCGTTTCCAGCCGCTTCTCCAGGTAGATGCCGATTCGCTCACCCCGCTGCATTCCCAGGTTTATCAAGCCGCCTGCAAAGCGGGAGAGCGATTGTTGCAAGAGGCCATAGCTGATCGACCGCTGGCCGTGGGTCAGCGCGATGGCGTCCGGCTCGCGAGTGGCAGAGCGGCTGATCAATTCGGGGAGCAGGATTGCATCAGTCATATTCTTGGCAGCGACCGGTCAGTATGGCAGAAAGCAATTTTAACCAGAAGACGTATCCCGGCTGTGATTTATTGCCCGCCGAGACGCAACGCATGCCGTTGCCGCTCTCCGGTACGGCCAGGTTGGGCTGTCTTTTGCCAAAGCGCGCTTGCCTATTCGAGGCGAGGGGGGCTATATCGCCGGCAGGCAGTGAGGGGACCATTCAATGATCGACCGTGGTGCAGCAAACACCTCGCAGCGCCTTTCCGCGGGCCACCTAAGGCAAGGTATGAAGCAGGCACGGCAAGGCATTGTTGCCTTGGGCGTTCTGCTTGCGGCGTAAGCGGCAAGTAAGTAATGGTCACTATGATTCGTCGCTAGTCATGATACGTGACTCGATATTTGTATATCCTAGAGGAGGAGACAAAAAGTGAACGACGACATCGTTGCACGGATTGAAGCCAATCCCAAGTACCACCAATTGGTCCGCAAGCGCTCCAGTTACAGCACCATCATGTCCATCCTGATGATCATCGCCTATTACGGCTACATCCTGTTGATTGCCTTCAACAAGGAATGGCTGGGCACGCCTCTGGCGCCGGGCATGGTGACGACGATCGGCATTCCGCTGGGGGTTGGTGTGATCATCTTCACCATCGCCATCACCAACGTCTATGTCCGCAAGGCCAATACCGAGTTCGACGACATGAATGCCGAAGTCATCAGGGAGGCCAGCAAGAAATGATCAGCAAATCCACTCGCAACATCCTTGGCCTGACCCTCGGCCTGCTGGCCACCGGCGGGGTTCTCGCCGCCGGTGCCGACCTCGGCAACACCACGAAACAGGCGACCAACTGGGTGGCGATTGCGATGTTCGCCATCTTTGTCGCGATTACCTTGGGCATCACCAAGTGGGCCGCGGCGAAGACGAAGTCGGCTGCCGACTTCTACACCGCCGGTGGTGGCATTACCGGCTTTCAGAACGGTCTGGCGATTGCCGGTGACTACATGTCCGCGGCGTCCTTCCTGGGGATCTCGGGTCTGGTGTTCGCCAATGGCTTCGACGGCCTGATCTTCTCGATCGGCTGGCTGGTCGGCTGGCCGGTGATCACCTTCCTGATGGCCGAGCGTCTGCGCAACCTGGGCAAGTTCACCTTTGCCGACGTGGCTGCCTATCGCTTCGCGCAAACGCCGATGCGCAGCTTCGCTGCCACCGGTTCACTGGTCGTCGTGGCTTTCTACATGATCGCCCAGATGGTTGGCGCTGGCCAGTTGATCAAAGTGCTGTTCGGCATGGAATACATCTACGCGGTGGTCATCGTTGGTGTGCTGATGATGTGCTATGTGCTCTTCGGCGGAATGACGGCCACCACCTGGGTGCAGATCATCAAGGCCATCATGCTGCTGACCGGTGCCACCTTCATGGCCCTGGCCGTGCTCTGGCAGTTCAACTTCAACCCCGAGGCCCTGTTTGCCAAGGCTGTCGAGATCCATCCCAAGCATCTGGCCATCATGTCCCCGGGAGCGCTGATCAAGGATCCGGTCTCTGCGATCTCGGTCGGCATGGCGCTGATGTTTGGTACCGCCGGTCTGCCGCACATCCTGATGCGTTTCTTCACCGTGCCGAGCGCCAAGGAAGCACGCAAGTCGGTCGGTTGGGCGACGACCTGGATTGGCTATTTCTACATTCTGACCTTCATCATCGGTTTCGGCGCCATCGTCATGCTGACGCAGAGCCCGGAGGTGTACTACGTGCCGAAGATGGTTGACGGCGTTCAAGCCGTCGGCGCTGACGGGAAACTGGTTTGGGATGGTCTCAAGGGCGGCGGCAACATGGCGGCCATCCACCTGGCGAACGCGGTTGGCGGCAACATCTTCCTGGGCTTCATCTCGGCGGTGGCTTTCGCGACGATTCTCGCGGTGGTTGCCGGCCTCACGCTGTCCGGCGCTTCGGCGGTGTCGCATGACCTCTATGCGACCGTGTTCAAGCACGGCAACGCCGACTCCGCTTCGGAACTGCGTGTTTCGAAGATGACCACGGTGTGCCTGGGTATCGTCGCGGTGTTCCTTGGAATCGCGTTCGAGAAGGAGAACGTCGCCTACATGGTGATGCTGGCCTTCGCCATCGCCTGCTCGGCCAACTTCCCGGTGCTGTTCATGTCGGTGTTGTGGAAGGATTGCACCACCAAGGGGGCAGTCGCCGGGGGCATCGTTGGACTGGTGGCGTCGGTGGTGCTGACCATCTTGTCGGCCTCGGTATGGGAAGCCGTACTGAAGAATCCGAAAGGCAGCGCGTTGTTCCCGTACTCTTCACCGGCACTGTTCTCGATGACGGCAGCCTTCCTGGTGATCTATCTGGTTTCCAAGATGGACAACAGCAAGCAGGCACAACTCGAGCGTTCGCTATACCCGGCCCAGAAGGTTCGTTCGGAAACGGGCGTGGGCTCGTCTTCGGCATCGGGTCACTAGGTGTAGTTTGGTTTGTGACCGAGACCTAGTCGGCCAGCGGCCCGGGAAGCGCAAGCTCCCGGGCCGTTCCATTTGCTGCCCGTTGTTTTCGCCAGCGAGCGCCGGTTCGATAACCCTATTTTCCTCAGTTGAAAGAGCAAGAATTGCTGCAAACTGAGTGCTGGTGAGGGTTTCCGGCGAATCGGGAGGGTCACCCAATGGGTGAGTTGGATTTCGAGCGAAAAGAGCTGGTCAAGGCGGTGGATGGTGCCTTGCAAGAGATCGAGCAGACGGCGCTGGAGATGCGTGTGGCGACGCTTGGTGGGCGATTCCACGTTCGCTGGGACGAAGGGGGAAGTGCCACGGCCCTGGGGCAGTTGCCGTTCTTTGCCGAATTCCTCGAAGTCTCGGGCCTATTCACCCGTTGGCTGGGGGGGTGTCCGATGGCCTACACCAGCTCCAACGCACCCGAGTCGGTCGACGTTCTCGGCACCTGGATGTTGTCGATACTGGATGGCCAGCGGCGCTATGCGCATGTGACCGGGCTACGCGGCGACGAGGTCGCGCCGCAGATTCTCGGCATGAACAAGATCATCAGCGATGAAAGTCTGCGCCGCGCCCTGGCGCATCTGGCGCCGAACCAAGCCAAGCCGTGCCGCGGCGAAGCGCGTGCTGCCCGGGCGGCGCAACTGGCAAAGAGTACGGCATGGATGGACACGGCGCTTTCGGAGAGCAGCCGCGAAGCGCTCCGTACGCCCTGGATTCTCGACGTCGACACGACCATCAAATTGCTCTACGGCCACCAGGCGGGCGCCGAGGTCGGATACAACCCCACGAAACCGGGACGGCCCAGTCATACACTGCACACCTACTGGATCGGCAATCTGCGTTTGGTGCTTGATGTGGAAGTGCAAGGCGGCAAAGCCATTGCCGGGAAATATAGCCGGCCCCGGCTACGCCTGCTGCTCGAACGACTCGCTGTTGAGGAACGTCCCGTCCTGGTGCGCGGCGACATCGCCTTCGGCAATGAAGGCATGATGGCCGAGATGGAAGAGATAGGGCAGCGCTATCTCTTCAAGCTCAAGCAAACGGCTGGGGTCAAGCGCCTGATCGAGCGGCTCTGGCGGCGCAGCGACTGGCAGGGTGTCGGCCAGGGTTTTGACGCGGTGGAAGCCGAACTCCAATTGGCGGGCTGGACTCGCGCGCGGCGTGTTGTGGTGCTACGGCGACGCGTCAAGTCCAGCCTGGTCGCCGAAGCGAGCAACGAGAGCACCCAGCCCGAGTTGCAGTTCCTCGACCATTCGGAGAGGGCCAAACTCTGGGAATACGCCGTCCTGGTCACGAACGCGGACTACTCGACAGAAGCCATGGGCCAGTTGTATCGGGATCGGGCCGATTGTGAAAATGGCTTCGACGAACTGAAAAATCAATGGGGCTGGGGCGGCTACACCACGCAGGACCTGGAGCGCTGCAACCTCTCGGCGCGAGCGGTGGCGCTGATCTACAACTGGTGGAGTTGGTATGTTCGCCTGGCGCATCCGAAGACACGCCTGGAAGCGATCACCAGTCGCCCGATGTTGCTCGCCGGGGTGGGCCGCCTGACCGAGCACGCCGGCCAGTCTCGCTTGCTGCTCACGCTCTCCCATGCGGCGGGGGACCAAATCAAGGCGATGATCGTCAATGTCCGCAAGGGTCTTGACCATGTTCTGGCAAGTGCGCCTCAGTTGCCAAAAGCTGGCCGCTGGCCGGCGCTTGTCCGCTACATCGTCGACAAAATCATCAACGCTAGACCGAAAGCATCTCCTCCTACGCCTGTGGCTCCCCCAAGTCTCGCACTTGCCGCGGGTTAACAGAGGAATTTAGGATAACACCATTCCATCGCCCGGCGAGGGAGTAATGGACAATACGCCTGCTTCACATTCGCAACGCAGGCAGTCTCAACACGCCGGCAGTCATGGCGATTCCCATCAGAACGAGGGCGCCGCCAAGCAGGGTATGCCAGCCCACTGCTTCGTCAAGAAACAGGGCTCCCCACAGGACGCCGAACACCGGGATCAAGAAGGTAACCGACAACGCCCGCGTCGAACCGACCTCGTCGATCAGGCGGAAGTAGAGCAGATAAGCGGTGCCGGTACAGACTGTCCCGAGCAACGCGACGGCAGCCCAGTCACCGGCGTTCGGCGCTGCACGTATCGGAGCAAGAAAAACCAGCGGCAGTACTGCCAGCACGGCCATCCACATACTGCCATGCGCGTTGTCGAAGGGTGTCGCCCGACCGGGGTGGGCCTTGGTGTATAGGCTCGCCACGCTGTACGAAGCCGGCGCCACAAGGCCTGCGGCCAGGGCCAGCCAATCGCGATCACCGACCAGCAATGCGGTCTGGCCGACCAGCACGGTGACGCCGGCCAGGCCGAATGCCAGACCCAGACCAACGGGCAAGGTCAGGGGGATGCGCAGCCACAGCGCTCCTATCGCCGCGCCGAAGAGAGGCGATGTGGCGTTGAGAATCGAAAGCAACGATGCCGGCAGGGACTGTGCGGCATAGGCGAAAAGGATGAACGGGAAGGCCGAGTTCAAACAGCCGAGGGTCAGGAAATACCGCCACTGCATGCCCAGTTTGAGGTCGCGCTTCAGCCACCGACTGGCCAGCCAGAGAAACACCGCCGCGATGGCGACGCGGAACATGATCAGCGCTACCGGGCCAAAGGCCTGGACGCTGACGCGCATGAACAGAAAAGAGGCTCCCCAGATGGCGGCGAGCAAGAACAATCGGACAATGCTGGCGGCGTTCATATGGTTCGTAGAAGACGCGGTCATCTACGGTTTCACCGCCCGTCTTGTTCGGTGCCTGGGAAGCGGTGGATCAGTAGAGGGAGTTCGGGGCCACAATGGGCCCGCCATAGGTCGTCTGCTCCCTGGTCTGCCTGGCAGTGAAGTGGCTCTTGAGTGCTGGCAGCGGTTTTCAACACGCCGGCCGGTTTCCAGGTTCACTCGGACGCGGCGTTGACGGGCCTTGCCCGGTAGGGGGCGCTGCTGGGATAAGTGGCGGCGTCGAGCAATGCGTTCCAGACGCTCGGTGAAAAGCCCCTGGCGCTTTGCCGTCCGACGCTCACGCTGGGCAGCAGCGCCTCACCACCGAGTTGCCGACCGAGTTCGACAACTTCTTCCTCGTTCTGAAGCACCTTCTCGGAGAAAGGAACGCCACGCCCCTCGAGCAGGGCGCGAGCTTCCTTGCAGGTGACGCAGCCGACGCTGGTGTACAGGACCACCGGAAACTTCTCGCTGGCCTGGCGGACAGCGTAAGGGATCTGTGGCCCGTCAGCGCCTACCAGCGCAGACTTGACGACCTGTCTGGCCCCCGGCGGCGGTGGTCGGTCCGAAACTACCGTGCCGCCAGTGCTCGGGTCGATCCAGCGGTAGGTGGTTTGTGCGCTTGCTGCGGAGGCGATCAGCAGCAGAACGGCGAGTTGGGCGAAGCGCAAGGTAGCTGAAGCGAGCATGCGGCGAAACCTCAATCGTTAGTGATCATGCCACTGTGCCGAAGCAGCGCGTCAACCTGTGGGTCGCGGCCGCGGAAAGCCCGGAAGTTGTCGATCGCCGTCCGGCTGCCGCCAACCGCCAGGATTTCACTCTGGAAGCGTTGCCCGGTGGGTGAGTCGAAAGGGTCGCCGGCCTCTTCAAAAGCACCGTAGCAGTCCGCAGAAAGCACCTCGGCCCATTTGTAGCTATAGTAACCGGCAGCGTAGCCGCCGGCAAAGATATGCGCGAAGCTGTTCGGGAAGCGGTGCCAGGCCGGAGGTACGAGCACCGCGACTTGCCGTCGCACTTCCGCCAGAAGATCGAGTACGCTGCGCTCCCCCGCCGGGTCGAAATCGCTGTGCAGCCGCAGGTCGAACAGCGAAAACTCGACCTGTCGGAGGGTCTGCATGCCGCTCAGGAAGTTGCGCGCGGCCAGCATCTTGTCGAACAGGGCGCGTGGAAGCGGCTCCCCGGTGTCGATGTGTGCAGTCATGTCCTGCAGCACGCTCCACTCCCAGCAATAGTTTTCCATGAACTGCGAGGGCAGCTCGACAGCGTCCCATTCGACGCCATGAATGCCGGCGACGCCAAGCTCATCGACATGCGTCAGCAGGTGATGCAGACCGTGCCCGGTCTCGTGGAACAGCGTGGTCACCTCGTCATGCGTGAAGGTTGCCGGCCGTGCTATTCCATCCGCGTCGCGTACCGGTCGAGAAAAGTTGCAGTTGAGGTAGGCGACCGGCTTCTGGATGCCGCCAGGGGCGGCTGTAGCCGCCGCGGTTTGCCGCACGCAGCGGCGACCGATGGCTTCGTCCATCCAGGCGCCGCTGCGCTTCGTCTCGCGGGCGTAGAGGTCGAGATAGAACTGGCCGATCAACTCGCCGTCTGCGCTCTCGATGCGGAAAAACCGTACGTCCGCATGCCATGTCGGCGCAGCGTCGGGCTTGAGACGAACGTTGAACAGCCTTTCAATGACCTTGAACAGGCCCGTCAGCACGCGCTCTTCGGTGAAATACTGCTTTACCTCCTGTTCCGAGAAAGCATAGCGCGCCTGCAGAAGCTTCTCCGACACATAGGCGACATCCCAGGCTTCCAGCGTTGCGAGGTTCAGTTCGGCGAATGCGAAGGTACGCAGGTCGGCGATATCCTTCTCGGCAAAGGGCCTGGCCTTGCATGCCAGATCCTGCAGGAAGTCGATGACCTGCGGCACCGATTCGGCCATCTTCGGTACCAGCGAAACTTCTGCATAATTGTCGTAGCCGAGAAGCTGCGCCTGTTCGCGGCGCAGTTCCAGGATGCGGCGAATCAGCGGGCTGTTGTCGAGTTCTTCGGGGCCGAATTCGGAGGCGCGTGTGGCGTAGGCGCGGTACATCGCCGCGCGCAGGCGGCGGCTGTCGGCGTATTGCATCACCGGCAGGTAGGATGGCATGTGCAGAGTGAACTTCCAGCCTGTTCTGCCGTCTCGTTCCGCCGCTTCACGCGCCGCTTGGCGGGCGTCTTCAGGCAGGCCGGCGAGTTCGCTCTCGTCGCTGATCGTTTCGGTAAAGGCGTTGGTTGCGTCGAGCAGGTTCTCCGAGAACTTTGCCGAGAGTTGTGCAAGTTCCTCGGCAATGGCCTGAAAGCGCGGCTTGTTCTCGGCGGGCAACTCGGCACCACTCAGCCGGAAGTCGCGAATCTCGTTGTCGAGCACCCGGCGCTGGGCAGTGGACAACTGCGCGTATTCACTGCCTTCGGCGATCGCCTTGTAGCCGGCGAACAGCTTCAGGTTCTGGCCGACTTCGGCATAGAAGCTGGAGACTTCGGGGAGCATGCTGTTGTAGGCGTCGCGCCACTCAGGCACATCATTGACCGAGTGTACATGCGTGACCATCCCCCAGGCGCGTGACAGTTGCTCAAAGGCGTCGGTGAGTGGTGCAGCGAAATTTTCCCAGGTCGCGGCCACATCGTCGGCCGTCAGGCGCTCGATGAGGGCGCGATCTTGCGCGAGCAGCGTGGTGATCGCCGGTTGCACATCGCCCGGCATCAGCGTGTCGAAACGGGGCAGTCCGGAGAAGTCGAGGAGCGGGTTGTCTGGCAGGGCATTGGGTGTCATCAGGAGATCCGTGGTGGCAGAAGGTCGGCTGGGAATTCTACAAGGTCTCGATAAGCATGCCAGGAAGCGTGGCCGATCAGTGGCATCAGAACGATCAGTCCGAAGAACAGGGTGACGAAACCCAGCGCGGTCAGCGCGACGACCAGGAACGCCCAGAAGGTCATCACCAGCAGGTTGGCGTCTACTGCGCGCAGGCTGGTCAGCATGGCCGTCCGGAAGTCGGTGTGGCGGTCAAGCAGCAGCGGTACCGAGATCACCGTGATCGCGAAGACGATCAACGCCAGGGTGCCACCGATCAGAATCCAGATCAACAACAGGTCGCGGTGGTCTGTGGAAAGGTGGATCTCGGCCAGCAGGGCGAGCAGATCGGGGGTGATGTCGGGTGCCAGAAAGGCGAACAGCAAGGTCGAGATGCGTTCCCAGGCGAGTCCGATGGCTGCCAGCAGCAGGCCAAGCTTGCTCAGTTCGATGGCGTTGCGTCGGCCGCCGGCCAACGACACGAAGAAGGTCGACGACTGCCCGGTTTCAAGTCGCCGGCTGATTTCGTAGAGTCCACCGGCGAGCAGTGGGGCGACCAGGAAAAAGCCGGAAGTGGCGACGATGAACACCTGTCCATTGCGCCAGGCAAAGATCGTGATCAGGTCGCCGGCGATCGCGAACAACAGGCCAAACGCGAGGCTGGCAATCGGGTTGGCGCGCAGATCCCGCCAGCCTGCCACCAGCCACACGAATGGGCGGTTGGCGGATACGCTGTGGACTTTGGGTGCTGTCTTGCCGCGGGCAGGGGGAGTTGGCTCCAGACGCATGCGTTCTCCTTGCTGAGGGGGTGGGTGTGCAGTTCGCGTCAGCGACTCGCGCTTTCTGCGGCAGACACACTGGAAAGGGCACGAGTGCCGCGAAAGGCAGTCTTCTCGGTCACCATCGGGCGTCCCGGAACCTGTCCACGGGCGTGCAACGTGGATCTCGGGCCGCCGGTGCTGCCGGCTCGGTCAAGCAGGTACCCGTTCGCCGGTCAGGCGTTCGCAGGCCTCGGCGTACTTGGCGTACGTGCCGGCGAGTACCGACGCGGGCAGGCGCGGGCCAGGCGCTCGCTTGTTCCAGTCCAGCGTTTCAAGATAGTCGCGAACATACTGCTTGTCGAATGACGGAGGGTTGCTGCCTTCGCAATAAGCGTCGGCGGGCCAGAAGCGAGACGAGTCCGGGGTCAGAACTTCGTCGATCAGGTGCAGCGTGCCGGACTCATCGAGGCCGAATTCGAATTTGCTGTCGGCGATGATGATGCCGCGTGCTGCGGCGTGCTGTGCCGCCGTAGCATACAGCGCGACGGCGGCGTCGCGGGCCTGTCCAGCGACGACTTCGGCACTCTTGCCGGTAGCCGCGAGCAGGTCGGCGAGTGCCGTGGCGCATTCGGCCTGCGCACGTTCGAAGGAAATGTTTTCGTCGTGATTGCCGATTGCTGCCTTGGTCGCCGGGGTGAAGACCGGCTGCGGCAACCTGCTCGCGAGCCGTAGCCCTTTGGGCAGAAGGATGCCGCAAACACTGCCCGTGGCCTGGTAGTCCTGCCATCCCGAACCGATCAGATAGCCACGTACCACCGCTTCGATCGGCAGCGGTCGCAACCGTTTGACAACCAACGCCCGACCTCGCACCTGCTGTCGTTCGTCGGCAGCCACCACGGTTTCCGGATCGATCCCGGTCAGTTGGTTCGGGATGATCCCGGCGAGCCTTTCAAACCAGAAGCTGGCCAGGCGCGTCAGCAGCCTGCCCTTGCCGGGAACGGGGTCGGGCAGGACGACATCGAAGGCCGAAATACGATCGCTGGTGACGATCAGCAGCTTGTCATCGTCAATCGCGTAGATGTCCCGCACCTTGCCGCGGCCGAGCAAAGGCAAGCTGGAGATCGTCGATTCAAAAAGGGCTTCGGTCACGTCGTTGATCCGCAAGGCGAATGAATGGGGGATCGGGAAACTGCGATGTTCAGGGTTTGCTGGTCGCTTCCGGCATGACGATGTTGACCTCCAGCACCTCGAAGTTCCCCTGCTTCTCGAGCGACACCTTGATGTCTTCGGGGTTCACCGACACATACTTCGAGATCACGGCCATCAACTCCCGCTGCAGGGCCGGCAGAAAATCCGGCGTACTGGCGCTGCCACTGCGTTCGTGGGCAATGATCAGTTGCAGTCGCTCCTTGGCAATCGCAGCCGTTTTGGGCTTGTTGCCGAAGATCAGGGAGAACAGGGACATCCTCATTTACCCCCGAACAGCCGCTTGAAGAGACCGGGTTTTTCGTAGTCCACGAAACGCAAGGGCACGCTTTCACCGAGAAAGCGGGCAACGACGTCAAGGTACGCACCGGCGACATCGGAACCGGCGAGATGGATCGCCGGTGTGCCCGCATTCGATGATTGCAGCACCGCTTCGGACTCGGGAATGACGCCGATGATCGGCACGCGCAGGATCTCCTGCACATCCTGATAAGACAGCATCTCACCCTCACTGACGCGTTTCGGCGAATAGCGGCTGATCAGCAGGTGCTCCTTGACCGGCTCGCCGCCGAGTAGCGCGCGCCGCGACTTGGCCTGGATGATGCCGAGAATGCGGTCCGAGTCGCGCACCGAGGAAACCTCCGGGTTGCTGACCACCAGCGCTTCATCGGCAAAAGTCAGTGCCATCACGGCGCCCCGCTCGATGCCTGCCGGCGAATCGCAGACGACGTAGTCGAAGCCCATGTGTTCGAGTTCCTTGAGCACCTTCTCGACACCTTCTTCGGTCAGCGCGTCCTTGTCGCGGGTCTGCGAAGCGGGCAAAACAAAGAGATTGCCGTTCGCGCAGTGCTTGTCCTTGATCAGTGCCTGGGTGAGTGTCGCTTCTCCATTGAGGACATTGACCAGATCATAGACGACGCGGCGTTCACAGCCCATGATCAGGTCGAGGTTGCGCAGGCCGACGTCAAAATCGATGACGGCAGTCTTGTAACCCCGCAGGGCGAGGCCCGAGGCGAAACTGGCGCTGGTGGTGGTCTTGCCAACGCCACCCTTGCCGGAAGTTACGACGACAATACGTGTCACGGATCTTTCCCCGCAGATAAAAGTCGAGATTCTACCTGCAGAATGGGCTTTCTGTTGAGCGGCAGCGATGCTTGTTGGTCGGAATGCAATTCCGCCCCGTCATCAGTCGGTGTGCAGCGATTCGACAATCAGTTTGCTCCCTTCGTCGCCGGGTTGCTCAGAGCGCCGGATCTGTACTGGCTCGCCCTTCAACTCGCGGGGCACGCCGTTGTCGAAGGTCCGGTACAGACCGGCGACCGAAACCAGTTCGGCATCGAAGCGGGTACAGAAGATGCGTGCGTCGGCAGCCCCGCTGGCACCGGCCAGTGCGCGCCCCCGCAATGGGGCGTAGATGTGAATACTGCCATCGGCGATGACTTCGGCGCCGGCATTGACTGCTGCCAGGACGACCAAGTCGCCACCGCGGGCGTATACCTGTTGCCCAGAGCGTAGTGGTCGGTCGATGAACAATGTCGGCGCTGCTTCGGGGGCGGCAGTCACCGTCGGTGGCGGCTCGGGATCTGCCTTGCGGGCAGGAGCAGGGGTTGCCGGTGGCGCAGCCGTTTCGCAAGGGGCTGCGGCATGTAGCGGGCGCTCACTGGCAGCGTAGGTCGGCAAGCCGGCAAAGGCTGCGGTTTGACGCAACTCATCACTGCCGCCGCGTACGCCCATGACGTTGAGACCGTGTGCTCTCAATACCTGTTTTACCCGTCGCCAGTCCGCTTCCGGTACGTCGACGAGGTGAGACAGTTCCAGCAGGGCAGCATCACCGTCGAAAAACTCATCGTCGCCAAACAGCGTATTCGCTGCCTCGGCCAGTGCGTCCGGTTGCAGGGAGCGCAGTGTAACGACGACGACCGGAAGCGTCGTGCCCTTGAATTCGATCAACTGGGTAGTAGTCTTGTGCGTTTGCGGCATGGTGTGGTCACGTCTGTCAAGGGGGGCAAGTCGCGACTGCGACCCGCAAAATTCAATCGCCGCAGCACGCGGGCGTCAGGGCAGGCGGGCGAGGGCGACGACGATGGCTATGATCATCGGTTTGTCCAGGGCGGTCAAGCCAACGGTCATGGTGGATCCAGTCACCCCCGATGTCGGCCATGACCGTTAGCCTCACCCTCACCTCCAACCCCTCTCCCGCAAGCGGGCGAGAGGAAATTCGTGAGTCGCCAGTGCGAATTTCACATCAAGGCCAAGCCCTGGCTCCCCAGATCATGCGTCGGGCGACGAAGTGGCGTAAAGGTGGCAACAGGTCCAGGGTCAGCAGACCCAGGCCGCGCGCAAACCGCAGTGGCGCCAGGTCGTTGGAAAAGATACGTACCAGGCCATCGGTAAACGCCATGCTGCCGCCTCGGTCGAACTGGCGGCCGCGGGCGTAGGTTGCCAGGATGGCATCGTCGCCAGGGTCCTCGCCGGCAGATGCGAGCAAGGTCTGGGCGAGTTCCCAGGCGTCACGCAGACCGAGGTTGAAGCCCTGACCGGACACGGGATGCAGGCTTTGCGCGGCGTTCCCGATCCATACCTGGCGGGTTGCCGTGAGTTGTTGGCGAATACGCAGTGCCAGCGGGAAGCGGACGCGTGGACCGGCGGCGGTGAACCTGACGCGGCCGCCGAAGCGGGCGTGCAGCGCGGCCAGGAAGCCATCGTCGTCGATCTGCAGCAGTTGCGTTGCCTGATCCGGCGGTACCGAGAACACCACCGAATAGTCCTGCGCCAACGGCAGCAAGGCCAGCGGGCCGTTGGGCGTAAAGCGCTCCCATGCGCGATGAGCATGTCCCCCGGCAGGACGGACTTCTGCGACCACGGCGTGCTGCCGGTAATCACGCACTGTGATCTCGGCGTCGTTGCCGGGTGTGCCTTCGGCATGGACGACGAGGCGGGCAGCGAAACGGCGTGTGTCGGCACCGCTGGCGAGCCTGATCGCGGTTCCTTCGCGGCTGCTGCGGAGGTCGATCAGCGGCGAGTCGTTCAACAGCCGTGACGTGTCAAGCTGGGCATCGAGAGCGGCCGCAAGCTCACGGTAACGCATCACGTAGCCCAGGGCGGGAATGTCGTAGTCACGGGCCATGAGGAGTGTGCGGCCAAAACCGCCGCGCTGCGAGACGTGAATGGTCTCGATCGCCGTGGCCGCCTCGGCGTTCCAGGCGCCGAGATGCTCGAGAATCTGTCGGGTGCCATGCGAGAGAGCCAGAGCGCGTGGGTCAGCAGCCCAGGCACCGCGTCGGCGGCTGTCGATCAGCAGCACCTTGTAAGGGCCGCCGGCCAGCGCCAGGGCGAGGGTCATGCCTACCGGTCCGGCACCGATGATGGCGATGTCGACCCGGTCGACGGACTCAGCCATGGCGCATCACCTCTTCGATTTCGACAACGGTCCTGGGCGCGTTGGAGTACACCGTGCAGCCCTCGGCGGTGACCAGCACATCGTCCTCGATGCGCACGCCAATGCCGTGCAGATGCATCGGCACCGGCGCTGCCGGACGGAAGTAAAGGCCGGGTTCGACGGTCAACACCATCCCGGGCTCCAGCCTGACCCAGTCGTCGTCGGCAGTGCCGGCGCGGTAATCGCCAACGTCGTGGACGTCGAGACCCAGCCAGTGACCGGTGCGGTGCATGTACCAGGGTTTGTACGCCTCGCTTTCAATGGCGCCGTCGACAGTGCCGGAGATTACTTTGAGGTCGATCAATCCTTGCGTAAGGACGCGCAGGGCCGCCTGGTGATACGCCATGAACGAGGCGCCTGGACGCACTGCGGCAATCGCCGCCGCCTGCGCGGCGAGGACGATCTCATAGACCTCGCGTTGTTCCGGACTGAAGCGGCCGCCGACCGGGAACGTACGGGTGATGTCCGAGGCGTAGCCGGCGAGTTCGCAGCCGGCGTCGATCAATACCAGCGAATGACCGGCCAGCAGGCGGTTGTTTTCGACATAGTGCAGGATGCAGGCATTGATACCGCCGGCGACGATCGGGGTGTACGCATGGCCGTCGGCGCCTCGGCGACGGAACTCGTAGCTGAGTTCCGCTTCGAGTTCGTACTCCGCCATGCCCGGCCGACAGGCGCGCATGGCGCGGGCGTGACCGGCCGAGGCGATCTCTGCGGCGCGGCGCATGAGTTCGATTTCGTGCGCATCCTTGGTCAGTCGCATCTGATCGAGCAGGCCGCGCAGGTCACGCATCTCGCCTGGCGCCCGGGTGCCGCTGCGGCTCTCGGCGCGCACCGCGTTCAAGGCGCGGGTGATCCGGCCGTCCCATTCGGCATCGTGGCCCAGCGAGTGCCAGAGTATGCTGCGGTTGGCGATCAACTCGGGCAGCTTCTGTTCGAGGCTGGCAATCGGATGCGCTTCGCAAAAGCCGAAGGCGTTTCCCGCTGTTTCGGGCCCATAGCGGAAACCATCCCAGGTTTCGCGTTCTTCGCTCTTTTCGCGGCAGAACAGAATCGTCTTCGGTTCCTTGCCGCCGACCAGTACGATCACCGCTTCGGGTTCCGGGAAGCCGCTCAGGTACCAGAAATAGCTGTCGAATCGATAGGGATAGTGCGAGTCGCGGTTGCGCAGGCGCTCGGCTGCGGTCGGGATGACGGCAATGCCGTCGCCGAGGCGGGCCAGCACGCGCTGGCGACGGTCAGAATAGGGTTGGTGATTCATGCGGCGCGAGCAAGCTCCCTGTCCAGTGCGGCGAGACGTTCGGGCGTCCCCACGTCGACCCAGCGACCGGCGTGCCGTTCACCGCTGATCATTCCGAGGCCAATGCCAGTGTCGAGCAATGGGCGCAGTTTCATGGCCGTGCCGCGGGCAATGCCGGCAAAGAACTCCGGCCGGAAGACGCCGATGCCGGCGTAGGTCAGGGCGTCGCTGCTCCCCCCGACAGCAAGCTGCACATTTTTGCCGGCAAGGCGGAAATCGCCGCCGGGATGATGTGGCGGGTTGCTTACCAGAACCAGGTGCGCGAGGCGTTCGTCGAGCAGCTGCGCCACGTCGCGCGCGCGCGAAAAATCCCAGTCGCACCAGATGTCGCCGTTGACCGTCAGGAAGGGGTGCTCTCCCAGCAGGGGCAGCGCCGCAGCGATGCCGCCGGCGGTCTCCAGAGCCCCCGGCGGCTCGGGCGAGTAAGCGATGCGCAGGCCGAACGAACCGCCGTTGCCCAGTGCCGCTTCGATCTGCTCGCCGAGATAAGCATGGTTGATCACCACTTCGCGCCAGCCTGCTGCCGCCAGTCGCTCCAGGTGCCAGACGATCAGCGCCTTGCCCCCGGCATGCAGCAGCGGCTTTGGCGTGCTGTCGGTCAGTGGTCGCAGGCGTTCGCCACGGCCGGCCGCGAGAATCATCGCCTTCATCAGAAGGTGAAGCCGACGGAATTCTGTCGATCGCCGAGCGTATCGAGCAGGCGCGCGAGCGGTCGCAACTCGGCGTAGCGCTGGCAGGT
Organism: Candidatus Accumulibacter propinquus; assembly: GCF_056856495.1. Lineage (NCBI taxonomy): Bacteria > Pseudomonadati > Pseudomonadota > Betaproteobacteria > Candidatus Accumulibacter > Candidatus Accumulibacter propinquus. Next base: position 240,104 of record NZ_JBSEHC010000007.1, read on the forward strand.
TCGGCAGAGGTAGCCGAGCACGCGCGGCATGTCCTTGAGGTAGTCGCTTTTGCCGTCGCGGTGGCAAAGGCGTGCAAAGATGCCGAGCACCTTGAGCTGGCGCTGCGCGCCCATCCATTCGTAATCGCGGTAGAAATCGTGAAAGTCGGCGTGCACCGGCAAGCCAGCCTGGCGGGCAGCTTCCCAGTATCGGATCACATAGTCCAGTTCCTGGTCCTCGGGCCACTCGATATAGGCGTCGCGATAGAGCGAAACAAGGTCGTAGGTCAAGGGACCGTACACCGCATCCTGAAAATCGAGGACTCCGGGGTTGGTCGGGAATTGCGCAGAACGGTCACCGATGACCATCAGGTTGCGGGAGTGGTAATCGCGATGCACGAAGACCCGCGCTTGCGCCAGATTGTTTTCCAGGATTGCGGCAAACACGGCGTGCAGCGTAGTCTGGATGCGATCGTCGAGCACCAGACCGAGGTGGCGCGCAAGATACCAGTCGGGGAAGAGTGCGAGTTCGCGCTGCAGCAAGGCTTGGTCATAGTCGGGAAGGAGCCCGGGACGACTGGCGAGTTGCAGGGCCAGCAGTGCGCTGTTGGCGTCGCGGTAAAGCTGTGGCGCCGCTCGCCTGTCGGCCATCGCCTGCAGGTAGGTCGTGCTGCCGAGATCCGACAGCAGCAGAAAGCCCTGCTCAAGGTCCTGCGCCAGGACTTCGGGAACATTTACTCCCGCTTGCCGGAAAAGCGCCGCAATGTCGACGAAGGGCCGACAGTCTTCCTTGTCGGGCGGGGCATCCATAATGATTCTGGTCGTTTCGTCCGGCAAATGGACACGAAAATAACGCCGAAAGCTGGCATCGGCCGAGGCGGGTTCGATGCGCAGCTCCTCCTCAGCGAACTGCGGCCGAAACATCTGCTGGATCCAGTCGCTTAGCAGGGCGGTACGCGGCATGCCGCTTCTCCTTGGACGATGATGCTAAAATGGCCGGATTCTAGCATCCGACCGCCGCCGCAACGCGCGCTCAGAGACCACAAACTGCCGCATCTTTCACTGACCACTCCGGAATGACGTTTCCTTCTCGGCGCAGGCCGCTGACCCTGATCTTCTGCTGCAGTGTTGCCGGCACCTTTGCCGCCAGCTTCGCTGTACAGGCGCAGGGGCAGCGTGCAGCTCCCTTCCGGGTCGACCCGGTGTTGCTTGGCTTGCCTCCAATGAAGCCGGCGCCGGCTGCGGTAGCTGCCGAAAAGCCTGCTGTAGAGGCCCGTCCAGTGGCGGCACCGGTCGTCGAGACGAGACCACTGCCGGTCCCCGGAAACTCCGCGCAGGAGCCTGGTTCTGTGGCAGCCAAGGTTTCGGCGGACGACGCGGCGGCGGTCCTGCAAACTCCGGCAGAGGGGGGGGCTGTCTCCGCAGGCATGCCGCCAGGCTCGGCCGGGCTACCGCCACAGGTGGCTCCGGCCGCGTCGCCTGTAGAAGCCACCCCGTTGGCGACGCCGGCGACCGAGAGGCAATCACCGGGAGCCGACAGCGCCAAGTCTGCGACTGACTCCGATCCGAGCAGGATCATGCCGAGCCAGGCGAAGGCGCCTGTCCCTGCTGCGCAGGAAAGCGTTTCGCCGTCGATGGGTCCGCCGCTGCGCCAGGTTGTGGAACCGCTCGGCCTGTCGCCGTCGCCGGCAGCGCCGCCAGCGGCGGCAAGTGCCCGCAGCGAGTCGCTGGCAACAGGTCGCCAGAGGGCGTCGGCCGCTGCTGCCCCTGCACGGAGTTCCCAGGAGGCTGCCATCTCATTGAGCGCCGCACAGTCGGTGCCGCCCCTTGAGATCGAAGAGGCGAACACGCCTGATGATGGGTTGCCCTTGCGTGTGGCGAGGGCGATGCTGCCGCCCCAGGCCGAGAGCAAGGTGCCGCGCCCGGTATTCCTGAACGCGCAGCGGATCTCCGGCGTCGTCGACCGCGAGGTGCTTGCCGAGGATGAGGCGGAGTTACGCAAGGTAGGCACGGTGTTGACTGCTGATCGCCTGACTTACTGGCCGGTGGATGACGAGGTCGAGGCCGTCGGCAGCGTCCGCCTGCAGCAGGATGACGACGTGATTTCCGGCCCGAAGGCGCGCCTGAAGCTCGAAGACCAGGTCGGCTTCTTCGACCAGGCCTCGTACTACGTTAAACGGCAGTCGGCTCCGACCCGTACTCCGACGGACGACACCGCGGCTGCGCGCTGGACTGCTAACACACCGGATAATGAGTCGGCAACCGGTTTTGCAGCCCCGCGCGCACTGAACATCAAGCCGGGACAGACCAAGGTCAAGACCGCAAAAAAACCGGCAAACGAGTTGACCGAGGGGCGGGGTGAGGCGGAGCGCATCGATTTCGAAGGGGAAAATCAGCGGCGTCTGACTGCTGCCACCTACACGACGTGCAAGCCCGGCAACGACGATTGGTATCTCAGTGTCGGCGATCTGCAACTGGACTACGATAACGACGTTGCCAGTGGTACCGACGGTACGGTTCGCTTCATGGGGGTGCCGATTCTCCATTCTCCGTGGGTGTCATTTTCGCTCAACAACGAACGCAAGTCGGGTTTCCTGACGCCGAGTTACGGTTCCAGCAGCGACAACGGGGTCGAGTTTGTCCTGCCGTACTACTGGAATATTGCGCCGAACATGGATGCGACCATCGACACGCGTATTCTCAGCAAGCGAGGTTTGCAGCTCGGGACCGAATTTCGCTACCTGAACACGGCCTATGGGGGGATCTACAATAGCAACGCTGCCGTTGAATACTTGCCCCACGATCGTTTGAGGGATATCGATCGCTGGGGTCTTGGGCTGACGCACAGCCAGAATTCGTCGAGTGGATTTTCCGGCGCCATCAATTACAGCCGGGTGTCGGACAACTACTACTTTACCGATTTGTCGAGCCAGATCACCAGCACCGCGAAGACGCAACTCCTGCAGCAGGGTTTGCTGTCTTACAGTGGTGGCGGATGGTGGGACGTGACGACCAACGTACAGTCCTTCCAGACGCTGCAACCCGATCCCAAGAATCCGGTCAGCAAGCCGTATCGTTTGTTGCCCCAGATCACCCTGAACGCGCGTCAACCCGATCTGTACTCCACGGACACGGCACTCTTCGGGCAATACACCTATTTTGCCCATCCCGACGGCAGCATGGTTGAAGGGCAGAGGATGGTGCTGCAGCCGCAGGTGTCCTTGCCGTACGTCACTCCCGGGTGGTACGTGATTCCGCGGGTGGCCGCCAATCTTACCCGTTACGCCCTGTCGTACCCGAACTCGGGCAGTGTCGGCGATACTTCGATCAGCCGCACGCTGCCGATTTTCAGCGTCGATTCGGGAATGACCTTCGAGCGGCCGAGCAACTGGTTTGGTCGGGACTATACGCAGACTCTCGAGCCACGCCTGTTCTATCTGAATATCCCATACAAGAACCAGAACCAGATCCCGATCTTCGATACCGGTCTGGCGGACTTCAATTTCGCGCAGATCTTTGCCGACAACCAGTTTTCCGGCTGGGATCGCATCAACAATGCCAACCAGTTGACCGCAGCCGTAAGTTCCCGGCTGATCGACCCGTCCAACGGGAGCGAAATCATGCGCGCAATGGTCGGGCAGCGGTTCAACTTCACTGACGAAAAGGTGGCGCTGCCAGGCAGCGTGCCCCCGCAAAAAGGTGACCGATCCGATTTCCTGGCCGCTTTCAGCGGCCAGTTGTTACCCCGGCTGTACGCGGACGCCGCTCTGCAGTACGACCCCAGCGACCAGCAGTTTCAACGCTACGCGATCGGGGCACGTTACGTGCCCGAAGCGGGCAAGGTGCTCAATGCGACCTACAGTTACAACAGCGAGGCGGCGATTCCGATCAATCAGGTCGACCTTTCCGGTCAGTGGCCGATCAATTCCCGCTGGCAGGCGGTCGGCCGTTACAACTACTCGTTTACCAATTCCCTGCCGGTCGAGATCATCGGCGGGCTGGAGTACAACGCGGGGTGCTGGGTGGTACGTACGGTAGCCCACCGGATTCAGACCACCCAGGCCAACTCGACGACACAGTTCTTCGTGCAACTGGAATTGAATGGCTTCGCGAGCATTGGCTCGAATCCGCTGAGTATTCTCCATCGCAGGATCCCGGGCTACGCGGTGGGTCCGGCTTTGAGCGACCCGGCCCTGGCCGAACGGTAGGTTAAAGGACATGACGTTTCTACTTCGCTCGATACTTTTCTGCGCCTGCCTGGTCGGACTGGCGTCGGCACAAACGCGGACGCCGGCGCAGCCGATTCCCGTTGACCGTATCGTCGCCGTGGTCAACGACGAGGTGATCACCCTCTACGAATTGCGTTCGCGTCTCGACTCGGCGCTGGGGCAATTGCAGCGACAGGGGATGCCGCTACCGCCGCGCGATGTGCTGGAAAAACAGATGCTCGAACGCCTGGTGATCGACAAGGTGCAGTTGCAGCAGGCACGCGACATGGGTTTGCGCGTCGACGACGGACAACTTGAGCAGGCACTGCAACGCATTGCCGCGGGCAACAACCTGTCGCTCAGTCAGTTTCGGGCAGCGCTGGAAAAGGACGGCATCACCTTTGCAAGCTTTCGCGAGGAGATTCGTTCCGAAATGACGATTGCCCGGGTGCGCGAGCGTGAGGTGGAGAGCAAGATCTTCATTTCCGACGGCGAGATCGACAACTACCTGGCCAGTGCATCCGGCCTGGGCAGCGCGGGGGAAGAGTACCAGCTTGCGCATATTCTGTTGCGTGCGCCCGAGTCGGCGAGTCCGGAACAGATCCAGAAGCTGCGTGCCAAGGCCGACCAGGTCCTTGAGCGGTTGAGCAAAGGAGAGGATTTTGCGCAGCTCGCGGCGGCCTATTCCGATGCTCCGGACGGTCTGAAGGGCGGCAATCTTGGATGGCGTTCGCTGGACCGGTTGCCGGCCATGTTCGCCGAGGTAGGGGTGACGCTGAAGGTCGGCGAGGTATCACCGGTTCTGCGCAGTTCGAACGGTTTCCATCTGATCAAGCTGCTGGCCAAACGAGGCGGCGCCGCTGCACAGGCCGTCGAGCAAACGCATGCGCGGCATATCCTCATCAAGGTCAACGAAGTGGTGTCGGAGTCCGAGGCCCGGCACAAACTGGAGGGTCTGCGCGAACGGGTCAAGCACGGTGAAAGCTTCGCCGAACTGGCCAAACTTTTCTCGCAGGACGGTTCGGCATCAAAAGGCGGGGATCTCGGCTGGATTTATCCCGGCGACACCGTTCCGGAGTTCGAACGAGCGATGAACCTCCTGGCTCCAGGAGAACTCAGTCAACCGGTCCAGTCGCCGTTCGGTTTCCATTTGATCGAGGTCCTTGAACGTCGTGTCCAGGACGTATCGAGCGAGCGTCAACGCGCCGCGGCGCGTCAGGCCCTGCGTGAACGCAAACGCGACGAGGCCTACCAGGACTGGCTGCGCCAGGCCCGCGATCGGGCCTACGTCGAGCTTCGGCTGGAGGAACGTTGAGCGGCTTGTCTCCGACGATTGCCGTCACGACCGGTGATCCAGCCGGTATCGGCCCCGATATCTGCCTGCGTCTCCTCGATGACGCGCGTGCGCCGCGCTTTGGCGCACGCATCGTGGTGTTGGCGGACCGTTCGCTACTTGCGGAACGGTCCGCGGCGTTGAACCTGACCGTCAGTCTGCGCGACTGGAATCCGTCGTTGCCGGCGCAGCCAGGCACTCTCGACGTGCTGCACCTGCCATTGTCTGCCGCGGCCCGGCCAGGCTGCCTTGACCCCGCCAATGCGCCGTACGTGCTGGCCCTGCTCGACCGAGCCCTGGCCGGTTGCCAAAGTGGAGAATTTGCCGCGATGGTCACTGCGCCGGTGCACAAGGGGGTGATCAACGATGCCGGTATTCCCTTCTCCGGCCATACCGAATACCTGGCCGAGCGGACGGGCACGCGTCGGGTGGTGATGATGCTGGCCGGCGGTGGCCTGCGGGTGGCCCTGGTGACCACGCATCTGCCGCTGAAGGACGTGCCGGCTGCGGTGACGCGCACCGCGGTCGACCAGACCTTGCGCATCCTGCATCGTGAGATGGGGCAAAAATACGGCATCCCGCGGCCACGCATCCTGGTGGCCGGGCTCAATCCACACGCTGGTGAGGGCGGCTACCTGGGGCGAGAGGAAATCGAAGTGATTACCCCGGTGCTTGACCATCTGCGGAGTGAACTGGGGATGACCCTGCTCGGGCCGCTACCGGCCGACACCATGTTCTCGCCGCCAGTCCTCGCACGCGGCGATTGTGTGCTCGCGATGTACCATGATCAGGGCCTGACTGCCCTCAAATACGCTAGTTTTGGGCACGGCATCAACGTCACGCTGGGCCTGCCGATCATTCGTACCTCGGTTGACCACGGCACCGCGCTTGAACTGGCGGGCAGCGGGCTGGCCGATCCAGGCAGCCTGTTCGTGGCCATCGAGCAGGCCATCGCCATGGCCGGGCGAGGTCGCAGCCTTCAAGGCTGAGCGCATGCCACCGCACCTCGCGCGCAAGCGCTTTGGCCAGCACTTCCTGGTCGATCAAAAGATCATTGCCGATATCGTCGATTTGCTCGCTGTGCGACGGGACGACCTGCTGGTCGAAATTGGTCCTGGTCTGGGCGCCTTGACCACTCCGCTGTTGAGGCGCCTCGACCACCTGCAGGTCGTCGAGATTGACCGTGACATCATCGCTCGGCTCCGGCATGGGTTTTCGCCAGAGAAACTGACCGTGCACGCGGGTGATGCCCTGGTCTTCGATTTTGGCCAGTTGGCCAGAGACGCCGGATCCGGCCTGCGAGTTGTCGGCAATCTTCCGTACAACATCTCGACGCCGCTGCTTTTTCACTTGGCAGGTTTTGCCCACTGCGTACGCGACATGCATTTCATGCTGCAGAAGGAAGTCGTCGAGCGGATGGTTGCGCGACCAGGGGGCCGCGAGTTCGGGCGCCTGTCGGTGATGCTGCAATACCGCTTCGTCATGGACCGGCTGCTCGATGTGCCACCGGAGGCGTTCAATCCTGTCCCCAGGGTGCACTCGGCAGTGGTTCGCCTGCTTCCCCGGCCAGCAGCGGAATTGTCAGCGCACGACGAAAAGCAGTTCGCTGCGCTGGTTTCGGCAGCCTTCGCGCAGCGGCGCAAGATGCTGCGCAACAGCTTGCGGGGCTTGCTCAACGACGCTCGTCTGGAAGCGCTCGGCGTTTCGCCGACCTGTCGTGCCGAGGACCTGTCGGTCGAGGACTATATCCGCCTGGTCAATGCAATGGCCTGAAATAAAAAACGGCTTCCCGCAGCGGCACGCAGTTGGCTGGCCGCCGTGGAACCTAGCCCTCCTTCCTGATCGGGCAGGTGTTCATGCCGAGCAGCGAGTAAGCCGGGCAGACGCCGAACAGGCCGGTCAGCAGTGGCACCACACCGATCCAGCCCCAGGCGCCAACGACGCCAAGGGCGGCCATGGCGATGAGCGCAATGCCGACGACGACCCGCAGGATCTTGTCGATACCACCGACGTTTGTTTTCATGATGAGCTCCATTAGAGTTTGTGAGTGACGGTGCCAGACTACGCACCTGTCGCCGCCGAGTATGTAACTCAGGTCACACAGACTCCAGTCGCCTCAGCGATTGATTTCCGCCACTTGCTGCAATCCCGTCCGGTCGATCACGGTAATCTGTTCACGAGCGAGCATGACCAGTCCCTGCGCTGCGAAGCCCTTGAGCAAGCGGCTGACAATCTCCCGCACGCTGCCGAGTTCTTCGGCCAGATGCTGGTGGGTGGCATGGATGACCCCAGCCTTGGCCAGCAGCAGTTTGGCCAGGCGCTGGTCGAGACGCTGAAAAGCGACCTCCTCGACCAGTTCCATCAACTCGGCGATACGTTCGCCAAAAAGGTGGAAAACGAAGTCGCGAAAGGCACGATTGTCGTCGATCAGTCTGTCGAACATCGCGGTCGGCAGCAGCAATAGCGAGAGTGGCGTTTCGGCTATCCCTCGTGCCGAGTAGGGGCTGCGTGCGAGCAGGCAACTCGACGTGATGATGCACGACTCGCCAGGCTCAACGCGGTAGAGCAGCAATTCGCGGCCGGTGGCCGTGCTCTTCACCACCTTGATCGTGCCTTCGAGAATCAGCGGGAATCCGAAGCAGTTCTGCCGCTCGGCGAATACCTGGGCGCCGGCTGGCAGCTTGAGCAAGGCCGTCGCCCGGCAGACGGCTGCCAGTTGCTCAGCGGACAGGGAGTGCAACGGCGGGTACAGCGCCAGCAGCGTTTGCGGGAGTTCGTCCTGAGGCGTGTCCATCAATCGGCGATTTCTGCAGTCACCGGCGCGTGGTCGGAGGGCCGCTCCAGCTTGCGCAATTCGCGGCTGATCCCGGCCGCCGTGCAGCGCTCGGCGAGCACTTCGGAAAGCAGGATGTGGTCGATCCGCAGCCCCTGGTTCTTCTGGAAACCGAGCATGCGGTAGTCCCACCACGAAAAGCTCTTCGCGGGCTGCTCGAAAAGGCGGAAGCTGTCTTTCAGGCCGAGAGCCAGCAAGCGCTGGAAAGCTGCACGCTCTGGCGCCGAACACAGGATTTGTCCTGCCCAGGCGAGCGGATCGTGGACGTCCCGATCCTCTGGTGCGATGTTGAAATCGCCGGCCAGGACCACCCGCGGATTGACCGCGCGTGCATCCGCGATCCACCGGGTGAGTCCATCCAGCCATTCGAGCTTGTAAGCATATTTGTCGCTGCCGATCGCCTGCCCGTTGGGGACGTACGCGCAGACGACGCAGACGCCGCGGACTGTGGCGGCAAGAAGGCGCCTCTGTTGGTCCGGGTACAGCGGGTTGCCGTAGACGATATCGGTTGGGCATTCCTTCGCCAGCAGGGCAACGCCGTTGTAGGTCTTCTGTCCGGAAAATACGACATGATAGCCCGCGGCCTCGATTTCCTGCCTCGGAAAATGCGGATCATCGAGCTTCGTTTCCTGCAGGCAAACGATGTCCGGTTGCTCTGCCGCGACCCAGGCAAGCAGTTGCGGAAGCCGAACCTTGAGGGAGTTGACGTTCCAGGTTGCAATTTTCACGATGTTTGTAGCCAATTGATTATAAGAGTGTTATTCATGTTTACTCTCGCTATTTGCAGTTTGGCTACCCATCTAGCTACCCATATTTGGGGCGGTGAGTCTCCTCGAACCGGTGGTGATTCCAGTAGTTGCCCATATTTTCCCATCAGGTCTCGTTACTTACTACTGTAATGCGCGCTGATACAGCACTCCTGCTAGTGTGATGCTCGCGTGTTGTTCCAACTCCGTTCATCCCGCGCCTCAGGCTCATGCAATCTTGAATAGTGGACTGGGATTCGTATCGGATATGACCAAGGTCAGAGAATTCTTTGCCCGACTGAGTGCTACATACATTTTGCACTTGGCATAGGATGTTGAGGTGAACTGCGTTTTGTCGCAGGACATGATCAGCACGTTGTCGCACTCGAGGCCTTTTGCCTTGTGAATACTGCTCAAGACGCGCTTCGGCGGTGAAGGCCGCGAATATGAACGCTTGCGCGCGATTTCAGAAAAGGCTTCATCAGGACCTTCAAACTGACCAATTCGGATCGCATCTTTGAACTCGGTGCGAAGGTCAATCTTCACGGTATCGAAGCCGGCTTCTTTTCCTTCAATGAAGAGTCGAATCAGGTCGAGCGCTACGGCAACGCCAGTATGCGATGGATCGGCGATCAGTCGACGTGCGATGGCCTGAATATTGGCCGGCTTTCCTGTCGTCGGACGCGTGGCGCCTTCCCGAACTTCCTGGAGCAGACGATCACCATGGCTGGCGTTGCTGAAACCCACCGCAACACTACCGACAAACGCAACCAGGCCGTGTGCAAGTGCTTCCGCGTCGCCCGCCCCATCTCGAAGTACAACGGCCAAGGCAGCGAGCGCCTCGCGCGTATGCCCTTCCCAGATCGGAATCGATCGCCCCCAGAACGCGCACAGCGCGGCGACAAGATCATTCTGCGACGCGAGGATCATGAGCTGATCGGCGTTGCGGACAAGACTGTCGATCGGTGGCCGATGAGCTTTCGACAGTTGATAACCCGTGCGCGTCTGCGCCGTATTGTTGCCCGTGAGTATGCGCAACGATGCAGGCAACGAGCCCGTCAGGTCAATCTGCTGTCCACTCTCCAAGCACGCTCTCGCTGCAAGGATCCATTCGCCCAGCGCCAAGCAGCCATCTTTCCAGCGATGAGGGGCATCCAGCTTTCCGTAGACCGCTTCTCGCTTGAGTGCTTCCCAGCGCTCGCGGTCGATGCGTGCGGCTTTGTCAGTCTTGGCACCATAGATGCGTTGAAGCGGATCGCCGAATATGCGCAGCATCGCACCGCCACCTCGCAGCGCCATCACCACACTGTGCTGATCGACACTGGAATCCTGATGCTCGTCGCAAATGATTATGGGATATCTGTTGGCTAAGGTCTTGGCAACCATGGGCTGCAAGCGGAGAAACGTGGCGACCTTGGTCGCCATGATGTCGAAGCCCCGGCCGTTGTCTTGCCATGCCCACGAAGAGAGGTTGCGTGGCAACCCAAGAGGCTTGTGGTAGGCGGTCGCGATCTGCGCAATCAGCGCATCGATGGTTTTGATTTCAACCCTGGCTCCAGCGCCTTTGGTCCGTTCTGCAAATACCGCGCATGCTGCATGCGTGTGCGTAAGGATCAGGAGGCGGCCTGTCCCGATGGAGTTGGCAACGTCCCTCGCATAGATCGCGCCTTGAAAAGTCTTTCCACAACCGGCGGATGCTTCGATGAGTACGAACGGCTCATTCGATCGCAGCAACTTGGCGACTGACTCATCGCTCATAGGTCTAGCTTGTCAAGCATCGGTCGTCCCGCCGCGCCCAGGATCGCGTTGATCAGCGGAAACACTTGGAGACCGATGGCCTCCCAGGCGCCCAGAGCGAACATCTTTTCCGCCAGTTCGCGCCCGCCATTTTCGGACTTGAACCAGTATTGGGAATGGCTCTTCCATTTCTTCTCTGCACCCGCCGGCGCGCCCGCCTTGTCACCGGTCGCCGCCGCGATGATGACTGCCCGCCATGTCTGCCCTTTCGCAGCAAGCGCCTGCTCGATGGCAGCTGGTTGCTTGTCTTGGAGGCCGAGCCGATCCGCCAGTGTCCGAAGGCGCTCGCCGTTCAAGTCACCGTCACCGTTCTTAAGCAGGTCCAGCAACTTTGCTTCCGGGATGACTCCGATCACATGCTGTTCGGTGCAGCCCTCCTGCCATTGATGTAATCGATCTCCGAGCTTCTGCTTGAGGGTTTTCCAGCGCCCCGGGGCGGTCCCTTCGCAATCGACAAAACCGGCGAAGAGTAGCCCAGCCATGGCCAGCGTCTCCAGAAGATTCAGTGTGGCGTCATTGCCCTGTCCATCGCAAACACGAACGCCATGATCGAGTGGGTCCGTCGCAAAGGCCTTTTCAAGCAAGAAACGCAGAAAGCCAACTTCCGTGGGACCTTCGGCGATCACTGCCACTCTCGCCAGAAACGTTTCGGGATCACGGCGCTGCTGAGGGGCGATTTTCGCGTGGGGCAAGGCTCCGATACCGCCTGTTCTGTCCAAGTACCACAGGTGTGCCTGCTCGGCGCAGGCGATGGCGACCGGACTGTGGGTCGTCACGAACGTCTGACTGTGACCGGTTCGCAGGATGTTGATGAGCTTGCGCAGGCGATACGGTTCAAGTCCGCGTTCAATTTCATCGATGATCGTGACGCTCGCCTCCTTCTCGGTGGACGATGCGATTTCCAAGGCAGTCATCCGACGAGTGCCGGCACCCCAACTGGTCAGCGGCAGGCTGACGCCATCCTTCTGCGCGAGCAGGCCAATCAAGGCGCCGATCGAAAGCCCCTGACTGGTCGTCAAACCGAGCTTCAGATCGCGCGGCAGCGCAGCCTCGACCAGGCGTTCATCGAGCTTCTTGATAGCCTCCTTGCCCTGTTGATTCAGCGAGTCGTGAAGATCCAACTCGGATACGCGTTGGCCGATACGCGCCCGCAAAGCGCTATCGGAAAGCAGGCGGTCTAGCGCAGACCCATACACTAGACGCAGGTCGCGGTCGTTGCGTTCATCGGCACTCAGGCGCACCAGTCCGATCTTCCGGCGCACCGAGACCGAAAAATGATCTGCCTCGTCATGCGGTTGAACGATCTCCCAAACCACTTCCAGTTCGGCCGTTCCGCGGACCCGCACACGGTAGACCGGATCGACGGGAGCCGGCATGTCATCGCCATCGTCTGACGCAGCCGGCGCTACAGCGTCTTGACCGTCCCAGGCCCACGGCCAGGAAAAATTGTGCTGCGTGCTGATGCCCGAGGATTCCGGGAGGATCATGACGGCCTCGATCACGAACTCCTGCGTGCTGTCACGCTGCCAGTAGTCAGACTCCGACAACACGCTTGCGTTGGATGGGCTGAGCAGCAGCGCGATCGCTTCCAGCACCGTCGTCTTTCCGACATCCCCGCCACCAAGAATGACATTCATTCCAGGGTCGGGCCGCCAACTGAATTTTTCGATGCCTCGAAAACGCTGGATTGTTAGTTTGCGAATAGCCGCCGTGGCAGACATGGCGCTCATCCTCTCAATCCCAGTGCGCGCAACCAGGCATCTACCTGGCCGAAGGCATCTTGCTGCCATTGATCGGGGGAACGATCACCCAGAATGTTCGTGTCTTCCACGAATCGACGCACGCATGTCGGCCCAAAGCCATCGGCAGTATCGAACTTGCCAGCGATGAAGCCGTAGCCCGCTGCACCGCTGGCATGATCGAGGAGCGGCCGACATTCCTCGGCGAGCGTCTCGGGACCTCCGGGATAGTTCCGGATGCAGTAGTAGATGTCGTAGGCGTCTTTCTGCTTGTAGCGCCCTTCAATGGCATGCCCCTTCATGGCAAGAAGGGCAGGGATCGAGCACACCGCGATCTCGACGCGGTTCGTGCCGCCGGCAGGCATCGGGCCGGTGATCGCCACCAACTGATAGAAGCGAACGGCCAAGTCTGCGCCGTCTGCTTTTTGCACCGCGAAGTCGCTGATCAGCGGCGGGACATTCTTGACGATCTCGGCATCCCGCGGCATCAGGAAATCGACAATGATGTCGATCGGAGCGCCGCCATCGTCAGTGGGGACTTGGCGAACGAGCTGAAAGCGCCGAAGCTCCCGACGTTGCTGATAACCATGACCCCGTAGAGCGTCGATTAGCGTGGCGTATTCGCCATCGCCCAACGCTTCCGCGTCCAACCCGAGATCCACATCAAGCGTGCCGACGTGCGGCATGTCCTCGTTTCCGAGCAACAACCATGGGACCGCGCCACCGACGATGGCGAATTTTCCTTTGAAGCTTCCCAGGATCTGGCCGATCTCGACCAGCACCGTCTTCACAGCTGCTGTCGTGCGATCGTCGTAGTCCGCGGCGGACTGCGGCTCGTGTAGGCGTCATTTTGGCCATGTCAGCCTTTCGTGGCGCAGATGGTCGGCCGCCTCTCGGCCCCGCTCGCCAGCGGCGGCCAGATCGAGATAGGTCTGGACCGGGCTGGTGCAGATTGCGCCTGGCGCCGGCTCGACAGTGTCGCGGAATAGACCGGAATCCTTGAGTTGGGTGACCACCACATTTTCCCCTTTGGAGACCGAGGACAACTTCAAAGCCGTGTGGAGCCGTTCGAGGCCGGCGTCGTCCGCATAGAAGTATTGCGTACCGGTTCGGCCATACGGTGCTAGCCAATGCGCCGCCGAGAAAGACGCAAAGGCGGCATGTGCTGGCTCGCGATCCGAGAGGAGCGCTCGGCGCGCAGCTTCTTCAAAAGCGCTGCCATGCAACGTCGTATAGAAATTCATGCGCTTGCCGGTTGGTGGCTCGTAATCATCTCGCCAGGCATCCAGCAATGCCTCAGGCTCAGACAGAAACAGGCCATCGTCGGACACTTGCGCCCATTCCCGGTCAAGCAAACCGGCGCGTACGTTGCTGACGTGGCCGAGGCTGACATCGGCCATCTCCGCCAGTTCGGTAACCCGCCAGGCCCGGCTGGGCTCTCGAAGCATCACCCGCAGCACCTGGGCGGATTTCGGTTTGAACAGCGACCTGAGTTCGCGCCGCTCGACAACCGGTCTGCTCGCCACTTGACGTTCGATGAAGACCGTGTCGAACAGCAAACGGGCATTGCCTTCGAGGTCAAGAAAGCCGACCGCTTGCTCACCACATAGTGCTTGGGCTTCGGGCGAAAGATACGGAGCAATGAAGACAGGCGTGGCATCCTGCGCGTGATGAACCACGTAGTGGCGCAACTGGAGCAGGGCCATCCGAACATGGCGCGGCTGGCCGTTAGCCTTCACCTCACAGACCAACGCATGGCGCCGGCCGGATACCTCGATATGCGCCACGAGGTCGACTCCACGATCAGGCCCTTGGGACTCCTGTTCGATGTCCACGAGTTTGATCAAGGGCACTTGCTGCAGCAACAAGCGAAGTGCTTCCGCAGCACGGTCTTCCAAAGGTTTCATTGAATCTGGCGCTTTCAGCATTTGCTGAAAGTATCATCGGCAGTGAAATTGTCAAGTGGTATTTCACTCAATTAGCGACTTTCAACGAACGTTGAAATCGAGTAGGTTGGTGAAATGGCCTTGCTGGGCCCTTCCGGGAGCTCTGTCTCCTGAGGCCTGAGTATGGCCTCATACGCTGGTGCCCTCCATGCCTCTCGCTGTTTCCACATGCTTGCCGCTGCCGATAGTGCTCAGAACCTTGGGAGGGAATGTCGGGGGAAGGAACGAGAGCTGAAGTTTGGGGGTGCCGCAGGTGGTACGTGTATTGCCAACTGAAACGTAATGTTCGCTGCGCAGTGAATATTGAGTATTTGAGCGAATAACTAAAGCGCCCCGAATTTCTGGGCCTTGGTAATGGTGATGCACGATCGCTCGCGTCTGGGATTTGAAACTCTTGTCATCAGAGGTAGATTCAATCCAGGAGGTCGAAATGAGAAAACTGATTTTCATAGGCTTCGTTGCCGCCGGGATGGCCCTAGCGTTGCTGTTTGGCATCAAGGAGGACTGGGGCACGCGTTTGGTGCTCATGTTCTTTGGGGCGGTTGCAGGAGGTGCGGTGGGTGGCGCCCTATCGGGGATTGGGCGGCGAGCGAAGCGCAAGCCTTCGCCGGAGATCGACGCCTTGCGCGGACATGGCACGGCGGATGAAGATCGAATGGACAACTACTGGCGTGATGAAGATCATCCACCCTTCATGAAGCCAGCGTCCCCCGACATAAAGACGCATGGGGGGACAGGCGGCATGCTCGAATGACTAGCGGTCCTTGCGAAGGAGGTCTTTGACCGCATCCTTTACGGCGGTGGCAGTCGTGGCTGCATCATTCTTCACTTGATTCGCGGCGCTCCCGAGTAGGGACTTTTCCGTGGACAAGGTGCCGTCCTCGGTCTTGACGATTCTCGCCTTGGCATCGAATTGCGGCGAAGCCGCCTCGGCCTGTTGCTTGATGCTATCGCCTTGCTCTCGTACTTCGTCGCGGATGGGCGATGACGGGGCAGGGGAGGGTTGATGTGCGGCCGCGCGATGGGCTTGAGCTGCCTTTGCACGGTTCGCGGCGTTGTTGGAGGCCAGATCCGGTGATAGTGCAGGATCGTTGGACTGGCGCTGGTGCAGATCTCGAACATCGTCGAACGAGCTTGGCATCGCTGCTCCATCGGAGAACACCCGGTTCGGCTTGAGGCCTTGCCGGGCCAGTTCCGCATCGAACATGGTCAACGCAGCCGCGCTGTCGCCTCCGTACTGTTCCGCATACCGCAGGAACATGTCCATGTTATGGGGATCCTGGGCAATGTCGATCGAGATCGCCTCACCCTTGTCCTTGGCCACCGAGAGTCGCTCCGCGAAAGCCGTTCTGGTCGCAAGACTCGCATCGGCGCGCTCTGATCGGGCGACAGCACTGGAGAGCCGCGCCGACAGCTCCTGCGCCTCCCTCACGTCATTGGAGATGCTCGTCATGACACTGGTGTCGCGCGAGACGCGGTCACCAAACTGCTTAAACTCGGCTATCTGATCCTGGGTGAGGTTGCTCAATACCTTCTGTTCATTCGCAGATAGCCCAGTCGAGTAACTCTTCCCGCCGCGGGTCTGGAGTTCAAGACCGGCCACAGGTGAATTGAAACCAAGACGTCCGGCTGCGCCAAAGGCGATCTGGGCGACTTGGCTCTGCGTCAATCCGGTGCTGTCGGCGACGTTCTTCGAAATCTGATCCAGCCGGTTCAGCGTCTCGCCCATCTGCTCAAAACTGCTGGAAGCCGTACCGCTGCTGTGTCGAGATGACCGTAGCTTTGCCAAGCCTCGCGTAAATGTCTCGGCGAGCGCCGCTGATCGCTCGGTATTCGCAGCAATCGCCTCACCACGCGCGGCGTCGGCTTGCCGACTGGCCTGGGTCACGTCCTGCTCGGACACGCGCATCGAGACCATTCGGGATGCAAATCCCTGGTTGCGCAGCAGGCTGACGGCGGTTCGCCCGGTCAGCACATTCGACGAGAAGGTGTTCCCGCTCAGGTCGTTTTGCCAACTACCCATGAAGGCGGAGGTGCGGTTGGGCGCCAGTTGCATCTGGTCCATCCCCACGTTCCCCATGGAAACGTTGCCGACGGTAGAGGCGGACGTTCCTCCTGAGATCATCGCCTGCAGGCCCGACAGGCCACCGACCAGGGCCGTCCCGAAATTCTCCATGCGCTTCAAGGCCGCCCAGGCGATGAAGGGGATGCTGATCGCAAGGTACCCGACGACGGCCTCGCCCGAGATCGCCCGCGAATAGATCGTCGAGGCGGTCTGCAGGGCGAGCGCCTTGGTGCCCGTGCCCAGGTCCGCGGCGGCTGCCAGGTCGTAGGCTGCATAGATCGAGGCCATATAGTTCAAGATGGCGTAAAGCGGCGGCCAGAGCTGGATCCAGATCAGCACCGCCGCGTAGCCCTTGAAGGCCAGCATCGTCTCGCGGCCGCTGGTGAGCAGGAGCAGCAGGACGAACAGCGGGAACATCGCATAGGTCACCGCCTCAACCACGTTGCGGAACACCGGCAGGGCCTGCTCGGCCACTTTGCCGTAGTTGAGCCAGGTCGCGTTCTGCTGGGCCACTGCCTGGGCCCGGCCGACCGCCAGCACCATGGCCGCTGGGTCATTGACCTTCTGGCCGACGATCTTGCTGGTGTCCTCGATCGCGTTGAGCACCGCGTTCTGCCGGATGAGGTCGGCAGCGGTGGCCGCGGCAGTAGCGATACTGTTCTTGAGATAGGCCTGCTGGATTTGCCCGGCGATGACGGCTGCCGCAGCAGTTCCAGGCAGCGTCGGGTTGAGCTGGAAGGCGAGCCGCCCCTGGATGCGGGTGATCTGCGCCGGAATTCGCCCATTGAGGCTCTGGTACACGTTCGGGCAGGTATCGACGCCGACGCTGCCGCCTGCAGCCGTCAGTGTGCTGAAGCGCGCCGGATTGGGCGAGGCCATCAGCGGCCAGACATCATCCGAGGCGGAAAACGTCGCCGGGTCGAGGGTGCCGTCGATCAGGTCGTAGGTCGTGCAGTTATGGATGAAGTTGATGAGATCGGTGCGGAAGGCCGGGTCCTGGAATACCACGTTGCCGGTTTCGCGGATCAGGCGGTTGCCGAACATCAGGCCGTTCTGCTGGTAGGACAGCTCGGTGGGCAGGGCGCCGATCCCCGGAATGACCTGGAACGCCGTCTCGAAAAGCCCGGTCAGCGTGTTGCCGATGGTGCTGGTAAGGCTGCCCAGGACGGCCACGCCGAAGGGGACGTTGTCGACCACCTTGACCGCGGAGCCGCCCGTCTTGTCGACGATGCCGACGGTGACCTTGGGTACGATCAGCACCGAGAACACCAGCACCACCGTGCCCAACCACTTCCAGCCCTGCAATTTCTCGGGGGCGAAGGCGTAGGCGATGAGCGCCGCGACGAAGCCGCAGAAGGCGACAGCGGCGACCGCCGCCGCATAGTCGCCCGACGCATGGATGGCCGCCGCTGCATTGAAGACGCCGAACAGGCTGTCGGCATTCTGGTAAGCGTAGATTTCCCACATGGCGCTCCGTCTCCTCGCGCGATTGCGTTTGCGCTACTGCGACAGATAGGCGGCCTGCTGGCCGAGCATGTCCATCACGTGCTGCGGCATGCTGGAGCGCAGTTGGCGCTCGAGCTGTTCCAGGTGGCTAGCCACCGCCCGGAAGGAACCCACCTTCTGGTAGAGCAGGTTCTTTTCCTGCGACAGTTGCAGGAGCATGGCCTGCGCGCGCTGGCGGATCTGGTTGGCCTGGTCACGTTGCGTCTGCTGCAACGTGTAGTTCTTGTCCAGGGCGGCCATGCCCAGACGCAGGTTGCGTTCGAGGAAGACGTAGGCGTAGTCGGCGGCGATGACGTCGCGGTACTGGGCGATCAGGCTGTCGGAGAGGCCGGAGCCCGGGATGCTGGTGCCGATGGACAGCATCTTGTAGACCGGCTCGGTGGTCTGGTTCACGAAGCCGACCTCGGACGAGTTGTTGGGAATGGCGGTGCGCGTAGCGATCTTGTCCGCGATGGAACGCATCATGGCCTCCACCTTGGCAGTGAAGGGGGTGTGGGTGTAACCGGTGTTCAGCGTCACGACGTCGCAGTTGGTGTAGTCATTGCATTTGAGCATGTGCTGGATGACATCCGTGCCGCCCGCCGCGCTCTGGCCATACAGCAACTGGCTGATCGACGTGAGCGTGGGCGCGATCGGCTCGGGGTCACGCGTCGATTCCTCCGGGTAGTAGATGATGGTGCCGACCAGGCTCATGATCAGCTCGCGCTCCTGATCGTCGAGGTAGGAACCCGTGTACTGAAGCGCTTTCCAGGTCAGGTTGCCGACGAAGGGGGCCTTGTTCTTCACATTCGGATCGGTGGAGGAACGCGCCGATGCCAGGATGCTGGGCCGGTCGGAGCCACAACGCCGGCGCGCCGCATCCCGGTCGCTCTCCAGGCCCATCTCGACGGCGAGGTCGGCGCAGGTTTCCTGCGAGCTGTAGCCGACGGATTCGGCGGCCGTGCTGACGATGGCTTTGGCGGTCTCGCACGAGTTGATGCGCGCATTGTTGATCCAGGTCTCCAGCCCCTTGGCCCACTTGGTGAGTCCTCCCAATAGGGGTGAGACCGCTTCGAGCGCCAACTGGAAAGCGATACCGGGTAGGGCGGCCGTGATGTTCTTCAGCATGTTCTTGAACTCGGTCGCAGAGATGTGGCTGAAGCTGCCGCCGAAGACGTCGATGCCACCGCAACCGGCCTTGGCGCTGGGGAACTGGATGGCCGCGAGCTGATAGACCTTGTTGGGCGAGCGCATCATCAGGTTGCCGCCGGTGTAGGTATTGAAGGTCTGGCCGCGGAAGGCCCCAGGGGCCGTGTAGTTGCCGATGGCGCCCAGGTTGTTAAACATGTCATTCACCTCCGTGTTCAGGTCGCCGGCACGCAGCGGCAGCGGCGAGATCACGAGCAGCAACGCCAGCAGCGCGGCGGAGGGTCGCCGCAACGGGGGATGGTCGGGGTGGTTCATGGTGCCTCCTGCGGCAGGGCAAGACGTTGCGTCGTTCCGGGCAGCATCGCTTCGGCCTGCGGGCCGGACACGACGGCGATGCGTTCCAGCAACTGGGATTCGGAGAGCACGCCGAAACCGATGGGCGTGATTTTTCCGGTGAAGGGCTGGGCCAGGAAGACGGCGGGCACCTGCGTGACCTTGAGGGTGGTGGCAATGCCGTTGTCCGCACGCGCGTTGGGGAAACCCAGCATCGGGCCGCCATCGACGCTGATGGCCACCACCTGGATGCCATGGCGCGCCTGGAAGGCCGCCAGGGTCGGTGCGAAGGCGTGGCAGTACGGGCAGTCCGAGCGGTAGAAGAAGAACAGCACGTGGTCCTTGCCCAGTTCGGCAATGGAATGGGAGCGATCCACCAACTCGGTCTGCTCGAACACCTCCAACGCTTTGGCGTTGACCGGCCGACCTTGCAGCGTCGGATCGAGCGCTGGCGTGGACCAGGCGACCCGCTGCGCCACGTCGGCGAAATAGGAGGCACGGGCGACGATCTGGGACTCGAGTTCCATGTAGCGGCGCACGTTCGCCTCGGTCGGCCGCATGATGGCGATGTTGCGGGTGTCCTCCAGGGTCTTCTGCAGGCGTTCGAACTCGACCAGCTCCGGCGCTCGCAATGGCTGAGCGGGTGGCGCAGTGGGTGCGGTTTTGTCCGGCAGCATCGGGCGTTCACGCTCACCGGGCGCGGGGTCTTCATAGAAATGCCAGCCGCGCCAACGGTCGGACCAATAGCGCGCAGCAGCATCCTGGGCCGACGCGGCGCTGGCGGCCAGCATCGAGGCCAGCGCCAGCACCAAGCGGATGGGTATGGGGAATGCGAAGCGCTTCATATGGGCTACTTCAGGGATTGTGGCGGCCGGCCGTCGAGGCAGTAGTTGATGCCGAAGTCCATCGTCTGCCGGCGGGGGCTCAATGCACCGGGCAGGAGAACGCCGTCTTGCCGGAACGTGACCTTCAGCCGGCTGCAACCCGGTTGGGCGTAGCGCTTCTCGGTCGTCACGTCGATGAAGATCGGCGATGTGGCACCGAAGCGCCTCGTGATCGCATCGGCCATCTCGCCGGTGAGGACGCCGTGGGCTTGCCCATCGGTCGCCTGCAGGGCGGCCAGCATCACCGGGCGCGCGTCGGGCACCGGCGTGCGGCGCACGTCGTCGGCGAAGACGGGCAACGCGTATGCGGCCAGCAGCACTGCGGCATAGGTGAGCTTCATTGGCATTTCCCCTGTCCGTAGTAGCAGGTGGTGAGGCGCGAGGCGTTGCTGCCCTGGATCGTTCCGACACTGGGCAGCTTCGGGACGATGGACGCATAGAACTCGGAGAGGTCCATCGCCGCAAAGTCCAGGCTCTGCAGTTGCGCGATGCTGAAACCCGAGCAATCGGGGTTCTCGCCGGAGCCCCAGCCCTTGCCCACCTGGACGCGGCCCTGCTCGTTGACGATGCGCGCGAGCTTGCTGTTGAAGCAGCACTTGCCGGTGGTGTGCTCGATGCAGGCGACACAGGCGCCGAGGATGCGGATGCACGAAGAACAATAGGTCCCGACGCTATGGCACAGGCCGGCCCCTTCCTTCATCGCGACCTTGCCTTCCTCCTCGTTGCAGGACGACATCGACATGACGATGTAGATCACCACCGCAATGGCGAGCGACCAGGGATCGAAGGCGACCACCAGGCCGTCGCCGGAGTAGAGAACGACCGAACTGGCCGGCAGCGCGGTGCCGTTGATGGCGACGGTGACGCCATAGGTCGTGAAGCTGCCGGAAAAGCCGCCGCTCATCAGCAGCGCCTGCATGCCCTGGTACAGGAACTGGCGGTTGTCGGCGTTCATCAGTACGTCATAGACCAGTCGCGAGCCCGTACCGAACAGGCTCTGGTTGGTCATGCCGGCGCCGGCCGAGTCGGAATAGCAGCAGTTCTTGAAGAGCCGGTCCCGGCATTTGTTTGATTCGCCCTTGAAGACCTGCATGTTGTCGGTGTCGAGGTACACGCCGGCTTCGCGTGCGGCTTCCATCAGCGACATCGAACGGGCGAAGTCGGCGTCGTTGGTGTAGCTGGTGTTGAAGCAGTTCGAGCCCAGGCAATAGACGTTGGCGGGGCAGTTCGAGGCGGTGGTGGCGGTTTGCGCGGCGACCGGGCAGATGTAGGTGTCCTGATAGATTTCACATAAACCCGTCGCCGCATTCATCTGCTTGCAGGTGCTGGTCGCCGGGGTGCAACCGCTGCTCGCCAGTGGGGCGCACTCATCCACCGGTGCGCCCGCGGTGCAGGTCAGGGTGCGCTCATAGGACCAGCAGGCGCGCGTGACGGCGCGGCCGTCGATGGTCTTGGTGGCGGGGCCGTCGACGCAACGGTCGGCGGTGGTCACGGTGCAGCGGCCGCCCTCCGTCAGCGCGGCGCTCCTGTCGACCCAGACGTCGGTCTCGTGCTGCTCCATGGTCGGCTGCACGAACGACAAGGGCAGGCTCCAGCCGGAGGCGCCGACCAGGGTCGCGGGCCCCGCCGGTAGGGCGCAGTGCATTCCGGCGTCGTCGTAGATCGTCATGCTGCCGCCCGGGCAACCGGCCTCGGCGTCGGGGGCAGTGAGCGTGTAGCACTGGTCGGCCGCACCACCGGAGAGGAATTCGCCGGCCCAGTAGCCGCTCAGCGTATCGCCGCGCACCGTCCCGGCGGGGCAGGCATAGACCGGCGTGCCGAACTGGAAGGTGTAGCTGCAAGTCCCGGCGGTGCAGCCCGAGCCCGGCATCATGATGACCTTGAAGGGGCTCCAGCAGTAGCCCTGCCAATGCGGCGACAGGTCGGTGACATAGGTGGCCTGGGTGGCGGGCGCTGTCGGCAGGTCGAGGGCCTGCCAGCCGATGCAGGCGCCCATGCCACCGGCGGCGTAGAAGCGGAAACGCTGCTTGCCGTCGGCGCGGATGCGGCATTGCGCTTCGGCCACCATGTAGTCGGCGCCGTTACGGTTGACCTGGCCGTGGGCGAACCAAGTGCCTTCGGCGCAACTGGGCAGCAATTCCACCTGGACCGTGAGGTCGCGCCGGGTGGTGTAGTTGCCGACGCCGCTGTAACGGTTGCAGACCTTGCTGGTCGTGCCCGCGGGCGTGGTGACCTCGGCGGTGGTGCAACCCGAGTAATAGTCGGCGAGACTGCCCAGCACGTTCGACGGATTGCCGGCGATATCGCGGGCGGCGGCGACGGCGGGGTCGTAGGCCGAGACCGGGGGGCGCGGCGTATTGGCTGAGGTCACGGCACCGCGCTGCGCCTGACAGACGGGATCGTCGGTGCTGGTGGCGCAGGCGGCCAGGCGGGCGTTGGCCGCCCCCGACAGGCTGGGCTGGCCGTAGTATGTGGTTTCCGGTGGCGTCGTGGTGTAGCCCGGCACGGCACTCGATGCACTCGGCGTGTTCACCGTCCCCCGGATGACGGGATTGGCCGCCTGCCCGGCGGCGGTGCCTTCCTCGAATGGACCGGCGACGGCGGCGGTCTGCGTCGTGACGAAGCAGACGAGCGTGATCCAGGTGACCCAGCGGCGCATCGTGGCCTCCTATCCCTTGATCCGTTTCAGGAAGATGTCGGCGGGCGGGCCGAACCCGGGTGCCGAGCGCCGCATGTGTTCCAGCGCGTAGTCCAGGCTCACGTCGCCGGAGGTCCGCAGGAAACTGTCGGCCGGCGCGCAACTGCCGCTGGCGCAGGCAACCGGGCGGGTGACGTCGCGCACCAGCACGAAGGTCGGTACCCGGGTGACGGCGTAGCGGTCGAACGCCTGGGGATCGATCTGCACGGCCACCTGGCGGGAACCGATCAGGCCCTGCACCTGGGCGACGGTGTCGCGCAACGAGCCGTTGGCGAAACCCCGGAGGACGATCGAGGCCTTGGCCCGCGCGGCCTGGTCGACCAGGCGTTGCAGCGTGGGCCGGGGCATGGACAGGCTGACGAACACCAACAGCCCGGGCCCCATCGCTAGCCCCTGCGCCTGAGTCATCGCCTCGGATTGCGATGCATAGCCCCGCGCCAGCGCTTCGAGGTCGATCGGGGTGTGGCTGAGGGGCTGTGGCAGCGCCTCGACGTTCGGGCGGGTCGGCACCGGCGCGGCCTGCAGTTCGGCATCGCTGGGCATGCGGTACTTCCGCCGTGCCGCGTCGATGTCCTGATCGGTGACGGTCGGCATTTCGCGGCGGACCCGTTCGATGTCCGCGTCGGTGATGACCGGCGGGTTTTGCGCCACGGCCGGCGCGCTCGCCGCGAGGGCGGCAACGAGGCCGAGGGCCCGGGCAGATAGACGGAGATCAGAAGCCCACACAGCAGTTCCTCTTGCGAAATAACATGAAGGCGAAATCCTCGCCGCGTACCGGATATTCCTTGCCGGCGCCCCAGAGCACCGTGGTGCGGCCGAAGGGCTGGCAGCAGCGACCGGCCTCCTTGTCGGTGTTGGGGATCGGATAGGTGAGCTGGGTCTTGTAGGCAGTCTTGTCCATGACCGGCTCGAAGTACGGCCCGCACAGGCCGGGGGTGCCGTGCCAGCCCCAGGCGATCAGTTCGCGGTGCATCTTGGCGGTCAGGCGCTGGGCCATCAGCGCGGCCGTGCGCACGCCGCCCAGGTGGTAGGGGACGTGGCCGTCGAGGGGGTAAATGCCCCCCTGGCATCCGGCGCACCAGAAGAGCTCCTTGAGGCCGAAGCCCACCGAGGCGGCGACGCAGTCGGCAGCGCAGGCGGCAATGGCGACCGGATTGGCGAAGAGCACGGCGTCCGGATTGAGGATCAGGGCGAGTTCGTCGTCGGCCCACAGGGGATCAACCTCGGTGAGGTAGGCGAGATCGAAGGAGCCCTTTTCCAGGCAGGGGAAGTCGGTCACCACGTCCAGCCAATACATCACCGGGTTCACGTAGAAGTGCGCCTGGTAGAAGCTGCCGCCGTCGCCATCGCCTTCCGGGCCGCGTGAAGCGCGCCGCTTCCGGCGCCGGAATGCCCGGGTCGAGATCGATGCCGCCGAGCGATACCAGGCAGAACGGTTTGCGCACCGCCTCGACATGCCGTGCCGGCTCCCAGAAGCCGATGGAGAGTCCGATGACCGGATTGACGCCACAACTGCAGACCGGGCTCGAGGGGTTGCCGGTGTCCTCCTGGTCGCCGAAGTTGGCGATGCGCGCACTGCCGATGCTGATCGGCAGGATGCAGGACCAGCAGATATCGGTGATCGGATTGGGAAACTTGCCGGTGCAGGTGGCCGCACCGGCGGCGAGGCTGGGGCCGGCCGCGAAGGCGAGCACGGCGGCGAGCAGGAAAGGAACGAGGCCGCGATGGGCATTCATGGGGACACCGCCAATTCGTCGATACGCAGCCGCAGCCCTTCCTGCGACACCAGCGCCGGCACCTG
Organism: Candidatus Accumulibacter propinquus; assembly: GCF_056856495.1. Classification (NCBI taxonomy): domain Bacteria; kingdom Pseudomonadati; phylum Pseudomonadota; class Betaproteobacteria; genus Candidatus Accumulibacter; species Candidatus Accumulibacter propinquus. Next base: position 265,100 of record NZ_JBSEHC010000007.1, read on the forward strand.
GGTGATGCCCAGGCGGCGGGTGAGCAGGCCCTGCTGGTCGTAGTAGACCGGGACGTGCCAGGACTGCATCAGGTCCAGGTAGGAGCCGCCGACCAGGATCGGCTTGACGCGGCCCTGGTAGAGGGCGATCAGCTGCCGGGCGCGGCCGACCTGACGCGGGTCGCGGGCATCGAAGAACAGCAGGTGCCGGGACAGCGACACCACTTCCAGCGGGTTCTTGCGCGTGCCGGCGGCAAACAGCAATTCGCCCTGGGGGCCGAGGATGTTGCGATCCAGACTGAAGCTCGGATCGAAGTAGAAGGTCCGCACCGTATCGGTCGCACGCAGGCCGGTGACCGGCGGCGGATTCTTCACGGTCGCGATGCCCCGTTCCCGGGCTTGCTGCTTCAAGGCGCCCGAGTTCGCCGCTACGTTCCTTCTCGCGCAGGCGCTGCTCGATCATCTGGAGCAGATGGGGTTCGCTGATCTCGTAGGTCGGCCCGATGACGCCCAGATCCATGGCCCGCGCGCCGCCTGCCGCGCCCAGCATCAGGCCGAGCACCAGGGGAGCGGACACGATGCAGCGTTTCATCGCGCCCCCCTGGCCGGGCAACGGATCTGTCCGGCGAGTTGTTCGCGGGCGGCGGTATCGCGCAGGTGGCTGGCACGGATCAGTCCCATCAGCACCGGATCGCCGTCACCGTCCGACATCGCTTGGCGCAACTCGGTCGCGGTGAGTGCCCGGCCGCAACGCCGCTCGAAAGCGGCGAGATAGTCCTTGGCGCCGGCTTCAGCGGCGGGGGCGATTTGCCGCAGGAGGCCGAGATAGTCGGCCAGCGGCATGTCATCGATCCCTGGCGTCGTCGGCGTCGCGTGGATCGGCCCGCGGGCCGGACTGGACTGGCCCCGGGCGGCCGGCTGGGTCAAGAGGCCGAGCAGCGCGAGGAGCAGAAGGGCCTTGGTCATGGCGCGCCTTTCAATACAGCGGAACCACGACACCGACCACCTGCTCGGCCCGTACCAGGCCGCTGTCCTGGTAGCGCGAGTCGAAGGAGTCGGGGCTGGTGCCCTGCACGTAGTAGTGTCCGGGCGGGATGACGGTCGGCGTAATAGGTACCAGCGGACGATGGTCGTAGGCCTGCAGCTTGGCCACGCCGACCTCCTCGCCGTTGATCGCCACGTGCCGACCGGCGACGGTCACGGCATCGCCCGGCAAGCCCCGCACGATCTTGAAGAAGGGCTGGCCGCGCAGCCCTGGATAACGCGTCTGCGCCTCACCGTCGAACGAGAAGACGATGAAGTCGCCGCGCCGCAGGGGGTGGGGTCCGTGCACCAGCCAGGCGATGCGATACGGCAGGCTCGGCGTCCAGTTGAAGAGCACGGGCAGCCGCGGCGTCGCATCGACGAAGAGCCGGAGCATAGGCCAAGCCCCAGATCGCCAAGATCGGCAGGTAGAGATACCAGCGCCGGCGCACATGGCGCAGGAAGTCCGCAAAATGTTTGACGACTCGCCGCCCGCTGCCGGGGTCTCGACGCGGCACGCACGCTACTTGGACTCGCCTGTTGGACCGGTTCGGAATTCATGGCGCGGCCACCTTTCTGCGCAACTGTGCCGTCAGGTCGACGGTATTCGGCGTCGGTCCGGCCACGGCGGTCCTGAGAATCACCAGGCAGTTGCATTCCCGCGGCAACTCATCGAGGGCGAGCGGCAGGCGCTGGGCGAAGGCCCGGGCCATGACGAGCGCCTTCTGGCGGTCTTCCTCCGAACTGCTCTTGGTGAGGATCTGGGTGAACTCGGCTTCCTTGGCGCGGTACACCTCGGCCACATCGACCACGCCGATGACCAGAGCCGGCCGTAGCACCGAGCGGTCGTAGGCCGCGAGCGCGGCGGCGACCACGACCAGGGTGACCAGGCCCTGGGCCAGCCATTGGGGAACGGAGGTCTTCATACCGCGTGCCCCCGGCGGCGCAGCAGCTGGCCGATCGCCTCGTCGATGGACAGGCCCTGGGCGCGCAATTCGTCGATCGGCGCGTTGTCTTCCAACTTGTTGGAGAAGAGCAGATGGGTGGCCGGATCGAGGATGTTGCGGGCGACGCCCTCGCCCACGGGGGAAGAGATGTACACCTCGGAGAAGACGCCGGCCTCGGTGCGTAGCGAGTTCAACAGCCGCTTCTTCGGTTCGTCCATGGTGAGCCGGCCCTTGCGGTCGAGCATCTCGATGGATTCCGGTTTCTGCCGCAGCAGGAAGACCCAGTCCGAGCAGTTGAAGGCCGCTTCCATCTGCGCCGAGCCGTAGTAGTCATCGGCGCTCTGGGTCGCGGTGCCGAGTGCGCCGCCGTACTTGCGGGCGCGCCGGGCGGCTTCCTCGATCACGGCGGCCTTGACCGGATCGTCGGCGCCGATGTCGCCCAGTTGTTGCTTCAGCTCGTCGACGAACAGCACCTTGCGCCGGTTGCGCGTCAGGTACATCTCGCCGGTGATCCGGTGCAGCAGCAGGATGTTGACCACCGCGTGCAGGTCCGGGCGGCGCTTCAACTCTTCGTTCTCGATGACGATGAAGTCGTTGGAAAAATCGACGTTGTTCTTGCCCTCGAAGAAGCGCTCGTACTGCCCGCCCTTGGCGTAGGGGTTGAGCATGATGGCCAGATCCCTGATGCGCTGGTCATTGACTACGCCCAGTTCCTCGATGGTTCCGCCTTTGAAGGCGTCGCGCAGCCCCGTGATGCGCAACTCGTTGCCGTACTCCCGCCAGAGCTTGAGGACCATGGCCGAGATGGCCTTGTACTGGACTTCCTCCAGGGTGTGCTGCATCGAGCACATCTTGGCGATGCCCGGCACCAGCATGTCGATGTCCTCGTTGATGTCGACGATGTGGGTGAAGGGATTGAGGCAGATGTCCACGTCGGGACGGAATTCGATGTAGGTGCCCTGGGCCTTGCGGCACAGCTTCTCGAAACTGCGGCCGAGGTCGAGCATCCAGACCTTGGCGCCGATCGCCCGATAGGACCAGGCCATCTCGTTCATCAGCACCGACTTGCCCGAGCCTGGCGCGCCGATGATGGCGAAGTTGTAGTTGCCGAGATCGTTGTCGAAGATGTCCAGGGTCATCAGCTGCCCGCGCCGGCCGCCGAAAACCAGGGCCGGGGTGCGGGTACCGCGCCACTCGGCGATCAGCGGCGCCATGTGGATGGCGTTGGCCATGGTCTTGCGCGTGACGCGCCGCATCTTGACCAGGTCCCGGTGGAACTTCTCGGTCAGCATCATGGGGAGGCTGGCGAGCAAGGCCTGGCGATGCATGTAGGCATCGGCGTTCAACTGGAAACCGCGGCCGCGCCAGATGGCATTGGCCGCTTCGTGGGCGGCGACCGCCTTGTTCGGGGCAGTGAACAGCGCCAACTGGTGATACAGGCTCACCAGGCTGCCGCCGGTGTCGATGGCATCCGCCGCCGCCGTCCAGTCCTGGAGCTTTTTATTCACGTCCGGCATCACGTCGGCCATTTTCGACTTGGCGTTCTGGGTGGCCCGCACATGGTTGGCGGTGACCACCGACTTGGTGACGTTGGGGTCCAGCACCTGCACGCCCAGGGTGAGCAGAAAGGGCGCGCTGTACTGCAAGGCCGGCTGCATCAGGTCGCCGATGAGGGAGCCCATCTGCCACAGCGCGAAGCGTTCCGGGAAACTCTTGATCGAGAAGAAGCGCGCTTCCAGTACCTCGGGGCTGGCTTCCTTCCACAGGGTGAGGCCGCTGGGGTGCGGGTCCTGGATGGTGTCGAAGTCCACGATCTGGTCGCGCAACTCGCGGCCATCGTCGTAGTGCAGGTCCGGCGCATCGGTCTGGGAGATGCGGTCGGGGTTGGTGAAGAGGGCGCACCAGTTGATCAGGTCGGCGGCATCGCAAACGCGGTTGGGGAGCGAGGCAGAGCGCAGGGTGGACGACATGGAATCGCGCAGCGCCATCAACTCGTCGCGCTTGTTGAGATCCTCGGGGTCGCCGGGAAAAGCGACGGAGAGCATCAGCCGGAAGTCCCGGATCGTGTAGTGGAAGCCGGCGGTGAGCGACTTCTGCGCGCCCTGCAGCAGGTGGCCGACGCGCTGGCGGGCGAGTTTCCTGAACAGGTTCCCGTTGCGGGCCGGGCGGCCCCACTGCTTGGCCTGCTCCGCCTGATCCTCGTCCTCGACCCGCAGGTTGGCGTAGTGGCGCAACTGGGTGCGCACCTGGGGTGAGCCGAACAGGTGGAACTGGATGCCGGTGCCGGGCGGGCAGTTGGCATAGAGCGAGACCAGGACTTCCGCCATGCGCTCGTCGGCGCCCGACTGGGGCATGAGCTCGAGCATGACGCCCATGCTGTCGCGGTTGACGAAGATTTTTTCGGGGGCGAGATAAGCGGAGTAGGGCAGCCAGTTGGCGAACTGCTCGGCCGGCGTATCGACGGGCTGGGCGAAGGGGAAGCGCTGCGGTTGCCGGTGGCCGGGATGGGGGCCGATCGGGGGATTGCTGTGGGGGGCGTTCATGGCGACCTCACTGCGGATGGTTGGCATTGGGCCCGGGGAACGGGGGCCGTTGCGGCAACATCGGCGCGGCCGGCGCGTTGGCGCCGGCGTTCGGCTCGGCCGGGGTTTCCGTTCCTGACCTGGGTGGCGCCTTGAGTGGCGCATAGGCGTCGCGGATCTGGCGCTGGACGTGGTCGATCAGCCACTGGCCGTTGTCCACCTGGACATAGACGTAGCCTTGGTCATAGAGATCGCCGTCGGCGTCTTCCCAGGGCTTGATCCACAAGCGCAGCAGGCGGGCCTGGGAGCGCAAGGGGCTGGGCGTGACAACCGTGTCGGCATCGCCGGTGGCGACGGACGATGGGGCGGGCCGGGGCGATTCGGGCGGATTCGCTTCGGAGGCTTCTTTCCGCAGGGCGGCCGAGCGTTTGGCCCGTTGGCCGGGCAGGTTGTTGTGGATCGCGTTGGCGTAGGTACCCGACACCGAGTCGCAGGCGACACCCTCCGGAGCCTTGCAGGCGTACTTCGAGTCGCCGCCCAATCCGGACATGTTCATGCAGGCACCCAAGGGGAGCAGCAGGCAGAGGGCGCCAATGCGCAGCACGAGCGTCTTCATGGCTGCTGCTCCGCGGTGGCTTGCGGCGTCGTTGGTGAAGCGATCTGCGCGAGGCGTGCTTCCAGCACCGCACGTCCCACGAAGCCCTCGGTGCGGCTGCCGTCCGCCCAGATCAGGGTGGGCGTGCCCTGGACGCCGAGTTGGTGGGCCAGTGCCCGGTTGCGGGCGATCGGGTGGTCGCAGGCGGCATCGGTCTTGAGCGCACTGTCGTCGCCGTGGAGCATCAGGCGCTGCCAGGCTTCTGCGCGATCCCCCGCGCACCAGATGGCGATCGGCTTGGCCTCGCCCTGGAAGGGGACGAGGAAGGTATAGAGGGTGACGTTGTCGAGGCCGGCCAACTCGGACTCGAGTTGCTTGCAGTAGGGGCAGTTGGGATCGCTGAAGACGGCCACCTTGCGCTGGCCATCGCCGCGGACCGTCTTGATCGCATCACTGAGCGGCAGTCGATCGAAGCGGACCGGGGCCGCTGCCGTGCGCGCGGGTTCCGGGGCCGATCCTCGGGGGCCATTCACACTGTCGGCCCGGGCCAGTTTCGGGCCGGTGAGGTCGCGCAGGGTCTCGGTGTCGAACAGGCGGCCGAAGAGGAAGTAGCGCGGGTTGCTGGCCGAGACGTAGGCCACGTTGCCGTTCATCCAGACTTCATAGAGGCCGCCGATGGGCGAGCGGGTGACTTCGGTGAAGTACGTGCCCGGATGTGCTTTCTGCAGGGCACTCAGCAGGCGCTTCTCCTCGGGCGTGGCGGCCTTGGCGCAGACGCACGCACCGAGCAGTGTCGCGCTCAAGGCCGCGACGAGCACGCGCCGGGGCCCGCACAGGGATTCAGTAGTTGCCATCGTCGGAGGTCTCCAGATAGCGGGTTTCGGGGGAGTTGGGGGAGTGGGCGAGGCGCGCAGAAGACGGGTCGCCCGCCGTCATGGGGACGTCGATGCGCACGCCCTTGGTGATCACCACGTCGACTTCGCGGCCGGCATCCACCTCGATGACCGGGAAGGTGTTCTCGGCGAGCTTGATGTAGTACTGGGCGAGTCGGTCGAGGGCTTTGCCGACACCCGACCCCAGGCCCGCGCGGTAGGCTTCGGCGCCGGTGGCGCTGGCGACCGTGCCCAGCGCCGAGGTGCTGTATTCCGTCGACGAGGTGGCCAGACCCTGGCCGATGCC